>NZ_JBIDDF010000004.1:0-66575 GCF_043205035.1 Nocardia sp. NPDC047654
TGCTCGGCCCAGAATGCTTCCCGATCGGCCGCCGCCCGCTGGTAGAACCCCGCGTCGGCGTTCGCCTGAGCGGCGAACTCCGCGCTCGGCGGGTACGAGTCCCTGTGGTCGGCGCTGGTTCCAGTCATCTCGTCTCTTCTTTCCACGTAGCCTGAGCGCACGATTCGACGCAGCCGAGTTCGACAGTAATCAACTGTGACCCATGCCGCGTGCGGTGTATCGGCCGGGCTCCGCGCGCGCCGCATTGCCGCGTGTCGTCCCGGGATGTGTGTCCCTTCCCCGCCCCGACGAAGGCAATATTTCGGTCGAATGGCCCGTTTCCGCACGAAACATGGGGTGTTTCGGCGATGTTGCCGGATCGGTAACAAGTGCGCCGAACTTCGGCGCAATCAGGTGACAGTGCCCGCGCCGGTCGTTACTCTGCCAACACACAGGGGGATCGTGTCGGCATGCGCTGATGGACCTCGCGCGGGTGCCGATCGGCTCCCCCCTTCTCGCACCGGGAGGACGCGTTGAAATTCCACAGAGCGATGGCGCTGACCGCGGCAGTCGTACTGGCCACGACGCTCGGGCTGTCCGCATGTTCCTCGGGCGACGGCGCCGATGCCGACATCGTCACCGTCAACGGCGGGGAGCCGCAGAATCCCCTGGTGCCCACCAACACCAACGAGAACATGGGCGGCCGCGTGGTCGACCGGCTGTTCGCGGGCTTGAAGTACTACGACGCCGACGGCAAGGCGCACGACGAGATGGCGGAGTCGATCCAGACCACGGATCGGAAGAACTACCGGGTGACCATCAAGCCCGGCTGGAAGTTCACCGACGGCACCCCGGTGACGGCGAAGTCGTTCGTCGACGCGTGGAACTACGGGGCACTCGGCAGCAACGCGCAGTTGCAGAGCTACGTGTTCGGCCCCATCGTCGGTTTCGACGAGGTGTCCGCGGAAAAGCCGACGGCACAGACGATGTCGGGCCTGAAGGTGATCGATGACCGCACCTTCACCATCGAGCTGAAAGCTCCGTCGATCGACTTCGAGACCGAACTCGGGTACGCGCCGTTCTATCCGCTGCCCGAAGCCGCCTTCAAGGACATGAAGGCGTTCGGGGAGAACCCGATCGGCAACGGCCCGTACAAGTTCGCCCGGACCGGGGCGTGGGAGCACAACGTCAAGATCGATCTGGTGCCCAACCCGGAATACCGAGGCGGCCGCCCGGCCAAGAACAAAGGGCTGCGGTTCGTGATGTACCAGTCCTTCGATACCGCGTACGCGGACCTGCAGGCGGGCAACCTCGACGCGCTCGACACCGTGCCCGACAGCGCGCTCACCTCCTATCAGCAGGATCTCGGCGACCGCGCGATCACCAAGCCGACCGCCCAGAATCAGCACATCGGCATCCAGGCGAATGTCGCGCACTTCGCCGGCCAGGAGGGGCTGCTGCGGCGCCGCGCGATCTCGATGGCGATCAACCGGGAACAGATCGCGCAGAACATCTTCCACGGCACCCGGATCCCGGCACGCGACTTCACCGCCAGCACGCTGCCCGGCTTCGACGCGAACCTGCCCGGCACGGAGGTGCTGAAGTACAACCCCGACGAGGCCAGGAAGGTGTGGGCACAGGCCGACGCGATATCGCCGTGGTCGGGCCGCTACGAGATCGCCTACAACTCCGACGGCGGCCATCAGGCCTGGGTGGAGGCGGTGGCCAACAGCGTCAAGAACACCCTCGGCATCGACGCCATCGGCGTGCCGTACCCGACGTTCAAGAACATCCGCGACGAGGTGAACGCGCACACGATCAACAAAGCGTTCCGCTACGGCTGGCAGGGCGACTACCCGACCATGCTGCAGTTCCTCACCTCGCAGTACTACAGCTACTCCGATACCAACAACGTCGACTACAACAGTCCCGAGTTCGACCGCTTGCTCGATGCCGCCTTGGCCGCGTCGACCCAGGAGGAGTCCTACAAGCTCGTCGCGCAGGCGCAGGCGCTGCTGATCAAGGACCTGGCCGACATTCCCGTGTTCGACTACGTGGCCGCGGCGGGCCGCTCCGACCGGGTGCGGAATGCCGAACTCGCCTGGAACGGTCTGTTCGCCTTCGAGAACATCGAGAAGTAGCCGCCAGCCGCCCGGCGTCCGCACGGCGCTCGGCGGCGCTACCCAGGAGGCGAAATGGCCTGGTATGTCGTGCGGCGTCTGCTTCAGATGATCCCCGTGTTCCTCGGGGCGACGCTGCTCATCTACGCCCTGGTGTTCCTCGTCCCGGGCGATCCGATCCACGCGCTGGCCGGTGACAAACCGATGACGCCCGCGGTCGAGGCACAGCTGCGGGCGCGTTACCACCTCGACGAGCCCTTCCTCGTGCAGTACCTGCTGTACCTGAAAGGCATCGTCACGCTGGACTTCGGCACCGCCTTCTCCGGCAGGCCGGTGCGGGACGAACTCGCGCGCGCGTTCCCGATCACAATCAAGCTGGCGCTCATGGCCGTGCTGATCGAGTCGGTCTTCGGCGTGCTGTTCGGCCTGATCGCAGGGCTGCGCAAAGGCAAACTGTTCGATTCGACGATGCTCGTGGTCAGTCTGATCGTCATCGCGGTGCCGGTCTTCGTGGTGGGCTTCCTCGCGCAGTATCTGCTCGGGGTGAAGTGGGGGATCGTTCCGGTGACCGTGTCCGGTAAGGCGACGGTCGGTGAACTGCTGGTGCCCGCGTTCGTGCTCGGCTCGCTGTCGTTCGCCTACGTTCTGCGACTGACCCGGAACTCGGTGGCGGAGAACATGTCCGCCGACTACGTGCGCACGGCGACCGCCAAGGGACTCGGCAGGCCGCGTGTGGTGACCGTGCACATCCTGCGCAACTCGATGATCCCGGTGATCACGTTTCTCGGCGCCGATCTGGGCGCCCTGATGGGCGGCGCGATCGTCACGGAAGGCATCTTCAACATCCCGGGCGTCGGCGGCACGCTCTACCAGGCCATCACCAGGGGCGAACCGCCGACCGTGGTCTCCTTCGTCACGGTGCTGATCGTCATCTTCCTGGTCACCAACCTGGTCGTAGACCTGCTCTACGCCGCACTCGACCCGAGGATCCGCTATGCCTGACCTGACCGAGGGGCCGCCGCGCCGCGGCCAGGAGCACTTCGTCGCCCCGCCCGACGAGGTCGAGGTGCTCGCCACCGACGCCGTGCCTGCCGCAGGCGCGCCGACCAGCATCTGGCGCGACGCGTGGCGGCAGCTGCGGCGCAACCCCATCTTCGTCGTGGCGTCGGTGCTGATCGTGTTCGTGCTGATCGTGGTTATCTGGCCGGGGTTGTTCACCGATCAGGACCCGCGGTATTGCAATGGCGATTTCAGCATGGACCCGCGCGGCGCGGGCCACCCGTTCGGTTTCGACAAGCAGGGCTGCGACATCTACGCCCGGACGGTCTACGGCGCGCGGGCCTCCGTACTCGCCGGTGTCGGCGCGACGTCGCTGTTCGTACTGATCGGCGGGACGCTCGGGGCGCTGTCGGGCTTCTACGGCGGGCCGCTGGACTCGATCGTCTCCCGGGTCGCCGAAATCTTCTACGCGATCCCGCTGATGCTGGCCGCCATCGTGATCATGCAGCTGCTGGACGCGCGCACGATCTGGACGGTGATCGTCATCCTCGCCTCGTTCACCTGGCCGCAGGCGGCGCGGATCGCGCGCAGCGCCGTCATCCAAGCGAGGAACAGCGACTACGTCACGGCGGCGAAAGCATTGGGCGTCTCCCGCATCCGGACGCTTCTGCGTCACGTGCTGCCGAACGCGGCGGGACCGCTGATCGTGGTGACCACACTGTGGCTGGGCGTCTTCATCGTCACCGAGGCGACGCTGTCCTATCTCGGCGTCGGCCTGCCGCGCACGGTGGTGTCCTGGGGTGCGGATATCGCCACCGGGCAGAAGGAGATCCGCACCTCGGCCATCCTGTTCTATCCGGCGACGGCGCTCGCGCTGACCGTGCTGAGCTTCATCATGCTGGGCGACGCCGTGCGGGACGCCCTGGATCCGAAGGCGAGGAAGCGATGAGCGAGACCGAGCGCCCGCTGCTGGAGATCACCGATCTGAACGTGAGTTTCACCGCCGACGGCAAGCCGGTGCCCGCGGTCCGCGATGTGAGCCTGTCGGTCTATCCCGGGCAGACCGTGGCCATCGTCGGCGAATCCGGTTCGGGGAAGTCGACCACCGCGCACGCGATCATCGACCTGCTGCCCGGCACGGGCCGGATCACCTCCGGGTCGATCAGATTCGACGGCACGGACCTCACGGCGGCCTCCGCACGACAAATCGTCGCGGTCCGCGGCAGCGGCATCGGGCTGGTGCCGCAGGACCCGATGTCGAATCTGAATCCGGTGTGGAAGGTCGGATTCCAGATCCGCGAGACGTTGGAGGCCAACGGCATCGCGAAGGGCAAGGCCGCCAGGAAACGGGCCGTGGAGCTGCTCGAGGAAGCGGGCATGCCCGACGCCGAACGCCGGGTGAACCAGTATCCGCACGAGTTCTCCGGCGGCATGCGCCAGCGCGCGCTGATCGCGATCGGCCTGTCCTGCCGGCCCAAGCTGCTCATCGCCGACGAACCGACCTCGGCGCTCGACGTGACCGTGCAGCGACAGATCCTCGACCATCTCGACCGGCTCACCGCCGAACTCGGCACCGCCGTGCTGCTGATCACCCACGACCTGGGCCTGGCGGCGGAGCGGGCCGAACACCTGGTGGTGATGTATCGCGGCCGCGTCGTGGAATCCGGCCCGGCCCTGCGGATTCTGCGCGATCCCCAGCACCTGTACACCAAGCGGCTGGTGAGTTCGGCGCCGTCGCTGGCCGCGCGGCGCTCGGCGGTGCGGCGCCGGGCGGAGATCCGCGCGCAGGCGGTCCAGGTGGCCGAGCAGGCGGCGGCGGCCGACACGGAACTCACGGTGGTTCCGGATGAGGTGCTGGTCGCCGAGCACTTGACGAAGACGTTCCGCATCCGCGAGCGCACGCCGTGGAGATCGACCGAATTCGTCGCCGTGGACGACGTGTCGTTCCGGCTGCGGCGCGGGTCGACCACGGCGATCGTCGGCGAATCCGGCTCGGGCAAGACGACGGTGGCGCAGATGGTGCTCGGGCTGCTCGCACCCACCTCCGGCACGGTCACGTTCGACGGCAAGGACGTGACCGCCCTGGACCGCAAGGGCGCGTTCGCCTTCCGCCGCAGGGTGCAACCGATCTTCCAGGACCCCTACGGCTCGCTCGACCCGATGTACACCATCTACCGCACCATCGAGGAGCCGTTGCGCACCCATCGGATCGGCACCCCCGAAGAACGGGAGGCGACCGTGCGGGAGCTGCTCGACAAGGTGGCGCTGCCGGCCGATGTGCTGCGGCGCTACCCCAACGAGCTGTCCGGGGGGCAGCGTCAGCGCGTGGCCGTCGCGCGTGCGCTCGCACTCCGGCCGGAGGTGGTGGTGTGCGACGAGGCGGTGTCCGCACTCGACGTGCTGGTGCAGGCTCAGATCCTCCGGCTGCTCAACGAGCTGCAGGCCGAGCTGGGTCTGGCGTATCTGTTCATCACCCACGATCTGGCCGTCGTCCGGCAGATCGCCGACGACGTGCTCGTCATGCAGCGCGGCAAGGTGGTCGAAGCGGCGACGACCGACGAGGTGTTCGACCATCCTCGGCAGGAGTACACGCGCAAGCTGCTCGACGCGATCCCGGGACGCGATCTGCTGGCCGGGTAGGCGAGCCGGGCGCGCGGATCGGTCCGCGCGGCCGCAAGTAGCCTCGTATGCCGTGACCGATCCGCTGCAGCCCCTCGTCGATCTTCCCGGTGTCCGGGACGCGGCCGACCGCGCCCGCGACGCGCTCGCCGAAGTGCACCGGCACAAAGCGAACCGGCGCGGGTGGCCGACCACGGCGGCCGAGGCCGCGGTGCGCGCGGCGCGGTCCTCGGCGGCCATCGACGGCGGCAGCACGGACATCCCCGCCGACGGGCGGGTGGCGGACCCGATACTGGCCGGGTCGCTGCGCGTCGGTCAGGCGCTGGATGGGGACGCGCTGCGGAATCTGGTTGGCACCTGGCAGCGCGCTCCGCTGCAGGCGTTGGCGCGGCTGCATCTGCTCGCCGCGGCCGACCTGGTACCGCAGGAGGAGTCGCTCGGCAGGCCGCGCTTCGACTCCGGGGTAGCGCAGCGGCTGGACCTGCTGGCGCAAACCGTGGTCGGCTCCCGCGCGCCCGCCCCGGTGCTCGCCGCCGTAGTACACGGTGAGCTACTGGCGCTGAAGCCGTTCGGCACGGCCGACGGCGTGGTCGCGCGGGCGGCGTCCCGGCTGGTCGCGGTGTCCAGTGGGCTGGACCCGCACAGCCTCGGCGTGCCGGAGGTGTTCTTGTTGCGCAGGCGTCAGGCGTACCTGGACGCGGCCGCCGGGTTCGAGTCCGGGGAAGTGGAGGCCGTCGGCGGATGGGTGATCTTCTGCTGCGCGGCCTTCGAAGACGGTGCGCGCGAAGCCACATCGATCGCCGACTCGGCGGCGGGATAACCCCGGACACATCAAAGCGGGCGGCGTTGTCTGTCGACCTCACCGCCCGCTAGCACGGACTACCCGGTTACCAAGCGTGCTGGGTGGGTTGTGTTCTGCGGCCTCGGCGACAATCCGGACATCGGCCGGTTCATCCCCGCAACCTGTGCGAGGCCTTCGCCGTCGACTATCCGTATTTCGCAGGCCCACAACGCTTCTGCCCTTGTCGCGGCGCGCTCCGCGTGGGTGCCTGGTGTCCGTGCTGGGAAGGATGGTCGGGAGACAGTGCCTTCTCTTCCGGTACTGCCTTGGCCTTCCGCCCTTCCGTAGTTACCTTTCTACACTGTGACTGCACTCACATCAAGGGATTGTAAGACATTGAATAATCGGCGTGTTTCCCGGCGTTTCGTGGTTAAATGCCTGGTCCGCTGCGGCGTGTGCTAAGTCGGCAAATGCTCGGGCAAGCATCCGGCGACCAGGTATCACGAGGTGCTCGAGCGCTCGGATATCAGCGCCGGCGGCGCAGCATCCGGTAACTGATCGCGCCCGCCAGCACCGCGCTCAAGCCGACCGCGGCCGTGGCCGCGACCGTCGTCGAGGACGGCGCCTGGAAGCGCGCCCACAGCGACACCGGGTTGGAGAAGGTCAGGATCGGCCAGCCTCGTGCGGTGGCCTCGCGGCGCAGATTGCGATCCGGGTTGACCGCGGTGGGGTGCCCCACCGCGCCGAGCAGGGGCAGATCGGTGATCGAATCGGAGTAGGCGTAGCAGCGCGACAGGTCGTAACCCTCGCCGGCGGCGAGCTTTTCGACAGCGGCGACCTTGCCCTCGCCGTAGCAGTAGAACTCGACCTCGCCGGTGTACTTCCCGTCCGCCACGACCATCCGGGTAGCCGCGGTGTGTGAAGCGCCGAGCGCTTCGGCGATCGGACCGACGATCTCCTCGCCGGAGGCCGAGACGATCACCACGTCGTGGCCCCGGATCTTGTGGTCGGCGATCAAGTCGGCGGCCTCCGCGTATATCAGCGGATCGACCAGCTCGTGCAGCGTCTCGCCCACAATGGATTTCACCTGTTCGACGTCCCAGCCCGCGCACATGCTGGTCAGGTGGGCGCGCATGCGTTCCATCTGATCGTGGTCGGCACCGGACAGCAGGAACAGGAAGTGTGCGTAGCTGCTCTCCAGGACGGCGCGGCGGTTCAACAGCCCCTGCGCGAAGAAGGGCTTGCTGAACACGAACGTGCTCGACTTCGCGATCACGGTCTTGTCCAGATCGAAGAAGGCCGCGACGCGTCCACCCGTAGGGGCTGAGTTGTCCACCTGACCAGGATAGGCGGCGGAGTCGCCTCCTTCCGGAGGGGCGCTGAGCTGCGGGGCGGCTCACTGCGGTGCTTCGGCCGCAGGCCAGGGGGGACTTCGTAGGTTTCCGTGGTGGTGTCCTCGCGCGCTCGACCCGGTGGCGGGCGGTGTTTCCGCATCGTGTGCGACTTCTTCGGCCCTCGCACGCCGGCGTAGGGCCGCCTTCCTCCGGGCTGCCGGTTGTGCTCGGTTCTGTTCCGCGTGGTCCCACGCGGCCCTGGATGGCGCTCCTCATGCGCGGCCGCATCATCCCGGCAGCCCGGTGCGGTGGCCTGGCAGACCGGCGGATCGGGTCTGCCGCGCCTGCCGTGTGGCTTCCCTGCCTTCGATCCGCCGCAGGTGGGCGGCGGACGGACGACGGTCGTGCCCGATCGGCACGCGTGTTCCGAACGGCGGCGGGCGTGCGGACGGCGCGTCGGGGGAGTTTGCCCCGTAGACGCCGAAGCCACGAGGGCCGCAAAGATGTCCATCGGCAGACTTGCGTTGTGGGCGGGGCTTGGGTGTAGTATTGCTGGCACCTGGACATGGTCCAGGCGCGTTCAGCCCGACCCCCCGGGGCTGAACCCCGACGGCCCCAGCCTCCTCCCCCCCCGGCTGGGGCCGTCCTCTATTCCAGGGACAGTGCGGTAGGACGCCCGGCTCGGAAGTTGTCCACACCCCGGAAGCTATCCACATTCGGCACATCGGCCCTTCTCTCTCCGCGCGTGTTCAGCGACGCTGACCTGCATGAACCTCGAAGCATCGGAGCCGACCGGGCCGCCGCCCGCTCTCGTGCTCATCGATGACGACCGCCTGCGCGAGGAAGTCCGGCGCATCGCGGCGGCCGCCGAACGGTCTCTCGATGAGCGGACCCAGCCGGTCGGCAGGCATGCCTGGACGGGCGCTCCGCTGGTGATACTCGACACCGAGGCGGCGCGGGAGGCGGCCGCGGCGGGATACCTGCGCCGTACCGGCGTGGTGTTGGTAACCGATGGTGAGCCAGGCTTGCTCGACTGGCAGGCCGCCGCCTCGGTCGGGGCGGAGCGGGCTATCGCCCTGCCCGGCGCGGCGGTGGGGCTTATCGAGATGTTTGCCGAGTACGGCGAGCAACGTGCGGGCGATGGGGTGGTGGTCGCCGTCGCGGGGGCGGGCGGTGGGGCCGGGGCATCCACCTTGGCCGCCGCGGTCGCGCTGCGCGCCGCCGCGGAAGGGTTCCGGCGCGAGACCTTGCTGGTGGACGGCGCGCCCTTCGCGGGTGGCCTCGACCTGCTGCTCGGTATCGAGAACACGGCTGGGTTGCGCTGGCCCGATCTGGTGATCGAGGACGGGCGGGTCTCCGCGACCGCGTTGCACGGCGCCCTGCCCATCGCGGCGCCCGGACTGGCGGTGCTGTCCTGCGGGCGCTGCGGTGCGGGACGATTGCCACGCGAGCTCGGTGCGGCCGGAGTCCGCGCTGTGATCGAAGCGGGCCGTGTCGCAGGCGATTTCGTAGTTTGCGACATTTCCGGTGAGCGCGGACCGCATGCCGACCAGATGCTCGACTCGGCGGATCTCGTGGTGCTGGTCGTCCCGGCGCGCCTGCGGGCGGTCGCCGCCGCCGAAGCGGTGTCCGCGCACATCGCGCGCCGAAACCCGAACCAGGGCCTGATCGTTCGCGGCCCGGCGCCCGGTGGCCTGCGCGCGCCCGAGGTCGCCGAGGTGCTCGATCTTCCGCTGCTCGCCGCCGTCCGTGCCCAGAGCGGTCTGGCGCACCGGCTGGAGCGCGGCGGGATCTCGGTCCGCGGGCGCGGACCATTGCGCGACGCCGCCGACGCCGTGCTCGGTGTGCTCGGCGCACCACCTGGGCAGCGGAGGTGAGGCGGGGAAGATGAGCACGATACTGACCACCGAGCTGCTGGATCGGGTGCGGGAGCGACTGGCCACCGAGACCGGTGATCCGGATCCGGCGCAGGTCGCCGCCGCGATCCGCGCCGAAGCGGGCGGGGTGCTTGGGGACACCGACCTGCTGCGCGCCCTGCGGTTGTTGCAGACGGAGCTGACCGGCGCGGGCGTACTCGAACCGCTGCTGCACGATCCGCACGTCGCGGACGTCTTGGTGACAGGTCCCGACGCGGTGTGGATCGATCGCGGGCACGGTCTGGAGCGGACTTCGATCACGTTCTCCGACGAGGCCGCGGTACGGCGGCTGGCGCAGCGCCTGGCATTGTCGGCCGGGCGACGGCTCGACGACGCACAACCATGGGTGGACGGCCGGCTGACGGGAACCGGCGCGGCACTGGGGGATTCCTTCGGTGTCCGCTTGCACGCGGTCCTCGCGCCGGTCGCGCACGGGGGCACCTGTCTGTCGCTGCGCGTACTTCGTCCCGCTACTCAGGGACTCGACGCGCTCGCGTCGGCGGGCGCGGTGCCCGCCGACGCGAAGGTCCTGCTGAAACGAATCGTGCGGGCGAGGCTGGCATTCCTCGTGGTCGGTGGCACCGGCGCGGGCAAGACGACACTGCTGTCCGGCCTGCTCGCCACGGTGGACCCGTCCGAGCGGATCGTCTGCGTCGAGGATGCGGCGGAACTCGCGCCACCGCATCCGCACGTGGTCCGGCTGGTCGCCAGGACCGCGAACGTGGAGGGCGTCGGTGCGATCACCGTGCGCGACCTGGTCCGCCAAGCGCTGCGCATGCGGCCGGACCGGATCGTGGTCGGCGAGGTCAGGGGAGCCGAGGTGGTCGACCTGCTGACCGCGTTGAACACCGGTCACGACGGAGGAGCGGGCACCGTGCACGCCAACTCACCGCGAGAAGTCCCGGCCCGCTTGGAAGCTCTCGCCGCCTTGGGCGGAATGGATCGAGCGGCCTTGCACAGTCAACTCGCCGCCGCGGTGCAGGTCGTCGTGCACGTGCACCGTCGAACCGACGGCTCGCGCGGCTTACGCGAGATCGGCCTCGTGCACCGTAGCGGCGAGGGACACGTGCGGATCACGCCCGCCTGGCACGACACGGATGCGGCTCCCGCCGCCACGGACCTGTCCAGCCTGCTCGCCGAACGGCTCGACCGATGAGCGGCGCGCTCTTGTGCCTCACGCTGGCGTTGATCGTGGTCCCGGCGCCGCGGTCGCGCCGCCGGTTCGAGCGGTTGTCGACCGCGCGGGCCGAGTACCGGATGCCGGAGCGCGAAAGGCTGTTTCGCGCAGTTGCGAGCGTAGGCGTGGTGGTTGTGCTCCTCGTCTTCGGCCCTGGTCCTTTCCTCGCTGCCGGTCTGGTCAGCGGAACGGTCGGGTTGCGTGCCCGCCGGGCGGCGCGGGACCGGCGCAGGAGTGTCGAGCAAGGACATCTGCTCGACGCTTTGGAGGCCGTGATCGCCGAATTACGGGTGGGGGCGCACCCGAGCGCCGCCGCCGAGACCGCCGCGCGTGAGGTGCGGGGCGAATCGGAACGCGCGTTTGCCATCGGCGCCGCACGAAGTCGGCTCGGTGGCTCGGCGGCGGAGGGTCTGCGCAGACCGGATTCCTTGATCACCGAGGAACTTTCCCGGATCGCGGGCGCTTGGCAGGTGGCCGAGCGGCATGGCCTGGCCCTGGCCGAGTTGCTGTCGGCAGCCCGAACGGATCTCGCGGGCCGCCTTCGATTCCACGGCCGCACCACAGCAGCGCTGGCCGGTGCGCGCGCCACTGCCGCGGTCCTCGCCTGCCTGCCGCTTCTCGGCATCGCCCTCGGCCAAATGATGGGCGCAGCGCCGCTGCACGTCCTCTTCGCCTCGTCCGCAGGGACGGTGCTGCTTCCGCTCGGCGCGGGCCTGGCCTGCGCGGGCCTGCTGTGGACCGATGTGATCACGCGAAAGGTGCTGTTATGAAGACGCTTACGACGGTCGGCCGTGAGCGGCCGAATATCCAGGCCGACCTACCGCTTTCGATGCCGGCGTCGAGACGCGATGCGTGGAAAAACGTCGGCGAGATGTGGAGCTTCGTAGGACTGTCGGTGTCAGCGGTTGTTTCCGCCATAACCGCGAGCGGTACGGCCGCACGAAGCCACCGCCCGGTCCGTAGTGCCCGCCCATTGCCGCGACCGCCGGCCGATCTCATCCGCGAGTGTGTTGGCGGCGTCGACAGGTCGGCTGAGCGCCGCATGTCACCGTGTGTCCTGCCAACAGGTCGTACCCGTGATCCTCGCACCGAGCGTTCCGGGGGTTCCGGCGCTCCGGTGACGCGTGCTACGCCGCCGTGCGGCCACGCGACGGGTCGCGTCCCTGGTTTTCGCTCGAGGGTTGTGGGGTGCGCTGGAAGGTCTGTGGTGTTCGGTGTGCTGCCGTATGGCCTGATGAGGGGTCGTGTCCGTGGTTCTTGCTCGAGGGTTGTGGGGTGCGCTGGAAGGTCTGTGGCGTTCGGTATGTCGCCGTATGACCTGATGGCGCATCGTGTCCGTGGTTGTCGCTCGAAGTGTGGCGGGCCCGCTGGCACGTCTGTGATGTTCGGTATGTCGCCGCGAGGCCTGACGGCAGGTCATATCTGCGGTTCTCGCACCACAGGGCAGGTAAAGGAGGCTGATGATGGCGTTCACCCCGAACGCAGCGCTGCCGTTATTGCTGGTAGCGGCAGCACTCGCCCTGCTTCCGGGGCGGGTCGCCGTCGGTCGGCGGCTACCCGTCCTCGGCCGAGCCCACCACGGGCCGACCGAGTCGTCGCGCCGAGCGAGCAAGGGGATGGATCCGCTGGCCGTCGCCTCGGTTCTCGATCTGCTGGCCGCCTGCCTGCGGGCCGGGCTGCCCATGGCAGGCGCGGCGCGGGCGGTGGCGCCGGAGGCGCCCGAAGCGCTCGGCGAAGCATTGCGACGCGCTGCGGACCTGCTCGCACTGGGGGCCGACGCGGCCACGGTCTGGGAACAGGTGGCGCGCGACGCGAATGGGCGTCCCGGGGCCGAGGAGATCGAGTCACTGGCCCGGATGGCACGCCGCTCGGCACGCTCTGGGTCATCTCTGGCGGCCGCGGTGCTGGAACTGGCCGAGCAGCAAAGGTCCGCGGTAGAAGACACGGCAGCCGCGAAGGCGGAGCGCGCGGGTGTCCTGATCGGCGGGCCGTTGGGTCTGTGCTTCCTCCCGGCCTTCGTTTGCCTCGGCATAGTGCCGGTGGTCATCGGCTTGGCAGGACGAGTGCTCGACGGCGGACTGTTGTAATCCTGCGGCATCCTGCGGCTTTGCCTTCCACGAGATCGGCTCGAAGCACGCGGTGCTTTCGGACGGGTTCGGCGGTTCAGGGCGCGGCGGTGCGTGGGTGTGACAGCAGACGGGGTGTGAGCGGATTGCTGTCATGCCGCGACGTGCCGTGGCCTCGCGACCCGACACTGTCGGCTCGGAAGTGTGACGGGTTCGGCGGAGCACGGTGCGGCGGGGCGTGGGCGTGGTCGGCGGTTCGGCGGCGCGAGGTGGGGCCGCCGGGCATTTCGCGAGGTGAGCGTTCGCCTGATCCGGGTGTGCGGATCGGCGGCGGCGAGGTGGTTCCGAGACGGCGGCACGTGCCGCGGACTGCTTCGGAACAAGCGTGCCCGTGCGGAGCGGCCGCACGGGCCGGAAAGGAGGAATCGGATGCGTATCCAGGGGGTCGCGAGGTCCGTGGGCCGGAGGATGAGGGCTGTATATATGGGCCTGCGGGTGCGAGTGCTACGGGCGGTGGTCGCGGAGGACGGCATGAGCACGGCGGAGTACGCGATCGGCACGATCGCGGCGGCGGCATTCGGCGCCGTGCTCTACGGCGTGGTGACCGGCGACAGCATCGTGAATGCGCTGACGAAGATCATCGACCGGGCGCTCAACACGACGGTGTAGGCGTCGCCGCTGCCGAACGATGCCGTGACGCGCCGGGACCGCGCGACGATCGGGGAGCGGTGACGGTCGAGGCCGCGCTCGCATTGACCGCGCTCATGGCGGCCGTCGTGCTCTGCCTCGGGGCTCTACTGGCGGCGTCGACGCAGGTCCGCTGTGTCGACGCCGCCCGCGAGGCGGCCCGCCTCGCCGCTCGGGGCGATCGTGCCAACGCTCGCCCGGCGGCCGAGCGCATCGCCCCGCCCTCTGCCGCCATCGCACTGCGCATCGAGGGCACTCGTGCCATAGCCGTGGTCTCCGCAGGAACTCCACTGTTACCGCTGCTCACCCTCCGCGCGGAAGCGGTCGCGACGCTCGAACCCGGGGTCGCGAAATGAAAGGGATACCCACGGCGTGCTTCCACATGGGCAACGCTGCGCATCACGAGGGTTGTCGGTGCGGCACGACTGGGTCGGCGGACGTCCGAGCGGGCGCGCCGACCGTGGAAGGCCTCTCACCCTGCGGCCCGGCGGGGCCCGGATCGATGAGGCCACACCGGTCCATGCCGTCCTGCTCCGAAGGGCCGGCCGTAGGTCGAGTGCTGCGCGTTCGATGTCGCCGAACGCGCGCCGAGGCAGGTTCCCGTACTGGAGAACAGGTGCGACGCATCCGGCGCGCCTGCCGGCGACCGACCGCCTGCGCGACCCGTCACGCTGCGGCAATCAGAGGACGGGTGCGGCGAACCCCCGACATCGACACAGGGTGTGACATGACCGACCTGAGCGACCCCGAAAAGCACGTCCAGACCAGCGACCGATTCGCACACCGTATGGGCTCTGCGGCATGGCTCCACGCCTATCCGCTCGACGGCGGTGTGGCCGGGCCGACCTGGCGGGAGGCATCCGTGGCGCGGAGTTCACGACGCGCATCCAGCGAGGACGGGTTGGCCACAGTCTTCACCTGCCTGGCGCTCGTAGGGCTGATCGGTGTGACGCTCTTGATCGCCCAGGTGGGCACCGTGGTGGTGGAGCGGCATCGGGCGCAGGCAGCCGCCGATTCGGCGGCGCTCGCCGGGGCGGGCGCGTTGGTGGCCGGCGTCGAAGCCGCATGCGCGGAGGCGGACGAGGCGGCGCGGCGGATGGGGACACGAATCCGCGTCTGTGAGGTTGCGGAGTGGGACCTCACGGTCGCTGTGGAAAGGAATGTACCAATAGGTCTGTATGGCGATCGCGTCGTTCGAGCGAGTGCGCGGGCCGGGCCGGTTGAAGGCTGACGAGTTCGATACACAGTCGCCCTTGCGTCGCGTCCGGTAGCGGAAATCGGTAATTCTACTGGCGGGTTAAAAGCGGGCCCCTGGAATTCCCCGCGCGGGTCCGGATATCAAATACCGATGAATGCGCATGTCGTCAATGGAGCCAGTGGCAATACTCTAGTTAACATGAAACTAATCCTTTTTATTCGCCGAGGGTGAAGCGGCGTCATTCCACTAGGAGGTCTCCCAGTCTTCCCAGCGTGCGCGCTGGCAAGGTCGACAATTGGTCACGCGTCCGACTCTGTGCCGTCACGAATCGTGCGACGCCTTCGCGCCGACGGACAGTTCGGTCAGCACGGCGGTGAGCAGGCGTGCCGCTGCCGCCTTGTCCAGCGGGTGGTTCCCGTTGCCGCACTTGGGTGATTGGACGCAGGACGGACAGCCGGCCGCGCAGCCGCACGACTCGATGGCCGACAGGGTGGCCGAAAGCCACTGCCGCACCTGGGCGAAGCCGCACTCGGCGAACCCGGCTCCGCCGGCCTGACCGTCGTAGACGAAGACGGTCGGCAGCCCGGTGTCCGGATGCTCGGCGGTGGAGACGCCGCCGATGTCCCACCGGTCGCAGGTCGCCACCAGGGGCAACAGCCCGATTGCCGCGTGCTCGGCCGCGTGCAGCGCTCCGGGCACGTCCTGGGGTTCGATTCCGGCCAGCGCCAGCAGCTCCGGTGTCACCGTGTACATGACCGCCCTGGTGGGCAGTGTCTGCGGCGGTAGGTCGAGTTCGACCAAGTCGAGCACTTCGCCGGTGACCAGCGTGCGCAGGTAGCCGATCACCTGACTGGTAACCCGCACCCGCGCCAGCCCGGCCGTCACGTGACCGTGGGAGCGGCGGTCGGTCACCGCATCGATGGCGATCGAGGTCACCTGGCGCGCGCTGGTGGTCCAGCCGGGCTCGGCGGCGTGCACGAAGGCCACGCCGTCGTCGAGATCCAGCTCGTCGACCACGTAGGTCTCGCCCTGGTGTAGGTGAACGGCGCCGGGATGCAGCGTGGCCCGCGCCCGTCCCGCATCCGCGGTGCCGAGCAGCCTGCCGGTTTCGCCGTCCACGATGGCTACCGGTGCGCCGATGCCGCCCCGGACATCCACCGCGTCGTGCGGTTGCGTCTCCGCGGTCACGTACCAGCGCGCGCGATCCTCGGTTCCGCGCCGCCTGATCAACCCTTTCGCCGCCAACTCGGCAAGGACCTCACCTGCACCGAGTTCGTCCACCTCGGCGTCGGTGAGCGGCAGCTCGAGCGCGGCACACAGCAGCTGCGGTCCCAGCACGTAGGGATTGCGCGGATCGGTGATGGTGGCCTCGACCGGCCTGTCCAACAGTGCTTCCGGGTGGTGGACCAGGTAGGTGTCCAACGGGTCGTCCCGCGCCACGAGCAGCACGAGCGATCCCTGAGCGCGTCGCCCGGCCCGTCCGGCCTGCTGCCAGAACGACGCGACCGTTCCGGGAAAACCGGAGATGACCACGGCGTCCAACCCCGCGATATCGACGCCGAGTTCCAAGGCGTTGGTCGTCGCGGCGGCCAGTAGCGATCCGTCCGACAAGGCCGCTTCCAGATCACGCCGGTCCTCCGCGAGATATCCCGCGCGGTAGGACGCCACGCGCGCGGCCAAGTCCGGATCGATCTCGGCCAGCAGTCTTCTGGCCTCCATCGCGGTGAGCTCGGCGGCTCGTCGCGAGCGGACGAAGGTCAAGGTCCGAGCGCCTTCGGCCACCAGATCAGCCATGATCCGCGCCGCTTCCGCGGTGGCGGGTCTGCGCACCGGCGCACCGTTCTCGCCGGTGAACGCGGTGAGCAAGGGCGGTTCCCAGAGCGCGACGGTCCGCGGCCCCCGCGGTGATCCGTCCGCGGTGACCGCGGTGCACGGCGCGCCGATCAGGCGCGACGCGGCCGCCGCCGGTTCGGCCGAGGTCGCCGAGCAGAGCACGAACACGGGGTCCGCGCCGTATCGTGCGGCGATCCGCCGCAGCCTGCGCAGCACCAGCGCGACATGCGAGCCGAAAACACCTCGATAGGCGTGGCATTCGTCGACCACTACATAACGCAGCCTGCGCAGTACGCTCGCCCAGCGCTGGTGGGATCGCAGTATGCCCAGGTGGAGCATGTCCGGGTTGGTGAAGATCCACCGCGCGTTGGCGCGTACCCACTGGCGGATCTCGGCAGGTGTATCGCCGTCGTAGGTGGCCGGGTGGATATCGCGCAACGGACCTTCGTGCGTGAGCGCGCCGATCGCGCGGAGTTGATCGGCGCCGAGCGCCTTCGTCGGCGACAGATACAGCGCGGTGGCCTTGGGATCGGCTTGCAGCGCCGTGAGCACCGGAAGCTGGTAACCGAGCGATTTGCCCGAGGCGGTCCCGGTACTCACCACCACGTGCTGTCCGTGGAACGCCGTATCCGCCGTCTCCACCTGATGGCGCCACGGCGCGTCGAGGCCCGTGTCGCGTAATGCCGCAACCACATCGGGTGATGCCCAGGCGGGCCACGGGGAGTGTGCTGCGGCCCGCGCGGGCAACTCGACCACATGCGTCAGCCGAGGATCGTTGTCCGGCACCCCCGTTAGGACACGATTCAGCAACGATGCCCCGTAGCTGAGCCCTGAGGGAGGCCGTCCGCGGAGCGCTGAGTACGGCTGATTCACGACGCGAACCCCGCCACACGCTCCGGAAGTGTGAAACGTGTGCGTCCGGCAACCCCTACCTGCCATTTCGATACCAAATAGCGACCTGGGTCACAGCTTCTTTGCTGAACGTCGACTCGGTTATCACCAAGCAAACGAACCCCAAGTCTGGATTCCACCATTGTGTCCCTCACCTGCGCATTCGCAAGATCAACTTTTTTGCAAATTGTCGGTAACTCGACTGTTGAATTGCCCGAAGACATGGTTCACTGGTTCCTGGTCGCAAGCTTCTGTGTTCGAGGGACGGATCCAAAGTCCAAACCGTCAGCAGGATCGATGTTGCGAACGGTGTGCTTGGTGCTTTCCTGCAGGGGGAACCAACAGTACAGCGGTCGGAACGGACCCGGTGGACGAACCCAGTTGTCCGCCGTTCCGGTAAGAAAAGAGAAGGAACAGAATGGCACAGGGAACTGTGAAGTGGTTCAACGCGGAGAAGGGGTTCGGCTTCATCGCGCCGGAGGACGGCTCCGCTGACGTCTTCGTCCACTACTCCGAGATCCAGGGTTCGGGTTTCCGCACCCTCGAGGAGAACCAGAAGGTCGAGTTCGAGGTCGGCCAGGGCACCAAGGGCCCGCAGGCCACCGGAGTGCGTGCGCTCAGCTGAGCGCGCGAGGATCCACAGCTCGTCCCTCACCACCGGTAACGGGGTGAGGGACGAGCTATATCTGGGGTAGTCACGGCCCGTGTGCGCCGGCGGATCGGTCCGCCGAGCATGCCGCGGCGCAGGTGTGGCGAAACGGCAGGCATACTGATTCGAACTGGCGGGCGTACGCTCAGTGGTTCGAGTCGGAAGCACTCGACCACACGCGGCGTCACGGTATAAACGTGTCTGGTGCGACGTTCAGCCGTCGCAGCCGCTCACCCCAAGCCGCGCACAGCGGAAACTACGCAGCGCGGGTCGATCAGGAAAGGTGTATTCGCCGGTGGCAACACGAGACCGCGGTGCAGCCGACCAGGGCCGTGCCCTGCGTCGTCTCGTGATCGTCGAGTCCCCGACCAAGGCCCGCAAGATCGCGCCGTACCTGGGTCGTAACTACACGGTCGAGGCGTCGGTCGGTCATATCCGGGATCTGCCGCGCGGTGCGGCGGATGTCCCGGCCAAGTACAAGGGCCAGTCATGGGCGCGCCTCGGCGTGGATGTGGACAACGACTTCGAACCCATCTACGTCGTGAGCCCGGATAAGAAGGCCAAGGTCACCGAGCTCAAGAGCCTGTTGAAGGACGCGGACGAGCTCTACCTGGCCACCGACCCCGACCGCGAGGGCGAGGCGATCGCCTGGCACCTGCTGGAAACGCTCAAACCCAAGGTGCCGGTCCGGCGAATGGTGTTCCACGAGATCACCGAACCCGCCATCCAGGCCGCCGCCGCGGACACCCGTGACCTCGACAACGATCTGGTGGACGCGCAGGAGACCCGCCGCATCCTGGACCGGCTCTACGGCTACGAGGTCAGCCCCGTGCTGTGGAAGAAGGTCATGCCACGGCTGTCGGCGGGCCGCGTGCAGTCGGTGGCCACCCGGGTGATCGTGCAGCGCGAACGCGAGCGGATGTCGTTCCGTTCCGCCGAATACTGGGACATCGCCGCCAAGCTGGACGCGGGCAACGGTGAGGAGGGCGACGCCACCAATCCGAGGACCTTCGGCGCCCGTCTGGTCACCGTCGACGGCGCGCGGGTCGCCACGGGGCGCGATTTCGGATCGGACGGGCAGCTCAAGGCCGCGAGCGGCGTCGTCGTCCTGGACGAGGGCTACGCGCGGCGGCTGGCCGAGGCGCTGGACGGCGCCGACCTGGTGGTCTCCTCGGCGGAGGCCAAGCCGTACACGCGCAAGCCCTATCCGCCGTTCATGACCTCGACGCTGCAACAGGAGGCGGGACGCAAACTTCGTTTCACCTCCGAGCGGACCATGCGGGTGGCGCAGCGGTTGTACGAGAACGGCTACATCACCTACATGCGTACCGACTCCACGACGCTGTCGGAGTCGGCCATCGCCGCGGCCCGTGCGCAGGCCACCCAGCTCTACGGCTCGGAGTTCGTGCACCCGACCGCACGGCAGTACACCCGCAAGGTGAAGAACGCGCAGGAGGCGCACGAGGCGATCCGTCCGGCGGGCGACACGTTCGCCACGCCCGGTCAATTGCACGCGCGGTTGGACAACGACGAGTTCCGGCTCTACGAACTCATCTGGCAGCGCACGGTCGCCTCCCAGATGGCCGACGCCAGGGGCACCACGCTGACGCTGCGCATCACCGGCGTCGCGGGCACCGGCGAGGAGTGCGTGTTCTCCGCTTCGGGCCGCACCATCACCTTCCCCGGCTTCCTGAAGGCCTATGTGGAGAGCGTCGACGAGGAGGCGGGCGGCCAGTCCGACGACGCCGAGTCCAGGCTGCCCGCGCTGGACGAAGGCCAGGCGGTGACGGCGGTCGAGCTGAATCCCGATGGGCACAGCACCAACCCGCCCGCGCGCTACACCGAGGCGTCGCTGATCAAGACGCTCGAAGAGCTCGGCATCGGCCGCCCGTCGACGTATTCGTCGATCATCAAGACGATTCTCGACCGCGGCTACGTCTACAAGCGCGGTAGCGCGCTGGTGCCGTCATGGGTGGCTTTCGCTGTGATCGGCTTGCTGGAGGAACATTTCGGCCGACTGGTCGATTTCGACTTCACCGCCGCCATGGAGGACGATCTCGACGCCATCGCCGGTGGACGCGAGCAGCGCGGAAACTGGTTGTCCAGCTTCTACTTCGGCGGCGATCACGGTGTGGAAGGGTCGGTCGCGCGGTCCGGCGGTCTGAAGAAGATGGTCGGGGAGCGGCTCGACGACATCGACGCGCGCGAGATCAACTCCATCAAGCTGTTCAGCGATGCCGACGGACGCGATGTCGTGGTCCGGGTCGGCAAGTACGGTCCGTATTTGGAGCGGATGGTCGCCGATCCCGATGACCCCGAGGGTAATCCGGTGTCGCAGCGGGCCAACCTGCCGGACGATCTTCCGCCGGACGAGTTGACCCCCGAAGTCGCCGAGAAGCTGTTCTCGACGCCGCAGGAGGGTCGTTCGCTCGGCGTCGATCCCGAGTCGGGGCACGAAATCGTCGCCAAGGAAGGGCGTTTCGGCCCGTATGTCACCGAGGTCCTGCCCGAGCCGCAGGCCGAGCAGGGGCAGGAACCCGCCAAGAAGACCGCGAAGAAGGCCGCTGCGCCGAAGCCGCGCACGGGCTCGCTCTTCAAGTCCATGGACCTGGCCACCATCACACTCGATGACGCGCTGAAGCTGCTGTCGCTGCCGCGTGTGGTCGGTACCGACCCGGCGAGCGGTGAGGAGATCACCGCGCAGAACGGGCGCTACGGGCCGTACCTGAAGAAGGGCACCGACTCGCGTTCGCTGAACACCGAGGATCAGATCTTCACCGTCACGCTGGAGGAGGCGCTGAAGATCTACGCGGAGCCGAAACGCCGTGGGCGGCAGGCGTCCAGCGCCGCCCCGCTGCGTGAACTCGGCAACGACTCGGCCAGCGGCAAGCCGATGGTGATCAAGGACGGCCGCTTCGGTCCGTACGTCACCGACGGCGAGACCAACGCGACGCTGCGCAAGGGCGACGAGATCGAGTCGATCACCCCGGAGCGGGCCATGGAACTGCTCGCCGACCGGCGGGCTCGCGGGCCGGTGAAGAAGACCGCCAAGAAGGCCGCTGCGAAGAAGGCTCCCGCCAAGAAGACGGCGGCCAAGAAGACCGCCGCCAAGAAGGCGACCACTACGAAGACGGTGGCCAAGAAGACCGCGGCGCAGAAGACGGCGGCGAAGAAGACCGGCGTCGGGAAGCCGTGAGTTCTCGGCTCGTGGCGCCGGCCGTAGCCTGAGCGCCATGAGTACAGAACAGGAACGCGAGGATCTGATCGCGATGCTGGCCGACCAGCGCGCGCTTTTCCGCATCACCCTGCGCGGGATCGATGACGAGCAGGCACGGCGGCGGACCACGGTCAGCGAGCTGACTCTCGGTGGTCTGCTGCACCACCTGGTCAGCTGCGAACGGCACTGGACCTCGGTGATCGTGGAGCGGGACGAGAACGCGGAACTGGACGTCTCGAAGTTCGCCGGTGAATACGTGATGGCGCCGGAGGAGACCGTGGCCGGTCTGCTGACCACCTGGGACGAGGTGGCCGCGGCGACGGCAGAGCTGATCCGTTCGGTGGACAGTCTCGACACCTCGATCCCCACTCCGACGACGCCGTGGACTCCGGAGCGCATCTGGTGGTCGGTGCGCTACACGGTGCTGCACATCCTGCGGGAGATCGCGCATCACTCGGGCCACGCCGACATCATCCGTGAGGCGCTGGACGGGGCGAACAGCACGTACCAGCGCGCCTCCTAGCCTCGGGCGGGGCTGTCGAGTGCGGCCGAGTTGCCGTGGCCGCCGTGAGATCTCGGTGACGCTGGGTCCCGAAGGTGTCCTCCCGCGCATCACTTGGTGCGCGGAATCTTCGGGCGACATGAGTGCCCTCCGCGGCCGGTCCGGGCGGCGCGACGTTTCGATCCATCGCGACGGTGGGCGCGTACGTGGACGCGATCCGGAGACGGCGGCGAATCAGCACGGCTGTTGCGGGCCGAGACGGCCGTGCGGGGGAGTGCGCACGTCGCCGTTGCGGTGCTGCGGTATCGGCCTGAAATTGTCGGGAGGGGTCGGGGGTGCGGTGATGTGCGCGTCGTGGTCGGCGGTGAGGGTTCTGCGGTATCGGCCTGAAACTGTCGGGAGGGGTCGGGGGTGCGGTGATGTGCGCGTCGTGGTCGGCGGTGAGAGCGCTCCGGTATCGGCCCGAAGCTGTCGGGGAGGACCGATAGGGTGTACGGCGTGGCGGGAGTCTTCGATCGATTGGTCGGCCAGGAGGCGGTCGAGTCCGAGTTGACGGCTGCCGCCGTGGCCGCGCGCGGGGGAGCCGTCGAAGGCGCGATGACGCATTCGTGGTTGTTCACCGGCCCGCCCGGTTCGGGCAGATCCGTCGCGGCGCTGTGCTTCGCGGCGGCGTTGCAGTGCACCGACTCGGGGACACCCGGGTGCGGCAGTTGTCACGCCTGCACCACGACCATGGCGGGTACGCACGGCGATGTGCGCCGGGTGGTGCCCGAGGGGCTGAGCATCAGCACCAAGGAGATGCGCGAGATCGTGCAGGTGGCCTCGCGCAGGCCGAGTACCGGGCGCTGGCAGGTGGTGGTCATCGAGGATGCCGACCGATTGACCGAGGCGGCCGGAAACGTGTTGCTCAAGGTCGTCGAGGAGCCGCCGGAACGGACGGTGTTCCTGCTCTGCGCCCCTTCGGTCGACCCCGAGGACATCTCGATCACGTTGCGCTCCCGCTGCCGGCACGTGCACCTGGTGACGCCATCGGTGCCCGCCATCGCGCGGGTGCTGCGGGAACGCGACAACCTCGACGAGAAGACCGCGAACTGGGCCGCCGCCATCAGCGGCGGCCATGTCGGCCGTGCCCGGAGGCTCGCCACCGACGAGGAGGCGCGAGCACGTCGCCGACGCGCTCTGGCCTTGGTCACCGCGTCCGGGAAGCCCGGCGCGGCCTACGCCGCCGCCGACGAGTTGGTGCGCGCGGCCGACGACGAGGCCAAACAGATGAGCGCGACCCGGGACGAACGCGAGCGCGAGGAACTAGCGACCGCGATGGGCGCGGGCGGCACCGGCAAGGGCGCGGCGAGCGCGACTCGCGGCTCCGCCGGCGTGCTGAAGGACTTGGAGCGGCGGCAGAAGTCGCGCGCGACCCGCACCGGCCGCGACGCACTCGATCGCGCTCTGATCGACGTGGCGGGCGTCTACCGGGACGCGCTGGCCGTCCGATTCGGCGCCACCCGGCTCGGCTCCGGCATCGCGCTCACCCACCCGGATCTGTCCGACGAGATCCACGACTTGGCCGAGCGCGTGCGCCCCGAAGGCCTGCTGAAGTCCATCGAGGCCGTGCTCGCCTGCCGTACCGCGCTCGACCTGAACGTCAAACCCCGTTTCGCCCTCGCCGCCATGGCCGCTGCCCTCATCGCGGCCCGCGCACAGTGACCGTGACCACCTGTTTTCGCGATCGGGCCGCGAGAGGATAGACTCGCTTGGCCGAAAGGCACGCCGCCTTAGCTCAGTCGGTAGAGCGCTTCACTCGTAATGAAAAGGTCGGGGGTTCGATTCCCCCAGGCGGCTCCAGGTCAGAGACTGTTTTCTAGCTCCGGGCAATGCCCGGACTTCCCCCAATGTGCCGAGAATGTGCCAGCTCTCGGGCTACCCCCTCACGGGCTAGGACCCGAACGCAGCGGTACCGGCCGCCGCCAGATCCTCACCCTGGACCACGGAGTAGACCGACAAGGACATGGACGGGTCGTGTCCGTGCCAGGCCGCCACGATGTGAGCCGGAATCCCCAGCGCGAGCATGAGCGAGACCGAGGTGTTGCGCAGCCCCTTCAGCTGGATACGCCGCAGGCCCGCCGCCTTCGCGATCTTGTGGAACTCATCGGTGTAGCGCTCGGGCCGCAGTGGCGCGCCCGCTTCGTCCACCACGATCAGCCGGTCGTCGGACCACGGGATGCCCAGGGCCAGGCACTCCGCACGCTGAACCTTCTTCAGGCTGCGCAGCGCGGCGGCCAGTTCGGCGGGCGGCGGGAGATCGCGGCGGGAGCGGCGGGACTTGGGCAAGTTCTCCTCCGTCTCCGTGCCGACCGCGACCCGGCCCCGGCGGACCTTCAGCGCCGTATCGGAGAACCGGGTCCACCGCATTCCCAGTACCTCTGAGCGCCGCATCCCGTACGTGGACATGAGCCAGGCCGCATAGAGGCGATGGGCCTGCGCGGCTGTGCGGAACCGCTGGACCTCCGCGACGGTCCACGCCTTCGGGTCGTCGGTGTCTTCGTCGTCGTCCCGGTCGTCAATCTCATCGGCCGGTCGCTCCGCCAAGGCCACCACGTTGCGCGGGAGGCGGCCCTGGTCCACGTAGCTCTGGACCATCATGGACAGCGCCGTCAGGGTGGAGCGCACGGTCACGGGCTTCACGCCGCGCGGCTGCGAGCCGTCCGCCGTGTCCGCTACCGCGTACACACCGCGCGAGACCCGGCGCACCCTGCCCGCCTTCAGCAGAGCCGACAGCCGCGTGTGGATGTCCTGGCCGGGGAACTGGGCCTGTATCGCCCGCGCGCTCACTCCGTCCGTGTGCAGCGCCACGAAGGCGCAGACCCGCGACGACAGGGACTCGGGGTCCACCTTGGCCCGCTGGTTCACGCGCCCGGCCGTCAGCATCCAATCCACCAGCTTGTCCACGTCGGCCTTGGTCAGGCTGGAGAGCTTGCGCGCGCCGAAGTAGCGCCGCGCTGGCTTCAGGTGGTTACGGGTGTTGGCGGCGGAGACACCCCGGCGGAAGCGCCGCCCGGTCAGCCACTCCTCACACGCTTCGTCCACGGTCAGGGTCAACAGGTGGACATAGGTCCCGGCCGCGACCTCCGACGAGATCCGCCGGTACTCTCGGCGCGCCTCGGTCTGGGTGTCGTAGGTGAAGCGCTGGCGGTCGCGGGAGCCGTCCGGCTTGGTGCCGACGTCCAGCTGAAACGTCCAGGTCACCTTGCCGTTCTTGGCGGTGCGCTTGTCGATCGGTTCGGCCCGGCGCGAGCGGCGGGACTTCGTGTCCTCGGTGGTACTCATTGGTGAATTCCCTTGTGAGAGTGGATATGTGGAATTTGGTTGACGGGCTGGAGGGTGGGCCGCGCGGCCGGTAATCCTCGGTCACGGGGTGGTCCGTCCGCGCTGGGTCCGAGGTACTTCGCCCTCGGTGAGGTAGCCGTGATCCTTGGCGGCCCGGACCCAGCGGTCCAAGGTCCCGGGGGAGGTGTGCAGCTGCGCCGCGCTCCAGGCCCGGACCGGGTGCCCTTCGCGGACGGCGCGGCGCACGGTCTCCGCCACGTCGGTCAGCAGAGCGTCATCTATGCGCCGCCGCCTCGGGGTCTGGTCGGGCCGTGCGCGGGTGTCGGCCGTCTCTCCGGGGTTGCCCCAGAGCCCTCCGCCGGAGTTCAGCCAGCGCGCCGCAGCGGCGGCCAGGCGTGCGAGCGGGATACGCCGGAGTGCGGTCTGATCGACCACCCCGCCGGTCAGGGTCAACGCCACAAGGCGCGGACCCTCCGGGCCGGTCTCCACCTTCACGACGTAGTCGAACGCATGTCCGCGCAACGTGATTCGCACGCGATCCGTGGGTTGTGCGACGTCCCCCGGTCGGTACCCAGGTTCCGCGCTGGTCACGGCCATCACGTCCCCCGGCTGTTCTTTTCGCAGGTTGTTGTCCACAAAAATGAGAATACAGCAGTCTGTACATTTCGCACTCAATTCGGTCTCATGGTTTCTATGAGCACGCATGAGACAGTCGATCCGCTGGCCGATATCCGTTCCAGCGCAACCACTTCCATTGCCCGCGCCGCCGAATTGCTGGGTATCGGACGCGCGTCGGCCTACCGCATGGCCAAGGATGGGCGGCTTCCCGTCGTGCCGCTCGGGCCGCACCGCTATCGCGTGAAGTCGGCCGGTCTGCTGGCCATGCTCCAGACCGACCCGGGCAGCGCTGCGTAATGGCCGCGCGGCTTGCCGGAGACACCCCGGCGGAGAAGCTGGCGCTGAACTCCGTGCGCGACGGGGAGTGCCTGCGCTGGACCGGAGGGCATGTCGCGGACGGGTACGGCCAGGTTCAGGCGGAAGGCCGCAAGTGGCGGGTGCATCGGCTGGCCTGGGTGCTCGCTCACGGCGATATTCCGGAGGGACTGGTAATCGGACATGCCCGTGACCGGGGGTGCCGCTTCCGGGATTGCTTCCGGATCGACCACCTGGAGGCCATGAGCACGGCCGAGTGTTGGCGGCGCGGCATGTCGCGGAGTGCCATCACCGCCCGCACGGGAGTGTGTCAGCGCGGCCACGCCATGACCGAGGTCAACGTTTACACCGAACCGGGCTCCGGGGATCGCCGTTGCCGCGAGTGCCGCCGCGCGGTGGTGCGTGCCTACCGTGCCCGTCAGAGCGCCGCGTGAAAAACCTCTCTGACCTGCGCAAACACTCCATCCGACAAATGCCGCGGTGCGTGTTTTCGCAGGTCAGAGGCATATTTGGGACAAGGCACGTAATCCGTTGAATAGCAATGCATTTGGACTCGATTGCAGGGCCGTCGTGAAGCATCTCCCTTACGCGCCCTCTACGACCCTGGAGAACTTGACCATGACCACTACAGGACCACTCAGTCCCCGTATGGGCGACACGAAAGCGGCTGCTGCACAGCTCAATTGCTCGGTCAAGACTGTCCGCCGGATGGTCGCGGACGGGTCCATTCCGGCGGTGCGAGTCGGCCGTGTGTACCGGATCGACCTGGACGCGCTGCCCGGCCGGGAGCGGGGCGGACCACAGTCCGGCGGACTCTCGCCGGAGGCGGTGGCCTCCCTGGTCTCGGAGATGGTCCTGGCGGCGGAGGTGCTGACCGAGGCCGACGCCTCCGCCATCGCCGGAGTCCTGCGCCAGGCGTGGACGGCGTCGGCTCGGTGAGGGGCACAACGCACGGAATCGGTTGGAACTAGGCGAGATTGGAGGCTGACCAGTGTCAGCGAATGAGAACGGCCCCCGGTCCGCTGCACAGACCGGAGGCCAGGAGGGTGGAGACCCCGAGCGTTCCGATGCCGAGTCTACGGCCGAGGACCGCGCGGCGGAGTACGTCCACGGGCTCCAGGCGGCGGCGGTCCTGGGGGAGCTGCGCGGCGGAGAGGACTTGGCCGGAGCCGACCCCAGGGAGATCCTGGACGCCCTGTCCATGGGCACTCTGGCCCGGTCATACGGCGTGCTGGGTGCGGTCCCGGAGCACTTCGATGAGGCGGAGTGGTTCCCGGTCTCCGCGCTCGCGATGATCGCGCCGGAGTTCCGCCCGACCCGGGAGGACGTGGCGAAGTGGTGCGCCGACAACGGGGTGAGCGACCCGCACACCGCACGGGATGAGGTCGCGCGGCGCTGGGCGGAGACGATGGTCGGCGGCGCTGGCCGGGCGGAGATGTACTTGCCCCTGGAGTTCTGGGAGCGGCGCGGATTCCTGCGCCACATCCAGCAAGCGGCCTGGGCGCGGGACGAATCGCCCCACGGTGTCCTGCTGGCCGTGCTCGCACTGCTGTCGGCCCACGTGGACCCCTCCGTCCGGATCGAGACCGGCATCAAATCCCCACTGCCGCTGAACCTCTACGCGGGCCTCGTCTCTACCTCCGGGGAGGGCAAGTCGTCGGCCACCACAGCGGCCACACGGTTGCTGTCCGTCACCTATCCGGACCCGCTCGGGCCGGGATGCATTGCGGGGGATGAGGTCCCGCGCACGCACAACCTGGGCACCGGTCAGGGCGTCGCCGAGATGTACATGGGCACGGTCAAGGTGGCGGACCCGGTGACGGGGAAGTTCGAGAGCGTCCGCCAGCAGGTCCGCCACAAGGTGATGTTCGACGTGGACGAAGCGGGGGAGATGCTGGCGGGGATGCAGCTGCGCGGCTCCACGCTGTCCTCGGTCTTGCGGTCGGCCTGGTCCGGGAACATGCGCGGGCAGGCCAACGCCAGCCGGGAGACCTACCGGGAGGTTACGGACTTCACGATCGGTCTGGTGGCCGGTTTCCAGCGGGAAGTCCTGGCACGGTTGCTGACGGATGTCGAGTGCGAGAACGGCACCCCGCAGCGCTTCCTGTTCGGTCCGGTGGTGGACCCGTTCGTCCCGGAGATCGAAGACACCCCGGCCGACCCCGGCCCCCTGCGCGTCGGTCCGCTGCCGGTCGGTGAGCTGCGGGTCTGCTCGGAGTTGGCGCGTGCGATCAAGGTGGAGTCCCTGAAGCGGCGGCGCGGGCAACTGAGCCTGACACAGCTCGAATCGCAGCGCCCCGCGATGCTGGCCCGGGTCGCTGCCCTGCTGGTGATCCTGGACGGGCGGACCGTGGTGGAGGCCGAGGACTGGGAGCTGGCGCGCAGCCTGTTCGCGTGCTCGCTGGCGGTCCAGTCCGACGCCTCCGAATGGGAGCGGGACCGGGAGGCGGAGCGGGCGGGCGAACGGATGGCCGCAGCCGCAACCCTCGCCGTGGTTCAGGCAGCGGCGGTGGATGACCGGGAGGCCACCCTCGCACGGCTCCAGAAGCGCATCCTGGACAACCTCCGCCCGGTGGGTGTGCCGACCGCGTGGAAGGGCGACAAGGGGATCAAGCGCACGAAGTTCCGGGGTCCCTTGCGCGCCTTGGCAGAGAGCGCGCTGGAGGCTCTGGTCAATGCCGGACAGGTCGCCTTCGACGGCGAGAGCGTGACCCGGCTATGAGCGGAGCGCAGCCTGAACGGGTCCCGTCTCGGGGCGGCGGGACCCGGGACCCGGGTCCCGGGGGCAGTCCCTCTCTCGCGCGTTATGCGATCCACACTTACATCTCATTTCTACTGGTAGAGACGTTTTCGTATGACGCACGGATGACGTGCGAAGGACGGATTTTCGCTCCGAGAGGGATAACGGCGGGTCCCGGGGGTCCCGGGTCCCGGCTGCGCCGCGCACCCCGCCGTAGGTGGCGGCGGAACCCGCTGGCTTATCAACAACGCTTTTCAACAAGGAATGGAGATCGACATGACCGCACTTTCCGCCGTCCGCCCGTGGCGGACTTTCCCGCACTGCCCAGCCGTCCGGTGTCGGCGGCGGCTCTGGTCGGCGTCCCGCCCGGTGGCCGGACCCACCGCCGACCGCCGGTGCCCGAGCTGTGGAGCCGCGCTGTGAGCGCCCCGGCTCTGGCGGAAACCAACGCACGGATCGCGTTGGTCGGCGGTGCGTCCGACCTCTGTCCTATTGCGCTGCGTCTCGCCCTCGCGGAGGCTGCGCGGCGCGTGCTGGCTGTGCGACCGTGCCCTGTGAGCCCGGACCTCGCGGTTCGGCTGGAGGCCGTGGCGAAGTACCGGTGGGCTGCGTCATGAGCACCGACAACGCACGGATTCCGTTGGAATCCAACAACTCCCGTGCGCCGCTGCCGCCGGGGCAGCGCCGGGTCCGTGTCCCAGCGGACGAGGTGATGCGGCAGCGCCGGGCGGGCGGTGCATATGAGGACCTGACTCGGATCGACCTGGCGGCGGCGGAGCTGGACCGGCTGAACGGTCGCGAACCTGCGCCTGAGAACCACCCCGAGACATAGACAGAGCGGCCCCGGTCGCTTCCCAGAGCGATCGGGGCCGGTAACCGTGAAAGGACCTGCGAATCCATGATGACCGAGACCCTGCCCCGCCCTCAGCGCCGGGCCTTCGTTCCGCCGCCGCCCATCCTCGACCCGTGGTTCTACTGGCTGTCGGACTACTGCCCGCGTTGCGTGCACACCGCCGCCTGGCGGCCGGACAGTCTCACCGAGCCGCACACCTTCACCTGGACGGGCGGCGCGACGGTGACCACGGCGCACGCCTGCGAGTGCTGCGGCTCCCGCTGGACCTTCACCTGGCCGACTGCCCTGGTCCTTGAGCCCGAGGAAGCTCCCGAAACGTCCTGACCTGCCGGAATGGGCACCGCGGAATGTGGTCTAAATCACCCGCAAATCGTCAATTTATTCCCACTTACCCAGCCTGACAAGGCATTTCGAGACATATAGGAGAACGAACCATGGTCGAGTTCAGTGCCCGCGTGGGAGTGCCCGCCGGGCAGAGCTACAACGACCGGTACGGCTACCGGGGACCGAACCCCCAGGGGCGGGTCTACACCCAGGGCGAACGGGACCACCGCGCGGACTCCCTGGAGGTCCAGCGCGACCGCCGCCGGAAGCGGCTGACCGTGGTCTATGACGAGCGGCTGCGCCTGTCGGCGGAGGTGGTGGAGGCGGTGAGCGGCGCGTCGGCCGCTATCGCCTCCGACCGGCGGCCGACCCGGTGGACGACCGCGATCGGCGACGCCTTCGCGGAGATCGCAGCGGCGCTGACCGAGATCGCGGGAGCCGTGCGCACTCCCGCCCCGCACTGGCCCGCCACCCTGTCCGCTGGGGCAGTGGCGGATGGGGGATGGGCGTCGATGCTGACCGAGGCGGCCCAGGGCATGGACGACCGCGTGAGCGCGGCGCTCGCGCCCAGCGCGCCCGGGGCGGCGAACACCTCGGAGTTCATCGTGGAGCGGCTGCGCACCATCGACAACGCCGGGCGCTCGCTGGGTGCCTACGTCGGTCAGATCCAGGCGGCGGAGGGTCCGAAGCCTCCGGCCCCGACTCAGGCCGCCGTGGCAGCGGCGGACCCGATGGAAGCGCTCCGGCGCAGGCACTCCCGCGAACGGGAGGAGCTGCGCGAGCGCCAGAGCGCCGAATGGCAGGCCGCGAGCGACGCCCTCAAGGCGGCCCGGATCGCGGAAAGGGCGGCCCGGTGATGACCCAGACCGATGCACGGCCAGCCCGGAGGCTGGAGACCCAGAATCCGACTCACCACCCGGAGGCAACGACATGGCGCGCCTGACCTTGTCCGATCTGACCGATTCCGAGCGCAATCACGTCGCTACCTGCGTCCACGAAGCGGGGCACGCCGTCCTCGCGGTGCTGGCCGGGGCCACGGTGACCCAGTGCTACGCCCGGCCGGACGGAGACGGGCGGGCCGAGTACTTCGGCCACGACCCCCAGCGGGAGGCCGGTATTGCGTGGGCCGGGCCGTACGCCGAAGCGCTGTTCATCTACGACGGACAGCCGTCCGCCGACGTGCTGAACGACTACCTGACCAACGCCTCACTGGAGGATGCGGAAGCGCTGCGCGGGCGGCGAGGGTGGACCGTGGAGTCCGATGTCCGGTCCGCCATGCCTGCGATTCGGAGGCTGGCGGCGCGGCTCTACGCCCAGGGGTTCGTGACCAACACCGAGGTTCGCGCCGCGCTCGGGGTTCGGCCGGGCATGGATATCGACATGGTGCGCTGGGCGTACCGCAACCGCATCGCGCCGGAGTCCATCACCTTGCCAGGGAGCGCGGCATGAACGAATCCGAGATCGAGAACGAATGCCGCGCCCAGGTGGCCAATCTGGAGGCCATGTTGCGACTCGGAGCGCTCGGGCAAGTGGTGCTGCCCCAGGCCCGCGCCGGAGACCCGAAAGCGTGCGAGCTGGGACGCCACATCATGGTCCAGCTCCGTCGCCTGGGTGTGGAGCGTCCGTTGTGCCGTGAGCTGATGAGCGGCGGAGAGGTGAAGTGATCATGACCAAGGGACCGGACAAGGCGCAGCCGGACGAACGGGAGCGCCAGCGCAAGGCCCTGGAGTTGCGCCTGGAGGGCAAGTCCTACGACGACATAGCGGCCGTGCTCGGGTGGGCCGACCGGTCCGGGGCGTATCGGGCGGTGGAGGCGATCCTGAAGCGTACCGAGTCCGAGACGGTGGCCGAGTATCGCGAAGTGGTCGGGGCGCGCCTGGAGGCGCTGCACGCGGCCTACTGGCCCGCCGCACTGGCCGGGGACTACAAGGCGGCGGAGATCGTGGGCAAGACCTCGGACCGGCTGGCCAAGCTCTACGGCATGAATGCCCCGGACAAGGTTCAGGTTCAGCCGGTCGGCCTGGATCACGAAGCGTTCACCACCCGCGTGGAGGAGGACATCCGGACTCTGGGCCTGGACCCGGTGGGAGACGTGCCCCTGATCGACCACGGCCAGTACGACGAGAACGGGGAGCCCTGGGCCAACACGGGAGATATCCCGGGCCGGACGGCGGCGGGCCGGAAGTATGTGCCCTCTACCCGCGTGGAGGCCGACCCAGAGACGACCGCCGACAACCAGACCAAGGGGTCTGATTCGCCCTCGAATTCGGCTGGTGCCACCCTCTCCGGGCACACTGTCGGCACACTGGCGCGGAACAGGTGGGATGCCAGGCCCGGAGAACGGCACTCTACCTGGGCGGATGTGCTCGGGTGATTCGGTAGAGCACTTCATATCCACTGAGACGGGCGGCGGTTTCGGTACCGAATCCGCCGCCCGTCCCCCAGCCGAAAGGACGTACCTCATGAGTGGGACGGCCAACGTCAAGCCGCCGAAGAACGACGCCGAGTGGGCGCGCAACACCGAGCGTCGCCTCGCCCAGACCGAACATCCCTCGTCCGCGCGCGTTGGAAACTGGGTCCTGTCCACCCACCCGGACACCGGCGACTTGATCGCGTCGAATGTCAACGGTGGAAGTTTGATCTTGGCCGAACAGCCCGAACCCAGCGACACCCCGGACACCGTCACATCCCCGGCGTGCGCCGTGGTCGTAGGCCGTAGCTCCCTGCAATCCATTCCGTCCGGCGGTGCGTATATCGATTGGGACTCGACTCTGGCGGAGGTTGGCGGGGAGTGGGGCGCGGGAAGCGGCACGGTTTCCGAGCTGACCGTGCCGCAGAGCGGTCTGTACCAGATCGCGGCGTCGATTCATTGGCAGACGGGTGGCATCACGGCGACCGCCGCGATTCTCGTGGATGACCGGGCCGTGCTGTCAAGCCGGATCACCGATGGAATCGGAAGCGCGTGGATAACTTCCCAGGTCAACGGGCTCCGCAGCCTTCAGCAGGGGTCGGTTGTGCAGATGGCCGTGAGCACCGGAGGCGGTAACGCGATCGGAGCAAGCCCTCTGACCGTGACCCCCGTCCCCTCCCAACTGAGCCTGGTCCGAGTGGGCTGAGGCACCCGGATACCCTGAACAACGCGAACACCCCGCCGGTTACGACCCGGCGGGGCGTTCGTCTATTCGGGGTCGATCAGGCGGCGCTGTGTCTACGTCTACTCGCTGGTCTTCGGTCGGGCCGCGTGCCGTTGACCGGCCGTAATCGCATCGTGTCGGCGGCGGCGGCGGCCCGGCGCTCCCTCTCCACCCTCGCGCGGATGCCCTCCACGCTGCGCTCCGGCGGTATGCGCTCCGGCCACCACATCGCCCAGGCCAGCACCCCGAGGGGCAGCGTGATCACGGCGGCCCACCCGAGCGCGATCACCGGATGTCCTCGGCAAACACCGACCGCCGGGGAAGGCTGAGCCGGGGGTTCACGGTCTCCACGTCGGCGATCTCCTGGACTCTGCGCAGCTCCGCATGGTCCAGGTGGTCCGATGAGGGCATGAGCACGGTGTCGGCCCCGATGCACTGGAGCTGTGCCGAGACCGGCAGCACCGATATCTCATCGGGCCAGACCAGCCGGTAGCCGAGCCTGGACGCCAGCCGCTCCACCCCCGCCCGGTCCCATTCGACGCTGAGTGAGAGTTCGGCATCTATCCATCCGAGCGCTCTGGGCTGGTCCGTTATGTCGTGGGTCATAGTGTCCTCCGGTCATCCGTGATTGAACACTTATAAGTCTCCGCCACAGGACACGATTACGCACGGTTTCCGTCTCATATAGGTGTGGAGACGGATAGGTATGTAGACCTGGGAAGATTCGGCCGGGCACTCTGTCGGGCATCATGGAAGGTGATCTTCAGGTGACGCTAGGGCGCAACGTGCGTGCCATCCGGATAGCGCGTGGCCTGAGTCAGGAGGCATTCGCCGACGCCCTGGGTGTGCACCGGACCTACATGGGCACGCTGGAGCGCGGACAGCGGAATCTCTCCTTGCGAGCTGTGGAGCGGCTGGCTGATCTCCTGGGCATAGAGGACCCGCGCACGCTGCTGAGCGAGACCATGACCGTCTCCGTGACCGTGACCGACCCGGGGCAGTAGGTCCCGCTGCGTCGCCCGCGTAGACCGGTACCGTCCGACCCGACGCACGGAATCCCCACCCTCGCAACGGCTTCCGTGCGTTATGCCATCACGTGACGGTCAGGGCGTCGGGTCGATGGTCACCGCATATGCCGCGCACTCGTACCCCACCGTCACCACCCGCTCGGACAGGGCATAGACCGTGTTGTTATACGCCGGGACGCTGTGGCTTCCGGTGGTCACCACCTGCTCGAAGACCGGCGCGCGCCAGACGAACAGCGGGCCGGTAGCTACCAGGGTCGCCCCCAGCGCGGACTCATACCCACCGCCGAACACCCACGTATTGCCCATGTTCGTTCGCAGCAGAGGCGAACCGTTGGCCGCCTTGAGGTATGCGGCCTGCACCGCCCAGCGCCGGGAGGCGTGGAGGTAGCCCGCATACCCCTGTTCGCCCAGGAACGCCTCCAGGGTGCCGATCGCGGTAGCCAGGTCCGGCACGACGGTGGGCGTTCCGGCGTCGGCCAGTAGCCGCGCGGCGAAGGCGGATTCGACCAGGTTCGGCTCGTGGAGGCTGCGGGTGTGCGCGGCCCGCGCCATCACCTCCGCCTCCGTCTGGTCGGTCCGGCACTCCGACGCCGCCCAGACCACCATCGGATCGAAGTGCAACGGCGCGCCGCGCTCGCCCGCCGCCTTGATCGCCGGGTTGTCGTCGCAGAGTTCGGTGGAGTAGGTGCCTACGCCGGTGTCGCAGTTGTACGGGTAGAGGTCGATACCCGCCAGCAATTCCCGGGTGGGTTCGGTGGTGTCGAAGACGCTCGCGGCGGCGTAGAGGCCGTATCCCTGGGTGGGCAGCGGCGGTGCTTCGAACACGACGGGCAACGGGGTCGCGGCAGTGGTCACGGTGGTCATGGCCTTGTCCTCCTGGTCGGGTTGCCGCTGACGCTACGAGCGGGCCGCGCAGGGACCAGGGGAGCGGGGCACCCGGCCGGGTCTATCAGAAGGCCATTCCCAAGCTCTCCGGCCGGGCGTCCGCTCGGGACGCGGCGTGACCGATTTACCGCAGCGGGAGCGCCGCGCCCTGCGGCAGACGGTAGGCGCTGGCCGTGCACTGCGAACCGGCGTGCCGGGCGGCCCACATATCCGCAGGTCCCGCCCCATATCCAGCGTGCCGAGAGTGTGCCAAGACGTACTGAAAAGCATGAGACACATGGATGCGCTCCGAACACGGAAAGCGTCTCTGACCTGGACGCCTCGACCCTCATGAGACGAATCAGCACGTTTCCGGGCTCACTCGTAATGAAAAGGTCGGGGGTTCGATTCCCCCAGGCGGCTCAAAGAAAGCCAGGTCAGCGGTTGTTTCCGCGCTGACGACTGAGTGTCGTCAGTGGCATCTCCGAGGCGCCATCCACGCCTCCACGCCTCGCCTGGGCGGCCCTGTAGCGGCGGTGGTGACGCATGCAGGTCTCCAACTGCTCCTACCGCAAGCCCGAGGTTTTGCACGACACTGTGGAACTGGAAGCGATACCGGCCGATTCCAACTCGTGCGGCGAGTCTGCGCGTCAGGGCGCGTCCAACACGCTTGCCGGAACCCCGTAGGGGAGAAACCGCACTCGACGGCGATCATCGGTGTTGTCGCGATGTGCGCGTAAGGCCTCGAGCTCGCTCGGGAAGACCTGGTCGATCCTGGCCTCGCCGGTGTCGTCGATGCTGTAGATCGCCCATACCCCGCTGCCCGTCTCACCGGTGATCTCGCCCTCGGGTTCCGGTGGACGTGGCCGTTCCGGCTGGACGAACTGACCGAACAGCGACGCCAGCGAACCGAGGCTCGCGTGGTCTACGCGGTCGAGATATACGCCGGCTTTCCCGAGCAGGTCGCGGAGTTCGGTCCCCGCCCCACGCAGTGCGCGTTCGAAATCTTCCGGATCGATGCCGAAAGGTCCGTTGGTTGGCATCATGTGCTCCTGGGGACGAGGTGGGCGCTACGACCTCAGTGTCCTCGCGAAACGCCGACTTCGCCACGCCGCCCGCATCTGTCCTCGACAGCTGAGCGGCGGTGACGAGAGCGTTGCCACGCTTGGTTCCGGAGCGGCATGCCCAGATCCCGGGGTCCTCGACCGATTATCGAGTGATCTGCATCACAATGCGTCAGGATGTGCGCCCCCGCGGTGTCTTGTTCCCGAGCCTCTCGGAGCGAAGGAGACACCATGAGCAAGAACATCCAGGTGGTCGTGATCGGCGGCGGATATGCCGGCGTGATGGCGGCGAACCGTCTCACGCAGCGTGATGACATTGCGGTGACCGTGATCAATCCCCGCCCGCTCTTCGTCCCGCGGCTGCGTCTGCACCAACTGGTGGGCGGAACCCACGATGCGGTCGTCGACTATGCCGAAGTCCTCGCCGAGGGCGTGCGGCTGGTCGTCGACAGCGTGACCGGAATCGACGCGGCCGGACGCCGGGTGACGATGGCGGAGGGCGACGAGATCCGCTACGACTACCTGATCTACGCGGTGGGCAGCGGCAGTGCGGGCCCACGGGTGCCGGGCGCGGCCGAGTTCGCCTACCCGGTCGCGACTCTGGAAGCGGCGCAGCGGTTGCGGTCGGTGCTCGTCGACACGCCCATGGCGGCTGCGGTGACGGTCGTGGGGGGCGGTCCGACCGGCATCGAGACCGCCGCCGAACTGGCAGAGCGGGGGCGCGGCGTCACGTTGGTCAGCGGCGGAATCCTCGGCCCGTACCTGCATCCGAAGGCTCGGCGCACAGCCCGTAAGTATCTCGCCGAGCTGGGGGTCAGCGTGCTGGAAGGCCCGGACTCGGCAGTCGCCGCGGTGACGCGGGAGGCCGTGGAACTCGCCGACGGCCGCACGTTGGCGAGCCGGGTCACCATCTGGACCGCGGGCTTCGGTGTTCCGGATCTGGCCGCCCGCAGCGGGCTGAGCACCGATAGCGCCGGGCGTCTGCTCACCGACGAGACCCTCACCAGCGTCGACGACGAGCGCATCGTCGCGGCGGGCGATTCGGCGGCACCGTCGGATCTGCCGTTCCGGATGAGCGCATACGCCGCGGGTTGCCTCGGCGCCCATGCCGCGGACACCGTGCTGCACCGCATCGCGGGTGACCGGCCGGCGCCGATCGACCTGTCGTTCCCCGCAATGTGCATCAGCTTCGGCCGCGGCGCCGGGATCTTCCAGCTCGCCCACAAGGACGACACCGCGCTGCGGCTCTACTTCAGCGGCCCGGTGGGCAAGAAACTCAAGGAGTTCTCCTGCGCCTCCAGCGTCGAACACCTGGTGAACGAGGCGCGTAAGCCCGGATCGCACTCCTGGTTCAAGGACGGCAAGCACAGGCCGGCTCTGCTGGAGGCCCGGCGTAGCGTCACCGCGTCACCGGTCGCCTAGCCGAATCCGCCGGTGGACTTCGACTGCACGATGTGCGGCAGCACCACTGATCGCGGGCGCTGCCGCACGCGGCAGCGACATCCGGCGTCGCACGGCCCCCGACGGACGGAAGAAGAGGACTGGATGGACACAGCAGATGAACCCGGCGAGTCGCGGCGGGCCGACGGTGCGGGAGCGGGTCGCGACCACTCCACGGTCGAGGCGACGGAAACGTTCGTCGCCCACCGCAACCTGCTCTTCACCGTCGCCTACGAGATGCTCGGATCGGCGGCCGATGCCGACGATGTCCTCCAGGAGACGTGGTTGCGTTGGGTGGCGGTCGACGCGGCGCACGTCGACGACGCCCGTGCCTATCTGGTTCGGATCACCACCCGTCAGGCGCTCAACCGGCTGCGGTCGATGAAACGCCGCAGGGAGGCTTACGTGGGTTCCTGGTTGCCCGAGCCACTGCTCACCACGCCGGATGTGGCCGCCGATGTAGAACTCGCCGAAAGCGTCTCGATGGCGCTGATGCTCGTGCTGGAGACGTTGACCCCGACCGAACGCGCGGTGTTCGTGCTGCGCGAAGCATTCGGGATGGGCTACGACGAAATCGCGGCCGCGGTCGACAAGACTCCCGCCGCCGTCCACCAGCTCGCCCACCGCGCCCGCCGCCACGTCGAAGCCCGCCGTCCGCGCCGCTCGGTCACCGCGCGAGAGGCCGAAGCGGCTGCCGCCGCGTTCCGGCGCGCGCTCGAGACCAGAGACCTGCGCGGCCTGCTGGACGTACTGGCTCCCGACGTCGTGGCGATCAGCGACGGAGGCGGCATCAAGCAGGCCACACCGCGTCCGGTCATCGGTGCGGGGAAGGTGGCCCGGTTCATCGTCGGCGGGCTCACCAGGAACGACGTCGCGCTCACCGTCGAGGCGACCACGGTCAACGGCAGTTCCGCATTGGCTCTGTACATGGACGGAGAACTCGACGGCGTCATCGCGATGCGCGTCGAGGACACCCGCATCGCCGGCCTCTATTACGTCCGCAACCCGCAGAAACTGACCCGCATCGATTCCGAGATCCCACTCACTCTGCGCTGAACACCGGTTACGGCCCGTCCGCGCACCGACTGAGGTGGTGACCGTCTCGCCTACCGCGTCTCGGTGGGCAGGCTCATCCTGCCTGCGGCACGGCGGGCAGGTCGTCGAGGGTGCCGAGGAGTGGGGTCAGTCGCTGGAGTTCCTCCAGATGTGTGGCGCTGAGCAGGGCCAGGGTTTCCTTGCCCGCCTCGGTGAGGGTGAGGTGGACGACGCGGCGGTCGCTGCCCTGCCCTCGCTTGCGAGCGACGAGGCCGAGTTGCTCGGTGCGATCGATCAGTTGCACCACGCTGTGGTGGCGGGTGGACAAGTAGCCTGCGATCTCTCCGATGGTCGGCCCGCCCGGGGCGGAATGCCCCCGGATCGCCAGCAGCAGTTGGTGCTGCGTATCGGTGAGCCCCACTTCGGCCGCCCGGCGCTCACTCCACCGCAGAAGCCGGCGAAGCCCGGCCCGGAACGCCAGCAGCCGCGAGTACTCCTGATCGCTGAGGTGCTGAGACTCGGGCGGGACCGGCGATGGCATCGACTCATCCATCATGGAGTGATATTATCACAGAATGATATATGAGTGAGCGGCGATCAGGACGGGCCGCGTTCCTGGATCGATCGCGGCCGCCCGGCTCGGGAGAGCTTCGATTCGCCACTACGTCTGAAGGGTGGTGGAGAGTATGAGTAGTGAAACCATGATGAGTCGGCATCCCGACATCGTGGAGTTGCGGGAGAAGTACGAGCGCGCCTCGGAGGCGCCCGACGCCCAAGCGGTCACCGGTTTGATGTTCCTGACCGGGCTCTACATCGCGATCTCCCCGTGGGTCGTGGGGTTCAACGGGTTCTCGACGTTGACCGTCAACAACCTCGTCGTCGGCATCGCCCTGGCGATGCTGGCCTTCGGATTCGCGTCGGTTTACGGCCGGACCCATGGCATCGTCTGGGCCGCGCCACTGCTCGGCCTCTGGACGATCCTGGCTCCCTGGGTGGTCAGCGGCGACGTCGACACCACGTCGACGATCTGGAACAACGTGGTCGCCGGCGCAATCGCTGTGCTGCTCGGCCTGGGCTCGATGTTCCTCGGGATGAGCCGGACCGGCCGCCTCACCGGAGAGGCGCCTGCCGCGAACGCGACTCGGACGCAACGACCGTCCGGACTTCCGCCGGAAACTTCCGCGCGGTGAGCACGTAGTCCGATCCGGCTGTACCGGCACGGTTTTCCGACCCGCAAACCCCTGCAAATCGAAGCCGTCCGAGGATGCGTTCTTCGCACACTGAGAGGTGTTGGGTCTGGGGTGGCCGCGGGCGCTGGCTACCCCAGACCTGACCTCTACCGGCAGCCGCGTGCCTGGCAGAACGTCCGGCGGTGGGCGTTCGCGCGAGTTTTCTGCGAAGGTGTTTATGTGAAGGTGCTGAGCAGGAACCATGTGATCGTCAGCGGCAAGACCGGCGCGCCGGTGGTCGTGCTCGCCCACGGCTTCGGTTGCGACCAGCACATGTGGCGGCTGGTCGTCCCGGTTCTGGAGCGGGATTTCACCGTCGTACTGTTCGATCACGTGGGTGCGGGCCGCTCGGACCTGTCGGCTTGGAGCCCTCAGCGTTATTCCAGCATGGACGGGTACGTCGAGGATGTGCTCGCGCTGCTTCGCGAACTCGATCTGGGACCGGTGATCTTCGTCGGGCACTCGGTGAGTGCGACGATGGGAGTGCTCGCCGCCGCCCGCGAGCCCGCGGCGTTCGCCGGACTGGTGCTGGTGGCTCCTTCGCCATGCTTCATCGATGATCCGGCCACCGGATATCGGGGCGGCTTCGATGCCGCCGACATCGATGAACTCCTGGAGGCGCTCGATGCGAACTATCTGGGTTGGTCGGGTGCGATGGCGCCGGTCATCATAGGCAATCCCGATCGGCCGGAGCTTGCCGAGGAACTCACCGACAGTTTCTGCCGCACCGACCCGGAAATCGCCCGTGTCTTCGCCCGCGTCACGTTCCTCGCCGACAACCGGGCCGATCTCGAGGCGGTAGAGGTACCCACGCTGATCCTGCAATGCTCCGATGACGCTATCGCCCCGCTCGAGGTCGGGGCCTTCGTCCACGAGCGGATTCGGGGCAGCAGACTGGTCACGCTGACGGCGACCGGCCACTGCCCCCAGCTCAGTGCTCCGGCGGAGACCGCCGACGCTATAGCCGCCTTCGCCGCCGAGACCGGATGACGAGCGCCGGCGACCGAGACTGTGGCAGTGCTCTCGGAGCGGGGACGGATGACGACGCGGCGTTCGCCGCGTTGCTCGAGGACAGTGTCGAGGACCTGTACGAGAACGCGCCCTGCGGGTACCTCTCCACCTCGCTGGACGGCCGTATCGCCAAGGTGAATGCCACGCTGCTCGACTGGCTGGGCTGGCGGCGCGAAGAACTGGTCGGCCGGAAGCACTTCTCCGACCTGCTTACTGTGGGTGGCCGCCTCTATCACGAGACCCATTTCGCTCCCCTGCTGCGCATGCAGGGGAAGATCCGCGGGATCGCTTTGGAGATGAAGACCACCGACGGTCGCCGACTACCCGTGCTGGTCAGCTCGCAGGTCAAGACCGGCAGCCAGGGACAACCGCTTCTGATTCGCACCACCGTCTTCGATGCCCGCGAGCGCCGCGCCTACGAGACCGAGCTGCTACGGGCACGACGCGAAGCCGAGCAGGAGCGCGAACGCCTCCAGCGTCTGAACACCACTTTGCAGACCACACTGCTACCACCCGAACTACCCGATGTTCCCGGCCTCGAGGTCGCCGCGCACTACCACATCGCCTCCGCCGACGAGGTCGGCGGCGACTTCTACGATCTGTTCCCGATCACCGGCGGCAGCTGGGGAATGTTCCTGGGCGATGTCTGCGGCAAAGGCGCTCCTGCCGCGGCCCTCACTTCCCTGGCCCGCTACACACTGCGCACCGCCACCGCCTACACCCGCGATCCGGCCGCCGTGCTCGACATGCTCAACACCACCCTCACCGAGCGGTCCCACGGCCACAACCGACGGTTCTGCACGATCATCTTCGGCCTGATCGAACCCACTCTCCAGCGCGGGGGTTGCGACATCATCCTGGCCGGTGGCGGGCACCCGCCGGCCCTGCTCTTGCGCTCCGACGGGGACGTGGAGGAAATGCATACCTGGGGCGGTCAGCTGATCGGGGCGATCCGAAACGCGCAGATCGTCACCAGGAAAGTCCGGCTCGAGGTCGGCGACACCCTGATCCTCTACACCGACGGGCTCACCGAAGCCCGCACGACGGCGAACGGTGGTCGCTACGGCGACAACGCGCTCATCGAATTCGCTCGCGCGCTGGCGCCGGTCACGGCCTCCGGCGGCGTCGAGGCCATCCGAGAACTGCTCGCCTCCTTCGGATCCGGAGTGGAGGACGATACCGCCGTCCTCGCCATCCACGCGCTAGCTCCATCGCAGGGCACCACGCCCTGATTCCGGCTGGGGGACACCGGGTTCGAGAGCTGGGCCCACCGTGAGTGGATCCGTTCGACCGCGCCCCGAGCCGCTACCTGCTGAAACGCCGCTTCGCTGAGCGGGGAATATCTCACAACTTTAATGAGCCGTCGAATAGTGGCACAATTCACAACGAACCAATATTCATGTAACCCTGGCGTAACCAGGTTCCGCTCGGGGCGATGAGGAGCGACACCGGTGCAGATGCCGAGGACCAGATCGAGGCTTACGTCCCTCGGGGACCCATCGTTGCCCGGCCTCGATGCGGTCCTGTCCTGCCGACCCTCACGCGGCCCCGTGGGCGAACCGGCTTCTTCTGCAATCGAGGTGATCATCAAGTGTTGGAAAACCGAACCGAGGTAATCCGAAGTCTGGTTCCCGCCCGGATGGACCGGCTTCCGTGGACCGGGTTCCATTGGCTCATCGTCGTGGGACTCGGCGTCTCCTGGATCTTGGACGGAATCGAGATCCAGATCGTCAGCAGCATGGGCGGCCCGCTACAGGACGCCGATGCACTGCATCTCACGTCCGGTCAGGTCGGCGCGATGGCTTCGTGGTATCTGGCCGGCCAAGTCGTCGGCGCACTCGTCTTCGGCCGGCTCACCGACCGGCTCGGTCGCAAGAAACTTTTCATCCTGACGCTGGCGATCTATCTGATCGGCAGCGGATTGGCCGGTTTCTCCTGGAATGCGTGGTCGCTGTATTTCTTCCGCTTCATCGCGGGCACCGGAATCGGTGGAGAATACACGGCGATCAATTCGGCGATCGACGAGATCATGCCGTCGAAGTATCGGGGCCGGGTCGACATCGCGATCAACGGCACCTATTGGGGCGGTGCGGCTTTGGGAGCGGCAGCCAGCCTGGTCCTGTTCAACGAACGTTTCATTCCGACCGATTGGGGATGGCGGCTCGGATTCTTCATCGGACCCGTCCTCGGGCTGGTCATCATCTTCCTGCGCAGGCACATCCCCGAGAGCCCTCGCTGGCTGCTCACCCATGGGCGGGCCGAGGAAGCCGAGCGGACCGTCGACGAGATCGAAGCGCAGGTTCGGAGCAGGGGAGTCGAACTCCCTCCGGTCGATGAGAGCAAAGCCTTGGATATCGTGGACACGGAGCGGCTGTCCTATCTACAGATGGGTCGGATCTTCTTCGGACGGTATCCTTCCCGTTCCTTCCTCGGATTCACGATGATGGCCACGCAAGCATTTCTGTACAATGCGATCTTCTTCACCGTCGGCTTGGTTCTGATCAATTTCTACAACGTGCCCGCGCATCACACGGGATATTATTTCTTCCCCTTTGCGATCGGCAATCTGATCGGCCCATTGGTGCTCGGCCCGCTCTTCGACAGTATCGGTCGCCGGAAGATGATCTGTGCGACGTACTCGATATCCGGTTTCCTGCTTTTCATCTCTGCCTGGGCATTCAACGCGGGCATGCTCGACGCCACCACGCAGACGATTTTCTGGTGCGTCATCTTCTTCTTCGCCTCGGCGGGCGCTTCCTCCGCCTATCTCACGGTCAGCGAGATCTTTCCGCTGGAACTGCGTGGTCAAGCCATCTCGTTCTTCTTCGCCATCGCGCAGGGCGTCGGGGGGGTTGTCGCACCGTTCCTGTTCGGGCACTTGGTCGGCGGCGCCGACAACCCGAGCCCCGACCGGTTCCCGCTCACGGTGGGGTACCTCATCGGCGCCGGGTTCATGATCGTCGGCGGTTTGGTCGCCTGGTTCTTCGGAGTGAACGCCGAAGGGCAGTCCCTGGAGGACATCGCGGACCCGCTGTCCGTGGCGAAGCCGTCCGAGACGACTCCCGACGCGGTCGTCGACGCCCGGAAAAGCGTCCTGGAAGCGGATGCAGGACAGGAGCCCGCTTCGGCCGGACGAGCCCCGGTCCCCATAGGTAGCGAGCCGGTATCTGACGGCGCGTCGGGTATCGATGCAACGAACGGGGATTAGCGAGATGGTGCAGCCGACTCCGTGGCGGGCAAGCAAGGATCGACAGGCAGCCGCTCCGCGCCGGTCAGCGGGCAGTGTCCGAAAACGCCGAGTCGACGGCGAGAAATTACGAGCGCGGCTCCGGCCACTCGTGATCTCGCTCCGGGACAACGCGGGCTTCCTGTGTGCCGCGGTGGGGAGCTTGTACACCTTCACGCTGTTGTTCAAGCCGTGGCTCGCCACCGGCGGGCCCGATGGCACGATCTGGAGCAACGCTTTCGGTCAAACGCACATCACCACCACGCTCGTCGGCCTGTGGTCGAAGAGTCCGCCCGCCCACACGAACCTCAGCGGTAAGTGGGCCATTCTCGCCACCATCGCGATCTTCCTCACCGTCATCGCCGCGGTGATCAATCTCTGGGCCCGCACCGAAGCGCTCGCTCGCTTGACGACCGTTTCCGCCGTGGCGGTGGCGCTCTTCGTCGCCTTCACGCTGGTCTATCTGAATGGAAAGGGACCGGAGTTGCGCAACATGATCGGGTCCGGGCCTCCCACCGACCTCGGAACTCAGGTCGGCTACGTGATCCGATGGGCCTCGGGCAACGGGCAGTACCCGCTGCCAGGACTACGAAAGGTGGAGTTCTCCACCGCGAAACTCACCGGCACCGCGTTGCTGGCCGGCGCGACGGCGATGTTCTCGGCCGTGGTGGCTATCGCGCAATGGGTACGGAGAATGAAGTCACGCCGTCGCTCCGGCTGAGTCCCGGGCTCGGCCGGAGCGCGGGACTCTCATCGGTGTCAGGAGGCCCAAGGGCCGATGCCGCCGACCTTATCGATGCGGATCCGGGTGAGGTATCCGGGCGGGGCGTCCGCAGGAGGGAACTCGGCGTCCGGACTGGCCAGAGTCTTGGCGAGTTCTCGGAGCAGCTCCGGTGCGCCGCCCTCCACCACGCGTGCGGTGCCGGTGATCGCGAGATACGGGCGCATCACCTCACCCCGTTCCGGGGACAGGATGGTCACCGCGACGCGCGGGTCGCGGCGGACGTTCCGGATCTTCTGGTAGACGCCGAGGTGCGCGGTGACGAGTTCGTCGCCGTCCGGTGTCGACTGCAGAGCCACCCAGACGACCGAGACCTGCGGGCTGCCGTCCGGGTTGATCGTGACCAGCGTCGCGTCGGCACCGGGTCCGATGAGTGCACGGGCGTCATCGTCGAGTGTCATGTGTTGTTCTACCGCTCGGCCGACGTTTTCATTCCCGCCACGGCGCCGGACGAGATCGCGCTTGGAGCAAGCGGATCGGATGGATCCGCCCCTGATCGAGAGCCCGCGCCGGTCGTGCCGGGGCGGGCTGCCCGGACTACGTGACTACGAAGACTCCCTTGCCCGGGACGTGCGGAGAGTCGGTCGCGATCAGGACTTCCACTCGGCCGAGGCCTGCGGGAATGCCGACCGGTATCCACGAGCCGGCGACGTTCTCCTCGGCCGGGGTCCGGTCGTCGAGCCGTATGGGGGGAAGGGTTCCGAAGACGCCGGTATCGGAGTTGCGCCACGAAACGGTGACCGTTACGCCGCAGGAGCCGCCGGGTCGATCGGGCGCGAAGACGAACTCCGGGTGGATCCAGAGCGTCGGAACACCGGAGTAATTGCGGTCGGGGTCGTAGAAGGCGGCGATCATGCCGATGCCGGCACCATCACCGCCACAGAGCGTTCGCGCAGGGGGGACGCCTAGGGGAAGCGCGGAGGCCGCGGGGGCGGTCACACCGAGTGCGCCGATCGCCAGAGCCAGGACCGTCACGCCACGCCAGACACTCACCGCTGCTCCCTTCGTCGGAACCCGAACCTGTCTGTCCTCTGAGTCGACTTGAGTTCGCCGAATGTTAACGAGAGCGTGCGGAGGTCGAGTTGAACAAAGGGAATCCGGCGTAGAAACGCCGGATTTTCCTGGTGATCAACAGGCGGCGTCCGAAGAGCCGTCTATGCAGTATCTAGTTGGCAAACTTACGGGAGTGCGGTAGCGGACCGGGACTTATGGGCGGTCGGCTCACTCCGTGGCAACTTTCGCCCCTGGACCGGGCGTCATCGACCGGCCCAGGGAAGCGGTCTCGGGTCAGCCCGCGGCCGCGGAGCGCAGATGGGCGGTCTCGGCGATAGCGGCCAACTCCGCGTTGAAGCGGTCGGCGGCTTCGATATTGCCCAGGTGGCCGGTGGGCCACACGTGGTACGCGGCCAGATGGCCCGTCTCGGCGAGCGCGTCGGCGATGCGGCGCGACATGCGTTCGGGCAGCAAGCGGTCGTGCGCGCCCGCGATCACCGTGGTCGGCACCGTGAGGGAGGCGGCGGCTTCGGCGAGATCCATGTCGGCCAGCGCGGCGGCGTGCCTGCCGCGCGTCAGCGGACGGCACGACCGCACGATGCCCAGCGCGAACTCCACCTGGTCGGCGGTCGCGTGCGAAGTCATCACGCGCGCCTTGAGCAGCGCGCTGGCCGGCCAGCCGCCCGGCAGCGGGACCGGCGCGGTGAGCAGCGTCTCCGCGACGATCATCGGCATCCGCACGGTGGCGCCGAGCACGGTGATCGGCCGGTCCGCCAGCGTCAGCGGCTTGTTCAGTAGCGGAAGCAGATCGGTGTCGTAGCGGATGTTGCCCGAGGAGCTGTTCAGCAGCACGGCGGCGGCGGCCTGCTTGCGCACCTGCTCCGGATAGTGAGCGGCCCACGCCTGCACCGTGATCCCGCCCATGCTGTGACCGACCAGAACGGCTCGTTGCCCGGGGCGGAGCGTCGCATTCAGGACTACCGAAAGGTCGTCGGCCAGCGACTCTTTGGTGGGGGCCGACTTGCCGAGTTCGCTGGCACCGTGGCCGCGCTGGTCGTAGCAGACCACGCGATACCGGTCGGCGAAGGCGTTGATCTGCGGGTTCCAGTACTCGATGCTGCAGCTCCAGCCGTGGATCAGGACGATGACATCGCCCTCGGCGGGACCGTACGCGTGTACTCGCAGGCGAGCGCCGTCCTTGGTGGTGACGGGGATGACCGCGTGACGGGCGGTGGGCGCGTTCAACGACGCGGTCCGGAAGGTGCGGGACCGCAGTCCGGCACGGTAATCGGCGGTGAGCGCACCGTTGTGCGCGTCCGCCAGCGTCCTCATCGACTTCGCCAGCATGAGCACTCCTTTGTGTCCACCGTCACCGTACAGTGCAAGCAAGGTGCTTGCTAGTGCTAGCGCTGCACGACGGCAATCCTGGTGTATATCGGGGAGTACCCCCGGAATCGCTACCGCAAAAGATCATTTCGGAATGAACCGGGTTGTGAGGTATCGGGCGTATCGCGGTGCGATGGCAAGATCACGACGTGACGGCCGAGGCGGCGCTACTGTGGCGTCCTCGATCGCCACCCGGTTACGGTTGACTTCGTGGACATCGCGCAACCTTCCTCCGGCCCCGCTTCGGAGCTGCGAGCCGAGCCCAGGACCGGATGGCGCGGCGTCGGACTTCCCCTCCTCGTCGCGGGTGTCGGAGTGGGCGTCGGGGTGCTGCTGCATTTGCGCGATCCACACGTCGAAGGCTCGTACGGCACCTGCCCGGTCTACGCGCTGACCGGTTGGTACTGCCCCGGCTGTGGCGGGATGCGCGCCGTGCACAATCTCACCGACGGTCACGTGCTCGACGCCCTGCACAGCAACTTGCTCGCGATCCCGCTCGTCGTCGCGTTCGTGGTGTGGGTGACGGACTGGACCGTCCAGGCCTGGCGCGGGCAGAAGATGCGGCTGCCGTCGATCAGCCGGACCACCATGTGGACATTCTTCGCCTTGCTGGCGATCTACACGGTGGTGCGCAATACGCCGTGGGGAACCCTGTTCACACCCGTGTAACACGGCGATGTGGGGGCACCCTCAGGTATGAACGATTCGCTGAAGACCAGGGTGCGGGAGAAGTTGCTGCGCCAGCTCATCGAGGATCCGCGGGATGCCGAGCACGACGACCCCAGGCAGATCGCCGTGGAAACCGATCTGGACGCGCTGGCGAACGTCCCGGAGGACGATCCGCTCGTCGAGGAACTCGCCGCCCGCTATCTGGTGTTCTGATCAGCCCGTCGACGTGCCGCCGTAGGGCGGCAGCTGCGGTAGCCGCTCGCCGAGCAGCCAGCTGTCCCACAGCGGGCGCAGCGAGACCAGGCTGTAGTGCCCCGCCAGGTCGGTGAACTCCTCGGTGGTCACCGACGAGTGGCGGTAGCGGATGGTCCACTCCCGCAGCAGGTCGAAGAATCCCGAATCGCCGAGTTCCAGGCGCAGCGCGTGCAGGGTGAGCGCACCCCGTTTGTAGACGCGATCGTCGAACATGCGCTGCGGTCCCGGATCGCCGATGACGATGTCCTGGGGCTCGCGGGAGAGGTTGTGCCGCGCGGCGCGGGCCAGCTGGTCGGCAGTGGGTCCGCCCGCGGCCTCCGACCAGATCCATTCCGCGTAGCAGGCGAAGCCTTCGTGTAGCCAGATATCGCGCCACTGCCGGATGGTCAGGCTGTTGCCGAACCATTGATGGGCCAGCTCGTGCGCGACCAGGCGTTCGGCGCCGCGTCGGCCGTCGCAATGGTTGGCGCCGAAGATGGAGATGCCCTGCGCCTCGATCGGGATCTCCAGCTCGTCGTCGGTGACGACCACGGTGTAATCCTCGAACGGATAGGGGCCGAACTTCTCGCTGAAGACTTCGAGCATCCGCGGCTGGCGAGCGAAGTCGTGGTCGAAGTTGGCGCGCAATCGCGGCGGTAGGACGGCCTGCATCGGCACCGCGGAGTGCGAGGGGCCGATGCGGTGCTTGCGATAGTGACCGATCTGGATGGTCGCCAGGTAGCTCGACATCGGTTCGGCCTGCTCGTACACCCAGGTGGTCTGACTGGCCTTGGTCTGCTTGCGCAGCAGGGTTCCGTTCGCCACCGCGTAGTACGGCGAATCGGTGGTGATCGAGATCCGATAGCTCGCTTTGGAACTCGGGTGGTCGTCACAGGGGAACCAGGACGCCGCGCCGTTGGGCTGGCTGGCCACGAGCGCGCCCTCGGTGAGTTCCTCCCAGCCGACCTCGCCCCACGGCCCGCGCACCGGTTTCGGGGTACCGCCGTACTGCACCACCAGTGCGAGCACGCCGCCCGCCGGAATCCGCTGCTGCGGCGTGACGATCAACTTGCCGTGCTGATGGGCGAATTTCGCGGCCTTGATCCCGTTGACGGACACCTTCGACACGCTCAGCGCCTGGGCGAGATCGAGTGCGAACCGGGTGCGCACCTCGGTGGTCACCGCGGTGATCGCCGCGCGCCCGGTGAGGCGGTTGGCGGCAACCCGGTAGGCCAGCTCCAGTTCGTACCGGGTGACCCGATACCCCCGATTGCCGTTCTGCGGGAGGTACTCGTCGATGGGGGCTTCATAGAACTTGCCCGTCATCAGCGCGCCCCGGGGTCGCCCGTGAACCAGGGCGCGATCGGGTTGCCCCACCAGCGCGTCGAGGCGGGCACCGTGTCACCGCGCATGACCAGCGAAGCCGGGCCGATGGTAGCGCCGTCGCCGAGCGCCGAGGCGGGCAGCGCCACGCAGTGCGGACCGAGGGTGGCGCCCGCACCGAGAGTGACGGTGTCCATGGCCATGATCCGGTCGTGGAACAGATGGGTCTGCACCACACAACCGCGTTCCACGGTCGCGCCGTCGCCGAGAGTCACCAGGTCCGCCTCCGGTAGCCAGTAGGACTCGCACCATACCCCGCGCCCGATGTGCGCGCCGAGACCGCGAAGCCAGAGATTCAGTACGGGCGTCCCGGTCGCCGCGCGCGCGAACCACGGTGCGGCAACCGTTTCCACGAAGGTGTCGGAGACCTCGTTGCGCCAGACGAACGAGCTCCACAGCGGATGTTCCCCGGTGCGTATCCGCCCTACCAGCAACCATTTGGCGGCCACCGCGCTCGCCCCCGCGACAGCGCCTGCCGCCAGCAGCACCAACCCGCTGAGCAGTCCGGCGGCCAGATGGCCGAACGTTTGCGCGAGCCAGGCGAGGGCGAAAAGCACGCCGAGCCCGATCGCGAAGGTCACCAGCACCGGGACCAAACGGCAGGTTTCGACGATGCCGCGGGCTACCCGCAAGCGCGCGGGCGGGTCGAAGGTGCGCGCGGTATCGGCGTTCTCCGCGGCGCGGCGCAGCCGAACCGGCGGGCTGCCCAGCCAGGAGGAGCCGGGTTTCGCCTTGGACGGCGCCGCCGACAGCACCGCGACCAGCCCGTTCTTCGGGACACGGCGGCCGGGCGCGGTCATCCCGGAGTTACCGAGGAAAGCGCGCTTGCCGACCTTCGCCTCCCCGATGTGCAGCCAGCCGCCGCCGAGTTCGTAACCGGCGATCATGGTGTCGTCGGCCAGGAACGCCCCGTCGGCGACGGTGGTGAACTTCGGCAGCAGCAGCACGGTCGACGCCTCGACGCTCTTACCTATCTTCGCGCCGAGCAAGCGCAGCCACAGGGGGGTGAGCAGGCTGGCGTACAGCGGGAACAGGAAGGTACGCGCGGAATCCAGCAGCCGCTCGGTGGCCCAGGCCTGCCAGCCGACCCGGCTGCGCACCGGGTGGTAGCCCTCGGTGAGGCCGATGCTCAGCAGCCGGACCGCGACGATGGTCGCCGCCGCGTAGACGCCCAGGCTGAGCAAGGTCGCGAGGGGAAGCACGGCGAACGCGCGCGCGGCGCCGACGGCGAGCGTGCGAGTGTCGCGAACGAACCAGGCCAGAAACGCCCCACCGGCGCCGATACCGAGAATCGGCATGGCGGCCAGTGCCATCGACGTGATCCCGAAGATGCCGACCCAGTGCCGGGCACGATGGGGCGTGTGCGCGGGCCAGCGGTGCTGCGCCTTACCGACCTTCACCGCGGGCGAACCGGCCCAGTCCTGGTCCGCCTTCACCTTGCCCGATACCGCGGAGCCGGGGGCCACCTCGGCGTTCTTGCCGATCTTGGTGCCCGGCAACAAGATCGAACGTGAGCCGACCACCGCGCCGGGACCGATGGTGATCGGGCCCAGATGCACCACGTCGCCGTCGATCCAGTAGCCGGACAGGTCGACCTCGGGCTCCACACTGCACCCGTCACCGAGTTCGAGCATGCCCGTCACCGGCGGGAGGCTGTGCAGGTCGACGCCCTTGCCGATCTTCGCGCCGAGCGCGCGGGCGAACGGCACCATCCACGGCGCTCCGGACAGGTTCTCGGCGCCGCTGGCCTCGGAGAGACGGACGGCCGCCCACAGCCGCAGATGTACCGAGCCACCGCGCGGATAGCTGCCGCGCCGGATCCCCCGCAGCAGCAGCCGCGCGCCCGCCACGCAGATCGCCATGCGGCCGGGCGGCGAGATGAACAGCAGGAACGCGGCCAGCGTCCACCACCAGGACAGCTGGGGGAGCCAGGGCAGTGAGCCGGACCATGCCGCGATATTGCCGACGATCGCCAGCCAGGTGAGCCACTGTAATCCGGTGAGGGTGGTGAGCGGGATGGTGACCAGCACCTGCGCCGCCTGCGCGAGCAGCGGCGTCGGCCGCACCGTTCGCTCCGCGACGGCCACCGCGGGCGTGGTCTGTTCCAGCAGGTCCGCCAGCGCGCCGAGGCGGGGATGGTCGTAGACGTCGGCGACGGCGATCTGCGGATACCGTTCGCGCAGGGCGGTGACCAGCTGCGCCGCCGCGAGCGAGCCGCCGCCCAGGTCGAAGAAGTCCGCGTCGAGATCGCCGACCTCCGCGCCGAGAATGGCATCCCACAGTCCGGCGACCCATTGGGCGGTGCCGGTCAGGTCGTTGTCGTCGTCGTCCTCGGCGGCATTGGGCAGCGGCCAGGGCAGCGCGTCGCGGTCCACCTTGCCGGAGGTGCGGGTGGGCAGCTCGTCGACCACCGCGAGCCTGGGCACCAGTGGTGCCGGAAGTTGTCCACCGAGGACGGCGCGCGCGGCCTTGACATCGAAGTCCGGGCCGGGTCCGGTCAGATAGCCGACCAGAAGCTTGTTGCCCGCCTTGGTGGTCCGGATGGCCGCCGCGGCGCTCGTGACGCCGGGCAGGTGTTGCAGAGCGTTGTCGATCTCGCCGAGTTCGATGCGCCGCCCGCCCAGTTTGATCTGATCGTCGGCGCGGCCGAGGAAGACCAGTCCGGCGCTGTCGTTGCGGACCAGGTCGCCGCTGCGGTAAGCGCGCTCCCAGCCGACAGAAGACAGCGGCGCGTACTTCTCGGCGTCCTTGACCGGGTCGAGATAGCGCGCCAGTCCGACGCCGCCGATCACCAGTTCGCCGGATTCCCCCTCGGCCACCGGGTTACCCGCCTGGTCCACGACGACCAGGTCCCAGCCGTTGAGCGGCAGGCCGATGCGGATCGGCCACCGGCCGTCCAAGCGGGCGGCGCAGGCGACGACCGTGGCTTCGGTGGGGCCGTAGGTGTTCCACACCTCGCGAGCCGAATCACCGTTCCCCGCGAGGCGCTCGGCGAGTTCCGGCGGGACGGCCTCGCCGCCGAAGATGAGCAGGCGCACCGCCTCCAATGCCTCTACCGGCCAGGTCGCCGCCAGGGTCGGGACGGTCGAGACCACACTGATCTCCCGCCGCACCAGCCACGGGCCGAGATCGGCGCCGGTGCGCACCAGCTCACGCGGGGCGGGCACCAGGCAGGCGCCGTTGCGCCAGGCCAGCCACATCTCCTCGCAGGACGCGTCGAAGGCGACCGACAGACCCGCCAGAACCCGGTCACCCGGACCGATCGGGGCGTCGCGCAGGAACAGATCGGCCTCGGCGTCGACGAAGGCTGCCGCGTTGCGATGGGTGACGGCAACGCCTTTCGGAGTGCCGGTGGAACCGGAGGTGAAGATGATCCAGGCGTCGTCGCCGGGAGTGGGCAGCGTCGACCAGGTCTGTTCGCGTGGCCGCTCCGCTGCGCGGATGCCCGCGGCCGTGGTCTCGATGCCTTCGGCGGTCACGATCGCGGTGACCTGCGCTTCCCCGAAGACCAGCTGGGCGCGCTCGGCCGGGTCGTCGGCGTCGACCGGCACGTAAGCGGCGCCGGAGTAGAGGATCGCGAGGATGGTCACATAGAGCCCGCGGGTGCCCGACGGCATTCGAACGCCGACCCGATCGCCGGGCCGCACGCCCGCGGTGGCGAGCCGGGCCATGGTGTTCTCGATCTCGACGACCAATTCCAGATAGGACAGCACCACGTGGCCGTCGTCGATGGCGGGGGCGTCGGGATGGGCGAGTGCCGTCGCGGTCAGGATGTCGACGAGCGTCCTTGCCTCCGGCGCGCGATCGCCGCGTGACAACGGGCCCGCCGGCGCGTCGACGTCTGTCTCGAGCATGGTGCTGTGCGCACCTCCCATCGACTTGCCTCACACTTTCCCGTTGTTGTGTCATAGCTGGGTTACCAAAGGGCAAACAGCGCTGTGGCCAGCTGTCCACGGTACCCGGGGTTGTCGTCGCTTGTTGTTCACCGAACCGGATGCCGGATCGGTGGGCGCGATGCCCGTTGTTGCAGGTGGGATAGATATTCGCCGTTCCGGCAGGGCAAAACGCTGGTGGGCGGCTCGCCTGCCGCGTTCGCCGGGAGATCGCTGATCCGAAGGTGTGATTCGGCTCATCGAGCGGTCCGGAGCTGGTCCTTGCGAGGGCCGGAACGCGCGGTTGTTCCGGCCGGTCATCGAGGGAGTCGCAGTCGGGCGCCGCGATCGGGTTCAGCGCGTTCGAGATACGGAGGCGCTCGAGCAGCTGCGGCGTCGCGGGAAACGAGCGGGGCCCGAGTCGCATCGGCATCGGATCGGCTCGGTGGTAACCGCCGAGCGAACCGAGGCGCGTTTGCCGTGGACGGGGCCGGTACTCACGCGCGAAATCCCGCGACGGGCGCGGCTCGCGCGTCGTCGTGGGGGTGCTTGTAATGGCCGACGCGTGGTGGTTATGTCCACGCGGTGCTCGTGGGGACTCGGGTGGAATGTGGTTGACAGTGCCGGGGCGCTTCTGCCACTCTCGGGTCTGGTCATGAGTGCCAGCGCAAAGCCCCGGCTTGCTGGCCGGCAACCCTCCTCCGCGGTGGGGTGCTCCGGGTGACGACCCGGCCGCCGCCCAACCGGGCGCGGCAAGCGCGGACTCGCCGAATCGTTCGGTCGCGAGTCCCTGAGCCGACGGGATTCACGTGATGACTACTGCTGTCGACAACCCCTGTGCCGCACTCGCCCGGGTGTCCGGCGACGAACTGCGCGTGCCTTTGGTACACGGCGGATCGGCGACCTACGCCAACTTCGACTACGCCGCGAGTGCGCCCGCGTTGGCCCAGGTCACCGACCGGGTGCAGCAGTTGCTGCCGTACTACGCGAGCGTGCACCGCGGCGCGGGCTACGCCTCGCGGATCTCCACCGAGTGCTACGAAGCCGCTCGCGGATCGGTGTCCCGGTTCCTCGACGCCGCCGACGATCAGGTGGTGGTCTTCACCCGCAACACCACCGACTCGCTGAACCTGCTCGCCTCCTGCGTCCCCGGGGACACCGTGGTGCTCGACATCGAGCACCACGCCAATTTCCTGCCGTGGACCAAGCGGGGCAGGCGCGTCGTGCAGACCGCCGACACGGTCGAGGAGACCATCGGCAGGCTGGTTGCCGAACTGTGCAGCAAGCCGGCCGCATTGCTCGCGGTGACCGGCGCATCGAACGTGACCGGCGAGGTGCTTCCGCTGGAACGGCTGGCCACCGTCGCGCATCAGTGCGGCGCACGGATCCTGGTGGACGCCGCCCAGTTGGCGCCGCATCGGCGGATCAGCCTGCGGGAGACCGCGATCGACTACCTGGCGTTCTCCGGGCACAAGCTCTACGCCCCGTTCGGCGCCGGTGTGCTGGTGGGCAAGCGGGATTGGCTCGACGCGGCGCAGCCCTACCTCGCGGGTGGCGGCGCGGTGCGCGAGGTCCGCAGCGACGCGGCCGAATGGGCGTCCGCTCCGCAGCGGCACGAAGCAGGCTCGCCGAACGTGCTCGGCGCGGCCGCGCTGGCCGCGGCTTGTGACGCGCTCAGCGGGATCGACGCCGAAACCCTTGCCGCGCACGAACACCGGCTCGCCGACCGCCTGCGCGACGGCTTGGCCACGATTCCCGGCGTCCAGCTGCTGCGGATCTGGATCGACAGCCCTGATTCCGTCGGCATCGTCGCCTTCACCCTGGACGATTTCGCCCCCGGCCACGTCGCCGCCTATCTCTCCGCCGAACACGGCATCGGTGTGCGCGACGGACGTTTCTGCGCCCACCCGCTGCTCGCCCGCCTCGGCTTGAACGGCGCACTGCGCGCCAGCATCGGCCTCGGCACCACCTCCGCCGATGTGGACCGCCTGATCGAGGCGATCGCCATCCTCGCGCGAACGGGCCCCACCTGGAACTACGCCGCCGAGAACGGCGTCTGGAACCCTACCCCCGAAACGCGCCCCTTCACCTCCACCGCTCCCACCGGCGCAGCCCCCTGTCTCGTCGGCTGAAGCCGCGCTGGTCCCGATCGCGTGGACTTCGCCGTGCCGGACGGTGCCTGACACTCCGGGCGAGCCCGATGGTGGGGCAGACCTCGGGAACTCCCGGGTGGGGAACCGACGCCGCAGGTAGGACACGTCCGTGGACGCCGAGTTCGAGGCAGGTCCGGGCGGTGCGGAGTGTTCTCGAGCTGGAGCGGCCGGCTCGCGCGCTCGACCCGGAGTTGGTCGTGTAGGTGCGGCCGGGGTGGCGTAATCGAGCGCTGGGTCAGTCGCTGAGGGCGGTGGGCCGGTAGTAGCGCCCGTTGTAGTACAGCAGTGGCGCGGCGGCGGGTTTCTCGTCGGTGCTGTCGTGGACCCGGGTGACCAAGCCGACGACGAGGGTGTGGTCGCCGATGGGGATCAGTTGGTGCACGGTGGCGCGCAACCAGATGGGGGTGCCGTGCAGGACCGGTTCGCCGGTGTCCAGGGTGGTCCACAGGGCACGATCGGTGAAGCGCTCCTCCGCGGTCCGGGAGAACCGGTGGGCCAGGTGCTGCTGGTGTTCGCCGAGGAAGTGGATGACGACGGACTCGGCGTCCAGCATGGCGGACAGGCTGGAGGAGGTGTGCGCGATATTGAACGACACCAGCGGCGGTTCCAGTGACAGCGAGGCGAAGGAGGTCGCGGTGAAGCCGACCGGCCCCTGCGGCGAAGTCAGCGTGACGACGGTGACGCCGGCCGGGTAGTGGCGCATGGAGGCGCGATACTGCTCCGCGGTGATGCCGCTCAGATCATCGGGGATCTGTAGTTCCGTCTCGGGCCGTGGTGCGTCGGTCACCTCACGAAACTACGCCCGGACGCCCCGCCGGTGCGGGTGGCATTGATCGCACTCGTGCGGCACCGGGCTCGCCGCGAGGGCGTCGAGTCAGTCGACATCGATCGGAAGACCCGCGGTGATCCGCAGCAATTCCGGGAACGACGTGCGGAAGATGGTGTTCGGATGCCCGCCCGCTGCCCACAGCTCCCGATGGCGCCCCAGCGCGCTGTCCACCCACGTGGGCAGGTTGGTCGGGTGACCGACCGGTGCGACGCCCCCGATGGGCTGACCGGTCACCGCCCGCACCATCTCTGCGGGGGCGCGGCTCAGCGTCCCGTCCAGGCGCGCGCCGGTCTTCGCCAGATCGACTTGGTGCGCTCCCGAGACCAACAGCAGCACCGGGTCGTCGTCGAGCAGGAACACCAGTGATTTCGTGATCGCCCCCACATCTACGCCGAGGGCCCGTGCGGCGTCCGCGGCGGTGTGGGTCGGCTCCGGCTGGGCGACGATGAGACCGTGATGGCCCCGGGAGATGAGGGTGTCCGCGACCCGGCAGGCGACCGGTGGCAATGACGACCTGCGCATCTCACCAGGGTAGAGCGATTGCCGTCGGTACGCCGGGCAAGTCGCGCCGCCGGTTCAGTATTCCGGGTAGCCCTCGGCCGGCCCGAGCATCCCGGCGATTCGCTCGCGGGTGACCCGTGCCAGTTCGGACAGGCAGTGCGACGAGATCGGTTCGTGCGCAACCCCTTCGAAGGCGCGATCGACGTCCCGCTGGGACAGCGCGAGCAGTTCCACATCGGCCTTGCTCAGCAGGGCGTCCCGATCCGGATAGGGCCGAGCGTCGGCCAGCGTCGCGGCCCACGTCACGTTGCAGCAGCACTCGTAGAGGGCATGAATCGCGCGACCGCGCGGCAGACCGTTGAACCGGTCGAGGCCGATTCCCCGATGCATCAGCATGGTGTCCTCCGAAAACCGGCGAATGAGGTTTGCTGACTCGACCATGATCCGCTGAATCCCGAATCGGGAACCAGTGCGCCGCCGCTAATTTGCACAGGATTTACACGCTGCGATATCGCACGGCGAATCCTCGCATACCGAGGTGCCGCGGGCCGGAATACCCGCCCGGCGTGGTCTCGATACGCTGTACAAATGACTGATTGGCAGGCTTTCACCGTCGAAACCAAGGATCACGTCGCGCAGGTGACGCTGATCGGCCCCGGCAAGGGCAACGCGATGGGTCCCGACTTCTGGCGCGAGCTGCCGGAGGTCTTCCAGGCGCTCGACGCCGATCCCGACGTCCGCGCGATCGTGCTGACCGGCTCCGGGAAGCACTTCTCCTACGGCCTGGACCTGCCCGCGATGAGCGGCACGTTCGGCCCGTTGATGGCCGACCGCGCCTTGGCCGCGCCGCGCACCGACTTCCTCACGGAGCTGCGCAAGATGCAGGCCTCGGTCACGGCGGTGGCGGACTGCCGCAAGCCGGTGATCGCGGCGGTGTCCGGCTGGTGCATCGGCGGCGGCCTCGATCTGATCGCGGCGGTCGACATCCGCTATGCCAGCGCGGATGCCAAGTTCAGCTTGCGTGAGGCCAAGGTCGCGATCGTCGCCGACATCGGTTCGCTGCACCGGCTGCCCGGCATCATCGGCGAAGGTCACCTGCGGGAGCTGGCCTACACCGCCAAGGACATCGACGCCGCACGCGCGGAGAAGATCGGCCTGGTCAACGACGTCTTCCCGGACCAGGAAGCGGTTCTGGACGCGGCACACGCCACCGCGCGCGAGATCGCCGCGAACCCGCCGCTGGTGGTGCAGGGCGTCAAGGATGTGCTGGATCAGCGCCGCAAGGACGAGGTCGCCGCGGGCCTGCGCTACGTCTCGGCGTGGAATGCCGCCTTCCTGCCTTCGGAGGACCTCACCGAGGCGATCAAGGCCGTCTTCGAAAAACGCGCGCCCGAATTCCGCGGCCAGTGACACCCGCGGCGCGCCCGTGCCCCGCGAGTGCGCCGTGCCGAGCCCCCTAAGGGTGGGTATCGACGGTGGGCAAGGTGATTCGCCTCAGGGTTGCCTTGCCCTCACCCTAGGGGTGGCTGTGCGCGGCGCCGATCGTCCATATCGTTTGGGACGTCGGAAATTTCGCCTCGCATTCAGGAGCAAGAACAATGCGTATCAAGTCCTTCCTCGCCGCTGGTCTGCTGGCCACCGCCGCCGTCGCCGGGGTGTCGACGGCTGCTTCGGCCTCGGCCGCGCCGGTTTACCAGGAGGTCGCCTACGGCGGCACCTACGTCGGTACCTACGCCACGCTGAACGCCTGCCGGTCCGACGGCGAGTCGCCCAGCACCGGCGGCTACTACTGGGAGTGCATCGAGTCCTGGGACGGCTGGGACCTGTACATCTACTACTGAGCCACCTGACGCCGAGAAGGGGCATCCGGTTTCCGGGTGCCCCTTTTCATCTTTCGCGCCCGGAAAAAAACCGAGCGGGGAGTCCGTGCCACCGGACTCCCCGCTTTCGTTGTGCTCGAGGGCGTTCAGTGCCCGCCCTGGTCCTTCAGACGCTGGATGGACGCCTCCACCTCGGCCTCGGCCTCGGCCCGTCCGACCCACTCCGAGCCCTTGACGAACTTGCCGGGCTCCAGGTCCTTGTAGCGCTCGAAGAAGTGCTTGATCGCGGCCAGCTCGAACTCCGGCACATCCTTCAGATCCTGGATGTGGTCCCAGCGCGGGTCGCCCGCGGGCACGCACAGGATCTTGTCGTCGCCGCCCGCCTCGTCGGTCATCTTGTACATGGCGACCGGACGGGCTTCCACGATCACGCCGGGGAACACCGAATCGGGCAGTAGCACCAGCGCGTCCAGCGGGTCACCGTCCTCGCCGAGGGTGTTCTCGATGTAGCCGTAGTCGGCGGGATAGACCATGGACGTGTACAGGAACCGGTCCAGCCGGACCCGGCCGGTCTCGTGATCGACTTCGTACTTGTTCCGGGAACCCTTGGGGATCTCGATAGTGACGTCGAACTCCACGCCATCTCCTTCGTGCATCGGTGCCGAGCTCGGCGACTCGGCTGCTTTTCGGCGACTGCCGACTCGGCCGCTGCGGAGTGCGCCGACTCGCCAGGTTGTTCAGGGGAACGGTTGCGCAACGAGGATAGTGTGGGCGTCGCGGATATGGGTGCGGCAGGCGGCTGCTGCGGGAATCGGTCAGGAGAGCGGCGGCGACGTGTTTGGTGGCAACGAGAACATCGGTGGGCTGGCCGCCCGGCGGCGCCGCAACAGGTGGATCTGGATCTCGAGCACGGTGGTCGTCCTGATCGTCGCCGCCGCCGTGACACTGCTCGCGGTGCGGCCGTGGACCGACGAGTTCCGGCACGGTGGCCTCACCATCGCCGACCCGCCCGCTCCGGTCGAGCCGTCTCCGCAGGTCGGTCCCGCCCGGTCCACCGATTCCGCGCCGAGCCCCGCGGGGATCGCCGCCGCGCTCGCCCCGGTGATCGCCAATCCGGACCTCGGCGCGTTCGCAGGTCAGGTGACCGACGCCGACAGCGGGATGGTGCTGTGGAGCGGCGACGCGAACCGGCCGATGATCCCGTCGTCCACCGCGAAGATCCTCACCAGCGCGGCGGCCCTGCTCACGCTGCCCGGCGAGCGCCGGGTGATCACGAAGGTCGTCGCGGGCGCTGCGCCGAACGAACTCGTACTGGTCGGCGGCGGCGACCCGACGCTCACCGCGCAACCGGACGGCAAGGGGTACTACCCGAACGGGCCGCGGCTGTCCGACCTGGTCACCCAGATCAAGTCGGCCGGGCGCGCGGTGGACACGATCGTCGTCGACACCTCCGCCTACACCGGCCCCACCATGGCGCAGGGCTGGGACCCGGTGGACATCCCCGAGGGCTCCATCGCCCCGATCGAGCCGGTGATGATCGACGGTGGCCGCTTGCAACCGCTCGTCGAGTACTCGCCGCGCACCGCGACGCCTGCTCTCGACGCCGGGCGGCGCTTGGCCGCCGATCTGGGGTTGGACCCGGCCAAGGTCCGCGCGGGCACCGCGCCCGCCGGCGCGGCCGAGATCGCCTCCGTGCGCTCGGCGCCGCTGCGCGACCGGTTGCGCGACATGATGGTCTACTCCGACAACGTGCTCGCCGAGGCGATCGGACGGGAGATCTCCACGGCCACCGGCGGCGAGGCGTCGTTCACCGGCGGGGCCACCGCGGTGCGCGCGGCGCTGAGCAAGGCCGGTTTCGATCTGTCCGGCCTGGATATGCACGACAGCAGCGGGCTTTCGGTGGACGACCGGATTCCCGCGCGGTTGCTCGACCGGGTCGTGGCGAGTGCGGCCGAGCCCACCGGTGCCACGGCGGTGAAACCGGCCGGTACCAAGGCCCAGCCGGAGAACGACCGGGTCGCGGCCACCTTGGCGCCGATGCTCGACGATCTGCCGGTCGCGGGTGCGACGGGCTCGCTGACCAGCCGTTACGTCGCCCGGGACCGTCAGGGCGCGGGCTGGGTGCGGGCCAAGACCGGAACTCTGTCGGTGTCCAGCGCGTTGGTCGGGTATGTGCTGGACGCCGATGGGCGGGTGCTGACCTTCGCTTTGATGTCGAACGATCGACCGCCGGAGGTGAGCAGGCCCGCGTTGGACGCGATCGCAGGCACGCTGCGAAATTGTGGATGCTCCTGACGGGTGGTTGATCATGACCCAGCAAGGTTCCGAGGCAGCTGAACTCGGCTCCGCCGATGGGGTCGAGCGGCGAAAGGGCCGCTCGGGTCTGTCCGGCGTGGTCGATTGGCGCTTGGCCGCGAAAACCGGCTCCGCTCTGGTTCCGGCGGGTCCGCGCACGTCGCGCTACTCCGCCGAACAGGTGGTCGTCGAACTCGCCGATTCCTCGGTGCGGGCGGAGGCGCCGGTACGTGAGGTCAGCGGACTGCTGGACGACCGGCCGGTCCCGGCGGCCAGGATCGTCGACCGGCCGGGGTGGATCACGGCGGCGGCCGACTCGATGGCCCAGCTCACCGGGACCGGTGCGGCAGGGCCGGACCGCAAAGTCCTCGCGGGCAAACCCGCCGGTGTGCAGGCGGGCGCGATGCTCGCCTTCCTGTCCACGGCGATCCTCGGTCAATACGACCCGTTCACCGGGTCGGACGGCACCTTGCTGCTGGTCGCGCCGAACATCGTGGCCGTCGAACGGGCCCTCGGGGTGTCGCCGAGCGACTTCCGGCTGTGGGTCTGCCTGCACGAGGTCACCCACCGGGTGCAGTTCTCCTCCGCGCCCTGGCTCGGGGAGTACATGCGCGCCAATGTCGAGATTCTCGGCGAAGTGGCCGACGAGCCGGTGAGCGAGATGCTGTCCCGGCTGGTCGACGAGGTGCGCGACCGTCGGCGCGGGGCGGCCTCCGAGGACCCGGCCGCGCGCGGTGTGGTGGGTCTGCTGCGCGCCACCCAGGCGCCGCCGCAGCGTGAGGCGCTGGACCGGCTGCTCATGCTCGGCACCCTGCTGGAGGGGCACGCCGACCACGTCATGGACGCGGTCGGCCCGGCGGTGGTTCCGTCGGTCGAGCAGATCCGCACCGCGTTCGACCAGCGGCGCAGGCGTCCGACCAACCCGGTGCAACGTCTCCTGCGCGCCCTGCTCGGCGTGGACGCGAAGGTCGCCCAATACGTGCGCGGCAAGAAGTTCGTCGACGAGGTGGTCGGCACCGTCGGGATGACGCGGTTCAACACGGTGTGGACCGATGCCGACACGCTGCCGCGCACCGACGAGATCGAGCATCCGCAGCGCTGGATCGAGCGCGTGCTGGCCTGAGCGAGCAGGGCCACTGCGATGGATCGCCGGTCGCGATCGGCCGGTAGGCTGCGCCCATGGGGCGTGCGCCAGGAACTACACCCGGGCGCTTCGGGTCGGAGACCGGGTTATCCGGTCCCGGGCGAGCGCTCGCTGGGGGCACCCCCCGGCGGCTGCCCGAGACCGCGGCCGTGCTCGCCGCCCGCAGGGCGGTCCGCGACTGGCTGAGCGTTTACGGGCCGCGCGAGACCGAAGAACAGGCAGTCGCGGTGGCTTTGTCCGGTGGCGCGGATTCGCTGGCACTCACCGCGGCGGCGGTGGTCGAAACGAACGCGGTCGACGCTCTGGTGGTCGATCATCGCCTACAACCCGGTTCCGGGACCGTTGCCGCCACGGCGGCGGCACAAGCCCTGGCCATGGGCTGCCGGTCCGCCCGGGTGCTCACGGTCGAGGTCGGCACCGAGGGCGGTGTGGAAGCCGCCGCTCGCAGGGCCCGCTATGCCGCGCTGGACTCGGCGCGCGCGGACCTGCCGGTGCTGCTCGGGCACACCCTCGACGACCAGGCCGAAACGGTGCTGCTCGGGCTCGCGCGAGGCTCGGGCGGCCGCTCGATCCAAGGGATGGCCGCCTGGGCCGAGCCGTGGGGGCGGCCGTTGCTCGTCGTGCGCCGGGAGACCACCCGGCAGATGTGCGCCGACCTGGGCGTGACGCCGCACGACGATCCGCACAACGCGGCGCCGGAGTTCACCAGGGTGCGGCTGCGCACCGAGGCGTTGCCGCTGCTGGAGCGGATTCTCGGCGGCGGGGTGGCCCCCGCGCTGGCACGCACAGCCGAACAGTTGCGGGAGGACGGCGCCGTCCTGGACGCGCTCGCCGCCGAGCTGCGGCACACCGCGAGTGATGGGCGGGCGCTGGTGATCGAGACCCTCGCCACTGCGCCCGCGGCCCTCCGTAAACGGGCGATTCGGGCATGGCTGCTCGACAACGGGGCGAAAGCCCTGACCACCAAGCATTTACAGGCAGTCGACGAACTGGTTACGGCTTGGCGCGGGCAGGGCGGCGTGGCGGTCGGCGGAGGACGGCCGGATTGCAGGTTGGTCGCCGGGCGTGAACATGGCAGGCTGACACTGCGGCTGGGCGAGGATGGCATCGGACCGATGAAGCAGACCCAACCGGCCCAACGGGCTCACCACCACGGAAGGGAATCCGGCTGACGTGTACGGGGACGACATCGCGTCGGTGCTGATCACCGAGGAACAGATCGCCGCCAAGACCCAGGAGCTGGCCGAACTCATCGCCAAGCGGTATCCGCCCGATGCTCCCGAGGGCGATCTGCTGCTGGTGGGTGTGCTCAAGGGCGCCATCTTCTTCATGACCGACCTGGCCAAGGCCCTGCCGATCCCGACCCAGATGGAGTTCATGGCCGTCTCGTCCTACGGGTCGTCGACCTCGTCCTCCGGCGTGGTGCGCATCATGAAGGACCTGGACAAGGACATCGCGGGCCGCAACGTCCTGATCGTCGAGGACATCATCGACTCCGGGCTCACGCTGTCCTGGCTCAAGCGCAACCTGTCCACCCGCAATCCGGCGTCGCTCGAGGTGGTCACCCTGCTACGCAAGCCCGACGCGCTACGCACGCCCGTGGAGGTCGCGCACGTCGGCTTCGACATCCCGAACGAGTTCGTCGTGGGCTACGGCCTCGACTACGCGGAGCGCTACCGCGACCTGCCCTACATCGGCACCTTGGACCCGAAGGTCTACGGCGGCTGAGACTCAGCCGGGCAGGATGCCGAAGATCGTTGCCGGAGAACCGGAACCGCCGCGGTAAAGCGGTCCGCCGACCAGCACCCACGCCCCGGTCGCGGGCAGCGCGGCCAGGTTCGCCAAGCATTCCAAGCTGATCCGGTGCTCGCCGTAGAGCAGCTTGGACACCGCGTACGTCTCGTCGGCGCCCACGTCGGGGCCGAACGTGTCGATGCCGAGCGCGCCACGGCGACCGAGCCTGCCGCCGCGCAGCAGCCATTCCACCGTCGCTACCGCGAAACCTGGTTGCCGACCGGCGGATTCACCCGTGCCGACGAATTCCGGCGTACCCCACTTGGCGTCCCAGCCGGTCCAGGCGATTATTGCCGCGCCGTCCGGAATCCGGCCGTGTTCGGCTTCCCACCGCGTCAGATCGTCGACCGTTATCGCGTAGTCGCGATCGTTCGCGCAGCGTTGCCGGACATCGATCCGCACCGCGGGCAACAGCAGATCGTCCAGTTCCAGTTCGTGTGCGGCCAGCCCGTCGGCACGGAAATGAACCGGTGCGCCCCAATGGGTTCCGGTGTGTTCGCCCTGCTGGATATAGCGCAGGTGGTAGCCGTCGTCCGCGATCGTGGCTATCACGTCGGCGCGGAACTCCGGATCGCCCGGGTACAGCGGGGTGGTGACCGGATCGTGGACGTGCGAGAGGCTCACCAGTTGCCCGAGCGGGCGCGGAGTGGTCATCGCGGACGTTGCGGGATCGCCCTGGCCAGCGCGAGCAGATCCGCTTCGAGGAGCCGGAAGAGTCGATAGGTCAGCACGAATGCCAGGATGCCACCCACGCTCAGCACGCGCACCGGAACGATCACCAGTTCCAGGTCGGTGGCCTCGACGAAGGTCGCGCTCGCCACCCCCAGCAGCGGAACCGACGCCGCCGCACCGAGATAGAGACTGCCGCGCCTGGCCAGCGCGCGCAGCTGACGTTCGTCGTCGCGACCGATACCGCCGCGCACCAGAAGTTGTGGATAGATCGAGCGCACCGCGTAGACCATGATCGGAAAGAACGGATAGGCCAGCGCGATCGCCGCGCACACCACTTGCGCCGCGAAGAAGTGCAGGAAGGTGCCGCGCGGCAGCGCGACGCCGGAGGAGGCCAGTCCCAGCGGCCAGATGATGCCCGCGACCAGCCAGAAGCCGAAGGGTATCCACACCGCCCAGTCGCCCATCAGCAAGGTGTCGCGGCGCGCTTTCGCGAGCGTGCGCGCGGAATACCCGGAGCCGCGGCCGAGGCGGTACGCGATGGTGAGCGGCCGCCGGGTCATGAACAGCAGCAGCAGTGCGGCGACCGGGAACGCGACAAGATTGTTGATCAATCCCACCGCCGCGAACTTCTCCTGGTCTGCGGCCGACATCCGGTCGATGATCAGGCTCTGGTTCAGCCGGATGTTGTAGAAGCTGGCCAGCACGTTCGGCACGCCTACGCACAGCGCCGCGACCGGGAGCAGCCATGCGCGGGCTCGGTGGGCGAGGCTGTCGGGAGGGGGATCGACCAGGTCGCGAGCGCGGGCGTCCAGGCACAGGTCGAGCTGGCCCGCGAGTTCCGCGCCGCCGCGCCAGCGGCGTTCCGGATCGGCGTGCAGGCAATCCAGCAGCACGCGGCGCAGCGCGGCGGGGGTGTCTTCCGGTAGGCGCGCGAGCGCCTCCGCCGAGACGCCGCGGCGGCGCACCGCGAGCATCGCCGCGTACGTCTCGGCGGCGGGGCCGTCCTCGGTGAGCGGCGGATCGTCGAACGGAACAGCGCCCGTGAGCATCTCCCACAGCAGCACGCCGAGGGAGTACACGTCGCTGCTGTTGCCGGGGGCGGGCGCGGCGGGATCGAGGTAAGCGGCCAGCTGCTCCGGGGAGCGGTAGGCCAGGGCGCCGGTCGCGCCGGGACCGTGCGGCGCCGAAGCGCGGGCCGCCTCGCCGAGAGCGAAGTCGGCCAGCTTCGGGATGCCCTCCGCGGTGAACAGCACGTTCGCCGGTTTGATGTCGTGGTGCAGCACGCCGTGGTGCTCGGCGTAGTCCAGGGCATCGGCCAACCGCCTGCCCACCCACGCCACGGTCTCCGGCCAGGTCAAGCGGGCGATCTCGGCACGAACGCTGGAATCCGACGGCCGGATCTCGCCCTTGGCCTCCATGGCGGTGTCCAGCGCGCGCAGCAGCAGTGCGCCGCCCTCGGTCACCGAGCCGCGACGGCGTTGTTCGAGGAGACCGACCGCCGTGCCGCCCGGGAGGTACTGCATGTAGACCAGGCGCGGGGGGACGGTCGCGAGGGCGTCCGGTACGAACCGCGGTCGGCCGGGCGCGGAGCTTGCGTGGGCCGGCGGGCCCGCGATAGTCGCGTCCGGATCGTTCGGTCGGTCGAAAACCCCCGTCGCGTCCGGAGCGGCGAGAACCGCGGTGCCCTCACCGGAACCGGGGGGTAGCCCGGCAGCGTGCTCGGAGATCCGCGCACCGTCGCGGCGTGGGCGGCGAGTACCGGCGACAGTGGTGTCGTCACTGCCTTCTCGCGCGGTGAACGCATCGGCCGCCGCGGCGATCGTCGCGTCGTCTGTGGTGGATCGTCGGCTGTGTGTCGCGTCAGCTGGTTGGGTGT
>NZ_JBIDDF010000004.1:66673-243433 GCF_043205035.1 Nocardia sp. NPDC047654
GTGGGGCTGGGCGATTGTCGCGTCGTCTGTGGTGGATCGTCGGCTGTGTGTCGCGTCAGCTGGTTGGGTGTGGGGCTGGGCGATTGTCGCGTCGTCTGTGGTGGATCGTCGGCTGTGTGTCGCGTCAGCTGGTTGGGTGTGGGGCTGGGCGATTGTCGCGTCGTCCGTGGTGGACTGCCGGATGTGAGCTGCATCGGCTCGCCGGGCGCCGGGCTGCGCGACCGTCGCGTCGCCGCCGGGGTGGCCCGGTGGGGCTGCGACCGTGGCGTCCGACTTCGCGAGCGCGAGGTGGCGGGCGGGCTGTGGCGCGGCGAGAGTCGCGTCCGCGTCGGCTGCGCTCGCGATGGCGTGGCCGCCGTTCGCGGGCGCACCGGCGACCGTCAGCGTGCGCGCGGCGTCGGCGCTGAGCACCCGCTGGTCGAAGACGCGCACGATGTGGGCGTGATCGAGCTGGGCCATCGTGCGCGGGGCGCCCGCCCGGCCCGCCGAGAACCGGACGGCGACCAGCCGCTGCATGGAACGCTGCCTGGCCAGGAAGACGCGGCCCAGCAGCCCGGCGCCCAGATCGGTGAGCAGGTCGAAGTCGTCGATTCGCAGACCGGGGGCGAGGTCGGCCAGCGCGGCGACGGCTTCGCTCGATTCGGCGTTCGTCCCCGCGTCGTCGGCGAAATCGGCGAGACGTTCGCGTATCGCGCCGGCGCGCTCCGGATATTCGGCGAGGAAGTCCTTCAGCGGCAGCGATCGGAGTTCACGGCGCGCCAGGAATTCTTCGCACAGCAGATCGACCAGTTCCGGGCTGTCCGCCATTTCGGGGAATTCCTCGCGGTACTCCGCGATCCGTTTGCCGAGCCCCTCGTGTTCCCAGCGCCGCCGCAGATCCACCCGGATCAGGTCGACGAGCACCGCCAAGCGAACCTGTGTGCCGTCGGGTACGTAGTCGCGGATCTGCGGTGGCAGCCGGTCGCCGTGGATGCTGCGCTGCCAGTCGGCGGAGAACCGGGCGACGGCATGGGTGCGGGGCAAGCTCACGTGGTGGTCTCCGCAGCGGTCTTGTTCGCTTGGGCGGACCTGCCCTCCGAGGACCCCGTTACGGCGGATTCGGGATCGACCACCCGTTCCAGCGCCCGCAGATCCGCTTCCAGCGCACGGAAGATCAGATAGGTCCCCACGAACGCGATTATGCCGCCCACGCACAGCAGCCGGACCGCGAAGATGACCGACGGGATGTCGGACGGGGGCAGGAAGGTCACCCCGGCGACCGCGAGCAGCGGCACCGAGGCGGCGACCGCGAGGTAGCCGTTGCAGCGCCGGTCCAGGCCGCGCAGCCACACCGCGTCCTCAGGGCTGATGTCCCCGTGCCGGAGGAACAGCGGATAGACGCACCGCACCATGTAGAAGGTCAGCAGGAAGAAGGGATAAGCGACCGCCATCGCACCGCACACCACCAGTGACGAGAAGAAGTGCACCACGGAGCGCGTCGGTATCCCTCCGGTCGACACTTGCAGCGCGATCAGGAAGATCGGCCCGGCCAGCACCCACAGCGAGAAGGCCACGGCCACGGCCCGGTCGCCCATCAGCAGCGCGTCGCGTCGGGCACGCCGCAGGGTTTCCGGGTCGTATCGTCGCCCCTTGCGCAGGCCGCGCGGCACCGTCAGCACGTATCTCGCCATGTACAGCACGAGCGCGATTCCGGTCGGGAAGAAGATCGCGTTCACGGCGCCGGTGATGACGAGGAAGGTCTGCTGGGCTTCCTCGGTCATCCGGCTGATGATCAGGTGTTGGTTGTGCTGGATGTTGTAGAGCGAGGCGAGCACGTTCGGCAGCGCCATGGCCGCCAGCGACACCGGGACGATGTGCGGGCGCAGCCGCCGCCGCCAGCTGTTCGGCGCTGGGTCGACCAGCTCGCGGGCGCGGGCGTCCTGGCACATCTCCAGCTGCCTGGCCAGGATGGTGCCACTGGACCAGCGGTCGTCTCGGTCCGGGGCGAGACAGGTCCGCAGTACGCGGCACAAGGCGGCGGGGCAGTCGGCCGGGACCCGCGCCAACGCGGCCTCGTTCACGCCGGCGCTGCGCCGCTCCAGCATGGCCTCCAGTGCGGTGTCGTCGCCTTGGTTGCCCGCGCCCGCCGTCCGGTCGTCGAACGGCTTCGCGCCGGTGAGCAACTCCCACAGCACCACGCCCAGCGAATAGATGTCGGCACGGGTGTCCAGGTCGGCGGCGCTGCGGCCGAAGCTGGGATGGCAGGCCTCCAGCTGTTCCGGCGACATGTAGGCCAGTGAACCGCCGAAGTAGGCCACCGGGCTGGTGCCCTCCACGTTGCGGCTGAAGCTGATGTTGAAGTCGGCCAGCTTCGGCACGCCCTCGGCGGTGAGCAGGACGTTGGCCGGTTTCACGTCGCGGTGCAGCACGCCGTGCGAGGAGGCGTAGTCCAGCGCCTCGGCCAGCCTGCGACCCAGCCAGGCCACCGTCTCCGGCCAGCTCAGCTTCGCGATCTCGGCGCGCACGCTGGAATCGGTCGGCCGGATCTCGCCCTTCTCCTCCATGGCAGCGTCCACGGCGTCCAGCAGGAGCCGCCCGCTGCGCTCGGCGGGCGGGGTGGCGCGCACCCAGCGCAACACCCCCAGCAGCGTGCCACCGGGGAGGAACTGCATGTAGAGCAGTCGCAGCCTGCGTGCGGCGCCCTCGGCGTCGTCGAGCAGCCGCTGGTCGAAGACCCGCACGATGTAGTCGTGGTCGAGCTGGGCCAGCGTCTGCGGCTCGGTGCCGTGGTCCAAGGAGATCTTGACCGCGACCAGCCGTTGCAGCGAGCGCTGCCGGGCCAGGAAGACCCGGGCGAAAGCGCCGCTGCCCAGACCGGTCAGCAGATCGAAGTCATCGATGCGCTGACCGATCTCGATGCGGTCGAGCGGGTCGGAGCGGCCCGGCCCGGTCCCGATCGTCGTGGGCGCGGCGGTGGCCGTGCCCGTCAGATCGGCGGCGGTCGTTCTGGTCACCTCGGAATCACGAAGAGACTCGGCGGTTCGGTTCAATGCGGTGTCGGCGAGGACCGATCCGGTATGCGCCAACACGGTCCGGGAAGAATCCTCGGTAGTCGCGCGGCGGGTGCTCTGATCGATGTCGTCGGTGTTCAACAACTCGCGCAGTTGCTCGGCCTGACGCGGATATTCGCGCAGGCATTCGCGCGGATCCACTCGCTCGCCGCTCTGGCGGCGGATGACGAACTCCTCGTACACCAGACCGGCCGGAATATCGTCGGACGCGAGTTCGGGAAATTCGGCGCAGTAATCGGCCAAACGCAGCCGCGTGGCCGGTTCCGGCACGGTGCTCGTGGCCGTCGCCGGGCGACGCAACCAGCGATGGCGCAAGTCGACGCGGATCAGCTCGAGCAATGCCTCGCGACGCAATGTGGTGGCGTCGGGTAGGTAATCGGCGATCGTCGGCGGGCGCCGGGTCGATTTCCATGCCGCCGAGAACGCCGCTACCGCGTCGGATTCGGCATGCGACAACTCGCCACCCCTCGGACGGGTGGAAACACCTGTGTCGGGATCGGAACTTCTTCCAGAGTTCACACTCATGCTCGGACCTTGTGGCTCGGCGGACGCCGCGGAATCCGCATCGGTCGTTGTCGGATGGCCGGAAATTTCCGCCACACCCCACACCATCATCCCCCGTGCCGTATTCGAAATGATAACTTGCGGCACGACAGTGGATCACCCGATTTCGACAACGACGCGACGGGGGATGACCAGCACATGTCTGACGAGGCCGCAATGGTGGCGGACGGCTCGATATCGGCGGGACGCGCCGCGCCGCGAACAACCATTCCGAATGCGAAGACCAGCGAACCGGTCCTTATCCGACCGCTCGGGGCCGGCGCGGGCGTACGGCCGCAGAGCGCTCGGGAAGCCGAGGCCGGTCTCGAACGCGGTCCGGCCGCGACGATCGCGGCGTGCGTGCGAGACGGCCTGCTGCACCCCGGCCAGGTGGCCGCGGATGCCGGGACGCGGATCTCGGCGGCGGACCGCGAACGCACCGCGTTCAGCGTTGTCCGGGCCGAACAGGCGATGGCCGAGTCGGTCGGTCTGATGGAGCGCGACGACCTCGACGTACTCCCGCTGGCCGGTGTCCCGGTCGCGGTCGAACACGGCCTCCCGATCGCGGGCGAGCCGGTGCCGTGGGGCCCGGCAGCCGACGCGGATCATCCGGTGGTGGCCAGGCTGCGCGCGGCGGGCGCGGTGGTCGTTGGCCTCGTGACGGCGCCCGAGCTGAGCCGATGGGTGACCAGCGCGGGCACGGAACTGGTCGTCCGCAATCCGTGGAACCCCGCACGCAACGCGGGAAGCGCGGCTGGCGCCGCCGTCGCGGCCGGGCTGGTCCCGGTGGCACACGGCTGCGACGGCTTGGGCGCGGTGCGGGTCGCCGCCGCGTGCTGTGGCGTCTTCGGGATCAAGCCCGGGCAGTACACCGTCCCCGGTGCGGGCGCCTGGTCCGGATTGGTCGAAAGCGGTGTCCTCGCGACGAGCGTGGACGACGCCGCGTTGGCGCTGTCGGTGCTGGCGGCGCGGCCGGACCTAGCGGAGGTGGATCCACCCGCCCGACTACGGATCGGACTGGCCGTGGATCCACCTTCTCGCCTGACGCGCGTCGACCGGCACTGGACGGCCGCGGCCCGCAGAGCGGCCTCGCTGGCCGCGGCGGCAGGCCATCTCGTCGAACCGACCGCGCTACCGTACGGAAACGCGCTGTTCGCGGCATCCCTACGCTGGCTGGCCCTCGGTGCGCGCGATGCTCCCGCGCTACCCGAGCCCGACCAGCTATCCCGGAGAGCCCGGCATCGACTGGCCCTGGGCCGGACGGTGCATCGGTTACGGCTCGCGCGGCCCGCCCAGATCGACCGGGTCGAGGCGCGACTACTGGAGTTCTTCGAGCATTACGACGTGGTGATCACTCCCACGCTCGCCGCCCCGCCGCCCCCGGTGCGGGCCTGGCACTTCCGCAATCGGCCGGCCACGCTGCTCGCGGGCGCGCGATTCGCCCCCTTCACTCCGCTGTGGAATCTGGTCGGCTGGCCGGCCGCATCCGTCCCCATGGGCGAGCATCCCCGGTCGGGTACGCCGGTGGCGGCCCAGCTCGCTGGGCCGCCAGGCAGCGAATCCACCCTGCTACGGCTGGCCGCGCAACTGGAGGCCCACTATCCGTGGCAGCGCACGGCGCCCGCAACCACGGCGGGCCGATTCAGACGCTGACCGGCGATTGCTGCGCGGCGAATCCGCCGTCGACGGCCCGGCCCGCGAACTCGAGGATGGTCGGCCGGTTGTCGTCGGCCCGCCACGCCACGGCCAGCTCGCACGGTGCGAGCCCCGACACAGGACGCGCGGTCAGCCCCGGCCAGCGGTACATCGGCACGTTGTTCTCGGCGAGCAGGCACACGCCGAGGCCGAGGCTCACGGCTTCCAGCTTGTCCTCGGCGGTCGCGGCCTCGGCGCCGATCTTCGGCGGACGGCCGGCGCGTCCGTCGTTGCCGAGCCAGAAATCGCGCACCGCACCGGCTTCGGTGGGCAGCGCGACGAACGGTTCGTCGAGCAGATCGGCGAACTCGATGGTCTCCGAGACGGCCAGCGGGTGGTTCTCCGGAAGCAGTACCCACCGCGGTTCGGTGCGCAGCACCTGCCAGCGATAGCGGCTCTGGTCCGGCAGCGGCAGCCAGACCAGAGCGAGGTCGGCCTGGCGCCCGGCGAGCCCGCTGGAGGGGTCGGTCCATGAAGCGGCGTGCAGTGCGAGGCGATGCCCGCTCGCGCTCTCCAGATCGCTGAGCAGACCGCGACCCAGCGCGGATTGGATGCCGACGCGCAACACCTCGCCCGCCTCCTGGAGCGAGACGTTGGTGACCTCCCACAGCTCCAAGATCTTGCGGGCGCCTTCGAGCAGCTCCTTGCCCGCGACGGTCAGTGCGACACTGCGCTGGTTGCGGTCGAACAGGACCACGTCGAGCTGACGTTCCAGCTGACGGATCTGACGCGACAGGGTGGGTTGAGCGATGTGCAGCCGCTGAGCGGCGTTGGTGAAGTGCAGTTCCTCAGCGACGGCGACGAAATACCGCAGGTCGCGCAAATGCGGGTCCATAGCCCCTTGCTATCAGAATCAGTCCGGAATTTCCAGGCTTATCAGGCCGAAAAGTTCGGATACGGGTGCCGAAACAGTCGGCAGGTTTGTTAGGGACAGCATATTGCCTGTGATGGTGTTGCGCATCAACCGGTTGGCGAATTCTCGGCATGCGCGCAGCTGTTGCCCTCCTGCTGTCATAGTTGGGCAGTTGACCAGCACGAATGAGGTCATTGCCGGAGGGTCAATGGCGGATTGTGGACATCCCTGCGGGCGCCGATCACCGGCTGAGAATTTGCCCCTGACCGTCTGGTCGATGTAATCGAGACCTCGCGTGATTTTCCTCACATGACGGTGGGTGAAGGGCGCTCGCTGTGCGTCCGCTGTACAAAGCGAGGCGCCGCGACCGAGACGAATCCCGGCCGCGGCGCCTCGGCTCAGCGCTGTGTCTCACACCCCGCGGGCGCGCTCCTCGTAGGCCTTGCGCTTGTCCGCGTCGACGTCGGCGAGGAAGGCGCGGCCGGACCCGAGTGCCCGGCCGATGCCGTCCCCGAGCGCTTCCGGCAGCAGCCCGACGAACTGGGAGATGAATCCGGCCACCGCGGTCACCCTGACCTTCGACTTCGGCGCGACGATCAGCTTCGCGACGGCGTCGGCGATCTCCTCCGGTTCGGCGGCGCGCATCAGCTTGGGCGCGGTGACGCCGGAGCCCAATTCGGTGTTGGTCAGCGTGGGCAGCACCGAGGAGAAGCGCACGCCGGTGCCGCGGTACTCCTCCCGCAGCGTGTCGGTGAATCCCAGCACCGCGTGCTTGCTGGCGTTGTAGGTGGCCAGACCCGGGATGTGGGCCTCACCGGCCAGCGAGGCGATGTTGATGATGTGCCCGCTGCCGCGCGGCAGCATCCGGCGCAGCGCCAGTTTGGAGCCCAGGATCACGCCATAAACGTTGATGTCCAGGATGCGCCTGGTCAGCGGATCCGGCTCGTCCACAAGCTTGCCGGTCGGCATGATGCCCGCGTTGTTGATCAGCACGTCGATCGGGCCGAGGGTGCGCTCCACCTCGTCCAGGAACCCGTCGAACGAATCCTGATCGGTCACATCGAGCCTGCCGTAGAGCTCGAAGCCGCGTGCCGTGCCCGACTCCTTGACCGTGGTCTCGTCGATGTCGCCGATCGCGATCTGCGCGCCGAGGGCTTGCAGCGCGGTCGCGGTGGCGAGCCCGATGCCGCGGGCGCCGCCGGTGATGACGACGACCTTGCCGCGGATCTGCTTCGCGTCGGTCACTTGTCGTCTCCCTTCAGCTTCAGCAGGGCCGGAAGGTCGAGGCGGCGCAGGCCGCGCGCCCCCGCCGCACGCATCGCGCCGAGTGCGAACAGCAACTTCGGCATCGAGTACGGGTACCAGAACAGTTCCTTCTGCTGGGTCGGCAGGATCGGCGTGGTGATCGCCTGCTGACGGCAGTACTTGCGCACACCGTTCGCGCCGCCCCAGCGGGCGCCGACACCGGACAGGCCCCAGCCGCCCATCGGCAGGGCATAGCTGAACAGGTTGGCGAAGACGTCGTTGATGTTGACCGCACCGGCGTTGAGTTGCCGGGCGATCCGCTCGCCCCGCTCCTTGTCGCCGGTCCACACCGACGCCGAGAGGCCGTAGACGGAGTCGTTGGCCAGCCGTACCGCCTCGGACTCGTCGGCCACCTTCATCACCGGCAGCGTCGGGCCGAAGGTCTCCTCGGTGACGCAGGACATGGAGTGATCGACGTCCACCAGCACGGTCGGCTCGAAGGCGGTGCCGAATCCGGCCCGCTTGCCGCCGGTGAGGACCTTGGCGCCCGCCGCGACGGCCTCCTCGACGTGGCGTTGCACGATCGCCACCTGGTTCTCGTTGGCCAGCGCTCCCACGTCGTATTTGGAATCGCGCCCGTCCAGGCCCTGGCGCAGCGCCTTGACGTTGGCGGTGAGCTTGGTGACGAACTCGTCGTACACCGGTGCCTCGACGTACACCCGCTCCACCGAGATGCAGACCTGGCCGGAGTTGAACATGCCGCCGAAGGCGATGCCGTGCGCGGCGCGCTCGAGGTCGGCGTCGGCCAAGACGATGGCCGGGTCCTTGCCGCCCAGTTCCAGGCTGTAGGGCACCATCCGTTCCACGCAGGCGGCGGCGATCTTGCGGCCGGTCGCGGTCGAGCCGGTGAACTGGATGTAGTCGGCGTTGCCGACCACGGCCGCTCCGGTCGCGCCCGCGCCGGTGACCACCGCGAAAACCGGCGGCGCGCCGATCTCGGCCCAGCCCTTGGCCAGTTCGAGCGCCGAGAGCGGGGTCACCTCGGAGGGCTTGAGGATGACGGCCGCCCCGGCGGCGAGCGCGGGGAAGACGTCCATCACCGGCATGGCCAGCGGGAAATTCCACGGTGTGATGACGCCGACCACCGGATAGGGCCGGTAGACCGTGGTCAGCCGCTTGACGCGGGCCAGCGGGCTGTGCGGCGAGGGGTGATCGTCGGCCAGGAACTTCGCCGCGCGGCGGGCGTAGTAGCCGATCAGATCGGTCGCGAAACCGGGGTCGATCAGGGCGTCCACCCGGGGCTTCGCGGTTTCCGACTGCAATACGGTGGCCAGCCGGTCGGTGTTGTCGATCAACCAGTCCTGGAACTTCAGCAGCCAGACCTTGCGTCCTTCGGGGCCGATCGCCTCCCATTCCGGCTGATACAGCCGCAGTTCGCGGACCGCGGACGCGACCGCGTCCGCGGTCTCGTCCGGCACCGTGCCGACGACCTCGCCCGTGCCGGGATTGCGCACCTCGATGACGGCGGGACCGTCCTTCTTCGCGGTCGTTTCGCGTGCCTGCGCCTCGGTCGCGGGCGCTGGTTCGGTGTTGGTCACTGCTGTTCTCCCACTGACGTTGTGTTGAACCGCGGTCTGCTGACTGCTGTGAGGCAGGCCACTGAACTATGATCGTGACACAATCCGAACCAAGTTTCTTGGCCCGGATTGTCAAGGAAAACAGGCAAATTTGTTTTCTTGGTACAAAGAATGGCTCAGTGTCCGCCGAGTCGAAGGAGAGCGCGATGACCGGTGGTCCGCCGCGGGGCGGCGCGGTCCGGCCGAGCCCGGCTCCCGACGAAGTTCGCGACTGGCTGGCCGAATACGTCTACGAGACGACCCGCGCGGAAGTCTTGGAGCGGATCGTCACCCGGCTCGACGACGTGATCATCGCGCGCATCCCCGAACTCGCCGATCGCGATATGCGCCGCGACCTCGCGGCCAGCACCCGGGCGCACGCCAGGATCGTGCTCAGCCGCCTGGCCAGCGACGCCTTCGAGTTCTCGCTGCCGGAGGAGGCGCACGCGTTCGCGCGCAGCGTGGCCCGGCGCGGCTTCGAGCTGCGGCTGCTGCTGCGGGTCTATCACGTGGGCATGGAGGCGGTGCTGGACTACATGACCGAGGTCGTCGAGCAGCGGCAGGCCACGCCGGAACTCGAGCGCGTGGTGCTGCTGCGGCTGTTCGAGCGGGCCACGAAGTGGATCAGCACCTCGGTCGAGTTGCTCACCGACACCTACATGGAGGAGCGCGAGCAGGTCTTGCGCGCCGCGCTCAACCGGCGCGCCGAGACGGTGCGCGCCTTGCTGGACGGCGACGACGTGGATGTCGAGCAGGCGTCGGTGCGGCTGGGATACCGCCTGTCACAGCGGCACCTGGCCTTCGTGCTGTGGACCGACGAGCCGACCGGCGAGGCCAGCGGTGCGGACGCGGAGGCGACCGGGCTGCTGGATCGGGTCGCGGCGCGGCTCGCCGCGGCACTGGGCAGCGCGCGCGTGCTCACCGTTGCGTCCGGTGCCAGCGCGATGTGGGCGTGGGCGGGTACGGACGACGGAGAACACGGTGCCGAACTCGCGGCGCCGGGCGAAGTGGAGCGGCTGGCCGCGGTGCAGGTGGAGGCGCCGGTGCGGGTGGCGTTCGGCGTGCCCGCCGGGGGGATCGCGGGCTTCCGCCGCAGTCATCGTGAGGCGGTCGCCGCGCGGCAGGTCGCCGAGCGCGCGCCCGCGGGCGGCCCTCGGGTCACGGGCTATCGAACGGTGGAGATCGCCTATCTCGCCGGCGCGGACGAAGCGGCCATGCGCGGGCTGGTCGAGCGGGAACTAGGCGCACTGGCCGGGCGGGACGCGCACGCCGCGCGGCTGCGCGAGACGCTGCACGCCTATCTGCGCAGCCAACGCAGCCCGGAGGCCACCGCGAAAGTACTCGGTGTGCACAAGAACACGGTCCGCTACCGCGTGCAGCGGATCGAACAACTACTGGGATATCCGATCGAAGAGCGTGGCCTGCCGCTGGAGATCGCGCTGGTGTGCGTCGCCGTCTACGGCACGGACGCCCTGCCCTGAACCGCCGGCTAGTCGCCCACGGCTTCGCGGGCGGCGATGCGGCGCAGCGGTGGCTCGGTGGGCGGCGCAACCCTCCGGTCGGGTAACTCGGCGAGCAAGGTGGTGGTCGCCTCTGCGATGGCCGCGACGGCCTTGTCGACGGCCGCTTTGGTGGTCGAGCTCAGGCCGGACACGCCACCGACCTTGCGCACGTACTGCAGTGCGGCGGCATAGATTTCCTGCTCGGTTGCGGCAGGTTCCAGACCACGCAGGACGGTGATGTTTCTACACATGCGAGCACACTAGCCCCAGATCACGACACGCGTCAGGGCAAGAAGTCACCGAGGCCGAAATCGATTCGCCCGCTGGACGCCCCCGGGTCCGCGGCGGCGACATCGGCGCCATCCACGAATACCGCGCGTCGGCCGCGCGGGATGGGGAACAATCGGGGCATGTCTTCGCGCGGTGTACCCACCTTGACGACCTTTCCGTACGCGGAGCTGGACGAGCGGGAGGAAGACCATTGGTCCGGCGCCGCGGTATCCGACAACGAATTGCGGGCGTTGGCCCTCGGCGCCTTCTACTCGGCGCGCTGGGACGCGTTCCACGACGCGCTGCTGCTCGGCCCGGAACGAGCGCATCCGCTCGGCGATCGGCGCGAGCTGGCCATCGATACGCTCACCGGTGCGTGGGGCATCACCGACGGCACCGAGGCGCAGGCGTCGATGGAGCAGTTGCTCGACGGCATGCACGCCCCGCTCTACGCGCTGGTGCACCCGCTGGTGACGGCCTCGATCAACGCCAGCGAGCGCGATCGGTTCGGTGAGCGCGCCGACCGGCACCGGGCGTTCCTGCGGCAGGTCGGCGCGTTTCGGGGGATGGACAATCCGGAGGCGCTGGTCCGCGACTACGACATCTGGTCGCAGGCGATCAAGATCGGATTCACCGACCATCTGACGCGGCCGCTGCCCAGCGACATCCACGCCTGGGATCTGGCCCGGGTGGTCGCGGTGGCCAGGATGGCCTACACGGCCGGGTACCTCGATGCCGACGTGGCCTGGAGCTATCTGGCGCGCGCACTGCCGCTGGCGCAGAGCAAGTACCGCAACTGGCGTCAGTTCGGCGACGCCTATCTCACCGGCTGGACCTATTGGCAGGCCTGTGAGGACCTGGCGGAGCTGAAGAACGGCGGTGTCGACCGCCGCAAGGAGTTGCTGCGACTGTGGCTGCGCCCGACCAGCCCGTGGCGGCGGATCGCGCTGAACTCAGTTCCCGTCGGGGAGTGAGCGCAGGATCCCGCGACCGTAGCGCTGGAACTGGGCGTCGTCGACCATGCCGAGGGAGTGCCGCTCGACCAGCAGTTCCCACTCCGAGTACAACTGGGCCACACCGGGATCGGCGGAACCCGCGGCGCCGTCGGCGGACTCCCGGCGCACCGCGAAGTTCACCGCGCAGGTGACCCGATCGGTGTCGGAGCGGTCGGCGCCCGAGAAATGCAGCGTCCGGCTGCCGTCGTGCACCTCGATGCCCGTCGCGCCGCGTCCGGGACCGATCTCGCCGCGGCCCGCGGCCGGGGTGTCGGTGACCCGGGCCCACACGACCACCGGAATCGGAAGTTCGTGCGCGTAACGGCCGTCGCCGATGGCGATGAACAGCAGCCGCGCCGTGGTCGCGGCGAGCAGGCCGGAACCGTTGCCCGCCGGCGGGTGCGCGACCACGATCGCGGTCTCCAGGACGTACTCGTCCGGCGTCACGTAACGATGCAGAGCCGCTATCGCCTGCTTCGCGTCGCGGCGCGGGGACATCCTGCGCGTCGCCCGCTCCACGTCAGCGCGGATGGGACCGCCGCGCCCCCAGGTGGGCGCGGGCGGGCACAGATCCGGCGCCGCGACGTCGATGCGCTGGGTGGCCATGATCTGTGTATTGAGCCGGTCGACGATCTCGGTGGCCGCCGGAACGTCGTGTTCGGCGATCAGGACCGGCAGCGGGGTGCGGTCCGCGGGCACGCCGGTGAGCACGGGCGTCGGGTAGCGCAGATAGATCTCGATGACGACCGCGTCGTCCGCGCGCCGGTTCAGCCGGACCTTCAGCAGGTCGGAGACCGGGACATCGAGCACGCGCTCGCCGTCGGACCCGGGTCGCAGAACGATCAGCCTGCCGCCGCCGTGACGCAGTATCGCTGTGGGTGTCCGTAACTCGACTATGTCCATACCCCCTGCGCTCGTGTCTGGTCTGCGGCGCTCCCGGGGCCTTCGTGGTTTGCGAGCTACCGCCTACGTGCCCGTCGCTCGCGCCGCGATGTTGTGTCGTCGCTCACGATAGGCCGAACATGCCATGATTGTTGCCACTTGGAGGAAGCCGGACCGGAGACATCGGGAACCACCGTCGTTCCCCGGCCGTTTACCTCGTACTGCACCTGCAGCCGAACTGTGCGATGTATCGAGTAGACCGTACGCGGTAACGTGGCTTGTCCGCATCCGAACCCCGCGGAACCGGACGCGCCAGATGCATCGCTAGGCAAGAACCGGAGACACCGGAAAGGACTGGCCGCCCCGGCCGACGCTCTATGAACCGCAAGACAGTGTTTCGCACCCTGGCCATAGTCTCGGGCATTCTGCTCGTGATCTATGCGTTCAGCTATTTCGGCAACGACACGCGGGGCTGGAAGAGCGTCGATACCTCGGTTGCCCTCAGCCAGCTCGAGAACAAGAGCAACGTCCAGAACATTCAGATCGATGATCGCGAGCAGCAGCTGCGCATCGAGCTGAAGGACGGCAACGACGCCACCGGCGGGCAGAACAAGATCATCGCGAAGTATCCGGGCGGCAGCGAGACCTCCGCCCAGGTCTTCTCTGCGGTGAAGAACTCCGGCGCCCCGTACAACACGGTGGTCAAGCAGGAGAGCTGGTTCACCCAGATCCTGCTGTTCGTGCTGCCGATGGTCATCCTGCTCGGCCTGTTCATCTTCGTGATGGCCCGTATGCAGGGCGGCGGGCGCGGCGGCATGATGGGCTTCGGCAAGTCGAAGGCCAAACAGCTGTCCAAGGACATGCCCAAGACCACGTTCGCCGACGTGGCCGGAGCCGACGAGGCGGTCGAGGAACTCTACGAGATCAAAGACTTCCTGCAGAATCCGGTCCGTTACCAGGCCCTCGGCGCCAAGATCCCCAAGGGCGTCCTGCTCTACGGCCCGCCCGGCACCGGTAAGACCTTGCTGGCCCGCGCCGTCGCGGGCGAGGCCGGTGTGCCGTTCTTCACCATCTCCGGTTCGGACTTCGTGGAGATGTTCGTCGGCGTCGGCGCCTCCCGGGTGCGCGACCTGTTCGAGCAGGCCAAGCAGAACAGCCCCTGCATCATCTTCGTCGACGAGATCGACGCGGTCGGCCGCCAGCGCGGCGCGGGCCTCGGCGGCGGTCACGACGAACGCGAGCAGACCCTCAACCAGCTGCTGGTCGAGATGGACGGCTTCGGCGACCGCACCGGCATCATCCTGATCGCCGCGACCAACCGGCCCGACATCCTCGACCCGGCGCTGCTGCGTCCCGGCCGGTTCGACCGGCAGATCCCGGTGGGCAACCCCGACCTCGCCGGTCGCCGCGCGATCCTGCGGGTGCACTCGCAGGGCAAGCCGATCTCCCCGGACGCCGACCTGGACGGCCTGGCCAAGCGCACCGTCGGCATGTCCGGCGCCGACCTGGCCAATGTGATCAACGAGGCCGCCCTGCTCACCGCGCGCGAGAACGGCGCGATGATCACCGGCGAATCGCTGGAGGAGTCGGTCGATCGCGTGATCGGCGGTCCGCGGCGCAAGAGCCGGATCATCAGCGAGCACGAGAAGAAGATCACCGCCTACCACGAGGGCGGCCACACCCTGGCCGCCTGGGCGATGCCGGACATCGAGCCGGTCTACAAGGTCACCATCCTGGCCCGCGGTCGCACCGGCGGCCACGCCATGACGGTGCCCGAGGACGACAAGGGCCTGATGACCCGCTCGGAGATGATCGCCCGCCTGGTGATGGCGATGGGCGGCCGCGCGGCCGAGGAATTGGTGTTCCACGAGCCGACCACCGGCGCGTCCTCCGATATCGACCAGGCCACCAAGATCGCCCGCGCGATGGTCACCGAGTACGGCATGAGTGCCCGGCTCGGCGCCGTCCGTTACGGCCAGGAGCAGGGCGATCCGTTCCTCGGCCGCTCGATGGGCATGGGCTCGGACTACTCGCACGAGGTGGCGGGCGCGATCGACGAGGAGGTGCGCAACCTGATCGAGGCCGCGCACACCGAGGCGTGGGCGATCCTGAACGAGTACCGCGACGTGCTCGACGACCTGGCCACCGCGCTGCTGGAACGGGAGACCCTGCACCGCAAGGATCTCGAGCAGATCCTCACGTCGGTGCAGAAGCGCCCGCGCATCACCGCGTTCAACGATTTCGGCGACCGCGTCCCTTCGGACAAGCCGCCGGTGAAGACCCCGGGCGAGCTGGCCGCCGAGCGCGGCGAGTCCTGGCCGCCGGAGCCGGTCGCGGAGCCGGTGGCCGCGTCCGCGCAGCGCGAGCCGCAGCCCGCCAACGGATACCCGCCGCACGAGAGCGGTTACGGCGCTCCGCCGCAATACGGCCGCCCGCCCGCGTCGGGTTACCCGCTGCCCCAGGCGCCCGCTCCGGCGTATCCGCGCCAGGGGACGCACGGTTCGCGGCCGGACTACGGCGCTCCGGCGGGATGGTCGGCTCCCGGCTGGCCGCCGCGGGACGAGCCGCAGCCGGGTCAGCCGGGCTGGGGCGAGCCACAGCAGCCGCGGCACGGCTACCAGCAATGGGGTCCGCAGGGCGCGCCCGAAGGTGGCTACGACCGGGACGGGTACGGCGATCGCGGCGGCTACGACGAGCCGCGCCGGACCAATCCGAACGGTGAGGGCGACAACGGCGATTGGGATGGACCGAACGGTCGTCACTGAGCGATGACGATTAGGCTCGTCCATCGTGGGGGTGCCGAGAAATTGCCGGCGCCCCGGGAGTTTGGAGGTGTCCTCGATTGTCGGCGAACGAGCATGGCGGTGGTTACATCCTCGCCGAACCGGACAGTGCTGAACACAACGGTGTCGACATCGGCGTGACGGAGCCCGGCCCCGTCGCATTGGAAACGGGCAGATCATTCGATCAGGCGCGGGCCGAAGCGGCGGTACGGGAATTGCTGCTCGCCGTCGGCGAGGACCCGGATCGGCCCGGCCTGCTCGAGACGCCCGCCCGGGTCGCGCGCGCCTACCGGGAGACCTTCGCCGGGCTCTACGTGGAACCGGATTCGGTGCTCAACACCACGTTCGACGAGGGCCATCAGGAACTCGTGCTGGTCAGGGACATCCCGATGTACTCCACCTGCGAGCACCACCTCGTGTCCTTCCACGGCGTCGCCCACGTCGGCTACATCCCCGGCCCGCACGGCCGGGTGACCGGCTTGTCCAAACTCGCCCGGCTGGTCGACCTGTACGCCAAGCGCCCGCAAGTGCAGGAGCGGCTGACCAGCCAGATCGCCGACGCGATGATGCGCAAGCTGGACCCGCGCGGTGCGATCGTGGTGATCGAGGCCGAGCACCTGTGCATGGCGATGCGCGGCATCCGCAAGCCGGGCGCGAGTACCACCACCTCCGCCGTGCGCGGACTGCTGCAGTCCAACGCCGCCTCGCGCGCCGAGGCGCTCGATCTGATCCTCCGGAAGTGAGCGGTCCCGCGGTGTCCGAACCGAGCGGCGCGCAGCGCGCGGCGACTGGTGCGACCAGGCAGGACACCGCCACGGCGCGGTCGGAAGCGGGATCGACCGCCCCGGTGCGCGGGTTGGCCCGCGCCGGACGCTCCTGCGTCGTGATGGGCGTGGTGAATGTCACCAGCGATTCGTTCTCCGACGGAGGCCGGTACCTCGATCCCGAATTGGCCATCGCCCACGGTATGCGGTTGCATGCCGCGGGCGCGGACATCATCGACGTCGGCGGCGAGTCGACCAGGCCGGGCGCGGTCCGTATCGACGCGGCGACCGAGGCCGCGCGCGTGGCTCCGGTCATCCGCGGCCTGGTCGCGGCGGGCGTACCGACCAGCGTGGACACCATGCGCGCCGCCGTGGCCACCGCGGCGCTCGAGGCCGGGGTGTCGGTGGTGAACGACGTCTCCGGCGGCCGCGCCGACGCCGACATGGTGCGGGTGGTCGCGTCCGCGCGGGTCCCGTGGATTCTCATGCACTGGCGGGCGGGCGCCGACTACCGGCACACCGGACCGGCGGACCACTACGGCGACGTGGTCGCGGAGGTGCTCGCCGAACTCACCGCGCAGGTCGACCTGGCCGTGGCCGCGGGCGTCGACCCCTCCCGGCTGATCCTCGACCCCGGTCTGGGCTTCGCGAAGAACGCCGAGCACAACTGGGCGCTGCTCGGCGCGCTACCCGAATTGGTCGCGCACGGGCTGCCGGTCCTGATCGGCGCGTCGCGCAAGCGTTTTCTCGGTTCGCTGCTCGCCGACGAGGCGGGTCCGCGCCCGCCGGACGGCCGGGAGACGGCCACCGCGACCATCTCGGCGCTGGCCGCGCTGCACGGCGCGTGGGGCGTGCGGGTGCACGACGTGCGCGCCTCGCTGGACGCCATCACGGTCACCGACGCGTGGCAGAATGCCGCACGGCAGCGCGCCGCACAGCACGACACCGCCCGACCCAGTGCGCAAGGAGCTCGACGATGAGCCGGTCCCCCGTCCACGCCGAACACGAGGCACCGCCGCGTGATCCGGTGATCCGGCGCGGCGCCGACCGCATCGAATTGCGCGGCCTGCGCGTCTACGGGCATCACGGCGTGTTCGAGCACGAGCGCCGCGACGGTCAGGAATTCCTGGTCGATCTGACGGTGTGGGTGGATTTCGCGGTGGCCGCCGCGTCCGACGATCTGGCCGCCACCGTGGACTACGGCGCGCTGGCCGAGCGTGCGGTGCGCATCGTCCAGGGTGAGCCGCGCGATCTCATCGAAACGGTGGTGTCGGAGATCGCCGACGACGTGATGACCGATCCGCGGATCAGGTCGGTCGAGGTGGTGCTGCACAAACCGTCCGCGCCGATCCCGCACACCTTCGCCGATGTGCGGGTGGTCACCTCCCGGCACCGGGGGGAGCCCGCCGAATGAGCGAGCTACCTTGCGGCACGGCAACTTTCATCGTGCCGGGTGCCGGGGAGGCACGCCGATGACCCGTGCCGTGCTGTCCATCGGTTCGAATCTGGGCGACCGGCTCGCGCATCTGCGCAGCGTCCTCGACGGGTTCGGACACCGCGTGCTGGCCGCCTCGGCCGTGTACTCCACGGCGCCCTGGGGTGGTGTCCCGCAGGCGGATTACCTCAATGCCGCTGTGCTGGTGGAGGATCCGGCCTTCAGCTGCGCGGACTGGCTGCGTCGCGGCCAGGAGCTGGAGCAGGCAGCGGGGCGAATTCGCGAGGTGCGCTGGGGCGCGCGCACACTCGACGTGGATGTGGTGTGGTGCGCCGAACTGCGCGACGGACAGCCGGTCGCGTGCCGCAGCGCCGACCCGGATCTGCTGCTGCCGCACCCGCAGGCACACCGGCGCGCTTTCGTGCTGGTGCCGTGGCTGGACGTGGTGCCGGACGCGGTGCTGGAGGTCGACGGCGCGCCGCATCCGGTGGCGGATCTGCTGGCGCGGCTCGATCCGGCCGAACGCGCCGGGGTACGCCGCACCGAGTTCTCGCTGACGGGCGAGGCGTCGTGAAACTGAAGCCGACCCGCATCCTCGACATCGTGGCGAACGTGCTGATCGCCGCGCTCGTCGCGTGGATCGCCACCCGCGTGGCCTACGACAGCTTCCCGCCGATCTCGACCTTCGCGGGCGCCTCGCTGTACCCGGTGGCCGCGATCGAAGCGGTGCTCGCTTTCGTCATCCGGGCGCGGGTCAACGACCACGAGATCGGCGACGGCCGCCACCAGTTGCATCCGATCACCGCGGCCCGGGCCGTCGCGCTGGCCAAGGCGTCGGCGCAGGTGGGTTCGATCGCCGCGGGCATCTGGCTCGGTTTCCTGTGCTGGGTCCTCCCGCAGCGCGGCACGCTGCGCGCGGCCGCCGCCGACAGCCCCGGTGCGATCGTCGGGATGCTGGCGGGCGTCGCTTTGGTTGCTGCGGCCCTGTGGCTGGAGTACTGCTGCCGGGCGCCGGAGGATCCAACCGACGATGCGGCAACTACGTAGCTAGTGTCCCGAATCGAATCACAAAACGGAATCTGGGCTCGGCACGACCTATTGGCTACCCTGGCTGGCATGGTTTCACCCTCCCGTAGCAGCACTTCCCGTCGACAGCGGGAGGACGCGGGAAAATTATTCGTCGGTGTCTTGATCTTGCTCGGTCTGGTTGCCAGCGTTTTCCTGATCTTCAGTAACAGCGTCGAGTTCGTACGGGTAGGTCTGGTCGCGGCGCTGTGGGCCGCGGCAATCGGCGCTCTGGCTGCGACGAAGTACCGCAAAGAGGCGACGATCGACAAGGCGAAGGTCCGCGATCTGCAGACCGTCTACGAGTTGCAGCTGGAGCGGGAGGTCACCGCGCGGCGCGAGTACGAACTCGGTGTCGAGGCGCGGGTCCGCGAGGAAGTGGGCGCCGAGGCGGCCGAACTCGCGGCCTTACGAGCGGAGCTCACGGTGCTGCGGCAGAGCCTGCAGCGGCTGTTCGACGGCGATCTGCCGACGGATCGCCCGGCATTGCGCGCCGACGCGACCCGGATCCAGGAGCTGACCAGCTCCGGGACCGAATCCGGGAACAATAGCTCCGCGAATGCCGGGATGTGGTCGGTCTTCGCCGACCAGCAACCGCGTAGCAGCATGACGCCGATCTTCGAGCCCGACCATCCGGAGCCGCCGGTCTTCGCCAGCCCCTTCGATGATCCGGTCACCGCCGAGACCGCGGTCGTCTCCGTCGACGACGACGCCGAGCAGGCCGACGCGGGGCAGGCACACCACGCCGAGCCGCGCGGCTGGGCGGATGCCTTCACCGAGACCGCGGACGAGCCGCGCGACGAGCCGCCCACCCGGCCGGCTACCCGCCCGCAGCCGACCCAGGAACCGCCCGCACGGCCCGCCTCCGCGCCCACCATGGGTACGCCGAGCGCGCGCAGGCGGCGCAGGGCCGAGAGCGACGACGCGACGCCGTCACGCCGTCTCTCGGTCGCGGAGATCATGGCCAACCTGCAATCCGAGGAGCGCGAACGCCGGTGACCCGTGCCGGGCCGCATCCCGGCACTGCGGCCTAGATCACGCGGTCACCCCGTGGCGGCGGCGAACCGCCTGCCGATATTCTCTTGGCGTACCGTCCGGTACCCGCATGGCGGGACTGGAACGACATCGAGAGGACAACGTTGACCTCGAGAAGCGTGAATTCCGACAACGCTGCTTCGGGCTACGACCCCGCGCCCGCACGCCTGACGGTGGGAATCGTCTCGGCGGGACGCGTGGGCTCGGCATTGGGCGCCGCACTCGAGCGGGCCGGACACGTCGTGTTCGGCGTCTGCGCGATCTCCGACGCCTCGGTGCGCCGTGCCAGGACCCGGCTGCCCGATTCGGAGATCCTGCCGGTCGAGCAGGTGGCCGCCCGCAGTGAGCTGCTGCTGCTCGCCGTGCCCGACACCGAGCTCCCCGGCCTGGTCCGCGGCCTGGCAGGCGCCGGAGTGGTTCGGCCGGGCACCATCGTGGCGCACACCTCCGGCGCGAACGGCGTCGGCGTGCTCGCCCCCTTGGCCGAGGTCGGCGCCCTTCCGCTGGCCATCCACCCGGCGATGACCTTCACCGGTCACGACGAGGACGTGGCCCGGCTGGGCAACGCGTGCTTCGGTATCACCGCGGCCGACGAGGTCGGCTATGCCATCGCGCAGTCACTGGTGATCGAAATGGGCGGCGAGCCGGTTCGCGTACCGGAGCAGCACCGGCCGCTGTACCACGCCGCGCTCGCGCACGGCAGCAATCACCTGGTCACGGTGATCGTGGACGCGGTGGCCGCATTGCGCGCCGCCCTGGCCGGCCCCGGCCTGATGGGACAGCAACTGGTCGACGAGCAGCCCAACGGCCTGGCCGAGCGTCTGCTCGCCCCGCTGGCGTCGGCGGCGCTGGACAACGCGTTGCGCCGCGGCCAGTCCGCGCTGACCGGCCCGGTCGCCCGCGGCGACGCCGACGCGGTGGCCGCCCACCTGGAGGCGCTGGCGTCGGTCGATTCCCGGCTTGCCGAGGCCTATCGCGCGCTGTCGCTGCGCACCGCTGAGCGGGCGGGCACCGCCCCCGCCGTGATCCAGCTGCTGGAAGGACGCTGATGTTCGACTCGAAATTGCGCGGTGCCTACCGGCCCGGGGTGCTGACCGTGCATCACGATCCCGCGGTACTCGGGGCGGTGTCCGCCGCCCTGCGCGGCGTCGGCCGCACCGTCGCGCTGGTGCCGACCATGGGCGCGCTGCACGAGGGGCATTTGGAGATCGTGCGGCTGGCCAAGCGCACCAACCAGGTCGTCATCGTGTCGATCTTCGTCAATCCCCTGCAGTTCGGGGCGAACGAAGACCTGGACAAATACCCGCGCACGCTGGACGCCGACGTCGAGCTGTTGCGCGCAGAGGGCGTCGAGCTGGTGTTCGCGCCGAGCGTGTCCGACATGTACCCGGACGGTCCGCGCACCACGGTGCACCCAGGTCCGCTCGGCGCGGAGCTGGAGGGGGCCAGCCGCCCGACCCATTTCGCGGGCATGCTCACCGTGGTCGCCAAACTGCTACAGATCGCGCGGCCGACCGAGGCGTTCTTCGGTGAGAAGGATTATCAGCAGCTCACCCTGATCCGGCAGCTGGTCCGCGACCTGAATTTCGACGTGAAGATCACCCCGGTGGTCACCGTCCGTGAGCCCGACGGCCTGGCCCTGTCCTCGCGCAACCGCTACCTCGACCCCGTCCAGCGCGAAGCGGCGCTGGCCCTGTCGGCCGCTCTGTCGGCGGGCAAACACGCGGGCGGCCTCGGCGGCGACGCGGTTCTCGCGGCCGCCCGCGAGGTGCTCGACGCCGTGACCGGCGTGGACGTCGACTACCTGGAGCTGCGTTCGGCCACCCTGGGGCCCGCCCCGGCCACCGGCAACGCCAGGCTGCTGATCGCGGCCCGGGTCGGCGCGACCCGGCTGATCGACAACATCGCCGTCACGCTCGGCGCTCCGATCGACGGCCACCCCGCCGTCGCCGGTTCGCGGTCCGACGCGACCTCCTCCCAGCCTGTCGCGGCGGTGTCAGACCCCGCCGTCCTTCCTCCCGCGAACTAGAAAGGTTCGACGCAATGTTGCGCACCATGATGAAGTCGAAGATCCACCGTGCCACCGTCACGCACGCCGACTTGCACTACGTCGGCTCGGTCACCGTGGACCAGGACCTGCTCGACGCCGCCGACCTGCTGGAAGGCGAACAGGTCTGCATCGTGGACATCGATAACGGCGCCCGCCTGGAGACCTACGTCATCGCCGGTGAGCGCGGTTCCGGGGTGATCGGGATCAACGGCGCCGCGGCTCACCTGGTGCACCCGGGCGACCTCGTCATCCTGATCGCCTACGGCCAGCTGAACGAGCAAGAGATCGCCGAGTACGACCCCAAGGTCGTGTTCGTCGACGAGCGCAACCGCCCGGTCGAACTCGGCTCGGACCCGGCGCACGCGCCGGAGGGCTCGGGCCTGGCCTCGCCACGCTCGCTGTCGTTCGTCTGAGGAGCGGCGACCAGGACATGCTGCTGACCATCGATGTCCGCAACACGAGTATCGAACTCGGCCTGTTCTCCGGATCCGGGGAGCATTCGAAACTGGTGCGGCACTGGCGAATGCACACCAATCCGTTGCTGACCGCCGACGAATTCGCCATGCAGGTGCGCGGGCTGGTCGGCGCGCAACTGGACGAGGTGATCGGCGTCTCAGCGCTTTCCACGGTGCCGCCCGTGCTGCGCGAGTTGCGCGGCATGCTCGGCCAATACTGGGGCCACGTTCCGCACGTGTTGGTGGAACCCGGTGTGCGCACGGGGATTCCGCTGCTGGTGGACAATCCGAAAGAAGTCGGCGCGGACCGCATCGTCAATTGCCTGGCCGCGTATCAGCGCTATTCCGCGCCGGCGATCGTCGTCGATTTCGGCACGGCGATCTGCGTGGACCTGGTGTCGAAGAAGGGCGAGTTCCTGGGCGGGATCATCGCGCCAGGTGTGGAGATCTCCACCGAGGCCCTGGTGGAACGCAGTGCGCTGCGGCGGGCGGAGTTGACCAGGCCACGTTCGGTGCTGGGGAAGAACAGCATGGAGTGCATGCAGTCCGGCGCGGTATTCGGTTTCGCCGGGCTGGTGGACGGCCTGATCGATCGCATCCGCGACGAGTTCGACGCCTTCGCGGGTGACGACGTCGCCGTGGTGGCGACCGGGGCGACCGCACCGCTGATCGTCCCGGAATCGGAAACGATCGACGACCACGATCCGCACCTCACGCTGACCGGTCTGCGACTCGTATACGAACGCAATCAGCGGCGCAAGGGAAGTGTCTGATATGCGCGGTGTCGGATTTGTCGCAGGCCGGGCACTTGTCGACACCGCGCTGTCTGCTGTTAAACTCCTTCTCGTGACCTTCTACGCGAGCACCCAGGAGTGTTGTCGAGGCTGACGTGCCTCGACCGATCGAGGCTGAGTTCCCGCCCTCGACCGTTACCTTCCTCCTGGAGATTCGCTCATGCGTTCTTCTGTCCTTTCCCTTTCTTCCGCGCGTACCGCGCTGTCGGCTACCCCGCCGGTGGAACGCGCGGTGGCGCCCGCCCTGCCCACCCGGCTGCGCCCGGCCGATCTGCTGCGGCTCACCGACGAGGGCGCCGAAGACGTGCTGGCCGGGCGATACGACCATTTGCTTCCCGCCGGGGGGAAATGGCCGGAAAACGAGCGCTGGGCGACCAGGCTGCTCACCGACGACGAGGTCGACGTCTGGCTGATCAGCTGGACGCCGGGCAAGTCGACCGAGCTGCACGACCACGCCGGATCGCTCGGCGCGCTCACCGTGCTCAGCGGCGCGCTCACCGAATATCGTTGGAACGGAACGGAACTGCGTCGTCGCACACTCGCGGCGGGTGATCAGGCCTCGTTCCCGATCGGCTGGGTGCACGACGTGATGCGGGCACAGGCCGCCGTGCCCGGCGCCGTGGATTCCGCCGGCCCGCTCGATCCCACGCTGAGCGTGCACGCCTATTCCCCGCCGCTCACCGCCATGTCGTATTACGAGGTGACCGGGCACGGCACCCTGCGGCGCACCCGAACCGTCCTCACCGACCAGCCCGAAGGTGATATGTGATGACCCGTTTGACCATCGATCAGATGCTCGAGAACGCACGGGCCCGCCTCGACCGGATCTACGCCTTCGAATTGCCGGAAGCCGTCGAGCGCGGCGCCATTCTGGTGGATATCCGGCCGCAGGCGCAACGCGGACGTGAGGGCACCTTGCCCGGCGCGCTGGTGATCGAGCGCAATGTCCTGGAATGGCGGCTGGACCCCACCAGTTCCGCCCGCCTGGCGCTGGCCGCCGATCACGACGTGGAATGGATCGTCGTCTGCTCCGAGGGATATACCTCCAGCCTGGCCGCTGCCGCGCTGCAGCAACTCGGGCTGCACCGGGCGACCGATCTGGTGGGCGGCTATCAGGCGTTGAAGGCGGCCGGTCTGTTGCACGTCGCCGTCGGAGCGCCACACTTCGCGCGCGAGGCCGAAGCGCTCGCCTCGCTGTAATTCCCGCCGACACTTCCATCTCGAAATAGCCGGGCGCTCAGGTAGTTTCGCACACCACATGATGCGCACCGGCTATTTCGCGTCCGTACGACGCCGGTGCGGACGTCCCGGACGAGGCGTCGCATCGATACCGTTTCGTTACTCCGGGCCGGAGTCCGGGCGGCCCGCATAACGATTTCCGATGCACGCTAGGGTTGTTCGATGTGAGCACCCCGAACTCTGCATCTTCCAGCGCATCGACATCGGAATCGCGGCCTGCCGTGTCGCCGGCCGCCGACGATGCACCGGAGCAGATACGGATTCGCCGGGAGAAGCGGGAGCGGCTGCTCGCGGACGGCGGGGAGGCCTATCCCGTCGTCGTGCCGCGTACGCATACCCTGGCCGAAATTCGGGCCGCATATCCGGACCTCGCCGCGGACACGGCCACCGGGCTACAGGTGGGCGTCGCCGGGCGCGTCATATTCCTGCGTAATACCGGCAAGTTGTGTTTCGCGACACTGCAGGAGGGCGACGGTACCAAGCTGCAGGCGATGATCAGCCTGAACGGGGTAGGTACGGACGCCCTCGCCGCCTGGAAGGCCGACGTGGACCTCGGTGACTTTGTTTTCGTGCACGGTGAGGTCATCTCGTCGCGGACCGGGGAACTGAGCGTCATGGCCGATTCCTGGTTCATGGCGGCGAAGGCCCTGCGGCCGCTGCCGGTGGCGCACAAGGAGATGAACGAGGAATCACGGGTACGGCAGCGTTATGTCGACCTGATCGTGCGTCCGGAGGCCAGGGAAATGGCCCGTACCCGCATCGCCGTGGTGCGCGCGCTGCGCAACGCGCTGGAGCGCAGGGGCTTCCTGGAGGTGGAGACGCCGATGCTGCAGACGCTGCACGGCGGCGCCGCGGCCCGGCCGTTCGTCACCCATTCCAACGCCCTCGACATGGACCTGTTCCTGCGCATCGCGCCCGAGCTGTTCCTGAAGCGCTGCGTGGTCGGCGGCTTGGAGCGGGTCTTCGAGATCAACCGGAACTTCCGGAACGAGGGCGCGGACTCCACGCATTCCCCCGAGTTCGCGATGCTGGAGACATACCAGGCATACGGCACCTATGACGACTCGGCGGTGATGATCCGGGAATTGGTGCAGGAAGTGGCGCAGGAGGCGTTCGGCACGCAGGTGGTGACCCTGGCCGACGGGACCGAATACGATCTCCGTGGCGAGTGGGCCGTGGTCGAGATGTACCCTTCGCTGTCGGATGCGCTGGGTGTGCCGGTGACTCCGGAAACGTCGGTCGCCGAATTGCGCGCACTCGCGGATCGGGTCGGTCTGGAAATTCCGGAGGGCAAGGGCTACGGCCACGGGAAACTCGTCGAGGAACTCTGGGAACACCAGTATGGCGACAAGCTGTACGCGCCGACTTTCGTGCGCGACTTCCCGGTGGAGACATCCCCGTTGACCAGGCAGCATCGTAGTACGGCAGGGGTCACGGAGAAGTGGGATCTCTATGTGCGCGGCTTCGAGTTGGCCACGGGCTATTCGGAGTTGGTCGACCCGGTGATCCAGCGCGAGCGGTTCGTCGATCAGGCGCGGCTCGCCGCGCAGGGTGACGACGAGGCGATGGTGCTGGACGAGGACTTCCTCGCGGCGATGGAGCACGGCATGCCGCCGACGACCGGAACGGGTATGGGAATCGATCGGTTGTTGATGGCGCTCACCGGATTGGGAATCCGAGAAACGATACTGTTCCCAATTGTGCGTCCGGTCACCCGGTGACCACTGGATTGCAAAGCAGCGACTCCGTCTTGGAATTTCCGGAATTCGGGGTATTCTTGCCTCGGGTAATCGGCCTAGTATGCGGGTCGCACGATTTCGAGAGGACGTTCATCTCATGGCAAAGAAGGTCACCGTTAGCCTGATCGACGATGTCGACGGTGAGTCCATCGCGGACGAGACCATCGAGTTTGCGATCGACGGTGTGTCGTACGAGATCGACCTGTCGTCGGCAAATGCGGCGAAGCTGCGCGACGGTTTGGAGGAGTGGGTTTCGAATGCGCGCCGGGTGAGCGGCCGGCGCCGGGTCAAGGCCGCCGCGGCCGCCGCGGGCACTCCGAAGAGCCGGGTCTCGATCGATCGGGAACAAAGCGCCGCAATTCGGGAGTGGGCGCGTCGGAATGGACACAAGGTGTCCGCACGGGGCCGCATCTCCGCCGACATCACCGACGCGTACAACAAGGCCGCGAAGGGATAGTTATTTTTCGGCCGCCGTCCCGGCGAATCGTGCGACGTCGGGGCGGCGGTCTTGTTTGTGATAGGGCTTCGATATGGCAACGAGACCGGATCACACGGTGGCCCGTCCCGGCGGATGAATCGATCTTGCTCGTGGTACCGGGACGCGGCACCATGGAAGCGTGCGACGGTCACTGGCGGTATGGAGAGGTGAGGTATCGGCGCAGTGACAGGATTCGTCGGATCATTCTTGCGGTTCACCGATGATGCCGGTCGGCAGCAGGAGTTCACGCTCACGCCAGATCGCGGACGCGTCACCATCGGCCGCTCCCCGCATGCCGATCTCGCCCTGAGCTGGGACGCCGAGGTCTCCCGGCTGCACGCGGCGGTCGAATACCTGGGTGCGCACTGGACCATCGTGGACGACGGGCTCTCTCGCAACGGCACCTTCGTCAACGGGGACCGGCTCGTCGGCCGCCGCAGGCTGATGGCGGGCGACGTCATCCGGGTCGGCACCTCGCGGGTGTCGTTTCACGACTTCGGCGGCGTCTCCGACGACATCACCCGTACCTCCACCGGCTCGATACCCACGGCGCGCTCGCTCACCGAGACGCAGCGCTCGGTGCTGATCGCACTGTGCAGGCCGTACAAGCACGGCGCGGGTTTCGCCACGCCCGCCTCCAATCAGCAGATCGCCGAGGAGTTGTTCCTCAGCGTCGACGCGATCAAGACGCACCTGCGCGCCCTGTTCGCCAAGTTCGGGGTGGAGGATCTGCCGCAGAACCAGAAGCGGGTGCGATTGGCGGGACTGGCCATGCAGAGTGGGCTCATTTCCGATCGGGACCTGTGAGACCTCCACCGTAGACGCTCGCTTAGCGCATCGAGCTTCTCGGCCATGGAGAGTCCGGGCGGTAGCGGCTTGACTCTGAGGTACCCGAGCCGGAGCGACGACTCCGGCGGGTTTTCCGAGCAGGAGGAACTCATGACCGCCACACGTCTCGCCGCACTGGTGCTCGCCACGCTGGCGACGGGCCTGATCGCGGGCCTTTTCTACGCGTACGCCAATTCGGTGATGCCCGCGCTGGCCCGCACCGACGATCGCGCCATGATCGACGTGATGCAGAAGATCAACGTGGTGATCATCAATCCGTGGTTCATGGTGGCGTTCCTCGGCACGGTGGGGTTCACGGTCCTGGCGGCGGCGCTGCACCTGGGCCGGGAGTACCGGAGCACGCTGATCTGGATCGTGCTCGCGCTGGTGCTCAACGTTGTCGCCTTCGGGGTCACCTCCGGGTTGAACGTCCCGCTCAACGACCAGCTGGCCGCCGCGGGCGACCCGGGCTCGATCGCCGACCTCGCCGCGGTGCGCGCCGATTTCGAAGCGGCCTGGGTTCGGTGGAACATCGCGCGCGGCGTCTTCCACACGCTGGCCTTCCTGGCGCTGTGCGGTGCGCTGTTCGCCGCGGGCATCCAGCAGGGCAAGGCCGCCGCGGCGGCGCCGGGCCGGGCGGCGGCGGGCCAGTACGTCGCGCCCGCCTTCGGTCAGAGCTAGATTCCGCAACGACCCGCCGGAATCTCCTCCGTCTGGGCCACTTCGTGCGGTAGCTTCCCCGGAAGACGAGACCGGACCGGGAGGCTATCGTGCGGCGTGTCCCAGGCTTTTCGTTGCTGATCGTTCTGCTCACAGCGGTGTGCGCCACCGCGGGCGCGGCACACGCGCAGGAGCGATATCCGGTCGACTACAACTTCTTCGCGGGCATCCCCGCCGAGCTGTCCCACCCGGGCGGTTCGCTGCCCGGCACCAACGACTGGTCCTGCCGGCCCGACTCCGAGCATCCGAATCCCGTGGTTCTCGTGCACGGCACGGGTGGTGGCGCACAGACGAACTGGGGCGTGTACGCGCCGTTGCTGGCCAACGAGGGTTACTGCGTGTACTCGTCCACCTTCGGCGCCTACAACCTGCCGTGGCCCGCGTCGGCCATCGGCGGCATGCTTCCGATCGAGCAGAGCGCGGCCCAGCTCGCCGCGTTCGTGGACCGGGTACGGACCGCGACCGGCGCGGGCAAGGTCGACCTGATCGGCCATTCCCAGGGCAACTTCATCGGCAATTACTACGTCAAGCGGCTCGGCGGCGCGGGCAAAGTGGACAAGATGGTCGGGCTCGCCCCGCCCTGGCTCGGCTCCAACGCGGGCGGCATGGCGGACCTGAACGCGTTCGGCACCCGGCTCGGCCTCGGCCCGCTCTTCGACGCCGTGGCGGGCTCGCCGTGCATGGCCTGCCGTCAGGTGCTGCAAGGGTCGGAGTTCGTGCGCACGCTCAACGCGGACGGCGTCTACCACCCCGACGTGGCCTACACGAATATCGCGACCGTGCTGGACGAGCTGGTGGTGCCGTACACCTCCGGATTGGTGACCGGGCCCCGGGTGACGAACATCGTGGTTCAGGACGGGTGCTCGACGGACTACTCTGGTCATACGGGCATAGCGGGCAGCCCGAGGGCCGCGACCTACGTACTCAACGCGCTCGATCCCGCGCATCAACGCCCGGTGCCCTGCGGTGTCGTCGGCCCGTACACGGGGTAGGCAGCCGAGGTCCGACGTGTGCGGCGGAGGTCCGGTCGGCGAACGATTTGTTCGCTGAGGGCAAAACCTGGCCGGAACGAATCCCGCGGCGCCCACGTTGTGAGTGAATGACCGTGCTGTCGCCGGTCGGCAATAGGGTGGACCGGCGGCGGTGGCATCCCCCGCCAACTAGAGTGGAGGCGGGGGCCGCAACCCCCGGGCTTCATGGCAGGCTGACGCCCACGGTTGTTGTACACAGCACACTGCGGCGTCTGTTGCCAGAATGTCGGAGCAGGAGAGTGAGGGAGCGATGTTCGAGAGGTTCACCGACCGCGCGAGGCGTGTCGTTGTCCTGGCCCAGGAAGAGGCCCGGATGCTCAACCACAACTACATCGGCACCGAGCACATCCTGCTGGGGCTGATTCACGAGGGTGAGGGCGTCGCGGCCAAGTCGCTGGAGTCGCTCGGCATTTCGCTGGAAGGCGTGCGCAGCCAGGTGGAGGAGATCATCGGCCAGGGCCAGCAGGCCCCGTCCGGTCACATCCCGTTCACCCCGCGCGCCAAGAAGGTGCTGGAGCTGAGCCTTCGGGAAGCGCTGCAGCTCGGTCACAACTACATCGGCACCGAGCACATCCTGCTCGGCCTCATCCGTGAGGGCGAGGGCGTGGCGGCCCAGGTGCTGGTGAAGCTGGGCGCCGATCTCAATCGTGTGCGCCAGCAGGTCATCCAGTTGCTGTCCGGGTATCAGGGCAAGGAGCCGGTGGAGTCCGGTTCGCGCGGTGAGGCGGGCACCCCGTCCACCTCGCTGGTGCTCGACCAGTTCGGTCGCAACCTGACCCAGGCCGCGCTCGAAGGCAAGCTCGACCCGGTCATCGGCCGCTCGAAGGAGATCGAGCGCGTCATGCAGGTGCTCAGCCGCCGCACCAAGAACAACCCGGTGCTGATCGGCGAGCCGGGCGTCGGCAAGACCGCCGTCGTCGAGGGGCTCGCGCAGGCCATCGTCAACGGCGAGGTCCCCGAGACGCTCAAGGACAAGCAGCTCTACACCCTCGACCTGGGCTCCTTGGTCGCGGGCAGCCGCTACCGCGGTGACTTCGAAGAGCGCCTGAAGAAGGTGCTCAAGGAGATCAACACCCGCGGCGACATCATCCTGTTCATCGACGAGCTGCACACGCTGGTCGGTGCGGGCGCCGCCGAGGGTGCCATCGACGCGGCCTCGATCCTGAAGCCGAAGCTGGCTCGCGGCGAACTCCAGACCATCGGCGCGACCACCCTCGACGAGTACCGCAAGTACATCGAGAAGGACGCCGCCCTCGAGCGCCGGTTCCAGCCGGTGCAGGTGGGCGAGCCGACGGTCGAGCACACCATCAACATCCTCAAGGGTCTGCGCGACCGCTACGAGGCGCACCACCGCGTTTCCATCACCGATGGCGCGCTGGTGGCCGCCGCCACCCTGGCCGACCGCTACATCAACGACCGGTTCCTGCCGGACAAGGCGATCGACCTGATCGATGAGGCGGGCGCGCGGATGCGCATCCGTCGCATGACCGCTCCGCCGGACCTGCGCGAATTCGACGACAAGATCGCCGAGGCGCGCCGGGAGAAGGAGTCCGCGATCGATGCGCAGGACTTCGAGAAGGCCGCGCGGCTGCGCGACAAGGAGAAGCAGCTCGTCGCCAAGCGGGCCGAGCGGGAGAAGCAGTGGCGCTCGGGTGATCTGGACGTCGTGGCCGAGGTCGACGACGAGCAGATCGCCGAGGTGCTGGCGAACTGGACCGGTATCCCGGTGTTCAAGCTCACCGAGGAGGAGACCACCCGTCTGCTCCGCATGGAGGACGAGCTGCACAAGCGGATCATCGGCCAGGAGGACGCGGTCAAGGCGGTCTCCAAGGCCATCCGCCGCACCCGTGCCGGCCTGAAGGACCCGAAGCGTCCGTCCGGTTCGTTCATCTTCGCCGGTCCGTCCGGTGTCGGTAAGACCGAGCTGTCCAAGGCGCTGGCGAACTTCCTGTTCGGCGACGACGACGCGCTCATCCAGATCGACATGGGCGAGTTCCACGACCGCTTCACCGCCTCGCGGCTGTTCGGTGCCCCTCCGGGCTACGTCGGCTACGAGGAGGGCGGCCAGCTCACCGAGAAGGTGCGCCGCAAGCCGTTCTCGGTCGTGCTGTTCGACGAGATCGAGAAGGCCCACCAGGAGATCTACAACACCCTGTTGCAGGTTCTGGAAGACGGTCGCCTCACCGACGGCCAGGGCCGGACCGTGGACTTCAAGAACACGGTGCTGATCTTCACCTCGAACCTCGGCACGTCCGACATCTCGAAGGCGGTCGGCCTGGGCTTCACGCAGTCCAATGCCGAGGGCTCGAACTACGAGCGGATGAAGCTCAAGGTCAACGACGAGCTGAAGAAGCACTTCCGGCCCGAGTTCCTCAACCGCATCGACGACGTGATCGTCTTCCACCAGCTCACGACCGACCAGATCGTCGAGATGGTGGACCTGATGATCAACCGTGTCGCCACGCAGCTGAAGAACAAGGACATGGCGATCGAGCTCACCGAGAACGCCAAGAACCTGCTGGCCAAGCGTGGCTTCGACCCCGTGCTCGGTGCCCGGCCGCTGCGCCGCACCATTCAGCGCGAGATCGAGGACCAGCTGTCGGAGAAGATCCTCTTCGGCGAGATCGGCCCCGGTCAGACCATCTCGGTCGACGTCGAGGGCTGGAACGGCGAGGGCTCCGGCGAGGACGCCAAGTTCACCTTCTCCGGTAAGGCGAAGCTGACCAAGGCGCAGACCGAAGAGAAGCCGGAAGTCGTGCTGACCGGCGCGACCGAGAGCTCCACCGAGGCTGCCTCGGGCGAGTAAGTCGTAACCGAAAAGCCCGTGCCCACCGTATGGCGGTGGGCACGGGCTTTTTCGTATACCGGCGGTGTGGCGCCGGGTCAGGAACGCTGGTCGCCGAAATGGGCGAGGACGGGTGCGAAGTCGTCGGCGAGTTCGCCGGGCACGATCACCTCATCGATGCCGTACTTCTCCCTACGGCGCTCGAGCATCTCGGCGGCGGCCGACGGGTCCGCCGGGATCACGCCCGCCGCACCCGCGTCCGCGAGCGCCTCCGCGGTCAGGCCGAGCTTCTTCGAGGTCCAGCTCGGCAGCCGCTGACCGATGCCGACCAGCTGATGAGTGAAGCGCAGGGGGCGGTCGGCGCCGTCCCGCGCTGTGCGGACCAACTCGGCCAGTTCCGCCTCAGTGGCGGCGACCCCCGCGGCGAGCAGGATGCGGTCGGCGAATTCCGCCGCGGTCGCCAGCATCCGGGGGCCATTGGCGGCGATCACGACCGGCGGGGCCGGGGCCACCTGACCGCGTACGGCGGCGATGGTGGCGACCAGGTGGGCGCGGCGTTGCGCGGCCGAGCCCCAGGATGCCCCCAGCCACTGGGCCTCGGCGGCGGCGTCCGGGCGTCCCGAGCCGATCCCGAGTTCGAAACGTCCGTCCGACAGCAGTTGCAGGGTCGCGGTCTCCCTCGCGGTGGCTGCGGGGGAGCGCAGCGGTGCGGCCAGGACGTTCGGGCGCAGCCGAATGGTGGTGGTGACGGCAGCCGCCGCGGCGAGGGCCGGGAACGGCGAGGGGGTGAACCGGGTGTCGGGCAGCAGGAGGGTCCGGTAACCCTGCCGTTCGGCGGCGGCTGCCTCGCGTGCCCAGTCGGCTCCCGAACGCGGGGTGAGAACGATTCCGAAGGTCATGCTCATGGGTGGGATCTCCCGATCGTGGAAGTTGCCGCTCGCGCGGTGTCAGCGGTGGACAGCTGGTCGCTAGCGCTTGGCGCGCCGCGGTTCGCTCAGGACGGCGAGCCTGCTGCGGTACTGCTCCTCGGTGATCTCGCCGCGAGCGAACGCGGTGCGCAGCGCGCCGATACCGCTCGCACGGCCGATGAACCGCCGCCGGGCGAACACCAGCACCGCCACGACGGTCAGCCAGAACAGCAGCGGGAAGATCCAGAAGAACGGCCAGGGGTGCCATCCGCCGTCGTCGTGGTCGGCGAGGAAACTCACGGCCTCGGGGTGAGTGAAAATATTCATGCCGAAAGCCTGCGCCGAAGGGTATGGCGGGGGCATCGGTCGCGCGTCGTCACTCGAAATACGCCTGGATACGTACCCTCGGAGCCGCGGGTGATGGTCACGCAATAATTTACTAGTTATTTGCTGACTGTCATTCAGTCCGCAAAACATTGTTCGCTGAAAAATTGCCGTAGGTCGATTTCGGGCAGGGGCGATGTCTTGACAGGGCGTCGTGGTGCGACGCGACGATCGAGAAATTATTCGCTATGGCTACAAAAGGCCCGGCTCATACACCGGTAGCGGTACTAAGAATGCGCGGGGCCGGACGGATGCGGTGCTGCGATGCCCGGCGATAGCCAGGCACGGCGAGCAACCCGGAGACCGCGGTCAGTGCTGTCGACCGAGAGCGGCTCACTGCCAGCCGGGGCGGACGAGCCCGGATTCATACGCCATGACCACCAGCTGGGTGCGGTCCCTGGCGTGCAGTTTGGCGAGGATGCGGCTGACATGCGTGCGGGCGGTGGCGGGGCTCATGTAGAGGCGTTCGCCGATTTCGGCATTGGTGAGGCCCTCGGCGACCAGGGTCATCACTTCGCGTTCCCGGTCGGTGAGTTCGGCGAGGGTCGCCGGTGGCGGCGTCTTGGCACGCACGGAGAATTCCGCGATCAGTGTGCGGGTGACGCCGGGGGACAGCAGTGCGTCACCCGTGGCGACCACGCGGACGGCACGAACCAGATCGGCCGGTTCGGTGTGCTTGACCAGAAAGCCGGTCGCGCCGGAGCGCAGAGCCTCGAAGACGTACTCGTCGAGCTCGAAGGTGGTCAGCACGACGACTCGCACTTCGGCCAGTCGCGGATCCTCCGCGATCATGCGGGTGGCGGCCAAGCCGTCCAGAATGGGCATGCGGATGTCCATCAGGACCACGTCGGGGCGCAGGCCGCGGGTCATGCGCACGGCCTGCTCGCCGTTGTCCGCCTCGCCCACCACTTCGATGCCGTCCTGGGCGTCCAGCAACGCGACGAAACCCCCGCGCACCAGTGCCTGGTCGTCGGCCACCAGCACTCGGATGCCGCCGGACGGTGCGCCCGCGCGGGCTGGATCGTGGTGCTCGTGCATCGCGTGTCCTCTGCCGTGGGGCCGCGTGGTCCCGTCAGCGCTGCCCGCGACCGGCCGAGGTGCTCGGTCGGGCGGCCGCATCGGCGGGGCGGCCGGGCTCAGCGGGTGACTCGGTCTCGCTCGAGCGGGCGGCACTCGCGGTGCCCGTGGCCGTTGATTCCACTGCCCCGGTACTCGTCGGCGACGTGCCCGACCCCACCGCACTCTGCTCCGGCGCACCCGTTGCCGTGGCGTCCGGCGCCGGTCCTCGGCCGGTCGAGGCGCTGCCCGTCGGCCTGCTCGCTGTCGCGGCGCCCTGTTCCGACGCGCTCGATGCCGTGCTGTCCTGCGTCGGACTTCTCCTTGTCGAGGCACTATGCGTCGACTTGCTGGTCGCATCGGTGCCGTGTTCCGGCGTGCTGCTGCTCCGCGCCGATCCGCTCGCCGCCGTGGCGCTGGGTACGGACGTGCTCGATGCGCGAGGGCCGTGCTCCGGCGCGTCCGAGGCCATGCCGCTCCGCGACGGTTTTCTCGCTGTCGAGGTGGGGTAGGGCGATGTGCTCCCAGTAGCCGGGTCCTGTTCCGGCGCCGCTGCCGGCGTCGTGCGACGGGCCTGGGTTGCCGGTGCCGTCGAGCCGGCCTGCGCACCGGGTTCGGGCGCACGCGTGGGTAACCGGGCCGCGACCCGGAAACCGCCGCTGGGGCGTGGACCGGCGGTGAGAGCGCCGCCGAGTGCGTGGGTGCGCTCGCGCATGCCGATGATGCCGTTGCCGCCGCCGGTGCCGGAACGGGCGGGGGCACTGGTGGGGCGGGTGTTGTCGACGGTGATGTCGACCGAGTCCGGGGTGTAGCGCACGGTCACCGTGGCGTCGGCGCCCGGGGCGTGCCGGAGGACGTTGGTCAGGGACTCCTGGACGATCCGCGCCGCCGCCACGTCGATCACGCTGGGCAGCTGCTGCGGGGTGCCGAGCACTCGGGTGCCGACCTGCAGACCGGTGGTGCGCGGACGCAGCAGCAGATCGTCCAGGTCGCTGATGCTCGGAGCGGGCGCACGAGGTGCGGGAGGCGGCTCGATCGCTGTCGCCGAAGCCTGCTCGAGGTCGTCGTCGTGAGCCGAATCCTGCTCTGCCGAAGCCGAATTGCGGTCTTTACGGGCGGAGCGGCGAGGCCGTCGGCGACTGGTCTCCTCCGCGTCGGCCGTGGACGGTTGCTCGTCGGGCGCGGCGGTGGCGGTTCCGGAGCGGATCGTGTGCAGGAGCGCGTGCACCTCGGCGAGTGCGTCGCGACTGGCGTTCTTGATCGCCGTGAGCGCTGTTTCCGCCTGCTCCGGACGTTTGTCGAGCAATTCCAGCGCCACCGAGGACTGCACGTTGATCATCGACAGACTGTGCGCCAGCACGTCGTGCAACTCGCGCGCGATGGCGAGGCGCTCCTCGCTGGCGCGCCGCTCGCGCTGCGCTTCCTCGTCCCGGCGCGCTGACTCGGCGCGCTGCCTGCGGGCGACGAGGACGGCCTTGCGCTGCCGGATTCCCTCGGCCACCAGCAGCAGTATCGCCAGCCACGCCATCAGCGCGAAGACCTGCCACAGGTTGGCGGGGTGACCCAGCTGCGCGGGCAGCGGCCAGACCAGCGCCAGATACCCGAGCGGGACGAGTGGGTAAGTCCACCACCGTGATCCGCTGCTCGCGGCGGTCAAGAAGGCGACGACCAGCGACACGAAGATCGGCCCGTACCCGTAGCCGCGCAGGAAATAGGCGAGACACACGGCGAGGACGACGATCAGCACGGGCAGCGGCTGCGCCCGGCGCCGGATCAGCGCCGCGGGCCCGGCCAGCAGCAGCAGGTAACCGAGCACGTCGAGAGAGTGCACCCCGGTCTGCCGCATGTTCGCGAAGGTGCCCCCGACCACCTGAACCGCGGCCACGACGAGCGCGACTCCCCAGTCCAAGCCGACCGAGCTTCGATCCGTAATCCCTGCCACCCGCACCCACGTAGCCTATGCGGCTCGGTCACGATTCGACGTCCGCCTGGCAACGTATTTCGGGAGAATTGCACCGATTCGGCGATTCGGCGCAGGTTCGGTCCTCGGCGAAAGTCCCGGCGCGCCCGCTGCCCGCGCCGGTCCGGCACGCGATCCGACACGGCTGTAACGCTGGCTCGTGGCTCGTGGCTCGTGGCTCGTGGCTCGTGGCTCGTGGCTCGTGGCTCGTGGCTCGTGGCTCGTGGCTGGGGGCTGGGGGCTGGGGGCTCGGGAGTGATGGGAAGTGAGCCGTGGCCGGGGAAACGTAAGCCGTGCGTGGTGGGCCACCGAGTGGGAGCGGTGCGGCGTGGGCCATGAGTGAGCGGTGAGGCGCAGAACCGTGAGCGGGTCGGCCGTCGTCCTGGTTACGTATGCCGAACATCGCCCGGCGGCGGATGTCCGCACCGGGGGCGGCGGCGGATTCTCGGTGCATGACAGATTCGATCGTGGTCACGCGAGGGCTGACCAAACGCTACGGGGAGCACACCGCTGTCGACGATGTGAGCATGACCGTCGTGTCCGGCGAGATCTACGGCTTTCTCGGCCCGAACGGCGCGGGTAAGACCACCACCCTGCGCATGCTGGCCGGGCTGATCCGTCCCAGCGAGGGCACGGCCACCGTCGCGGGGCATCGTCCCGGCGATCCAGCGGTGGTCCGCCGGGTCGGCGTGCTCATCGAAGGTCCCGGCTTCTACCCCTACCTCTCCGGCCGGGACAACCTGCGCGTGCTCGCCGAGTATCGCGGGCTCGGCCGGCCGGAGGTCGACGGCGCGCTCGAACGAGTCGGGTTGGCGGGCCGCGCCGAGGACAAGTACCGCACCTACTCGCTCGGCATGAAACAGCGCCTCGGTGTGGGCGCAGCCTTGCTCGGCAGCCCCGACCTGCTCGTTCTGGACGAGCCGACCAATGGCCTCGACCCCGCCGGGATGGCCGAGATGCGGGAGCTGATCACCGCTTTGGCCGCCGAGGGGCACACGGTACTGCTGTCGAGCCACATGCTCAGTGAAGTCCAGGCGATTTGCGACCGGGTCGGCGTGATCTCGCAGGGCAGGCTGCTCACCGAAGCGACGGTCGCGCAGTTGCGCGGAGGTTCGGCCCTGGTGGTGCGGGCCGACCCGGTCGAGGTGGCCCTGCCCGCGGTGCGACGGCTGGTGGGCGAACATTCGGCGATGTTGACCGCGAGCGGTATCCGGATCGAGTCGGACACCGTCACCGCGCCCGCCGTGGCGCGTGCGGTCGTGGCGTCGGGAGCGGACCTGCTCGAGCTGCGGGTCGAAGAGAAGTCCCTGGAGGAAGTGTTCTTCGAGATGACGCGATGGGAGGCAGCGCGATGAACGGCATGGCGATCCGCGATTCGGTCGCGAGTACGAAGGCCGAAATGCTGAGACTGCGGAAGTGGCCCGCGTTCTGGATCCTTCTCGGCACGTGGCTTCTGCTGAATCTCACGTTCGCCTATCTGTTCAACTATCTGGCCTACAACTCGGGGGAATCGAGCCGGATGTCCAACGGACTGCCCCGCGAGGCGTTGTTGCGACAGATGTTGCCGACCGCGGTGCCCGAAGTGTTCACCCAAGGGATGGCCATGTTCGGCGGCGCGCTGATGCTCATCCTCGGCGCCCTGGCCGTCGGCAGCGGATACGGCTGGGGGACCTGGAAGACCGTATTCACCCAGGGGCCTTCGCGGGTGCAGGCGGTCGCCGCCGTGGTGGTGAGTCTCGCCGGCGTGGTGGTGGCGTTGGTGTGCACGGCGTTCGTGATCGACCTCTCCGTCGCCGCGCTGATCGCGGCTTTCCAGTCGCAGTCGCTCGCGCTGCCGGGATTGGGCCGGTCGATGCTCGGAATCCTCACCGGCGTCGTGATTCTCGGTATGTGGACGCTGGCGGGCGTGCTGATCGGTGCGGTCGCCCGTGGGCCCGCGCTCGCGGTGGGGCTCGGCTTGGTCTGGGTGCTGGTGGTGGAGAACCTGTTGCGCGGCGTCGCCGCGATCTTCGCGCCGATCGAGGTGATCACCGATCATCTGCCCGGCACCGCCGCGGGATCGCTGGCGGGGGCGATGCGCACCGTGGACGGGCCCGCCACGCCCGGTGTGTCGCAGGTGCTTTCGCGGACCGAATCGGTGGTCGTGCTGGTCGTCTACGTGGTGCTGTTCGCGGCCTGCACGATCTGGCTGATGCGCAAACGCGATCTGGTGTGAGTTACCGGAGGGGCGAAACCGCTGGTGGGCGCCGTCCACCGGCGGTTTCCGCCGGCGGCAAGCTCACCCGGCCCCCAGAACGGTTTCCGCGATCACCCGAAGCGCGCCGGTGATCTGTTCGGAAGTCAAGCCGCGCTCGCGCTGCTGCCGATAGACCTCGGCGGCCAAGGGCGCGAGGAGCGGGTCGACCATCGCGTCCGGCTCGCGAATCCCCGCCGCCGACAACAGGGCTCGCACGTGTGCGTACCAGAATCCGTAAGCCCCGGTGGCGAAGCGCGCTCCGCCGATCTCGGCGCCGAGCACGAGATGCGCGTGCGCGTCCAGCAATTCGACCATCGCGGCGTAGAACGCGGCCAGCCGCTGCGCCGCGGGAGCTCCGGGGCCGAGCGGCGGCGGACCGGAGAGCAGTTTCGCTTGCAGTGCCCGCTCGTGTTCGTCCAGCAGGGCCACCGCGATCGAGTTGGTGTCCGGATAACGCCGATACAGGGTGCCTCGGCCGACACCTGCGGCCTTCGCGATGTCGTCCATCGTGACCGTGCGGGGGTCGCGGGTGGCGAACAATTCCGCGGCGGCGCCGAGCACTTTGGCCCGGTTGCGAGCAGCGTCCGCTCGTTCCGGCGCCGCCGACCGGCCCGGCACGGCACCGGCGAGCAGGTCGGATCGGGGTTCCATGCCGCGACTCTAGCCGATTCGGCAACAACTGGACAATCTGTCCGGATCGCTCGTATGGTGGAGACCTACAGATTCGGACATTATGTCCACTTATTCGGAGGTCGGATCATGAGCACGCTGTTGCACCTCGACGCCAGCGCCAGGCGGCAGTCGATCAGCCGGGAGCTGAGCGCGGCCTTCGCCGACGCGTGGCGCGCACGCCATCCGGACGGTGGCTACCACTACCGCGACCTCGCGGCCGAGCCGGTGCCGTTCATCGGGGCGGCTTGGACCGAGCTGTGCGACGCCGTGCTTGCCCTGCCGAGCACGGACCCGGAGAGGCTCGGTGAATTGGCGCGGACTCCGGAGCAGGCCACCGCGTGGAAGATCATCGAGCCGCTGCTGGCCGAATTGCTCGCGGCGGACGTGATCCTGATCGGCACCCCGATGTACAACTACTCGATCCCGGCTTCGCTCAAAGCATGGCTGGACCAGGTGACCTTTCCGCGAATGTCACTGGGGCACCGGAGGTTCGTCGTGGCCAGCGCCCGCGGCGGCGCTTACTCGCCGGGCGCTCCGAAAGCGGCCTACGACTATCAGGAGCGCTTCCTGCGCGACTTCTTCGCGGGTCATTTCGGCGTGTCCGACACGGTGTTCGTGCATGCGGAATTAGCCAATTCCCGCCAAGACCCGGCTTTGGCACACAGGCGCGCCGAGCACGACACGTCCTACGCCCGCGCTGTGGCCGCCGTCCGCGCGCTGGCCGGGGAGTACTGAGGTGAACTGGGTAGTTCTCGCCGTCGCCGGGGTGGTGGAGATCGTCTGGTCGCAGAGCATCAAACCGACCGAGAATTTCACCAGACTCGTTCCGACACTGGTCTGCGTCGTTCTCGGTGTCACGGCCGTGTACCTGCTGTCGCGTGCCATGCAGACGTTGCCGGTCGGCACCGCATACGCGGTGTTCACCGGCATCGGCGCGCTCGGCGCGATCACCCTCGGCATCGTCGTCCACAAGGACCCGCTCAGCGCGGGCCGGCTCCTGGCGCTCGCGTTGATCCTCGGCGGCATCGTGCTGGCCAGAGTCACGAATCCGGAATGAGGACACGTCGTCGACGGCCCGGAATCGCCTGAGCGTCCGCGGTTTTACCGGCAGGGAGTGAGCGGTGCGCCGCGGCGAACGCGATCGGCGAACCGGTGGGCCGAGGCGTGTCCGCCGGGGTAGGTTTCGTGCTGAATCGTCAAACGATCATCGGCGAAAGGACCGTGATGCCCACACGTACCGCGCGTACCGCCTGGACCGGCACCCTTCAGGAGGGTTCGGGACAGGTCGAACTGGCCAGTTCAGGGGTCGGTAAGTACGACGTGTCGTTCCCCAAGCGTTCCGCCGAGGAGGCCGACGGCACCACCAGTCCGGAGGAACTGATCGCGGCCGCGCACTCCTCCTGCTACGCGATGGCGCTGTCGGCACAGATCGGCAACGCGGGCGGTACCCCGGAGAACCTGGACGTCACCGCCGACGTGACCCTCGGCCCCGACCCGGCGGGCGGCTTCCGGATCACCGGGATCGCGCTGACCGTCCGCGGTCGCGTCTCGGGCATCGACGCCGACGCCTTCCAGGCCGCCGCCGAGGCCGCCAAGGCAGGCTGCCCCGTCAGCAAGGCTCTGGCCGGCGTCGACCACATCACCCTGGACGCGGCTCTCGCCTAGTGCCACCGCTTCGTGCCCCGCACCCTCGACGGAGGCGGGGCGCGAAGCGCGCGTGTCAGCGCTTGCGAAAGTAGTGGCGGGCGGGGCGGGTGTAGAGCGCGGGGACGGCGACCAGCACGGCGAAGACGTGGACGGTGCGGAGGGCGGCCAGCAGCAGGGATGCGGGACCGGCGTCCCGGAAGAGGTCGCGCAGTTCGTTCGCCGACATGGCCGCGGCGAGCGGCTCGATGATCAGTGACAACAGGCCGAACCCGCCGATGCCGACGGTGATCAGCAGGCGGGCCCAGCGGTCGCCGTAGGTCATGCGCACCGCGACGGCCAGCACCAGAACGTAGATCGCCGTGCGCACCCCCAACCCGGTGGCCGAGCTCGCCGTGTCGGTTCCGGGGAAAGCCAGGGCGGCCCGCGCGATGGCCTCGGTGGCGCCCGCGAGCACAGCGACGCTCAGAGCGACGAACGCGACGCGGACGGCGCGCGGCGGTCCAGCGGAATGGACGCGCGGCGATACGGGCCAGACGGAAAAGGCAGTGCCGGTCATGGGACCGACACTGCCTCAGTGCTTCCGGACGCGAATCACCCCGCGGTAGCGGCGGCCACCGGTACCGGAGTATCGGTGCGGGTCGCGAACTCGGTGAGCGCCGCGAAGCCGAGGCCGAGACAGGCCCACAGGGTCGCGGTCTCGGCCAGCGACGCCACCCGGAACTGCCACAGCAGGGTGGCCGGGAAGTCCGCGCTCACCTCGTTCACGCCGGGCAGCAGGACGTAACCGAGCGCCGTCACCAGGACGAACGCCGCGACACCGGCGATCAGGCGGAACGTGGGAAGTTGCGCGCGCAGCGCGGTGAACGCCGCGACCGCCGCGCCGACGGCCACGAGGCCCAGCACGACCGCGGCCAGCCACAGCAGGGTGCGCTCGTTGATGGTGTCCGGATCACCCACCGCCGGTGGATTCGCCGGATATTTGAAGAACGGCACCGCGACGATCGCGGCCCAGCCCGCGACGCCGAGCGCCAGGGCGAGCCGTGGGCCGGACAATGCGGTGTGGCGCCGCGCGTAATGCGCGACCGAGGCGTAGATGGCGCCGAGCGCGAGCCCGGCCAACCCGAGGGCGAGGAACTGTCCGAACTTCTGGCCGCCGCGGCTCACCAGCGGTTCTTCCTCGTCACCGTGGGAATGCCCTGCTGTCGATTCCGCGTGCTCGCCATGGGTGTGCCCGGCGGCGGACCCCGCTTCCTCGATCGCGATGGCGGCGTCCACCTTCGGTTCGCCGACGAAGTAACCGACTGTCGCGGCCAGCAGACCGGCGATGAGGCCGGCCAGCAGGCCGCGAAGCAGCAGTGTTCGGAGCGAACCGATCAATGGCACGGGAGCCCCAGCAGGTGGCGTCCGTCGTGCATCAGCTCATGCAGATACATCCCGCTGCGCGAGATGACACCCTGGTCGAAGCCGACCAGGTAGAGCGTGAGCAATGCGAGAAGAACGACACCGACCGTGACGAGCACGGCGGCCAGGGAATCGGTTGCCCGGCTGGGTGTATGCGCGATGGCCATTCGAGTCCTCCTTGGGATACGCGTCCCGTCGGGTGGTGGCGCGACGGTGCCGGTGTCTGGCTTTCCGGCACCGGACTCGGTGCGTGGAACACAGTGGCGCGACCGCTCCGGAATCTCACCGGAATTACCGCGTCACCCTCGCGTTTGTCCTTCGAACTGTGACACCCGCACACCCCCCGCGTCAACCAGGTCCGGCACGGGCGTACCACGGCGTCGGGCGAGTCGCCGGGCAGGCGGACCTGCCCGGCGTCGGATGTCGGTCTCAGTTCGCGGGCTTGGCCTCGACGTCGAGCACGACCTCGAACTCGAGCAGGGACGCGCCCGTCGAGACCGGCTTCTGACGCTCGCCCGCGTGCGCCTCGCGTGCCGGACCGTCCCGCCAGGCCGCGAAGGACTCTTCCGAATCCCACTGGGTGACAACGAAATACCGCTTCTCACCGGCGACGGGGCGGAGCAGTTGGAAGCCGAGGAAGCCGGGGGAACCCTCGACCGCGTGCGCACGGTGGGCGAACCGCTTCTCCAATTCGGGGCCCGCGCCCTCGGGAACCTCGATCGCGTTGATCTTCACAACAGCCATGCGTCCAAGCTAGCGGCTGCGGCCGAACAGACGCTCGGTACCTCGTATTGTCGAGTCGATGTTGCACGACGAAGGCGGAGCGGGCGCGCCGATCCTGCTGCTGCACGGACTGATGGGCAGCGCGCGCACCTGGCGCGATCAGCTGGCCTGGCTGCGCGGATACGGCCATGTCTACAGCTTCGACGCCGCGGGCCACGGCAGGCCCGCCCCCGGGGAACTGACCACCGAGGCTTTCGTCGCGGACCTCGCCGCGGGCACCGCCGCGATCGGCGAGCCGATGGTGGTGATCGGCCATTCGATGGGCGCGCTGCACGGCTGGGTGTTCGCCGCGACCCACCCCGATCGGGTCCGGGCGCTGGTGATCGAGGACATCGCGCCGGACTTCACCGGCCGCACCGCCGCGCACTGGGCGGCGATGATCGAGGCGTGGCCGCAGCCGTTCCCCGACGACGAGGCCGTGCTGTCCTTTTTCGGGCCGGTCGCCGGACGGTACTTCCTGAACTCCTTCGAGCGCGGGCCGGAGGGATACCGGCTGCACGGCTCGGTCACCACCTTCCGCGATATCTCCGAGGAGTGGGGAACGCGCGACTTCTGGCGGCAGTGGCATGCGGTGCGGGTGCCGGCCCTGCTGCTGGAGGGCGAGCACAGCATCACTCCGCCGGGACAGATGCGGCGGATGGCCGCCGCCCATCCGAGCGCCGACTACGCCCTGATCGCCGGTGCCGGCCATCTCGTGCACGACGACCAACCGGAGCGCTACCGAGCGGAGGTCGAGCGCTTCCTGCGGCGGGTGCTGAGGACCTGAGCCGCAGCGGCCGGTTCCGGGTCAGCCGGTCGCGCCCGGGTGCCCGCCCTCGCCCGCCAAGGCGAACAAGCCATCGGGTGTCTGTTCGATCAGGCCGTCCAGCAGCAGCGAGTCCAGGGCTCGGTCGCGCTGGCCCGGATCGCGGGTCCAGGCGATGTCCAGGCGCGTTCGTTCCACCGGCCCGCTGGCATGCCGCAGGACCTCCAGCAGGCGACCGCGCGCCTGGCGGTCGGTGCCCTCGTACTTCTGGGTGCGGCGGACCACCTCGCTCACCGGCCGGCCCGCGGCGACCCACGCACAACTCGGCAGTGGACAGCGCGCGCAATCAGGGGTGCGGGCGGTGCACACGGTCGCGCCGAGTTCCATCAGGGCGGCGGAGAACACCGCGGCGCGGTCGACCTGAAGCGGGAGCAGCGCCTCGGTGTCGGGGAGGTCCCGCGACGAAGGGTTGCCCGCTTCCGCGCGCCCGTGCACCGCCCTGGCAACCACCCGCCGGACATTGGTGTCCACCACCGGAACTCGTTGGCCATAGGCGAAACAGGCGACGGCGCGCGCGGTGTAGGCCCCGATGCCCGGCAACCCGAGCAGCACCTCCACGTCGGTGGGCACCTCGTCACCGTGCTCGGCCGCCAGCACCCTGGCGCACTCGTGCAACCGCAGCGCGCGGCGCGGATAGCCGAGTTTTCCCCAGGCCCGCAGCACCTCGGCAGGCGAGGAGGCGGCCATCGCCGAAGGGACCGGCCAGCGCGCCACCCACTCCCGCCAGATCGGCTCGACCCGCACGACCGGGGTTTGCTGGAGCATGATCTCGCTCATCAGAATCTGCCACGCGGTGACGCCAGGCCTGCGCCACGGTAGATCGCGCGCGGTCTCCCCGTACCAGTCCAGCAACGTGTCCGCGTCGATGCTCTTCGGTGCGCCGTTCCGCACTGCCCTCACTATCCCCGTCCTACTGCTGCCAGGCGGTATTTGCCCACCTGTAACCGACCGAACTCGCTGGTAACCCGAACCGTCCTGCACAATGGTCGGTATGCCGGATTCCAACCCGATCAGTGCCTGGAAGTCCTTGCGCGAAGGCAACGAGCGCTTCGTCAGTGGTGAACTGCTGCATCCTAGCCAGGGCGCAGCGGACCGGGCCAAGCTCGTCAGCGGCCAGCACCCGCACGCGATCTTGTTCGGTTGCGGCGACTCCAGAGTCGCCGCCGAACTCATCTTCGACCAGGGCCTCGGCGACATGTTCGTGGTACGCACCGCGGGCCATGTGGTCGACAGCTCGGTGCTCGGCTCGATCGAGTACGGGGTGCAGGTGCTCAACGTGCCGCTCATCGTAGTGCTGGGGCACGACAGCTGCGGCGCCGTGAAGGCCACCATCGACGCGCTGGACGGCGGCGAGGTCCCCGGCGGGTTCATTCGCAGCGTGGTCGAGCGGGTCACGCCCTCCATTCTGATCGGGCGGCGCGAAGGCCTGTCCACCGTCGACGAGATGGAGGCCAGGCACGTGGTGGAGACCAGCCGCCTGCTCATGCAGCGGTCGATGATCATCTCGCAGCGGGTGGCCACCGGTGAGCTCGCCATCGCCTGCGTGACCTACAAACTGGCCGAGGGCAAAGCGCAGCTGCACCGGGTCGTCGGCAATATCGGCGAGGTGGTCTGACGCCGCGGCGCGCCCGCCGTCGGCCCAGCGTGGCGGCGGAATGTACTCGCCGCCGACAGGGGCGGACGGCCGACACGCCGTGCCCCTGAGACGGTGCGCCCGATGGTGCCCTTACCGTTGAGACGTGCTGGAACCGAATGGACCGCTGCCACCGGAGATCTACTGGCGTCGACGCGTGTTCGCCATCGGAATCCTGGTGGTCGCCCTGGCGCTGGTGATCTGGGTCGTGCTCGCGGTCGCGCGCGGGGGCGACTCGCCCGGTGACGCCCGGGCCGCCGAGTCCAGCTCGGTCGCGGCCAAGCCCGTCGACGCGGCGGCCAAGCCGTCGGGTGAGTCCGGCGCGCCGAAGACCTCGGCGGCGGCCACCAGTGTCGCGGCGGGCCCGTGCCCGGACCAATCGCTGGCCATCAAGGTCACCGTCGAGCAGCCCACGTACAAGACCGGTGAGCAGCCGGTGTTCGGGATCGTCATCACCAACATCTCGGCGGTGCCGTGCACCCGCGACATGGGCTCCGGTCTGCAACAAGTTTCCGTGCACACGCTCGACGGTCAGCGGCGCCTGTGGTCGAGCACCGACTGCTATCCGGACGGACAGCCCGACGTTCGCACGATGAGCCGCGGTGAGCAGGCGGCGTTCACGGTGACCTGGTCGGGCACCACGTCCCAGCCCAGCTGCGCGGGCGAACGGGTTCCGGTTCCGCCGGGGGCCTACAGCGTTGTCGCGCAACTCGGCTCGGTGCGCAGCATGGCCGAGCCGTTCAACATCGCCTGAGTTGTGTTGGTTTTCCAGCGCCTGCGGCGCATGCTCGGTCTCGCTTCGCTCGAAACCGGGAGTCGAGGTGCGCTGGGAGCGTCGGTATGGGTGATGGTGATCGCCGCTTGTTCCACCGCCATTCGGTCGCCGGTTGCGCGGGCTCAGCGGCCGTCCGGATCAGCCTGCGGCTTCTTCTGGGACGGCGGCGCGTAGTTTGCGCAGGCCCGCTATGCGGATGGCGGAGCGGAGGTCGGTGACCTCGTGGATCTTCATGGTGCTCTGCACCGGCGCGAGGCCGGGCGGCACCAGGGCGGTGGTGAAGCCGAGGCGTTCGGCCTCGGCCAGCCTGCGGTTGAGGCCGGTCACTTTGCGCACCTCGCCCGCGAGGCCGACCTCGCCGAGGATCACCCAGCCCGGTGGGATCGCGACGTCGGAGTCGGCGCTGGCGATGGCGAGCGCGATGGCCAGATCGGCGGAAGGCTCGACCAGGCGCATGCCGCCGACCGTCGCGGCGTATACATCGCTCTTGCCGAGGAACACCCGGCCACGGCTCTGCAGGACGGCCAGCACCATGGCGACCCGGTTGTAGTCCAGGCCGCTCACCGCGCGGCGCGGCTGCGGAATCTCGGTCTTCACGGTCAGGCCCTGCACCTCGCCGACCAGCGGGCGTTTGCCGTCCATCGCGACGGTCACCGCCGTGCCCGGCACCGAATCGGTGCGGTGGTGCAGGAACAGGCCGGACGGGTCGTCGACACAGGCGATGCCGTCCTCGTGCAGTTCGAAGCAGCCCACCTCGTCGGCGCTGCCGAAGCGGTTCTTGATGCCGCGCACCAAGCGCAGCGTGGAGTTCTTGTCGCCCTCGAATTGCAGGACCACGTCGACCAGGTGCTCGAGCGTGCGCGGGCCCGCGACGTTGCCGTCCTTGGTGACGTGCCCGACCAGCAGCACCGCGATCCCGCTCGTCTTGGCCAGCGAGGTCAGCGCTGCGGTCACCTCGCGCACCTGGGTGACTCCGCCGGTCACGCCGTCCACCTCCGGAGCGAGCATGGTCTGCACCGAGTCGACCACCAGCAGTGTCGGCCGCACCTGCTCGACGTGCCCGAGCACGATCGACAGATCCGATTCCGACGCCAGATAGACCCGGTCGTGCACCGCGCCGGTGCGATCGGCCCGCATCCGAACCTGCCCCGCCGATTCCTCCGCGGTGACGTACAGCGACTTCTCGCCGTGCTGGGCCGCCCACCGATGCGCTACCTCGAGCAGCAGGGTCGACTTGCCCACTCCCGGCTCGCCGGACAGCAACACCACCGAGCCCGGCACCACTCCGCCGCCGAGCACCCGATCCAGCTCGCTCACGCCCGTCGGCCGCGCTCGGGTGACCTTCGAGTCGATCTGCGAAATCGGCGCGGCCGCGGTGCTGGGCAACATCGCCTTCCGCCCGGGAGAACCGACCGCCCCCGCCCCGACGACTACCTCGTCGACCGTGCCCCAAGCCCCGCACTCCGGGCACTTGCCCACCCATTTGGCGACTTCGTGCGAGCAGGCGGAGCACCGGAATGTCGGCTTGGTCTTTGCCACAGGGGCACCATACGCACCACCTCTGACAGTGTTTAATCTGCCGCGACTGCGTCGCGGCGTGTTCGCGGCCCCTTTGTGGCTCGCGTTTGCGCGACCGCCGCTTGCTCCTTCGTCGCGTACGCGGCGGCCGCGCGAACGCGAGCCGGGCCGCGAACGGGCGCATGCTCGGTCTCGCTTCGCTCGGAACCGGGAGTTGGGGTGCGTTGGTGACGAGCCTCGGGACATAGGGTGCGCGGGGAAGGACGGCGGCTGCCAGGTCGCTCGAGGCGTGGTTTTCACCACCGGGCATGGCGGTCGACCGGCTGCCCGGATCAGACGCGCACGGCATCACTGAAACCGTTGGATCCCCACTATCCCAACCCCGCCCGGATACGAGCCACCAAGGGGCCGCGAACACGCAGCGACGTCGTCGCTGCGAATTGAACTCAGTGCCCGCCGGTGTGCTCGGCTTCGGCCGGGCCGGACTTGTCGGACTCGTGGCGCTCGGTGTGCAGGCCCGCGTCGACCGGGACCTGGACCTGGACGGTGCCGTTCTGCTTGAAGTTGAACGAGACGTTGTAGGTGAGGCCGGGGGTGACGTCCCTGGTCAGGCCGGTGATCTCGATCAGGATCGGGTTGGTCTCGGGGTCGGTGGCGGCGGGCTGGGAGCCGTGCTCGCCCGCGCCGTGCGAATCGGCCGTGGTGGTCGGCGCGCCGGAACGCGGCGCGGAGGTGGGGGCCGCGGCGCTCGTGGTGGGCGCGGCGCTGCTGCTGGGCGTGGACTCGTGCTTGACCGGCTGGTTCGCCGCGACGACGGTCTGCTGCGGCGCGAGCTCGACGACGGACTTGCCGGAGGCCGGGGTGATCTTGACGGTGCCCAGGTCGGTGGTGATGCTGGTCAGCTCGTCGGGGACGGACTCGCCGTTGTTGATGATGGACAGGGCGATGAGCGCCTTGCCGCCCTTGGCGTTGTTATAGGCGGTGCCTTCGCCCGGGTACACGATGTGCACGTTGCGCAGCGCGATGCGGCCGACGTCGGCGTGGTTGCCGTTCACGGCGGCGACCTGCTCCGCGGTCTGCGAGATCTGGCCCGCGCCGCAGCCGGACAGCGCGATCGCCGCTCCGGCGGCGAGTGCGGCAACCGTCACCATGCGACGTCGCGCCCCCTTCGGGGCGGTCACAGCTTTCAGGGCAGTCACGGGTTGTCCCTCCATGTCGACCGGGCTCTGCTCCGCGCGGGAGCGTAGTAACTAGGCAGCGTAGTAGTTCCCTCGGCGGACCGGGCGCGGGGGCTGGGACAAACGCGAAGTCCGCGCGTCACGCGCACGCGCGGTGTGAACCGGGCCACGACACGTCCGTGCCGACACCCGGTACTTCGGTAACGGTTCGGTCGAGCTTCGGATGGTTGCCGCGAAGCTGCCGGCGCGCGGGAGGCGAGCGGCGCCGAACAAGCCGGGAGATAACCCCTTCTGGCACAACGTAATGCACACCACCTGGCATCTGTCAAGCCCCACGGTCGCCTCGTTGTGGCCCTGACCTGCACAGTTGATCGCGCCGTTATCGAGTCGCATGTTAAACTGTGAACATCGAAAGGGGCACGGGACACATGATTTTTAAGGTCGGAGACACCGTCGTTTACCCCCACCACGGAGCGGCGTTGATCGAAGCAATCGAGACTCGCACCATCAAGGGTGAACAAAAAGAGTATCTGGTCCTGAAGGTCGCCCAAGGCGATCTCACTGTTCGGGTTCCCGCGGAGAACGCCGAATACGTCGGCGTGCGTGACGTCGTGGGTCAGGAGGGTCTCGATCGGGTCTTCCAGGTGCTTCGTGCGCCGCATACGGAGGAGCCGACCAACTGGTCCCGCCGCTACAAGGCCAACCTCGAGAAGCTCGCCTCCGGCGATGTGAACAAGGTGGCCGAGGTCGTCCGCGATCTGTGGCGCCGGGAGCAGGACCGCGGACTGTCCGCGGGTGAGAAGCGCATGCTCGCCAAGGCTCGGCAGATTCTTGTCGGTGAGCTCGCGCTGGCCGAAGGAACCGATGACGGCAAGGCCGAGACCCTGCTCGATGAGGTCCTCGCAGCGGCTTCCTGACCGTGAACACACCTGACAACGGTGTCCGTCCCACCGACGGACCCGTCGTTGCTCTGGTGCCTGCCGCCGGCCGTGGCGTGCGTCTGGGTGAATCGACACCCAAGGCGTTCGTCCCGGTCGGCGGCACACCTATGGTCCGGCTCGCCGTCGAAGGCTTGATCGCCTCCGGCGCGGTCGACCGGATCATCGTGATGGTTCCCACCGAACTCGTCGACAGCGCCGTTGCCCTGCTGCCGCCCACGGGTTCGGTTCAGGTGGTCGTCGGCGGCGCCGAACGCATCGACTCGGTGCGGGCGGGTATCGCCGCGGCGCCCGACGCCGCCTACTTCCTGGTCCATGACGCCGCCCGAGCGCTCACGCCGCCCGAGCTCATCGCCCGGGTCACGGCGGAACTGCGCGCGGGCCGTCCCGCCGTGGTTCCCGGGCTTCCGGTGACCGACACCATCAAATCCGTCGACGCGGCCGGCGTGGTGACCGGCACTCCCGAGCGTGCCGGATTGCGGGCCATCCAGACACCGCAGGGTTTCGCGGCCGAAGTGCTGCGCTCCGCCTACGCCACAGAGGGCATCCAGGCGACCGATGACGCGGGGCTGGTCGAGCGGCTCGGCGTCGGCGTGCACACCATTCCCGGCGATCCGCTGGCGTTCAAGATCACCACTCCGCTCGACCTGCGGCTCGCCGATGCGGTATCGGACGGCGCGGGCATCGGACGGGCGGTGGCGCCGTGACCATGCGCGTCGGCATCGGCAGCGACGTCCATCCGATCGAAGCGGGCAGGCCGTGCTGGATGGCCGGTCTGCTGTTCGACGGCGACGACGGCTGCGCGGGTCACTCCGACGGCGACGTCGCCGCGCACGCGCTGTGCGACGCGCTGCTGTCCGCGGCGGGTCTCGGCGATGTCGGCGCGGTCTTCGGCACCGGACGCCCGGAATGGGCGGGTGTCTCCGGTGCGGCCATGCTGAAGGAAGTGCGCAGGCTGCTGGACGAAGCGGGCTTCGAAGTGGTCAACGCCGCGGTGCAGGTGATCGGCAATCGCCCGAAGATCGGGCCGCGGCGCGCCGAGGCGCAGCAGGTGCTCGGCGAGTTGCTCGACGCCCCCGTGTCGGTGTCCGGCACCACCACCGACGGACTCGGCCTGACCGGTCGCGGCGAGGGTGTCGCCGCCGTGGCGACGGCCCTGCTGCAAGCTTGTCGTTGATCCTGCTCCGGCGGACCCGAGCCGGTCCGTGAACGACCTTATACACCAGCTAGGATCGACTGCCGTGACCCTGCGCCTCTTTGACACCGACACGCGGACCATGCGCGATTTCGCGCCCCTGGTCCCCGGCCGTGCTTCGGTGTACCTCTGTGGCGCCACCGTGCAAGGTGAGCCGCACATCGGCCATGTGCGCAGCGGAGTCGCGTTCGACGTACTGCGACGCTGGTTGCTGGCGCACGACTTCGACGTCTGGTTCATCCGCAACGTCACCGACATCGAGGACAAGATCCTGACCAAGGCCGCCGAAGCGGGCAGGCCGTGGTGGGAGTGGGCCGCCACGCACGAGCGTGCCTTCGACCGCGCCTACGAACGGCTCGGTGTGCTGCCGCCGTCCGCGGAGCCCCGCGCCACCGGCCACATCACCCAGATGGTCGACATGATGCAGCGGTTGATCGACCGCGGTCACGCCTACGCCTCGGCGGGCAACGTCTACTTCGACGTGGTCAGCTATCCCGACTACGGCAAGCTGTCCGGCCACAAGCTCGACGACGTGCACCAGGGTGAGAGCGCGGGCGAGGGCAAACGCGACCCGCGCGACTTCACCCTGTGGAAGGCGGCCAAGCCGGGCGAGCCGACCTGGCCGTCGCCGTGGGGGCCCGGCCGTCCCGGTTGGCACCTGGAGTGCTCGGCGATGGCCGAGTTCTACCTCGGCCCGGAATTCGACATCCATTGCGGCGGTATGGATCTGGTGTTCCCGCACCACGAGAACGAGATCGCCCAATCGAAGGCGGCCGGCGACGGCTTCGCCAGGTACTGGCTGCACAACGGCTGGGTGACCATGGGCGGGGAGAAGATGTCCAAGTCACTGGGCAACGTGCTGTCCGTGCCGAACGTCCTCAAACAGGTGCGTGCCGTCGAACTGCGGTTCTACCTGGGCAGCGCGCACTACCGGTCGATGCTGGAGTACTCGGAGAAGGCGCTGCAGGACGCGGCGCAGTCCTATCAGCGCATCGAGGCCTTCGTGACCCGGGTGGTGGACCGGGCCGGTGAGATTCCGGTGGGCAAGTGGACCGACGCGTTCGCCGCCGCCCTCGACGACGATCTCGCGGTGCCGAAGGCGCTGGCGGAGATCCACCGGGCGGTGCACGAGGGCAACAAGGCGCTGGAGGTCGGCGCGATCGACTCCGCACGCGACCTGGCGAGCCAGGTGCGTGCCATGCTCGGCGTGCTCGGCGTCGACCCGCTCGACCCGCACTGGTATGCCCCGAGCGATTCCTCCGCCGCGCTCGGCGCTCTCGACGTGCTGGTGCGTGCCGAACTCGACCGCCGCCAAGAGGCGCGGGCCACGAAGGACTGGGCGACCGCCGACGGCGTGCGCGACCGTCTGCAGGCCGCGGGCATCGAGGTCACCGACACCGCCGATGGTCCCGAATGGGCGCTCGGCGAACCGCAAACCGGAAAGGCCGAGTAATGGCAGGCAATTCGCAGCGTCGGGGTGCGGTTCGCAAGAGCGGCAGCAAGAAGGGCGCCGTCGTCGGCTCGGGCGGCAAGCGCAGGCGCGGGCTCGAGGGTCGTGGCGCGACCCCGCCCGCCGAGATGCGGACCAAGCATCCCGCCGCCAAGCGGGCGGCCGCGAAAGCCAAAGCGGCGCAGGGGCGTTCGTCCGCGGCGGGCCGGCCCGCCGGACGCAAGAGCGACGACGGCCCGGAATTGGTGCTCGGGCGCAATCCGGTGGTCGAGTGCCTGCGTGCGGGTGTGCCCGCGACGGCGCTGTACGTCGCGGTCGGTACCGAGAACGACGACCGGTTGACCGAGAGTGTGCGGATGGCCGCCGACACGGGCATCTCCATCCTCGAGGTACCGCGCACCGACCTGGATCGGTTGAGTGCCAATGGATTGCATCAGGGTGTCGCCCTCCAGGTGCCGCCGTACCGCTACGCCCATCCCGACGACCTGCTCGACCGGGCACGCGGCGCCGCTGAGCCCGCGCTGCTGGTCGCGCTGGACAACATCTCCGATCCGCGCAATCTGGGCGCGGTCATCCGTTCCGTGGCGGCCTTCGGTGGCCACGGCGTGCTGATCCCGCAGCGCCGCAGCGCGAGCGTCACCGCGGTGGCCTGGCGTACCAGCGCGGGAGCCGCCGCTCGGCTCCCGGTCGCGCGCGCGACGAATCTCACCCGCACGCTGAAGGATTGGGCGTCGCAGGGTGTTCAGATCGTCGGCTTGGACGCCGGGGGCGACACCACGCTCGACGACTTCGACGGCGGTGAGCCGACCGTGATCGTGGTCGGCTCGGAGGGCAAGGGCCTGTCCCGCCTGGTCCGGGAATCCTGTGACGCGATCTTGTCGATCCCGATGGCCGGCCCGGTGGAATCGCTGAACGCGTCGGTCGCCGCCGGCGTGGTGCTCTCCGAAGTCGCCCGGCAGCGCCGCGCCTGAGGAGTCGTTTCCGCCGGTCGCTCGATCACTCGGGCGCCCGCGTGCCGGGCTGTGCGTATTCGACGGATAACTTGCCGTCGATACCCGGCCTGCCACCGAGTCCATGATCGCGTTGAAAAGATAAAGCGCACAACTGATCTCGCAAGGACATGGGCAACCCGCCGGCTCCGCCCCGGCGTGAGCGTCACCGAACGCAAGAGTCGCCCCGAAATCTCGCGAGCCCCGACGCGTACGGCTTAAGAACACGGAGAGGCGGCACGGCACAGTAGAATTCGGCTGGTGGTGATACCCAATCAGCCCATCGGTCAGCCGGTCGAACATCCGAACGCGACGGCGGTGTTGTTTCTCGGCGCGGCGAGCGTCCTCTGCTGCGGGGTGCTGGGGCCGGTGGCGTGGGCGCTGGGGCGGCGCGCGCTCGACCAGATCGAGGAATCCGGTGGCGCGTACGGTGGCCGCACCCAGGTGCTGGTCGGCTATGTCCTCGGCGTCGTCGGCACCATCTTCATGATCATCTTCGCGGTGCTGTTCCTGTTCATCCTGCTCGGCGGTAACGCCTGAGCGGTGCCGCCGGACGGAGCCCGTTCACCTCGCCGGGCATGGGTTGGTACGCAGGCCGGCGGAGCGTCTGAGGCACTGTCGTCGGCGGACCTTAATCCAAACTGGGGCGTTCGCGCCCTGCGGCGTCCCACGCGGGCCATTCCGTGCTGACGCTGCCCGACCAGCTGGGCTGCCTGCGGTCTCGGAACGCGGCCATGGCCTCGCCGCCGTCGATGCTCTTGGTCGCGTGCTGGTTGAGGTCGGTTTCCAGTTGACCGACCACGGCCGGGCTCATCCCGAGCCCTTCCCAGAGCAGCCGCTTGGACAGGGCCACCGGTAGCGGCGCCGAGCCGTTCGCGAGGTCGTGCGCGACGGCCAGCGCGGTGGGTAGCACCTCGCCCGCGGGCAGTGAGCTGTTGGCCAGGCCCATCGCCTTCGCCTCGTCACCGTCGAACGTGCGCCCGGTCAGCATGATGTCGGCGGCGTTGGCCATGCCGACCAGCCTGGGTAGTGTCCAGTGCGCGTAGCCGTCGGCCAGGACGCCGCGGCGCACCTGGTTCAGCCCGTACACCGCGTCGCGCGCCATGTACCGCAGATCGCATTGCAGGGCCAAGGCGAGGCCGATGCCGACCGCGTGACCGTTCACGGCCGCGATCACCGGTTTGCGCACTCGCCACGGCGGCGGATCGATGGTGGCGCTGACCTCGCCCACCCGGTTGGATAGGTCCGCGCCCGCGCAGAACGCGGGCGGGGTGCCGGTGACGATCACGGCACGGATGGCGTCTTCCGAATCGCAGCGCCACAACGCGGCGCCCAATTCGGCGGCCATCGTGGGGGTGAAGGCATTCTGCTGGGCGGGCCGGTTGAGCGTGAGCACGGCGACGCCCTGAGAGACGTCGACGTGCAGTTCCGAACTCATGCCACAGGATGTTAGCGGACGGACGCGGAGCTGACCCGGGGCCGAAAGTCCTCGGCTATCCGCGCAGCACCTTGCGCCCGATGGCGTACTTGTGCACCTCGGTCGGGCCGTCGTAGAGCCGGAAGGCACGCATGTCCCGGAAGATCATCTCGACCACGGTCTCGTCGCTGATGCCGATGCCGCCGAGCACCTGCACGCACCGGTCGGCGACCTTGAACAGTTCCTCGGACACGAACGACTTCGCGATCGAACTCTCGTGCCGCGCCTTCTCGCCGTTGTCCATCAGCCAGCACGCGTGCCAGATGGTCAGCCTGCACTGGTGCAGCGCGATCTCGTTGTCCGCCAGCATGAACGACACGCCCTCGTGTTCGCCGATCGGCTTGCCGAACGCGGTGCGGGTGCGTGCGTGCTCCACCGCGATGCTCTGGGCGCGTTCGGCGGCGCCGAGCCACCGCATGCAATGGGTCAGCCGGGCCGGGGCGAGCCGGAGCTGGGCGTAGCGCAGCGCCTGGCCCGCCTCGCCGAGCAATGCCTCCCTCGGCAGGACCAGGTTGTCGAAGCGGACCACACCGTGCCCGGCGACGTAATTGCGGTCCATCGTGTTCATCGTGCGTTCGATGACGATGCCGGGCTCGTCGCCGTCGGCCAGGAACAGCGTGGGGCCCTCGGGCAGGTGCGGGTTCGAGGCGAGCCGCGCCATGATGATCCAGGTCTTCGCGCCGTTCGCCCCGGTGATCAGCCACTTTCGGCCGTTGATGGTGAAGTTCTCGCCGTCGAAGGTCGCCGCGGTGGACAGCTGGGCCGGGTCGGAGCCTGCCCCGTCGGGCTCGGTCATGGCGAAGACCGAACGCTGGTGGCCCGCGACCACGGGGTCCAGGAAACGCTGGACTTGGTCGGGGGCGGCCACCTTGGACAGCAGGAACATGTTGCCCTCGTCGGGCGCCGCGCAGTTCATCGCGACCGGGCCGAGCGTGGACCAGCCCGCCGCCTCGTAGATCACCGCCTGCTCGATGTGGGTCAGGCCGCGCCCGCCGAGCGACTCGGGCGCCTGCACGGTGAGCAACTTCTCGGCACGGGCGAGTTCGACGAGTTCCTGCCGCAGCTCATCGGTCGGGCCGTGCGCGGTCAGGCGCGGGTCCCGCTCGTACGGGACGATCTTGTCGATGACGAATCGGCGTACTCGGTCGCGTTCGGCGGCGAGGTCGGCGGGAATCGCGAAGTCGATCATCGTTGGTCACCATTCGTTCGGGGTCGCGGTGCCTCGAGCATACGAAAGCGCCCCGGAAAGACTGAAGGCGGCTGCCATCAAAAAAAGTCTTCGGTGGTAGCGCCCTGAGTAGGGTTCGCGGTCGCTCAGCGGGCGCGGGCGAGCCTGCGGTTGCGGGCGCCGAGCAGGCGGCAGGCGAGGTAGATCAGAAACGAGATGGTGGTGACGAAGGTGGAGACGGGTACGCCCGGCGCGAGCGACAGCAGGATGCCGCCCACGGCGGCGATCTCCGCGAACAGCACGGCGAGCGCCGTCGCCCGGATCGGGTCCGCGGTGAGCTGGGCGGCCGCGGCGGCCGGAGTGATCAGCAGGGCGAGGACCAGCAGCGCACCGACGATCTGCACGCCGAACGCCGCCGTGATGCCGAGCAGCACGGCGAACACGATGGACAGCGCCCGCACCGGAACTCCGCGCGCTACCGCCACCTCCGGATCGGAACTGGCGAACAGCAGCGGCCGGTAGACGAACGCGAGCACCGCGATCACCCCGGCGGTACAGACGGCGAGCAGGCCGAGGCCGTTGTTGCCGACGCTGACCACCTGACCGGTCAGCAGCGAGAACTTCGATCCCGCGCGATCGGGGCCCAGCCACAGGAAAAGCACCGAGAGCCCCAGGCCGAACGAAAGCACCACCGCGATCACCGAATCGCGCTCGCGCGCACGGGTGCCGAGCAGGCCGAACAACACCGCCGCGACCACCGACCCCGCGATGGCCCCCAGGCCGACCCCCACACCGGCCAGCAGCGCGGCGGCGGCCCCGGTCAGGGACAGCTCACTGGTACCGTGCACGGCGAACGACATCTGCCTGCTGATGATCAGCGGGCCGATCACTCCCGACAGCAGGCCGAGCAGGGCTGCGGCGAGCAGCGCCTGCTGGACGAATCCGTAGGACAGCAGGTTCGCCGTGGTGCCGAAGTCCAGCATCTTGCCGAGGACGCTGGACAACTTGTCGGTCACGAGCGCACTCCACTCTCATCGGGATCCGCGGCCGACCGGTCGCCATTGCCGTTCACGAGGTCCGGTGGCGCGGGAGGCGCCGAGGATGTCGCGACCGAACTCTTGCCGTTGCCGGGAATGGTGCGGCTGGACGCCGAGTCGTCTGTGGCGGGGCGGCTGCCATCCGCGAGGTGCGCCGGAGTGCGAGGTGCCATCGCGGGGGTTGGCGCCGCGTCCTCCGGTGCCGCGGCGCGGGCGGTCGCGTTGCCGTAGCCGCTCGGCGGCCCAGCGGGCGATCGTTCTCCGGCGGCTGTGGAGATCGAGTGCGGAGCCGGTTGGGGCGAGGTCGGGTCACCGGCGTTCGTCAACTGGTCCGAGGCCGGATGAGCGGGCTCCGAAGCAGTCGCCGGGATTCGCTCGGCCGGTGCGGCCCCGTTCGTCGCCGGGTCGGCTGTCGACGATCGGTCGGCCTGTTCGCAGGCTTGCGAGCCGGCCGAGTCCGCGCGCCCCCTCTTCGCCGAGTCGTTCGCGTCGCTCGTCGCCGTCGACCCATCCTGCGCGGAGCCGCCGGGTGCGAACTCGTCGCCCGCGGGTCCGTGACAGTGACCGCCCGCGGTGCCCAGCGCGTCCATGGTGTCGCCGGTGCCGACGACCACCAGGCGGCCGCGGACCCGCAGCACGTCCACCTGGGTGCGGTACAGCTCCGACAGCACCGGCGAGGTCATCACTTCCTCCGGCGTCCCGATCCGGAACCGTCCGTCGACCAGGTACAGCACCCGGTCCACCAAGGGCAGGATCGGATTGATCTCGTGCGTTACGAAAAGCACCGCGGTGGCGTGGGTGCGCCGACGGCGATCGATCAGCTCGGCGACCAGTCGCTGGTTCGCCAGGTCGAGGCTGAGCAACGGCTCGTCGCACAGCAGTACCTTCGGATCACCGACCAGCGCCTGTGCCACCCGCAGGCGCTGCTGCTCGCCGCCGGACATGGATTCCAGCGGCGCGTGGGCGAAGTGCTCCGCTCCGACGTCGGCGATGGCCGCGGCCACCTTGCGTCTGCGTTCGCCGCGGGAGCGCAGACCGAGGCCCCAGCGATGCCCGTCCACGCCGAGTCCGACGAGGTCGACGCCGCGCAACTGCACCCCGGCATCGATCGTCTTCTGTTGCGGCACGTAGCCGATGTCGGGGTTGCCGGTACGCGCGGGAGAGCCCGCGATCCGGGCTGTGCCGGAGCTCAGGCCGACCTGGCCCAGCAACACTTTCAGCAGTGAGGTCTTGCCGGAGCCGTTCGGTCCGAGCACCGCGACGAATTCACCCCGTGCGACGGTGAGATCCAGCCCCTCCCAGAGGGTTCGGTCCCCGAACGACAAGCGGGCGGCCTCCAGTCGCACCGCGGCCGAGTCCGCACCGATGTTCGATCGCCGCCGTTCCACCGCGGCGGTGTGCTCGGTCAGCGCGGCTCCCTCGTTCATCTGCTCAGCCCAGCGCGGCGGCCAGCGCCTGCGCGTTCTTCGTCTGCCACTGAATGTAATCCACGCCCTCGGGCAGGGTCTCGGTCACCTCGACGACGGCGACGCCCGCGTTCTGCGCGGTGCCGCGCAGGTCCTTGGTGATCTTGTCCTCGGTCTGCACGTTGTAGATCAGGGCGCGGACCCGCTTACCGGTGAGCAGGTCCTGGGTCGCCGCGACGGCGGCGGGCGCCGGGTCGGTCTCCTGCTCGATGGCTTCCTGGAACTCGTGCGGAGTCAGGTCATCCGCTCCGGCGGCGGCCACGAGGTAGTGCGCGAGCGGCTCGGTCTGCAACACCGGAGTTCTCGGATGTTCGGCGGCGAGTTTGCCGGTGATGGCGGTGACCGCCGCGAGCCCGTTCTCGAACGTCGTCGCGCGCTCGGCGTAGGCCGCCGCCTTGTCCGGATCCAGTTCGCCGAGCTGGGCGGCGATCCGGTGGGCCACCACGCCGACGGTGCGCACGTCGTACCAGACGTGCTCGTTCTTGTCGCTCTGGTCCACCCGCGAGGCGAACGCGTCCACCGTGCGCTTGTTCGTGCCCGCCACCGCCTTCTCGGCGAACTCGTCGTAGCCGCCACCGTTGTAGACCACGAGGTCGGCATCGCTGAGTTCGGCCGACTCGACGGCGGAGGTCTCGTGCGAGTGCGGGTCGGCGGACGGGTCGGTGATCAGCGACCGGACGGCGGCGTCGGGGCCCGCGATGGCGGCGGCGATATCGCCCCACACGTCGGTGGAGGCTACGACGGACGGCCGTCCGTCGTCGGTCGAGCCGCCGCAGGCGGTCAGCGTCAGGGCGGAGGCGACCCCCACGGCGATGCCCGCGCAGGTGATGGCAAATCCGGTTCTCACGTGGGGGTACTCCTGGCAGTGCTCTAGATCATAATGGAAATCGTTCCCGTTTAACTCTAGCAGGCATCGCCGCAGGCTAGGATGCGAAGCCCTCGAAAAAAGCGAAATACGAAGGGCCCGTGAACGATTCCTCGTTCGCGGGCCCTCGGCGCGATGCGCGGGTCAGACCAGCGCGGCTTCCACCGGCTGGCCGAGCAGCTGCGCACAGCGCAACAGACCGAGATGGCTGTACGCCTGCGGGTGGTTACCCAGCGAGCGTTCGGCCACCGGGTCGTACTCCTCGCTGAGCAACCCCGTCGGGCCCGCGACGTCGACCAGCTGGGCGAACAGCGCCTCGGCGTCGGAGCGCTTCCCGATCAGCAGGTACGCCTCGACCAGCCAGGCCGCGCACAGGTGGAAGCCGCCCTCGCCGCCGGGCAGGCCGTCGTCGTGGTGGTACCGGTACACGGTCGACCCGCTGCGCAGCTCGGCCTCGGTCGCCACGACGGTCGCCGCGAAGCGCGGGTCGGACGGGTCGATCAGGCCGCTCAACCCGATGTGCAGGGTCGCCGCGTCCAGGTCGGTGCCGTCGTAGGCCGCGGTGTAGGACTGCACCTCGTCGTTCCAGCCCTTCGCCTTCACCTCGTCGGCGATGGTGTCGCGCAGCACCGGCCAGGCCGGGTCGATCTCGCGGTCGAATTTCTGCGCCAGGGTCAGCGCACGATCGACGGTCAGCCAGCCCATCACCTTCGAGTACACGTGGTGGCGGGGGTTGCCGCGGATCTCCCAGATGCCGTGGTCGGGCTCCTGCCAGCGCCGCTGCACCGCCGCGACCATGGCGCACACCAGGTCCCAGTCGGCGTCGGGCAGCACGTCCGCGGGAGCGGTGACGCCCCGCAGCTCCCTGGCGTGCGCCAGGGTGGCGATGAGGTCGACGATCGGGCCGAAGACGTCCAGCTGCACCTGCATGTTGGCCGCGTTGCCGACGCGCACCGGGCGCGAGCCCGCGTAGCCGGGCAGCTGGTCGATCGAGGCCTCCGGCGGCAGCGTCTCGCCGTAGAGCGTGTACAGCGGGTGCAGGCGCTCGGGGCCGGGCAACGTCTCCAGCACCCGGTGCACCCAGCCGAGGTAGTCCTCGGCCTCGGTGAGCGAGCCGAGCGAGACCAGCGCCTGCGCGGTGAGCGCCGCGTCGCGCAGCCAGCAGTAGCGGTAGTCCCAGTTGCGCACGCCGCCGATGTCCTCCGGCAGCGAGGTGGTCGCGGCCGCGAGGATCGAACCGGACGGGGCGTGCACCAGGCCGCGCAGGGTCAGCGCGGAACGCTTCATCAGGTCGGGCTTCAGCGGCGGCAGCGTGAGTTTCGAGGCCCATTCCGACCAGTACCGCTCAGCTTCCCGTCGCCGCTCCGTCTCACCCGCGGCGGCGGGATCGAGATCGGTGGTGCCGCAACGTAGTTCGAGCACGATGGGGCCCTTGGACGGGTCGACCACGGCCCGTGCCGATTCGTGGGTGCCGTCCGAGACGATCTCCCACCGCACGCCGGGGGAGCGCAGCACGATCGGATCGTTCGTGCCGTGCACGCGCAGCCCGCCCTCCTGCGCTTCGAGGTTCACCGGCACCTGGCCGAACTCGGGCCGGGGGGCGAAGGTGACCACGGCCTTCGCGTCACCGGTGATCACCCGGGTGAGGTCGGTGCGGTTGGACGCCACGTCGTGCGGCAGGTAGTCGGTGACCTGCAATTTCGCCCAGCGGGTTTCGACGGTCATCGTGCCGTCGACGTAGCGCTGCGAGAGCGGCAGGCCGGGGCGCTCCGGCTCGATGGTGAAGTGACCGCCCTGCGGGCCGCCGAGCAGGTGGGCGAACACCGCGGCGGAATCCGGCTCCGGGTGGCAGAACCAGGTGACCGTGGCGTCCGGGGTGAGCAGCGCGACCGAACGCGGGCTGGCCAGCATGGTCAGGCGCTCGATGCGCGGCGCGCTCGCGCCGGCCAGCCAGGTCCGACGCTCCTCCAGCAGGTAGGCCAGCGCCCAGGCGACGGCCTCGGTGCTGTCCACCCGGAACTTGGCCAGGCTCTCGCCCTCGCCGACCTTGATGCCGACGTCGGGACCCGACAGCACCCGGAACGCCTTCTCGTCGGTGACGTCGTCACCGAAGAACACCGCGGCCGAGGCCCCCGCCTGATGCCGGACGGTGTCCAGTGCCGTGCCCTTGTCGGTCTGCACCACGGCCAGCTCGATGACCGACTTGCCCTCGGTGACCTGCACGCCGAACCAGCACGCCGGACCGAGCCGGACCTGCGACAGCGCGCGATGACCGATCTCCGGGCTGGCGTTGCGCACGTGCAACGCGACGCTGGCCGGCTTGATCTCGACGGTGACCCCCGGATTGTCCGAGGCGACCTGGTTCAGCGCCGTCTGCACCTCTTGGAGCAGATGCTTGGCGTCGTTGTCGATCGCGTGCACGAAGCCCACGTCGAATTCCGAGCCGTGGCTGCCGATCAGTTGCACCTCGACGGGCAGTCGGGACAGCGCCGCGAGATCTCGCAGCGCGCGACCGGAGATCACGGCGGCCGTGGTCCCGGTCAGGCCGGCGAGGGCTCGTAACGCGCTCACCGATTCCCGATGGGGAAAGGCTTTGGCCGGGTCGGACACGATGGGCGCGAGTGTCCCGTCGTAGTCCGATGCGACCAGCAGCCGTGGCACGCGCGCGACCGTCGACAGTGCACGGCGAAGTTCCAGTGGCAGATCCTGTGCGCTCACGCATCCAACCTAGTGATCGGAGGATTTTTTCAGGGGGCGGGCAAAACAATACTGTGTTGAATTTGCCGCACAGAAGCGCGCCGGTCCGCGTGCGCACGATAACGCAGGTGCTGAACCGGTGTCCGGTGGATCTGCCCAGCTAACGGCGACGGGATCGGAGCGGGTGAGCTTCGTCCCAGCACAGGGGAGGTCTTCGGGCCCGGCGGGTGGCCGGGGCCGAATTCGCTCGATGTGCGCTGAGAGATCCCGACAGAGCTTACTGGTTGCGTTCGCCGAGCAGGAGGTCGACGGTCAGTTCGAGTCGTTCGGTGACGTCGGTGGCCGAGGCGCGCCGAGTCAGCCAAGCGACCAGATTCGACAACCACACATCGCTGATCACCCGCGCGATGGCCAGCTGCCGTTCGGTGGGCTCGCCGTCGTTCATGGCCCGCGCGAAGACGCGGTCCATCACCTTGCCCACGCGGTCCACCTCGGCGGCGGCGGAGGCGTCGGCGAACATGAACGCCCGGGTCATGGCCTCGGTGAGCAGTGGGTCGCGCTGCATCATCCGGGTGATCTGGGTGAGCAGCAGGTGCATGCGCTCCTGCGGGGACTGCCCGGCAAGCGGCTTGCGTTTGCCTTCGATCTGCTCGAATTCGCGCGACAGCGCCGAGACCAGCAGGTGCACCTTGGACGGGAAGTAGCGGTACAGCGTGCCGACGGCGACGTCGGCGCGCTCGGCCACCGCGCGCATCTGGACCGCGTCGTAACCGCCTTTGGACGCGAGTGCCAAGGTCGCGTCCAGGATCCGCTTGCGCCGTTCACGCTGCGCCGCCGAACTCAGCTCGTCCTCGCTGAGCGTGGTGACCGTGGCCGCGGGCCGGGCCGCGCTCGAGTCGGCTGGCTGCGATCGGGACGGACTGGCCATTGATGAAAGTCCTTTCCGGAAACGTCGTTTCGTCGGCTGCGTGCGCGGTGTCGCCGCGGCGGGATGGTCTCTTGACTTCCGCCCGGCTAGGATATTAGAACATGTTCTAGGTGTGGGAGTCACGCCGGAAAGGCGGTATGGAGTGTGACCATCGCCACCACTGACGAGCATAAAGCCGTTCAGGAGTCGATGCGCGGATGGGCGGCTTCGGTCCGTCCAATTGCAACAATGCGGACCGGCGCGGCCGACTTCTGGCGCGCCTACTGGCCCGCGCTGGCCGAGATCGGGATCTTCCGGGTCGCGGTGGCCGAGGACGCGGGCGGCGCGGGCGGGTCGGTCGCCGATCTGGCCGTGCTGGTGGAGCAGGCGGCCCACGACCTGGTCGGCGGCCCCGTGCTCGCAACGGCTCTGGCCAATCTGATCACCGCGGGCCGGCTCGATGAGGACCTGCCCTGCGGGGTCGCGCTCGACTTCGTCGTCGGTTCGACGGTGAGCGTACCCGCCGCAAGCGACGGCGTGTTGCTCACGGGTACCTGGGAATCCGTGCTCGGCGCCGCCCCCGGCACCGCCGTACTGCTGCCGATCGATCAGCCGCAGGGGCAGCGGTGGTGCCTGGTCCAGCCCGATGCCGTCGGCCTGCGGGTGGAGGCGCTCGCGCCGCTGGATCCGAGCACGCCGCTGGCCCGGGTGCACTGCGCCGATCTGCGCGTGCCCGGCGAACACGTGTTCGTCGCGCCGCACGCCGCCGGGGATCTCCTGATCGCGCTGGTCGCCGCCGAACTGTCCGGCCTGGCGGGCTGGTGCCTGGAGACCGCGGTCGAGTACGCCAAGGTGCGCGAGCAGTTCGGCCGCAAGATCGGTTCGTTCCAGGCGGTCAAGCACATCTGCGCCTGGATGCTGTGCCGCACCGAGCTCATCCGCGCCGTAGCGGCCGACACCGCGGCCGCCGTGGACGACGGCGGCGCGGAGTTGCCGATCGCCGCCGCCATCGCGGCCGCGATCGCCCTGGACGCCGCGGTCGAGACCGCCAAGGACTGCATCCAGGTGCTCGGTGGCATCGGCTTCACCTGGGAGCACGACGCGCACCTGTACCTGCGCCGGGCGACGGCGCTGCGGCAACTGCTCGGCGGCTCGGCGCGCTGGCGGGCCCGGGTCACCGAGTTGACCCGTCAGGGCCTGCGGCGCACCACCGGCGCCGACCGGGTCTTCGCCGAGGAGGGCGTGGCCGTGGACGGCGACAGCGCCCAGGAGCTGGCCGCCGAAGTCGCGCGGATCGCCGCCCTGCCCGCCGATCGGCAGCGCGACGCGTTGGTCGAGGCGGGTCTGGTCATGCCGCATTGGCCGCGGCCGTATGGACGCGCCGCGGACCCGATGACCGGTCTGGTGATCTCCGAGGAGCTGCGCCGCGCCGGGCTCACCGCGCCGGACCTGGCCATCGGCGGCTGGGCGATTCCGACGCTGTTGCAGCACGGGACCCCGGAGCAGATCGAGCGCTTCGCCTGGCCGACCTTGCGCGGCGAGGTGGTCTGGTGCCAGCTGTTCAGCGAACCCGAAGCGGGCTCCGATCTGGCGGCGTTGCGCACCACCGCGAAGAAGGCGGACGGCGGCTGGGTGCTGCGCGGCCAAAAGGTGTGGACTTCGCTGGGGGACAAGGCGAATTGGGCCATCTGCCTGGCGCGCACCGAACCGGATGCGCCCAAACACCGTGGCATCACGTACTTCTTGGTCGACATGCACAGCACCGGACTAGAGGTTCGGCCGCTGGTGCAGATCACCGGGGAGGCGCGTTTCAGCGAGGTGTTCCTCGACGACGTGTTCGTGCCGGACGACTGCGTGGTCGGGGCGCTGAACAACGGATGGAAGATCGCACGCTCCACCCTGTCGACGGAGCGCGTGGCCATGGGCGGCAACGGGATCGGGCCGGTGCTCGAGGAATTGATCGCGAAATCGCCCGCCACCGGCCCCGGCGCTGAGCTGGTGAACGACCGGCTGGGTGCATTCGTCGCCGAGGCGATCGCGGGCCTGCTGCTCGAGCAACGAGCCGCCGTGAAGATGCTGGCGGGCGGCGACCCCGGCGCGCAGAGCAGCGTGCGCAAGCTCGTCGGTGTGCGACACCGCCAAGCGGTCGCGGAGTTCGCCGCGGAGGCGGCGGGCCCGCTCGGCGCGCAGGACTCCGACGTGACCAAGGAGTTCCTGCTCACGCGTTGTTTGTCGATCGCGGGCGGAACCGAGCAGATCCTGCTCACCGTGGCCGGTGAGCGGATTCTGGGGCTGCCTCGTGACGCGGACAGCTAGCCGTACAGCCAATCGGGAGACAAGCGTGGACTTCACCAGGGACGAGGGCCAGGACGCCGTGGCCGAGGTCGTCGTGAGCTTGCTGGAACGCGAACCGGCGCGCGACATGCGGCTGTGGCCGAAGCTGACCGACTCCGGCTTGCTCGTCGTCGCGCTGCCGGAGCGGTTCGGCGGCGACGGAATGGGGCTGCTGGAGGTGTCGGCGCTGCTCACCGAGCTGGCGACCGACGCGGTGGCGGTGCCGGCACTGCCGACGCTCGGCTTCGGCGTACTACCGCTGGTGGCCTGCGCGCCGGAGCACATCCAGGCGCTCGTGCTGCCCGCGGTCGCCGAGGGCGCCGTGCTCACCGCGGCACTGAGCGAACCGGCGGCTCCCTTCGCGGTGAAGCCGGAGACGGCCGCGGTCGTCCGCGGCGACACGGTGCGCATCACCGGGCACAAGGTCGCCGTGCCGTACGCCGAGGAGGCCAGCTGGCTGCTCGTGCCGACCAACGCCGGTATCGCCGTGGTGGACGCGCAGGCAGACGGCCTGACCCGCACGGCAACCCCGGTCTCCGGCGGCATTCCCGAGTACACGGTCGGGTTGGACCAGGTGGAGATTCCCGCCGACCGACTGTTGCCCGTCGGTCTCGCCGATCTGCACCGGCTGGCGCTCGCTTCGATCGGCTCGGTAGCCGATGGATTGCTCAAAGGCGCGATCACCCTCACCGCCGAGCATCTGCGGACCCGTCACCAGTTCGGCAGGCCGCTGGCCGAGTTCCAAGCGGTGGCCCAGCAGATCGCGGATCTGTACGTCGTCTCGCGGACCCTGCACGTCGCCGCGGTCTCGGCGAACTGGGCGCTGGCGCAGGACGACTCGAGCCGGGACCATCGCGAGCGAACCGACGACGACCTGGAGATCCTGGCCTACACCGTCGCCGCCGAACTGCCCGCGGCCATGCAGAAGTGCCATCACCTGCACGGCGGACTCGGCGTGGACGTGACCCATCCGATGCACCGCTACTACTCACAAGCCAAGGACATCGCCCGCTGGCTCGGCGGCGCGTCGTTCCGGCTCGATCGATTGGGGGCCAGATGTTCATCGACCTGACCATCGAGCAACGTCGGCTGCGCGACGAACTGCGCGCCTACTTCGCCGATCTCGTGACTCCCGAGGAGGAGGCCGAGATGGCGGTGAACCGGCACGGCGACGCCTACCGCGCCGTGGTGCGCCGGATGGGGCGCGACGGTTGGCTCGGCGTCGGCTGGCCCAAGGAATACGGTGGCCAGGGTTTCGGGCCGGTCGAGCAGCAGATCTTCTTCAACGAGGCGGTCCGGGCCGACGTCCCGCTGCCGCTGGTGACGCTGCTGACCGTCGGCCCCACCTTGCAGCAGTTCGGCACCGACGAGCAGAAGCGGCGGTTTCTTCCGGGCATCCTGTCCGGCGACATCCATTTCGCGATCGGCTACTCCGAGCCGGAGGCGGGCACCGACCTGGCCTCGCTGCGCACGTCGGCGGTGCGCGACGAGTCCGGGGACTGGATCGTCAACGGGCAGAAGATCTTCACCACAGGCGCGCACGAGGCCGACTTCGTCTGGCTGGCCTGCCGCACCGGTTCGACCGAGTCACGCCACCGCGGCATCACGATCCTGATCGTGGACACCACCGATCCCGGCTACTCGTGGACGCCGATCATCACCTGCGACGGCGCGCACCACACCAACGCGACCTATTTCGACAACGTGCGCGTTCCGGCGAACATGCTGGTCGGTGAGGAGAACCGGGGCTGGAAGCTGATCACGACGCAGCTCAACCACGAGCGGGTGAGCCTGGGTCCGTCCGGCAAGATCGAGCAGCTCTACGACCGGGTACGCGACTGGGCGCAACCGCGCGGCGTGCTCGCCGAACCGGACGTGCGGCGCGCGCTGGGGCGCATCCACGCGATGGTGCGGCTTAACGAACTGCTGAACTGGCAGGTGGCCGCTGCGTCCGATGGGCGGCGTTCGCGGGGCCCTGCGGGGTCACGCTCCGCTACCGCTTCCGGGCCCGGTGCGCCCGCCGCCGGCGTCGACGGCGATCAGGCCCAGGTGATCGCCGACGCGTCGGCGACCAAGGTCTACTCCACCGAATCGCTTCAGGAGGCGGGCAGGCTCGCCGAGGAGATCATCGGCCGCTACGGCGACCCGGCCGACCCGGCCACCGGCGAACTGCTGACCTGGCTGGACCGCAGGACCAAGCAGAACCTGGTGGTCACCTTCGGCGGTGGCGTCAACGAGGTGATGCGCGAGCTGGTCGCCTCGTCCGGACTGCGGTTGCCGCGAGTACCCCGATAACGAGTGAAGGAGCCGCGCGTGCCGGAAACCACTACTCCGGAAGCGATCATCGCCGCCGCCGAGGCCATTCGGGCGGCGGGTGAGTGCGCGCCCCGTTTCGGGCGTGATCCGGTGAACCAGCCGATGATCAACAACTGGGTCGAGGCGCTCGGCGACGCCAATCCGATCTATGTCGACGAGGAGGCGGCGCGCGCGGCGGGTCATCCCGGCGTCGTCGCGCCGCCCGCCATGGCCCAGGTGTGGACCATGTTCGGGCTCAACGGTTCCCGCCCCGCCGACGACCCGATGGGCGCGGCCACCGAGCTGCTCGACGCGGCGGGTTACACCTCCGTGGTCGCCACGGATTGTCAGCAGACCTATCACCGCTACCTCGAAGTCGGCGAGCAGGTCTCGGTCACCAGCACGCTGTCGGATATCCGCGGCCCGAAGCGCACCGCGCTGGGCGAGGGATGGTTCGTCACCTTCCGGACCAGTTGGCGGGTCGGTGACGAGGTGGTCGCCGAGATGCTGTTCCGCCTGCTGAAATTCGCCCCCGGCACCGCGGCGCCGAAACCCGCCGCGGGTGAGCGGGTCAAGCCGCTGGTCTCCTGGGACACCGAATTCTTCTGGGAGGGAACGAAAGCGGGCGAACTGCGCATTCAGCGGCTGCCGGACGGATCTTTGCGGCATCCGCCCATTCCGGCCATCTGGCAGGACAAGTCGAAGCCGACCGACTACGTCGTCGCCTCCGGGCGCGGCACCGTGTTCAGTTACGTCGTGCACCACGCGCCGAAGGTGCCGGGACGGCAACTGCCGTTCGTGGTGGCGCTGGTCGAATTGGAGGAAGGCGTGCGCATGCTCGGTGAACTGCGCGGCATCGACCCCGCCGAGGTGCGGGTCGGCCTGCCGGTCGAGGTGGGCTTCGAGAAACTCGACGACGAGGCGAGCTTGCCGGTCTGGCAGGTGGTCTCATGACCGCGGCCGTGGAACCGGACGCCGTGCGCGTCGGCGCGGTGCTGCCGGAGCTGGTGATCCACGCCGACCCCACGTTCGTGATCAGCACCGCCCTGGCCACCAGGGACTTCCAGGACGTGCACCACGACCGGGACAAGGCTGTCGCTCGCGGCTCGAAGGACATCTTCGTCAACATCCTGACCGACACCGGTTTGGTGCAGCGTTTCGTCACCGACTGGGCGGGCCCGCGCGCCGTCGTCAAGTCGATCGCGCTGCGCCTGGGCGTGCCGTTGTACGCCGGGGACACGCTGACGCTCACCGGCACGGTGACCGCGCTGGAGGGCGACGACATCCACATCGACGTGGTCGGCAAGGACAGTCTCGGCGACCACATCACGGCCACGGCCGTCATCGCGTTGCGGAGGGCCGATGTCTGAGCAGACCATTTCCGGCCGCGCCGCCATCGTCGGCATCGGGGCCACCGACTTCTCCAAGGACTCCGGCCGCAGTGAACTGCGCCTGGCCGCCGAGGCGGTCACCGCCGCGCTGGCCGACGCGGGCCTGTCGCCCGCTGACGTGGACGGCCTGACCACGTTCACCATGGACACCAACACCCAGGCCGCCGTCGCCAGGGCGGTCGGCATTCCACAGCTGAAGTTCTTCAGCCACATCGGCTACGGCGGCGGCGCGGCCTGCGCCACCATCCAGCAGGCCGCCATGGCGGTGGCCACCGGAATCGCGGATGTGGTGGTGGCCTATCGCGCGTTCAACGAGCGGTCGGTGTCGCGGTTCGGGCAGTTCTCCACGGCGCTGGCCACCGCGCCTACCTCGTCGGGGATCGACGCGGGGTGGTCCTACCCGCAGGGGCTCGGCACGCCGGCCGCGCAGGTCGCGATGGTCGCCCGGCGATACATGCATGTCTACGGGGCCACCAGCGAGGACTTCGGCCGAGTGGCCGTGGCCGACCGCAAGCATGCCGCGGTGAACCCGGCCGCCTTCTTCTACGGCAAGCCGATCACGCTGGAGGAGCACCAGAATTCCCGCTGGATCGCCGAGCCGCTGCATCTGCTGGACTGCTGCCAGGAGTCCGACGGCGGCGTCGCGATCGTGGTCACCAGCGCCGAGCGGGCCCGCGATCTGCCGCAGCGTCCGGCTGTGATCGCCGCTGCCGCCCAGGGCTCTGGAGCCGACCAATACGTGATGACCAGCTACTACCGCGACGCCATGACCGGTCTCCCGGAGATGGGCCTGGTCGGTGACCAGCTGTGGGCGCAGAGCGGACTGCGCCCGGAGGACATGCAGGCCGCGATCCTCTACGACCACTTCACCCCGTTCGTCCTCATGCAACTGGAGGAGCTCGGGTTCTGCGGACGGGGCGAGGCGAAGGACTTCATCGCAGGCGGCGCCATCGAGGCCGGCGGCCGCCTGCCGCTCAACACCCACGGTGGCCAGCTCGGCGAGGCGTACATCCACGGTATGAACGGCATCGCCGAGGCCGTGCGCCAGATTCGCGGCACCTCGGTCAACCCGGTCTCCGACCTGACCAACGTCGTGGTCACCGCGGGCACCGGCGTCCCCACTTCCGGCCTGGTTCTCACCACCGGCTGATCCTCGCTTCGCGTACTCGGGTCTTGCTTCGCACCCGCTACGGCGGGTGCGAAGTGCTGACCGGGTGTCGGTACGCCTCGGGTGAGTCGCGGCGGCGCGTAGGTTGGGGCCGGTGGTGGTCCGGCATGTAGTGGACGTGCATGTGCTGTTGCTGCGCGGCGCGGAGTTGTTGCTGAGCAGGCGACGCAGCGCGGACGAGTTCGACGGGTTGTGGCACCTGCCCGCCGGGAAGTTGGAGGCGGGGGAGTCGGCGCTCGCCGCGGCGGTCCGCGAGGCGGGCGAGGAGGTCGGCGTGCTGATCGACCCGGCGGATCTGCGGCACGTCCATTCCGCGCATGTCGTCGATACCGGGCGAGAAGCCCGGATCGGGTTGTTCTTCGAGACTCGCCGCTGGGCGGGAGAGCCGGTCAACCGCGAGCCCGACAAGTCCTACGAACTGCGGTGGTTTCCGCTCGCGAAGCTGCCGGAGAATCTCATCCCGTATCCGGCCGCCGGTATCCGCGGCTACCTCACCGGCGAGACCTACAGTCAGCGGGGCTGGCCGCGCTGAGCGGCGGCGGTCACGCGCTCAGGTGTGCGGCGAGGATGCGGGCGAGCTGCCGCACGCTTTCCGGTGTGTCCGGGCGCAGGGCGGTGCGGTTGCCCGCGAAGCGGTCGAAGACGGCTCCCTCGACGACGGCGACGAAGTCGTCCGCCCGGGTGTCCGGGTCCGCCGCACCTATCGCGCGGAAGAGGTCTCGGGCCCGGTCGGTGGAGAACAGGCTGCGTACGAGCCGGGGATGCAGGTCGCGATCGTCCAGCAGATCGATGAGCAGAGCGTGCCGGGCGATCAGGTGCGCGCGCCGTTCGGTCAGTAGCCGGTCCAGCCATGCGGCGATGGCCACGGCGATCGATTCCGGCGCCATAGCACCGGGCGGCGCGAGCGCGGCGGCGGCGAAATCGTCGCGGGATCGGGTGGTGATCCGGTCCACGATGGCCTCGATGAGCGTGCGTTTGCTGCGGAAATAGTAGGAAGCCGATCCTGCGGGCAGACCCAGCTCCGCGTCCAGCGCGCGGTGCGTGAGCGCGCGCAGGCCCCTTGCCGCGATCAGTTCGATAGCCGTGTCGACGAGGAGCACGCGCCGGTCGCCTGTGGACATGATCACCCTTCCTGCCGCGGAGCGTCCTCGTCCTCTACAAATGTAGAGGACGAGGAGGTGTCATGGAACCCGAGATCAACCAGTGGGATTCCGATCAGGCGCGGGCGGCGGCGCAGTTACGCGAACTGGTGGATCGGCGCGGCCGGCCGGTCCGGCGCCGCCGCGGCGTCTATCTCCATGGCAGGCCCGGTCGCGGCAAGACCATGCTGATGAATCGGTTCTTCGCCGAGGTCGCCTCGGAACGTAAGCGGCGCTATCACTTTCACCAGTTCTTCGCTGATCTGCACGCCGCGGCGCACACGTCCGGCTCGATCGACGCCGCGGTGGACGCGCTGCTCGGCGATGCCTTGCTGGTCTGCTTCGACGAATTCCACGTGCACGACATCGGCGACGCGATGCTGATCGCGCGACTGCTCGACGCGCTGTTCGCCCGCCGTATCGCACTGGTGGTGACCTCGAATTATCCGCCGGGCGAGCTGTTGCCGAATCCGCTGTTCCACAACCGGTTCGTGCCGACGATCGAGCGGATTCTCGCGAGCATGGACGTGGTGGCCGTCGACGGCGCGATCGACTATCGCTCATCGGGCTCCCGTGGCTCCCGCACCGGATTCGCCGCTGGTCGATATCTCGTGGATCCGGCGGCTCGGAAGACGCTGTCGACGACGACCAATGGCGTCTGGAAACGCGATGCGGCACAACGCGTCGATGAATCACCGGTCGAGATTTCCATCGGCACGCGGAGATTGCGCGCCATTGCCGTAGACGGCGGCGCTCTCGTCATCGACTTCGCCGAATTGTGTGGTGTCCCAACATCCGCGGGGGATTATGTGGCGCTGGCCCAACGATTTTCGCACTGGGAAATACGAGATGTACCCCCGCTGCGCGAAGTTCCGCCCGCCTGGTCGATGCGTTTCGTGAACCTCGTCGACGTTCTCTACGACACCGATTGCGAACTCGTCGTCGTCGCGTCTTCGGTGCTCGATGAGCTGGTGCGGGACGTCCGGGAAGTGCCGGATATCTCACGTTTGGCGAGCCGGCTTTGTGAATTGTCCCAGTCTTCGACCGAAATCGCCCGGTAGTCGCCGCCGCTCCGCAGGGCCCGCCGTGTCCCCACACAGGTGCGGTTTAAGAGGAGGGACTCCGAAGTATTCCATTCCATCCCGAGCGGACCGCCCGGCATGTAACTATGTGGCTGTTTTGTGCAGTCCTCAGATTTGGTGGTAGCCAGTGGCCCGGGCGCGAGCGCCGATATCGCGCGTGATCGTCCTGATCACGCTGCTGGCTTTTGCCGCCATCGCTCTGCACGGATACATCCCAGGAATTACCGAATCCGGGCCGCGCAGGCACGTACCGTCCGCCTTGTCGGTCGCGCTCATGCCGGTGCTGCTGAGCGTGTCGATCGTGATCCTGTTGGCGGGGGTGATCGCCAGTCAGCACCGGTTGCCGCTGGCCATGCCCGAGCCGGAACGGGAGGACGAGCGCAGGCAGTGGCGTCTCGGGCGGACCGGCCTGGTGGTGCTCGGCGCGCTCGCGCTGCTCGGGGTGCTGCTCGCGGCGGCGTCGGCGATCTACTTCATCGGCGCGAGCAGGCCGAGCGAGCCCGCGCGCCCGGCGGCGCCCGCCACCACCACGGGCGCCGCCCCTCAGCCGGGGACATCGGCGCCGCCCACCGAATACGACCCGAGGTCGGCGGAGCTGACCGGGACGGCGCTGGTGCTGGCCGGAATCGCGGCGGCGGGCTTGGTGACGGTGGCGATGAGCGGTTTGGTCGTGGTCGCGGTGTCGTCGCGGCGCAAGCCCGCGCCCGCGGCCGCGCCCGCGGCTCCGGCGGCGCCCACCGTGGCGGACTCGCTGGCACGCGCGGCCGAGATGGGCTTGGCCGCGATGAACGCCCCGGGCCAGGACCCGCGCACCGCGATCATCGCCTGCTACGTCGCGATGGAGCGCGGCTTGGCCTCCGACCGCTCCGCCGCTCCGCTCGCCTCGGATACCCCGATGGAAGTGCTGGCCCGCGCGTTCGAACGCGGCGCGCTGCACGACGCGTCCGCCCGTGAGCTGGTCGCGCTGTTCGAGGAGGCCAGGTTCAGCCCGCACGCAATGCTCGAGTGGCAGCGCATGCGGGCCGAGCAGTTGCTGCGCATCGTGCTCGCCGACCTGCAAGGGGAGGTGCCCGCGTGACCAGCCGGGCGAGGAAGGACGTCCTGTGAATCGGATGGGGGTGGTGATCACCGGCGTGATCGTCGTCGCGGTGATCGAGCTGGTCGCCGTCGAGCGCGCCCGCGGGCTGCTGCTGATCGTCGCCGGGATCCCGGTGGCGGTGGCGCTGGGCTGGCTGGTCTGGTCGCTGTTCGAGCGCTCCGAGGCCGGGGACGACGAGGTCGAGGACATGGAGAACGGTCCGGCGGAGATGCTGCAACGCTGGCACGCCAGGGCGCAGATGCTCGCGGACCGCGCGGACGGCAGCCGTGCCGATTGGGACCGGCACCTGCGTCCGCTGCTGGCCAAGGAGTTCGAACTCTCCAGTGGCCAGCGAGTGGCGAAGAACCGCCGAGCGGTCGAGGCGGCGGGAATCCACCAATTCGGGCCCGAATTGTGGCGCTGGGTGGATCCGGCCAATTCGGCCCTTCGTGATCAGACCAGCAGGGCACCGGGACGTGCGGCGCTGGACGAGATCCTGAGCCGCCTGCAGAGAATGTGAAATGGGTTGAGGCAAGTGCGGGTACACAAATGACCATGCCGATGGACGCGACCATCCAGCGCAGCGAGGCCGTGCTCCGGGAACTGTCCCGGGTCGTGGTCGGCAAGCAGGACGAGTTGCAGTTGATCATGATCGCCGTGCTGTCCGGTGGGCACGTGCTGATCGAGGACTTACCCGGCCTCGGTAAGACGCTCATCGCGAGATCGTTCGCGGCCGCGCTCGGGTTGCAGTTCAACCGCGTGCAGTTCACCCCCGACCTGCTGCCCGCCGACCTGCTGGGGTCGACGATCTACGACATGTCCACCGGCCGGTTCACCTTCCGCCGCGGGCCGGTGTTCACCAACCTGCTGCTGGCCGACGAGGTGAACCGCACCCCGCCCAAGACGCAGGCCGCGCTGCTGGAGGCGATGGCGGAGGGACAGGTCAGCATCGACGGTGAGACGTTCCTGCTGCCGCAACCGTTCGTCGTGCTGGCCACCGACAACCCGATCGAGTACGAGGGCACCTATCCGCTGCCGGAAGCCCAGCTCGACCGGTTCGCCATCCAGCTGCGGCTGGGATACCTGTCCGAGCACGACGAGACCCAGATGATCCGCCGCAGGCTGGAGCGCGGCTCGCAGCAACCGCAGGTCAACCAGGTCGTGGACGCGAACGGACTGCTGGAGATGCGGCAATCGGTCGAATATGTGACCGTGCACCCCGATGTGGTGAGCTATGTCGTCGCGCTGGCGTCGGCCACCAGGGGGCACCCGCAGGTCGAAGTCGGCGCGAGCCCGCGAGCGGAACTCGACCTGGTGCAGATGTCCCGGGCGCGGGCATTGCTGCTCGGCCGCGACTACGTGATCCCCGAGGACGTGAAGGCGCTGGCGATACCGGCCATGGCGCACCGGATCACGCTGCGGCCGGAGATGTGGGTGCGCCGCATCCGCGGCGAGGACGTGATCACCGAACTGCTGCGCCGTCTGCCGGTCCCGCGCGCCACCGTGACATGAGGCACCGCGGCGCCAGCTCCGCGGTCGACGCCGAATTGCGGTGGCGACCCGCACCGCTGGTCTTCATGCTCGCCGGGTGCGCGGCGGTGGCTTTGGTGCTCGCGGTGGTCCTCGGCAGATGGCAGCTGCTCGTGTTCGCCGCGCCGCTGCTCGGCGTGCTGGCCACCGCGCCGTTTCAGCAGTCCTCGACGAGGATCCAGGTCGACGGCGGCGGCACGCTGCGCTGCTTCGAGAGCGAGGAAGTGCTGCTCACCGTCGCCGCCTTCGTCGAGAAGGGGCACGCGCTGCTGCGCCTGAAACCGCAGAGCTCCACCGGGCTGGCGATGCAGATCGAGGAGGCCAGCGATTCCGGAATCGCCCCCGCCGGGTTGCGGCTCGCGCTCTCGGCGAGCAGATGGGGGCAATACCCGGTGTCGGTGCGGGTCTCGGCGCTGAGCCCGGCCGGGCTCGCGGTCGCCACCGTCGTACTGCCCGCGGGCCAGCTGTTCGTCTATCCGATCACCGATCCGCAGCGAATGCGCCTGCCGCGCACCGAACTTCCCGAGCGGCTCGGCACCCACCTGACCCGCAGGCACGGGCCCGGCGTCGAGTACGCCGACATCCGCGCCTACGCACCCGGCGACCAGTTGCGCATCGTGAACTGGCCGGTGAGCGCGCGGCGCGGGCGGCTGTATGTCACCGAGCGGCTGACCAACCGTTCCGCGGACGTCGTGGTGCTGGTGGACACCTCACAGCAGGCGCCGGGACCGGCCACCGACTCGCTGGAGCTGTCGGTGCGCGGCGCGGCGCAGGTGGTGCAGTCGACCTTGCAGGCGGGCGACCGGACCGCGGTGGTCTGCCTCGGACAGGCGCCGCGCTGGCTGCGCCCGGACATCGGACGCCGCCAGTTCTACCGCATCGTCGACACCGTGCTCGACGTCGGCGACGAGCACATTCCGACCACGGGCACCCTCGCGCCGCACGCGGCCGTACCGCTCGGCGCGATCGTGGTGGCCTTCTCCACGCTGCTGGACACGCAGTTCGCGCTCGCGCTGATCGACCTGCGCAAGCGCGGCCACGTGGTGGTCGTGGTGGACGTGCTGCGCGGCACGCCGTTCCGGGACGACCTCGACCCGATCCTGGCCAAGATGTGGCAGCTCGAGCGCGCGGCCATGTACCGGGACATGGGCACCGTCGGCGTCGACATCGTGGCGTGGCCGGAAGACGCGCGCCTGGACCAGATCATGCGGGCGCTTCCCGAACACCGCAGGACCGTGCGGGTGCGCCGATGACCAAATTCCTCGCCGTTCTCTCCGGCGTGCTGCTGGCGACGTCGGTGGCGCTGCTCGAGCCGTGGATCGGCATTCCCGCCCTCGTCCTCGTCGGGCTCGGCTGGTGGCTGCGGCCGCTGGCGGTCTGCGCGGTGCTGCTCGCGCTCAGCGTGCTTGTCCTCGCCGACGCGGGTGTGCTCGCCTCCGCCGCAACGGGATTGGTGGCCACGACCTACCTGCTCAACGCCGCCACGGTGACCGCGCCGCACGGCGTGGTGCCCACCACGATCCCGTCGGTGGCCGGGGCGGTCGGCTTCACGGCGGCCGCCGTCCTCGCCGCCCTCGTCCCCCTGCGCCTGGCCTGGGCGCCGCTGGCCGCACCGGTGCTCGTGCTGGTGCTGTACGCCCTCGTGATCCAGGGCGTCGCCGCCCGACGCGGGCGTGGCGATCGGGAACTACCGGCGTCGGGCGAAGTCTAGGACGCTTGGCCGATAGGCGTTCGTCCGTCCAGGGCTATCCAGTGCCGAACGATCTGCAGATCGGACTCCCGGCCGCTTCTCCGGTAGCGGGTTCCAGTAGTAATCGCGCTGGGGGTGGTCTGGGCCGAGCAGGCTGGTGACGCCGCGCATGGCCGCTACCCGCTGACGTGCACTCCGCCGTGACGACCACGGCGTCCTCGCATCCTGCGTTCCTCGAGCTCGCCGACGGCGGCCACCTGCACCGGCACCTCGCTGAGCGCATCGGCACGCTCCCCGGCGTGCACCGCGCCGAGACCGAGATCGTCGCAGTGGATCAAGCGGGCCGGACCGCTCGTCGCCTCCCGAGCCTGAGCGCGGCTTGCTTTCGAGCGCGCTCGAAGCTTTAGCGTCGGGGCCATGACCACGACGAGCGAGACGAAGACATGGATCATCACGGGTGCGAGTTCGGGCCTCGGCCTGGCGCTCGCCGAGGCGGCACTCGCAGCCGGCGAGCATGTGATCGGGACCGCGCGGCGGGCCGGCCGGTTCGACGGGCTCGAGGCGCGGTACGGGGATCGGTTCCTCGCCATCGAGCACGATGTGCGCGACACGGCGGGAGCGGCTGCGGTCGTGCAGCGGGCGCTGGAGGTGTTCGGGCGCGTCGACGTGCTCGTCAACAATGCCGGTGCCGGGCAGGTCGGTGCCGCCGAAGAGATCACGGATGCCGAGCTGCGGGCCATGCTCGACCAGCACCTGTTCGGCCCGGCCGCCTATGTGCGTGCCGTGCTGCCCCACCTGCGGGAGCGTCGCTCGGGTGCGATCGTGCAGATGAGCAGCCAGGGCGGGCGGATGTCGTTCCCCGCCGTCGGCAGCTACTCAGCAGGCAAGTTCGCGCTCGAGGGCTGGTCGGAGGCGCTCGCGGGCGAGGTCGCACCGTTCGGCATCCGCGTCCTCATCGTCGAGCCCAGTCGCTTCCGCACCGCGTTCAACGCCGCCAACGTGCTCAACACAGCGCAGCAGAGCTCGATCTACGATCAGGTGATCGGTGCCGTGCGCGCGAACATGGCCGAGGCCGACGGCATCCAGGAGGGCGACCCGGCACGCGCCGCCCGGGTGATCCGCGACATGCTCGACACCCCCGGCGCGCCGCTTCGGCTCCCGCTCGGTGCCGAGGCGGTTCGCAATCTCACCCGCGTCTACCGTGGTGCGCTCGAGGACGTCGAGAAATGGGCGTCTGTGAGCGAGTCGGCGGACTTCCCGGGCACGCCGCCCGCGGTGCGCGCGTTCTGATCGCCGTACGCTGTGGGCCATGGCCACTGAAGCGCTGATCGAAAGCATCCTCGCTGCCGGCGACGGGCCATCCGCGTCGGCGATCGACGCGCTGCACGAGCTGCTCGACGACGCCACGATCGAGGCCGCGGCGATGCCCAAGAGTATCGCCGCGGCCGCCAGGCTTGTCGGGCTGTCGACGCACACCCTCCGGTACTACGAGCAGGAGGGACTCGTGCGGCCCGCTCGCAACGCCTCCGGGTACCGCGAGTACTCCGCGTTCGACCTGCGCCGCCTCGTCTTCCTCACCCGGATGCGCCTGTCCGGCATGACCATGACCGACCTCAAGCGTTACATCCTGCTCGTCGAGCAGGGCCCGAGCACCATCCCGGAACGCCGCCGCATCATGCTCGACCAGCGAGACCGAATCACGCGGCAGATCCGTGAGCTCGGCCTGGCGCTGGAGACCACCGAATACAAAATCCGCGTCTACGACGGACACCCGGAAGGCTGACGCCCGTCAACCGCGCCACCACCACCGGCGGCGCAGCGGCCAGCTTGTCCGGCATGAACCCCAGCAAACACGACGCCCCGCAGCCCGAATCTGCCATCGCCGCTGGTCGAGGCAACATCGTTGTTTTTCGCGGGATTACTATCGCATCCCCGTATCGGCCGCGTCGCGACGATATCGAACGCGCGGCCGTAGAAAGTGATCTCTCGGCTGAATGTTTCGCGGTCAACCCAGATACGGAGTCGTGCGCTGTTCGGCGTGGTGCTGCAACCGGAGCCGAACAGTCTCGTGTACGGGCAGCGTCCCGAGTTCTTCGAGTCGTAGGAATTCGACAGAGGTCGATTCATCAGACACGGAGATCCTCCCACCGGTCACTTTGCCGTAGTAGACCACTGCGAACTCTTGCCGGACCTCACCGTCCGCGTGTTCGATCACGTGCTCAGGGTCGGTGTAGATACCGAGCAGGCCGGTGATCTCGATGTCCAGTCCGGTCTCTTCGCGGGTCTCCCGAACCGCGCAACCCTCCAGAGTCTCGCCTACCTCCATGATTCCACCGGGTAGAGACCAGTTACCCGAGTCGCCACGGCGTTGCATCAGCACACGCCCATCCTCGTCGGTCACCAGCGCGGAAGCTCCCGGCTTCAGCGAGTTCGGCCGTGGCGCGTTCGGATCTCGGTAGTAGTCACGCCGTGAGCCCATTGGCGAATCCTTGCGTCGTCGAGTAGGGGGTGACAGTGCCCCATATCTGTTCGAACTGGTCGGCGAACGACTCGAATATCCCGTGCTGCGACAACTGGCGCAGATGCAGCGCCGTGTGCTGGTAGCCACGGGCACGGAACAGGTACGGCGTCACGATCATCTCGGAGTCGAACCGGAACACAGAGTTATACAGATGGGTCGAGTGAAGTCCTACGGTGCAGCCGGGGGTATCCGCAAGCGGTCCCAGCATCGACAGCGCGTTGCGTATCCGGCCAGGGAGCGTCCCGCCCATCTGCTCCAGCGCGTCACGCTCCATGACGTGAGCGCAATCCGGATCGGCGAAGCCTAGCCGGACCTCGCATCCTGCGCGGCACTTGGCAGCGATGATCTCGGCTGCCCTCGGCAGCAGTTCGAACACGAACGGGTACGCATACCCGATAATGTCGATTCGTTCGGTTGCCTTGTGTACCAACGAAATCCATAGGTCGTTGGGAATGTCTGCCCGGTGCGCGTATGCGCCGATGACCTCTGCGGTGGCCGGTGCGCCGGATTGCAGATCCGGCCGCGCCACGGGCCATAGGGTCTCTTCGGTCTCCTGGAGTGCTTCGGCTATCCGAATCCTGGTTCGGCGGTGTGGTACCCGACCGGCAAGCCACCGGTTGACGGTCTTCACGTCCACGCCGGCGATTTCCGCCAGCGCTGCTGAGTCGAGTCCGGCCCTCAGCATCGCGGACTCGAGTCGAGATGTCATACGTACATCTTCCCAAAGGTCCCCCGAGGACGCACGGGACACTTCAAATGTCCGGTAAAACGTCCCCAGCGAAGTTTTGGCGTCCCTTGTCCATCCCTACTTTGAGACGGTGCCCGGCACCGGTCGATTCGTTCCGCAGTGCCGAGTTCGAACCAATCGTCAGGGCAGCGGTGAATGCCGATTGCGCGGGGTCTCTACGACCGTCTGCCGGACGAAGCCCACCCGAAGCCGGTGAACCTCAGGGGGTTCGACGTGAGCCACGACTTGACCCAGCGCGTCCCGAGGACGGATGAAGTTCCTCCAGGCCGGTACGAGCCTCCGCCGCTGTTGATGCTGTGGCTCTTCGCGGACGCTATGGCTGACTGGGCCTACAAAGACTCCCCGGGTACGGGTGATCCGTCCCCGTGCCCGGGTGAGAACCAAGCGCAGGGACGAATGTGACTCTGTTACCGAACGATCGGGTCGTTATCGACCCGGTGCCGTTGTCTCGGTGCCGCTGGTGGAAGACGGCCGACGGCCCACCGAACGGATGGGGGACACTGACCGATGTCCGTTGCCCCGATCGGTTGTTCTGCCTTCACCTGGTCCCGGTCGTAGACGGCCGGATCGGACGGCACCAACGCAGCGACCAGCGTCCGTGCCCCTGGTCCGGTTCCCGGATCGAAGACGACCGGCCGGAGGGTATGCGATGAAGCCGAACCCCTCGCACATCACGACGTCCCCGGATGGCTCAACGTCGGTCGAATGGAAGCTGGTGGCACGCGTGGCGCGTATCACCCACCTGACGACCGGCGAGACCTCCACCGTGTCGTTCATGCCGTGGCCGGATCTATCGGAGGCTCGGGAGCGCTACCCGCGACTTGCTGGACTCTGGGACCGGGTTCGACACGACTACTGGGTCGAGATGCTGAACGCTGGAATGCTTCCAGGAGACGAGCGCCCGGCCACGCAAGACGCCTCGCGGACGCGCGCACCCACATGTGGCGCGCCGTCGTGCGAGGGAGACTGCTCAGGCGGGGCGGATCCGTAGGGAGACGTCGCCGAGGACGGGGGCGTCGTCGCGTTCTACAACGGTCGCGGCGATGGTGAGTACGTCGTCGTCCTGCCGCCAGATCCGGGTGCGGATCGTCTCGCCCGGGTAGAGCACGCCTGCGAACCGGGCGCGGAATCCGATGACGCGGCCGGCGTCGGAGTCGAGCACGGTGTCGGTCGCGGTCTTGCAGACGATGCCGTAGCTGCACAATCCGTGCAGGATGGGCGCGGGAAACCCGGCCGCGCGGGCGAATTCCGGGTCGGAGTGCAGCGGGTTGCGGTCGCCGGACATCCGGTAGAGCAGCGCCTGCTGCGGCAGCGTCGGCGTGGTGACGTCGAAATCCGGTGCCCGGTCGGGCAATTCCGACTTGGTGCTGGGGCCGCGCTCGCCGCCGAAACCGCCCTCACCCTTGGCGAAGATCGAGGAGCGCTCGGTCCACAGCGGCGCTCCGTCGGAGCCGGTGACCGTGTGCTCCTGGACGATGACCGCCGCCGAGCCCTTGTCCCAGACCTCGGCGATCCGGCTGACCTTGGTCGCCTTGCCCGCGGCCGGGATCGGCCGGTGCACCTCGACCTCCTGATGACCGTGCACCACCTTCGCCAGGTCGATCTCGACGCCGGGGAAGCTCACCCTTGGCGGCTCGGTCTCGTGCACCGTCGCCGCCACGGTGGCGAAGGTCGGCAGCACCTGCGGTTCGCGATCATCGAGATAGCGCAGTTCGGCGGGGTCGGTCCAGCGCGTGCCCGCACCGAGGCCCAGCTGATAGAGCTGCACGTCCGAGGGGGTCCAGGCGAACTCCCGGCTCGGCAGTTGCGCGCTGAGCGCGATCTTCGGGTCGATGGGCATCAGTTCTCCTTGTGCATGATTGTGGATGGATCCGGCCCGCCCGCGCCGCGAGCGAGGCCGCGCCGGAACTCGACGGCGCCCGGGTCCGATCCTGCGCTTCCGGGACACCGGCCCGCCAGTGCGTCGTCCGTTCCGCGGGACCGTTCAGCGGCTACGCATCGGCCTGTGGATGGATCGCGAGGCGGGCCGAGCGCATTCCGGCGGGCACTGCCTGTGAGCCGTGGTTCGTACCGCGTTCTCGTCTCACGCCCCCGCGATGGCGGCGGGCTGGTCCTTCTTGCGCTCGACGATATCCAGCACGGCGAGGTAGCCGAAGGCGATCGCGGGGCCGATGGTGGCGCCGGGCCCGGCGTAGGTGTGGCCCATCACCGGTGTGGAGCAGTTGCCGGAGGCGTACAACCCCTCGATGGCGCTGCCGTCCTCGCGCAGCACCCGCCCGGCGGTGTCGGCCACCAGCCCGCCCTTGGTGCCCAGATCGCCCGGCACGATCTGGGCGGCGTAGTACGGACCCTCCACCAGCGCGGCCAGGCACGGGTTGGGCCGCACGGTCGGATCGCCGTAGTACCGGTCGTAGTGGCTGTCGCCACGGCCGAAGTCCTCGTCCTTGCCGGTCTCGGCGAAGCCGTTGAACCGGGTGACGGTCGCTGCCAACTCCTCGGCGGGCACGCCGATCTTGCCCGCCAATTCCTCGATGCTGTCGGCCTTGACGATGAAGTCGTTTTCCATCCACCGGGATGGAAAACGCTGACCGGGCTGTAGCCCGGCGAAGATGTAGCGGTTCCGGTAGCGCTGGTCGAACACCAGCCACGCGGGGATGTTCTCGCCCGGCCCCTCACCCTGCCCGTACTCGCCGCCGTACATGGTGTGCACTGCCTCGACGTAAGGAGCGGACTCATTTCCGAATCGCTTGCCGTCGGCGTTCACCATGATGCTGCCGGGCAGATTCCGTTCGGCCAGCGCGAACCACGGTTTGCCGCCCTTGAAGATGGTCGGCCCCCACCAAGCGTCCTCCATGAAACCGATGGCCGCGCCCGCCGCCATGCCCGCTTGGATGCCGTCGCCGGTATTGGCGGCCGCGCCGGTGGTCCACTCGGTGGTGATGGGCTGGCGCTGGTATTTGGTGCGCATTTCCGCGTTGTGCTCGAAACCGCCGCTGCCGAGGACGACGCCGTAGCGTGCGGTGAAGGTGACCGGCTCGCCCTCGTGCAGCGCTTGGACGCCGGTGACGACGCCATCGGTCACGACGAGGTCGGTCATCGGGGTGTTCAGCAGAAGCGGCACGTTCGCGTCCATGAGCCCCTTGCGCATGCCCGCGATGATGGCCTGCCCCATGCCGACGATGTGTTTGCGGGTGAACTTGGCCCAGTAGGTGCGCGCGCCGACGCGCATCGCGCGGAGCATGCCCTTCGGATGACGCCGGATCAGATTGAGCCGGACGAAGTCGGCCTGCATGACCACTACGTTCAGCGGAGCCTTCGCGTACGGCGGCTCCAGGTTGAACCGCTCGTCGCCCAGGATCTTCGTGTCGAACGGCCTGGGCTCGCACGAGCGACCCTCGGGCCGCCCGCCCGGCGCCTCCGGATGGTAGTCGGAGTAGCCGGGCACCCAGGTCATCTTCAGCGGCGAGTGATCGAGCACGAAGTCCAGCGCTTCGGCGCCGCGATCGATGTAGGTGTCGATCCGTTCGGCGGGCACGACGTCGCCGATGATGCTGTGCAGATAGGTGCGTGCGTCCTCGCGGTCGTCGGGCCGACCGGACGCGCGCAGCGCCTTGTTGCCCGGGATCCACACGCCGCCGCCGGAGCGCGCGGTCGACCCGCCGTAGTGCGCGGCCTTTTCGATGACCACCACGCTCAGGCCGTTGTGGGCCGCGGTGAGGGCAGCGGTCATGCCGGCGGCGCCGCTGCCGACCACCACCACGTCGTATTCCCGATCAGTCATGTAGAACACGTTATAGAATGGACGCGCCATTGGTCTATGTTGTGTGGCAGAAGACTTGCTCGACGTTCCGTTTGTCGAGGAAACTTGTTTCAGTTTCAGACCGGAGTTAAGAACATGGGCCTCGAATGGGACCTGGCCACCGACGTTGTGGTGGTCGGATACGGCGCCGCGGGTGCGGCGGCCGCGCTGGAAGCGACCGCGGCGGGCGCGCAGGTGCTCGTGCTCGAGCGGTTCGCCGGAGGTGGGACGTCGGCGCTGTCCGGCGGCATCATCTACGCGGGCGGCGGCACCTCGGTGCAGCGGGAGGCGGGGGTGGAAGACACCCCGGAGGCGATGTATGCCTACCTGGAGCGCGAGGTCGGCGACGCGGTCACCCCGGAGACGCTGCGCAAGTTCGTCGACGAGAGTCCGCAGCTGATCGAGTGGCTGAAGGCGCACGGCGTCCCGTTCGAAGCCTCGCTGTGCCCATACAAGACCTCCTACCCCAACGACCGCTATTACCTCTACTACTCCGGCAGCGAGATCTCCGGCGCGTTCCGGGACATCCCGGCCGCCCAGCGCGGCCATCGGGTGAAGGGCAGGGGCACCTCGGGCAAGAAGCTCACCGGACCGCTCGCCGCCGCGGCGTCCCGCGCAGGCGTCCGGGTGGAAACCCTCACCCGGGTGACCCGATTGATCACCGACGCGGCGGGCGCGGTCATCGGCGTCGAGTGCAACACGCTGCGTGACGCGCCCGGCCGGGTCCGCGATCGCTACACCCGCATGGCGAAGGTCGCGGCCAAGCCGGGCATCTACTACCCGCCGCTGCGGCGAGCGCTGGAACAGCGGCTGGACCGGCTGGAACGCCGGTACGGCAGCACGATTCGCGTTCTCGCGCGGCGCGGGGTGGTGCTCAGCGCGGGCGGATTCATCGCCAATCGCGACATGGTGCGGCAGTACGCGCCCGCCTTCCACGGTGGTCTCGCCCTGGGCACCACCGCCGACGACGGCAGCGGCATCCTGATGGCCCAGCAGGCCGGCGCGGCGGTGGACCACATGGACAACGTCTCCGCCTGGCGCTTCCTGCTCCCGCCCAGCTCCTTCACCGGCGCGTTGCTGGTGGACGCCGCCGGTCGCCGGGTGATCGACGAGACGCGCTACGGCGCCGCGGTGGGCAACGCGCTGATCACCGAGCACGACGGTAAGGGCTGGCTGCTGGCCGACGACCCGCTGATGCGCACCGCGATCGGGCAGATCGGCGAACAGGGCGCCTGGTTCCAGCGCGGGCAGTTCGAAACGATGCGGCGCACCGCGATTCGCGGCGCCACCTTGGAAGAGGCGGCCGCGAAGGCGGGCATCGACCCCGCCGGGCTGCGCGCGACGGTCGAGGCGCACAACACCGCGATCGAGACCGGAGCCCCCGATCCGGTCGGCAAGCCCGCGGAGTTCACCAATCCGGTCCGCACCGGCCCGTTCTGGCTGTTGGATGTGGGCATCAAACCGAGCCTGACCAACCCGTGCCCCATGCTCACCCTCGGCGGCGTCGTCGTGGACGAGCGCACCGGCGCGGTCAAGACGGCCGAGGGCGACGACATCCCAGGGCTCTTCGCGGCCGGACGCACCGCGATCGGTGTCTGCTCCAGGTCCTACGTCAGCGGGTTGTCGCTGTCGGACTGCATCTTCTCCGGCCGCAGGGCAGGCCGGTCCGCCGCGGGCGAGCAGGTCTCGGCGCTCGAAAAAGCAACGGAAGGAAACTAGCGTGCTGTCCGACGCGGTACGAACCGAACTGGCCGACGAACTCGAGCGCGCCGAGCGCGAACGGGTCGCGATCGATCCGCTGATCGCCCGCCACCCCGACATCGATGTGGTCGACGCCTACGAGATCCAGCTGATCAACATCCGGCGCAGGCTCGACGCGGGCGCGCGCGTGGTCGGGCACAAAGTGGGCCTGTCCTCGAAGGCCATGCAGCAGATGATGGGCGTGGACGAACCCGATTACGGGCATCTTCTCGCGGAAATGGAAGTCTACGAAGATGTTCCGGTCGAGGCGGGCCGCTACCTGTTTCCCCGGGTGGAGGTGGAGGTCGGGTTCGTGCTCGGCGCCGACCTGCCCGGCGCGGAATGCACCGAAGCGGACGTGCTCGCCGCCACGGTCGGCTTCGCACCCGCGATCGAACTGATCGACTCGCGAATCAAGGACTGGAACATCGGCCTGGCCGACACCATCTCCGACAACGCGTCCTCCGCCGGTTTCGTGCTCGGCGCCGAGCGTGTCGCGCCGGAGGACATCGACATCAAGGCCATCGACGCGGTGCTCACCCGCAACGGCGAGGTGGTCGCCGAGGGCCGCAGCGACGCCGTGCTCGGCGACCCGGTGATCGCGGTGGCCTGGCTGGCGCGCAAGGTCGCGAGCTTCGGCGTCCGGTTGAAGGCCGGTGACATCGTGCTGCCCGGCTCGTGCACCCGCGCGATCGACGCCCGTCCGGGCGATGCGTTCCACGCCGAGTTCGCCGGACTCGGCTCTGTCCGTCTGCAATTCACCTAGGGAGGCTGTCGTGTCCAACGGGACCGTCACCGCCGCGATCGTCGGGTCCGGCAACATCAGCACCGATCTGCTCTACAAACTGCTGCGCTCGGAGAAGATCCAGCCGCGCTGGATGATCGGGATCGACCCCGACAGCGAGGGCCTGAAGCGGGCGCGCGGACTCGGGCTGGAAACCTCGCACGAGGGCGTGGACTGGCTGCTCGGGCAATCGGAGCTGCCCGATTTGATCTTCGAGGCGACCTCGGCGTATGTGCATCGCGCCGCCGCCCCGCGCTACGCCGAGGCCGGGATCCGCGCCGTCGACCTCACTCCCGCCGCGGTCGGCCCCGCCGTCGTTCCGCCGGTGAACCTGGGCGCGAATCTCGACGCGCCGAACGTCAACATGATCACCTGCGGCGGCCAGGCGACGATTCCGATCGTCGCCGCGGTGTCACGCGTCGTCCCGGTGCCGTACGCGGAGATCGTCGCGTCGGTGTCGTCGGTCTCGGCGGGCCCCGGCACGCGGGCGAACATCGATGAGTTCACCAAGACCACCAGCCGCGGCGTCGAGACCATCGGCGGAGCGCAGCGTGGCAAGGCCATCATCATCCTGAATCCGGCCGAGCCGCCGATGATCATGCGCGACACCATCTTCTGCGCCATCCCCGACGACGCCGACACCGACGCGGTCGCCGAGTCGATCCACCGGATGGTCGCCGACATCCAGCGGTATGTCCCCGGTTACCGGCTGCTCAACGAGCCGCAGTTCGACGAGCCCTCGGTGGTCTCCGGCGGGATGGCCAAGGTGTCGGTGTTCGTCGAGGTGGAGGGCGCGGGCGACTTCCTGCCCCCGTACGCGGGCAACCTCGACATCATGACCGCCGCCGCGACGCAGGTCGGCGAGGTCATCGCCGAACAGATCGTCACGGCCCGGGTGTAAGGAGCTTTCGACATGGCCTACTCAGCAGAACTCGACATCCGCGTCACCGACACTTCGCTGCGCGACGGATCCCACCACAAGCGCCACCAGTTCACCGCCACCGAGGTCCGTGACATCGTGGCCGCGCTCGACGGCGCGGGTGTCCCGGTCATCGAGGTGACCCACGGCGACGGCCTCGGCGGCTCGTCGTTCAACTACGGCTTCTCCAAGACGCCGGAGCAGGAACTGGTCACCATCGCGGCCGAGACGGCGAAGCGGGCGAAGATCGCCGTGCTGATGCTGCCCGGCGTCGGGGTGAAGGAAGACATCAAGATCTCCCAAGACAACGGCGCGTCCATCTGCCGCGTCGCCACTCACTGCACCGAAGCCGACGTGTCGATCCAGCACTTCGGCCTGGCGCGCGAGCTCGGGCTGGAGACCGTCGGGTTCCTGATGATGTCGCACACCCAGCCGCCGGAGGTGCTGGCCAAGCAGGCGCGCATCATGGCCGACGCCGGATGCCAGTGCGTCTACATCGTCGATTCCGCCGGAGCGCTTGTGCTGGAACAGGTGTCCGACCGTGTCGCGGCGGTGGTCGCCGAACTCGGTGACGACGCCCAAGTCGGCTTTCACGGCCACGAGAACCTTGATCTGGCCGTCGCCAACTCGGTCTACGCCATCCGCGCGGGCGCCACTCAGATCGACGGGAGCGCACGCCGTTTCGGCGCGGGCGCGGGCAATACGCCGGTCGAGGCGCTGGTCGGGGTGTGCGACAAGCTGGGCGTCAAGACCGGCATCGATTTCTTCGCCATCGCCGACGCGGCCGAAGACGTCGTCCGCCCGGCGATGCCCCAGGAGTGCCTGCTCGACCGCCAGGCCCTGATGATGGGCTACGCGGGCGTCTACTCCAGCTTCCTCAAGCACGCCGAGCGCCAAGCCGAGCGCTACGGCGTCTCGGCCGCCGAAATGCTCGTGCGCGCGGGCAAGCGCAAGCTCGTCGGCGGCCAGGAGGATCAGCTCATCGACATCGCGCTGGAGTTGCAGAGAGAGAAGGCGACCGTCACCGCCTGACCGGTCGAACTGAGCGGGCCGCGAACGAAACTACCGTTCGCGGCCCGGTCCGACCACGAGCGAACCACTGACGTTTGGCGTTCTTTCGACTTTGCTTCAGCACCCACCCACTATGGACCGCCAACATACTCCCGACTCGGAAACCAGCTACGTATCAGTGGCAACATCGTCGCGCGGCTCCGGCTGATCAGCGGAGTGTCCGAGTTGTCCGTACTGCACGAGATACGCTCTATTCCGCGAGCTTTGCCATCCGCGTTCGGTCGGTTCCAATGACCGCCCACTGGTGGTCGGGTCCTTGGGCCACGGCTCCCGAATATGGATCTGGATATCGTCCTGCAGAATCAGAGCCAGTTCCATCGCGAACTCCTCTGCGGTCGCGCTGCCTGGTTCGGTGGGGTCGAGGGCCGCGGTAGTGCCGGCATCAGGCACAGCAATTCTCACCAGAGCCTTCGGCGCTGGGCTTCCGGTCCGATCGCTGAACGTGCGCCATTTATCGGTAATTCCGGTGTCTACATGCACCGCAAATCCGAGCGAAGTTTCGATGTCGGAGGCGAGCAGCCTTGCGCCTCGAACGGCGTCATCTATGTCCACGTCCTCTATCCTGCCACTGCTGTTACGGGACTGTGCATTCGTTGAGTGGTGTGATGTAGACGGTCCCATCCGGCGCCGTATGGAGGCCGTCCACATGTAGCACGTCGCCGCTCTTCCAGATGTTCTTTCCGTTACGGTAACGCGCTTGTCCAAAATGGAGCATATCATCCTTCTCTGATTTTTGTATTCTGCTTATCGGCGACCTATTGACGAATAAATGCCACTCGTATTCACCGGGTCGGTGGCTTAAATCTTTGATGAACCACCACCATGTGTAGTAGCCGATTGGATCGCCATTGTATGGCCTGATTTCAGATTTGAGAGTTCCATGCTCGGTTTTTTGTTGGTAGTCGAGGCATAGCGGAGGGGTAGCCTCCGCGACAGCAGGGAGTGCGACTTGACCAGCAATGGAGCAGGCAATCGCCATCGCCGCCAGTGCCAGGGGTCGCCAGCGCCGACGAATGCCTATCCTTCCGATGCTGTCACGGGATGCTGGTTTGATGCGGCGGCTGATACCCGAGTTGAACACGGCTCCTGTGGGTGCTACCTCCGCTGAATTGGGGGTTGTCGAGATGTGTTGGATCGACCGCGCGGCGACGGCCATGTATACATGATTCATCGTGTGTTCCTTGCTTGAAGTCCGAAAGCTCTTCTGTCTGCAAGGCTTTGACGCTTCAAGCACGGGCGCGGTTCCATCGATCCCGAAATTTTCTTGGAGTCGTCCATAACGCTTGCGCGGGATCGCAGGCGAGGTACCCGCCGGACTCGAGCACGCCGAGCGCTACGGCGTCTCGGCCGCCGAAATGCTCGTGCGCGCGGGCAAGCGCAAACTCGTCGGCGGCCAGGAGGATCAGCTGATCGACATCGCGCTGGAGTTGCAGCGAGAGAAGGCGATCGTCACCGCCTGACCGGTCGAACTGAGCGGGCCGCGAACGAAACTACCGTTCGCGGCCCGTGGTGTCTGGTGCGCTTCGGTTAGTTGGGCGGGAGGACACCCGCGAGGAAGGACAGCACGTCGGGCCAAGCGGCGTCGACGATCCCTTCGTGGTCGGCGTTGTAGCTGTGGAACTCGTATTTCGTTCCGGCAATGGTGAATTGAGCGAGCAGCACCTGGGTGAGCGCGAGCGGAACGGTGTCGTCGGCGGTGCCGTGCGCGAGGAACAGCGGCTGGTGATATCCGGAGACCGGCACTCGCAGGTAGCGGGTGAGGGCGTCGGCCAAGGGGCTGCCTGCCACCGGCCGGTCGAGCATCGCCCCGATCGAGACGCCTTCGACCGCGGCGGGCCAGTCGGGTTGGCACCGTCGGTCGATGCGAGCGAGCGCCTGCGTGCCGGCGGGTGTCAGGACGGAGGCCACCGCGTCGGGAGCGCCGAGGCGCACCCCGTCCAACAGAGCGGCGAACACCGCGGTGAAGCCGTCGAAGCCGGGAATCGCGGGTACGTACGGCCCGGCCGCGGCGAGGATCTTCTCGATATTGGACGGCGGCGCGAGCGCCGCCGTGCCGCGGAATTCGAGTTCGGGAGCGTAGTGGTCGGCGATTTCGCCCGTGTTGAGCGCGGCGTGCCCGCCCTGCGAGACGCCGGTCACCGCCCACCTGCGGCCGAGCGCGGGCTCGACGTGCCGGGCGGCGCGCACGAGGTCGACGGTCGCCGTGGCCTCGGTGCGCGAATGGAGGTAGGGGTGCACGGTGGCCGCGCCCGCCCCGAGACCGACGTAGTCCGGTGCGACGACCGCATACCCCTGCTCGAGCAGCCGCCGGACGACGGGCGCGTCGTATCGCGGATTCGTGCTGATCCCGCAAGCCGGGCCGAGGCCGCTGGTCCCGTGTTCCCAGGCGACGATGGGCCAGCCGTCCACCGGCGCGGGCCCGGCCGGTGTCGCGAGCACCCCGGTCGCCGTCGTCGGTGCTCCCGTCGGGCCCTCGGTGACGTACTCGAGAAACCTGGCGGGCTCGATGTCGCCCCACCCGCCCGGGAATTCGTGCGAACCGACCACCGACCCCGGTCCCGCTGTTGTGGCTGCGCTCCGGTCGATTTCGTCGGCATGCGCGGTCGTCTCCGCCGTGGCGATGGCGACCCCGGCGAGCACGAGTGCTATCGAGCGCCGTGGCCTGGGGATCGTGGCCCCACGGCGGAACCAGTTGGTGAGCATCGGCTTCCCTTCGCGGACCCGCCCCGAATAGGCTTGCTGCATAATATATCTCGAGTTCGCCGATGCGCAGGAGCCGACGACGTTACTCACATCCGCGGTTGTGCACGGCTGTGCACAACCCCGCGCGTACGGCAACGGCGGGAGCGCGGAACGCAGTGTGGCCCGCCCGTCACGGCGAGTGCGGTTATCCGCTCAACTCCGTGAGGATCCGGCGCAGCCGGGTAGCGCGCTCTGCGGACGTCCGCGCCTTCATCAGCCGCAGGAACACCGCGTACCGCGCAGTGCGGTCGAGCTGGTCGAAACGGGCTCGTGCGCGGGTGTTCTCGGTGAGAGCGGCCGTCAGATCGCCGGGACAGGTGGCGGTGCGCTGGGGCGCGTAGGCGGCCTGCCAGCGGCCATCGGACCGGGCGGCGGCGATGGCGGCCCACCCGGGTGAACGCATGCGTCCGGCGGCGATCAGCGCTTCGGCTTTGGCGACGTTGACTTGTGACCAAGGACTCTTCGAACGCCGCGGCGAGTATCGCTGAAGGTAGTGGTCGGCGTCGAGGCCGCGGCGGTGACTGTCGATCCAGCCGAAGCACAGCGCGCCGTCGAGCGCCTCGCCGTTGCTGATCGTCGTGCCCGCCGCCCCCTTCTTGGCGATCTTCAGCCAGACGTCGGCAGCCCGGTGGTGATTGGCCGCGAGCCACTCCTCCCACTGCGCGACATCGGCGCAGATAAGAATTCCAGCTTCATCCAACTGACCCATGGTGCCCTCCCGAGATGCGGCGTTGTCTGCACACCCCATCCTCCGACCCAAAGTGCTCATCATGTGAGCACTTCACCCGTCGAGTGCCACGGGAAGGCGCGGTGATCTCGGATTTCGCCGCGCCCAGGATTCGTCGGCCTCTTGCCGCAGCTGGGCGTAAACGACACGCGGAAGTTCGCGATGTCGTTCAACCAGTTCTTCGGCGGTTCGGTGCCGCCCGGCCGCACCTCCGCGACCTCGACCCAGCCGGCCGCGCGGAGGGCGTGCTCGGCCGAAGTTCTTCCCGTCCTGCCGCCGAATAGCTGCGAGCCGAGAACCACGACATCTTCGTAGTCCTCGGTCAGGCGGCCCGGTGTGCACCATTGTCATTCGCGAGACCGGACCCGAGGGTCATCTCCGGCGGCAGGACGGCGCGCCGCCCTCGCGGTCGGCGCGGAATCCGGACGCATGCCGAGGCGGCGGTGATCGTCGAGCGATCGGCGGCGTAGCGTGTTTGCCGTCGTGTATCCGTCGGCGGCCCGGCCCGCGACCGCGGCCACACAGTCGAGAGGAGAAACGTATGACCATCGATATTCGCAAGGTGACCGTCCTCGGCACCGGGGTGCTCGGGTCGCAGATCGCCTTCCAGACCGCCTTCCGCGGTTTCGAGGTGACGGCATACGACATCGATGACAAGGCGCTGGCCGCCGCCGAAGAGCGACTCGACAAGCTCACGGCGGTCTACCGCGAGCAGGTGCCCGGCGGCGGAGACGGCAAGGCGGAGCAGACCGCCGCCGGCATCGCGCTGAGTTCCGATCTGGCTCGGGCGGTGCAGGACGCGGACCTGGTCATCGAAGCCATTCCCGAGGTGCTGAGCATCAAGCGGCAGACCTACGAGAGGCTCGGCCAGGTCGCACCGGAGCGCACGATCTTCGCCACCAACTCCTCCACCCTGCTGCCCAGCGCCATGAAAGACTTCACCGGCCGCCCGGATCGGTTCCTCGCGCTGCACTTCGCGAATCAGGTGTGGCACTTCAACACGGCCGAAATCATGGGCACGACCGACACCGACCCGAAGGTGTACCGAGCCGTGGTCGACTTCGCCTCGAAGATCGGCATGGTGCCGATCGAAATCCACAAGGAGAAGGCAGGTTACGTCCTGAACTCGCTGCTGGTGCCGTTGCTCAACGCTGGCATGAGCCTGGCGGCGGGCGGCTATGCCGATCCCGAAGCGGTCGACAAGACTTGGCAGATCGGCACCGGCGCACCGGCGGGGCCGTTCCGCATCCTCGACATCATCGGTCTGACCACGCCGTACAACATCCTGGTCAACAACGAGGACGCGGACTCCCAGCGGCTGGCCCAGTGGTTGAAGGAGAATTACATCGACAAGGGCAAGCTCGGCATCGCCACCGGCGAGGGTTTCTACAAGTACTGAGCCGGTGCGGGTGACATGCACCGCCTTATGCGCTAGACCGCGACGATCTCGAGCATGCTTTCCAGCCCGCGGAAATCTGCGCTGTTGCGGGTATACAGCGGTAACCCGCGCGCTGACGCGATTGCCGCGATGAGCAAATCCATCCGGCGGGGCCGCGGGTCGCGCTTCGCGGCCGAGGTGAGCGCTACCAGCGTGCCGTAGCGTGTCGCGGCGTCCTCGTCGAACGGCAGTGGATCGAAATCCACGATGGCAGCGCCCAGTTGCTCAGATCGTGCGGCCCGTGTGGCGGTGTCTTTCGCCATGGCAACCCCTTGGTGCAATTCGGCCATTGTGATCGCCGTGATCTCGGGTATCTCCGGCAAAGACGCGGGATCGAGCACGTACAGGTCGATGTAAGTGCAGGTGTCCAATATGCCCGACGCGTGTCGCTCGGTCATGCGCGGGATCCCCAAGCATCGTCGTCGCCGACTCGATCTTCCGTTCCGAAGAACTCGTCCGCCTCTTGCCGCATGCGGGCGTAGTCGACATGTGGAAGCTTGCGATGCCGTTCAACGATTTCTTCGGCGGTACGGCGCCGCTTGCGGCCAACAGGTCGGACCTCGGCGACCTCGACTCCGTTGCGGGTTACGCGGAACGTTTCCCCGGCCTCGACCGCGTTCATGACCGCCGCTGAGTTGTTGCGGAACTCCCGCTGCGTGATCACCTTCATGATCCGAGTGTAGCCCGCTGTAGCATTGGGGGCTACGCACCCATCGAGGGACTACAACCAGGTGTCCAAGGTGGTCGTCGTGAGGAAGTGCTCCAGGTCCGCGCGCCACGGGGCCGGGGTGGTCTTCTCCGGTTCGATGGCGGTGTACTGGCCGCGGTAGAACAGCAGGGGGCGGCCGGTGGTGGTCGTTTCGGAGAGGGCTTGGACCCGGCCGATCACGATGTAGTGGTCGCCGCCGTCGACGACGCTGTCGACGGTGCACTCGATGGTGGCGAGGGCCTCGTCCAGGACCGGGAGGTCGCGGTCGGAGGTGTGCCACGCCGCGCCGGCGAACTTGTCGGGTTCGCGGGAGCCGAAGCGGGCGCACAGTTCGCGCTGCTGTTCGGCCAGGACGTTCACGCAGAAACGCCCGGTCTTCTCGATCGCCGCCCAGGACCGGGACGCCTTGGTGGGGCAGAACAGCACCAGGGGTGGTTCGAGGGAGAGGGCGGCGAACGATTGGCAGGCGAAGCCGACCGGGGCCTGATCGCCGTCGAAGGTGGTGATCACGGTGATCCCGGTGCAGAACTGCCCCAGCACATTCCGGAACTGCCGTGGATCGATCCCGGATCCGTCCGCGGTCATCGTTTCGCTCGCCCTCTCGGTCACTGCTGCCGCTGTCCGACGGTGAAGTCGTGGCCCCACAGGCTCACCGCGGTGGATTCCCGCGCGATCCAGTCGTGGTCGTCCACTTCCAGGCCCTCACAACCGAATTCGACGTCGAAGCCGCCCGGCGTCTTCATGTAGAAGGAGAGCATCTTGTCGTTGACGTGCCGTCCGAGCGTCGCCGACATCTTGACCTTCTTGCGCAGCGCGCGGTCCAGGGCCAGCCCCACGTCGTCGGCGTTCTCCACCTCGATCATCAGGTGCACGATGCCGCTCGGCGTCGGCATGGGCAGGAAGGCCAGCGAGTGGTGGCGCGGGTTGCAGCCGAAGAAACGCAACCAGGCCGGCTCGCCGTCGGCCGGGCGCCCGACCATCTGCGGTGGCAGCCGCATCGAGTCGCGCAGCCGGAAGCCGAGCACATCGCGGTAGAACTCCAGTGCCGCCTTGTCGTCCTTGGTGCTGAGCACCACGTGCCCGAGCCCTTGCTCCTCGGTGACGAACTTGTGCCCGTAGGGACTGACCACCCGGCGATGCTCCAGCGCCGCGCCGTGGAACGCCTCCAGTGTGTTGCCGGAGGGGTCGTCGAACCGGATCAGCTCGTACACCCGGCGATCGGCCAGTTCGGCGGCGGTGCCCTCCTTGAAGGGCACGCCCGCCGCGTCCAGCCGGTTGCGGATGTCTTGCAGCTCTTCGGCATTGGCGGTTTCCCAGCCCGAGATCTGCAACCGGTCCTTCTCGCCGGGGACGATCACCAGCCGGGCCGGGAACTCGTCCATGCGCAAGTACAGCGCGCCGGGGTGGGCGCCTTTGCCCTCGACCATGCCGAGGACCTTCAGGCCGTACTCCCGCCAGGCGGCCATGTCGGTCGCCTCGATGCGCAGATATCCCAGTGAACGGATGCCCATCACTTCTCCTTGACGCCCGCGAGGAAATCGATCGCGAGCCGGTTGAATTCGTGGAACTTCTCCAGCTGTGCCCAGTGTCCGCATCCGCCGAAAACATGCAACTGCGCCCTGGGGATGACCTTGGTCGCCACCAGCGCCCCGTCGAGCGGGTTGACCCGGTCCTCGCGACCCCAGATCAGCAACACCGGCTGGCGCAGCTTGTAGGCGTCGCGCCAGAGCATGCCCTTCTCGAAGTCCGCGCTCGCGAACGACTTGCCCATCGCCCGGGTCGCGGCCAGCGCTTCGGGCGTGCTCGCCGAGGCGAACCGCTCGTCGATCAACTCCTCGGTGATCAGCGACTGGTCGAAGACCATGATGCGCAGGAACGCCTCCAGGTTCTGTCTGGTCGGCTCGTAATTGAACTTGGAAAGCAGCTTCACGCCCTCGGTCGGGTCGGGCGCGAACAAATTGGTGCTCAGCCCGCCCGGACCCATCAGGATCAGCTTGCCTGCCCGATCCGGGTAGTCCAGCGCGAACCGGACCGCCGCGCCGCCGCCGAGCGAGTTGCCCAGCAGGTGCACCCGCGTGGTGATCTCCAGGTGGTCGAGCAGATCCTTCAGGGCCGAGGCGCTGTGCACGAAGTACTGCGGATGCTCGGTCGGCTTGTCCGAGCGGCCGTAGCCGGGCTGGTCCACCGCGATCACGTGGAAGTGCTCGGCCAGCACCGGGATGTTGCGCGCGAAGTTCGACCACGAGGACGCGCCGGGCCCGCCGCCGTGCAGCAGGACGATCGTCGGCCCGTTGCCCACGCCCGCTTCGTGATAGTGCAGCCGCAGGTCGGGCCGCACCTGCGCGTAGCGCGAGGTCGATTCGGCGGTGAGTTCCGCGGTAGAGGTCACGCCGTCCTCCTAGACCATGCCGTCGGTGACGGGCAGGCCGAATTCGTGGGTGCCGTACATCAGGTACGCGCGCTCGGGATCGTTGGCCGCGTGCACCCGGCCCGCGTGCGCGTCGCGCCAGAAGCGTTGCAACGGCGTGCCGTTCGCCAGCGCGGTGGCCCCGGAGCTCTCGAACAGCTTGTCGATCGCCGCGATCGAACGACCGGTCGCGCGCACCTGGTCGCGCCTGGCCCGCACGCGTAGGTCGAACGGGATCTCCTCGCCCGCCACCAGCAGCGCGTACTCGTCGGCGACGTTGCCCGACAGCTGCCGCCACGCGGCGTCGATATCGCTGGCCGCCTCCGCGATGCGCACCTTGGCGAACGGATCCTCCTTGGCCTTCTCGCCCGCGTAGGCCGCGCGCACCCGCTTGCCCTGATGCTCGACGTGCGCCGCGTAGGCTCCGTAGGCCATGCCGACGATCGGGGTGGAGATGGTGGTGGGATGGATGGTGCCCCACGGCATCTTGTAGACCGGGTCCGGATTCTGTTCCAGGCCGGGCGACTTCAGCTCGCTCATGGCACGGAAGCTGAGGAACCGGTGCGACGGCACGAACACGTCCTTCACCACGACGGTGTTGGAACCGGTGCCGCGCAGGCCGACGACGTTCCACACGTCATCGATGCGGTAGTCGTCGCGCGGGATGAGGAAGCTGCCGAAATCCACCGGCTTGCCGTCCTTGATCACCGGGCCGCCGAGCACCGCCCAGGTGGCGTGATCGCAGCCGGACGACCAGGCCCACGCGCCGTTGACCAGGTAGCCGCCGTCGACGACCGTGCCCGCGCCCATCGGTGCGTAGGAGGAGGAGATCCGCACTTCGGTGTCCTCGCCCCAGACGTCTTCCTGCGCCTGCTGCGCGAACAGCGCGAGGTGCCAGTTGTGCACGCCCACAATGCCCGCCACCCAGCCGGTGGACCCGCACGCACTGGCGATCTTGCGCACGGTGTCGTAGAAGACCACCGGATCGGCGGCGTGACCGCCCCACTGCTTGGGCTGGAGCAACCGGAAGAAGCCGGTCTCCTGCAACGCCTTCATGCTTTCGTCGGGGATGCGCCGCAGGTCCTCGGCCTCCTGTGCGCGTTCGCGCAACGTCGGCAACAGCGCTTCGACCCGTTCGGTCACTTCTTGCGTCATCTCGGGACCTGCTCCTGCCTGGTCGGTTGATGTCCGAAATCTCATTTGCCTCTGAGACTAGAACAGGTTCCTATTTATGTCGAGAACCGGTGTTCACCCCTACCCGGACATGCGCTCATGCAGGAAGTGAGGTGAATCGCTGGCGCCTAGAGCGCCAGTTTTGTAACGTGTTCTAGTACAGATGGAGGAGGAATCGCGATGGCAGTTACCCCACAGGGCGGCGGTGCGAAGGTACGGGAGCTGGATGTCGGCACCGCACCCACCCGCTATGCGCGGGGATGGCATTGCCTGGGTCTGGCCAAGACGTTCCAGGACGGCAAGCCGCACGCGGTGAACATCTTCGGCACCAAGCTGGTCGTCTGGGCCGACAGCAACGGTGAACTGCGGGTGCTCGACGCCTACTGCAGGCACATGGGCGGCGACCTGAGCATGGGCGAGGTCAAGGGCGACGACATCGCCTGTCCGTTCCACGACTGGCGCTGGTCGGGCACCAACGGCAAGTGCACCGCGATTCCGTACGCGCGCCGGGTGCCGCCGCTGGCGCGCACCAGGAAGTGGACCACGCTGGAGCGCAATGGCCAGCTGTTCGTCTGGCACGACCACGAGGGCAGCCAGCCGCCGCCGGAGATCACGATTCCGCACATCGAGGGTCCTTACACCGACGCGGACGGCAATCCCACCGAGCAGCTCGACAGCGGCTGGACCGACTGGACCTGGAACTCGATGCTGATCGAGGGCGCCAACTGCCGCGAGATCATCGACAACGTCGTCGACATGGCCCACTTCTTCTACATCCATTTCGCCTTCCCGACGTACTTCAAGAACGTCTTCGAGGGGCACATCGCCACCCAGTTCCTGGAGACCAAAGGCAGGCCGGACATCGGCATGGCCTCCAAGTACGGGGGTGACACACTGCTCAAGTCCGAGGCCTCCTACTTCGGGCCCTCGTACATGATCAACCCGCTGATCAACATCTACAGCGGTTACGAGGTCAAAAGCGTCCTGATCAACTGCCACTATCCGGTCACCCAGGACTCCTTCGTCCTGCAATGGGGCATCACGCTGGAGAAACCCAAGGGCGTCGAGGGCGAGATGGCGACCAAGCTGGCGGAGAAGATGACCGAGGGCATCAGCGTCGGCTTCCTGCAGGACGTCGAGATCTGGAAGCACAAGTCCAAGGTCGAGAATCCGCTGCTGTGCGAGGAGGACGGACCGGTCTACCAGCTGCGTCGCTGGTACGACCAGTTCTACGTCGACCTGGCCGACGTCACCGAGAAGATGACCCAGCGTTTCGAGTTCGAGGTGGACACCACCAAGGCGAACGAGGCGTGGGAGGCCGAGGTCGCCGAGAACCTGCGGCGCAAGCGCGAGTCCGAGGAAGCCGAGGCAAGCGTCTGATGTCGGCCACCTGGGCGAAGGCACCCGATTTCGCCGACCAGCCCGCTCGGCGAGCCGAAGTGCGCGCCCAGACGGTGGTCGACCAGCAGCGCTATCTGGAGGACGGCCTGACCCCGCTGCGGTGTCAGGCCTGCCAGAGTCAGGTGCTGGTGCGCAAGAGCAGCCCGCACCAGACCTCGGTGCAGTGGACCGGCGATCCGGCCGAGCGCTGCCCGGTTTTCGCCGAACTCAGTGCGAGCGGTCACGGACCGGGCCGCCCCGACTCGTGTCCGAACCTCGAGCGCACCATCGCCTGGGCCGTGGACGAGGGCGTGCTCGAAATCCCCGAGTAGGCGGGGTATTCCGGGGCGGTCGGCGCGGCTCGGTTTGCCCGCCGATCGCCGTGGCGGTGACCGTGCTGTCGCGGGCGAGTCGTGCTCGGGCTACGTTGACGGGAACAAAAAGGACCTTCGTGCCGGAACGGACCACGTCCGATCCGGCGCCGTAGGAGGGAGTTTCCGCGATGCTGGTGCGGCATCTGGACTGCGCGACCATGTGCCCGGTCGGCGGGCGCGCGCTGCTGGGCAGCGGTGGGCTGCTGACCGGCGGGCTGGTCGGCCATTGCCTGCTCGTCGAATCCGATGACGGGCTGGTGCTGGTGGATACCGGGTTCGGCATGGCCGACGTGCTCGACCGCGGCCGGCTCGGTGCCGGCACCGCGCAATTGCTGCGACCTCGGCTGCGTCCGGAACTCACCGCGCTGCACCAGATCCGCGGGCTCGGCTATCGGCGCGAGGACGTCCGGCACATCGTGCTGACCCATCTGGATATCGATCACGCCGGCGGGCTGTCCGATTTCCCCGACGCGACAGTGCACGTCTTCGCCGACGAACTCGACGCGGCGATCCAGCGTCCCACCCTCGGGGAGAAACTGCGTTACCAGCCGCGCCAGTGGGAGCACGGCCCGCGCTGGCTTGCCCACGAAACCGGTGCGGACACCTGGTTCGGCTTCACCGCCGTCCCGGTGCTCGAGGACATCATGTTGATTCCGCTGGTCGGGCACACCCGCGGGCACAGCGGCGTCGCGGTCCGGCAGAGCGACGGGTGGTTGCTGCACTGCGGTGACGCCTATTTCCACCACCGGCAGCTGGCAGCGGGAAGGTCGCGCCCGCCGGTCGGGCTCGGCGTCTTCGAGATCCTCGCGAGCACGCTGGGCCGCGAGCGGGTGGAGAATCTGGAGCGGCTGCGCACACTGCGCGCCGACCACGGTGACCGGGTGCGGATGTTCAGTGCCCACGACCCGCACGAACTCGCCCAATTCGCCACCATGCCGGTGCGCTGAACCCGCTCAGTCCAGCCGGAAGTCCGCGAAGTCGAATCCCGGCGCGACGATGCAGCTGACCAGCACGTATTCCGAGCCGGCCGGTCGCGCCGACTGGCTGACGCCACCCGGCACCACGACCTGGAGCGCCTGACCGCGCTCCAGATCGGGGCCGAGGATCACCACCTCCCCGCCGATGTCCAGAGCCAGCGGCCCGCCGCGATGCCAGAGCCACAGCTCGTCGGAGCGCACGGTGTGCGGGGCCGACTGCTCGCCCGGCAACAGCAGGAAATGGATCGCCGTGGCGGCGGAGCGCGGGCCCGGGTAGCCCTCCGGTGTGAATTCCACCGGGCTGCGCCAGGTTTCGCGATACCAGCCGCCCTCCGGGTGCGGCGCGAGATCGAGTGCGACGGCGAGCGGCGGCCGGTTGTCGGTCATCGTTCGACTATGCCCGATCACCGCCGCGATCGGTTTCCTCGATACGCCAGGTGATGCCGAAAGGAGCGAGCGCGTCGAGGAAGTCGGTCGCGTCGAACGCCTCGGCGGCCGCCAGTGCCCCCGGTGCGGCGGCGTCCTCGGTCAGCCGGACGGCTGTCTCCACCGCCATCAGCGCCGAATCGCGGTAGGAGTCGACGCCGCTGAGCACGCCCCGGACGCGATGTCCGTCCGCGCCGAACGCGTCGACGACGAGGTCGTAGCGCAGGTCCGCGCTGGGCGCGTCGGGTAGCGCGTCGATGAGTTCGGCGGTGAACCCGCTGAGCGTGCCGAGGATCGAGGTGGCGAGGACGCCTTCGACGTAGGAGACGTCCGAGTGCCGGGGGATGGTGAGCACGGGGGGCTGCGGAAATTTCGCGACCGCGGTCGGCTCGGTGTGACCGGGGAAGGTGATTTTGTCGTGGCGCGCGGTCGCGCCGGTGCGCAGTTCGCCATCGGCGTAGTGCCAGCCACCGCCGCGGAACCAGTCCAAGCTGGCGAAGACCGTCTTGGCGCTGCCTTTCGAACCGTTGCCGCCGCTGTTGCTCAGGTGGCTCAGCACCACCTCGGCCGGGCCGGTCACCCGGCGCGTGGTGAGGTGAGCGAGCAGATCGCCAGGGAGATTGCTGTCGGTGATGCCGGACACCACGGTGACGCCCGCCGCCGCCGCGCGCGGGCCGAACTCGTCGAAGACCCGTTTCAGGAACAGTTGCTCGCCGGACATGTCGGTGTAGTGGGCGCCGGTGTCGATGGCCGCGGCGAGCACCGCCGCGCCGTGCTCCACGTAGGCGGGCAGGCTGCTGATCACCACGTCGGCTCCGGTGAACGCGGTGACGAGGGCCGCGTGGTCGGTCAGATCGGCGACCCGGACATCGGCGTCGGGCAGGTTCGCCGCATCGGCGGCGGCGCGGATGCGATCGGCATCGCGGCCGACCAGGATCGGGACGAGGTTGCGGCGGCGCAGTTCCTCGAGCAAGTAACCGCCGGTGTGTCCGGTAGCGCCGTAGACGGCGATGACGGGGGAGGCTTCGGTTGATGTCATGAGAACGAATCTATTGCCATCAGTCGAGTAGACCAATGTTTATAAAGCGCAATAATTTGTCCAAAACGCTCACGGCAAGAGTGTTACGGTATACAAGTGGACATCCTCAGCGAGGCCATCGCGGCGATCCGCACCGGCAGCCCCACCTCCGGCCTGTTCATCCGGCACGCGCCGTGGGGCCGCCGATATCCCGTGGTGCCCGGCGCGGGTTTCCACGTCGTCTTGCAGGGCTCGTGCTGGGTGGTGCCGACCGACGGTGAGCCGATGGCGCTCGGTGCGGGGGACGTGTTGTTCATGCCGCGCGGGGCCGACCACGACCTGGTGGACAGCATGGACAGCCCGGTCACCGAGACCGCGCTGCCCGGCGAGCCCAGGGAGATCGTGGGGCCCGGCGTCCGGACCGCGCTGCTGTGCGGCGCCTATGAGCTCGGACGCGGGCGCAGCCACCCCATCCTCGACGAGCTGCCCGAGTTCATTCATCTGCCCGCGCGGCCGGGGCGTCATCCGGCGCTGCGCGGCGCCGTCGACCTGCTGGCCGCGGAGATCGCCGAGCCGCGTCCGGGCAGCGACGCGGCCGTGCCCGCGATCCTCGAGACGTTGCTGCTGTTCATTCTGCGCGCCTGGTTCGACGAGCAGGCCGATGTGCGATCCTCCGGCTGGGCGGGCGCTTTCGCCGACCCCGCGGTGGCCGCGGTGCTGCGCGCCGTGCACGAGCAGCCCGCGCGAGCATGGACCGTGACGGATCTAGGTGACATCGCGGGCGTCTCCCGCGCGACCCTCGCCCGCCGCTTCACCGCGACGGTCGGCGAACCGCCATTGGCCTACGTCACCCGCTGGCGCATGCTCACCGCCGCCCGCCTGCTCCGCGACACCGACGGCAGTCTCGGCGCCGTGGCTCGCCGGGTCGGTTACACCTCCGAATTCGCCTTCGCGAAAGCCTTCAAGCGCGAATACGGCTTGGCGCCGGGGCAATACCGCCGCATGGGTGAGGACACGCCTCTGGTCGCGGTGTGACCGACCTGTCCGCACTCAGGTGTGTGAGGGGCGCCGTCGTACCCGACCGGACCATGTGGTCTGCCCGGCGCGGATCGAAGCCGACACTCCCGCATGCCCTTCGGGCGCGAACGAGCCGGGCGGGCTGTCGCCGAACTCAGCTGAACGGCGAGCGCGGGCGTTCCTGGAGTTCACCGTCCACGTAGATGTCGACCTTCTCGTTGTAGAAGCAGACCAGTCCGGCGACCTTCTGGCTCTCCGGAAGCGGCGTGCGGTAGCCCCAGACGTAGTCGGGATACTCCTTGCCCTCGACGCGGACGGTCCAGTAGTCGGCGGTGCCCTTGTACGGGCAGCTGGTGTGGGTGGCCGACGGGTGCAGCAAGTCCATGCGGACATCGGTCATCGGCAGGTAATACCGTGCGGGCAAACCGGTTTCGAAGAGGATGCGCGGCGCACGGGAGTCGGCGACGGTGACGCCGTCGATCTCCACCCGCACATGCCGTGAGCTGGCCAGGATGTCGACGCGCGAGTACGGGTTGCGCGGATGGACGTAGATCGGCTCGTCCTCCTCGAACCACTCGTCCATCGCGTTCCACTCCAACCGCACCAGATCGCGCAATTCGGTGAGCGGCGAGTCGTGATATCGCAGCGCAGCGCCGCCCGCCGTCGTGCCGTCGACCATGACGTCGTAGACGGTCGCGTCGCCGCGGCTGGCGGAGTGCTGGGTATGTCCGTTCGGTTCCAGCTTCGCGCGCAGATCCGCGACCGGCAGATAGTAGGCGGGATAGTGCGGGTTCTCCCACACGAGCACCGGCCGCGCGCTGTCGGCCACGAGATGACCGCCCAGATAGACGCGCACCCGCTTCTGACTGGTCTCGACGCTGACGCGGCCCCGCTTCGCTTCGGTCATATTTCTCGACCGTACTCCTCGCACCGGCAGGCGCCAGGGGCGGAAACGCCGGAGGCAGCCACGGTGGTGGCTGCCTCCGGCGGGTATCGGGTCAGTCGTCGCCGACCGTGATGGCCTGGGCTTCCTCGACGCTGTGCGGTGCGGGATCGTGGTCGTCGAGGTGGGCCAAGGCGGTGCGCCCGGCCATCAGCACGACCACCGCGGCGGCGGTACATGCCGCGCCCACCCAGAACGGCAGTGCGATGCTGTGCTCGCCGAGCTTGCCCGCGAGGTGGGGCGCGGCGGCGCCGCCCGCGAAGCGGACGAAGCTGTAGGCCGCCGAAGCGGTGGACCGCTCGACCGGCGCCGAGATCATCACGGCCTCGGTGATCAGCGTGTTGTTCACGCCGAGGAACAGGCCCGCCAGCACGGTGCCGATGATCAGCACCGGCTTGTGCTCGGCGAAGACGGCCATCATCGCCAGATCCACCGCGAACAGCCCCAGGGAGAGTCCCATCATCGGCAGCGAACCGAACCGGCGCTGCAAGCGGGGAGCCAGGAACACCGACGCGATCGCCAGCAGCACTCCCCAGCCGCAGAAGATGAAGCCGATCGCGTAGGTGCCCATGTCCAGCGGGAACGGGGTGTAGGCGAGCAGCGTGAAGAAGCCGAAGTTGTACAGCAGGGCGGTGATGCTCACGATCAGCAGACCGCGGTGGCGCAACGCGCGGAACGGCGCGGTGATCGAGGTGCGCTGGGCCGGCCTGGGGCCTTCCGGAAGCAGGACGACGATGCTGACCAGCGCGACGGCCATCAGCGCCGAGACACCGAAGAACGGTCCGCGCCAGCTGATTCCGCCGAGCACGCCGCCGACCAGGGGGCCGGTCGCGATGCCGATGCCCAGCGCCGCCTCGTACAGGATGATCGCGCGGGCCACGCCGCCGCTGGCCGCGCCGACGATGGTGGCCAGCGCGGTGGCGATGAACAGCGCGTTGCCCAGACCCCAGCCCGCGCGGAAGCCGACGATCTGCGCCACCGTGTCGGACATGCCGGCCAGCGCGGCGAACACGATGATGATCGCCAGGCCCGCCAGCAGCGTCTTCTTGGCGCCGAAGCGACTCGACACCACGCCGGTGATCAGCATGGCCACGCCCGTGACCAGCATGTAGCTGGTGAACAGCAGCGACACCTGGGAAGGTGAGGCGTGCAGTTGTTCGCCGATCGGTTTGAGAATGGGATCGACCAGGCCGATGCCCATGAACGCGATCACGCTCGCGAACGCGACCGCCCAGACGGCTTTCGGTTGCTTGGTGTCGTCCGCGGCAGGGGCCGCGGCGCGGGTGGGAGCCAAGGTGCTCATCAATGTCCCCTCGAGATCGGATCGTGCTGTCGCGTAGCCGTTTTCAAGGCCTCCAGCAAGTCGTGTAATTCGGTGTCCAGCCGCGCCAGGCGTTCGGCGTCGAAGCCGGGAAGATGTCCGCCGATCGCGGCGGCGAATGCTCGGCGGAACTCGGCCAGACGGGCCCGCCCGGCCGGGGTGAGTTCGACGATCACGGCCCGGAAGTCCTCCGGGTCCTTGCGCCGGCTCGCGAAACCTTCCGCGACCAGCTTGCCGATCAGCGCCGTTGCCGCAGGCTGTGAACATCGGTCGATCCTGGCGAATTCGCTGACCCGCAGCGCTCCGTGTTCGTCGAGCACCGCCAGTGCCCGCAACATCGCGCGCGGCAGGTCGTCGCCGCTGATCACCCCGGCCAGCCGAGTGAGCCTGCCCGCGGTGACGAGAAGGTCGACGACGATGTCATCCGCTGCGTTCACCTGAGCTTGCTGCACAGGAAATATTATTACATAGGCTAACTATCTATTGGCGGTGAAGTCGGCCACATGATCCGAAGCGGGGTGCCCCGGTGGAGCGACCGGCTCCATCGGGGCTATCGCAGGTGAACCGCACTGGCGTCGAAGGTGTTGTCCGACAGGCGCGATCGAACGGATCAAGCCGTTTCCTCGTAGCGGATGTCGAATTTCGCCGCGATCGGATTGATCTTCACCGGGTCCAGCGCTCCATCGGTCAGCACCGACGCACCGGCTTCGAAGAGGTCCTCCAGGTAGCACTCCCAGCCGCCGGGGGAGGAGATCTGGAGTACTCGTGGCGGTGGCTGCGACCCGCAGCGCAGGGCGTGGGGCACGCCGTGTGGCAGCAGTGCGAACATGCCTCGGGTCGCGGAGAGCGTCCGATCGTCGAATTCGACGTCGAGGGTGCCTTCGAGTACGTAGATGCACTCGTCGGCGACGTGATGGGTATGCCGGGGGATATCGCGCGCGAGGGTCACCTCCAGCAGGGAGAACCTGCCTTCGGTGTCGGCGGTGGTGGCTTTCACCGCGAAGGCGGGCGGCAACGGCACCCGCCCGGCCCGTGCCTCGCCTGGGTTCAGGACGCGGAAACGTTTGTGGGACATGAACTGCTACCCTTCGATGACATGAAACGGAATCGGATTCCGATTCCGGTTGAAGGGTAAACATGGAAGGATCGCCGGTGTCAAGGCCACCATCGCCCCGCCCGCGACGCGCGGACGCCGCGCTCAACCGCGCCCGCATCCTGGCTGCGGCTCGCACGCTGTTCGCCGAGCGCGGCAGTGCGGTGCAACTGCCCGAGATCGCTCGCGCCGCGGAGGTCGGTATCGGTACCGTCTACCGCCATTTCCCCACCCAGGCCGACCTCATCGAGGCAGCGGCGGCGCAGCGCTTCGCCGAGATCGAGGATTTCGCCCGCACCGAATGCCTGCGTGCCGAGCCGGGGGAAGGGCTCGCCCGCTATCTGCGCCACGTAGGGGAGGTGCTGACCGCCGACCGGGGCTTGTCGGCGGCCATCGAGGCGGCGCGGCAGTCGGCGGGCAGCGCGCCGCGTGGCGAATCGCGCAGCAGGCTCGAGGAGGTGATCGGCGAGCTCGTCGAGCGGGATCGGGCGGCCGGGACGGTGCGCGACGACTGCACGGTGACGGACGTCTACATGATCGTCGGCGCGATGTCCGCGACGATCGGCAGCGGTAGCGGTGATTGGCGGCGGTTCGTGGAGATCGTTCTGGACGGCCTGCGCCCCGGCGCGGCCGGTAGACGCTCGAACGAGTGAGTCAGCCGGGGGCTATGTTGGCGTTGCGGTGGAAGACGTTGCACGGATCGTAGGCGGCCTTGATGCGGGCCAGCTTCGCGTATTTGACGCTTCCGTAGGATTCGCGGACCCGGTCGCGGTCCGTGTCCGCCATGAAGTTCACATACCCGCCGCGGTTGGAAGCCATGGGGCGCAACGCTTCCCACGTTCTGCGCACCCAGTCCCGGTCGAGGGCGAACGTCTCGGCGTCGGGAGCCATCGCGGTGATGTTGCACCCGTAATGTGGGGTGCGCGCGCCGCCGAATGCCGTGTCGTCCTCACCGACGGTGCTGAACGCGCCGCTGAGCGGAAAGATCGGCATGAACGACAGCGGCGCGGTCTTCTCGGCGGCGTTCGCGGTCAGGACCGCGATCACGTCGTTCGAGAAATCGCCGAGGTCGAGTGCCTTCTCGTATCCGCGCAAGCCCCACGGCGCCGCGCCGTCGAGCATCCGTTGCAGCCCGGCGTACGGGACGGGGCCGAGGAATTCGAACAGCGGCGGCAGTGCTTCGCGGATCGGCGCCACCGCGGCGGTGTGCTCCTCGGCTGTGCCGAAACCCGCGACGATCAGGGCGTGCCCCGCTCGGCCGTGGTATCGCTCCGGAACGAAAGGCGCCGGCGGCGCCGACATCGCCAGCGCTATCAACGCGCCCGACCGACGCGGCAGAGTGGGAATGAACTCCCGGATCAGGCGCAGCGCATCCGTCCCGTCCGGCATGTCCCAGAAGAACAGGCCGAGGTGCACTTCCGGCCCGACGTGATGCAGGCGGTATTCGAATTCGGTGACGACGCCGAAATTGCCGCCGCCCCCACGCAATGCCCAGAACAAATCCGCGTTCTCGTTCTCGGACGCGCGCAGCACCTGGCCGCCGGCGAGAACCACCTGCGCCGAGACGAGGTTGTCGATGGCCAGCCCGGCCATGCGGGTCAGCCAGCCCATGCCGCCGCCGAGGGTGAGGCCGCCGACGCCGGTGTCGCTGACCACTCCGCCGGTCACCGCGAGCCCGTATGCCTGGGTCGCGGCGTCCAGATCCGCCATCGTCGCTCCGCCGCCGACCCGGGCTCGCTCGGCCTCCGGATTCACCACGACGCCCTTCAGCGCGCTGAGGTTGATCATCAGGCCGCCCTCGCCGACCGCGGTCCCGCTGTAGGAGTGGGCGCCGCCGCGAACGGATATCTCCAGCCCGCGGTCCCTGCCGAAGGCCAGCGCCGCGGCCACGTCGTCGGACGACACGCACTGAGCTATCACCGCGGGGTGCCGGTCGATGTCGGCGTTCCAGATGGCGCGAGCCCGGTCGTACCCGGTGTCGCCGGGGCCGAACACCGGCCCGTCCATCGTGGAACGTAGTACCTCGAGATCGGAATTCACTGTTCGCGTCATGGCATCCTCCCAGCTGGTGGGCCCCGACGACTTGTTGGGTGACGAGCCGACAGTTCGACTCGTGACGGCACCGATCCCGACCTGCGGTGCCACTGGAAAACGCATCCCCGCCTATGCGCATGTGGCGCGTGTCACATCTTAGTTCATCGGCTCAGCCGCTGACAGCCACTCGGGACAGGGCGCGCCATCGCCCCGGCGCGCCCTGCCCCGGCTCAGGCCGGCTGCGCCACCGGACGGTGTGCGGCGCCGAACAGTTGCGCGTCCCCGTGGGCACGCTTGAAGAACAGATGCGCGTCGTGCTCCCAGGTGATCGCGATGCCGCCGTGCAGCTGGACGGTCTCGGCCGCGATCGCGGTGAGCGCCTCCGAGCAGTGCACGCGGGCGGCCCAGACGTCTTCGGCGGCCGACGGGCTGTCCGCCGCCACCGCCGCGGTCGCCGCGATGGACGCGGACCGGGCTGATTCCAGCAGCACGTACATGTCCGCCATCCGGTGCTTGAGCGCCTGGAAGCTGCCGATCACCCGGCCGAACTGCACCCGGGATTTGGCGTAGTCCACCGTCATCTCGAGGCAGCGATCGGCGGCCCCGACCTGCTCGGCGGCCAGCGCCGCCCACGCGATGCGGCGCAGCCGGGCGACGGCCTCCGCCTGGTCGCCCGAGCCGAGCCGTCGGGCGGGCACGTCGGCGAAATCGACTTCGGCCAGCTTGCGGGTGGGGTCCATGGTGGGCGCGGATCGCCGGGTGACACCCGGCGCGGCGGGCTCGGCCTCGAACAGGCCGGTCCGGGTGACGACGACGAGGGTGTCCGCCGACATCCCGTCGAGCACGTAGTGCGCGGTCCCGGTGAGGGCGCCGTCCGTCGCGCGCACGCCCGGTTCGTCCCAGCCGCGCTCGTCCGCCCAGCAGACCGCGATCGTGCGCGTGCCCTCCGCCGCCTCGGGCAGTAGCCGCGCGCAGGCTTCGGCGTCGCCCGACAGCAGCACGGCCTGCACGCCGAGCACGGCCGAGCCGAGCATCGGCACCCCGGCGAGCGTGCGGCCCAATTCGCCCACCACCAGCGAGGATTCGACCAAGCCCGCGCCGAAGCCGCCGAACTCCTCTGGGATCGCCAGCGCGGCGACGCCGATCTGCTCGCACAGCAGCCGCCACAGGGCCGGGTCGTAGCCGAGTTCGGTGTCCATCGCGGCACGCACCGCCGCCGACCCGGCGTGCTTGGTCAGCAGCGCCCGCACCGAGGCGAGGAATTCCTGGTGTTCGGCGGTGCTCATCGGTGTCCTTTCGCGCATGAGCGGGAGCGCTGTGTGGCGGCGCTTCGCTGCTTTCTCGGAGCCTTTCCGGCATGAGCGAGATCCCGTGTCGGCATGCTTCGCCGCCGCCTCCCGGTTCGACCGCTCATGCGATGCCTCGCGCGGCGCGATCGGAGTCGGTGTCCTCCCGCAGCGCCCGTGCGATCCGGGCACGATGCACATCCGGTGTGCCCCAGGCCGAACGCAGTGCGGTCACCTTGGTCAGCCACAGGGAGAGGTCGTACTCGGCGGTGTAACCGATCGCGCCGTGCACCTGGAGGGCGGCGCGAGCCGCGCGGTATGCGCCGTCGCCGCAGGCGATCACGGCGGCCGACACGTCCCGGCTCCGGGTGGTTCCGGCCATGGTCAGCGCGGCACGGTGGAGCAGTGGCTCGGCCAAGTCCAGCGCGATCAGCACGTCCGCGAGCTTCTGCTTGACGGCCTGGAACTCGCCGATCGGCTTGCCGAACTGCTTGCGTTGCTTGGCGTATTCGGTCGACGCGTGCAGCAGCGCCTTTCCGGCGCCGAGCAGCTGAGCCGCGCAGGCCAGCGCGCCGGTGTCGAAGCCGGCGGCGGCGGCCGCGCGGACCTGATCGCCCTCGGCGACGGTCTCGGCCGCGGCGACCGTGAACAAGCGGCGGGCGGGATCGACCGAGCGCACCAGGCCGGTGCGGTTCCCGGTGGACAGCTGATTCTCGCCGGCCAGCAGGACCACCTCGGCGGTGTCGGCGTCCAGGGCGACGCCGGGGCCGGGCGGCGCGAAGGCGACGGTGCCGAGCGCCGCGCCCTCGGCGAAGCCGGGCAACCACCGTGCCGCCAGATCCTGGTCCGGAAGCGCTTGCAGCAGGGCCGGAATCGCCGCGGCGGTCTCCACCAGCGGTCCGGGCACGGCTGCGCGCCCGAGTTCCTGGAAAGCCACGACCAGATCGATCGGCTCGGCGCCGATGCCGCCGTGCTGCTCCGCGACGGCCAGCCCGAGCACGCCGGCATCGGCCAGCTGCCGGATCAGCGCGCGACCCGGCCCGCTGTCGCCCGATGCCCACGCGCGCACGGCGGCGGGCGCGCGGCCCGCCTCCAGCAGTTTGCGCAGGCTGGCGCCGAAATCGAGTTGTTCGGGGCTGAGCGCGAATCTCATCGGCTGCTTCCTCTCGGTAGTCCGAGCAGCCGCTCGGCGATGATGTTGCGCTGGATCTCGTTGGTGCCCGCGTAGATCGGGCCGGACAGCGCGAACAGGTATCCGTCGGTCCACGGCCCGGAACGTTCCGCGGACGCGCCGAGCACGTCGAGCGCGGTCTCGTGCATGGCGATGTCCAGCTCGGACCAGAAGACCTTCGTGATCGAGGATTCCGCGCCCAGCTTGCCGCCCTCGTCCAGGCGGGTGACCGTGCCGAAGGTGTGCAGCCGGTAGGCCTCGCTGCCGATCCAGGCGTCCACCACGGCGTCGCGTTGCGCGGTATTGTCCTCGTCACCCGCCTCGCGCCACAGATCGATCAGCCGCTGGGCGGTGGCGCTGAACCGGCCGGGGCTGCGCAGCGAGAGGCCGCGTTCGTTGCTGGAGGTGCTCATCGCCACCCGCCAGCCCTCGCCGGGTGCGCCGATCACGTCGCGGTCGGGCACGAACACGTCGTCGAGGAAGATCTCCGCGAAGCCGGGTTCACCGTCCAGCTGCGGGATCGGGCGTACCGAGACGCCGTCGGCGGTCAGCGGGAACATGACGTAGGTGAGTCCCTTGTGCCGCTCGGCCTCGGGATCGCTGCGGAACAGCCCGAACGCCCAGTCCGCGAAGGCGGCGCGCGAACTCCAGGTCTTCTGGCCGCTCAGCAGCCAGCCGCCGCTGGTGCGCCGGGCCGTCGATCGGATACCGGCCAGGTCGCTGCCTGCTTCGGGCTCCGACCAGGCCTGCGCCCAGATGTCGTCGCCGCGCGCCATCCGCGGCATGATCCGCTCCAGCTGTTCGGGCGTGCCGTGTTCGAACAGCGTCGGGGCCAGCAGGAATATGCCGTTCTGGCTGACCCGCCCCGGCGCGCCCGCCGCGTAGTACTCCTGCTCGAACAGCACCCACTCCAGCAGCGAGGCGTCGCGCCCGCCGAACTCCTCCGGCCAGGCGACCACCGAGAGCCGGGCGTCGGCGAGGGTGCGCTCCCAGGCGCGGTGCGCCTCGAATCCGGCCTTCGTGTCCATCGAGGCCAGCGGTTTCGCAAGTTTGTTCGCGGCGAGGAATTCGCGGACCTCCCGCTGGAATTCCCGGGTCGCCTGGTCGAGATCCAGATCCACTACGTCGTTCCGTTCTGTTCTGCGGTGCCCGCCGACGCCTTCATCGACTTGGCGTTCATGCCGCCGAGGGAGTCGGCGCCGACTTCGGCGTTGTGCGCGTGCGCGAAGTGGTGCAGCCCGAAGACCGAGTCCATGCCCGACCGCATGCCCATCAGGTCCTCGGCCTGGTTGACCGCCTTCTTCGTCAGCGCGAGACCGAACTGCGGCATGGTGGCGATCTTCTCGGCCAGCGCCAGCGTCTCGGTCTCCAGCTCGGCGCGGGGCACCACCCGGTTGACCATGCCCCATTCCTTGGCCTGCGCGGCGCCGAACCGGTCGCCGGTGAACAGGAATTCCTTGGCCGCGCGCGGACCCATCACCCACGGGTGCGCGAAGTACTCGACGCCCGGAATGCCCATGCGGACCACGGGATCGGAGAAGAATGCGTCGTCGGAGGCGATGATCAGATCGCACACCCAGGCCAGCATGAGCCCGCCCGCGATGCAGGCGCCCTGCACCATGGCGATGGTCGGCTTCGGAATCTCCCGCCAGCGCCTGCACATGCCGAGGTAGACCTCGAGCTCCCGGGCGAAGCGCTGATCGCCACCGGCCCGGTCCACGTGGTCCCACCACAGCGCCGCTTTGTTCTGGTACCGCACATGGTGGTCGCGGCCCGGCGTGCCGATGTCGTGCCCGGCGCTGAAGTGTTTCCCGTTGCCCGCCAGCACGATCACGCCGACCTCGGGGTCCTCCACGGCGCGCTCGAAGGCGGCGTCGATGGCGTAGGTCATCACCGAGTTCTGCGCGTTGCGGTAGTCCGGCCGGTTCAGCGTGACGATCGCGACGCGACCGCGCCGCTCATAGGTGACGACTTCACCTTCGTCCGGGATCGCCGGACCCTCGTTCGGGGTTGCCGGTTCCGACATTACGACTTCTCCTCACGTAGTTGACGCTTGAGCACTTTCCCGGCGGCGCTGTAGGGCAGCTGGTCGCGGAATTCGACGACTCGCGGCACCTTGAAGTTGGCCAGCACGGTCGCCGCGTGGGCGCGCACCTGCTCCTCGGTGAGCGCCGAGCCGGGTTTGCGCACCACGTACGCCTTGCCCACCTCGCCCATCCTCGTGTCGGGCACGCCCACCACCGCCGACTCGGCCACGCCGTCCAGCCGGGCCAGCGCCTGTTCGACCTCGGCGGGATAGACGTTGAAGCCGCCGGAGATGTACATGTCCTTGAGCCGGTCGGTGATCTTCAGGTACCCGCGCTCGTCGATCGTGCCGATGTCGCCGGTGTGCAGCCAGCCGTCGGCGTCGATCGTCTGCGCGGTGCTGTCCGGGTCGTCCAGGTAACCGAGCATCACGTTCGGCCCGCGCAGCAGGATCTCGCCCGCCTCGCCGAGGCGCAGCTCGAATTCCGCGATCGGCCTGCCGCAGGTGTTCGCGATGGTCTCGGCGTCGTCATCGACCCGGCACATGGTGCCGAAGCCGGCGCTCTCGGACAGGCCGTAGGCGGTGATGACGACGTCGAAGGCCAGCTCCGAGCGCATCCGCTCGATCAGCACCACCGGCACCGTCGCCGCGCCGGTGACGGCCACCCGCAGCGAGCTCAGATCGAATTCGGCGCGGCGCGGGAAATCCAGGATCGTCTGGTAGATCGTCGGCGGGCCGGGCAGCACGGTGACCCGCTCCGCGCCGATCAGCCGCATCGTCTCCGGCACGTCGAAGGTGGCCTGCGGAATGATCGTCGCACCGGTGATCAAGCAGGCGAGAATGCCCGCCTTGTATCCGAAGTTGTGGAAGAACGGGTTCACCACCAGATACCGGTCGTCGCCGCGCAAGGTGGAGCACTCGACCCAGGCCCGCACCACCGACAGCGCCTGCCGGTGTGAGACCAGGGTGCCCTTGCTGCGGCCGGTGGTGCCGGAGGTGAACAGGATGTCGGAGATGTCGTCGGGACGCACCGACTCGGCGCGCCGCTCGGCCTCGGCCGCCGTCACCGGCGCGGCGACGGTCGCGAGTTCCGACCAGTCCAGCGCGGCGATGTCGGTGTTCTCGGTGCCCGGCTCGACCGGGATCACCACCACGGTATCGATGGCCAGGTCCGGCGCGGTCGTGCGCAATTCGGCGAGCCGGTCGCGGCCGAGGAACGGCCCCGCGATGAACAGCGCCTTCGCGTCCACTCGTCCGAGCACGTCGGCGGCCTCGTCGGCCACATAGCGGGTGTTCAGCGGTACCAGTGCCGCTCCGGCGTAGTGCGCGGCCAGCGCGGCGACCACCCAGTGGTGCGTATTGGGCGCCCACATGGCCACGCGGTCGCCCACCCGCACGCCACGCGCGATCAGCGCCCGCGCCACTTCCTGGACCGCCTCGAACAATTGGGTCCAGTCCAGCCGGACCTCGCCGTCGGCGATCGCCGGGGCGTCGCCGAAGGTCCGGGCGGCGTGGTGCAGTGCCATCGGTGTCGTCTGTGCAGGGGTTGTCACGGTTGTCCTCACCGTCCGCGAGTCACTTATGCGAGTGCTCTACAAAGCAAGTGCTTGGTAGGTTATCCTACCGGCGTGGGTGCGATCCAGACCTCAGAATCCGACACCGCCGCTCCGGACGGGCGGTTTTCCGCTGCGCAGGACGAGCGATTCGCCGCCGAGGTGCGCGAGTGGCTGGAGGAGAACCTCGACGGAGACTTCCGCGAGCTGCGCGGCCTCGGCGGTCCAGGCCGCGAACACGAGGCGTTCGACGAACGCCTCGCCTGGGACCGGCACCTGGCCGCGGCCGGGTGGACCTGCCTGGGCTGGCCGAAGGAGTACGGCGGCCGCGAGGCCACGGTGCGCCAGCAGGTGATCTTCCACGAGGAGTACGCCAAGGCGAACGCGCCCGCGCGGGTGTCGCACGTCGGCGAGGAACTGCTCGGTCCGACCCTGCTCGCGTTCGGCACCCAGGCGCAGAAGGACCGGTTCCTGCCGGGCATCCGCAATGTCAGCGAACTGTGGTGCCAGGGCTATTCGGAGCCGGGTGCGGGCTCCGACCTGGCCGCGATCACGACCGCCGCGCACCTGGACGGCGACGAGTGGTCGATCAACGGGCAGAAGATCTGGACCTCGCTCGCGCACGTCGCGGACTGGTGCTTCGTCGTCGCCCGCACCGAGCGCGGGTCCGCCAGGCACAAGGGCCTGTCCTACCTGCTGGTCCCGATGAAGCAGCCGGGCATCGACGTGCGCCCGATCATCCAGCTGACCGGCACGTCGGAATTCAACGAAGTCTTCTTCGACAACGCCCGCACCGCGGCCGACCTAGTGGTCGGCGAGCCGGGCGACGGGTGGCGCATCGCCATGGGCACGCTCACCTTCGAGCGCGGCATCTCCACCTTGGGCCAGCAGATCCGGTTCGCCCGGGAGCTGGCCGACATCGAGGCATTGGCGCGCCGCACCGGCGCGGCCGACGACCCGCTGATCGCCGACCGGATCGACCGGGCCTGGGTCGGGCTGCGAGTGCTGCGCGCGCACGCCATGCGCACGATGGAAGGCGCGGGCGTGGACGACGGCGCGGGCCAGGCCTCGGTGGCGAAACTGCTCTGGGCCAATTGGCACCGCGGCCTCGGCGAGCTGGCGATGGCCGTGCTCGGCGCCCGCGGCCTGGTGGCGGGCGAGGACGATCTCAACGAATGGCAGCGGCTGTATCTGTTCACCCGCGCCGACACCATCTACGGAGGTTCGAACGAAGTGCAGCGCAACATCATCGCCGAGCGCGTGCTCGGCCTACCCCGCGAGGCGCGCCCGTGACCGGCCCGCTGTCGGTCGCCCCCGCGCCCGTCGCCGGGCACGGCCTGCTGACCGGGCGCGCCGCCGTGATCACGGCGGCCGCGGGCACCGGCATCGGCTCGGCCACCGCGCGCAGGCTGCTGGCCGAGGGCGCGGACGTGGTGGTCTCCGACTGGCACGAGCGGCGTCTGACAGAGACCGCGACCGAGCTGGCCGGCGAGTTCCCGGACCGGCGGGTCGCCTCGATCCCGTGCGACGTGCAGAGCACCGAACAGGTGAACGCGCTGGTCCGCGGTGCCGCCGAAGCGCTCGGCCGGATCGACATCATGGTCAACAACGCCGGGCTCGGCGGGGAGACGCCCGTGGTCGACATGACCGACGAGCAGTGGGACCGAGTCCTCGACATCACCCTCAACGGCACCTTTCGCTGCACCCGCGCCGCGCTCGGCTACTTTCGCGACGCGGGCCACGGCGGCGTCATCGTGAACAACGCCAGCGTGCTGGGCTGGCGCGCGCAGCACGGTCAGGCGCACTACGCCGCCGCGAAGGCGGGCGTCATGGCGTTGACCCGATGCAGCGCGATCGAGGCCGCCGAACTCGGCGTGCGGATCAACGCGGTGGCCCCGAGCATCGCCAGGCACGCTTTCCTGGACAAGGTCAGCTCCACCGAGCTGCTCGACCACCTGTCGGAGCGGGAGGCGTTCGGCCGCGCGGCCGAGCCGTGGGAGGTCGCCGCGACGATCGCCATGCTGGCCAGCGACTACACCACCTACTTGACCGGCGAGGTGGTCTCGATCAGCAGTCAACGCGCCTGAGCCGCAGCGATTCCCGGGCTCGTCCGCGCCGCGCCGGGCGGACGAGCCGGCCCGGCGACCACCGAGCAGCCGGTCGCCCGCCGTCGCGGGCGAGTCTCCGCGCGCCGTATTGCGATCGCCTTCTCGCATCGCGCACGTCACCCCGAATGAGCGGCTGATCAGGTAGAAAAGGGCAAGCCGCGAGGGGTCGGGGTGTGCCATGCTGGATGAGATCGGATCCGCGCTCGACAAGGGGGCGATGGCTATGGGCCTGGATCGCCCACCTGCCCGCGAACAACTGGAACTCGATGTGGTGCGCGAAGTCGTGCTGGCCAGGCGACGGCTCGACAGCCTCGTCCTCTCGGCGCTGACCCTCGGCGCCGAACTCATCGAGCACACTTCCGCAAGGGCCGTCGCCACGGCCGCCATGCGCATTCTCGCGCAGCACGCCGTCGACGAGGGGGAGGTCGCCCGCGACCCGCGCCGCGCGCTGCGCGCCGATCTGGCGCGCGATCGCGAGCGTGCCCGGCGCATCGGCCTCAGCGCCGACGGTACGGAGACCGAGCAGGAGCGGCGCAGGCAGCGCCAGACCGCCCTGCTGTGCGAGGTGCGCTCGGATCTGCTCGCGGTGGTCGCGAAATGCCGGAAATTCCGCTTCGACCAGGTGACCTTCGCCGACGAGATCGCGCAGGGCCTGTGCGCGGCCACCGACAAGCTGGTTGTCGAGGCCGATATGGACGCCTACCACGCCTGGCAGCGCGGCATGGTGCTCAAGTTGAGCGAGGAACCCGTGCGCGGCGGCCCGCCACGGGTGATGGCGACGGTGGACGCCGGTCCGGATCGCGGTCAGCTCACCGTGGAATGGGACAGTTGCGAACGCCGTCTCGCGCTCGTCGCGCGAATGGCGCGGGCGGGCGTCTCGCCCGTGATCATCTGCGATCGCCTGCTGGCCGATCTGTCGGTCTCCTCGCCGCTGCGCTACTCGGAGCGCTGAGCAGTACCTCTCGACCAAGCAAATGCTTGGTTGTATGATGGCCGTGTGCCCGCAACAGACGCCTCTAAATCAGCTCGGCGCAGTGAGTTGCTCGCCTTGGCGGCCGAATTGTTCGCCGAGCGGGGATTGCGCGCCACCACGGTGCGCGACATCGCCGACGCGGCCGGAATCCTCTCGGGGAGTCTCTATCACCACTTCGATTCCAAGGAGTCGATGGTGGACGAGATCCTGCGCGGGTTCCTCGACGAGCTGTTCGGCCGCTATCGCGAGATCGTCGCCTCCGGCCTGAGCGCGCGAGACACCTTGGAAGCCTTGGTGCTCGCCTCCTACGAGTCGTTCGACCGCTGGCACGCCGCGGTGGCGATCTACCAGACCGAGGCGAAGCGGCTGCGCGATTCGGAGCGGTTCACCTACATCGCCGACTACAACCGCGAATTCCGCGAGCTGTGGCACCGAGTGCTCACCAACGGCGTGCGGGACGGCGCCTTCCGGCCGGAACTCGACGTCGAACTGGCCTACCGCTTCCTGCGTGACACGGTCTGGGTCGCGGTGCGGTGGTACCGGCCGGGTGGGCCGATCACCGTCGAGAACCTCGCAAAGCAGTACCTGACCATCGTGCTCGACGGGCTCACCGTCCCCGAGCGCACCACGTAGGAGTCCTTACATGTCAGCACCTTCCGCGTCCCGTCGTCCGTATGCCCCGCTGCGGGACGCCTACGTGATCGATGCGGTACGCACCCCCGTAGGCAAGCGCGGCGGCGCATTGGCGAGCGTGCATCCGGCCGATCTGGGTGCGGCCGCGCTGCGCGGCCTGCTGGACCGCACCCCGATCGACCCGGGCGTCGTGGACGACGTCATCGTCGGTTGCGTCGACAATGTCGGCCCGCAGGCGGGCAACATCGGCCGCACCATGTGGTTGGCCGCCGGATATCCCGAAGAGGTTCCCGGCGTCACCGTGGACCGGCAGTGCGGATCCAGCCAGCAGGCCATCAATTTCGGCGCGCAGGCCATCATGAGCGGTACGGCCGAGGTGATCGTCGCGGGCGGCGTGCAGAACATGAGCGCGATCCCGATCTCCGCGGCCATGCTGGCGGGCAAGGAGTACGGTTTCGACACCCCGTTCGTCGGCGCGCAGGGCTGGGACCACCGCTACGGCACCGGTGAGGTGACGCAGTTCCGCGCCGCCCAGCTGATCGCCGAGAAGTGGGGCATCAGCAGGGAAGAGATGGAGCGCTGGGCGCTGCGCAGCCACGAGCGGGCCCGCGACGCGATCAAGAACGGCCGCTTCGACAACGAGATCGTGCCGGTCGGCGACTTCTGGATCGACCAGGGTCCGCGCGAGACCAGCCTGGAGAAGATGGCTTCGCTGCCGCCCCTGGCCGAGGGCAGCCCGCTCACCGCCGCGGTGGCCAGCCAGATCTCCGACGGCGCCAGCGCCACCCTGCTCGCTTCGGAGTGGGCGGTGCAGGAGTACGGCTTGACCCCGCGAGCGCGCATCCACCATGTGAGCGCGCGCGGCGCGGACCCGATCTTCATGCTCACCGCACCGATTCCGGCGACCAAGTGGGCGCTGGAGAAGACCGGCCTCACTATCGACGACATCGACGTGATCGAGATCAACGAGGCGTTCGCACCGGTGGTGCTGTCCTGGCTGAAGGAGACCGGCGCGGACCCCGAGAAGGTGAACGTCAACGGTGGCGCCATCGCGCTGGGCCACCCGCTCGGTGCGACCGGTGCGAAACTGTTCGCCACGCTGCTCAACGAACTCGAACGGATCGAGGGCCGCTACGGCCTGCTCACCATCTGCGAGGGCGGCGGCACCGCCAACGCGACCATCATCGAGCGCCTGCCCCGCTGACCGGCACCGAGCGGCACGTCGGCGAATTCGCGTCGCCCGACGTGCCGCTCGGCATGCGCATCGTGGGTGCCGGGGGGGTCAGTCGGATTGCACCTTGTGATCCGACTGTCCTTGTGACGGAACGTCGTTCATGACGCTCGGCTCGTAGATCCGTCGGTGGATTCGCTCTCTCCGTCTCCGGGAGCGTCCGGTTTCGCGGATGAGTCGGTGTCGGCGTCGCGGGCGGTGGGGCCTGTCGATGAGTCGGTCTGTTCATCGCCGCGCATGTCGGGTTCTGCGGACGACTGCGGCTCGTCGTCGCCGAGGGCGGTCGGCTTGCCCTCGCTGCCCTTACCCTTGCCTTTTCCCTTGCCCTTTCCCTCGGACTTGCCTTTTCCTTTGCCCTTTCCCTTGCCTTCGCCTTGGTCGGCGTCACTCGCGTCGGAGGGTTGACCCTGCTCTTCGTCCTGCGCCAGGTAGGCGACCGGATCGCCGCCGATCGTCTCGCTCGTCGCGGGCTGTGCGACGAGACCCATCGTCAACGTGCCCGCGGCGACCGCCGCTGCCGTCACGATGGCCCGAACGGTTGTCTTTCCCACTACCAAACCTCCCTGGTGATCGGTTTCGTCGGTGGAGCAGCGCGAAGTTAGCACCGGGAACGAGCCGCGCATCCGGGCTCGCCGCGCCCGAATGCCCTCGTGACGAGGCCGACATCCCGCTGTGACGTAGTCCCGGAATGCTCGGATGGTCCGCTATCGCTGCGACCGCAGGTATTCGTCGTGTTCGCGATCTTCGCGGTAGTAACGCTGGGTCAGAGCGGTGAGCCGGTTGATCTCGGCCGCCATCGCGGAAGGTTCCAGCGGTTTGGCGACGATGGGGTCGCCGGTCTTGACGTAGTAGCGGCCGTCCGCGTAATCCATCCACCAGAAGCCGCGTCCGAAGCTCGGGCGCGCATCGACGGCCGGACCGGCGAGCACCGTGATCTCACCGAGGCCGAGGCGTTCGCGTTTGAAGATTCGGTCCAGTTGTGCGACGACGCCGACCTCATACGGCTTGCGCACCGGCCGATCCCGGTCGGCGCTCACTTCTTCCCGCCGCGCTTCGATCGGCGGATGTGTGCCCGCAGGCATCTTGGGCAGCGCGGCGACCGCTTTCGCGGCCACTCGTTGCGCGGCGCACGAACTCACGATCACGTCACCGCCGGTGTCCGGCGCGGTACCGGGAAGCTGGACCAGGGTGGCGCCGATCTGCCCGCGTACGGCCCCGTGGAAACGGAAGACGATCGACATGTCCGGGCCGCCCATCCCTTTGGACTCGACGCGCGCCTCCGGTTCCAGCAATACATCGAGCGCCCGTTCCAGTTCGACGGCGTATCGCCCGAGTAGCGCGTCCACCGCTGCCTCGCGCTGACGCTTCAGGTCGGCGAAATCCATCTCCTCCGGCCGGTATTGCAGCGGGTAGGGCAGGCGGTCGCGACCGTAGGCTGCCCAGAGGATTTCGAATTCCTGCCCGGTGAAGCGCCAGTCAGCCATTCGGGTTGTCTCCGATGACCGGAGGGACGGACTTCGGCAAGGCGTCCAGACCGGTGAGTTCCTCGCCGTTGTGCTGGTTGATCAGGTAGTCCTTGACGCCGGAGGTCTCCCGATCGTCGTCCTTGCCGCGAGCCCCCATTCCGGGGGCCATGCCGGTCGTGCCGGCCGGGCCGGATCGAGCCGCCTGGCTGCCGGTTGCCGTGGCGGCCGGAAGGGCGTTCGGCTGCTGCGGACCGGCGGGAACGTTGCGGCCCGGCACCGGCGTGGCGGTGGAATTCGGCGTACCGGGACTGCTCGGGCTGCCGGATCGCCGGGGAGTGCTCGGGCTCGTGGTATCGGGTCGACCCGGTGCGGCGGTAGTGATGTTCGGGCTCGGTGAGGTGGTGCTGCTCGGCGTCGTCGACGGGGTGGTCGAGGTGGTCGGTTGCACGCTGGTCGGCTGGTTCACCCCCGCCGGGGTGACCGACTGGGGTGTGGTGGCTGCGGGGTCGGTCCGGGGCGATTCCCGCGGGTCGCCGTCGGACGGTTCGGTGGATTCCGGTTCCGCGCCTGCGGGATCGCCCGAGTCGGAAGTCACCTGTGGCGCGGCGGAATTCGAGGTACCAGGTGACGACGGACCCGGCTGCCCGCTATCCGCCACGATCCGCGGAGCGGTCGGCAGGACAGGTACGCCGTGGTCGGTTTGAGTGGCGACCTGCCCGTACACCGTGCGAAGGATCCGCCGCGCTTCCTGCGTTGCCTCCTCCTCGGTGTAATCACCCGCCTTCATGACGCCGTCCTGCGGCAACGTCTTACCCATCAGGTCAGGGCGTTCGGTGGCCTGCGGCATCAACGCCTGCGTCTGCTCGAGACCGGTATGCATCTCCGACAGCTTGAAACTCACCAGACAAGCGGCATCGGCCAGATTCCCCGACTGGTTCCGGTAATTCGTGACCGCCTCGGCCGCCGCCTTACCGGATTGCCCCGTCCACCCCGGATTCGTGCCGTCACCGGTCACGGTGCGGACGAACTGCTCGTTGAACGCCTGAATCGCCCCGGTCAGGTTCATCCCGATGTTCAGCCACGCCTCGGACGCTTCCCGCACCGTCCCCGGCCGCATCGCGTTCACGGCATCGACCATCTGCGCCAACGTCATACTGTCGTAGTTGTCCGGCCCGGGAATCCGCGGCGGCTCGTATTCCCCCTGAAACGACGTGCCCAACCGGCTGGTGAAGTCGTAGATCGTGTCGCGCTCCCGATTCCACTGCTCCTGCGCGGCGATGATCCGGTTCCGGTACTCGTCGTAGGTCATGGTTGGGTATCCAGACCGGTGAACTGGTCGGCCCTGGACTGATCCAGCTCGACGAAGTTCGCAATAGCCTTGGCCACAACCTCTTTCGCGATCTTCACCGCGTCGATGTGCTGCATGAGGACGGCGTCCAGGGATTGCTCCGTACCGCTCGACTTCAGCCTGAACTTCTCTTGTAGCGCGACCCCGGACGGGAACGGGCCGAACCCGGTGACATCGATGAGCCGGTCGGCCATCCGCATGATGCCGTCGAGGCGGTCGAGGTAGTTATCACACGCCGTATCCAGACCTCTGCCGACATCAGGATGCAGCATCAACTCGCCCGCATTCGCCTGGTCCAGCAGTCCGCGCCATTCCGCCGGATCGACACCTATGGCCATCGCCCCTCCTCAGTTCGCGGGCAGGTACCGCACCAGGTCGTCGGCATGACGACCAGCCTCCTGGCAAGGCTCACCTTGCTTTCCGATCGAATAGCGCGTCGTAACCTTGAAAATCACTGTGCCGTACGCATTTTCGACCGCGACACTACATTTGAGCCGCCTGCTGTCACCGACGTCCAGGTATTGCAGGGCGCGGTGCGAGCCCACCGTCAAGGGGGTAAACGATTCCTTGTCCTGACGTTGACGAACTTCGTCCAGGGCGAAGGCTCCGGACAGTACACCGAGGTCATACCAACGTGCAGCCGCCTGCCAGCCACAAACCTTCCACCCGGTGAAGTCCACTCCGGCGACATCTTTCTCCCTGGTCGCCTGATTGAGACCCGTGCCAGAAATAGCTGATTCAGGCAACGTGCATGGATCCCACAGAGCCGCGTCGGGGTCACCGGACTTTGACGTCGACGTCGAGGCGGCGGCCACGGGGGTGGTTGTCGTTGGCGTGGGTGTGTCCGTGGCGTCATTGCATCCCGCGGCAACAAGAGTGGCGCCGAGCACGAGCGCGGCACCACGCAGGAACTTCCCCCAGCTCGTCATCGGTTCCTCACCGCCGGTGCCGTAACGCATCGACGGGGGCCGGACCGGCTTATCCGCCCCCTGCAAGCTGGGATCGACGCTACTGGCCGGTCCCCACGGGTGCAACCAGGTCGGTGCTGATTCACGCCATCGCAGTTGTGAAGTTGTGCAATACACCTCACCAGCCACGATCGGGTGCAACGGTGAGCGCCTCACGCCCTCAGTGCCGTCTACGGCTCGGGCGGGCACTGGCCTTCTTCGGTGCGGGCACCGCCGCAGGCGGCATCAGCTCCAACCTGCGCGATAGGCGAGTTCCCCCGATACGGCTCGGCGTGAGTTCGGTGGTTTGTGGCCAGCCTCCGCCGACCCGCTGGGAGCCGTACCGCGCTACGGCCCGCCCGGCAGGCGGCGTTGTCCCGTTCCCACTTCGTCCTTCAAGTCTTCGTAGCCGACCGCCAGTTCCGCCAGACGTTCCCATGCGTCGCCGAGGACCCGATTCGAGCTGCTTGCCAACGCCGCGTAGGCGAGTGCGGTGTACTCGGCGAGGCGGTCTACCACCGAGCCGACCGTCTCGGTGTGGACGCGTGCCGCGCCGAGAGATGGTCGTAGCTGGGCAGTGACCCAGCGGTCGATGTCGCGGATCAGGCGGGCGCGGCATTGATCGATCGACTCGGCTTGCGCCAGTCCGGCGGAGAGACGGCTTTCGTGTAGGGCGGTGAGGTCTCGAGCTGCGGTCAAGAGGGGATGGTCGTCTCGAGCGTCGCCGCGACAAGCGGCCAACAGGCGGTGTTTGGGGGGTAAAGGTCCCGGTGTCATCACGCACCGCCGAGGGAGGGCCGGTCCATCTGCGGATGGGCGATATGGCGAAGCGGGAAGGTCACGCGCTCAGCCCCTTTCCGGATTCGCCGTTCGGCACCGTGCTCCGGTTGCGTCGGGTGTCGAGTGGACGCTCCGAGTGTCAGGTGCCGGATCGACGCCAGGACCAACTGGCCGGACGGACGGTACGCGGAGCGCGGAGGTTCGATCCAATGGCGGAACAGGGCACATCGGTCGGTGGGGGAAGGGAGCGCGATTTCACCGCCCGCGCGCACTATCGAGACGTCGAGGCGGAACATCTCCGCGAACAGGCTGTCGTCGTTCGGCAGATCGGGACGCACCAAGTAGCTCCACCGTTGTGAACGCGGGTGGGGCACGATCGGGCCGATATCGTGCCCACGGCGCTGTAGGTAGATCTTCACGAGTTGCCCCAGGTGGGCGGGCATCATCAGCGCCCGGACGATTCCGGCCCGAATCACGATGCGGCCCAACTCGGGTGGGTCGACGATCGCGGGCAGGCCGCACACCTGCCGGTAATACCGGCAGCGGGACACAGGCGTGTCCCCGAACTCCGATTGGTTCATTTCCAGACCTCTGCGCGAGTCGGTGAGCTAGGGTGCGCCCAGCCCTGGAAGTCGGCAGAACCCAGGGGCGGGGGCGTGGTGGGAGATCGGGGTGGCCCCCTGCTGGGCGCGAAGTCAGCAAAACACCTTTGACCTGCGCGGAGTTCGAAGTCTGGGTTTCCCAGCCGAACTCGGCCGAAGGTCCAGAGCAAATCCCGTGCCGGGTCGTAGTCGTCACCCGGTACGGGTCGAATTCGCATGAGGAAGGGGACCACTGTGACCGATACCGGCTCGACCCTGCCGAGGCGCCAGCTGGGGCGTTATCTACGGGAGGCGCGGACGGAGCTGGACATGTCGCTCGAACGAATGGCGGATCTAACAGATCTGAGTTCGTCTGGACTGCAACGACTCGAAACCGGCCAGCCGACGCGGCTGAAAGTGCGCGACTTGCAGGCGATTTGCGAGGTGCTCGGCTTGTCTGAAGAGATAGCCGCAGCGATGATCGGGCTATTGCGGCAGAGTGCGGAGCCGAACTGGTGGCACGAATACGGCAATCTGATTCCCGCAACCTTTGATGTCTATGTCGGACTGGAGACGGCAGCACAAAAGTTGACCACCTACCAGCCCTCCCTGGTGCCGGGTCTGCTTCAGACAGCTGACTACGCCGCTGCGCTGATTCAGGCTGGTACGCCAGAAGAAAGTGGCGCCGAGCTGAGGCGACGCGTGGAACTGCGGATGAAACGCCAGACGATCGTCACCAGGAAACGGCGGCCGATTGTGCTGGAGGTCCTGCTGCATGAGTGCGCTCTTCGAAGCACAGTCGGGGACCACCGTGTTATGGCGGCGCAGCTTCACTACCTCGCCGAGATCGGAAAGATGCTGAACGTGACCATACGAGTGCTGCCGTTCGGCGCGGGTGCGCCGATAGGTCATCCCGTAGGGCAATACGCGATCCTCGAGTTCGGGGACGCTACCGATGGCAGGTCGGTGGAACCTCCGGTCGTGTACTTGGAGAACTTCACCGGTTGCATGTATCTCGAAAAGCCGCAAGACATTCGGCGGTACGATCGAGTGCACGATTGTCTCCGGCGGGCCTCGTTGGACGAGGCTTCTAGTAGAAGCCTGCTCCGGCAGGTGGCGAAGGAGTTACAGGCATGACCGCTGACCTATCAAAGGCCGATTGGTTCAAGAGCAGCCACAGTGCGACTCAAGCGGATTGTGTCGAGGTCGCCTTCCTAGCAGACGGTCTCGTCGGGGTGAGGGATTCGAAGAACACAGCCGGTCCGGCGCTTGTGTTCCCGCCTCGCGTGTGGGACTCGTTCACCGAGAGCTTCGTCTCTGGTGAGACTGACCGACACTAGGCGTCGCTTTCCTATCAGCGAACCGAACGAAGAGGGGGCGAGTGTGACAGCGGAGATGGTCGAGGCCCGGTGGTTCAAGAGCAGGCACAGCGCCACTCATTCTGATGGCGTCGAAGTCGCTTTCCTGGTCAGACGCCGAATCGGCCTGCGGGACTCCACAAATCCGAGCGGACCCGCGCTCGTCTTCGCGACCAACGAGTGGGATGCCTTCACTGCGGCGGCCCGGTCTGGGGAGTTCGCTTCATAGCAAAGCTTGAACGGATAGACCTGGACGGACTTCGGTCAGCGGAGCGATGCCTCAGAATCCGGGCGGTTCTGGGGCATCGGCCCCTGCGGGCGCGGCAGTTGACAACTCCTAGCCGTGTCCGTTGGGGTCGCGCATGTAGGCCCCTCGTCCCCTCCGGCATGTGATCCGTCGATGTCTGCCGTTTGCGGGCCGCTCACGGCGAAGTACCGAGTTCTTACGCGCGTTCCGGCGGTGGGTGCCGCGGCTCTTCGCTCGCGTGTGCAGTGCGTTCCAATGCCCATCTGGTGCCGCTTTATGTGCTGCGACCAGGCCGAACACCGTGTCAGTGGTCGTGTCAGGTCGGTATCAGTCCGGTATCAGCTGGTCTGGCGACAGTATTCACATGAACAGCGCAGCCAACATCAGCAGCACAGCGAACGACTCGACCTGGACCGGCATGGTGCCGGTGGACGACACCGCCCTCGCCGTGACCGACACCGGCGGCCCTGGCCGTCCCATCGTCTATCTGAACGGCGCCTATGCCAGCCAGCGGCCCTGGCGGCCCGTGATCGCCGAACTCGGCAGCGGCTACCGCCACATCACCTTCGACGAGCGGGCTCGCGGCAAGTCGAAGCGGTCGGCGGATTACTCCTTCGAGGCGTCCTTGCGGGATGTCGATGCCGTGCTCGCGGCGCGGGGCGTGGACCGGCCGCTGCTCGTGGGCTGGTCCTACGGCGGGATCCTCGCGTGGCACTGGGCCGACCGGAACCCGGATCGCGTCCTGGGTGTGGTGACCGTGGACTCCGCGCCATACGGCTTGACCGGAGAGGAGGGCCGGGAGCGGATCCGGAAGCTATTCCACAAGATGCGGTTCGTGCTGCCGCTGGCGCGCCCGTTCGGCTTGGCCGCGCGGATGACCGCGGCCCAGCACGCCGAGGTCGGCATCGATGCCAACGAGGTGGCCGCCGCCAGCGCGCCGGTTCTCGAGCGCCTGACCTGCCCGGTGCGCTTCGTCCTGGCCACGGGCAACAGCCTCGGGAGCGAGGACGGGGAGATGGAGCAGGTGCGGGCCTCACTCGATCCGGTGCTCGCGCGCAATCCGAACGTGAAGCTGAGTGCGAAGGTCGCGAGCAACCACTCGCACATCCTGCGCAAGGACTTCCGAGCCGTCGCCGAAGCCGTACGGGAGACTGCGGCCGCCCATCCTCAGCAGGTCCATTGAGCCATGACTGCCGAGCGCACGATCCGGCCGGGCGGCGTCGAGCCGCAGCCCGCCACCATCCGTCCGTCGATCAACAATTTCGACAGGCGTCACGCGAGTCGGATGCACACGAACCGCGGGATGTAGCGGCGGCCTCGTCGCCATCCTGGTCGAGTGGTCCGACCTGTTCACCGGAGGCCGCTCCATCGACACGGTGACCTGTTCGAGGCGCGGGGTGATTTCGACGAAACCGAAACCTGGTACCACCCCGCCCTCGACACCGACCGTGCTTACATCCTTCGCAGATTCGACCGCTTGCTCGAGAAACGCGGGAGCTCGATGACGCCGAATTCGAAGTTCTACGTATTCGAAAATGTTCGTAACGTTCGACTGTTCGATTATTGGTGATCATCCTTTTCTGTACAGTTCGGGTGTGGCGAACAGCGTTGTGCTCGAACCGCTTCGGCTCGATGGTGCTGCCCTGGATCCGGTGGGTGGCAGTGGAGCGCTGATCCGGTGAGGGGTCCGGGGGCCAATGCTGTCAGGGAGTTGTTCAGGCGACTCCGTGACGATTTGCGCGGAATGCTGCGTCGCCAGGCCGAGGGCCACAATGCCTGGATACACGGCAAGGCCGAAGGCGTCAGAGAAACCGACCGCGTCATCCGGAGAAGCGACCAGGACGGATACGACCGGATCGCGGCCACCCGAAAACCGAGCGATGCCGCGGGCGGTTCGGCTCCTGTCGCCGCACGCTCCGGGCGGACACCGCTCACCGATCTGTCGCATGTGCGGCCCCTGGGTGACCTCTTCGACGGCGCTCGGCGCGGCGATCTCGACGACTACGACCTGACCCGGGAGCTGAGAGGATTACAGCGCAGGTACGGCCCCTATCACCTCGAGGATCTCGGCGCCTGGTACGAACGGTCTTGGGAACGCGAGGACGGAAGCATTCACCCCGACAACGTGGGGTTCACCGCGAAGATCTCCGGCCCCGGCGGAGAAGACGCCGGATCGCTGCTCTACAGCTTCACGCGCGACAACGACGGGAGGCTCGTAGTCACCCATGATTTCACCGAACTGAACGAAGGCTTCACCGGCAAAGGATTCTCCACTGCCTTCGCCGCATCCACAGAGGACTACTTCCGCCGATCGGGCGTGGACAGAATAGAGCTGACCGCCACGAGACTGCGGCAAGACGACTCACTCGACGGCGCGGTCGCCTGGGCCAAGGCCGGCTACGACTGGAATCCGGATCCCGGGAAACTGGCGAAGTCCGTCAACAGCATGAGATCCAGGATCGACTCACTGCTCGACGGGGAAATAGGCACGCTGAGCCCCGCCGACACAGCGCTACTTCAGGACATGCGCACACGATTCGACGGATCGCCGGTGGGATTTCCCTCACCCCAGGAACTGGTCATGCTCACCGGTGACAACCTGAAGCTCGGCGAGGAACTGATGAAAGGATCGACATGGCACGGGATGAAGAAGCTGTGACTCCCACCCCGGAAGAACGTGAGTTCATCGAGGCCCGCGGCAAAGCCAGCTCCACCCACTTCATGCGGTTCGTCACCGAACGCGGCCTCGACACCGACCCCGATACCTGGCCCGCGGCCGACCGGGAAGAATTCGACCGGCAAGCACGCCGACTCATCGAGGAATGGAAAAACCGCGCACGCGAAACCTTCGGCCTGTGAACGCTGCCCGGCCCGCGTACCGCGTGGCGCCCCACCGTAAGTGACGCACGAGTTCGCTCACCGCACGGCGGTGAACAACTCGTAGCCGAGTACCCGGATCTGATGCTCCGGTTCACAGCGCGCCCATAGATACGGCCCAGCGCGCACACAAGTTTCTCTTCGAGGATTCTCTCGCCGGTCCGGAAGCCGCGCAGCCGCGGGGCCCCGCCCAGCCGCCCTGCCCACCGCAGTAGCGGACGGATTGATCACGACGTTCGACAGACGGGAGAGTTGCGCATGTTCCACTGGTTGCCGCCCACGGGCAGCTGGTTGCCCCCCGACGGGCGGTTGGCTGCCCCTGCTGATGTCGATCTGGCCACCGCGTCCGATCTGACCTACGGCGACAGTGGCCGGAAAGCGGCCGAATCCGAGTTCCGGAGCAGCGCCTGGCACGGCCTGGTTCGAACGCGCTCCGTGTCAGCTGTTGTCGACGGCCGATGGGTGTTGGAACCGGATTCGGGCTGCTACCCGTCGACGGCGTAGGTACCGATGAGTCGGCCGTCTCCCATGCTGGCGTCGACGATGGCGGATCTGGCATCGGCCGGTGACGTCCGGGAGTCGACCCGCACGGGGTGGGAGAGGGCGTACACGATGAAGCGGTAGTGGTGGGTGCCGGTTCCCGCGGGTGGGCACGGGCCGAAGTATTCGGCTCGGTTGGCGCTGTTCAGGCTGACCACCCCGCCCGCGGGCGTCTGCCCCTCCGCTGTGGACGTGGTGGCCGGTGGGATATTGCTGACCACCCAGTGGGTGAACAGGCCGCTGGGGGCGTCGGGGTCGTCCACGATGAGGGCGAGACCGGCGGCCTGCGGGGGAGCTGTCCAGGCCAGCGGGGGCGACTCGTTTCTGCCCTCGCAGGTGTAGACCGCCGGGATCGGATCGCCATGGTTGAAAGCGGCACTACGCACCGAGATCTCGGTCGTCGCTGGCATCGCGGCCTCCGCTCGGGTCGAGGATGGGAGTCGAGTCCTGCGATTCGCCTGTCCCGGTCCGTGCGGACGAGCCCGGCGCGCGACGGCGGCGGATACCAGGCGAACCCGGTATGTCGTTGTCAGTCCAGCGTAAGCCGATGAGGTCCGACCGGCCAGGCTCGGCCGCGAACATGCCGTCATCGGTGGTCTTCCGGCGAGTTTTCATGGTCATCGCGCCGAATCGGCTTACTCGGACTCGAGGCGCGATCGTTCCGCGTGAGCATGAATCGCCGACAGCGGGTTCGGCCGCCGTTCGGATGGTCCAGGCACGCGCCGCGGTGGCTGGTCGGTTCGAGATGAGTCGCCGAGAGCCGTGCGGATGGGGCGCGAACGGTGACCGGCTCGCCGATCGCGGGTCGTCAGCTGTTGTGGCACTTCTGCCCCGATGCCGATAGAAGATGACGGCGGCCGCCATCGCGGCCGCCATTCATCAGTCGGACCCCGTCGCCGCCGCTTGTTTCGTTCCGGCGAGCGCCGCGATCGTCTCGATCCGCCCCACCGCGTCGGTGACGATCCTGTCGATCAACTCCTCGCACGTCGGCAGGTCGTCGATGATCCCGGTGACCTGACCCGCGGCGAGCACGCCCGCCTGGGTGTTGCCCTCGACCAATCCGGCGCGCAGCAGCATCGGCGTGTTCGCGGCCATCACGACCTGGGACCAGCTGAGGTCTTTGGTCTTTCGCATGGCCAGGCCGTCGCGAATCATGGTCGACCACTTCATGCCGGTCATGCTCTTGAACCGGGCCGCGTTGCCCACGGCGGCGGTGAGCCCGCGCCAGCGGCCCGAATGCTCCAGCCGCTGCACCAATTCGGTGTTCAGCACGCGGTGCGGCATGCCGTCGACCTTGAGTGACACCACCGTGTCCTGGAGCTGTCGCCGCAGGTACTCCTGCTTGACCGCGTCGGGAACGGTGCTCTCCTGGGTGAGCAGGAACCGGGTGCCCATCGCGACACCCGCCGCGCCATAGGCCAGGGCGGCGGCCAGGCCGCGCCCGTCGAAGAACCCGCCCGCCGCGACGACGGGGATGTCCACCGCGTCCAGCACGGAGGGCAGCAGCAGGGTGGTGGCGACCGGGCCGGTGTGCCCGCCGCCCTCTCCGCCCTGCACGATCACCGCGTCCGCGCCCCAGGACGCCACTTTGACCGCGTGCTTGGCCGCGCCGATGGACGGGATGACCACCACGCCCGCGTCTTTCAATTTCGCGATCAGGTCTTGCTTGGGCGCGAGCGCGAACGACGCGACCGCGACCTTCTCTCGGATCAGCAGATCGATCCGCTCGGGCGCGTCCGCCGCGTCGGCGCGGATGTTCACGCCGAACGGCTTCGCGGTGTGCGATTTGGTCTTCGCGATGGCCGCCTCGAGCTCGGCGAAGGTCATCGTGGCGGAGGCGAGGATGCCGAGCCCGCCCGCTTCGGCGGTGGCCGACACCAGGCTCGGGCCCGCGACCCAGCCCATGCCGGTCTGCACGATCGGGTGTTCGATGCCGACCAGATCGGTCAGCGCGGTGCGCAGGCGCGGGCTCATGACGGGACCTCTGTCTCACGAATCTTCTTGGGGTCGAGCACCTCCCGGATCAGCCGCAGCTCCTCGGCGCTGGGCTGCCGGGTCTCGCCCGCCTCGGCGAGACCGGCGATCTCGAACGAGGTGTTCTCGGCGACCTCGTCGGCGGTGACGCCGGGATGCAGGCTGCGGGCGCGCATGGTGTGGCCGGGGCCCTCGAAATCGAAGACGCCCAGATTGGTCACCACGCGGTGCAGGTGGTGGAAGCGGTAGGCCGGGTTCGCGGCGTCGACCTTGTCGTAGCCCACCCCGGAGACGATGTCGACACTGTCTGTGAAGACGCGATTCGTGTGCCGCGCGACCCAGTAGCTGGTGGCGTGGTTGATCGTGTTGCCCGGCGCGCCGCGCACGCCGAACATCTGCCGGGTCGGCTGCTGGAGCGAGCCGAACGCCGAGAGGTTCTGGTTGCCGAACCGGTCGATCTGGTTGGCGCCCATCACCACGTGCCGCCGCCCGGAGGCCACCACGTCGAAGACCCTCCGGAACGGAATCCAGCCTTCGATCGGTGCCTTTCCGCCCAGCGGGGGCGTGTCGGCGAACAGCAGCGCCTCGCCGTCGGACAGCAGCAGATCCGGTTCGGTGGTGAGTTTGGCCAGGCGCGCGCCGATGATCGACATCGGCGACATCGGGCTGGCCATGATCTCCCCGGCGCCGCTGAAGATCTCGGCGCAGGCGACGGCGCAGATCTCGGCGCGGGTGACGGTTTCGGTGCTGGTCATCACGCCTCCTCGGCGAATCGGCGGACGGCGGCCTGGTACTGCTCCTCGGAGCCGGCCAGGTAGGTGTCGACGAACCGCTGCCACGCCTCCGGCGTCTTCGCGGATTCGACGTAGTGCTTCTGGAACTTCTCGTCCCGGCCGTAGTCGTCTCCGGCCAGGGTGAAGTGCGCGCCACCCGGCGCCTCGACCACGCCGTCCACCATCATGCGGTTGAGCAGCAGCGCTTGCAGCGGAACTGTTTTCACCAGCTCATCGGTCTCCACCACGCGCTCGACCGAGACGTAGCGGCGCTGCGCGGCCAGGCAGAACAGGTCGTCGAAGTACGGGTCGACGCCGGTGTAGGCGGCGTTGCCATGCGCGTCGCCGAGGTTCAGGTGCACCAGCGCGGCATCGAGATTCAGCGCTGGCATGGCGATCAGAGTCTCGGGCGCGCCGTCGACGGAGTAGGGCGATTCGACCGTCTTCAGTTCGCCCTCCCAGAAGTTCGGCACATCGGAGCCGAGCCCGGCGCGGATCGGCAGGAACGGCAGTCGCGCCGCGGCCGCCTCCAGCCCGCACTTGAGCATGCCCTCGTCCATCTCGCGGGCGGTCAACGCGCCGGAGGTGCGCGCCTTGGCGAACCACGGGTCGTAGAACGGCGGCGAATCCAGCGACACGAAGCCGTAGTACGCCTTGCGAACCTTCCCCGCCGAGCACAGCAGCCCGAGGTCGGGCCCGCCGTAACCGACCACGGTCAGATCCGTGATGTCCGAACGCAGGATGGCTCGCACCAGCGCCATCGGCTTGCGCCGTGACCCCCAGCCGCCGATGCCGATGGTCATCCCGCTGCGCAGTTCGCCGACGACCTCGTCGAGCGACATCCGCTTGTCTCGCATGGAAATTCCTCTCTACTGCCCGCTCTTGCGCGCCGCGAGATCGTCGTCGAACCGGGCGCGGATCTCGTCGGCGACGCCGGCGAGGTTGAGTTCGAAGGTGAATCCCTGCTCGTACCGGTAACTGCGGTGCACGTCCTGCACGTCGATGCCGTTCAAGGCCCGCTTGGCCGCCCGGATCACCCGGCCGTCCTTGGCCGCGATGTTCTTGGCCAGCTCCAAGGCGGCGGCGTCGAGTTCGGCGCGCGGCACCACCTGGTAGACCGAGCCGTAGTGGTGCAACTGCTGTGCGGTGATGGTGCTCGCGGTGTAGAACAGCGCCCGCATCAGGTGCTGGGGTACCAGCCGTGCGAGGTGGGTCGCCGCGCCGAGGGCGCCGCGGTCGACCTCGGGAAGCCCGAAGGTGGCGTCGTCGGAGGCGATCACCACATCCGCGTTGCCCACCAGTCCGATGCCGCCGCCGAGGCAGAAGCCCTGGACCACCGCGATCACCGGCACCTGGCACTCGTACACCGCGGCGAACGCCTCGAAGCAGCCGTGATTGGCGTCGATCAGCGCCTGGTGGCCCGGCTTGCTCTGGATCTCCTTGATGTCTACGCCCGCGTTGAACCCACGGTTCTCCGCGCGCAGCACCACCACCTTGGTGTCCGGATCCCGGCCCGCCGCGCGCACTTCGTCGGCGATGGCGAACCAGCCGTCGGTAGGGATGGCGTTGACCGGCGGATAGTCCACCGTGACCAGGCTGATGCCGGTCGATTCGGAGTGGCGGTTGATCCCCATGGCACTTCCCGTCGTGTGTGAACGCATTGGCAAAGCAAGCAGTTGCTTGGTAGGTTAGCACGGTGGCACTCGAAATCGATCTGGCCGAGCGCGTCGTTCTGGTGACCGGCGGCGTGCGCGGCGTCGGCGCGGGCGTGAGCAAGGCGTTCCTGACCGCGGGCGCGACGGTCGTGGCGTGCGCGCGGCGACCGGCGGAGACGCCCGTCGAAGTCGACGGGCGCGCGATCGAGTACATGCCTTGCGATGTGCGGGACGCGAACGCGGTGCGCGCGCTGGTCGAGGGGATCGTCGAGCGCCACGGCCGCCTCGACCATCTGGTCAACAACGCCGGTGGCGCTCCTTTCGCGCTCGCTGCCGACGCGAGCAAGAACTTCCACACCAAGATCGTCGAGCTGAACCTGCTCGCTCCGCTGCTGATGGCGCAGGCCGCCAACGCGGTGATGCAGCGGCAGGACGAGGGCGGCTCGATCGTGAACGTGTCGAGCGTCAGCGGGCACCGTCCGTCGCCGGGCACCGCGGCCTACGGCGCGGCCAAGGCGGGCATGGACAGCCTGACCGGCTCGCTCGCCGTCGAGTGGGCTCCGAAAGTGCGGGTGAACTCGCTGGTGGTTGGCCCGGTGGACACCGAACTGAGTCAGCTGCACTACGGCGATCAGGACGGTGTCGACGCGGTGGGCCGAACCATCCCGCTGGGCCGCATGGCCCGCCCCGACGACGTCGGCCGCTGCGCGGTGTTCCTGGCCTCGCCGCTGGCCGCATACGTCAGCGGCGCGACTCTGCTGGTGCACGGCGGGGGTGAGCGGCCCGCCTTCCTCGCCGCCTCCACCGCCGACCAGCAGTCCTGAACACACCGGAGGGGAGCAGTGCGGTCGGTCGCGGTGGCGGAGCGTGATCATGGCAGGCCTCGCTCATATCGGAAAGGGAGACCGGGCATGAACGTCACGCCCGGAGGCGGCAGCGGAGCGTGACCACCAAAGGCCCCGCTCACATCGGAAAGGGACAAAGTATGGACACCGAGCAGATCTGCGCGGGGCGCGTCGTCATCGTCACCGGCGCGGGCCGGGGCATCGGCCGGGCGCACGCTCTCGCCTTCGCCGCGGCGGGCGCCCGCGTGGTGGTCAACGACATCGGTTCGACGCTGGACGGCGCGGCCACCGCGGAAACGCCCGCCGCTCAGGTGGTCGCGGAGATCGAGGCGCTCGGCGGCCAGGCCGTGGCCAACGGAGACGACGTCGCCGACTGGGAAGGCGCCCGCAATCTCGTCCGCCAGGCCGTCGACACCTTCGGCAGGCTGGACGTGCTGGTCAACAACGCCGGTTTCGTGCGCGACCGGATGTTGGTCAACCTGAGCGAGGACGAGTGGGACGCCGTGGTGCGCGTGCACTTGAAGGGGCATTTCGCCACCATGCGGCATGCGATCGAGTACTGGCGCGCGGAGGCCAAGGCGGGCCGTCCGGTCGACGGCCGGATCATCAACACCAGCTCCGGAGCGGGTCTGCAAGGCAGCGTGGGGCAGAGCAATTACGGCGCCGCCAAGGCGGGCATCGCGGGCCTGACGCTGACAGCGGCGGCCGAATTCGCGCGCTACGGCGTGACGGTGAACGCGATCGCCCCGTCCGCGCGCACCAGGATGACCGAGACGGTGTTCGCGGACATGATGGCCAGACCGGAGGACGGCTTCGACGCGATGGCGCCGGAGAACGTGTCTCCGCTGGTGGTGTGGCTGGGCAGCACCCGGTCGGCGGCGGTGACGGGACGGGTGTTCGAGGTCGAGGGCGGCAAGGTGGCGCTGGCCGACGGCTGGCGGCACGGGGTGGCCGTGGACCGCGGCGCGCGCTGGGATCCGGCCGAACTCGGCCCCGTCGTGGCCGATCTGATCGCCAAGGCGACTCCGCCGGAGCCGGTGTACGGGGCCTGATCGGCTTCGCCCCTTCCGGGGCGCGTTCACGGAACGGGGTCTAATATGGGCACCCATCCGTTCGGAAAGTCCCGTGTGAGAGTGGCGACCGGGCACAGAACTGCGCTTCGACTGATGAGGGGAAGGCTCGGCGCATGGCAGGAGGTCGCGCATTCCGTGCGCTGGCAGCAGCCTGCGCCGTCGCGGGTTGCGCGCTGCTCGGCAGCCCAGCCGTCGCCGCCGCGCAACCTTCCTGCCCCTCGTGCGTCGCGGACCCCGTCCCGCCGCCCTATGACAGCGGTGATCCCTGGTATTCGCTGACCGTGCCCGGGCAGGAGGCGGAGGTCAGCGCGGCTCCGGCCCATCCGACCGCCGGAAGCGACTCGGCCGCAGCGGGTTCGGCGGCGGCTGGTTCCGCCGGGTCGGGTTCGGTGCTGGGTTCCGGTTCGGCTGGTCTCGGGGTGGTGCTCGGTTCCGGTTCGGCCGGTCTCGCGCTCGTCCTCGGTTCCGGTTCAGCCGGTCTCGGCGTAGTGCTCGGAGCCGGGTCGGCGGCCCTCGGCTCGGCCGCGGCCGGCTCCGCGGTCCTCGGTTCCGGTTCGGCCGCACTGGGTGCCGGTTCCGTCTTGCTGGGCGGTACCGGCTCCGCCGCGTTGGGTACGGGCTCGGCGGTTGTGGGTGGCACCGGTTCCGCTGTGTCGGGTACGGGTTCTGCCGCGTTGGGCACCGGTTCCGCCGCGACCGGTTCGGCCGCAACGGGTTCTGCCGCGTTGGGTGCGGGCTCGGCGGTTGTGGGTGGTACCGGTTCGGCTGTGTTGGGTACGGGTTCTGCCGCGTTGGGTGCGGGTTCCGCCGTCCTCGGCGGCACCGGTTCCGCCGCGGTCGGTTCGGCAGGCCTCGGTTCCGCAGGTGTCGGATCCGCCGCGACCGGTTCGGCCGCAACGGGTTCCGCCGCCGTGGGATCGGCGGCCGCCGGTTCCGCGAGTCCCCTACTGCTGTTGTTGATTCCACTCCCGCAGGCGACCGCTCCGCCCGCCCCCGCGCTGCCACCGGTGACCGTTCCTCCGGCAGCTACGCCCGGCGCACCGAAAATCTCACCGATTCCGGTGGCCGCGCCGACGATTCCGCAGCTCGCCGCACCAGCGCCCGACTTCTCCGCACCAGCGCCCGGCCTTGCCGCCCCCGCGCCGCCGCAGGCGCGGCAGCCCGCGACTCCAGCGCTCCTCCCGACCAACTCCACCGACGCCCTTCCCGCGACGGAACCGCTGCCGGTGATCGGTGGCCTGATCGCGCTCGGCCTCGCGGGAGCGGGATCCGGCGTGATCAGCTTCCGGAGCGCGGCGGCCGCGCAGGCCAGGATCGACACCGCCCGTGCCCAGTTCTTCCCGAGGCCGTGAGGGGGCAGCAGATGAGCGTGAGCCGCATACGCGGTGACCTGCGGTCCTACCGCCGAGTCGCCGCCGCCGTCGACGCGGTGTGCGCGGTGGCGGCCGACTTCGACGCGACCACCCTCGACGAAGTCGTTCACGCGATCGCGGGCGAGCGGCGTCGTGAGATCGAAATCGCCAGTGCGCGATTGGGTCCCGGAGTCTGCGGGCAGCGCCGTCGCTATCCCGACCGCGACGTGATCGTGCTCGCCGAGACACTGCCGAGCCGCGAGCACACCCTCGCGCACGAACTGGGTCACATCGTCTTCGACCATGAAGGCGTGCCGGCGCCGGAAGTGACGCTGGAGGCGAGCGACGACCTGATCGCCTACATGCTCAGCCGGCGCGCGTATCAGCGGATCGTCGACGACGGCGCCGACGAGCTCGCCGAATGGGAGGCCGAGACGTTCGCCGCCATGCTGATGACCCGATTGCGCGTGTTCAACAGCCGGGGCGCGGGTGTCTCGGTGCTCCGATTCGACGAGGCGCTCGGATGACCCTGTGGTCGACTGCTCTGCTGGTCTGGATGGCCGCCGGCGCTCGGGTGGGTCGCGTCCTGGTCAAGCCCGCGACCACGGCCCGGGTGGCCATCGTCGTCGCGGTCGCCGCCGTCGCGCTCGCCGCGACCTTCGCGGTGCCCGAGATCGCTGTCGCGCTGGATAATCTCGTCCCGGGCGGCGTGCCCGCGGGCCGACTGTCCGACGGCGTCGTCACCGCGAGCTGGATCGCCTTCACCACGGCCACCTCGGTGGTCGCCTCGGCCGCCTGGCCGGTGGTGTCGCGGCGCAACCTGCGGCAGGTCGCCCTGGTCGTCTACGGCGTCGGTCTTTGCGCGGTGATGGTCACGCTGACCTGGTCGTACACCTTCGGGTGGTCGACGGTTTCCGCGGGGAGCGTGTTCGTCGTCGTCACCGGTCTGCGCACTCTGGACTGGACCGCGCTGGGTCGTGGTATCGCGTTCTACACGGCGGGCACGGCGGTGGTCGCACTGCTCGCGGCGGGTCGGGTCCGGCGCGCGTTACAGCACGCGCCCCCGGCCGCGCCCGGTACTCCCTCTTGGGCATGGTCGCTCTGGGGACTCGCGAGCCTGCTCATCGCGCTCGGCGCGGTGTGGATCGTGGTGGAACTCTGGGTGCGCGCGCGGGTGCTGCTGCGCCGGATCCGCTCGCTGCACCGGACCATGGTCGGACGCTTCCCCGAGGTGGTCGCCCACGAACAGAGTGGATTCTCCACGCAGCTCAAAGCTTCCGACCAGGTGGCGCAGATCATCGACGCGTTGTATCTACAGTCCGGCGGGGGTCTCGTGCTGGCGGAACTGGCGTCGCCGCCTTCCTCGGTGGCGGACCGGGCCGCCCGGGTGGCGCGGTGGGCGCACGACCCGGCGGGGGAGACCCTTGTAGACGCACGATGGATTGCTCCGCCCGAAGGCATTAGTCCCCGCGGGTGGGTCCAGGCCGTAGCACGGGCCTATCGGGCGAGCGCATCCGCACCCGCGCGAAATTGATCAACTTCGCGCGAATCCGATCAATCTGACGCAAATGTGCGCGACCGATCGGACTATTCGGACAGACCGGTTGGATCGGAAATCTCCTTCAGGGCGAAGCGCGGCCGACGAACCACCCCCGAATGTACTTATCCGACGCCCGATCCGAAGCGCAGCGCTAACCGACGCGCGTCCGTGCCCCAATTTCTCGGGGCACGGACGCGCGCCGGTTGTGTGCTGTGCCCGCATACGCGCGCATAACACAGCACAGTGCGACCCCTAGGGGCCGCACTGTGCTGCCGTGCAGGAGAACCTATTCGGTGCCATCCGGAGGAATTTCGGGCAAGCCCTCGCTTGCCCGCAACTTCTCCGCCATAGACGTGAGCAGATTCTGTGATTCTTCGGACAAGTCGAACGCTCTACTCGACAGCCGTCGCAGTCCATAGCCCTGCAGCTGGGACAGCAGCTCCAGATCGTGATCGATCTTGGCGGCATAGATGTCGTTGAAGAAGTAGTCCGGCTTGACTTTGAAGAACTTCGCCAGGGCGGCCACCGTCTCATCCGACGGGTTCGTCCGTTGTCCCGACCGCAACTGCGACAGGTACGGTTTCGAGATCGGATGTCCGGAGGCCGTCAGCGCCGCCGCAACCTCCGCGTTGGTGTGCGGCTTACGCCCCGGGGGATGCACGGTTTCGAACAGCTTGTTCAGCCGCGCCGCGAAATCAGCCATTGTGAGCCGCCCAATTCCCTTCGCTGTACTAACAGTCGTTATCTCGGATACGTATCATTGATATTAGCGGCTCAGTAACTGAAAACCTACGCCTGATTCCGGATTTCCTTGAAGCTTCTAGGTCGGATGGCGGCGAAGGGGCTGGGACGGTCGGGTTTGCGGGTCACCCCAAGGCCTCTCGAGAACCCGCGGTACGAACCGGTTCTGGCCCGTCGCTGCGGTCTCGGGAGAGGGGGTCTTGATAGCCGCAAGATAGCTGACATCTCATGAACTGGGCGGTACATGGGTTTGTGTGGCGTACGACACGTTTGCGCCCGTGGGGGATGAACGTTCAACCAACGCACGCGAAATGGTTGAAGTCACAAACGTTCGATGATCGTTCCTGTCGCGAGTGCGCCACCGGCACACATGAGAACCATTGCGGTACTGCGATCGGAGCGCTCCAGTTCGTGCAAAGCCGTTGTGATGAGACGCGATCCGGTGGAGCCGACCGGATGTCCGAGGGCGATGGCACCGCCGTTGACATTAACCCGGTCCATGTCCGGCTGGTGTACAGAGGCCCACGAAAGTGCGACCGACGCGAACGCTTCGTTGATCTCGAAAAGGTCGATGTCGCCGATATTCATGCCGGACCGCTCCAGCAGCCTGCTGCACGCCTGCACCGGGCCGTCGAGGTGGAACTCCGGCTCCGCGCCGACCACCGCTTGGGTGACGATCCGCGCTCGCGGCCGCAATCCGGCTCGCTGCGCTGCCTTTTCGTCCATCAGCAGCACGGCGGCGGCGCCGTCGGAGATCTGCGAGGACGATCCGGCGGTGTGCACGCCGCCCTCCAGCACCGGCTTCAGCTTCGCCAAGCCCTCGACGGTGGTCTCGCGCAGACCCTGATCTCGCGACACATCGAGCTTTTCGCCGGTCGGGTTGCCTTCCTTGTCGACGGCGGGCGCGGTGACGGTGAGCACCTCGCGATCGAACCGGCCTTCCGCCCATGCCTGCCCGGCCAGGCGCTGCGAGCGCGCGCCGAACGCGTCCACATCCGCGCGAGTGATACCGCGCCGCTTGGCGATTCGTTCGGCCGCCTCGAACTGGTTGGGCAGGTCGATGTTCCACGAGGCGGGCCTGCGCGGCCCGGCGTTCTCGCCGACGTTGGCGCCCAGCGGAACCCGGCTCATCGCCTCCACGCCGCAGGCCATGCCGATCTCGATGGCGTCGGCCGCGATCAGGCCCGCGATCAGATGGTTGGCCTGCTGGGCCGATCCGCACTGGGTGTCGATCGTGGTGGCACCGACCTGCCAGGGCAGGCCCGCGTGCAGCCAGGCGACCCGGGTGACGTTGTTGGACTGCTCGCCGGCCTGGGTGACGCAGCCGCCGATGACCTGTTCGACCAGTGCCGGGTCCAGATGTGCGCGCTCGAGCAGCCCGCGCTGGGCCGCGCCCAGCAGTTCGGCCGCGTGCAGCCCTGACAGCCAGCCGCCGCGCTTGCCGATCGGGGTGCGTGCGGCCTCGACGATCACGGGTGTGCCCATGTCCAACCTCTCTTTACGGGACAGAAAACTGAAACGCGTTCATAGCACTTGCCAGGGGCGGATCTGTCCGGTTTCTTTCCTCATTCTCGCGCCTGTGCTTCAATGATTATAGAACGTGTTTCAGTTTGTCGAAGGAGACATCTGGTGGTAGACACTCGGAATGCCCGGCCGAATCTCCCGGACGGGTTCGACGTTACGGACCCGGACATCTACGCCGAGCGTGTTCCGGTCCAAGAGTTCGCCGAACTGCGCCGGACCGCGCCGATCTGGTGGAACCCGCAGTCGCCGGAGGTCAGCGGCTTCCACGACGACGGCTTCTGGGTGGTGAGCAAGCACGCCGACGTCAAGGAGGTCTCGCGGCGCAGCGATGTGTTCTCCAGCTACGAGAACACCGCGATCCCGCGATTCAACGACGACATCGCCCGGGAGCAGATCGAACTGCAGCGGATCGTCCTGTTGAACATGGACGCGCCCGAGCACACCAAGCTGCGCAAGATCATCTCTCGCGGCTTCACCCCGCGCGCCATCAACGGCCTGCGCGCGGAGCTGTCGGCCCGCGCGGAATCCATCGTGAAGGCGGCCGCCGAGGCGGGCTCCGGTGACTTCGTCACCCAGATCGCGTGCGAACTGCCGCTGCAGGCCATCGCCGAGCTGATCGGCGTCCCGCAGGAAGACCGGATGAAGGTCTTCACCTGGTCGAACGACATGACCGGCTACGACGACCCGGAGAGCACCGCCGACCCGGTCGCGGCGTCCGCCGAGATCCTGGGTTACGCCTACCAGATGGCGGCCTCCCGCAAGCAGTGTCCGGCCGACGACCTTGTCACCACGCTGATCGAGGCCGATGTCGACGGTGACAAGCTGAGCGAGGAGGAGTTCGGCTTCTTCGTGATCATGCTCGCGGTCGCGGGCAACGAGACCACCCGCAACGCCATCTCGCACGGCATGATGGCGTTCCTGGAGAACCCGGACCAGTGGGAGCTGTTCAAGAAGGAGCGCCCGGCCACGGCCGCCGACGAGATCATCCGGTGGGCCACGCCGGTCACCTCGTTCCAGCGGACCGCGCTGGAGGACACCGAGCTGGGCGGCGTGCAGATCAAGAAGGGCCAGCGGGTGGTCATGCTCTACCGCTCGGCCAACTTCGACGAGGACGTCTTCGACCACCCGGAGAAGTTCGACATCATGCGCACGGACAACCCGCACCTGGCCTTCGGTGGCACCGGCGCGCACTTCTGCATCGGGGCGAACCTCGCCCGGCTGGAGATCGACCTGATCTTCAACGCCATCGCCGATCATCTGCCCGACATCAGCAAGATCGCCGACGCGAAGCGGCTGCGTTCGGGCTGGCTGAACGGCATCAAGGAGTTCCCGGTCGACTACAAGACCTGCCCGGTCGCGCACTGAGACACGAGAAAGGGCCCTCGCACCAGCACGGTGCGAGGGCCCTTTCGTATGACCTCAACCGACCGGACGCGCGGTCTTCATGGCGCGATCGACCTCCCAGAACGCGCGCAGCGCGGTGATCTTGCCGTCGTCGTCCACCCGGTAGGTGAATACGCCGTCGGCGTCGATCAGGTGACCGCCGATGGTGCTGCGGATGGTGCCGGTGAAGGCGACTTCGTTGCCGCAGGCGAACGAGTCGTCGAACAGGAACTCGATCAGCTCGGTCTTCGCGATGGCCATGTCCCAGAACGCGGCGATGGCATCCGTGCCGCGGTGGCCCTTGCCCTCCGGATCGAAGCCGGATGGGCCGATCGGGTCCTCCACGATGCCGTCGGTGGCGAACAGCGCGACCCAGGCCTGCTTGTCCCGTGCTCGCACGGCGGCCTGTGAGGCCAGGCCGGCAGCCCTGGCCGGATGCTCGGTTGCGGTGGTCATACGGCCTCCCTTGGCCAGCGGGTCGTCATCGTTCGGCGAGGACGGGTTCGGCGATGTACTGCTCGGCGAATTTGCGCAGCGAGTCCTGCTTGGCGGACAGTTCGCCGTCGAATCCGATGCCGTCGGCCAGCCAGGGCACCACGATCGCGTCGGTGACGCCCGCGTCGGCCAGGTCCTGGTAGCCGGAGCGGCCGAACCGGTCGACGCACACCGCCTGGATCTCGAACGGCTCGCCGGATCGGCCGAACTCGACGCGCAGCGCGTCGAGCTTGCCGATGGTGCCGCGCAGCTCCTCGTAGGTCATCATCGCCGAGGTCCAGCCGTCGCCCACCCGCGCCGCGCGCCGCAGTGCCGCGTCGGTGTGCCCGCCGATGTAGAACGGCACCGGCTCGCTCGGCGCCGGGCTGATCTGCAACGGATCGAAGTCGAAGAACTCGCCGTGATACTCGGTCATGCCACCGGCCAGTACCAGTTTGATGACCTCGATCATCTCGTCCACCCGGGCGCCGCGCCGCGCGAAGGGCACCCCGCACCACTCGAATTCCTCGGGCGCCCAGCCGATTCCGACTCCGAAGCCGAAGCGGTTACCCGACAGGTTGGCCACCGAGCCGACCTGCCGGGCCAGCAGCAGCGGATTGCGGGAACCCAGCTTGAGCACGTTCGTGTAGAAGCGGATGCGGCTGGTGACAGCCGCCATGGCGGTCGCGCCGATGAGCGGGTCGACCCACGGCGTGTCCGGGCCCCAGAACCTGCTCCCGTCGGCGGTGTAGGGGTACTTCGCCGCCGCCGACTTCATGTAGAACAGCGAGTCCGGCAGTGCGATCGACGAGAACCCGCACTCCTCGGCGGTTTTCGCGAGTTCGGTCAGCTGGTCCAGTGGACTCAGCGCGATGCCGACGGTGAACTTCAGCGGCGTCACCGCCGCTCCGATCCGACCACCCACATCGAGAAGTACTGCGACCCGCCGCCGTAGGCGTGACCGAGCGCTTTACGCGCACCCTCGACCTGATAGTCCCCGGCCCGCTGCATGACCTGCTTGGCGGCCTCGGCGAACCGGATCAGTCCGGAGGCGCCGATCGGGTTGGACGAGAGCACGCCGCCGGACGGATTGACCGGAAGAGCGCCGCCGATCTCGGTCTCGCCCTTGTCGGTGAGCTTCCACCCGTCGCCCTGCGGCGCGAAGCCGAGGTTCTCCAGCCACATCGGTTCGAACCAGGAGAACGGGACGTAGATCTCGGCCACGTCGATCTCTTCGAGCGGGTTGGTGATACCCGCCGCCTCCCACAGCGCGGCGGCCGCGTCCCGGCCCGCTTGGGGATTGACCTGGTCGCGTCCGGCGAAGGTGGTCGGTTCGGTGCGCATCGCGGTGGCGTGCACCCAGGCGACCTTGCGGCCGGTGGCCTCGACCGCCTCGGCGGCCTCCGCGTCGCCGAGCACGATCGCGCACGCGCCGTCGGAGGAGGGGCAGGTCTCGTCGAAGCGGATCGGATCCCACAGCATCTGCGAGGCGAGCACCGATTCCATCGTGATGTCGGGCTGCTTCAGATGCGCGAGCGGATTCTTGGCGCCGTTGCGGCGATCCTTCGCCGCGACCATGGCGCCGATATGGCCCGGTGCGTTGGAGCGCCGGATGTAGGAGCGCACGTGCGGAGCGAAGTACCCGCCCGCGCCCGCGCCGACCGGCATGGTGAACGGGACCGGAATCGACAACGCCCACATGGCGTTCGACTCCGACTGCTTCTCCCACGCCACCGCGAGCACGCGCTTGTGCACGCCCGCCTGCACCAGATTGGTCGCGACGATGCCGGTGGAGCCGCCCACCGAACCGGCGGTGTGCACCCGCAGCAGCGGCTTTCCGGTGGCGCCGAGCGCGTCCGCCATGAACAGCTCGGGCATCATGACGCCCTCGAATCCGTCCGGCGCCTTGCCGACCACGACCGCGTCGATATCGGCGATGGTGAGACCGGCGTCGGCGAGCGCACGATCGATGGCCTCGCGGCACATCCCCGCCATGGACACGTCGGTCCGTTTCGTCACGTGATGGGTTTGTCCGGTGCCGAGCACCGCCGCTGGCAAGCTCATCGGTTCTCCGATCCCAAGACGGTCACAAGGTTCTGCTGAAGCGCCGGGCCGCTGGTGGCATGGGCCAGCGCGCGATTCGCCGAGCCCGCGATGATCGCTTCGGCCGCGAAGCCGATGCGCTCCAGGCCCGCGGCGAACATCGGGTGGGCCGCGAGCGCGCCGCCGGACGGATTCACCTTCGTGCCGTTCTTCAGCCCGATCGCCTCGGCGAGGATCAGCTGCTGATGACTGAACGGCGCGTGCAACTCGGCGATATCGAAATCGCTGACGTCGCCGCCGGTGACCGCCTTGGCCGCGGCCGCTGTCGACGGCGAGACGGTGAGGTCGCGCGCACCGAGCACGGGAGTATCGATTCGATGCGCCATGCCGGTGATCCACGCGGGGCGCTCGCACAGTTCGCGAGCGCGGTCGCCGACAGCGAGCACGATCGCGGCCGCGCCGTCGGTGATCGGCGCGATGTCGTGCGCGCGCAGCGGATCGGCGACGTACGGCTGGTCGAGCAGGCTGTCGGCGTCACCGGACTCGCCAGCTGCCACGGCCGCCATGTCGCGCTCGGTCCAGCGGCCCGCGTCGAGACCGGCGCGCGCTTGCAGGCCCGCGATGGACCATGCGTCCGGCCACAGCGGCGCGACGACGTACGGGTCCAGCTGCATGGTGAGCACCTGGCGCAGCGTGCCCGCGGAGGACTTGCCGAAGCCGTACACCAGCGCCGTCTTCGCCTGTCCCGAACGCAGTTTCACCCATGCCTCGTACAGCGCCCAGGCCGCGTCCATCTCCACGTGCGATTCGTTGATCGGCGGCACCGCGCCGATGGCGTCGATCGCCGAGATGAACGAGAAGGCCCGTCCGGCAAGGTAATCGGACGAGCCGGAGCACCAGAAGTCGATATCGGACTTGGTGATGCCGAGCCGGTCGTAGAGCTGCTGGAAGCAGGGCACCAGCATCTCGACACCGTTGGTGGTGCCGAAGGTCTCCGGCACGTGCGGCGCGTGGGCGAAACCCACGACCGCGATGTCGGTGGCGTTGTCAGTCAACGTGCGCCTCTCTCAGAGGTGATGGGAGTAGGTCTCGTAATCGGCGTCCGGCTCGCCGGTGGGACGGAAGTGGTCCACGTTCTCCAGGCCGTAGCCCCACTCCTCGCGCGGCTTCCACACCGCCTCCACCCGCATGCCCATGCGCACCTCGCTCGCGTCACAGCCGAGCACCAGGTGCAGCACCGGGATGTCCGCGCCGTCCAGCAGCACATAGGCCGCGACGTACGGCGGCTTGATCCGCTGCCCGAGGAACGGCACGTTGACGATGCAGAAGGTGGTCACCGTGCCGCGGTCGGACAACTCGATGTACTCGTCGGTCGGCCTGCCGTCGGTCGGGTTCGCGCCGCGCGGCGGGAAGTAGACCTTGCCCCCGGCGTCGGTGCGCGCGCCGATCAGCTTGCCTTCGGCGAGTCCGCGCAGGTAGACGGTCTCCTGCGGCGAGGCGGTGTGCTTGTAGGACAGATCGACCGGCGTGACGAGCATGGTGACCGGCTCGGCCCCGGCGGACGCCACCGGCGCGGCGGGCTTCTCGCCCGGCTCGAAGCAGACGATGTCACGGATGCTGCCCTCGGTCTGCTCGGCCCACCGGGCGGTGACCCGCAAGCCTTTCCGAATGTCCTCGGGCCCGGCCACGTCGACCGCGTGCAGCAGCGTCGTGTCCGCGCCGTCCAATCGGATCAGCGCCCAGGCGAAGGGGCGGTCGAACGGCTGGCCGGGCAGCGGCTCGCGCACCCAGGTCCAGGATTCGACGGTGCCGGTGTCGGCGACGTCGACGAATTCGGTCAGCGGTTCGGCGGTGATCGGATCGTATTCCGGCGGCGGCACGATCACCCGTCCGTCCGAGCCGCGCGCGCCGACGATCTTGTGATCGCGCAACCGGGTCAAGAATGTCCCGATGGTGGAGCCGACGGAGCGGGTGTAGTCGAAACGCACCCGTAGGGGCGCGCTGAGTACATCGGGCACGGCCGCTGTGTTCAATGCCGTGCCGCTACCACCAGCGATTGCCGTGGATGCAGTATTCCCCTGAGTCACGATATCGAGTAGAACAGGTTCTAACTCTGGTGGCAAGCAGTTGACTGGAAAGGGGTCCGGTGTGAGGTTCGGATTGCAACTCGGGTACTGGATGGCCCAGCCGCCCGCGAACGCGGGGGAGTTGGTGGCGGCGGCCGAGGAAGCCGGGTTCGACGCCGTGTTCGCCGCCGAGTCGTGGGGGTCGGACGCCTTCGGCCCGCTCACCTGGTGGGGCTCGTCGACGCGGCGGGTGCGCCTCGGCACGTCGGTGGTGCAGATGTCGGCGCGCACGCCCGCGGCGACGGCCATGCACGCGCTCACCCTCGATCACCTCAGCGGTGGCCGCGCGATCCTGGGCCTGGGCGTCTCGGGTCCGCAGGTGGTGGAAGGCTGGTACGGCCAGCCGTTCGCCAAGCCGTTGCAGCGCACCCGTGAGTACGTCGGGATCGTGCGTCAGGTGCTGGCCCGGCAGGGGCCGGTCACCAACGACGGCCCGCACTACCCGCTGCCCTACACCGGGCCGGGCTCGATCGGGCTCGGTAAGCCGCTGAAGCCGATCGTGCATCCGCTACGTGCGGATCTGCCGATCTGGCTGGGCGCTGAGGGGCCGAAGAACGTCGCGCTCACCGCCGAGATCGCCGATGGCTGGCTGGCCATCTATTACGCGCCACGGCTGGCCGGGATGTACAACGACTGGCTCGACGAGGGCTTCGCGCGGGCAGGGGCGCGGCGTAGCCGGGACGATTTCGAGATCGCCGCCAGTTGTCAGGTGGTGATCACCGACGACCCGGCGAGTGAGCTCGAGCGGATGCGCTGGATCATGGCGCTCTACATCGGCGGCATGGGCGCGCCCGAGCTGAACTTCCACGCCCAGGTCTACCGGCGGATGGGATACGAGCGCGAGGTCGACGAGATCGGCCGGCTGTTCCAGTCCGGCAAGAAGGCCGAGGCGGCGGCGGTGGTGCCGGACGAGCTGATTCTGGACACCGCGATCATCGGCGACGAGGAGCATGTCCGCAAGCAGCTGCGGGTCTGGGAGTCCGCGGGCGTCACCATGATGCTGGTGTCGGTTCCCGATGTCGCGCAATTGCATCGGCTGGCCCCCCTTGTCGAACAGTAGAACACGTTCTAGATTCAATGGGGTGACTGCCTCACCCGCCCCGTCGGCTCCGCCTCCTCACCATCCCCCCGCGCAGGAGTCAGTGAAAATTCTCGGTCTGTGGAACATCGCCGAAGCCGAGCCCGATCGGATCGCGATGGTCGATCCCTGGGGCCGGGAGGTGACGTATCGCGAATTGGCCACGCTCGCCAATCGCTACGCCACCGGCCTGCGTGGGCTCGGCCTGAAAACCGGTGACGTGCTGGTGAGCATGGTGCACAACTGCGTGGAGGCGATCGCGGCGTATTTCGCGGCCTACCAGTCCGGGTTGTACATCGTCGCGGTGAACTGGCATCTCACCGGTCCGGAGGTCGCCTACATATTGGCCGACAGCGAGGCGAAGGCGTTCATCGCCAGCGATCGCTTCGCCGCCGCCGCCCAGGCCGCCGCCGACGAGGCGGGGCTGCCCGCGACGGCGCGCTTCGCGGTGGGCGAGATCGAGGGTTTCAAGTCGGTGGCCTGGCTCGGCGCCGCGGACACCGGGCGTCCGTCCGACCGCAGCACGGGCGCCCCCATGCTCTACACCTCCGGAACCACCGGGCGGCCCAAGGGAGTACGGCGGCCGCTCACCGGCGCGGACCCCGATGTCGTCCCGCCGCACACCACCGCGTTCTTCGGCCTGTTCGAGCTCGCGCCCTACGACGACCACGTGCACATCTGCGGCTCGCCGCTGTATCACACGGCGGTGCTGAACTTCGCCACCATCTCGATCCAGCTGGGCCACAAGCTCGTTCTGATGGATCGCTGGGACGCCGAGGACATGCTGCGGCTGATCGACAAGCACCGAGTGACGCACAGTCACATGGTGCCCACCCAGTTCCACCGCCTGCTGGCCCTGCCGGAGGAGGTGCGCGCCAAGTACGACGTGTCCTCGCTGCGCAGCATGGTGCACGGCGCGGCCCCCTGCCCGCAGGAGACCAAGCGGCAGATGCTCGAGTGGTGGGGGCCGACGGTCACCGAGTACTACGCGGCCACCGAGGGCGGCGGCACGGTGATCAACGGCGCAGAGTGGCTGCGCAAGCCGGGCTCGGTCGGCAAGGCGTGGCCGTGGTCGGTGATCAAGGTGCTCAGCGAGGAAGACGGCTCCGAGGTGCCCGCCGGCGAGACCGGCCTGGTGTACATGCGGATGGGCGCTTCGAGTTTCGAGTACCACCACGACAAGGCCAAGACCGACGACTCGCGCGTCGGTGACCTGTTCACCGTCGGGGATATCGGGCACCTCGACGAGGACGGCTACCTCTACCTGCACGACCGGCGCTCGGACCTCATCCTGTCCGGCGGCGTGAACATCTACCCGGCGGAGGTCGAGAACGTCTTGATCACCCACCCGAAGGTCGTCGACGTAGCGGTTTTCGGTGTGCCGCATCCGGATTGGGGCCAGGAGGTGAAGGCGGTCGTGCAGCCGGCCGCCGGAGCGGAGGGCGGCGACGCGCTCACCGAGGAACTGCTGGCCTTCGCCGCCACGCAATTGGCGAAGTACAAGATGCCCAAGTCGATCGACTATCTGCCGGAACTGCCGCGCGACCCGAACGGGAAGCTCTACAAGCGCAAGCTGCGTGAACGGTACATCCCCGCGTCCTGAGGGGTGCCGCCGGACAAGATCGGACGGAAAAGTCCGTTTCGGGTCCGGCGGAGACGAGGCGGCTGTGTAGCCGGTCCGCTGGGGCTGCGACCCGCCGCGCGGCGACGCCGAAAGCGAATGCGCCCTTCACGAAGGGCGCATTCGCGCGTTCGGGGTCAGATGCTTTCGCGCAGTTCGGGCGCGAGGCCGAAGAGCGGGAACAGCTTCTCGGTGTCGAGGAAGAAGTTCAGCCCGGCGATGGTGTCGCCGTCGAGTTCCAGCACGGTGATCGACCACGGCACCCACACGCCCGGCTCGTCGCCCGGCTTGTAGTGGCCGAAGGCGGGTAAGCCGTTGGCGCCCTCCAGGCGGACCAGCCGCGAATCGCGGCAAGCGCTTCCGTGGCCGAGCATGAACGCGGCCACGTTCTCCGGGCCCGAGATCCACAGCTCGATCGGCGGCATGGACAGTGCCACATCCGCTTTCAACAGGGTGGTGAGGGTGTCCATGTCGTAGGACTCGAACGCCTTGACGAAGTTGTCCACCAGTCTGCGCTGATCCTCGTCGGACTCGTCGAAGGTGTCGGTGGCCGCGGGCTGGACCTTGGACATGGTCGCGCGCGCCCGTTGCAGCGCGCTGTTGACCGACGCGGGCGACATGGTGAGCGCCTCGGCGGTCTCGTTGGCGGAGAAGCGCAGGACCTCGCGCATGATCAGGATCGCGCGCTGGGTGGCGGGCAGATGCTGGCAGGCCGCGACGAAGGCCAGGCGCAGGGTGTCTTTCGCGCTGGCGTGATCGGCCGGATCGGCGCCGAAGGCCAGCGCGTTCGGGATGGGCTCGATCCACACGTAGTCCGGCTGCGGTGCAGGCAGCGGCGAATCCGGCCGCGACGGACCGGACAGGTCCATCGGCCTGGCCCGGCGCTGCGGGCCGTCGAGCATGTCCAGGCAGACGTTCGTGGTGATCTTGTACAGCCAGGAGCGGAGGCTGGCGCGGCCCTCGAACGAGTCGTAGGACTTCCACGCCCTGGTCAGGGTCTCCTGCACCGCGTCCTCCGCTTCGAACGAGGAACCGAGCATGCGGTAGGCGTACGCGCACAGCTCTCTGCGATGGGTCTCGAACGCGGCGAGCACCTCGGGAGCGAGGCCGGCGGAGGAGCCGGGCGAGTCGTTCATGCGTGTCACCATGCCACAGGCCACCGACACAGAACAGGACCGCGAACTCGGGGGCGGCGCTGATCAAGATCGATAAACCTGCCCGGCGTGTGGGATGCGACACCGACGCTTCCGCGATGAGTTCGCCGTCCGGGGCACGTCCTATCCAGTGACACGAACGGACTTGCTCGAGAGGAAGAGGCCATGAGCAGCAAGATGATCTTCATCAATCTCCCGGTCGACGATCTGAACCGGTCGAAGGCGTTCTACGAGGCGCTGGGCTGGAAGGTCGACCAGGAGTTCACCGACGACAACGCGGCCTGCATCGTGGTCGACGACAACATCTGCCTGATGCTGCTCATCAAGGATTTCTTCACCACCTTCAGCAAGCGGCCGGTGGCCGATACCAAGACGGCGATCAACGCCGCGTACGCGCTCGCGCTCGGCAGCGCCGAAGAGGTCGACAGCCTGACCGAAGCCGCTGTCGCGGCGGGCGCGACCGAAGAGGTGAACGAGGACAAGCGGGCGCAGGAGGCGCAGGTCGGCATGCATGGCCGCACCTTCATCGACCCGGACGGCCACCAGTGGGAGTCGTTCTGGATGGACTACCCGGGCGCCAACTGAGCCCGGCGAGGGGTCGCCCCCGATGCGGGTGCGCATCGGGGGCGTCGGGCTCCGCCGGGATTCTCAGTTTCCGGTGAAAGAGGGCTTGCGCTTCTCCGCGAACGCCCGCGGCCCTTCTTTGGCGTCCGCCGAGCGGAACACCGACATGCCGAGCTTGGCGTCGATCTCGAAGGCGTCCTCTTCCGGCATGGCTTCCGTCTCCCGGATGGTGCGCAGGATGGCCTGCACGGCGAGGGGTCCGTTGGCGGCGATCTGCCCCGCGATCTCCAGCGCCTTGACCAGTGCGGTGCCGTCCGGGACGACGTGCCCGATCAGGCCGATCTCCTTGGCCTCGGCGGCGGTGAGGTGCCGGCCGGTGAGCAGGATTTCCGCGGCAACGGTGTAGGGGATCTGGCGGACCAGCCGCACCGCCGAGCCGCCCAGCGGGAACAGGCCCCACCGTGCCTCGGACACACCGAATTTCGCGCTCTCCCCGGCCACCCGGATGTCGGTGCCCTGCAGGATCTCGGTACCGCCCGCGATGGCCGGGCCCTCGACCGCCGCGATCAGCGGCTTGGTCAGCCTGCGGCCCTTGAGCAGCGCCTCCAGCTTGGCCGGATTCCAGCCGCCGCCCTCGATGGTGTCGCCGGGGTGCTCGGAGGTCATGCCCTTGAGATCGGCGCCCGCGCAGAACGCCCCGCCCGCGCCGGTCAGGATCGCGACCCGGATCTCCGGATCCTCGTCCACCTGATTCCAGGCGTCTTTCATGATCGCCATCATCTCCCCCGACAGCGCGTTGCGCGCCTCGGGCCGGTTCATGGTGACGATGAGGACATGGTCGCGCTTCTCGACGAGACAGTGCGGCATCGCTGATTCTCCTGACTTCGAGCCTTGTCAGAAACAGTAACACGTTCTATTTTTATGGCTGTGAGCTACAACATAGCGGACCTTGTCGAACATGCCATCGACCTGATGCCCGACCGCGTCGCGCTGGCCGACGACGGCCGCGAGGTCACCTACGCCCAGTTGGAGGAGCGGGCCAATAAACTCGCTCACTACCTGCAAGAACAGGGAGTCCGGCCGGGTGACAAGGTGGGTATCTACTCACGCAACACGATCGAGGCCGTCGAGGCCATGGTCGCGATCTTCAAGGCGCGGGCCGTGATGATCAACGTGAACTTCCGATATGTCGAGAACGAGTTGCAGTACATCTTCGACAACTCGGACATGGTCGCGCTGATCCATGAGCGGCGCTACAGCGACAAGGTCGCTGCCGTCCGGGCGAAGACGCCGCAACTGCGCACGGTCGTCGTCGTTGACGACGATACGACCGGCACGATCGCCACCGCAGCCGATTCGGTGGATTACGAGACGGTGCTCGCGCAGTCCTCGGGCGAGCGCGACTTCGGCGAGCGTTCCCCGGACGACCTGTACATGGTCTACACCGGCGGAACCACCGGCATGCCCAAAGGCGTGATGTGGCGTCAGGAGGACGTCTGGCGCGTGCTCGGCGCGGGCATCAACTTCATCACCGGCGAATACGTCCAGGACGAATGGGAATTGGCGAAGGTCGGCGCGGGCAGCCCGCCGATGGTGCGGTTCCCGATCCCGCCGATGATCCACGGCGGCGCGCAGTGGGCCACGTTCCACAGCCTGTTCGGCGGCGGTAAAGCCGTGATGATCCCGGAGTTCTCCGGGCACGGCGTGTGGCGGGCGATCGACAAGCACAAGATCAACCTGATCTTCATCACCGGTGACGCGATGGCGCGCCCGATGCTCGACGCGCTCATCGAAGGCAACCCGGAGACCGGTCAGCCCTACGACCTCTCCAGCCTGTACGTGATGGCCAGCAGCGCGGCGCTGTTCTCGCCCTCGCTCAAGGACCAGTTCCTCGAGCTGCTGCCCAACCGGATGATCTCCGATTCGATCGGCTCCTCGGAGACCGGTTTCGGCGGTATCGCCATCGTGGCCAAGGGCGCGACGCACACCGGCGGGCCGCGGGTGAAGATCGACGCTTCCACCGATGTGCTCGACGAGAACGGCAATCCGGTGCGGCCCGGCTCCGGTGAGGTCGGCATCCTGGCCCGCCGCGGGCACATCCCGCTCGGCTACTACAAGGACGAGGCGAAGACCGCCGCGACCTTCAAGGAGTTCAACGGGATCCGCTACGCCATCCCCGGCGACTACGCGCGCGTCGAGGAGGACGGCACGGTCACCATGCTCGGCCGCGGTTCGGTCAGCATCAACAGCGGCGGCGAGAAGATCTACCCCGAGGAGGTCGAGGGCGCGCTCAAGACGCACCCCGAGATCTTCGACGCGCTGGTGGTGGGCATCGAGGACGAGCGCTGGGGCCAGCGGGTGGTCGCGGTCGTGCAATGCCGCGGCGCGTCCCGCCCCACCCTGGAGGAGCTGCGCCCCATGCTCACCCAGGAGATCGCGCCCTACAAACTGCCCCGCAGCCTGTGGTTCGTCGACGAGATCAAGCGCTCCCCGGCGGGCAAGCCCGACTACCGCTGGGCCAAGGAGCAAACCCAGTCCCGCCCCGCCGACGACCACACGGTGGCGAGCGCGAAGTAGGAACCCGGCCCCATGGTCGGCCATCGTTCGTCGGACAGTGGCCGACCATGTGCAGCTTCACTCCGTTGTTCCGGGCCGGGAGACCTCGGTGAATTCCTCCGGGTCGAACGGCCCGGTCAGTCGGCGCGCGAGTTCCGGCTGAGCGTAGATCTCGGCGGTACTGCGCCAAGCGATCAGATCGCGGGCGAACGGGATGAACAGTCCGGTGTCGGCCCCGGCGATCAACTGATCCAGCAGTTCGGTCACTGCTTCGGTGCGACCGGTCTCGGGCAACCATTTCAGCCACGGGAGTTCTTCGGCGGACCTCCTCCGCGAGAGATCTGTTCGACCGGGCGATGATGGCGAGGGTACGGGCGAGCAGTCGCGTCGCCGTCTCCTTGGCCTCGAAGCGCTCGGAGCGCGACAGCACCAGATTCTCGGTGTCCCGGCGCTCCAGGATGACGTCGGCGTCGTCCGGCTCGCTCGGGCATCGCGGAACTTCAGCGGTTGGCGAGTTCGGCCAGCTGGTAGGCGAGGCGGTGGCGGAAGGCGGGGATGCGGGACAGGGTGGTGAGGATCAGGTTGCGCGCGGTGCGGGCGGGGCGGCGGCGCAGGGTCGCCATCTTGGTCATGCGGTCGGTGAACGAGACGACGCCGAGGGCCACGGGGCGGCGGGTGGTCTCGTACTCGTCCAGCAGGGTGTCGGGCTCGCCCGCGATGACTCGCGCCAGCAACGGGCCGAGGGCGGCGGCGTCCTGGATGCCGGTGTTCATGCCCTGCCCGCCTGCCGGGCTGTGCACGTGCGCGGCGTCGCCCGCGAGCAGGATGCGGCCGTTGCGGTAGTGGTCGGCGACCCGGTGATGCACGCGGAAGCGTGAGCTCCACAGCACCTCGCGAACCCGCACCGCGCCGCCGGGGCCGCGGGCGTCCAGGAGGGCCTGGATCTGTGCTGCGGTCGAGTGCTCGGGCGCGGTTTCCAGAGTGGCGACCACGCGGTAGCGGTTCGGCTCGGCCTCGTCGGGCAGCGGCGCGACCACGGTGACACCCTCCGGTGAAAGGTGCAGGGCCACCTCGTCGCGCGCGATCGGCCAGTCCATCCGCACATCGGCGAGAACGAAGGACTCCGGGTACGACGCGCCGGTGAATCCGATGCCCGCTTGCTCGCGGACGACGCTGTGCATGCCGTCGGTGCCGACGACGTAGTCGGCGCGGATGCTGCCGGCGGTGCCCGCGGCGTCGGTGTATTCGACCGTGACGCCGTCGCCATTCTGGGCGACCCGGCTGACCTGGTAGGGCCGCCGCACGTCACCGCCCGCCTTCCGCAGCCGCTTCAGCAGCACCGCCTCGGTGGTGTCCTGCGGCGTCATCAGGGTGTAGGGGTAGCGCGTCGGGAGACCGTCGAAGTCGATGGTGGCCAAGGTTTTGCCGCCGTCGTGGACGGTGAAGCGCGCGACGATGTCGCCGGTCGCGACCAATTCGTCGGCGATGCCGAGTTCCTCGAGCACCTCGAGCGTCCTGGCGTGCACGACCGCCGCGCGGGACGTGTTCGCGCCTTCGCTCTGCCGGTCGAGCAGGACGAAATCCACACCCGCGTCGGCCAGCGTGATGGCGGCGGTCAGCCCGGCGGGTCCTGCGCCGACGATCACGACGGAAGCGGTGGCGGGCAGCGGGTTCGGTGTGGCGTTCATCGGAACTCCTCATGTCAACGTTTGTAGGCCAACGTTTGTTGGCACAACCGTAGCCCCACTCCGGCTAGGAAGTCAACAGTTGTTGGCCTACACTCGTTGGCATGACCGTAGAGCCTGATCAAGCCCCCGCCCGCCGCTCGGACGCGACGCGTGCGGCGATTCTGGACGCGGCGCGCGCGCGGTTCGCCGCCGAGGGATTCCGCAAGGCGACCATTCGCGCCATCGCCGCCGACGCGGATATCGACCCATCCATGGTCATGCGGTATTTCGGCAGTAAAGACGGGCTCTTCGCAGCTGCGGTCGACGTCCGGTTGGATCTGCCCGACCTCGGGTCAGCCGAGCCGGACACTCTGGGGGAGCTGCTGGTGCGCCGCTTCTTCGAGATCTGGGAAGAGCAGCCGAACAAGGAGGTGCTGCTGACCCTGCTGCGCTCCTCGATCACCGACGAGGCGGTCGCCGAACGCGTCCGCGCCATCTTCGCCCAGCAGATCCTGCCCGCCGTCCTGCGTTTCGGCGACCCCGCCGACGCTCCCCGCCGGGGCGGCCTGATCGTCACCCAGATGCTCGGCCTCGCCCTGTGCCGCTATGTCCTGCGCCTGCCCCCGGTCGTCGCCCTGACCCGCGACCAGATCGTCGCCGAGGTCGGCCCCACCCTCCAGCGCTACCTGACGTCGATCCCAGCAGACTGAAAGCGCGGTACGTTCGACTCATGGCCGACCTCGATCCCCGCTACTCTGCGCCGCGGCGAGACGGCTGCGCCCGCGTTCAGGACACCGGCGCGAATGCGATCGACTCGCGCCGCGCAGCTTTCGAAGACGCAGCCGGGCGTGTGCTGCGGGTCAGCGGCGAGCTGAACCGGCGACTGGTCTGAGCGCAACGCGATTCGGCCCGCATGGCATGGTGCCGTGCGGGCCGAATGTGCTCGGGTGCGGTTACGTGGCCAGCAGCGCGCCGAGGGCGCGCAGGTGGTCGGTGCTCGCGCCGAGGGCGAACTCGTTGTGTTTGGCGGCGGTGAAGTAGTTGTGCGCGATGTGGTCGCGGTCGATGCCGACGCCGCCGTGCACGTGGACCACGGTGTGGGCGACGCGATGGCCCGCGTCGGCGGCCCAGAACTTGGCGGTGTGCACCGCCTCGGCGGCGGGCAGGTCCTCCGACAGCAGCCACGCCGCCTGGGTGACCGCCAGGCGCAGGCCCTGCACGTCGATGTAGGCGTCGGCGAGCCGTTGGGCGACGGCCTGGAAGCTGCCGACCGCCTTGCCGAACTGCTCGCGCTCCCTGGCGTACTCGGCGACCAGCTCGAGCGCCCGTTCCAGGGTGCCGAGCTGGAGGGCGCTCAGGCCGAGCCAGGCACGGGTGAGGATCCAGTCCAGGATCTCCGCCCCGTCGGCCACGGCCCCGATCAGTTCGGCGGGCGCATCGGTGAACTCGACCGCGAACTCCGGGCTGCGGTCGACCACCTGCTGCGCGGTCACCGTCGCCACCGCGGGATCGACCAGGAACACCGCGGTGGTTCCCGAGACCGTGGCGGGCACCAGGATCCGCTCGGCCCGGTTCGCGAAGGGCACGGTGGTCTTGGCGCCGGTCAGCCGCCAGCCGTCGGCGGTCTCGACCGCGCTGGTGGTCGGCGCGGCGGGTTCCCAGTTGCGCTCCTCGGCCGGCGCCACCGTGAGGATGACGCTGCCCGCGCCCGCCCGCGTGGCCAGATCCTGTTGCGCCGCATCGCCGAACCGTGCCAGCGCACCCGCGCCGAGCACGATCGACCACAGGTACGGCACGGCCGCGAGGTGCTTGCCCAGCTCGCGCAGGACGGCGGTCTGCTCGAGCGAACCGAGGTCGCTGCCGCCGACCGATTCGGGCAGCGCCGCCGCGAGCACGCCGGTCTCGGCCAGCGAACTCCACAGCGGCCGGTCGAATCGCTCTTCGGCAGTATCGAGTTCGCGCAACCGGTCTGCGGTGACCAATTTCCCGCACACCTCGCCGGTCAGCCGGCCGAGATCGAGTTGGGCTTCGGTGGGGGTGAAATCCATGGTGTTTCTCAGCTTTCGTCAGCGCGCGGCGGCAGGCTGCTTCAGGGCGGTCATGGCGATGATGTCGCGCTGCACCTCGTTGGTGCCGCCGCCGAAGGTGAGGATGAGCGCGGCGCGGTGCATCCGCTCCAGCCGGCCGCGCAATTGCGCGCCCGGGGAGTCCTGGCGCAGGTAGGCCTGCGGGCCGAGCACCTCCATGAGTGACCGGTAGGCCTCGGTGGCCAGCTCGGTGCCGTACACCTTGCAGGCGGAGGCGTCCCACGGACGCGGAGCCGCGTCGCCGCCCGCGTCGGCCCGGCTGGCGATCTCCCAGTTCAGCAGCTTGAGGTATTCCACCTTGGCGTGCACCTTGGCCAGGATGAGCTGCACCCATTCGCGGTCGATCACGCGGGAGCCGTCGCTCGCCTTGGTCTCGCGCGCCCATTCGACGGTCTGGCGCAGCGCCAGCGCCAGCGGCGCGGCCGAGGTGAGCGCGACGCGCTCGTGGTTGAGCTGGTTGGTGATCAGCGCCCAGCCACCGTTCTCCTGACCCACCAGCGCGCTCGCGGGCACGCGAACGTCCTGGTAGTAGGTGGCGCTGGTGTCCGGCCCCGCCATGGTGTGCACCGGCGTCCACGAGAAGCCCTCAGCGGTGGTCGGCACGATGAGCATGCTGATGCCCTTGTGCTTCTTGGCGCTCGGATCGGTGCGCACGGCCAGCCAGACGTAGTCGGCGTAGGCGATCAGGCTGGTCCACATCTTCTGGCCGTTGATCACGTAGTCGTCGCCGTCGCGCACCGCGGTGGTGCGCAGGCTGGCCAGGTCGGTGCCGGCGCCCGGCTCGGAGTAGCCGATGGAGAAGTGCAGTTCACCGGCCGCGATCTTGGGCAGGAAGAACTTCTTCTGTTCCTCGCTGCCGTAGTGCATGATCGTCGGCGCGACGGAGTTGATGGTCAGGAACGGCACCGGCGCGCCGGCGATCGCCGCCTCGTCCGTGAAGATCAGCTGGTCCATGGTGGGGCGGTCCTGGCCGCCGTATTCCTCGGGCCAGCCCAGCGCCAGCCAGCCGTCGTGGCCCATCTGCTGCACCACCTCGCGGTACACATTGCCCTGCCCGTACTCGCCGGTCTGCGCGCTCAGGGCCTCCCTGCGCTCAGGGGTGATGAGTCGCGCGAAGTAGTCGCGCAACTCCGCGCGCAGCTGCTCCTGTTGCGGCGTGTACGCAATGCGCATGGCGAAACCTCTCGGCGGGGTGGGTGGGACGAGCCTTCGTCGGATCGGGTTTCCCCGATCATTGCATATGGACTGAAACATGTTCCAGTATTGATAGCGAATCCCCCCGATGACGCCCCAGTGGAGCGGATCGGCTTGTTAGGCTTCGGCCAGAGTGGTGGTAAAGGAGTTGCCATGAAGATCAGTGTCGATCCAGACCAGTGCGAAGCGAATGGAATCTGTGTCGGAATCGCCCCCGACGTGTTCGAACTCGATGACGAGGACGTCCTGCACATCGCGAACGCGGACGTGCCCCCCGATCGGCTCGCCGATGTCGAGGACGCCGTCGCGCAATGTCCGAAGGCGGCGTTGCGGTTGCAGTGAGCGATGCTTGCCGTAAGTTGGAACACGTTCTAGAGTCGGCCGCGTGAGCAATGATCTGAGCCTTGCGGGCCGTGTAGCGATCGTGACCGGCGGCGGCGCCGGACTTGGGCGGGCCGAAGCGCTCGCGCTGGCCGGAGCAGGTGCGTCGGTGGTGGTCAACGACCTCGCGGAGTCGGAGGCGGTCGCGAACACGCTCGGTGAGATCCGGGCGCTGGGCGCCAAGGCGGAGTTCGTCGCGGGCAGCATCGCCGAGCGCGCGACCGCCGACGCGCTGATCCGCACCGCCGAGGAGTCGTTCGGATCGGTCGACATCGTGGTCAACAACGCGGGCATCACCCGCGACCGGATGCTGTTCAACATGTCCGACGAGGACTTCGACGCGGTGCTCGCGGTGCATCTGCGCGGCCATTTCCTGCTCTCGCGCAACGCCGCCGCCTATTGGCGGGGCAAGTCGAAGCAGGCGGGCGCGCCGGTCTACGGCAGGCTGATCAACACCTCCTCGGAGGCCGGATTGCTCGGCCCGGAGGGGCAGGCCAACTACGGGGCCGCGAAGGCGGGCATCACCGCGCTGACCCTCTCGGCCGCCCGGGCCCTGTCTCGCTTCGGCGTGCGCGCGAACGCGATCGCGCCGCGGGCGCGCACCGCGATGACCGAGGCGGTGTTCAGCCCCGCCCCGGACGGCGAGGCCGACCCGCTCTCGCCCGACCACGTGGCCCGGCTGGTCGCCTATCTGGCCTCGCCTGCGGCCGACGCGGTCAACGGACAGCTGTTCGTCGTCTACGGGGGGATGGTGGCGCTCATGGCGGCGCCGGTCGTGGAACGCCGGTTCGACGCGGCCGCGGGGGAGTGGTCGGCGCAGGATCTGGCCGACACGCTGGGCGGCTACTTCGCCGATCGCCCGGAGGGGCGCACCTTCTCGGCGTCTTCGCTGGCCGAGCTCGGCTGAGTCGCGGCGGCCCGCCGCGGGTGCGCTACTGATCAGCTGTCCAACTGTTGATCATGGGATCGGCGCTTGGTAGACATAGGGACGGGTTATGTCCTACCTCACAAAGGTGGGATCATCACCCGATGACACCGGTTTCAAATTTATATGCCGACTTTTCGGGAAATTGCACTTCAAAAGTGTGAAAAGTGCTACCGGCAACACGGTGAACGTGTTCTAATCGTTCCGGCGGTGCGGCCACGGTGGAGATTCGCGCCGTGGGCTGTGTACGCCGGTTGAGCAAGGAGGATCGTGGATGAACGAGGTCCTTGCCGTGCCGTTGCGGGCCGTCGGTGGATTCTTCGAACTCACCGCCGATGTCGCACGCGCCAGCGTGCGCAGGCCCTTTCAATGGCGGGAGTTCATCGACCAGTCCTGGTTCATCGCGCGAGTTTCGATCGTGCCGACATTGCTGGTGGCCATTCCGTTCACCGTTCTGGTGAGCTTCACGTTGAACATTCTGTTGCGGGAGATCGGCGCGGCCGACCTCAGCGGGGCGGGCGCGGCATTCGGCGCGGTCACCCAGGTGGGGCCGATCGTCACCGTGCTCATCGTCGCGGGGGCGGGCGCCACCGCGATCTGCGCCGACTTGGGCGCGCGCACCATTCGCGAGGAAATCGACGCCATGCGGGTACTGGGCATCAATCCGGTACAGCGCTTGGTGGTGCCCCGGGTGCTCGCGTCGATGTTCGTCGCGCTGATGCTCAACAGCCTGGTGTGCACCATCGGCATCGTCGGCGGATTTCTGTTCTCGGTGTATCTGCAAGATGTGAACCCCGGCGCGTTCGTCAATGGCATCACGCTGCTCACCCATCTGCCCGAGCTGATCATTTCGGAGGTGAAAGCCGGATTGTTCGGGCTGATCGCCGGACTGGTCGCCTGCTATCTGGGCCTGAATGTCAAAGGCGGACCCAAGAGTGTCGGTGATGCGGTGAATCAGACCGTAGTCTTCGCTTTTATGGCCCTATTCGTCGTGAACGTGGTGGTCACCGCCGTCGGCATCAAGTTCACGGCGCGGTGACGCGATGGCCTTCGTAATCGAATCCCGCTTTCCCCGCACGGTCCGGCGAATGCGCAGGGTGTCGGACTCGCTCGATTCGGTCGGCAAGCACGCGGTGTTCTATGCCCAGGCGCTCGGGTCCCTGCCGCGCGCGCTGGTGCACTATCGCACCGAGACCATCCGGCTGATCGCCGAGATCAGCATGGGTACCGGCGCGCTGGCGGTGATCGGCGGCACGGTGGTGATCGTCGGGTTCCTCACCCTGTTCGCGGGCGGCACCATCGCCGTGCAGGGCTACAGCTCACTGGGCAATATCGGCGTCGAGGCGCTGACCGGTTTCTTCGCGGCGTTCATCAACGTCCGCATCGCGGCGCCGGTGATCTCCGGCATCGGCCTGGCGGCTACCATCGGGGCGGGCTCGACCGCGCAACTGGGCGCGATGCGGGTCGCCGAGGAGATCGACGCGCTGGAGTCGATGGCGATCCGGCCGGTGCCCTACCTGGTCGGCACGCGCGTGCTGGCCGGGATGATCGCGATCGTCCCGCTCTACGCGCTCGCGGTGATCGCGTCGTTCCTGGCCAGCCGGTTCGCCACGGTCGTCATCTACGGTCAGTCGGCGGGCGTCTACGACCACTACTTCTCCACGTTCCTCATCCCGACCGACATCCTGTGGTCGTTCGCCCAGGCGATTCTCATGTCCTTGGCGATCATGATGATCCACACCTACTACGGCTACAACGCCGCGGGCGGCCCGGTCGGCGTGGGTGTCGCGGTGGGCAACGCGGTGCGGACCTCGCTGGTCGCGGTCGTCACGGTGACCCTGCTGGTCTCGCTGGCCATCTACGGCACCTCCGGCAACTTCCACCTCTCCGGATAGCGACATGGCGGAATCGAAGCAAACGGAAAGCCGCCTGGGGCGGGCGCTACGCGGCGGGCTCGGCCTGAAACTGGCCGGCATCACGATGGTGCTCGCGCTGGTCGCGATCGTCGCGATCGCGATGATCATGTTCGTCGGCGGGTTCACGCCCACGGCCACCGTGACGGTGGACGCGCCGCGCAGCGGCCTGGTCCTGGACCCGGACGCCAAGGTGAAGGTGCGCGGGGTGGAGATCGGCCGCGTCGCGTCCGTCGACCACACCGCCGAGGGCGCGAGGCTGAAACTGGCCCTCGACCCGGACCTGTTGAAACTGGTCCCCGCCAACGCGGACGTCGACATCCGGTCGACCACGGTGTTCGGCGCGAAGTACATCAACTTCATCGTTCCGCAGCAGCCGTCGTCCACCCCGCTGCGGCCGGGCGCGACCGTGACGGCGCAGCGGGTGACCGTCGAGTTCAACACCCTGTTCCAGCACCTGTCGGACGTGCTGGCCAAGATCGAGCCGGAGAAGCTGAACGCGACGCTGTCCGCGCTCGGCACGGCGCTGCAGGGCCGGGGGCAGAAACTCGGTGAGCTGCTCACACAGAGCGACGCCTATCTGCGCGACATCAACCCGTATCTGCCGACACTGCGGCAGGATCTGGCGAAGACCGGCGAGGTCACCGACCTGTACGCGGACACGGTGAACGACCTGCTGCGCACGGTGGACAACTTCACGGTCACCAGCAAGACCCTGGCCCAGGAACAGGACAGCCTGGACAACGTTCTGGTGAACCTCACCGGTCTGGCCGACACCACCGGATCGGTGTTGCGCGACAACGAGAATCAGCTCGGCACCGCGCTGGATCTGCTGCGCCCGACCACCGGGCTGCTCGACGAGTACGCGCCCGCGCTGTACTGCCTGATCGGCGGCCTCGGTAAGGCGCTGCCCATGGGTGAGGCGGTCTTCGGCGGGTTGCAGGAAGGCGTCGCGCTGAACACCGGCTTCATGTACGGCGCGAAGCCGTACACCTACCCGGAGGACCTGCCCAAGGTCAACGCGACCGGCGGCCCGCGATGCGAGGGCCTGCTGGACCGGGTGCCGGGCAGCCACTCGGACTATGTCGTCACCGATACCTCGGAAGGCCACGTGTACACACCGTCGACGACGCTGAGTGTGAACCCGCCGAAGATCTTCCAGCTCCTGTTCGCCGGACTACCGGGGGTGCCGCGCCCGTGAAGAACACCGCGACCACCGTCAAACTGGCGATCTTCACGCTGGTGATGGCGCTGATCTTCGCCGGTCTGGCGGTTGTGTTCAGCCAGATGCGCTTCGCCAGGGAGAACGGCTATCACGCCGTGTTCACCAGTTCCTCGGGCGTGCTGCCCGGGGCGAAGGTGCGCATCGCGGGCGTGCCGGTCGGCTCGGTGACCTCGGTGAAGGTGGGCAAGGACTACCTGGCGCACGTCGAGTTCGATGTCGACCGCAAGTACCGGCTGCTCACCAGCACCCGGGCGGCGATCAAGTACGAGAACCTGGTCGGCGACCGCTATCTCGAGCTGTCCGAGGGACCCGGCTCGAACCGCGTCCTGCAGCCCGGCGGCACCATCGTCAAGGAACAGACCGCGCCCGCACTCGATCTGGACATGCTGCTCGGCGGTTTCCGGCCGCTGCTGCGCGGCCTCGACCCCGGCCAGGTGAACGACCTGACCAACGCGCTGCTGCAGATCTTCCAGGGCCAGGGCGGCACGCTGGTGTCCCTGCTCAACAGCGGCGGTTCGTTCGCCAAGACGCTCGCCGACCGGGACGCGCTGATCGGCAGCGTGATCAACAACCTGAACGCGGTGCTGCAGACCATCGATCAGCGCGGCGACCAGTTCGCCACCACGATCGCCGAACTACAGCGCCTGATCAGCGGACTGGCGGCCGACAAAGACCAGATCGGTGACGCGATCCCGCGGATCGCCGGGGCCACCGGCGACCTGACCGACCTGCTCGCCCAGGCGCGCCCCGATCTGCGGGGCACCATCGAGCAGACCGGACGACTGGCCACGAACCTCGACGCCGGGTCGGACACGGTGCAGTGGGTCCTGGAACGGCTGCCGTCGACCTATCGCCAGCTGATCCGCATCGGCTCCTACGGCTCCTTCCTCCAGCTCTACGTCTGCTCGACGAACTTCCTGGTGGACGGCCCGAACGGACAGACGATGAAGATCAACATGCCCGGGGCGCAGACGACCGGAAGGTGTGCGGACAACCGATGAAAGAGCAGCGATCATCCGCCATCACCATCGGCATCGTCGGCCTCGTGCTCGCGGTGGCGGTGGCGTTGTCGGCACTGCAATTCGACCGCCTGCCGTTCATTCGTTCCGGCGCGACGTTCACCGCCTACTTCGCCGACGCGGGCGGACTGCTCCCCGGTGACGCGGTGCAGGTCGCGGGCGTGCGGTCCGGACGGGTGGAGGAGGTCGGCCTGGACGGCGCGAAAGTGCTCGTCCGATTCACCCTCTCCGAGTCGATCGTGCTGGGCGAGAAGACCTCGGCGGCGATCAAGACCAACACGGTGCTCGGACGCAAATCGCTGGAGGTGACGCCGTCCGGCCCCGGCGCGCTGCGCACCGACGACACCATCCCGCTGGAGCGCACCACGTCGCCGTATTCGCTGAACGAGGCGCTGAGCGACCTGGCGGGAACGGTGCACGACCTGGACCTGGACCGGGTCGACCAGACCCTCGACGCGCTCTCGGCGACCTTCGCCGACACCCCCGCGCCGTTGCGCTCGGCGCTCGACGGCGTCACCGCGCTCTCCCGCAGCATCAACGCGCGCGACCAGGCGCTGACCGATCTGCTGAAGCGGGCGCAGAACGTGACGAAGATCCTCGCCGACCGCGGCAACCAGATCAACGCGCTGATCCTCGACGGCAACGAGCTGCTCGGCGAGCTGGACCGGCGGCGCACCGCGCTCGGGCAGCTGATCGTCTACGTCAACGGACTCGCCCAGCAGCTGTCCGGCTTGGTCGCCGACAACGAGGCACAGCTGAAACCCGCGTTGGACAAGTTGAATTCGGTACTGGCGCTGTTGCAGCGCAACAAACAGAACCTCGCCGACGCGCTGGACGGTCTCGGCCCGTTCGCCGCCGCGCTCGGTGAGCAGGTGGGCAGCGGCCCCTACTTCCAGGCGTACGTGATCAATGCCGCGAGCAAGACGCTGCAACCGCTGGTGGACGCGCTGGTGTGGCCGCAGCACCTGCCGAACGATCTGCAGAGCTACCTCACGCCGTCCCCGTCGATCGAACCCGCGATACAGGAGCCGCCGCGATGAGTGGGCATTACCCGTCCATCCTGTACCCGTCTCGAGCCGTCGATGGCTCGGCGACGACGGCGGAGTCGCGTCCGGGGGGATGCGCATGCTGAACGTCGTACGGAAACTGCCCCGCTGGGCGCTGGTGCTGGCCGGAGTGGTCGTCGCGGCGCTCGTGGTCGCGGTCGCGTGGACCGGTATTACGCGGATCGGGACCACCAAGGTCACCGCCTATTTCCCGTCCACCTCGGGCCTGTACGCGGGTGACGACGTGCGGGTGCTCGGCGTCAAGGTCGGCCGGATCGACTCGATCGAGCCCGGTGCCGACCGGGTGAAGGTGACCATGACCCTCGATCGCGGAATCGACGTCCCCGCCGACCCGAAGGCGGTGATCATCTCGCCGTCGCTGGTCTCGGCGCGTTTCATCCAGATCGCGCCCGCCTACACCGGCGGACCGAAGCTGAAGGACGGCAGTGTGATCCCGATCGAGCACACCGCGGTGCCGGTCGAGTGGGACGACATCAAGGCCGAGCTGTCCAAGCTGGCCACCGCCCTCGGTCCGGTCGGTGACGACAAGCAGGGGTCCTTCGGCCGCTTCGTCGACACCGCCGCCGACAACCTCGACGGCAACGGGCAGCGGTTCCGCGACACCCTGCGGGAACTGTCGGCCACCTTGAGCACGCTCTCCGACGGGCGCACCGACCTGTTCGGCACGGTGCGCAACCTACAGAAGTTCGTCGACTTGCTGTCGGCGAGCAACGAGCAGATCGTGCAGTTCGGCGGACGGCTGGCGTCGGTGTCCTCGGTGCTGGCCGGGGTCTCGGCCGATCTCGGCGCGGGACTGGACAATCTGGACGCCGCGATCGTCGACGTGCGCCGGTTCATCGACGGCAGCGGCGCCGAACTCACCGAAGGCGTGCAGCGGCTGGCCGACGCCACCCAGGTGCTTGTCGACAAACGGCCCGAGCTGGAACGCGTACTGCACTCCGGCCCGACCGCGCTGGTGAACTTCTACCAGATCTACAAGCCCGCCCAAGGCACTCTGACCGGCGCGATCGCGCTGAACAACCCGGCCGACCCGCTCGGGTTCCTGTGCGGCTCGGTCCGCGCGCTGGAGACCAACGACGCCGATCGCAGCGCCGACCTCTGCGCGCAGTACCTCGCGCCGGTCATCAACAGCCTGAGCATGAACTACGTACCGATCATGACGAACCCGGCCAGCGGCGTGACCGCGTTCCCCGACCAGCTGGTCTACACCGATCCCAGCCTGGCCGATCGGGTGCAGAGCCAGACTCCCGCGCAGCCGCAGCCCGCTCCGGTGAGCGTGCCCAGCGGTCTCGCCGGACTGGCCATTCCGGGAGGAGTGCGATGACGTCGACGCGGCGATTGCGCCGCACCGCCGCGGTCGCGGTGGGGCTGGCGGTGGCGCTCGGCGTCTCCGGCTGTGCGTGGGACGGACTGAATTCGCTGCCCATGCCCGGCACCGAGGGCACCGCGCCGGGATCCTACGAAGTGCGTGTCCAGATGCCGAATGTGACCACGCTGACCCGGAATTCCCCCGTCCGGGTGCACGACGTGGCGGTCGGCACGGTGTCGAGGATCGAGGTGGAGGACTGGCACGCGCTGGTCACCGTCACGCTGAACCCGGACGTGCAGCTGCCGGCGAACGCCGTCGCCAAGATCGGGCAGACCAGTTTGCTCGGGTCGAACCATCTCGAGCTCGCCGAGCCGACGGATCAGGCTCCCGAAGGCCGGTTGCGGGCGGGCGATGTCATCCCGCTGGCGCGCGCCGGGATTTACCCGACCACCGAGCAGGTGCTGTCCTCGCTGTCGGTGGTGCTCAACGGCGGCGGCGTCGCGCAGCTGGAAACCATCACCCACGAACTCAATTCGGCACTCACCGGGCGCGAGGAGGCCATCCGAGACCTGCTGCCGCAGCTGAACGAGCTCACCACGAACCTGGACCGCCAGACCGGCGACATCATCGCGGCGATGAGCGGGCTGGACCGGCTCGGCGGTCAGCTCGCCGAGCAGCGTGACGTGGTGGCGGCGGCCATCGAGCAGATCCATCCGGCGTTGACCGTGCTCGCCGACCGCCGCGCGAACATCACCAGGGCGCTCACCGCGCTCGGCGAGCTGAGCGACGTCGTCCGGCGCGTCGTCGACGCCAGCGGCGAGGACCTGAAGGCCAACCTGCGCAGCCTCGTGCCCGCGCTGAAATCGCTGTCGGACACCGGCGGCGACCTGACCGAGGCGCTGAAGATCCTGGCCACCTTCCCGTTCCCGATGAAGAACCTGGACCACGCGATCAAGGGCGACTACCTGAACCTGTTCATGACCGTGGATATCACCGGCAAGCGGCTGGATTCGAACTTCCTCACCGGCACGCCGCTGGGCGGACGGTTCGGCGGCGTGGAAGGCGCTCTCGGCAGCTTCGCGCCGGGCACGGCCGCGCAGAACGGCGACCCGGCCACCGGGCCGTTGCAGGCGCCGCCGCCCGCGGCGAGCCAGCCCGCCCCGACCATCCCGGGACTGCCGCCGATCCCCGGCCTGCCCGCCATTCCCGGATTGACCGTGCCCATGCCGGGCAACTCCGCGCCGCAAGGGGGTCCGGGCCAGTGACGCTCACCCGGTTCGTCCGTACCCAGCTGATCATCTTCTCCGTGCTGACGGTGATCGGCCTGGTGGTCATGGGCGGCACATACGTGAAGGTGCCCGCGATGTTCGGCATCGGGCGCTACGAGGTCACGGTGAAGCTGGCCGCGACCGGCGGCCTCTACCCGACGGCCAATGTCGCGTATCGCGGCACGAATGTCGGCGTGGTGAAGGAGGTGCGGCTCACGCCGGTCGGCGTGGACGCGAAACTGTCCATCGCCAGCGACTACAAGATTCCCTCCGACGTCGACGCGTGGGTGCGCAGTGTCTCCGCGGTCGGCGAGCAGTACGTGGATCTGGTCCCCGCCGAGCACCGCACGGGCGGGAACCTGCGCGATGGCAGCGTAATCCCGGTGGAGCGCACCAAGCTGCCCCAAGACGTCGGCGCGCTGCTGGACCAAGCCGACCGGTTGCTGTCGAGCGTGGCGGACACCCGGCTGCGGCAGGTCATCGACGAGGCGTTCCTCGCGTTCAACGGCGCCGGACCGGACCTGCAACGATTCATCGACTCCGCGTCGCTGCTGGTGCAGGAGGCGCAGGCGAACGCCGAACCGACGAAGCAGTTGCTCGACCAGATCGGGCCGCTGCTGGATACCCAGACCCGTTCGGACGCGGCGATCCGTTCCTGGACCGCCGATCTGGCGACCGTCACCGACCAGCTGCGCGGTCACGACCCCGCGCTACGCGGCGTGTTGCGCGAGGGCCCGTCCGCGATGCAACGGGTGACCAACCTGTTCGAGGATCTGCGTCCGACGCTGCCTCTGCTGCTGTCGAACCTGGTCAGCGTCGGCCAGGTCGCGGTCACCTATCACGCGGGACTCGAGCAGATCCTGGTGGTCTATCCGCCGCTGGTCGCCGCGCTGCTCACCGCGGTACGCGGCCCGCTCGAATACGGAGCCTTGGTCGACTTCATGGCGTTGGTCAACGACCCGCCCGCCTGCACGACCGGCTTCCTCCCGCCCGACCAGCGCCGCTCGCCGAGCGAACTCGACACCCCGCCCACGCCTTCCGGCCTGTACTGCAAGGTGCCGCAAGACGCTCCCGAAGCGGTGCGCGGCATCCGGAACACGCCGTGCGTCGAAGTGCCCGGTGTGCGCGCTCCGACGCCGGAGATGTGCCGGACGGGGTACGTTCCGTTGGGTGACAACCCGCCGTTCGGGCCGCCGCGGCCGGTCGCGCCCGCGGCCGCGCCCGCCGATGAGCCGCCCGTCGTGGCGCCGGCGAGTTACGGCGGCGGCACACCGGCCGCCGCCCGAGCGTACGACCCGGACAGCGGCGTCTACATCGGTCCCGACGGGCGGACATACCGACAGGGCGATATCGGACCGAGCGGTTCGGGCACGGTACCGTCGAGCTGGCAGGCGATGCTCGAGGAGCAGCAACGATGAGTGACAGCAACGGAGAAGGTCACCGCACGCGGCGTCGTGCGGTGCGCTCGGCCGGGCCGCCGGTCGAGGAGAACGCGACCCCCACAGACGCCGCGCCCGCGCCTTCGAGCGACGCCGCGAGTGCGACCCACGCCGCGCCCGCGCCTTCGAGCGACGCCGCGAGTGCGACCCACGCCGCGCCCGCGACTGTGAGCGACGCCGCGACTGTGAGAGACGCCGCGCCCGCGACCCACGCCGCGCGCGATGCGAAGACCCCCGTTGCTACGGGTGCGAAAACCACGGCTGCCACGGACGCGGAGACCGTAGTCGCCGCCGCCGAGACCACGGCCGCAGACGATGGGAAGGCCACGCCCGCGGAGGTCTCTTCCGACCGCTCGGCCGAACCCGCCGACGCGGACGCCGAGCCGAGCACCGTCGGTGTCGAGTCGGGCCCCCCGAGCTCACCGGAACCGGGCACGGACGACTCGACCCCCGACGCGGACAAGGCGACGGTCAGCATGACGAAAGCCGCTGCCGAGTCGCCGTCCGAGCAGGAGCCCGCTCCGAGCAAGAGCCGCGGCCTCCCGCGCATTCTCGCGATGGCCGCCGCCGCGCTGCTGGTCGTCGCGCTCGTCTGCGGCGCGACCCTCTCGGTGCTCGCGATGCGCTCGGCGCACGAACGCGACGAGCGCCGCGCGGAATACGTGGAAACCGCCCGGCAGGCGATCGTCAATCTGACCACCATCCGCGCCGATTCCGCCAAGCAGGACATCGACCGGATCCTGTCGCTGGCCTCGGGTGAGTTCAAGACCGAGTTCGACGGGCGGGTCGACCCGTTCACCAGCATCGTGCAGCAGGCCAAGGTGGTCTCCAGCGGCGAGATCGTGGAGGCCGCGCTGGAGAGCGACGACGATCGCTCCGGGCGGGTGCTGGTCGCCGCCAAGCAGACGCTCACCAACGCGGGCCAGGCCGAGCCGCAGACCAGGTATTACCGGTTCCGGGTCACCGTGTCCCGCGGCGATTCCGGGCTGACCGTGTCCAATGTGGAGTTCGTGGCATGACCGGCGGACGCAGCATGAACGGAATTCGGGCCAAGATCCTGCTCGCGGTACTCGGTGTCGTGGTCGCCGCGGCCGCGGTGATCGGCGGCGTCAACGGTTACCGCTACTGGGACGACCGGCAGGCCGAGCGGTCGCGCGCGGACGCGGTCGCGACGGCGGGACGCACCCTCGAGGCCATGTTCACCTACAACCCGCAGACCGTGGACACCGAACTGCGCAAGTCCGCCGACAACCTGACCGGTGACTTCCGCGACGACTATCTGACGCTGATCGACAAGCAGATCGCGCCGGGAGCCAAGGAGAAGCAGCTCACCGTCACCGCGACCACCCAGGCGGGCGGTGTCATCTCCGCGGACCGTTCGCACGCGCAGGTGCTGCTGTTCCTCAACCAGGTGATGACGAGCAAGGACACCCCGCAGGGCACCACCACCGGCAGTCGTGTGCGCGTGACTCTGACGAAGGCGGACTCGCACTGGTTGGTCTCGGCGGTTACCCCGGTCTGAGTCCGGCGGAGCCGGCGAATTCGCCAGGGTCACTCCGGCAGCCTGCGTGGCAGCCGCACCGTGAACGTCGTCCCCGCCTCGGGCGAACTGCGCACGCCGACCTCGCCGCCGTGCGCGGTCACCAGCGCCTGCACGATGGACAAGCCGAGCCCGGTGCCGCCGCTGGTTCGCGCGCGGGAGGTATCGGTGCGGTAGAAGCGCTCGAAGACGCGTTCTGCCTCCTCCCGGGGCAGGCCGGGACCGGTATCGGCCACCTCGAGCCGCACGTCGTCGGCGCCGGGAGCCAGCCGCACGGTCACCTTCGCGTCGGGCGCGGTGTGCGTGACGGCGTTGTTCAGCAGGTTGCCCAAGACCTGGCGCAGCCGCGCCTCGTCGCCGATCACCTCGAGCGTTCCCTCGCCCGGTTCGATCTTCAGTTCGATGGTGCGGACGGGACCGTCGGTATGTCCGGCGGCGACCACGGCGCGTGCGTTGTGCACGGCGTCGCTGGCGACGGCGAGCAGGTCCACCGGGCCGAGTTCGAGCGGGCGCTGGGCATCCAGCCGCGCGAGCATCAGCAGGTCTTCCACCAGCACGCCCATCCGCTGGGATTCGCGCTCGATGCGGTCCATGAACGCGGCGGGATCGTCGGTGGCGCCCTGGCGATACAGTTCGGCGAACCCGCGGATGGTCGTCAACGGCGTGCGCAGCTCGTGGCTGGCGTCGGCGATGAAACGGCGCATGCGCTCCTCGGACTTGCGTGCCGCTTCCTCGGACGCGGCGGTCGCGGTGAACGCGCGCTGGATCTGCGCCAGCATTCCGTTCAGCGATCTGGACAGCCGGTCGACCTCGGTGTTGGTATCGCGCACCGGCACGCGGCGGTGCAGGTCGCCGCGTGCGATGGCCGCGGCGGTGCTCTCCACCCGGCGCAGCGGACGAAGACTGCGCCGCACCAGGAAATACGCGAGCACCGCCAGCACGGCCAGGACTATCGCCCCGACGATCAGCTCGAGCATCACGAGCCGGTGCACGGTGTCGGTGTTCTGCGTGAGCGGCAGCGCGACCGTCGTCGTGCCCTCCGGCGTGCGCAGCGTCAGCACACGCCACTGGATCGGCCCTCCGTTCACGGAGCCGACGGTGTACGGGCCGGACGGCGGGGTCGCGGGCAGGTCGGGTTCGGAGTCGACGGCGAACGCCGGGACGAGGAACAGGCGCCCGTCGGTGCGCATCGAGCGCACGTAGAACTGGCTCGGGGCGTGACGCGGCTCGGGCGGCAGCACCGGTGGCGGAGGCGGGCGCCTGGACCATTCCATCGCGCCCTGGCGCAACTGCTGGTCGGTTCGGTTGGTCAACTGGCCTTCCAAGGCCGAGGTGACCACCATGCCGGAGACGAGCAGGCCGAGCCCGGCGGTGAGCACCAGCAGGATCGTCAAGGTCCCGCGCAATGGAATCGCGGATAAGAAGCCGGAGACCTTCGCACGCACCACGACGATCCGGCTCGGGCTCATGAACCGCTCTTGCGATGGGGCGCGCGCATCACGTAACCGACGCCGCGCAAGGTGTGGATCAGCCGCGTGTTGCCGGTGTCGACCTTTTTGCGCAGGTAGGAGACGTAGGTTTCCACCACGCCGACCTCGCCGCCGAAGTCGTAGCGCCAGACGTGGTCGAGGATGCGCGGCTTGCTCAGCACGGTGCCCGCGTTGACCATGAAGTAGCGCAGCAGCGTGAATTCGGTGGGCGACAGCGCGACCGGTTCACCCGCCTTCCACACCTCGTGGGTGTCGTCGTCGAGCTCGATGTCCTCGAAGCGCAGACGGGAGCTCTCCCGCTGCGGGGCCGCGTGACCCGCGCGGCGCAGGATGACGCGCAGCCGGGCCACCACCTCTTCCAGGCTGAACGGCTTGGTGACGTAGTCGTCGGCGCCCAGGGTGAGGCCGGTGATCTTGTCCTGCACGTCGTCGCGCGCGGTCAGGAACAGCACGGGCGCGTCGACACCGTCGGCGCGCAACCTGCGCAGCAGGCCGAAGCCGTCCATGCCGGGCATCATCACGTCCACGATGAGGGCCTGGGGACGGAAGGAGCGCGCCTTGTCCAGCGCTTGGGCGCCGTCGGCCGCGATGTCCACTTCGAAGCCCTGGTAGCGCAGGCTCACCGCGAGCAGTTCGACGATCATCGGCTCGTCGTCGACCACCAGGACCCTGGCCTCGGGTGTCTGCTGCACGGGGGCACCACTCATGGCTAAATGGTCCGGTATCCGGCTGCGAAGTTCCTGGACCGAAGCTGGGTGATTTCTGTGAACGGCCTCAGCGTGGGTCGCGGTCCTCGGGGTAGACGTCGTCGTCGGTCAGCAGCGCGCTGCCCGCGACCTGGTCCTGGGCCAAGGCGTCGAGGAAGGCGCGCGCCCAGCGATCCACGTCGTGGGCGAGCACTTGCCTGCGCATCGAACGCATCCGCCTGCGCTTGACGTCGCGCTCGTCCTCGACAGCCGCGACGATGGCGTCCTTCACGTCGTCCAGGTCGTGTGGGTTGCACAGGTACGCCTGCCGCAGCTCGGCCGCCGCGCCGGTGAACTCGCTCAGCACCAGGGCGCCGTTGAGCCCGCTGTGGCACGCGACGTACTCCTTGGCGACGAGGTTCATGCCGTCGCGCAGCGGCGTCACCAGCATCACGTCGGCGGCCACGAAGAACGCGACCAGCTCGTCGCGCGGGATCGGACGGTGCAGGTAGTGCACCACCGGGTAGCCGACCCGGGCGAACTCGCCGTTGATCCGGCCGACCTGGCGTTCGATGTCGCCGCGCATCTGGATGTAGCTTTCGACCCGCTCGCGACTGGGTGTGGCCAGCTGGATCATGACCGTGTCGGCGGGATCGATCCGGCCCTCGAGGAGCAGCTCCTCGAGCGCGTTGAGGCGGATGTCGATGCCCTTGGTGTAGTCCAGCCGGTCCACGCCGAGCAGGATGGTCTTCGGGTTGCCCAGCTCGGCCCGGATCTTGGCGGCGCGTTCGCGCACCGACCTGCGCCTGGAATGCTCGTCCAGTTCGGCGGAGGCGATCGAGATGGGGAACGCGCCCACCCGCACCGTGCGGAACCCCACCTGGACGACGCCGAGCTTGGAGCGCACGCCGATCGAGCCACGCGAGGTCGGCTGCCCGGCCAGCCTGCGGGCCAGATAGAGGAAGTTCTGCGCCCCGCCGGGCAGGTGGAAGCCGATGAGGTCGGCGCCGAGCAGGCCCTCCACGATCTCCGTGCGCCACGGCATCTGCATGAACAGCTCGACCGGCGGGAACGGAATGTGCAGGAAGAAACCGATGGTCAGGTCCGGGCGCAGCATGCGCAGCATCTTGGGCACCAGCTGGAGCTGATAGTCCTGCACCCACACGGTCGCGCCCTCGGCGGCGACTTTGGCGGTGGCCTCGGCGAAGCGCCGGTTCACTGTGACGTAGGCGCTCCACCATTTGCGGTCGTACACCGGCCGCACGATCACGTCGTGGTAGAGCGGCCACAGCGTGCCGTTGGAGAAGCCCTCGTAGTAGTCGGCCACCTCGTCCGCGGACAGCGGGACCGGATGCAGTTCCAGGCCGTCCTCGATGATCGGGTCCACGTCGACGTTGGGGACCCCGGCCCAGCCGACCCACGCCCCCTTGTTGTTGCGCAGAACCGATTCCAGCGCGGTCACCAGACCGCCCGGGCTGCGCTTCCATCGAGTGCTGCCGTCGGGCAGTCGTTCGAGGTCGACGGGGAGCCGGTTGGCGACGACGACGAAACCGGAGCCCGCCCCGGAGCTGTTGTTCTCCCTCGCGGCGTCAGCAGTCGAAGTGTCTCTGGCTTGCTCGGAGTCGTCGGACGGATTCATCTGGTCCACTCACGCATCCTTTGCGCGTTGCTTCATCCCGCTGGAGTTGTGTAGTCGACGTCGCCGTTGGCGTCGAGAACGAGACTATTCGCCTCGCGCGTTCGGTCCAATACCCAGCATGGACAACAACATCCGGCACTCATCGGCGTCCTCGGCGTATGCCGCGACCACCCGCTGCGCCTGACGCGCGGTTTCGTCGGCGAGCGGTTCCAGATCGTCGTCCGCAATGTCGTTCGCGCTGCCCTTCACGGCCATCGTCAAGTCCTCCCGGCTCAGTGCGCTCTTACCCTGCGAAAAGCCAATGGTATGCGACGCTGGAGGGTGCGTCCGCCGGGGCGCTGGCCGAAAGGCGGCACGCGCCGCCGGGGCACCCCGGTCGATGCGTCTGCCGCGCCGGTCCCTATACCGTGGGAACCAGCACCAACTCTCCACGAAAGGGTCGACATGCCGCTGGCCACGGTGAACGGGATTTCCCTCAACTATCAGGTGAAGGGTGACCGCGCCAAGGGCTCCGCGCCGCTCGTGGTCATGATCATGGGCACCGGCAGTCCCGGCCGAGTGTGGGAGCTGCACCAGGTTCCCGCCCTGGTCGCGGCCGGTTACCGGGTGTGCACGTTCGACAATCGCGGGATCGCGCCGTCGTTCGAGGCCGCCTCGGGCATGACCATCGACGAGCTGGTCGCCGACACCGCGGCCCTGATCGAATTCCTGGACGAGGGCCCGGCGCTGGTGGTGGGCACCTCGATGGGGGCGCGCGTGGCGCAGGAGCTGGCGCTGGCCCGCCCCGACCTGGTGCGCAAGGCGGTGTTCATGGCCGGCCACGGGCGGCTGGACCAGTTCCAGAAGACGCTTTCGCTCGGCGAACACGAACTCGACGCCGCCGGGGTGAAACTGCCGCCGAAATATGAGGCGGCGATCACCGCGGTCATGAATCTCTCGCCCGCGACCATGGCCGACACGAACGCCGCGCGCGACTGGCTCGACCTGTTCGAGTTCACCGGAGGACCGGTCACGCCCGGCATTCGCGCCCAGCGCAGGATGGACCACGATTTCGACCGGGTGCAGGCCTACCGGGCGATCCGCGTGCCTTGTCTTTCGGTCGGATTCGCCGACGACCGGATGATTCCGCCGTATCTGTCCAGGGAGATCGCCGCCGTGATTCCGGGTGCGCGGTACCAGGAGATACCGGACGCGGGGCATTTCGGGTATTTGGAGCGGCCCGAGGCGGTCAACAAGATTCTCTTGGACTTCTTCGCGGGTTGATTGTGAGTCGGCCGGGGTGGCGGCCTAGGTAACCGCCCAGGCGTAACGTCTTGCTTGCTAGTGTCGAAACAACGCTCGGGGTCTCTCGGTGTCAAGGGTTCACAGCAGCCCGGCACCGGGTGAACCAGGAGCGATCCCGTACATAGCGCCAGTATCCAGTGAGGTGAAATTGAGCACCAACCCCTTCGATGATGAAGACGGCCGCTTCTTCGTCCTGGTCAACGACGAGGAACAGCATTCCCTGTGGCCGGCCTTCGCAGAGGTTCCAGCCGGATGGCGAGTCGTGTTCGGCGAGGACAGCCGCGCCGCTTGTGTCGAGTACGTGGAGAAGAACTGGACCGACATGCGTCCGAAGAGCCTGCGCGACGCCATGGCCGCCGACGACGCGGCTCGTCAGGGCGCCCAGTCCTGATCGGTCCTCCGAGTGCCGCGCTCCCGGCGCGGCAGGTTCGTGGTCCCGTCATGTCTCGCGTCCGAGCGACCGCCGCCGCCGACTTCGTCGTGGGCGGGCCGGTCGCTCGGGCCTGAGTGGGGTCGCGAACGAGCAATGCTCGATCTCGCTTCACTCGAAAGCGGTTGTCCGGTCGTAATGGTCGCGTTCGGCGCCGAACGCGGTTCCGCTGTCGCCCGGACAGCGCCCCCGGTTATGATGACAACCGCTTTCCCGCCTCCTTAGCTCAGTGGTAGAGCACTCGCCTTGTAAGCGAGCGGTCGTCAGTTCAATCCTGACAGGGGGCTCCATGTCGCAGCCGCTGCGCGTCTGAGCTCAGTGGTAGAGGCCGTGCCCGGTGTTGTAAGCGAGCGGTCGTCAGTTCAATCCTGACAGGGGGCTAGATGTCGCAGCCGCTGCGCGTCTGAGCTCAGTGGTAGAGGCCGTGCCCGGTGTTGTAAGCGAGCGGTCGTCAGTTCAATCCTGACAGGGGGCTCCATGTCGCAGCCGCTGCGCGTCTGAGCTCAGTGGTAGAGGCCGTGCCCGGTGTTG
>NZ_JBIDDF010000004.1:243530-316132 GCF_043205035.1 Nocardia sp. NPDC047654
TTGTAAGCGAGCGGTCGTCAGTTCAATCCTGACAGGGGGCTGGATGTCGCAGCCGCTGCGCGTCTGAGCTCAGTGGTAGAGGCCGTGCTCGCGGAGATAGCGCTCCGCGCTCAGCTTTCGCGGACACGGCGGGGCGCAGCTCGCGTGCAGTTTCATCAGCCCTCGCGCGTGCTCGTCGTCGGCAGGCATATTGCCGTCTTCGCAGTAGTCCTCCACCCAGGAACGCCGCGTCGTCATCGCTGCTCGTCCTCCAGCCGCGCGAAGATCTCACGCGCCGAGACCGACTCGTCCGGCTCGCCGCCGAGGTCGAGTAGCCAGGGCAACACCCAGAAGACGAGTATCAGCAGTCCGCCGACGGCGGCCATGACGATCAGGGTGACTGCGAGCTCTGCGGGCATTCTGGTTACCCCTTCATGTGTTGTGTTGTGTTGTGGTGTGGTTGGTAGGCGCCCGGCGCCGAGGAGGTCGGGTCTCGACCCGACGCCGGGGCCATATCCAGACTCGGCTGACGGGGTGTGTCCGCGCGATGACGTAACCGGCGTCAATGCACCTCTATTCAGGGCGACATTAAGGCGTCAAAGGGCTACCGTGGCGACATGGCTTCCGCACCTAATACGGCACTGCGCGCGGCCCGCAACGCGCGCCTGATGAGCCAGGACGACCTGGCGCGGGCACTCCGGGAAGCCGGGTGCGCCAGTGCGACCAAACGCCTTGTGCAGCGCTGGGAATCCGGGCTCACCGCCAACCCACGGCCGTCGCACGCGCGGGCTCTGGAGAAAGTGATGCGGCTACCGATCGAGTCGTTGGGGTTCGGTGCCGTGATGGCCGGCCGAAGTCTCTCCGGCGGTGAGGACGGAACCGAGGTCGACTCCGCTATCGGTGAAGTCGCGCCCGAACAGTTCGCCGCCGCACGGCGACCGAGGACGCCAGGCAACTACTCGGGGATTTGGCTATCCCGCTACGAGTACTACTCGTCTGGGCGAGATGCCACGTTCACGGCTGTACACCATGTCGTGGTGTTGCAGCACGACGGCCGCCTGACTGTGCGCTCCTTGCCGAACTCCGCGCAGTCCTCCATGGAAATGGACCTGACCGTTGACGGGCACGTCGCTACGGGCACATGGCGCGAACACACTGCCCAGGACGGTTACTACCGCGGTGCCTACTACCACGGGGCTATCCAACTGCTGATCGAGCTGACCGGCGCACGGATGGCGGGTAAGTGGGTCGGGTTCGGCAAGAGTTTCGAAATCAACTCCGGGCCGTGGGAGTTGGTGTTGCAGGACTCCTCGACATCCAAGGCCGCGATCGACGCCTACGACCGCCCGCCGGACCCGGCTTGAGGGATGTCGCGTCGCCTCCAACCCGACGCCGGGGCCTGCGAATACCTTGTCCTGAGTGAGACCCCGCGAAGCGGCACATCGTGTGTCACCGTGGAGACATGGACGATGCCGGGATCGGGGAACGGACCGCCAGGGCGCGCAAGCTGGTTCGGCTCACACAGATACAGCTCGCGCAGAAGGCGAACGTCTCGATTTCGCTGCTGCGCAAGGTCGAGCGAGGCACCCGGCCTGCCTCGCCCGCGTTCGTCGCAGCCGTGGCAGCCGCTCTCGGGGTGAGCATCGAGAACCTGACCGGGCAGCCCTACACCCCGGCGGGTGACGATGCCGGAGCGCACGCCACCATTCGCGAGTTGCGCCGGAAGCTGCTGGCATTCGACGACGAACCTCCGAGTGCGCCGAGCACGCTGGAAGAGTTGACGGCCACGCTGCGTCGGGTTCAGGAGAGCAGGGGTCGCGGCCGGTACGGAGATCACACTGCCGAACTGCCGGAGGTGATCCACGGTTTGCATGTGCTCGCGAGCGACGAGCCTTCCGGGCATCGTGTGGAGAAGATCTATGCGACGCTCGCCTACGCCTACAACAGCGCGTCGTCGGTCGCCTACCGGTACGGCTACCTCGACCTCGCTGGACTGGCCGCCGAGCGCTGCGTGTGGGCCGCTGAGCGCAGTGGTGACCCGGTGTGGCCGCTCGCGGCGGAATACCATCGCGCGCTGATCCTGCTGTATTCCGGCGCGTACGCCGGTGGGCTGCGGATCATCGAACGCGCGCACGCCGCCGCCGAACAGTTGCCTGCGACACCGGAAGTCCTCGCGGTGCGGGGCGCGTTGCACTTGCGCGGGTCGATACTGTCGGCCCGCGCGCTCGACGCCGACACCGCCGACACGCATCTCCGGGAAGCACGCCGGATCGGCGAGGCGATCAGCTCCGAGCGGTATCAGGAGTACGGGACCGGGTTCCAGTTGTCGAACGTCGAGATCCACTCCGTCGCTGTGCCCGTCGAGTTGTCCGATGGCACGACCGCGGTGAGCCGCGCCGAGCGGATTCGGCTACCGGCATCGGTCACACCGTCCCGTGCCGGGCATCACTGGATCGACGTGTCGCGCGCGTGGTTGCTACACGGTGACAAGCAGCGCGCCCTCACCAGCCTCGACCAGGCGCGCCGGATCGCACCGGGCCTGACGCGCAACCATCCCCAAGTCCACGAGACCGTGCGCGTGCTCGCCCACGCCCGCCGTGGCACCGATTCCCTGGCCCGGTTCGCGAAGTGGGCCAACGTCAAGATTTGAGCTGAAAGACCAGGTTTCCCGGCTGCCCTGGGAGACGCAGTCTCCTTGCGGGCGGCGAGACCACGCTGACCGGGTTCGGTCGCCACTTCCTCATGGTGAAGGTCGGCAGTGAGTGGTTCCGGGTGTCGCCGAACGTATCCGGTGCGAATTCGGCCGGAAACGTCGGGCGATTCGTCGTCGGACCCGGCCGAAATGGCCGAGCGAAGCGGCCGACCAGTATGGCGAACGCTAGCGAACTGTCAGCAGATCTGATTACCGACCGACGAGCATGTTTTCGGCTACGAGTCTGTTTGTAGTCTGGTGTGCGCAAACATCTCTCGCAAAGGGCCTGTTCAGGTCACAGGCAAACACCAGATGAGCCACAAACGGGACATGTCGGCATACTTCGCGCACACTGGGTGAACCTAGCTGTATCGGGTTCTTCATCTGCCGAAAGTTGCTGAGATGGACGAATACAACGCGTCGCTGCCGACCGATACGCGGGCTCGTACGAGCACGGGGGTGCGCGATGACTGAGCTGATCGATTTCTCCGCAGCCCTTATCGATCCGCAAGCGATCAAGGACGCCGGATACGCGGGCGTCATCGGTTACTTCAGCGATTCCCGTCCGGGCGCGAATTTCGGTGCGAAGCCGCTGCGGCGGGAATACTGCGACCGATTGCGCGCCATCGGGCTCGAGATAGTGAGCAATTACCAGTACGGCAAGGGTGAGACGTCGGATTGGAAAGGCGGTTACGACGCGGGCGTGCGTCATGCGCGGATCGCGCTGGATTACCACCTCGCGGCCGGCGGGCCACGTTTCCGTCCGCTGTACGCCCCGGTCGACGCGAATCCGTCTTTGGCGGAGTGGAATTCGCTGATCGCTCCGTTTCTACGGGGCTGGGCATCGGTGGTCGGATGGGAATGGACCGGTATGTACGGCAATGCCCGGTGCATCGACTGGGCACTCGAGGACGGTGTCGCCTGTTGGTTCTGGCAACACAACTGGTCCGGCGATTCCTCGATCAACGGCGACCATCCCGCCGCGCACCTCCATCAGATCCGCATCGACAGCGATCGGGTCGCAGGCGTCGTGGTGGATGTGAACAAAGTCCTCGCCGACGACTACGGCCAGTGGTCGAAGGCCATCTCGAATCCAGGGGGAGCCATGCAGAAGCCGGATTACGTCGAACTGGACCGAATGGGCGACTCCGCCTCCAGCAGGCACGGGGCGCGCGTCGAGAACTTCCTGCTACACACTCAGGAAGGCAACGGAACGGCCGAGAGCCTGGCCAACTACCTGAACAATCCGGCGAATGGGGTGAGCTACCACTACACCGTGCGCGATCGCGTGGTGGTAGACGTGGTCGACACCGATCTGGCCAGTTGGTCGGTGCTGGACGCGAACTCGTTCACGATCAACCTCTGCTTCGCGGGCAGCCGTGCCGCGTGGAGCCGCAACGACTGGCTCAGCATCCGCGACGACATCCGGATCGCGGCCTGGCTCGCGGTGCAGGACGCGCGCAAATACGGGTTCGACACGTATGTCATCGCGCCGCCTTATCAGCGGCGCCAGGGCATCTCCGACCACAAGTACGTCACCGAGTGTCTCGGCATCGGCACGCACACCGACGTGGGACCGAATTTCCCCTGGGACGTGTTCGCCGACGACGTGCGCGGTTTCGCCACCGGCGAGCCGACCGGGTCGGAACCGAACGCGATCAACGATTGCGCGGCCGCGAATCCATGGCTGGGCACCCGGATCACGCAGGGTGAGATCGCGACGCCCGACGGCGCGGGCCGCTTCGCCCAGTTCGAGCACGGGTACATCTATTGGCATCCGGATACCGGTGCGCACGCCATCCCGGAGACGCTGTGGGGAAAGTTCGAGCAGTTGGGCTGGGAGGCGGGTCCGCTCGGCTACCCGATCACCGACCGTGCCGTGCTTTCCGGGCCGGACGGCCAGGCGGCGGGTGAGGTGCAAGGCTTCCAGGGCGGGGCGCTCTACCGGCGGCAATCCAGCGGCAGCGTCTACTGGGTGCACGGCGCGATCCGCGACCGCTGGAACCGCGCGGGCTACGAGAACGGGCCGCTTGGCTGGCCGGCGAGCGACGAGATCCCCTGGGACACCGGCACCTATCAGGATTTCGAGCACGGCCGGATCTATTGGACACCGGCCCAGACGCTCGCGACGGTGGCGGTCGGAGGGGTGGATACTCCGCTGCGCGACGTGGGTTGACGGATCGAAGCGGAAGGTCCGACCGCGAGCCGCGGCCGGACCTCGCCGAATGCGATTCAGTCGGGGACGTTGCCGCCGTGGCCGAGGTCGCGCAGTGCCTGCTTGATCTTGGCCTGGGCCTCGTCCAGGGACTCGGGGCTCGGATTCGGGTCGGCGCCGGAGATGTCGAAGTTGCCCATCGAGAAGGCGGGGAACACATGGACGTGCAGGTGCGGCACCTCCAAGCCCGCGATCAGCAGACCGGCGCGCGGGGCCTCCCAGGCAGCACGCACGGCCTGGCCGATCTTCTGGGCGACGGCGGTGAGCCGGGCGAAGGTGTCGGCCTCGACGTCCTGCCACTGGTCGATCTCTTTGCGAGGCACCACGAGGGTGTGACCAGGGGTGACCGGGGCGATGGTGAGGAAGCCGACGAACTCGTCGTCCTCCCAGACGAAACGGCCCGGGAGCTGACCGGCGATGATCGCGCTGAAGACAGAAGCCATGTCCCGCAGCGTAGACGGGCCGGTGCGCCGGGGAGCCGTACCGGCCCGCGCTACACCGCGACGAAATGCGACAGGATGCCCTGCACCTCGTAGATGTCCACCTGGCGGTTGAACCGCTTCAGCAGCGGTTCGGCGGTGCCCGCGATCCAGATGGCCAGCTCGGCGTCCAGATCGAAGGTGCCCGCGGTCTCCACCGAGAAATGGGTGATCGCGCGATACGGCACGCTGTGGTAGCTCACCTTGCGGCCGGTGACGCCCTGCTTGTCGATGAGGATCAGGCGGCGGTTCGTGAACAGCATCGCATCCCGAACCAGCAGGTAGGCGGCATAGACCTGTTCGCCGCTGCCGAGGAGCTTGCCGTACTCCTGTTGCGCCTGCGCGGGATCGATCCGGCCGGCGTTGCCCATCAGTCCGTCGATCAGACCCATTCTCAGCACTTCCTTCGGGTGCTCCGGTGGCAGGAGCGGTCAGGCCCCACATCCGTTGTCCCTATTCATCATCCCCTTCGCGCGCACCGGCAGCGGCGAAGACGGCGAACGGCTCGTTTAGGCTGTCTGCCGTGCGTGTACTCGTCATCGGTTCCGGAGCCCGTGAACATGCCCTCGTCCTGGCCCTGCGCCGGGACCCCGCGGTGACCGCGCTCTTCGCCGCCCCCGGCAACGCGGGCATCGCCCAGCACGCGCAGGTCCGCCCGGTCGACCCCTGCGCCGCCGAAGACGTCGTCGCGCTGGCCACCGAAGTGGATGCCGACCTGGTGGTGATCGGTCCCGAGGTCCCGCTGGTGCTCGGCGTCGCCGACGCGCTGCGAGTCGCGGGCATCCCGTGCTTCGGCCCGTCGGCCGCGGCCGCCCGGATCGAGGGTTCCAAGGCATTCGCCAAGGATGTGATGTCCGCGGCGGGCGTGCGCACCGCGCACAGCGAGGTGGTGGACAACCCGGCCGAGCTGGACGACGCGCTCGACCGCTTCGGTCCCACCTGGGTGGTGAAGGACGACGGACTCGCCGCGGGCAAGGGCGTGGTGGTGACCGCCGACCGCTCCGCCGCGCGCGAGCACGGGGCCGAACTGCTCGAGCAGGGCCACCCGGTGCTGCTGGAATCGTTCCTGGACGGACCGGAAGTCTCGCTGTTCTGCCTGGTCGACGGCGAGACGGTGGTCCCGCTACTGCCCGCGCAGGACCACAAGCGCGTCGGTGACGGTGACACCGGGCCCAATACCGGCGGCATGGGCGCTTACACGCCGCTGCCCTGGCTGCCCGAATCGGCCGTCACCGCCATCGTCGATGACGTGGTGAAACCCGTTGCGGCCGAATTGGTGCGGCGTGGCAGCGGGTTCTCCGGCCTGCTCTACGCGGGGCTGGCGATCGGCGCGGCCGGGCCCGCCGTGGTCGAATTCAACTGCCGCTTCGGCGATCCCGAGACGCAGGCGGTGCTCGCGCTGCTGGACAGTCCGCTCGGCGAGCTGCTGTACGCCACCGCCACCGGCACGCTGGCGCAGGTCGCCCCGCCGCGCTGGCGCGACGGCTCGGCGATCACCGTGGTGCTCGCCGCGGAGAACTACCCGGGCCGCCCGCGCCTCGGCGACGCGATCTCGGGAGCGGGCGAGGGCGCGCTCGACGAGAACGCGACGGTGCTGCACGCGGGCACCACGCAGCGCGAGGACGGCGCTCTGATCTCCGCGGGTGGACGGGTGCTGAACGTGGTCGGCGTCGGCGCCGACCTCACCGAGGCCCGCACCCGCGCCTACGACCGCATCGCCGCGATCAAACTGCCGGGCAGCCACTACCGCACGGACATCGGCTTGGCCGCCGTCGAAGGCCGCATCGAGGTCTGAGCCGGCGGCTCGGCGGACTGTGCGCTGCCCCTCGGATCGCTGATCCTGCGCTCGGTCGGCAGTCAGTTCGACAGCGCAGGCGCGATCCGCCGCGGCCATGTGACCGAACCCGTGGCCGACCGTCTTCGACCACGACTCGCGCCGCGGGTCGATCCTCGGGTGCGCGGAGTCGTCTCCGATACCGCTGAGCAGACGCGCGTTCCTCAGCCGAACGTGAGTCCGCGCACCGCCAGCCACTGCTGCGGGTCCACGTGCTGCGCGCCGACGATCACCTCGAAGTGCAGGTGCGGGCCGGTGGAGTCGCCGCGGTTGCCCATGCGGGCGATCTGCATTCCCGCGGGCACCCGCTCGCCGACCGAGACGAAGAAGTCGTACATGTGCCCGTAGACGGTGATGCTGCCGTCGTCGTGGCGGATGCGTACCCACAGCCCGAAGCCCTGCGCCGGTCCCGCGTCGATGACCGTGCCGTCGGCGACCGCGTAGATCGGGGTGCCGATCGGGCCCGCGATGTCGATACCGGCGTGGAAGGTGCCCCAGCGCGACCCGAAGCCCGAGGTGAACACGCCGTGCGCGGGCAGCGCGAAGCCTCGGCCGCTCGGCGGCATCGCCCCTGGCTGCACCGGCGCGGTCGCGGTCATCCACGGCTGACGCTCACCGGCGACGGCGGCGGCCGCCTCGGCCTTCGCGCGTTCCAGCGTCGCGCGCGCGGCGGCCGCGACCACTGCCTGTTCGCGCAGCCGCTCACCATTGGCGATCGCGTTCAGCAGCCGCGTCACCGACGGTGGGGTGCTCTGCATCTGCGGCGGATACGCCACGGCCACGCGCTGGCCGCGATCCGGCGCGGGAGTGCGACCGGTGACCGTCCCGGCGAACGACGTGTCGCCCGCGGCGAAAACCGCGGTCGCGACGAGCCCGGCCAGCAGCACCTGGTGCTTGCGCGCCAGTGCGAGCAACTCCTCGCCGGTGGGTTTGCGCCGCCACAGGTCGCGCGGGTCCGGTTTGCGCTCCCACCAGGCTCGCGGGTGGCGGCGGCGGGCCCACAGGGCGCGGGGATCGAGCTTGCCGCCACCCCCGATGAGCCGCCTGCCGGATCGTCGCGGCGAGCGCGCGCGCCAATCGCGCGGAATGACGCCGACACCGGCCACTCCGCGCACTCGGTCGAGCCCGCCTCGTCGAGACTTATCGAGCATCAGGGGAGACCATAACCGCGGCCGCGCGGTAATAGGTGCTCTACCGTCTGTCGAGTGTCCAGAGAATCTCGCCGGTCGACCATTCCACCTTTCTACGTGATGGATGTCTGGAAAGCCGCCGCGGAACGCGCCCGGACCCACGGTGATGTGCTCGTGCTCGCCGCCGGGCAGCCGTCGACGCCCGCGCCCGCGCCGGTCCTGCGCGCGACCGAGCTGGCCATTCGGTCCGAATTGCTCGGTTACACCGAGACTTTCGGCATCCTGGCGATCCGGGAAGCGATCGCCGAACACCATCGAGACACCTATGGTTACCGGGTCGATCCGGACGACGTGGTGGTGACGACCGGCTCGTCCGGCGCGTTCTCGCTGATCTTCCTCGCCGCGTTCGACCCGGGCGACACCGTCGTGGTCGCCCGTCCCGGTTATCCGGCCTATCGCAACACCCTCGCCGCGCTCGGCTGCCGGGTGCTCGAACTCGACTGCGGCGCGCAAACCAGATTCCAGCCCACCGTCGCCATGCTCGATGCGCTCCCGGAGCCGCCCGCCGGTCTCGTGGTGGCCAGCCCCGCCAACCCCACCGGCACCATGATCGCCCCCGCCGAACTCGCCGCCCTGGCCCGCTGGTGCGAGGAGCGCGGCACCCTGCTGATCTCCGACGAGATCTACCACGGCATCACCTACGACAGCGTGGGCGCCGACAACGCGACCTCGTCGGCCTGGGAGACCTCGCGGGAAGCGGTGGTGATCGGCTCGGTGTCCAAGTACTTCTCCATGACCGGCTGGCGGCTGGGCTGGATGCTGGCCCCGAGCGGGCTGCGCCCCGCGTTGCAGCGGCTGGCCTCGAACCTGACCGTGTGCCCGCCCGCGATCTCCCAGTACGCGGCGTTGCACGCCTTCGGCGCCGAGGCCAAGGAGGAACTCGACGGGCACGTCCGGCGGTACGCGGTGAACCGGCGGTTGCTGCTGGACGGGCTGCCGAAACTGGGCATCACCGAACTCGCCCCCGCCGACGGCGCCTTCTACGCCTACGCCGACATCGGTCACCTCACCGACGACTCCCGCGCCTGGTGCGCCGACGTACTGAACCACACAGGCGTCGCGCTCGCGCCGGGGGTGGATTTCGACACCGTCAACGGACACCGCACGGTTCGTTTCTCGTTCGCCGGAGCCACCGCCGACATCGAGGCGGCGCTGCTGCGTCTAGGGCACTATCTAGGTGGGTGATGCCCTGCCCGGCAAGAACTTTCCGCAGTTCGGCACCCTGGCCGCGCGGATGCGGTAAAACAACCTTGGTTGCTTTTCCTCGCTGATTTCCCCTGGAAGAACTGATGACGACTGGCACGATGGCACGGTGATCACCGCGACGACCCCGAAAGGCGAACGGCGTCGCCAGGCTTTGATAGCCGCCGCCGCCGAACTCCTGCTCGAAGGCGGGTTCGAGGCGGTGCGGCACCGTTCGGTTGCGACGCGCGCTGATCTGCCCCTGGCGTCGACCACCTACTACTTCGAATCCCTGGACGACCTCATCGCCCGGGCGGTCGAGTTCAGCGGCAACGCCGAGCTGGACGCGATGCGCAGGCGGGTCGGCGAGGTCAGCCACCGCCGCCGCGGCGCTGAGGCCACCGTCGACCTGGTGCTCGACCTCCTGGTGGGCAGCGACGGCCCCGACGAGGGCGCGCGCGGGCAGCTGATCGCCCGCTACGAGCGTTCGGTCGCCTCGGCGCGGCACCCGGAGCTGCGCGAAGTCCAGCTCCGGTTGCGCGCTCAGCTGGACGAGCTGCTGGCCGACGTGCTGCGCCGCTCCGACCGGATGGTGCGGCCGGAACAACTGCGCAGGCTGGTCGCGGTGGTGGACGGCGCGGTCGTCGCCGCGCTCACCGAGATCGACCCCGAACCGCGGCGGATGGCCCGCGGCGCGCTGCTGGAAGTCATCGACATCGTCGCGCCTCCGGCGCGGGCGGCCACCCCCGAACCGGCGGCCTACGCGAGCGCGGACGGCCCCGTGCGCGCCACGCCCCAGCAAGTGGATCGTTACCGCGCACTAGACTGACCGGACGTGAGCATCGTCCCCAATGTCCTCGCCACCCGTTACGCCAGCCCGGAGCTGGTGCACCTGTGGTCGCCGGAGCACAAGATCGTCCTCGAGCGGCGGCTGTGGCTGGAGGTGCTGCGGGCACAGGCGGAGCTGGGCGTCGACGTGCCCGACGGGGTCATCGCGGACTACGAGCGGGTGCTCGACGAGGTCGACCTCGCCTCCATCGCCGAACGTGAGCGGGTCACCCGGCACGACGTGAAGGCGCGCATCGAGGAATTCAACGCGCTGGCCGGTCACGAGCACGTGCACAAGGGCATGACCAGCCGCGACCTCACCGAGAACGTGGAGCAGCTGCAGATCCGGCTCTCGCTCGAGCACGTGCACGCCCACGGCGTCGCGATCGCCGCGCGACTGGCCGAGCGCGCCGCCGAATACCAGGCGCTGGTGATGGCCGGCCGTTCGCACAACGTCGCCGCGCAGGCCACCACGCTGGGCAAGCGGTTCGCCTCCGCCGCCGACGAATTGCTGATCGCGCTGACCAGGCTGCGCGAGCTGATCGACCGTTACCCGCTGCGCGGGATCAAGGGCCCGATGGGCACCGCGCAGGACATGCTCGACCTGCTCGGCGGCGACCCGGCCAAGCTCGCCCGGCTGGAGCAGCAGGTGGCCCGGCACCTGGGTTTCGCGACCGTGTTCACCAGTGTCGGCCAGGTCTACCCGCGCTCGCTCGATCACGACGTGCTCTCCGCGCTGGTGCAGGTGGGCGCAGGCCCGTCCTCGTTCGCGCACACCATCCGGCTGATGGCCGGGCACGAGCTGGTCACCGAGGGTTTCCAGCCCGGGCAGGTGGGCAGCTCGGCGATGCCGCACAAGATGAACACCCGCTCCTGCGAACGTGTCAACGGCTTGCAGGTGGTGCTGCGCGGTTACGCCTCGATGGCGGCCGAGCTGGCGGGCGCGCAGTGGAACGAGGGCGACGTGTTCTGCTCGGTGGTCCGCCGCGTCGCACTGCCGGACGCGTTCTTCGCCATCGACGGCATGATGGAAACCTTCCTCACCGTGCTGGCCGAGTTCGGCGCCTACCCCGCGGTGGTCGCCCGCGAACTGGACCGTTACCTCCCCTTCCTCGCCACCACCCGCATGCTCATGGCCGCTGTCCGCGCCGGTGTCGGTCGCGAAACCGCGCACGAGGTCATCAAGGAGCACGCCGTAGCGGTCGCCCTGGCCATGCGCGAGCAGGGCCGCGAACCCGACCTGCTGGACCGCCTCGCCGCCGACCCGCGCTTCCCCCTCGATCGTCCCGCCCTCGACGCCGCGCTGTCCGACAAGTCCGCCTTCGTCGGCGCGGCCGAAGCGCAGGTCGCCGACGTCGTCGGGCAAGTGCAGAAACTGGTCGACCGGTACCCGGACGCGGCACGGTATTCGCCGTCGCCAATCCTCTAGCGGGACTGCGCCTTTCGCGACGGAATCGTTCGTCGGCATGATCGGGGGCCGGTATTGTCCCTCGGTGCCCATTCACGCCTTCGTGGACGAGTCGATTCGTCGCGACCGCTACATACTGTGCGCCGCGCTCGTTCCCACCCCGCAGCTCGACCATGCACGAGCGCTGGTTCGAAATTTGTGTCTGCCCGGGCAGCGGCGGTGGCATTTCGCGAAGGAGCCAGACCAACGGCGTCGGCAAATTCTCTCCACGATGGCTCGATGCGAAGACGTGCGTGTCGCGGTCTTCGTCGGGAAAGGCGCCGGGTACCGCACCCGTTGTGTTCGAGCTATGCGATTGCGGAGCACGAACGCGACAGATGACCGCATAGGCTGCGGGTCGTGAATCCCTACACGATTTTCGCCGATATCGTTGCCGGGCGGGCGCCGTCGAGCAAGGTCTACGAGGACGACGATGTGGTGGCGTTCATGGACATTCGGCCGATGACGCCGGGGCATCTGCTGGTGGTGCCGAAGGTGGCGGCGCGCAGTCTGGCGGAGCTCGATCCGGTGGTCGGGGGAAAGTTGTTCCAGGTGGGGCAGCGGCTCGCGGCGGCGATGCGGGCAAGTGAGGTGGGGTGCGACGGGGTCAATTTCTTTCTGGCGGACGGGGTGACGGCGGGGCAGGAGGTCTTCCATGTGCATCTGCACGTCATCCCGCGCACCCCGGGGGACGGCTTCGGGTTGCGTGGCCGCCCGACCAGTCCGCGGCGGGAGGATCTGGATTATCTCGCCGCCTCGATCCGGGGTGCGCTGGGGGACTGAGTCCGCAGGCTCGGCCTCCGCCCTTCTGAGGGACGGGTCAGTCGCGCACCAATTCGGCTGCCGTCCAGTTCGGATAGTCGCTGTAGCCCTCGGCGGTGCGGCCGTAGAGGAATTCCTCGCGAATGGGAGCCAGGGGCAGGTCGTAGCGGATGCGGTGCACGAGATCGGGATTGGAGATGAACGATCTGCCGAACGAGACCAAGTCGGCGAGGCCGGCGCGCAGCACCTGTTCGGCGCCCGCCGCCGTGGTCGGTTCGCGGTTCTCGCCGATGTTCGCGATGAGCGTGCCGTGCCAGCGCGGCCGCAGGTCACGCAGCGCGGGGTAGCGGTCGTCGTCGGTGAGGTGCAGGTACGCCAGGCCGCGCCGGTCGAGTTCGGCGACGAGTGCGCGGTAGAGCGGGCCCGGGTCGGCCTCGGACATGTTGAACTGCGGATTGCCCGGCGAGAGCCGGATGGCGGTGCGTTCCGCGCCGATCGCCCCGGTCACCGCGTCCACCACCGCGAGGGGCAGCCGCATGCGGTTGACGATCGAACCGCCGTATTCGTCGTCGCGCAGGTTGGTGTTGTCGGCCAGGAACTGGTGCAGCAGATAGCTGTTCGCGCCGTGGATCTCGACACCGTCGAAGCCCGCGTCCATCGCATTGCGCGCGGCGGCGGCGTAGTGCTCCACGGCTGCCGCGATACCGGCGCGATCGAGGGCGGCCGGCGTGATCGGATCGGCCTTTCCGCCGTCGATCAGGTGCACCCGGTCGTCGTCCAGCACCGCCGACGGTCCGGCGGGCCAGGACCCATCGATCCGGGCGAGCGGGTGGCCCTTGCGTCCCCCGTGCATCAGTTGCGCGAAGATCCGGCCGCCGCGCGTGTGTACCGCCTCGGTGACCCGGCGCCACGCCGCGACATGCGCGGGGGTCTGCAAGCCGGGCACCCAGGCTTCGCTCTGGCCGGTCGAATGCGGCCAGATGCCCTCGGTGACGATGAGCCCGGCCGTCGCTCGCTGGGCGTAGTAGTCGGCGACATCGCCGGTCGGCGAGCCGTCGGGCAGCGAGCGCAGCCGGGTCATCGGCGACATGACGATCCGGTTGGGCAGGTCGAGCGGATGGTCGCGGTATTCGGTCAACAGCAGCATGGCTGTACCGTAAAACCTGACATTGATGTTAGGTCAAGGAGTGAAAGTGCGGATCGGTGAACTGGCCGAGCGGACCGGCGTGAGCGTCCGGTCGCTGCGGTACTACGAAACCAGAGGTCTGCTGGCCGCGCAGCGGTCCTCCGGCGGGCAGCGGGAGTATCCGGAGGCGGCGGTCGACCGGGTGCGGCGCATCCAGGAGATGTTCGCCGCGGGCCTGCACAGCGACACCATCGGCGAACTGCTGCCGTGTATCCACGACGTCGACGGCACACCCAATGCCACGGCGACGCCGTTCCTGGTGGAGAAGCTCACCGAGGAACGCGCCAGAATCGATCAGGCGATGCGCGATCTGCGCCGGACGAGCGACGTGCTCGACGGCATCATCCGTGCGGCGGGTGGCGAGGCCTCCGGACAGTAGGGTGGACGCCATGGCTCTCGACAGCGGAACGATCTCCGAACCCGGTAGCGGCGCGGTGGCGCCGCCGGTCGCCGAGACGGTGCCCACCCGGCGGGTGCACCACGGCGACGTGTTCGTCGACGAGTACGAGTGGCTGCGGGACAAGGAGAATCCCGACGTCATCGCCTATCTGGAGGCGGAGAACGCCTACACCGAGGCGCAGACCGAGCACCTGAGCACGTTGCGCGAGACGATCTTCGACGAGATCAAGGCGCGCACCCAGGAGACCGACCTCTCGGTGCCGACCCGGCTGGGCGAGTACTGGTACTACTCGCGCAGCTTCGAGGGCAAGCAGTACGGCGTGCACTGCCGGTGCCCGATCGCCGCGGGCGCCCAAGGCATCGACGAGTGGACTCCGCCCCAGCTGAGCGCGGAGACCGAGGTCCCGGGCGAAGAGGTGCTGCTCGACAGCAACGAGCTGGCCGAAGGGTACGACTTCTTCGCCCTCGGCGCGTTCTCGATCAGTCATGACGGCACGCTGCTCGCCTACTCGGTGGACAACGTCGGTGACGAGCGGTACGTGCTGCGCTTCAAGGATCTGCGCACCGGCGAGCTGCTCGGCGACGAGATCGCGGGCACGGCACCGGGTGCGACCTGGTCGCTGGACGGCAGCCACGTCTTCTATCAGACCGTCGACGAGTCCTGGCGGCCCGACACGGTGTGGCGGCACCGGCTCGGCAGCACCGATCCGGACGTCAAGGTGTTCCACGAGCCCGACGAGCGCTACTGGGTGAGCATCGGCGCCAGCCGCTCGGAGAAGTACCTGATGATCTGGGTCGGTTCCAAGATCACCAGCGAGGGCTGGGTGCTGGAGTCCGACGATCCCGAGGGCGAGTTCCGCGTGCTGCTGCCGCGCCGCGAGGGTGTCGAGTATTCCGCCGAGCATGCGGTGATCGGCGGCGAAGACCGCTTCCTGATCCTGCACAACGACGTGGTGGACGGCATCAAGGCGGAGAACTTCGTGCTGGCCGAGGCGCCGGTCGACGACCCGTCGAACCTGACGCCACTGATCGGGCATCGCGAGGACGTGCGGCTCGAGGACATCGACGCGTTCCGCGACCACCTGGTGCTCAGCTACCGGCGCGAGGCGCTCACCCGGATCGCGGTGTGGCCGCTGACCGCCGACGGTTACGGCGAGCGGCGCGAACTCGACATCGATCTGGAACTCTTCGCGGTCGGCGTCGGAGCCAATCCGGAGTGGGCCCAGCCGACCCTGCGCATCGGACTGACCTCGTTCATCACGCCGATGCAGGTATTCGACTACGTCCCGGCCACCGGCGAGCTGCTGTTGCGCAAGGAACAGCCCGTGCTCGGCGGCTACGACGCGAACGACTACGAACAGCACCGGCAGTGGGCGGTCGCCGAGGACGGCACCCGGATTCCGATCTCGCTGGTGCGGAAGAAGACCACCGCGGCCGACGAGCCCAAACCGTTGCTGCTCTACGGCTACGGCTCCTACGAGGCGAGCATCGACCCGTCGTTCTCGGTCGCCCGCCTGTCGCTGCTGGATCGCGGCATGGTCTTCGCGGTCGCGCACGTGCGCGGCGGCGGCGAGATGGGCAGGCTCTGGTACGAGCACGGCAAGACGCTCACCAAGAAGAACACCTTCACCGACTTCGTGGCCTGCGCCCGGCATCTCGTCGACGCGGGAGTCACCGCCCCGGACCGGATGGTCGCCGACGGCGGCAGCGCGGGTGGCCTGCTGGTCGGCGCGGTGGCGAACCTGGCCCCCGAGCTGTTCGCGGGCATCCTGGCGAACGTGCCGTTCGTCGATCCGCTCACCTCCATCCTCGACCCGTCGCTGCCGCTCACCGTGATCGAGTGGGACGAGTGGGGCAACCCGCTGGCCGACAAGGACGTCTACGAGTACATGAAGTCCTACTCGCCGTATGAGAACGTCGAGGCCAAGGACTATCCGGCGATCCTGGCGATCACCAGCCTGAACGACACCCGCGTGCTGTACGTGGAGCCCGCGAAGTGGATCGCCAAGCTGCGCGCCACCGCCACCGGCGACGCGCCGCTGCTGTTGAAGACGGAGATGAGCGCGGGCCACGGCGGCGTCAGCGGGCGCTACGAGAAGTGGCGGGAAGTGGCCTTCGAACACGCCTGGCTGCTCGACACGGTCGGTCTCGCCGACGCGTAACGCACCGCCCGATCGCCGGGCGCACCGGTGAAAGCGGCGCGCCGACCGCGGGGCGAGCGGCCGACGCAGGCGTGACGGAGTGTTCGCCACCTGGTCATATAGCCTGCACGTCGCGGACACGTGCGGCTGGCACCGTGGATGCATGAACGCTGAGCTGGTCGTATCGGTCTCCGGGATCAGGGACACCACCCGGGACACGGCGATGGGGTTCGCCGAGGAGATGGATCGGCGCGGCGTGCCCCTCTCGCTGCTGGTGGCTCCGCGGCTGAAAGGCAAATACCGGTTGCTCGACGACCCGGCGACGCAGGCCTGGTTGCGCGGCCGCCGGGCCCGCGGCGACGCCATCGTGCTGCACGGCTACGACCAGGCGGCCACCAAGCGGCGGCGCGCCGAGTTCGCCGCGCTGCCCCGGCACGAGGCCCGATTGCGGTTGACCGCCGCGGATCGCGTGCTGGAGCAGGCCGACCTGCGTACCCGGCTGTTCGCGGCCCCGCGCTGGGATGCCTCGACGGGCGCGCTGGACGCGCTGCCCGAGGTCGGTTTCCGGCTGGCGCTCGGGTTGACCTCGATCATCGACCTGGAGCGCAATATGGCGCAGAAGTCCAGGGTGTACGGCATCGGCGAGGGCTTCCGCGCCGAACCCTGGTGGTGCCGCGCCCTGGTCATGGGCGCCGCGCGCACCGCCCGTCGCGGCGGCGTGCTGCGACTGGCCGTATCCGCCGCGCAGCTGACGCGTTCGGGCCCCCGGCAAGCCGTGCTCGATGCCGTCGACCTGGCGCTGTTGCACGGTGCGGCGGGAACGACCTACCGGTGGGAGCCCTTCCCGGCCGTTCGAGCCGCATGACTGACGCCGCGGGCGGCGGCGGGTCGGCCCCATCGCCCGTGGCCGGTCGGGACCGCCGTGGCGCGACCGATCGGCGCCGCCGCCCGCGAATGGCGTAGCCGGGCGGCGGCGCTGTCACGATCAGGACGGAGCGATCGTCGTCTCCGGCACCGCCGCCGTCGCGTCGTGCGTGAAGCCGCCCGCCTCCGCGCGCGTGAGTGAGGTCGAGAACGGCCGCCGCCGCAGCTGTTCCATGCAGCGGCCCAGATCGGCGATCAGCATGTCGGCCATGTCGACGGTGAAGCCGTGGCGCAGCACCGCGCGCATCACCGTCTCGTCGTTCCGGTCCGCGGGTAGCGGATAGGCCGCGATCAGCCAGCCTCTGGAGCGCAGCCGGTCGGACAAGTCGTAGAGGTTGAAGCCGGGATCACCGGTCAGGCGCCAGCACACCGCCGCGATGCCGCGCTGCGGATCGCCGTCGTGGATCAGCTCGAAGACCCCGAGGCCGCGCACGCCCGCGGCCAAGTGCTGCGCCACCCGGTAGATCGCGGATTGCACCCGGGCGTAGCCGGCCCGCCCCAAGCGAATGAACTGGTAGTACTGCGTGATCGCCTGCCCGCCGGGCCGAGAGAAGTTCAGGTTGAAGGTGGCCATGCTGCCGCCGAGGTAGTCGACGTCGAAGATCAACTCCTCCGGCAAATCATCGGCTTCGCGCCAGATCGCCCAGCCCGCGCCGAGGGGGGCCAGGCCGGTCTTGTGGCCGGAGGCGTTGATCGACTTCACCCTGGGCAGCCGGAAATCCCAGACCAGATCCGGTGCGGCGAAGGGGGCGAGGAAACCGCCACTGGCCGCGTCGACGTGGATCGGGATGTCCCAGCCCTTCTCGCGCTCGAGCGCGTCGAGCGCCGCGCTCGCCCCGGCGACGTCTTCGAACAGGCCGGTGTAGGTCTGCCCGAAGGTCGGGACGACCATCATGGTGTTCGCGTCGCAGTACTCGGCGAGGTCGTCGGGATGCATGGTGAGCCGATCGCCGCGCAGCGGGATCTGCCGGATCTCGACGTCGAAGTACCGCGCGAACTTCTCCCAGCACACCTGGACGGGGCCACAGACGAAGTTGGGCGTCCCGGTGCCGCCACCCTTGCGCCAACGGAACTTCGCCGCGAGCCCGCCGAGCATGGCCGCCTCGCTGGAGCCGATGGTCGAGGTGCCGTGCGTGCCGGCCGGGTCGGGCGCGTGCCACAGATCGGCGACCATCCGCACAGCCCGGCGCTCCAACTCGGCCGTCTGCGGGTATTCGTCCTTGTCGACGATGTTCTTGTCCAGGCATTCGGCCATCAGCCTGCGCGCCTGGTCCTCCACCCAGGTGGTGCAGAACGTGGCCAAGTTCATCCTCGAGACGCCGTCGAGCATCAGTTCGTCGTGCACGATCTCGTACGCGACCTGCGGGAACATTTCGTGCGGGGGAAATCCGGCTCGCGGCGCGGACCGGCCGAGCCCCGGCAGGGCGAACAGATCATCGGCTGCTTCGGACATGCGGGCCTCCCGGTCGACAGGGTGCGGGTGTGCCTCATCTCTCGCGGAGGATGCCCTGCGATAGCTGACATCTTCCCTCGCTCACCTTGACACACCGCGGCCGTCCCGCGGAGGTACTTCGCCTTCGCTCCGGAGACGTCTCGTGCGCGGACACCCGCCCAGCTGTGCGAACTTCACCCGAAAGGCCGGGGATAGGGTTGGGGGATGACAGACGATGTGCGTGTCGCGGCACTGCGCAGCGCGGTGGCGGAGTTGATGAAACAGGCGAAAACCGATCTGGCTCAGCTTGTTTCGTTCAAGTCGGTAGCCGATCCCCGGCAGTTCTCTCCCGAGGAGTGCGACGCGGCGGCGCAGTGGGTGGCCGACGCGTTCGCCGCAGCGGGGCTCACCACGGTCGGCCTGCACGAAACGCCGGACGGCACCAAGGCGGTGGTCGCCTCGCGGCCCGCTCCCGATGGTGCGCCGACGGTGTTGCTCTACTGTCACTACGACGTCCAGCCCCCGATGGACGAGGCCGCATGGCGCACCCCGCCGTGGGAGTTGACCGAGCGCGACGGGCGCTGGTACGGGCGCGGCAGCGCCGACTGCAAGGGCAACATCGTCATGCACCTGACGGCTCTGCGCGCGCTCGGGGCGGATCTGCCGGTGGGGGTCATCGTGGTGGCGGAAGGCTCCGAGGAACAGAGCACGGGGGGACTGGAGCGGTTCGTCGAGGCCGAGCCGGAACTGCTGCGCGCGGACGCGATCGTCGTGGGCGACTGCGGTAACTTCGCCGCGGGTGTGCCGACCCTGACGCAGACGCTGCGCGGCGGAGTGAACGTGGTGGTCACGGTCGAAACGCTCGCCGGCCCGTTGCATTCCGGCATGTTCGGCGGCCCGGCTCCCGACGCGCTCGCCGCGCTGATCCACCTGCTTGCCTCGCTGCGCGACGAGCGGGGCAACACCACCATCGACGGGTTGCCGAACGATCAGGTCTGGCCGGGCGTCCAGTATCCGAGCGAGCAGTTCCACGCCGACGCGCGCGTCCTGCGCGATGTCGAACTCGTCGGCGACGGCACCGTCGCCGACCTGCTCTGGGCGCGGCCGGCGCTGACGGTGCTCGGCATCGACGCGCCTCCGGTGGTCGGCTCCGCCGCCGCCATCCCCGCGGTCGCGCGCGCCCGGCTGAACCTGCGCATTCCGCCGGGCACCGACCCGGATCAGGCGCACCGGGCGCTCGTCGCGCACCTCGAGGCGCACACGCCGTGGCGCGCTGAGCTGACCGTCGAGCTGGAAGGCGCCGGAGCACCGTTCCGGTCCCCGACCGGCGGACCGGCGCGCGCCGCGATGGAAGCGGCGCTCGCCGCGTCCTACGGTCGTCCGGCGACCACCCAGGGGCAGGGCGGCTCGATCCCGCTGTGCAATGTCTTCGCCACCACCTACCCGGACGCGGAGATCATGCTGCTGGGGGTCGAGGAACCGAAAGCCCTGATTCACGCGCCCAACGAGAGCGTGGATCCGAAGGAGATCGAGCACATGGCCCTGGCCGAGGCGATCTTCCTGGCGACCTACGCCGGATAGCGCTACAACTCGGTGTCGTTCTCCGGGTCGAGCACCCGGAATTCGGTTCCGGCGGGAGCCATTTCGGACAGCCTGCCGAAGTAGATGCCCTGCGCCTCCGCGCGGATGATGCCGTAGTGGATGGGCAGCGCGACGCGCGGAGCGACCGCGCGCAGGTAGTCGACGGCTTCGCTGACCCGCATCCACGGCGCTGCGGCGGGCGCGGCCAGCACGCCGACCGGGACCGGCGGCACCCACAGCGAGTCACCGGGGTGCACGAGCTGCGCGGGGTCGTCGGCGGTGCCCAGCTGGAAGACGGTGTTGTCGATCACGGGGATCTCCGGATGGATCACGGCGTGCCTGCCCCCGCCGCCGGTGATCCGGAGATCGCCGAGGGTGAGCACGTTGCCCGCGTGCACCGCCTCCCACCGCTCGCCGCGCTGCTGAGCGGTCTGCGGATCCGACAGCAACCGCGCGCCGGGGTTCGCCTCGACCAGCGCCTCGATCCGGTTCGGGTCGATGTGGTCGGGATGCTGGTGGGTGACCGCGATCGCGTCCAAGCCGGTGAGACCCTCGAAGCCGTGCGAGAACGTGCCCGGATCGAACAGGATCTTCTTGCCGTGCAGCTCGACGAGGAGACAGGAGTGACCGAAGTGGGCTATGCGCATGCCGCCATGCTAGCCACGCCGGGTGTGTTCTCCACGACATCGCGGGCGTCTCGGCGCACCCCGCGGATGCCGGGCTCGACCAGCACAACTACGCTGCTGAGGTAACCCCCCAACCACATGAGGAGCAACGCGTGGCACGAGTCGTGGTCGAGGTGATGCCGAAGGCCGAGATCCTGGATCCGCAGGGGCAGGCCATCGTCGGCGCACTCCCGCGCCTGGGATTCGAGGGCATCTCGGACGTGCGCCAGGGCAAGCGATTCGAACTCGACGTCGATGACAACATCGACGACGCGGCGCTCGAGCAGATCGCCGAATCGCTGTTGTGCAACACCGTGATCGAGGAGTGGAAGGTGGTTCGCCTCTCATGAGCGCGCGCATCGGGGTCATCACCTTTCCCGGCACGCTCGACGACGTGGACGCTGCCCGGGCGGTGCGCCTGGCCGGCGCCGAGGCGGTCAGCCTGTGGCATGCCGACGCCGACCTCAAGAGCGTCGACGCGGTGATCGTGCCCGGCGGCTTCTCCTACGGCGACTACCTGCGCGCGGGCGCCATCGCCCGGTTCGCGCCCGTCATGGGTGAGGTCGTGCGTGCCGCGGGCGCCGGACTGCCGGTGCTGGGCATCTGCAACGGCTTCCAGGTGCTGTGCGAGGCCGGGTTGCTGCCCGGCGCGCTGACCCGCAACGAAGGGCTGCACTTCATCTGCCGCGACGAGTGGCTGACCGTGGAGTCGGTGTCGACGGCGTGGACCTCCCGCTTCGAGCCGGGCGCTCAGATCCTCGTCCCGCTCAAGTCCGGTGAGGGGCGCTACCAGGCCTCGGAAGCCGTGCTGGACCAGCTCGAGGGCGAAGGCCGGGTGGTCTTCCGCTACGCGAGCGGCAACCCGAACGGCTCGCAGCGCGGCATCGCGGGCATCGCCTCGGCGAACGGTCGCGTCGTCGGCTTGATGCCGCACCCCGAACACGCCACCGAGCCGCTGACCGGGCCCAGTGACGACGGTCTCGGCCTGTTCCTCTCGGTACTGGACTCGCTGGTAGGGGTGTAGTCCTCCAGCGTTCGTATTCGTCTTTCCGCTGGTGCGGTCGACGATCTCGAAGTCGACCCGATCCGCGCGGGCGATACATCCGCGCTGGATTGCCTGGTCGCCTCGGAAACTCCGGACGCCGCAAAAGGTTTCGAGAACCAGGCCCCGGTCGAGGGCGTCGAGTATCTCGGGCACTTCCAGCAATCCGGCCGTCCGCTCTGGCGCGCCCGGTGTGTGGACGGCTTCGTAGGTGGCGTTGCCGAAGCTGGTGAGCGCGGGCGCGAATGCGCCGTACCGCGCGCGGTAGCGGGTCATCCGGTCCCGCCCATCGGGTGTGCGGTGGTCCAGGAAGAAGCTGGGCGCCACGAAGAAGTCGTGATCGGCGTCCGGTGACGGCGTGCATCATGTCGGTGGACGGCGGCGCGGAGACCTCGGCCGACGTCCGCCTCATCGATATTCGTAGTACGAATTTCGCGCCCCAGAATTCCCGCACTCCGGTTGATTTCATCGGCCGTGACGGATATCGCCGCGTCGCAGGACTGCGCCTTGATACCGCCCGGTCCCTGTCGCGGAACTATGTCGAGGACCTCGATCGTCCCCGCAGGGCTCTCGAACGACGTCGACATTCGGTACTCTGCTTCTCGTTCGAGCGAAATTCACGGCAGGCGGGAAATAATGACGTCCATTGTAAGCGGAAATTCGACGCTACATGGCGCGCTGCGTGCCGCGGAGCGCGGTTGGGTGCGGCATCTGGACGCGGCGTTGTGCGCCAGGCAGCTCTCGCCGGACCAGTGGTCGATGCTGTCGAATCTGTGCGGCGACGCGGGGATCACCATGACCGAACTGGCGGCCAGATCGCAGCTGGCGCCGTCCTCGGCCACCAGACACGCCGACTATCTGGCCGAGCGCGGCCTGATCTTCCGGCTCGCCGCGCAGGACGATCGCCGCCGCATCCTCATCGGCCTCAGCAGGCTCGGCGCCGACCTGGTCACCGAGGTGCGCGCGGAGGAGGCGCGTGCCGAACAAGAGTTGCGCGGGCGCATCGGCGCGCGCCGATATACCGAACTCATGCGATTGCTCGACCTGGTTTCCATCGCCTCGGAGTAATACTCCGAAGTACCGACATTCATCCGATGAATGCCGCGAGCGCCCGATTCGTGATCGGACGCCGGACCATTCTCGCCCTTATGTTCCGGGGCGAATCGACTCGTGCCGAGTAGTGATTCAGCGGGCCGATTTCTCGCGATTACCGCATCGGCCACGTCGTATTCGACCGAGTATTCGGCACACCCGCCGATCGACCGGGACACACCGGTCACGGCCCGCTTGCCTAGGATCGCAGGCATGCCCGCCTCCACCACCGCAGCCACGGCCGCTGGGCTGTGCGCGTTCATCGATGCGTCTCCGTCGCCGTTCCACGTCTGCCGCACGGTCGCCGAGGAATTGGACGCTCGGGGATTCACCCGGCTCGCCGAGTCGCAGACCTGGCCGTCGAACGGCACGGGCAGGCACTACGTGGTGCGCGGTGGGTCGCTGGTGGCCTGGGCCGCAGGGGACACGGCGGGCGCGACCCCCTTCCGTGTGGTCGGGGCGCACACCGACAGCCCGAACCTGCGCGTCAAGCAGCATCCCGACCTGACCTCGGCGGGCTGGCAGCTCGTGGGGCTGGAACCGTACGGCGGCGCGTGGCTGAACTCGTGGCTGGATCGCGAACTCGGCGTCTCCGGACGGTTGAGCGTGCGCGACGGAAACACGGTGGGCGAGCGCCTGGTTCGCATCGATGAGCCGATCCTGCGGGTGCCGCAGCTGGCCATCCACCTCTCCGAGGACCGCAGGGGCGTCACGCTGGACCCGCAGCGGCACGTCAACGCGGTGTGGGGCGCTGGGTACGAGGCGGCATCGTTCATCGATTTCGTGGCCGATCGGGTGGAGGTCGATCCCGAGGACGTGCTCGGCTGGGAGCTGATGACCCACGACCTGACACCGAGCAGGCTGATCGGGCGGGATCAGGACTTGGTCAGCGCGCCCCGCCTGGACAACCAGGGCACCTGCTTCGCGGGCCTCCAAGCGTTCCTCGCCGCGATCGACACGCCGGGGGCGGCGATCCCGGTGCTGGCCATGTTCGACCACGAGGAGGTCGGCAGCCAGTCCGACCGCGGCGCGCAGTCGGATCTGCTGCCCACGGTGCTGGAACGCATCGTGCTCGCGCGCGGCGGCGGCCGCGCCGATTACCTTGCCGCGCTGGCCGGTTCGGTGTGCGCGTCCGGCGACATGGCGCACGCGACGCACCCGAACTATCCGGAGCGCCACGAGCCCGCGCACCGCATCGAGGTCAACGGCGGGCCGGTGCTGAAGGTCAATCAGAACCTGCGCTACGCCACCGACGCCACCGGCGCGGGAGCGTTCGCGCTGGCCTGCGCGCAGGCCGCGGTCCCGTTGCAGCGCTACGTGCATCGCGCCGACCTGCCCTGCGGCTCCACGATCGGGCCGATGACCGCGGCGCGCACCGGCATGCCGACCGTCGACGTGGGCGCGCCGCAGCTGGCGATGCATTCCGCGCGCGAGCTGATGGGCGTGTTCGACGTCCCGGCCTACGCCGCGGCGCTGGCCGCCTTCCTCACGCCGGAGGCCATCGGGCGGTAGGTGAACACCGCGACGAGGAACACCGCGAACGTGGCCAGCACGTAACTGCTTCCGATGATCTGCTGCCACCAGGCCCACTCCAGCTCGCGGTCGCGCGAGTGCGGCAGCAGCCAGTGCGGGCCGATCAGGAACAGCACGGCGCCCGCCGCGATCACTCCGATCGCCCGCGGGCTGCGCGCGCCGCGCACCATGAGGTCGGCGGTGAGCACCAGCGCGGGCGCGATCCACACCCAGTGATGCGACCAGGACACCGGCGAGACCAGCAGCACCGCCGCGGCGTTCACCAGCAGCGCCGCCGCGGTCGCGCCCGCTTCGAGCAGCCTGCGCATCCACACCGCGGCCAGCGCCACCGCCAGCACCGACAGCGTGATCCACAGCAGAGTGGCCGCCGTGTCGTCGATGCCCAACCGGAAGGCCATGCCCTTGATGGACTGGTTACCCGCGAAGTAGGGCGGTCCGATCCGGCCGGTGTCGGCGAGGGTGTGGAACCAGTAGTCCACGGAATCGGCAGGGAACAGCAGGAATCCGAGACCGACCGCCGCGATCGCGGACACCACCAGCGTGCCCGCGGCCTTCCAGTCCTTGCGCAGCACGAAGTACAGCAGGTATCCGGCCGGGATCAGTTTCACCGACACCGCGATGCCGATCAGCATGCCGCGCGGCCAGAACGGCTTGCGCGCCAGGCAGTCCAGGGTGATCGCGGCCATCAGCACCAGGTTGATCTGGCCGAAGCCGAAGGTCTGGCGGACCGGTTCGAAGAACTGTGCCACCGCGACCGCGCCGACGACCAGGGCGAGCACGGCCGGCCGGGACAGGTCGGGACGCAACCGAGCCAGCACCAGCCACAGCGAGATGGCCAGGGCGGCTACGGAGGTGACGACCACGACCACCTCGGCGATCACCAGCGGCATCAGCGCCAGCGGCGCGAAGAACAACGCGGCCAAGGGCGGATAGGTGAACGGCAGCCCGATCCCCTCGACCGGTGGCATCGGGCCGTACAGGTCGCCGCCGTCCAACCAGACCCGGGCGCCGTTGCGATAGACCTGCAGGTCGATGTAACCGTGCCACCAGTGCGCCAGCAGCGAGACGAGCGCCGACACCGCGAACAACGCGGCAGCAGCAATCAGCCAGCGCACTTGCCGTGTCCCGGGGTTCGGCGACGCGTCACCGGGCGCGGCTCCCGATTCCCCGCTCCGGGCCGACGCGGCGTCCGAGGCGATCGATCGCTCACCCGGATTCGCGACCCCCGATCCTTCGTTCACCGGCTCAGACTAGCCGGTGCGTGTGGCCCGTACCCACTGCCTCTAGACTTACACCCAGGCATCTCGCCGCCCCCCAGTGACAACGCTCGTCGCTTCACAATGCCCGGCCGAAAGGACCCTGGTACTCCGTGACTCCGCAGGTCGACACCGTCAGCGCAGCCGCAGCAAACCCCGACGTGCCGCAACCCTACAAAGAACTCGGGCTCAAAGACGACGAGTACGCCCGGATCAAGGAGATCCTCGGCCGCAGGCCGACGGACGCCGAACTGGCGATGTACTCGGTGATGTGGAGCGAACACTGCTCCTACAAGTCCTCGAAGGTGCATCTGCGCTACTTCGGCCAGACCACCACCGACGAGATGCGCGAGTCCATGCTCGCGGGCATCGGTGAGAACGCGGGCGTCGTCGACGTCGGCGACGGCTGGGCGGTCACCTTCAAGGTGGAAAGTCACAACCACCCCTCCTACGTCGAGCCGTACCAGGGTGCGGCCACCGGCGTCGGCGGCATCGTGCGCGACATCATGGCGATGGGCGCGCGCCCGATCGCGGTGATGGACCAACTGCGCTTCGGCGCCGCGGACGCGGCCGACACCCGACGCGTGGTGGACGGCGTGGTGCGCGGCGTCGGCGGCTACGGCAACTCCCTCGGCCTGCCGAACGTCGGCGGCGAGACCGTGTTCGACGCCTCCTACCAGGGCAACCCGCTGGTGAACGCGCTGTGCGCCGGCGTGATGCGGGTCGAGGACCTGCACCTGGCCTTCGCCTCCGGCGCGGGCAACAAGATCGTGCTGTTCGGCGCGCGCACCGGCCTGGACGGCATCGGCGGCGTCTCGGTGCTGGCCTCGGACACCTTCTCCGGTGACGAGTCCGGCTCCGGCCGCAAGAAGCTGCCCTCGGTGCAAGTCGGCGACCCGTTCACCGAGAAGGTGCTCATCGAGTGCTGTCTCGAGCTGTACGCGGCGAAGCTGGTGGTCGGCATCCAGGACCTCGGCGGCGCCGGGTTGTCCTGCGCCACTTCCGAGCTCGCGGCGGCCGGTGACGGCGGCATGCACATCGAGCTGGACAAGGTGCCGCTGCGCGCGACCGGCATGACGCCCGCCGAGGTGCTCTCCAGCGAGTCGCAGGAGCGCATGTGCGCGGTCGTCACCCCGGAGAACGTGGACGCGTTCATGGCCGTGTGCCGCAAGTGGGATGTGCTGGCCACGGTGATCGGCGAGGTCACCGACGGTGACCGGCTGGTGGTCACCTGGCACGGCGACACCGTGGTGGACGTGCCGCCCCGCACCGTCGCGCACGAGGGCCCGGTCTACGAGCGCCCGCTCGCGCGGCCCGACGAGCAGGACGCGCTGATCGCCGACACCCCGGACCGGCTGGCCCGGCCGGAGACCGCCGACGAACTGCGCGCCACGCTGCTGCGGATGATCTCCAGCCCGCAGCTGTGCAGCCGCAAGTGGATCACCGAGCAATACGACCGCTACGTGCGCGGCAACACCGTGCTCGCCGACCAGGCCGACGCGGGCGTCATCCGGATCGACGAACAGACCGGCCGCGGCATCGCACTGGCCACCGACGCATCCGGCCGCTACACCAAGCTGGACCCCTACGCCGGTGCGCAGCTGGCGCTGGCCGAGGCCTACCGCAATGTGGCCACCACCGGCGCGACGCCGAAGGCCGTCACCAACTGCCTGAACTTCGGTTCGCCGGAGGACCCCGGCGTGATGTGGCAGTTCCAGCAGGCCGTGCGCGGCTTGGCGGACGGCTGCGTGGCGCTCGGCATCCCGGTCACCGGCGGCAACGTCAGCTTCTACAACCAGACCGGCCAGACCGCGATCCTGCCCACCCCGGTGGTCGGCGTGCTCGGCGTAATCGACGACGTGCACCGCCGCATCCCGACCGGCCTCGGGCTGGAGCCGGGCGAGACGCTGATCCTGCTCGGCGAGACCCGCGACGAGTTCGGCGGGTCGATCTGGTCCCAGGTGGAGCACGAGCATCTGGGCGGCGTGCCGCCGAAGGTCGACTTCGCACGCGAGCAGCTGCTCGCGGAAGTGCTGACCGCCGGTTCGCGCGACGGCATGATCAGCGCCGCGCACGACCTCTCCGAAGGCGGGCTCGCCCAGGCCGTCGTCGAAGCCGTGCTCGCCGGTGAAACCGGTTGCCGCATCCTGCTTCCCGAGGGCGATGACCCGTTCGTCACGCTGTTCTCCGAGTCGGCGGGGCGCGTGCTGGTCGCCGTGCCGCGCTCGGAGGAGACCAGGTTCACCCGGATGTGCACCGCGCGCGAACTGCCATGGGTGCGTATCGGCGTGGTCGATCAGGGCTCGGATTCGCTCGAGGTGCAGGGCCAGTTCTCGATCCCCATGGACGAGTTGCGGACCGCGCACGAGGGCACGCTGCCGAAGCTGTTCGGCGCGGGCACTGTCTGACGAAACGCCCACCTGGGCGGGCCTGAACCCCTCGTTACCGGGCCCGCCCAGGTGCGCGTATTCAGGCGACGGAATGGAACGGATCGTGCTCGGAGAGCAGCTTCTCCATCCGCGCCTGATCGATGCGACCGTTTATGGTCGCCGCCTCGTGCTGGTCGCGGACCACCTTCGCCAGCGTGAAGGTGCTCGTGACCAGGAAGAGCATGGACATCCCCAGGAATCCGCGCTGCCAGACATCCAGTGGCAGCGCGTAGATGCCGATGCCGATGCCGACGAAGCTGATGCCGAAGGCGAGCGAGGCCTGCGCGACGTATGCGGCGCTGGCTTTCGTCCGCGTGGTCGTTGTGCTCATGGATAAGAGTTTCCGGACGGCGCGGCCCGAGCACCCCTGTACAACTACTCGAGCGGAATGGGTAGTTGCCATTCGGAAAATCCGTCCGTTCACGGGCCCCGCGGGCGGTGTGATCCGCGCCCGGTGCGCCCGCGTCGCGGTGGGCGACGCGCCGGGCCGTCGGTGCCGACCGCCATACTGATCGAATGCTGGAGAGCGCCGGGACCATGCGAAAGCTGCGTACGCGCGCGGTCGCGACGACCCGGAACGCCGAGGACGTCATCGATCTCAACTACGTCGGCCTGGTCGTGGCCACCGTGTTCTTCGCACTGTCGGTGACGCCGTCGCTGCTGCCGCGCGACTGGCTGTTCCAGGGGTTGATCAGCGGGATCAACGCCGCCATCGGCTACGGCGCCGGCTGTTTGCTGGAGTGGCTGTTCCGGTTGTGGGTGCGGCCACGGTTGAAGATCTCGCCGCCGCCGACGTGGGCGCGTTACGCGATCAAGTCCGCCGTGCTGCTCACCGCCGCGTTGAGCGCCGCGCTGATGCTGATCCAGTCGGCGCGGTGGCAGCGTGAGATCACGGCGTTGATGGGCATGGAAGGCACCACCACGCCCGCCTACCTGCGCACCGGTCTGCTCAGCCTGGCGGTCGGCGTCGCGGCCGTCTCGGCCTATCGGACGCTGCGGGAGATCATCCTGTTCCTGGCCCGCCTGCTCAATCGGTGGGTGCGGATTCCACGCGAACTCGCGCCCGCCGCCGGGTTCCTGGTGCTGGTGGTGCTGGCGGTGACGATCTTCAACGGTGTGGCCACCCAGGCGTTCTTCGCGGTGGCCAATTCGGCCTTCAGCGTGCAGAACGACCACACCTCGGTGAACGCGGTGCAGCCGCAGCAGCCGGAACGCTCCGGCAGCCCGACCTCGCTGGCGAAGTGGGAGACCCTCGGTTTCGAAGGGCGCTGGTTCGTCTCGCACGGCCCCACGGCGAGCCGCATCACCTCGGTCACCGGCCGTCCGGCCAAGGAACCCATCCGGGCCTACGTCGGCTTGGAGTCGGGCGAAGGCGACGAGGGACCGGCCGAACTGGCGGTGGCGGAGCTGGAGCGAACCGGAGCGTTCGACCGGAAGGCGCTCGTGGTGGTCACCACCACCGGGACCGGGTGGGTGAACTCGCTGGCCGCCGGGGCGATCGAGTACATGTACGACGGTGACACCGCGATGGTCGCCACGCAGTACTCGTACCTGCCCAGCGTGCTGTCGTTCCTGGCCGACCGCAACAAGGCTGCCGCGGCGGGCAGGGACTTGTTCGACGCGGTGTACCAGCACTGGACCGCGCGGCCGCCGCAGGTTCGCCCCAAGCTGCTGGTGTACGGGGAGAGCCTGGGTTCGCAGGGTTCCGAGGCGGCGTTCGACGGCCTGGCCGATCTGCGGGCCAAGGTCGACGGCGCACTCTGGGTCGGCCCGCCCAATTCCAACCGGCTGTGGCAGCAGTTCGTCGCCCGCCGCGATCCGGGGTCCAGGGAGGTCCAGCCGCTGTACGCGGACGGGTTGGTGGTCCGGTTCGCCAGCGACAGCGCCGATCTGGCGCGGCCCTCGACGGAGTGGCGGCCGCCGCGCATCGCGTATCTACAGCACGCGTCCGACCCGATCGTCTGGTGGTCGCCGGACCTGATCTTCTCGCGCCCGGATTGGCTGTCCGAGCCGCGCGGCTCGGACGTCTCCTCCCAGATGCGCTGGTGGCCGTTCGTCACCTTCTGGCAGGTGGCCGCCGACCTCACCAACGCGCAGGGCGTCACCGACGGGCACGGACACCGCTACGGCAGTCTGGTGCTGGACGGCTGGGCGGCCATCGCCGCGCCGCCGGACTGGACCGCGGAGCGTTCCGAACGAATCCGGGCCGAAGTCGAGGCCGCCGAGGATTACGAGCGGACAACCAAGTGAGACGGACGCGGGTCGCGAGAATTATTGCGGCCGTGGTATTTCCGTTGATCTGGAGCAACGTGGTCCTGCCCCGCCTCGGTCTCGGCATACGCGGGCGAACCGCGGCCAATGCCGGTTTCGCCACCGCGTACGCGCTCGCGTCGCGCGCCGAGCCGGGCCGTGACTCGTGGCGTGGCGTGCGCTGCGGGCTGCTCGCCGCCTCGGGCGTCGTGGCCGGTTACGTCGCAACCCTTGCTGTTCCATCGCTGCGATGGCGACTGGCCGAACTCGCCGAACGCGGGCCGGACGTGTCGACGGCGGAGTGGGCGGCCGTGCACATCCCCCTCGGGACCGTCTACAGCGAGGAACTGGTTTTTCGCGGCACGCTGGATCCCCTGCTGGACCACGTCTTCGGCCCGCGCACGGGTGCGTTGCTCGGCGCGGCGACTTTCGGGCTCTGGCACATCGCTCCCGCGCGGGCCGTTGGCGACAGCGTCCCCGCCACCGTGGCCGTCACCGCGGCGGGCGGCCTCGTGTTCGGTCGGCTGCGCCGCCGCACCGCGGGCACCGTCGCCCCGGCGCTGTTGCATCTCGCCATGAACGCGGGCGGGGCGATCGCGCCGCGCTTGGCCCGCCGCATCGACGCTTCCTCGCGCGGATCCCGGCCTGCGTAGTACGGCTTGGGGACAACTGTGGATGGATTCGGGAAGTAGGGTCGCGAAGGTGGCAGGACGAGGGACGGTCGACCCGGCGCAAACGAGGGCAGCGGTGGCGGTGGTGAGCGAGTGGTTGCGGGACGAGTCGGTCGACGCGCCCGCGCGCGCCGAACTCGCGGCGGCGGTGCGGACCACGGCGCGCTCGCTGGCGGCCTCGGCTCCGGGACATTCGGTGGAGGTGCGGGTACCGCCGTTCGTCGCCGTGCAGTGCGTCGAGGGGCCGCGGCACACCAGGGGCACCCCGCCGAACGTCGTCGAGACCGACCCGCGCACCTGGCTGCTGTTGGCCACCGGCCTGCTCGAGTTCGACGACGCCGTCGCCTCCGGCGCCGTCACCGCCTCCGGCACCCGCGCGGCCGAGATCGCTCATTGGCTCCCGATCGTCCGGGCCACCGCCTGAGGTCCGCGCCCGAGCGGTGCCGACGGGTCGGTCGAGGTGTGCTCGGAAACCGGTGATTCGCGGCGTGTTCCGGTTCACGCCTGGACGATGTTGCGGCGCTCCAGCCCCTTACGGTCGTAGAAGCGGGTGACCGCCGCGCCCAGCACCAGCCCGATCGCCAGCCCCAGGACGGCCATCCACACCCCGCGCGTGAGTCCCGCCTCGAAATTCGCGTCGAAGTACAGGATCGACCGCACCCCGAGGAACACCTGGTGCATGGGCTCGAAGGAAGCGAGCGAGCCGAAGTATCGCGGCGTCGCCTCGATCGGCACGGTGCCGCCGGAGGACGGCAAACCGAGGATGACGAACAGGATCAGGTTCACCAGCAGGCCCGCCGAGCCGATCGCCGCCAGCATGGACAGCCCGGTGACGCCTACGGCGGTGAGGGCCAGCACGCTGTAGAGATACAGGGCGAGCGGATTGCCGATCGGCATGTCCAGCAGCTTGCCGACGACCAGGAACACCGCGGAGACGATGCTCGCGGCCAGCACGAACACGCCCCACTTGATCAGCAGCGTCCTGAACCGGGAGATCGGCGTGGACGGGTAGTGCACGTACCAGGGGCCGTACTCGGTGGGCACGAAGCCGAGTTGCGCGTCGATCATGGTGTGGATCACCATCGCGCCGACCACACCGGCCAGCAGGAGCAACAGGGCGTAGAAGAACGCGGTCAGCCCCTGCCCGCTACCGTGCGGCAGCGGGTGGTACTGCTGCGTGACCACCTCGATGGGCGACGCCAGCGCGACCTTGGTCGCCCCGGTCAGCTCGGGCGCGGGCGGACCGCCGGGCGGCGGGGCGAGCTGCGCGGTGACCTGATCGAGCAGCTGCTTGCCGACCTGCTTGTTCACCTCGGTGAGCGCCTCGTCGCCGACCCGGAGCACGATCTGGGTGCCGAACGCGCCGGTGCGCGGATTCGTCTGCAACGTGATGATCGGCCGCTGGATGTCGCCCGGTATGACACTGCCCACACCCAGATTCCCGAGCCGCTTACTGAAATCGCTCGGGATTATGATCGCGCCGTAGACCTGTCCGGACTGCATCTGCCGCTCGGACTCGTTGATGCTGATCACCCGCAGGTCGACCTTGTCCGACGGCACCCCATCGGACAGCGCCTGCGTGATCTGGTCGCCGAAATTCACCTTCCGCGCGGTGCTCCCGTTGCCGATGGTGTCGCCGACGTCCTGGTTGACCAGGGCGATCGGGAAATCGTGCAGGTTCTTCTCCGGATCGACGACGTAGTCGAGGTACATGATGCCCAGCAGTGCGGTGAGCAGGCTCAGCACCGCGAGGGGGAAGAGCACCATCCGAGGCCATGGCCTGCGCCCGGGGGCCGCACCCGACTCCGCCGTGCTCGCGTCGTCCGTAGTCGTCACGGTGCGCACCGTAACAGCTGCCCGCGTCGCACCGGCCGCGCTTGGGGCACCCGGATTGCTGCTCGGATGCGGCGGCGGTGTCGGTGCGCCACCGAGCACCCGTAGAATGAAATCTGCCCCCAGCCCGCCCGAACAGGGAGCAAACGGTGACCAACGCCGAACTGCCGGTCCAGAGCATTTCCGCCCCCTCCTGTCCCGCCCCGGACGTCAACGAGAACGAGCCACGCGAGGAGTGCGGAGTCTTCGGAGTCTGGGCGCCGAGCGAAGAAGTGGCGAAGCTCACGTATTACGGGCTTTACGCGCTGCAACACCGCGGACAGGAGGCGGCGGGCATCGCGGTGTCGGACGGCTCGCAGATCCTGGTCTTCAAGGATCTGGGTCTGGTCAGCCAGGTGTTCGACGAGCAGACGCTGGCGGCCATGCCGGGTCACATCGCCGTCGGGCACTGCCGCTACTCCACCACGGGCGGGGTGACCTGGGAGAACGCGCAGCCCATCTTCCGCACCACCGCGGTCGGCTCCGGACTTGCCCTGGGGCACAACGGAAATCTGGTCAACACCGCCGAATTGGCCGGTCGCGCACGCGAACTCGGTCTGCTCGGCGCTTCCGTCCGGGGTGGGCGCCCGCAGCCCGCCGCGGCGACGTCCGACTCCGACGTGGTCACCGCGCTGCTCGCGCACGCCTCCGCCGACTCGAGCATCGAGCAGGCCGCGATGGAACTGCTGCCCACCTTGAAGGGCGCGTTCTGCCTGACCTTCATGGACGAGCACACCCTCTACGCCGCGCGCGACCCGCACGGCGTCCGCCCGCTGTGCCTGGGCAGGCTGGAGCGTGGCTGGGTCGTTGCCAGCGAGACGGCCGCGCTGGACATCGTCGGCGCCGCGTTCGTCCGCGAGATCGAACCCGGCGAATTGCTGGCGATCGACGCCGAAGGCGTGCGCTCGATGCGCTTCGCCAACCCCGAACCCAAGGGCTGCGTCTTCGAGTACGTGTACCTGGCCCGGCCGGACAGCACCATCGCGGGCCGGTCGGTGCACGCCACCCGGGTGGAGATCGGCCGGCGCCTCGCGAAGGAACACCCGGTAGACGCCGATCTGGTGATCCCGGTCCCCGAATCCGGTACGCCGGCCGCCGTCGGCTACGCGCAGGGGTCGGGAGTGCCCTACGGCCAGGGTCTGATGAAGAACGCCTACGTCGGGCGCACGTTCATCCAGCCCAGCCAGACCATCCGGCAACTGGGCATCCGGCTCAAGCTCAATCCGCTGCGCGAGGTGATCCGGGGCAAGCGCCTGATCGTCGTGGACGACTCGATCGTGCGCGGCAACACCCAGCGCGCGCTCATCCGGATGCTGCGCGAGGCGGGCGCGGTGGAGATCCACGTGCGCATCGCTTCGCCGCCGGTGAAATGGCCGTGCTTCTACGGCATCGACTTCGCCTCGCGGGCGGAACTGATCGCCAACGGCGCGGGGACCGAAGGCGACGTCGCGGACATGGTCGAGGGCGTGCGCCGGTCGATCGGCGCGGACACCCTCGGCTACATCTCGCTCGACGGCATGGTCGCCGCGACCGAACAGCCGCGCTCGCGACTGTGCTGCGCGTGCTTCGACGGCACCTACCCGATTCCGCTGCCCACCGAGGCGGCCATCGGGAAGAACGTGCTCGAGGGCATGCTCACCGGCCAGTCGGAGGCCGCGCTGCTGAGCGACAACGCGAATGCGAGCGCGCTGAGCCGTCCGTGAGCGGCCGCTGATCGCCTTGTGATCACCTGCGCCGGTGGGTCGCCCGCTCCGGGCGTCCGCCGGAATCCCTTTCGCCGCGGCGCGTGATGGTTTCGCCGGAAGCGTCCGCCGGTACCGTCATGTCCTGTCGCGCACTGTCGCGTGGCGTGCTCGAGACATGACGCCCCGCCCTACGCCGCCGTCCTGGACATACGACCGGTTCTACCGGCGGCCGTAGGCGCTGTGCATAACGCCTGCTGACAGGCTCGCGGATTTTCTTCGAAAACGTAACGTGCCGAAAATGCTTCGTAGGTACGGTGCCGATCAGACCGGAAGTTCACCCGCGTCCGCACCGGGCCCGCGATCCACGCCGAGCGCGGTGCGGCGCTCGAGAAGTGGGGCCGTGATGAGGAATTCGTGGTTGGGGCGGCGGATCGGGACGCGAACCATCGCGGCCGTCGGCTTATTGGGGTTGGCGGCGTCGATGCTGGCGGGCTGCGGTTCCGGGCGAACCGGCGAGGACGATGACGGCGGCGGCCTGGTGGCAGGCACCACCGACAAGATCTTCTCGCTCGATCCGGCGGCCGCCTACGACAACGGCTCGCTCGTCGCAGAGACGCAGATCTACCAGTACCTGCTGAACTTCGCGCCCGGCGACGCGACACCTCGGCCCGATGCCGCGCAGAAGTGCGAGTTCACCGCGCCCACGGTGTACACCTGCACGCTGAAGGACGGCCTGAGATTCGCCAACGGCAACCCGCTGACCGCCACCAGCGTGAAGTTCTCCTTCGACCGGATGCTGCGGATCAACGACCCGAACGGGCCCGCGGCACTGCTCGGCAACTTGGAGAAGACCGACGTGGTGGACGCGGGCACCGTCGCGTTCACGCTGAAGGTGGCCAACGATCAGACCTTCCCCGCGATCCTGCCCACCCAGGCAGGACCGATCGTCGACGAGAAGGTGTACGCCCCGGACCGGGTGCTGCCGGACGAGGATGTGGTGCGAGGCAAGGGTTACTCCGGCCCGTACACCATCGCCGGTTACGACAAGAACAAACTGGTCGAGTACCGGGCGTTCGCCGACTACAACGGCATCCTCGGCACACCGAGAACCAAGACGGTGTCGACGAAGTACTACGCCACCGCCGACAACATGAAACTCGACCTCCAGAACGGTTCGCTCGACGTCGGATATCGGTCGCTCACGCCCACCGACATCGAGTCGCTGCGCAACGACAGCAAGGTCACCGTGCACGAGGGCCCGGGCGGTGAATTGCGCTACCTGGTGTTCAACCTGAACACCATGCCGGGCGGTACGCCCGCGCAGAAACTGGCCGTGCGCAAGGCGGTCGCGTCCAGCGTCGACCGGGCCGCGCTGGCCGACGGCGTCTACAAGAAGACGTACCTGCCCGCGTATTCGTCCGTGCCGCAGGGCGTGCCGGGCGCGGCGGAGCCGTTCGAGGACATCTACGGCGCCCGGCCGAACAAGGATCAGGCGGCGAGATTCCTGGCCGACGCCGGGGTGCCGACCCCGGTGGAGCTGAATCTCCAATACAACCCGGACCACTACGGCTCCAGCAGCTCCGAGGAGTACGCGGCGATCAAGTCGCAGCTGGAGGCCACCGGTTTGTTCTCGGTCAACCTGCAATCCACCGAATGGGTGACCTACCAGCGCGAACGGGCCCGCGACGGCTACCCGCTCTATCAGTTCGGCTGGTTCCCGGACTTCCCGGACCCGGACAACTACCTCTCTCCGTTCTTCGGCCCGAACAACTTCCTGCAGTCGCACTTCGAGGACCCGGGCATCTCCGCGCAGCTGATCGCGCAGGCCACCCAGCCCGACAAGGACAAGCGGCTCGCGCAGATCCAGCAGGTGCAGCGCGACCTCGCGCAGAACTTCCTGCCGATCGTTCCGCTGCTGTCCGGCAAGCAGATCGCGGTCTCGGCCGCAGGCGTGCGAGGCGTGGAGCAGACGCTCGACGCGTCGTTCAAGTTCCGCTATACGGTGCTGAGCAAGTGAGTTCCGGCGAGACAGCCGGGCCCGAGGCGACGATATCGGCGGACAGCGCGCCGGCATCGGTCCGGGCCCGGCCCTGGGACCCGCGGAGAACAGGCAGGGGCGGCGACGATTCCCGGCACCGCATGTTGTCGCGCTACCTCGGTGTCCGCCTGCTGCTGATCCCGGTGACCGCGTGGATCCTGGTCACGGTCGTGTTCTTCCTGATGCGCGTGGTCGGCGATCCGATCAGCGCGGCCATGGGCGGGCGCATGACCCAGGAACAGATAGCGGCGCGCAAGGAGGCAGCCGGGCTCAACCGGCCGATCCTGGCTCAGTACCGGGACTACCTCTCCGGGTTGCTGCACGGGGATCTCGGCCGCTCCCAGGACAATCGGGAGATCAGCGAGGTGGTGCTCACCTACGGCGCGGCCTCGCTGGAACTGGTGTGCTGGGCGCTGATCGTCGCGTTCGCGATCGGCGTCCCGCTGGGCAGATACGCCGCCACCCACCGGGATTCGGCTGCCGACACCACGTTGCGCCTGCTTGCGATCCTGTTCTACGCCGCGCCGGTGTTCTTCGTCGGCCTGCTGCTCAAGCTGGTGTTCGCGGTGCGGCTGGGCTGGCTGCCGGTGGCGGGACGGGCGAGCACCAACGTGGAACTGCGGTTGCAGCACGTCTCGCCGAAGACCAACATCATGCTGATCGACGCGATCCTCTACGGCGACTCCGGCTACCTGCTCGACGTGCTGAGACACGCCGTGCTGCCCGCCGTCGCGCTTGGCCTGCTCACCGCGGGCATCTTCCTGCGGCTGGTGCGGATCAACCTGATCCAGACCCTGCGCGCCGACTACGTGGACGCCGCACGGGCGCGCGGTCTGTCCCGCCGCGTGGTGACCGGGCGGCATGCCTTCCGTAACGCGATGATCCCGATCGTCACGGTGATGGGCATGCAGATCGCCATGATGCTCGGCGCGTCGGTGCTCACCGAGACCACGTTCGAGTGGAAGGGCCTGGGCTACCAGTTCGCGCAGTACCTGTCGGCGCGCGACTTCATCGCCGTGCAGGGCATCGTCGCGTTCATCGCGCTCATCGTGGCGGTGCTGAGCTTCGTGGTGGACGTCCTGGTTGCGCTGATCGATCCGAGGGTGAGGTTCTGATGACCGCTCCGGAACTACTGAACGAACCTCCGGTCATGCCGTCCGCGCCGCGAAGGGGCGTACCCGGCCTGCGGTTGTTCGCGATGACCGCGGGGTTGCAGCGCGCGACGCTGATCCTCGGGCTCGCGTTGGTCGGCGTCTTCGTGGTCGCCGCCGTGCTCGCTCCGCTGATCGCGCCGTACGGGTTCGCCCAGAGCGCCGCCGACGGTGTCGAGTTCGCCCGCCAGCAGGCGCCGTCGGCCGAACACTGGTTCGGCACCTCGGTGCGCGGCGAGGACGTGTTCTCCCGGGTGATCTACGGTGCGCGCACCGCACTGTGGGTGATCGCGATCTCGCTCGTGCTCTCGCTGCTGATCGGGGTGCCGCTGGGGCTGCTGTCCGGCTATGCCGGGCGATGGCCGGACCGGCTGCTGGTGCTGTTCATGGACGCGATGTACGCGTTTCCGACGCTGCTGCTGGCGATCGTGGTGTCCATCGTGGTCGCGGGCGGCCGCTCGACCAGCCTGGGCGGTGTGCTGTCCGCGGCGGTGGCCATCACGGCGGTCTTCGTGCCGCAGTACTTCCGCGTGGTGCGCAACGCGACCGTGGCCGTGAAACAGGAGCCGTACGTCGACGCGGCCCGGGTGACCGGTGCGTCGACCACGCGAATCCTGTTCCGGCACATCCTCGCCAACGTCACCCAATCGCTGCCGGTGATCGTCACGCTCAACGGATCGGAGGCCATCCTCACCCTGGCCGGGCTCGGCTTCCTCGGTTTCGGCATCGAACCGACCCAGGCCGCGGAGTGGGGCTTCGACCTGAACAAAGCGCTGTCGGACGTTTCCAACGGCATCTGGTGGACCGGCGTCTTCCCCGGCGTCGCCATCGTGCTCGTCGTGCTCGGCATGACCTTGGTGGGCGAGAGCCTCAACGAAGTGCTCAACCCCATCCTGCGCACTCGTCGCGCGGCGGCGGTGGCGAGCGCGCCCGGCGTCGCGCCGGGCGGCGGAAAGGACGTGACCGATGCCTGAGTCTTCCGCGGCCGACCGGGGCCGCCCGGCCCTGTCCGTCGAATCGCTGTCGGTCACCTTCGCCACCGACGCGGGGCCCGTGCACGCGGTCACCGACGTCTCCTACGCGGTCTATCCGGGAGAAGTGCTGGCCGTCGTCGGGGAATCCGGTTCGGGCAAGTCGGTGAGCTCGCGCACCGCGATGGGGTTGCTGCCCGCGACCGCCACCGTGGCGGGCCTGGTCACCCTGGGCACCGAGCAGGTCACCGCGATGAGCGAGAAGCAGCTCACCGCATTGCGCGGCGGTGCGATCTCGATGGTGTTCCAGGAGCCCGGACTGGCGCTGGACCCGTTGTTCACCGTCGGTTTCCAGATCGGCGAGGCGCTGCGGGCGCACACCGAGATGACCAAGAAGGCCGTGAGGGCGCGCGCGGTGGAGCTGCTGCGCCTGGTGGGGTTGCCCGACCCGGAGCACCGGGTGGACTACTACCCGCACCAGCTCTCCGGCGGGCAGAAACAACGGGTGATGATCGCCATCGCCATCGCCTGCGAGCCGAAGGTGATCATCGCCGACGAGCCGACCACGGCGCTGGACGTCACGGTGCAGGCCGAGATCCTCGCCCTGCTGCGGGACCTGCGCGACCGGATCGGCAGCGCGATCGTGCTGATCACCCACAACATGGGCGTGGTCGCCGACATCGCCGACCGCGTTGTGGTGATGCGCGACGGCGCGGTGGTCGAGCAGGCGCCGGTGGACGAGCTGTTCGCCCGGCCCACGGCCGAGTACACCCGCGCCCTGCTGGCCGCGGTGCCGCACCTGGGAACCGAACAGATCGAACACGGGCGGTCCGACCGCGCCGGAACCGCGACCGATCCGGTGCTCGAGATCCGCGACCTGGTGGTCGCATTCCCCGGCTCGTTCGGCAGGCCGCGGTTCCGCGCCGTGGACGGGGTGAGCCTGCGCATCGCGCCCGGCGAGACACTGGGCCTGGTCGGTGAATCCGGATCGGGCAAGTCGACCATCGGCCGCTGCGTGGCGGCGCTGCAACGGCCGACCTCCGGGACGGTGCGGGTGCGCGGGCAGGACATCGCGGGGCTGTCGCAGCGCAAGCTGCGGCCGATCCGGCGGCGCTTCGGATTCGTCTTCCAGGACCCGGCCAGTTCGCTGAACCCCCGGCTCACCGTGGGGGAGTGCGTGGCGGAGCCGTTGCTGGTGCACAAGGCCGGAAGCTCCGCGCAGATCCGAGCCAGGGTGCGCAGACTGCTCGACGACGTGCGTTTGCCCGCGGGTGTCGAAGGTCGGTACCCGCACGAGTTGTCCGGCGGGCAGCGTCAGCGCGCGAGCCTGGCCCGCGCTCTGGTGCTCGACCCGGACCTGCTGGTCGCCGACGAGCCGACCAGCGCGCTGGACGTCTCGGTGCAGGCGGCGGTGCTGGAGCTGTTCGGCCGGCTACAGCGGGAATGCGGCTGGGCGTGCCTGTTCATCAGCCATGACCTGGCGGTGGTCGATCAGCTCGCCGACCGGATCGTGGTGTTGCGTGACGGTGCGGTGGTCGAGGAGGGCGATCGCGATCGCATCCTGCGCGCGCCGCGAGAGGAGTACACCCGGCGCCTGGTCGCCGCGGTGCCGGTGCCCGACCCGGTGCGGCAACGCCGCCGCCGGGAGGAGGCCGGGCGGCTCGACGGGAACGAGACGGACTGATCGTCCGCTTTACGGTTGGTTCTGCCCTATTGTCAAGAGGGCGAGCCAACACCGGTGCGGGGTCGTTATCCGGCTCCGGTAGCGTGAGCAGGCATCTATCCGCCGATTCGGTTTGGAGCTTTCCCCGAAGATGACTGAACAGACCCCCAGTGGTGGTGCCTCATACGCCGCGGCAGGCGTGGACATCGAGGCAGGTGACCGCGCAGTCGAGTTGTTCGGGCCATTGGCGAAGAAGGCGACCCGGCCCGAGGTCCAAGGCGGCCTCGGTGGTTTCGCCGGGCTGTTCGCGTTGAAGGGCGGCTACCGGGAACCGCTGCTGGCGGCCTCCACCGACGGCGTCGGTACCAAGATCGCGGTCGCTCAAGCGATGGACAAGCACGACACCGTCGGCCTCGACCTGGTCGCCATGGTGGTGGACGATCTCGTGGTCTGCGGCGCGGAGCCGCTGTTCCTGCAGGACTACATCGCCATCGGGAAGGTCGTGCCGGAGAAGGTCGCCGAACTGGTCTCCGGTATCGCGGAGGGTTGTGTGCGCGCCGGTTGCGCGCTGCTGGGAGGCGAGACCGCCGAGCATCCCGGGCTGATGGACCCGGACGACTACGACCTGTCCGCCACCGGCATCGGTGTGGTCGAGGCCGACGCGGTGCTCGGTCCCGACCGGGTCCGTCCCGGCGACGTGGTGATCGCCATGGGGTCCTCCGGGCTGCACTCCAACGGCTACAGTCTGGCCCGCAAGGTGCTGCTGGACATCGACCGCATGTCGCTCACCGGCCACGTCGAGGAATTCGGCCGCACCCTGGGCGAGGAGCTACTCGAGCCGACCCGGATCTACGCCAAGGACTGCCTGGCGCTGATCGCCGAGACCGATGTGCGCACCTTCGCCCACGTCACCGGCGGCGGCCTGACGGCGAACCTGGCCCGGGTGTTGCCCGCGGGCATGGTGGCCGAGCTGGATCGCGGCACCTGGAACCCGGCGCCGGTGTTCAAGATGATCGCCCAGCGCGGCCGGGTGGAGCGGGCCGAGATGGAGAAGACGTTCAACATGGGCGTCGGCATGGTCGCCGTCGTCGCCCCGGAGGACGTGGACCGGGCGCTGGCGGTGCTGACCGCGCGGCACATCGAGTGCTGGACGCTGGGCACGGTCAAGAAGGCCAAGGACGCCGACGCCGTGCGCGCCGTCCTGGTGGGGGAGCATCCGCGGTTCTGACCGCGGCGAAGACACGTCAGAGTCCCGCATCCTCGTGCGATGCGGGACTCTGTTGTGTTGCAAGCCTTTTCGGCGCCTGTGACGTCAACCCGCGACAACGCTCGAAGGGGGAGGCCCGTCGGCCTCCCCCTTCAGACGTAAATCCGAGTCAGCGGCGCCAGTCGTCGTAGTCGTCCTCGTCCCAGCGGGACAAAGAGTCGTCCGCGTCGTGCTCATCGGACAGCACACCACCACTCCGCTGGGAGGTGGGGCTTCCCGAAAGCTCGCGCTGAAGGCTCGCGAAGTCGGTCGGCGTCGAGCTGTACTTCAGCTCGCGTGCGACCTTGGTCTGCTTTGCCTTAGCCCGGCCACGGCCCATGGCTGACCCCCTCGCGTCACAGCGGGGCGGCCTGGGGTTTGGTGGCGGCCCCGTTCGAATTAATACTCTTCCTGACAGACACTTTAGCGTGTGTCCGGCGGTCTCGCTTCCAGGAGTGGGTGAAGAACTCCGGAACCGGTGCCGTTTGCCCGCTTGTCGCCCCGCCGTGGAATACCTAGACCACGCCGGGTATCGCGCGAATCACACCGACTCGGGCGCCCCCGCCGAGCACCGCGGGGGCCGCGAGTTCCGCGTGCGCATCGGTCCACTCGATCCCCATCCGATGCAGAATCGCCAGCGTCAGCGGCATTCGCGCCCGATCGTGACCGTCTTCGATCTTGTACGCGAAAGCCGATCCGTCCGGCAACGCGCCTGCGTGCACACCGTCCGCGCCGATCTTGCACACCAGTCCCGGGGTGGCCTGCATGGTCAGCAGATCGGCCCCGTTCGTGCCGGAAATCACTCGCGGATGCGCGCGCACCGCGTCGGCGACCCGGCGTTCCGGGGTCCCGGGATCGGCCGTCGCCATGGCCGCGAACACCCGCGCGAGGTTGACCAGCGAGACCGGGATGATCGGCAGTCCGCAGCCGTCGATGCCCAGATCGGCTTCCGGCTCGCCGGTCAGGTCGGCCACCGTCGCGATCACCGCGCGCTGGAGCGGATGCGTCCGGTCCTGGTAGCCCTCGGTGGGCCAGCCGTTGATCGCACAGGTCGCGAGCATCGCCGCGTGCTTGCCGGAGCAGTTCATGTAGATCGGATGGGGCTGTTGCCCACCGGCGAGCGCCGCGGCGCGGGCGCGTTCGTCGTACGGCAGATCGGGCGGGCACGCCAGGGACGAGTCGGGCAGCCCGAAGCGGTCCAGCAACCTGCGCACCAGCGCGACATGGTCCGGTTCGCCGAAGTGCGAGGCGGTGGCGATGGCCAGTTCGGCGTCGTCGAGCGGCTGGAACCCATTGCGCAGGAGAGTGATCGCCTGCATCGGCTTGTTCGTCGAACGCGGGAAGATCGGCAGATGCACTTCGCCGAGCTCGAGGGTGGGCTCGCCCGCCGCGTCGAGCACCACCACCGAGCCGCGGTGCACGCATTCGCGGAAGCCCGAGCGGACGACTTCGACCAGTTCCACACTCACAGTTGCGCTCCCGTGCCGATGTCGTCGGTGCGGCCGGCCGCCGCGTGCCGGTGCGCCGCTGCCCGCGCGGCGTTGGTATGCCTGCGCGCGTGCCGTTCGACCTGCATGCGCACGTCGTCGGAGACGGTCGGCTCGTCGGCGAGCAGGATCGTCAACAGATCGAGATCGGCGCCGGTGAACAGGTCGCGGACGGTGATGCCGTGCTCGGGGACGTGCACCACCGAGATCCGGTCCCCCGCCGCGATCGTTCCCTCTTCGAGCACCCGCAGGTAGGCGCCGGTGTCGCTGCGCAGGGCGAACCGTTTGACCCACTGCTGCTCGCCGCTCCAGTGCTGGAACGTCGCGCACGGCACGCGCGGAGCGCTGACCTCCAGCAGAGTGTCGCCGACCGACCAGCGCGCGCCGATCACCGAGTCGCTGACCGGAAGTCCACCCACCCGGAGGTTTTCGCCGAACCACCCGGCGGGCAGGGTGCGGCCGAGTTCCGCGCCCCAGCGTCGGGCGTCCTCGTCGGCGTAGGCGTAGATGGCCTGATGCACGCCACCGTGATGCTTGGTGTCGCAGACGTGGTCGCCGTCCAAGCCGAGCGCTCGCACCGCGACCCGGCCCGCCACCGGTCGCTTGTCGATAGCGGTGCGACCCACCCGGGTCGGCACCTCGAGGTCGGCGTGCACGACACAGGCGGCGAGCACCTCGCCGGTATCACCGACGCGCATGGGCAGCGCTCCTCTCGTCACGGATGGGGAGGCTCGGCGCTGAGCAGGGGTGCGGGTGCCGGCTGGAAAAGTCCCACGCCGAACGGTGTTTCGTCAACGGATCAACGCCCGCGCAGCCGGTCGACCGCGAGCCTGCCCGCCTGCGGCTCGTCGTCGGAGGGCATCGAATCGGGATCGATGGACGCGGCCACCGGGCCGGCGGCCAGCGCGGTATCGGCCGGAACGGCGCGCTTGACCAGGGCGAGGGCGATCGGGCCGAGCTCGAAGTGGTCGACGACCGTGCCGAGCCTGCCGACCGTGCGGCCACCCGCGGTGACGTCGTCGCCGCTAACCGGGCGCTCGTCCGCCGAGCCGTCCAGGTGCAACAGCAGCAGGTGCCGCGGCGGCTTGCCGAGGTTGTGCACCCTGGCCACGGTCTCCTGGCCGCGATAGCAGCCTTTGTCCAGGTGGACCGCTCCTTGCTCGGGGACGCCGCCGATCCAGCGGGCCTCGTGCGGGATCGTGCGCTCGTCGGTGTCCAGGCCGATGCGCGGGCGAACGGCAGCGACGCGCAACGCCTCGAAGGCCCACATCCCGGCGGGGGTGGCGCCGGCCGCGGTGAGCCGGTTCCAGAGGTCGGTCAGCCGGTCGCGGGGGATGATCAGGTCGAAGGAGTCCGCCGTCGGCCACGGCATCCGGCGCAGGAAGCCGCCGCCGGGCAGCGGCGCCGCCTCGTACATGCCGGGCAGAGCCGGGACCCCGAGCGCTTCGGTCAGCCCGGCGACTCCCGGTCCGAGCAGGCTCAGCACCGCGTGATCGGCGGCTTCGACCGGCTTGGCGTCGGCCCAGAAGACCATCTTCTGCAGGAATGCGAGCAGGTCGGGACCGCGCTCGGCCTCGGTATCGATCCAGACGGTGCCGTCCAGCTCGGTGAGCACGAAGTGATGCTGCACCCGGCCGTTCAGATCCAGGTCGAGGTTCTCGGCGGACCGGCCGTCGCCGAGGGCGGCGACATGCTGACTGGTGATGGTGTGCAACCAGGTCAGCCGCTCCGCGCCGGTGATGCGCAGGACGAATCGGTGCGAGCGGTCGACGATCGCGGCGCGCTCCACCGCGGCGCGCTGTTCGCCGAACGGATCGCCGTAGTGCCAGGCGACGGCGGCGTCGGGCGAACCCGCCGCTCCCGCGACGGCTCCCGACACACTGAGCAGGGGGCTGGGCGCAACGACCACGGACACCTTCTCCACTCTAGGCGGGTCCGCCCGGCAGTGCGCGAACCGGGCCATGGGGCCGCGGTCCGGCATAGCCGATCGGCATTGCCCGAGCATTACGGCGGGCGCTGCGGTGCGGCTGCACAAAAGGTCTGGCAAAAGCGGCCGTGACATAGGCATTGGCCGCTCACACCGCCTACGCTCGTCGCATGGTGGATCGAGTTCTGGTAACTCTCGATGGTGCGGTCCGAGATGTGGATGCGCCGTTGTTGTTCGCGGACGATATCGGCGTATTGCGGGGCGACGGTGTGTTCGAAACGGTGCTCGTGCGCGCGGGTGTCGCGTGCGCGATCGAATTTCATCTAGGCAGACTGCGCCGCTCCGCGCAGGCGCTCGATCTGCCCGAGCCCGAACTGGGCAAATGGCGCGAGGCGGTGGAGATCGCCGCCAAGGAATGGGGCAGCGAACGCGAAGGCGTGCTGCGGCTGGTGCTGACCCGAGGCCGCGACTCCGAGCTGGCGGGCACGCCCGACAAGGTCAAGACCGGCGATCTCGCCGCCGCCGTGCCGGTGCCGACGGCTTTCGTGCTCGTCGTGCCGGTGCCCGAGCGTGTGGAGAAGGCCCGCACCGAAGGCGTCGCCGTGGTGAGCCTCTCGCGCGGCATCTCGGTCGACCTCGCGCAGGCGGCGCCCTGGCAGTTACTCGGGGCCAAGACGCTGTCCTACGCCACCAACATGGCCGCCCTGCGGTTCGCCGCGCGGATGGGCGCGGACGACGTGATCTTCACCAGCACGGAGAATCGGGTGCTGGAGGGGCCGCGGTCCACCGTGGTGATCGCCCGCGACAAGCAGTTGATCACCCCGCCCGCGAAGAACGGCGTGCTGCCCGGCGTCACCCAGCGCGCGCTGTTCGCCGAAGCCGAGAAGGCCGGCTGGCGCTGCCGCTACGACTCGCTGTTCACCGCCGACCTGCTCACCTGCGACAGCGTCTGGATGCTGTCGAGCATCTCGCTTGCGGCGCGGGTCAATTCGCTGGACGGGCTGCGGATGTCCGCGCCGGACAACGCCCAGGAGATCATCGATCTGGTCGATCGCGGCATCGAGCGCGCGGGAGCCATCGGCGACTGGTGACGGGGTGTTCCGTCCGCGAAATCGGTTGTCGCGTCGGCCGGGCACGGAGGGCGGCGCTGCCGTGGCGAGGCGCCGCTCCGTGATCTCCGTCCTACTCGGGCGGCCACGGGGTGGCGATGAGCACGGAAAACAGGCGAAATGGGCGGCAATCGCGCTGGTGGCGTGGCCTAGGACTCATTGTTCCCCGTCGTCTCCGACGTAGTCTTACTACGACACGTCGTAGATACGCAGGAGGCCGGCTTGAACGCCTTGGACATCTCCCGATGGCAGTTCGGCATCACCACGGTCTATCACTTCCTTCTGGTGCCGTTGACCATCGGTCTCGCGCCGCTGGTGGCAGCCATGCAGACCGCCTGGGTCGTCACCGGCAAGCAGCACTGGCTGCGACTGACCAAGTTCTTCGGCAAGCTGTTCCTGATCAACTTCGCACTCGGCGTCGCGACCGGCATCGTGCAGGAGTTCCAGTTCGGCATGAACTGGAGCGAGTACTCCCGGTTCGTCGGTGACGTGTTCGGCGCCCCGCTCGCGCTGGAAGGCCTGATCGCCTTCTTCATGGAGTCGACCTTCCTCGGGCTGTGGATCTTCGGCTGGAGCCGGTTGCCCAAACTGCTGCACCTGGGCGCGATCTGGATGGTCGCGATCGGCGTGAACGCCTCGGCGTACTTCATCGTCGCGGCCAACTCGTTCATGCAGCATCCGGTCGGCGCCAGCTACAACCCGGAAACCGGTCGCGCGGAGCTACAGAGCATCGTGGAGGTGCTCACCAACAACACCTTGCTGGCCGCTTTCCCGCATGTGGTCGCCGGATCCTTCTTGACGGCGGGCACTTTCGTCGCGGGCATCGCGGGATGGTGGATGGTGCGCAATGCTCGCAGCGGCGACGAGGCGAAACTCGCCGAGGCGCTGGCGATGTGGCGGCCCGCGGCGCGGGCGGGCATCGCCGTGCTGATCGTGTCGCTGGCGGCGCTGGTCTACACCGGTGACGTGCAGGGCAAGCTGATGTTCGAACAGCAGCCGATGAAGATGGCCTCGGCGGAATCGCTGTGCCACACCGCGCTCAACCCGGACTTCTCCGTGCTCACCGTCGGCACGCACAACAACTGCGACAGCGTCACGCACGTGCTCGAAGTGCCGTACGTGCTGCCCTGGCTGGCGGAGGGCGAGTTCACCGGCGTGACCTTGGACGGCGTCGTCGACCTGCAGAAGGCCTACAACGAGAAGTTCGGCGTCGGCGACTACCGCCCGAACCTGTTCGTCACCTACTGGTCGTTCCGCGCCATGATCGGTCTGTCGGCGGGTTCGGCGCTGCTCGCGCTGGCCGGGCTGTGGCTCACTCGCCGCGGCCGGGTACCCGACCAGCGCTGGTTCTCCTGGCTGAGCCTGCTGGTCATCCCGACGCCGTTCCTGGGCAACAGCGCCGGATGGGTGTTCACCGAGATGGGGCGCCAGCCCTGGGTGGTCGTGCCCAACCCCACCGGTGACCCGAACCTGCGCCTCACCGTGCAGCAGGGCGTCTCGGACCACTCGCCCGGCGTCGTCCTGTTCTCCCTGATCACCTTCACGCTGCTGTACGGCGCGCTCGCGATCGTGTGGTTCTACCTGATGCGCCGGTACGTGATCCACGGACCCGATCCGGCCGCACCCGCCGCGTCCGAGCCGCACGGCACGGACCCGACCTCGGGCGGCCGCACGGCCGAAGAACCCGCCGTCGAACACCTTTCGTTCGCCTACTAGGAGCCGGCGATGAGTCTGCAAGAGTTCTGGTTCGTCCTGATCGGCGCGCTGTTCACCGGCTACTTCGTGCTGGAGGGCTTCGACTTCGGCGTCGGCATGCTCATGCCGATCCTCGGCAAGGGGTCCGACCGGCGCAGGCGCGCGGTGCTCAACACCATCGGGCCGGTGTGGGACGCCAACGAGGTCTGGCTGATCACCGCGGGCGCCGCGATGTTCGCCGCGTTCCCCGAGTGGTACGCCAGCCTGTTCTCCGGCTTCTACCTGGCCTTGCTGCTGGTGCTCGTCGCGCTGATCCTGCGGATCTGCGCGATCGAGTACCGCGGCAAGATCGACGACCCGCGCTGGCGGGCCGGCTGCGACATCGGCATCGGCATCGGTTCCTGGGTTCCGGCGCTGGCCTGGGGCTGGGTGTTCGCCAATGTCGTGCACGGTGTTCCGCTGAACGAGAAGAAGCAGTTCGCGGGCTCGGTGGCCGACTTGTTCGGGCCCTACGCCCTGCTCGGCGGATTGGCGACCGGGCTGCTGTTCGCGCTGCACGGAGCGATGTTCCTGGTGCTCAAGACGGCCGGCGAGGTACGCGACGACGCCCGTCGCACCGCCCGGCTGCTGCTGGCTCCGACGGTGGTCGTGGTCGGCGGATTCGGATCGTGGACCCAGCTGTCCTACGGGACCGGCTGGACCTGGATCCCGCTGGCGCTGGCGGTACTCGGCCTGGTCGTCGCGGCGGCCGCCGACTTCGCCCAGCGTGACGGGTGGGCGTTCACCGGCACCACGGTGACCGTCGCGGCGGCGACCGCGCTGCTGTTCGGTTCACTGTTCCCGAATGTGCTTCCGTCGACGCTCGACGCGGCATTCGACCTGACGATCCACAACGCGTCCTCCACGCCGTACACGCTGAAGGTGATGAGCTGGGCGGCGGCGCTGGCCACCCCCGTCGTGCTGGTGTACCAGGGCTGGACCTACTGGGTGTTCCGCAAGCGGATCACCGTCGAGCAGATCCCTCCCCCGGTCGGCCTGCCCATGCGGCGCGTGCAGGACTGACGCCATGGCCCGCCCGCCGATCGACCCGCGCCTGTGGCGGTACGCCCGCTCGGCGCGCGGCTACCTGGCGCTGAGCGTCGCGCTGTCACTCGTCGTCACCGCGGCGATCGTGGTCGCGGCGCTGCTGATCGGGCGGGTGCTGGCCGGGGTGGTCATCGACCCGGGTTCGCGCACGCTCGGCGCGTGGACGGTCGAACTGGTCGTGCTCGCGCTCGTGATCGCGGGCCGGGTGCTCGCCACGTGGTCGCAGTCCCGGCTGGCGCATCGAGCGGGCGCGAGCGTGGTGGCGGAGCTGGAGGGCGCGGTGCTCGCGGCGGGCGCACGGCTGTCGCCTCGCGAACTCGACACGCGCCGAACGGAGTTGGCCGTGGTCGTCGGCACGGGCCTGTCCGGGCTGCGCGGCTATCTCGTCGGCTACGTACCCGCTCTGCTGCTGGCGGTGCTGGTGCCGCCGATCGTGCTCGCCGTCATCGCGGCCCACGATCCGACCTCCGGGGTGATCGCGGTGATCACCTTGCCGCTGATCCCGATCTTCATGATCCTCATCGGGCTGCTGACCCAGGGAAGAGCCGAAGCCACCCTCGCGGCCACCACCCGGTTGTCGGACCAATTGCTCGACCTGTTCGCGGGCATGCCGACGTTGCGCGCGCTCGGCCGCGAGACGGGCCACGCGGAATCCGAACCAGACGCCGCACACACCATGCAGCACCGCGTCCGCGATCTCGGTGACGCGCTGCGGCAACGCACCATGCGGGCGCTGCGCATGGCTTTCCTGTCCTCGATGGTGCTGGAGATGCTCGCGACCCTCAGCGTGGCCCTGATCGCGGTCTCCATCGGGCTGCGGCTGGTATTCGGCGAGATGAGTCTCTACGCGGGCTTGGTGGTGCTGGTGCTCGCCCCCGAGGTGTACCTGCCACTGCGCATGGTGGGCGAACGTTTCCACGCCGCCCAGGACGGCATGGCGGCCGCGGACAAAGCGTTCGCGATTCTCGAGTCCACTCCGGCCGCGCACGTCGGCGGCGGGCACGTCACGGCCCTCGACGAAAATCCGCTCGCGTCGCTGCCTGGCCACGGTGCGGAGGGTGCGGCGGCCCCGGACGCCGACGACGAGCCGCTCGAGCGGGTGCCCGGCCACGGCGTGCAGGGGGCGGCGGCGACCGGCCCCGGTGACGAGCCGCTCGAGTGGGGGCCCGGCCACGGTGTGCCGGGCGCGGCGGCAGAACCGGCGGGCGGTGCTGCGAGCGACGACGACCGAGCTATCCGGGGGCGGGCCATGGCGACGGTTCGTCGCGACAGCTCCGCAGGCCCCGGCACGGTCGAACTCCGCGATCTCTCGGTGCGGGCGCGTGACGGGTACGCCCCCGCGGGTCTGTCGGCGGTCCTGCGGCCCGGCTCCCTCACTGTGCTCGCCGGTCCCAACGGCAGCGGCAAATCGACCGCGGTGCAGGCGATCCTGGGCTTGATCGCGCCTGACCGAGGCGTCGTGACCGTCGACGGTGTCGACATCCGTGAACTGGACCCGGACGGATGGTGGGCGCGCGTGGCGTGGCTGCCGCAGCGGCCGGTGCTGGTACCCGGCACGCTGCGGGACAACCTCGAACTACTCGGCGCGCGAACTGCGGACCGGGCCGCCCGCGGCCCGGCGCGCGTCATCGACGATCTCGAAGCCGCCTGCCTGGCTACCGGCTTCGACGCCGTGCTGGCGGATCTGCCGGACGGCTGGAACACCGTGGTCGGCCCCGGCGGCATCGGCCTGTCACTCGGCCAGCGCCAACGCCTCGCGCTGACCAGGGTGCTGGCCACCGATCGCCCGATCCTGCTGCTGGACGAGCCGACCGCGCACCTCGACGCCGCCGCCGAAGCCACCGTGCTGGCCGCCCTCCAGGTCCGGGCCCGCGCGGGCGCGACGGTCGTCGTCATCGGCCACCGCCCGACCGTGCTGGCCGCCGCCGATCAGCTCGTCCAGGTACGCGCCGACCTCGCGGAGATCCTGCGGTGAACGCGCGAAGATCATGCGACTCGCATGGAAGCCGTCCGCGGATCACCTTTCCAGGCGTGGTTCGGCGTGACGGTCGGGCCGATGCCGATCGCGCCCGGTCACGTCATAGGGCCTGCGTCGGCGAGAAAGCTCGTTCAGTGAGCGGCGCGAATTGTGCGGAAGACCCGCTGATGGTTGGCCGCGGTTCGCGAGCCGACGCGAGGGACGGGCGAGAGGGGCGCTCGCGATGACGCGGGCCGTTTCACGCGATACCACGACGTTCGGTGATCTGCGCCGGATGTGGACGCTGCTCGAATTGTCCCGCGGGCGGGTCGCGGTGGCGATCGGGTGGGGTGTGCTGGCGCTGGGCAGCGGGCTCGGTCTCGCGGCGCTGGCGGCCTGGCTGATCGCGCGAGCCTGGCAGATGCCGCCGGTGCTCGACCTGAGCATCGCCGTCGTCGCGGTGCGCGCGCTGGGCATCTCGCGCGGCCTGTGCCGGTACCTGGAACGTCTCGCCACGCACGACGTGGCCCTGCGCGCCATGACGACCGCGCGCACCACGGTCTACCGCACGCTGGCTCGCTCGGATTTCTGGCTGCGCCGACCCGAGGTCCCGCGCAGCGGGCACGACCGGTCGGATGCGCCCGCCGGGGAGACGAAGCCGCCGCGCCGCGGTGATCTCCTGGTCCGCGTCGGCCGTGACATCGACGACCTGGGCGCCGTGGTGGTCCGCGTGTTCGTGCCGGTCGCGGTCGCCCTCGTCCTCTCGGTCGCGGCCGTCGCGCTCCTGGCCACGATCTCCCCGGCCGCTGCCGGCGTCCTGGCGGGTGCGCTGGCCTTGTCCGGCATCGTCGCGCCGTGGTTGTCGGCCGCGGCGGCGTCGGAGGCGGAACGCGCCGTCCGCGCCGACCGCGCCGAGTTCACCGCGCAGGCTTTGACAGTCCTCGACCACGCGGCGGAATTGCGCGTCGCCGGTCGTCTCGACGCCGCTCTCGACGCGGCCGCAGCGGCGTCACGCCGAGCCGTCGCCGCCGAGGACCGGGCTGCCCGGCGCAGCGCCTGGGCCGCCGCCGCCACGCCGCTCTCGATCGGCGCCGCCGTGCTGGGCGCCCTGCTGATCGGCATCACCCTCTACGGCCCCGATGGCGGTGCCGCGGGCGCGATGACACCGATGGCGCTGGTCGTCCTGGTTCTCTTGCCCCTCTCGGCCTTCGAAGCGGTCGGCCCGCTGCCCGCAGCGGCGCAGGCCCTGACGACCGCCCGTGCCGCGCTGCATCGCCTGGACGGATTCGAATCCGGTTCGCCCACCGGCACGGCGACCGACCCCTGTGACTCCCGGCCCGGGTACGACTCGGAGCCGGAAGGACGGCGGACGAGCCTCGCCCCCTCGGCCCGGTTGCAGGACGCGCGCGTGCCGGAACTGCCTCGGGGCAGGCGGATCGCGGTGGTCGGCCCCAGCGGCGCGGGCAAGACGACTCTGCTGATGAAGTGGGCGGGGTTGTTCGGCACACCGCGCCCCGGCATCACCTTCTTCGCCGAGGACGCGCACCTGTTCGGCACCTCGGTGCTGGAGAATCTGCGGGTAGCGCGTGGCGATCTGACCGCCGAAGACGCCGAGAAGGCTTTGCGGACAGTCGGTCTCGGTGACTGGCTGGACGGGCTGCCGGAGGGGGTGCACACCGGCCTGGCCGGGGGAGCGGCCGCTGTGTCGGGCGGACAGCGTCGCCGGATACTGCTCGCGCGGGCGCTCGTGTCACCGGCTCGGGTGTTGCTGCTCGATGAACCGACGGAGCACCTGGAGGCCGAGCCCGGGGCGCAGCTGCTGCGAGACCTGCTGGACGTCGACAGCGGCATCGTGGAACCCGATCGCATCGTGGTCGCAGTCACACATCAACTGCCGGACGACCATCAGGCCGACACGGTGCTCCGGATCACCGCATCAGGCCTGGTCACAACGGAATTCGCGGCCCGAGCCACAGCGTGTGACGCTCCCGATTCCGCCCACCGAGAAATTCCGTTGCCGAGCTGCTGACACGCCGCTAGATTCGTTCGTACACGAGGAAGGAGGTGGTTCGACGAATGGATATTCATAGGACACGTGAGGTGGCTGTCCGCTAGCGCCACCGCTGCAGGTGGATTTCGCCCGCGCGAGCGCTGAGCGAATTCCAGGCAGTCACCCGGCCCCCGAGCCCCGGTCTGTCCGACCGGACCTGTGCGATGAAAGTCGCACCGGTATGGCTCGGGGGCTGTTCTGTTCCGCCCCTCCGGGTATTCGGGCCGTACCGGTTGGGTCGTTCGGGTTGATCACAGGTCCCACGTCCGGGCGTGGGGAGTCTCGGGCGTACCCGATGGGTTACTCGTGTTCTTTCGAGACCAGCTGTCGCGTCGACTCAGCCGATGTAGCGCTGGAGGCGGGCCGAGAGGCGAGGTTCGAGGGGGCCGTCGGCTACGACGCGTTCCTCGACGTAGGCCAGATCGCCACCTTCGACGATGCCGTAGAGGCGCTTGGCGCCGCCCACGACGATGCCTGATTGGCTGCGGATCACCACGTCGGTGGCCAGTTCCCAGGACGACTGGGTCAGCGCCTGGCCGTAGAACAGCTCGACGATGCCGCTGCTGTGCGACAGCAGCAATTCGATGACCTCGTCGTTGCCGTCGATGCCGACCCGCCAGAAGCCGCTCTCCCGCAGGTCGGGGCCGCCGTAGTCGCCGTCGGCCTCGATCACCCAGGACCGGGATTCCCAGGCCAGGTAGTCGCCACCGTCGTGCGAGACGACGATCTGCTGGCCGAACCGGTAGTCCCCGCGCTCGGGGTCGTTGCCCTCGCCCTCGCCGCGCCACACGCCCACCAGCGGGAGCAGCGCGAGCATCGAGGCGCTCAGATCCGGGCCGAGGCGCAGATTGGCGGTGTCCTCGGGCAGCGGAAGATCCGGTAGGACCGGGATGTTTCGCGCGCCGGTCGATCTCGCCCGTTCGGCGGCGTCGGCCACGGCCTGGTCACCGCTGCGGCGACCGGCGGAATCGGCCGGAGCGGTTCCGTTCAGTTGTTCACTCGCTCGCTCGGCCGGGTTGGAACCTTCGCTCGCGAGTTCGCTCATGATTCGGTGAACAGCCGGTAGAAGACGTAGAGGCCGAACCAGCCGATCAGAACGGCCACGGCCACCAGCAGAATCTCGAAGAAGAGGACCACGATCCGAGTCTAACGACCCCCTCGTCGCGGCACGCAAACGGCCCCGGTGCTTCCGCGGAGCGGAAAGCGACCGGGGCCGTTCGACCGGTGTGGCGTCTTACTTGGCGACCGTGACGTCGACCGAGTGGATGCCCGCGCCCTCGGGGCGCACCTCGGCCGAGCCGTTGCCCGCCGAGGAGAGCGCACGGACGGTCCACGAGCCGGGAGCCGCGAAGAACCGGAAGTCACCGGTGCCCGACGCGACGACCTCGGCGGTGAAATCACCGTTGCCGTCGAGCAGGCGCACGAACGCCCCGCCCACCGGCTGGCCGTCGGCGCTCAGGACACGGCCGGTGATGACCGTTTCCTTCTCCACGTCGACACCGGCCGGGATGGCCTGACCCTGGGTAGGTGCTGCACACATATCTCTTACTCTCCCAACTCGATCGGAGCGCCGACGAGCGAGCCGTACTCGGTCCAGCTGCCGTCGTAGTTCTTGACGTTCTGGTGGCCGAGCAGTTCCTGCAGCACGAACCAGGTGTGCGAGGAGCGCTCGCCGATCCGGCAGTAGGCGATGGTCTCCTTCTCGCCGTCCAGGCCGGCTTCCTTGTAGATCTCGGTCAGCTCGGCATCGGACTTGAAGGTGCCGTCCTCGTTCGCGGCCTTGCTCCACGGCACGTTGATGGCGCCGGGGATGTGGCCGGGACGCTGACTCTGCTCCTGCGGGAGGTGGGCGGGCGCCAGGATCTTGCCGGTGAACTCGTCGGGCGAACGCACGTCGACCAGGTTCTTGGCGCCGATGGCCGCGATGACCTCGTCGCGGAAGGCGCGGATGGACAGGTCGGGCGCCGACGCCTTGTACTGCGTGGCGGGCCGGTTCACCGCCTCGGTGGACAGCGGACGGCCGTCGAGCTCCCACTTCTTACGGCCACCGTCGAGCAGCTTGACGTTGTTGTGGCCGTACAGCTTGAAGTACCAGTAGGCGTACGCGGCGAACCAGTTGTTGTTGCCGCCGTACAGGATGACCTCGTCGTCGTTCGAGATGCCGCGGGCCGAGAGCAGATCGGAGAACTGCTCCTGGTTCACGAAGTCGCGACGAACCTGATCCTGCAGGTCCTTCTTCCAGTCGAGCCGGACGGCACCCTCGATGTGCCCACCGTCGTAGGCGGAGGTGTCCTCGTCGACCTCGACGAAGACGACGCCGGGGGCGTTGAGGTTCTCTTCGGCCCAGTCAACGGAGACCAGGACATCGGAGCGAGCCATTGTTTTCCTTTCAGAGATGACGAGCAGGGTCAGTTCGATGCCGGTGACGGGCTCCGGCGGAGACGGGCGACCAGCGGGTAGATCTGGCAACCCAGGCAGATCCCGAACGCCGCGTTCAGGAACGCCGCGAACAGGGCAAAGCCGGCGAACACCGCGCCGACGACTGTGGAGCCGAGCGCGAAGCCCAGCAGGCTGACGGCCGCGAAGACGAAACCGAGCAGCTGCGCGAACCGCAGCGGCGCCGTCGGTTCGGTCGTACTGGTCGGCGCCAGGCGCGGCGCGACGAATGCCGCGTAGATCCGGCCATACGGATGCCGGCGCGGGCCGAGGGCCGCGCCGATCGCGAAGACGACCGCCTGCAGGGCGATCAGGATCGCGGCCGCGCCGGGCGAGAACGCGGCGGCGAGCAGGACGACCACGAGGACGCCGGTGGTCACCCATGCGGCGAAGCGCGGGCCGCGGACATCGACCTTGTCTGCGGTAGTGGGTAGCGTTCCGGAACTGTTACGGATCTGGGTGGACATTGTGCGTACTCCTGCGCTGGGAAAGTCCGATGACTGAAGATTTGCCAATTCGCCGGGGGATCGTGAGATCACTCGCGCGGCGAACAGGGGTCGGCGTCAGGAAATCCGGGGAAGCCGACCGATCAGCGGCACAGGCAGCAACAACCACCGAGCCGACACAGATCCACTGTGCGGCGTCGGGTGAGCATCAGCTCGTGGTTGGAAAGCACGTCAGCAGTTTACCCAATTCGGCGGGGGAATTGGACCCGGGGTGGATCACATCCGTCGAGGGGACTTGTCGTCGCAGCTCAGGCCGCTGCGGTCAGCGGCTCCAGCGCGGACTGCAGATCGGTGGCCTTGGGCACGCCGGAAATGCGGAACCGTTCCCTGCCCGCGGTGTCGAAGACGAACGTGGTGGGCAGCGACAGCACGTTCAACTCCCGCGCGAGAGCTGGCTCGGCGTCGATGTCCACCTCGATGTCCTGAGGCGGCTGCGGCGATCCCGCGAGCTGGTCGGTGACATTGGCAACCACCCGGCGAACCGCGTCGCACGGTCCGCACCATTCGGCGGAGAAATGCAGGACCGCGGGACCGTCGCCGGTCACCCCGACGGCCGCCAGCAGATCCGCGCGGTCGGACAGGTCGATGCCGTCGGCCGCGCGTACCTTGCCTTCGCGGCGGCGCAGCAGGATGCCCACCGCAAGCGCGGCGAGCAGGACGACTGCCAGGATGGTGACTTGGATCATGGTCGCTGCAATCGGTCGAGGTCGATCGTGACGTTCACGCCCTTGCCCTCCACGACGATCTGACCGCCCTGGGCGGAGACCTTGGTGGGCCGGACGCCGAACGGCAACTCCTTGGTATCGATGGTACGGGTGAACCGGGCCAGCACCGCGGGACGATCGGCCTCGGTGATCACCGCCACAGGCATGGTGTCGGTGCCGGGCGGGCCGCGATAGAAACCCGTCGCCACGATCTTCACCTGATCGCCGTCGAGCGACAGATCGGCCTGCACGCTCACTTTTTCGCCGCTGTACTGCGCGCCGGGCGTCTCGGGCAGGGTGCCGGTGAGCACCAGCGCGCCCGTGGTGGTCATGCCGGAACCACCCGATCCGCCGGTCCCGTCGGACTTGTCCGCCGGCCGCGAATGCACCTGCAGATCGGGGATGGTGAACAGCCTGCCGAGTTCGGTCGGCTCCACCCGCAACCTGCTGTCCACTCGCTCCACGGGGACGCCGCGCAGGCTGCCGTCGACGAGTTCGCCGACCGGGAGCCGCACTCCCGTCAGCGTCGCCTCCAGCGCGGTTTCGCCGGGGATGTCCGCGCGCTTCGCGCGCGCCCGGATCTCCACGTGGTCGTAGCGGCTGTCCCAAGCCTGGCCGAGGAAGGGGAAACCGTGAATCGTCACCTCGGGATCGGCGGTGAGATCGGCGCCGTCGCGCAGCGCGCGGGACACGCGATATTCCGAATAGGCCGCGGTGCTGAAGTCGACGACGACGGCGAAACCCGCCAGACACAGCAGGCCGATGATCAGCTTGCGCATGCTCCCCCGTCTCTCCGGGTCTCGGGCCGCGGCGGCCGGTAGCCGCGCGGCGCGCGTTCGGCTGCCGCGCCGGGCGCCCCGCCGGTGGCGGGCTTGCCCGGTACGTAACCCATGTACGCACCATATCGGTTGGCCCGAGCCGGGCTCGCGGGTGTCCTCCGGTGCGGTCGTGGACCCCGGAATGCGTGGTCATGCCTTGTTACGCGCTAATCTTGCATCCGATTACCTGTGATTAGCGACGCGGCCGCGGCGGTGCTGCCGCATCCGCGTGGCTACGAGATGGGAGGAGGGCCTGTGGAGCTGCTCCTGCTTACCTCCGACCCCAACCCCGAGTCGGTGTTGCCCTCGCTTGCGTTGCTCGCGCACAACGTGCGCCCCGCGCCGACGGAAGTGGCGTCACTGCTCGAGGCAGGCACCGCGGACGTCGCGTTGGTGGACGCGAGAACCGACTTGGCCGCGGCCCGTGGCCTGTGCCGCTTGCTCGGCAGCACCGGGTCCTCGGTGCCGGTCGTCGCGGTGCTCACCGAGGGCGGCCTGGTCGCGGTGAACGCGGACTGGGGGCTCGACGACATCCTGCTGCCCGGTACCGGCCCCGCCGAACTCGACGCCAGATTGCGGCTGCTGGTCGGGCGCAACGGCGGCGTGGCAAGCCCGGAGAACACCGGCAAGATCACGCTCGGCGAGCTGGTGATCGATGAGGGCACCTACACCGCGCGGTTGCGCGGCCGCCCGCTCGACCTCACCTACAAGGAGTTCGAGCTGCTGAAGTATCTCGCGCAGCACGCGGGCCGGGTGTTCACCCGCGCACAGCTGTTGCAGGAGGTGTGGGGTTACGACTTCTTCGGCGGCACCCGCACCGTGGACGTGCACGTGCGGCGCTTGCGCGCCAAACTCGGCACCGAATACGAATCGCTGATCGGCACGGTGCGCAATGTCGGTTACAAGGCCGTGCGCCCGTCGCGCGCGGCGGCCAAGGGCGAGCAGGTGAGCTTCCCGGACGAGGACAACGAGGGCACCGACGACTCCCCGCTCACGCCGGTCAACGGCTCCGCGCAGTAATTCCCGGCGGCTCGCGCAACGGACTCCGAAATGCCGCCCGCCCCTACGACGTTGCCAAGGGCGGACTCCGAGCGGAGTCCGCTGGGCTCGATGAACGGAGGCCGATGAGCGGCGTGACAACACAGTGGACCGATCGTCTCGATGCGGACACCGCGCAGGCGATCACCGATCTGCTGGCGCGTGCGACCGCGGCCGACGGGGTCGCCCCGGTCTCGGAACAGGCCGTGCTGTCGCTCACCTCGGGCGACCACACCGGAGCACGCCATCTGCTCGCTCGGCGCGACGGCGCGATCGCGGGCTACGCGAATCTCGTTCCCGCGCACGGCGACCATCCCGCGATGGCCGAGGTCGCGGTCGATCCGTCGCAGCGCGGCCACGGGGTCGGCGCCGCTCTGGTCCAGGACGCTCTGGCCGAGGGTGGTCCGGACGCGCGGGTCTGGGCGCACGGTGACCGGCCGGCGGCCAAAGCCGTCGCCGCGCGGCTCGGGTTGCGGACCGCGCGTGAGCTCTGGCAGATGCGACGGTCGTTGGCAACTTCTGAGCTACCGGAATTGAGCGTGCCGGACGACATCGTGTTGCGCACCTACGCGGGCCCCGCCGACGACGCGGAATTGCTGCGGGTGAACAGTGCGGCCTTCGCCTGGCATCCCGAACAGGGCGGGTGGACCCGGCGTGACATCGAACTCCGCCGCGCCGAGTCGTGGTTCGATCCGGCGGGCCTGTTCTTGGCATTCGACCCGGCCGCGCCTGGCCGTTTGCTCGGATTCCACTGGACCAAGGTGCATCACGCGGAGAATCCGCCGCTCGGTGAGGTCTACGTGGTCGGTATCGATCCGGCGGCGCAGGGGCGTGGGCTCGGTCGTCTGCTCACTCTCGCCGGTTTGCGTCACCTGCGTGACCGCGGCTTGGCCGAGGTGTTGCTCTACACCGAGGCCGACAATGCGGCCGCGGTGCGAACCTATACCCGGCTCGGATTCGCCCCCGCACACGTCGACGTCGCCTACGCCGCGGCGGATGCTGAATAACAGACGGCAGAACGGGTGTCCGCGAGTAAAACTGGGGCAAACGTCACATCTACCGGGTGCAATCGCGCCGGGCTGTTCACTCTCCGTTCACTCAGGTCGGTCCAACTGTCAACCACGTGACTTTAGGTTGAGTGAGGGCAGCACACTGCTGCCTGGTGCGCAAGTTCCCCGCGAACAGCACCACAGCACCCGTCCGGGCCGGTGAGGGACCGGACGAGTTGGACGCCCTTCCGGAGGAATAGTGAATCTCAAGCGCAGCAGCGCCCTCGTCGGCGTGCTGGCCGTCGGCGCCATGACGTTGGCCGCCTGTGGCAGCGACGACAACACCGCGACCGACTCGAGCAACGTGGCGAAGGTCGACGTCGCCTGCGGCGGCAAGGAGGCCCTCAAGGCCAGCGGTTCCTCGGCGCAGAAGAACGCGATGGAGCGCTTCATCGCCGCGTACGAGAAGAACTGCGACGGTTCCACGCTCAACTACACCTCCAGCGGCTCCGGTGCCGGTGTTAGCGAATTCCTCGGTGCCCAGACCGATTTCGGTGGCTCCGACTCGCCGCTGAGCGCGAAGAAGGACGAGCCGAAGAAGGCCGCCGACCGCTGCGCCTCGCCCGCGTGGAACCTGCCGACCGTGTTCGGCCCGGTCGCGATCACCTACAACATCGATGGCGTCGCCGATCTCGCGCTGGACGGCCCGACCGCCGCCAAGATCTTCAACGGCTCCGTGACAACCTGGGATGCCCCGGAGATCAAGGCGCTGAACCCGAACGCCAAGCTGCCGTCCGAGCCGATCGCCGTGATCTTCCGCAGCGACGAGTCGGGCACCACCGACAACTTCCAGCTCTACCTGGACTCCGCCTCCGACGGCGCCTGGGGCAAGGGCGCGGGCAAGGCCTTCAACGGTGGCGTCGGCGCGGGCTCGAAGGGCAACGAGGGCACCTCGGGCGCGGTGAAGACCACCAAGAACTCGATCACCTACAACGAGTGGTCCTTCGCGAAGGCGCAGAACCTGTCGATCGCGCGCATCATCACCTCGGCGAGCAAGGACCCGGTGACGCTGAGCGTCGCGTCGGCGAGCAAGGCGATCGAGTCTGCGAAGATCTCCGGCCAAGGCAACGACCTGGTCATCGACACCTCCTCGTTCTACAAGCCGTCGGTGGCGGGCGCGTACCCGATCGTCATGCCGACCTACGAGATCGTGTGCTCGAAGTACTCCGACGCCGCCACGTCGAAGGCGGTCAAGGCCTTCCTCACCTCGGCGGTCACCAACGGCCAGCAGGGCTTGGACGAGGCCGGGTACATCCCGATCCCGGAGCAGTTCAAGACCAAGCTGACCACCGCCATCAACGCCATCTCCTGATAGCAGTCCCCACATGACCGTGCACGACGAGGTTGCCGCCGCTGGTCCGTCGGATTCGACCGACCAGCGAGCAGGCGGAGATACTGCGCTCATGCCGAGCAAGCCGAGCAACGATCCGGCCGCGAAGAGGGCCCGTCCGCAGCACAGCCAGCGAGCGGAGATCATCTTCCGCTCCCTGGCGACGGCGGCCGGTGCGATCATCGTCGCCGCCATCGCGCTGATCGCACTGTTCCTGCTCATCCGAGCGGTGCCGTCGGTGCTGGCGAACGAGGCGAACTTCTTCACCAGCACCGACTTCAACACCTCGGACGCCAACCACCTGCGGTTCGGCATCCGGGACCTGTTCATGGTCACGGTGCTGAGTTCGATCTTCGCACTGGTGCTCGCCGTTCCGATCGGCATCGGCATCGCGCTGTTTCTGACGCACTACGCGCCGAAGACGCTGGCGCGGCCGTTCTCGGTGGTCGTCGATCTGCTCGCGGCGGTGCCCTCGATCGTGTTCGGTCTCTGGGGAATCCTGGTGCTCGCTCCGCAACTGGAGCCGGTCCAGACCTTCCTGAACGACAACCTGGGATGGCTGTTCCTGTTCTCGGACGGCAATATCCCGCTGGCCAGCGGCGGCACGATCTTCACCGCGGGCGTCGTGCTCGCGGTGATGATCCTGCCGATCATCACGTCGGTCAGCCGTGAGGTGTTCAACCTCACCCCGCGCGCCCACATCGAGGCGGCGCAGGCGCTCGGCGCGACGAAATGGGAAGTCGTGCGGATGACGGTGCTGCCGTACGGCCGCAGCGGCATGATCGCGGGCGCAATGCTCGGCCTCGGCCGTGCGCTCGGCGAGACGATCGCCGTGCTGATCGTGCTGAAGACGGCCGCGCAGCCGGGACAGTGGTCGGTGTTCGACGGCGGCTACACCTTCGCCTCCAAAATCGCCTCGGCCGCGGCGGAGTTCAGCGCTCCGCTGCCGACCGGCGCGTACATCGCGGCGGGCTTCGTCCTGTTCGCGCTGACCTTCGTCGTGAATGCGCTGGCTCGACTCGCCGCGGGCGGAAGGGTGAACGGGTGATGACCACCTCGACTCTGGACCGGCCGATCAAGCCGCCCACCTTCCGGGACGTGAGCCTGTCGCGCCGGATTCGAAACAACCTCGCGACCGGGTTGGTCTGGCTGGCGTTCGGCATCGCGCTCGTGCCACTGGCGTGGGTCCTGATCATGGTGATCACCAAGGGCTTCAGCGCCGTGGTCCGGGCCAACTGGTGGCAGAACTCGCTGAAGGGCGTGCTGCCCAATCAGGTCGCGGGCGGCGTCTACCACGCCATCTACGGCACCATCGCCCAGTCGCTGGTCGCGACGGTCATCGCGGTGCCGCTCGGCATCATGGCCGCGGTGTACCTGGTCGAGTACGGCCGTGGCGTGCTGGCCAAGACCACGACCTTCATGGTCGACATCCTGGCCGGCGTGCCGTCGATCGTCGCGGCGCTGTTCATCTTCGCGCTGTGGATCGCGACGCTCGGGTTCCCGCAGAGCTCGCTCGCGGTGTCCCTGGCGTTGGTGCTGCTCATGCTGCCGGTGGTCGTGCGCAGCACCGAGGAAATGCTCAAACTGGTGCCCGACGAACTACGCGAAGCGTCCTACGCGCTGGGTATCCCGAAGTGGAAGACCATCGTGCGGATCGTGGTGCCGACCGCCCTGCCCGGCATGATCAGCGGCATCCTGCTCGCCATCGCCAGGGTGATGGGCGAGACCGCTCCCGTGCTGGTGCTGGTCGGCTACAGCAAGTCGATCAACACGAACATCTTCGACGGCAACATGGCGTCGCTGCCGCTGTTGATCTACCAGGAGCTGGCCAACCCCGAAGCCGCCGGACGCGAGCGAGTCTGGGGCGCGGCTTTGACCCTCATCATCATCATCGCCTTCCTGTACCTCGCGGCTGCGGTCCTCAACCGCCTGCTCACCCGGAACCGATAGAAGCGGAACGGATTACCGACAATGGCCAAGCGGATCGACGTCAAAGATCTGAACATCTACTACGGCAAGTTCCATGCCGTGTCCGATGTCTCGCTGACCGTGCTGCCGCGCAGCGTGACCGCCTTCATCGGTCCCTCGGGTTGTGGCAAGTCCACCGTGCTGCGTTCGCTCAACCGCATGCACGAGGTAACCCCGAACGCCAGGGTCGAGGGCGCGGTGCTGCTCGACGGTGAGGACATCTACGGCACCCAGGTCGACCCGGTGGGCGTGCGCCGCACGATCGGCATGGTCTTCCAGCGGCCCAACCCGTTTCCCACCATGTCCATCAAGGACAACGTGGTCGCGGGCCTGAAGCTGCAAGGCGTGCGCAACAAGAAGGAACTCGACGAGGTGGCCGAGCGCTCGCTGCGCGGCGCCAACCTGTGGAACGAGGTGAAGGACCGCCTTGACAAGCCGGGCGGCGGTCTCTCCGGCGGTCAGCAGCAGCGTCTGTGCATCGCGCGCGCCATCGCCGTGTCGCCCGACGTGCTGCTCATGGACGAGCCCTGCTCGGCGCTCGACCCGATCTCCACCCTGGCGATCGAGGACCTGATCACCGAGCTGAAGAAGGAATTCACCATCGTCATCGTCACCCACAACATGCAGCAGGCCGCGCGCGTGAGTGACCAGACCGGCTTCTTCAACCTGGAGGCCCAGGGCAAGCCGGGCAAGCTGATCGAGATCGACGACACCGAGAAGATCTTCTCCAATCCGTCGCAGAAGGCCACGGAAGACTACATCTCCGGCCGTTTCGGCTGATCCGGCCGCCGAGCGGCTTCGATCGGCACGGTCAGAAGAAGGCCCTGGGTAGCGAGTCGGCTACCCAGGGCCTTTCTCCATTCGGAACAGGAAATGCTGATCTACAGGTCTGGCGGTGTCTCGAACAGCGGCGTCTGCGCCGCTTCTACTCGACGGGTGTGTTCCGCATCCGATTGCCGATTCGCCATGTGTCCTCCGAGCAAACCGGTACTCGCGGGCGCGGTCGACGGTGAGTTGGGCGCGGAAGTGCTGCTGGGCGCGGCGGGTTCGGTACCGGTGTAGCTCGCCTGCCGGACGGACGCAGGCTGTTGCTCCGGCTTCGTTTCCGTGCCCTGCGCCGGATTCGGATTTCCGGTCTTGCTGTCGTCGGCCTTCGAAGCCGGGTCATCCGCCTTCGGATCGGTGGCTTTCGCGTTCGGATCGGCTTTGGAGGGCTGGTCGGTCGTGGAATCGTCGGAGGCTTTGTCCGCTGCCGGTGTGCCGTCTTTGGCGGGCTCACTCGTGGACGGTGAGTCCGCGGGCGTACCGTCGGCCGCCTGGTCGACGCTGGTGATCACCGTATCGGCGGCCTTCGCGAAGTTCTCCGCGGCCGAGCCTGCGGAGTCGATCAGGCCCTTTCCCGCCTCGCCGCCCGCTTTGATGATGTCGTCGAGATCGTCGTCGAGCTTGCCGACGGACTCGATCAACGTCGGCACATCTCCGGTGATCCCGCCCACCGCGGTGATAAGACTCGTCACATCCGAGGGTGTCCAGGAATTCGGGTCGCCGGCGGGACCGGTGGAACCGGACGACTTGGAGTCGTCGCTCTTCTCGCCCTTGTCTTCGCCGCTGCTCTTGTCCTTGCCGCTGCTCTTGTCTTCGCCGGTGCTCTTGTCTTCGCCGGTGCTCTTGTCGCCGTCGTCGCTCTTGTCCTCGCCCGACTTCGACTTATCGGTCTCGTCTTCGCCGGTGGACTGCTCCTCGGCGATCGGATTCGCCTGCGGCGTGCCCGCGGGAGTGGTGGAAGGGTCGGTCGGGTCCTCGTCGGTGTTGCTATCGGACTGCCGGCTGTACACCGCGAGCGTCGGATCCGTCTGCTCGCCGCTGTCGAGCGGGTCACCGTCGCCGAGCTGGTCACTGCGGGCACGCACATTACCGCTGGCCTGCTCGATCTTGGTGGCGACGTCCGATTGGGTGCCGAGCAGCTCGTTCAGCGCCGTGGTGACGGCGGTTTGGTGGGTGTACTGCGAGTCGCCGTCGTCGTCCGCGACGTCCGGCCCTGGAGTGACCTGCCAGTCCTCGGAGACGGTGAATCCCGCCGCGACGGCCTGGTCGACCTTGTCCAGCAAAGCTTGGCGGAACCCGGCCAGACTGGTGCCGCTGTCAATCAACGTCTGCGCGAGTTCCTCGGTATCCAGCGCCACTTTGTTCGCCGCGTCGCGGTCACCGGCTATCCGGTCGTAGGCCGCGTAATAGGCATCGCCACTCCAATGCGCGCCTGCCGCACGAATCTGCGTCACCGTTTCATCGATCAGCGATACGAATTCGCCATTGCGAGTCCGTATTTCCGTTCCGGCTTCGCCCAGTTTCCACGGTTGCCATTCCGACCGGACCTGACTCAGCGTGGGCGTCGAATTCGTCGTCCTCACAGCTGCGCGCCCATCGCCTCGAGGCCATCGCGAAACTGCTGGTCGGACACCTCGTAGTTCGCGGCGCCGCCTTTGGCGATGTTGGAAATCCGTTTACACCGCATGGCCATGCGCCGCCACGCGTCTTCGACATTCGCACCCGCCGCCGAGCACACTTCGCTCAATGCCGAACCGGGCAGCACATTACCGAGCGCGTCCGTAGTGGTACGCACCGTCAAACCGCCGATATTGCCGCCGATTTGATCCATCGACGCGGCCAACGCGCGCAGCTCTGCTGGATCGACGTTCATGACGCCCCCCTTCATACCGGATCCCCTCCGGCGTAACGCTATACCGGAGCAATCCCGCCCCGCGCGGCTAAATCTATCATTTACCGCCCGCGAAACGTCAAGCCCGGCAAGCCTTTCGGTTACCCTTCGGCATCCGGGTCAGGGGGGAGGACGCCGGTCACCAGGAAGATGACCCGCCGGCCGATTTCGACGGCGTGGTCGGCGAAGCGCTCGTAGTAGCGGCCGAGCAGTGTGACGTCGACGGCGGCGGCTACGCCGTACTTCCACTCACGGTCCATCAGCAGCGTGAAGAGGTGACGATGCAGGTCGTCCATCGCCTCGTCGTCCTCGTTCAGCTGTGCCGCGCGCTCGGGGTCGCGGGTCTCCAGCACCTCTCGCGCACCGGCCCCCATGTTCACCGCGATGCGGCCCATCTCGGCGAAGTAGCCGTTGACGGCTTCCGGTAGCGCGTGGTTCGGATGACGCCTGCGTGCAACCTTGGCTACGTGCAGCGCGAGCGCGCCCATCCGATTCACGTCGGCGACGATCTGGATCGTGCTCACTACTTGCCGCAGGTCGCCTGCCACCGGCGCCTGCAACGCGAGCAGGGCGAAGGCCTTCTCCTCGGCGTCCTGGATCAGCTCCGCGATCCGGTCGGATTCACCGATCACCTGCTCCGCCAGGGCGAGGTCCGCCTGGAGCAAGGCTTGGGTCGCCCGCTCCATGGCCGAGCCGGCAACGCCGGCCATCTCACCCAGCAGGTGGGCGAGCTCGGCCATTTGCTCGTTGTAGATGACACGCATGGAACCTGACCCTAGTTCGCCACGCTGACCAAGTCACGAACGCCGAGTGAATGACCGGTGTGCATCATTAGCGCGCCGGTTGCCCTTGACGGGTCAACAACCGGAATTCGCCGGACCCGGGACGGCGACATCGCGGCAATTTGTGACCTGCGTCGCATGCTCGCCGCGGGGTATCCGGCCCTACTTGCAGATGTCCTCGGCCGCGTTGACGTGTTCCAGGTCCGAGGGCAGTACGGTCGGCGTCGAATCCTTCGGGGTGCTCGTCACCACGTTGGTGATCTCGTCACCCACCGGCGTCGGCGCCTTCACGACGACGCCGTTCGCCGAGTCGCCTCCGATGACGACCTCGACGATGCCGCCGAGATCGTCGGCGGCCTCGATGGTCGCGCCGGGAATGGAGCTGGCCACGGTGGCTGCCTCGGCTTCCAGGCCCGCGGCGTAGCGGACCTTCGTCGTCGCTGAAGTGCCGTTGGCATAATTTCCGGTGTTGTAGATCGTGAAGCCCTGGTTGCCGAGCTTGGTGGCGGCCGTGCGCGCCAGACCTTCGACCCCGGAGCCATTGGACACCAGCAGCGAGACGGTGGAGGGGTCCACCGCCCGGTACTTCGTCGGTGTCGCCGCGGCCTGGGTGGGGACGGGCGCGTTCGCTTGGGCGGTCGGCTTCTCGCCCGGCAGTGGCTGATCGTCGCGGATCGCCTTGAAGATCGCCTTGATGTCGGATTCGCGGGGAATTTCGTTGCCGTAGGGGGTGGTGCCCGCAGTCGGGACGGTGATGAAGGTGACCGCGCCGGCATCGATCTTCTGCAGTGATCGTCCCAACCTCAGCAGGTCGTCGGGTTCGACCTTCTGGACCCAGGTGTGCTTGCTGAACGCGTCGATGAAGCCCTTCAACTTGCCCGGATTGAACAGCACCTTGCTGGACAGCGTGCCGCGCAGCAGCGAAGCGAGGAAGCGTTGCTGCCGGTTGATGCGGTCGTAGTCGCTGCGTTCCTCACCGTAGACATGCCTGGCGCGCACATAGTTCAGGGCGGTTTGGCCGTCGATGCGCTGTTTGCCCGGGTGTTCGAGGATGGTGCCGAGCACGTCGTCCACGAGCGGCTTGGACGCGCAGACCTCGACGCCATCGATTTGGTTGACCATCGACTCGAAACCGGCGAAGTCGATGCCGATGAAGTGATTGATCGACGCGCCGGTGAGGCGCTGAATCGTGGAGACGAGGCACATCGGGCCGCCGAGGTTGTAGACGGCGTTGAGCTTGTCGCCTATGGCCGACGGGAACTTCTCGTCGGAGTATGCGTTTTTTTCGTTGTCCCATCCATTGCACTGGGGCCTGGTCACGTCCAGGTCGCGCGGGAAGGATACTACGACGACCCGACTCCGGTCCTTAGGGATGTGGACCAGCATGGTGGTGTCTGCACGGGCGCCTTCGGCGTCGTCCAAAGTGCCCGCGCCGAGCTGACCGTTGGCCCCTGCGCGGGTGTCGGTGCCGACGAGCAGGTAGTTCTCGTCGCCGAGCTGAGCACCGGAATCGACGATGTCCTCCGAGTTCTCGTCGAGGGCGTTGACCTGGGTGAAGCCGTCTGTCGTCGACCGCAGGTAGCTCCAGCCGCCGCCGGTGACCAGCAATGCGACGACGGCGCACACTGCGCCCCCCGCCCGTCCCGTGGCCCGCAGACGCTTGTTGCGGCGCTCCCGGGAGGCCTCCAGGCGGGTCTGTGCGGAGGTGCCGACCGTCTTCGGCTTGGCGTCCTTGCCCTCCTTGGTGGGCCAGCCCACGCCCTTGCGCTTGGCACGCGTCTGCTCTTCGAGCGGGGGAAGGATGTCGGTGACCTCTTCGGCCTGCTCCGGTTCGGGACGCGCGACCGGCGCTACAGGAGCGGAGCGCTCGGCGGGGCGACGGTTCGCGGGACGGGCGGCCGGTGTGGCGCCCGTGATGTCCTGGACCACCGGCGAGCTGCCGGTCTGGCGTGGCGGCGCATCGGGGGCACGCCGGGGACCGGCTGCGGCCCCTCGGCCGTTGGCGGCGGCGGGCCGGTTCGCGGGCGGATCGGCCGGGTGCCGGGGAGCTTCCTGCGGCGGCTCGGCGCGGGTGCCCCGTTGCGGCGGGTGGCCCGCCTGCGGCGGTACCGGCTCGGGGCGGCGCGTCCGGTTCTGCGGGGCACCCGCACCCGGTGGCGCGGGCTCGGCACGGCGTCCTCGGCCGGGCGCGGCGGCCTGGTCGGGCGGGGTGGGTTCCGCGCGGCGTCCTCGGCTGGGTGCGGCGCCCGGGTCCGGCGGCGCGGGCTCGGCGCGACGGCCTCGGCGGCCACTGCGTTCGTTGTCGACCCGCTGGACCAGATCCTGGACCGTCAGGGGCGCGGAACTCTGGTCCGGAGTGGCGTCGGTATGGCGTGAACGACGAGACGTGCGAGCGGCGTCTCCTTCGGAGCTGTCCGCCGCGGGATACCGCTCCCACGGGGCGCGACCTCCGGGCCGTGGCGAACGCCCGTGCCGATCGTCACCCACCAACGAACCTCGCTTTTCGTCCTGCTTTTCCGCTCGGTCACACTCGACCGGCGGCACCGATTCCGCAATGATAACGATTCCGCCACGGGGGGCCACCCCACCGAGAAATCGAACAGGTCACAGCTGTTTCGGCCACGTCGTTCGCTGCGCGGTTGCCCGATCAGCCGCCACTGTGCATCACATCGGCCGCGCGTGGCACCGCGGGATCGTCCGGGTCGTCGAGCCAGCCGTGCGGCAGCGCGACCTTGCCCGGCGAGCCCTGACGCCCGCGTGGGCCCTCCGCGTCCTTGGGGAAGGGCGCGGTCGGATCGAGCTGCCCGACAAGATCTTCCAGCCGAGCGAGGCTGTCCACGGTGGCGAACGCGCGACGTAGGTCGGCGCCGACCGGGAAGCCCATCAAATACCAGGCCATGTGCTTGCGCAGGTCACGCATGGCCTTGTCCTCTCCGAGGTGCTCGGACAGCAGCGCCCCGTGCCGGTACAGCACGGCGCCGACCCGGCCCAGATCGGGCGCGGCGGGCAGCGGCTCCCCGCGCAGCGCCGCCTGCAGTTCGGCGAACAGCCACGGCCTGCCCAGGCAGCCGCGGCCGACGACCACGCCGTCGCACCCGGTCTCGTCCATCATGCGGACCGCGTCGTCCGCCGAGAAGATGTCGCCGTTGCCGAGGACCGGGATCGAGGTGACGGCCTCTTTGAGCCGGGCGATCGCGGTCCAGTCGGCCTCGCCGGAGTAGCGCTGCGCAGCCGTGCGGGCGTGCAACGCGACCGCCCGCGCGCCTTCGGCTTCCGCGATGCGTCCCGCGTCCAGATAGGTGCGGTGGTCGTCATCGATGCCGATGCGAAACTTCAGGGTGATCGGGACCCCCGCCGGTTCCGCAGCCCTCACCATGGCGCGCACGATGTGCCGGAACAGCGTCCGCTTGTACGGCAGGGCGGCGCCGCCGCCGAGCCGGGTGACCTTGGGCACGGGGCAGCCGAGGTTGAGGTCGATGTGGTCGGCCCAGCCCTCGCCGACGATGATGCGCACCGCTTCGCCGAGCGTGTCCGGGTCGACGCCGTAGAGCTGCATCGAGCGGGGATGTTCGTCGGCATCGAAGGACATCATGTGCAGCGTCTTCTCGTTGCGCTCGACCACCGCTCGCGCGGTGATCATCTCGCACACGTAGATCGAGGTAGGGCTGCCGAATTCCCGGCACAACTTGCGGAACGCCAGATTCGTGATGCCCGCCATCGGCGCGAGCACGACCGGCGGATCGACCGGATACGGCCCGATCCGCAGCTTCGCCATCGCCTCGGTAGTCATCGTCACGCCGACCAGTGTCTCATTTCCGCACGTGAGTCGGCCGGAGCGGGTCGTAGCGCGGCGCGGCACCGTGCCGTTCATACAACCGCCGCCGCCCTCGGACTCCGGGGCGGCGGCGTGCTGTATCCCGGGCGCTCAGCCTACGGAGCTGCCCGCCATCTGACGGTCGCGCTTGGCGGCCTCGCGGGCCAGCATCCGGTCCCGCTGTTCCTCGAACTTGACGACGTCCTTGCTCAGCTTGTCCAGGAAAAGGCCGAGGCGCTCACGGACCGCCTCGCCGCGGGCGGTGAAGTCGCTGCGCTCGAAGATGTTCCACTTCTTCAGCACCGGCTGGACGACCTCTTCCAGGTGCTGGCGCAGATCGTAGATGCCGTGCTTGGCCATCAGCACGCCGTTGCGGCGGAAGTTGGGCATGCCGGCGCCCGGCATCTGGAAGTTCTCCAGGATCAGGGTGATCGCCTCGATGGCCTGGTCAGGGGCCAGGTCGAGGGCGGCGCCGCACATGTTGCGGTAGAAGATCATGTGCAAGTTCTCGTCGGCGGCGACGCGCTGCAGCATGCGGTCGGCGATCGGGTCGTCACAGACCTTGCCGGTGTTGCGGTGGCTGACCCGGGTGGCGAGTTCCTGGAAGGTGACGTACGCGACGGAATGCAGGAAGCCCGCGTCGGCTTCGGCAGGGGAGGCGAAGCCGTTGGTCATGTGGACCATCCTGGCTTCCTCGAGGGCGACCGGATCGACGCCGCGGGTCACTACCAGGTAGTCCCGCATCACGATGCCGTGGCGGTTCTCCTCGGCGGTCCAGCGGCCCACCCAGGTGCCCCATGCGCCATCCTGAGAGAAATTCTCGGCGATCTCGCGGTGATAGGAGGGCAGGTTGTCCTCGGTGAGCAGATTGGTGACCATGGCAGCCTTCGCGACCTCGTTGAGCCGGGACTGCTCCGGATCCCAGTCCACCCCACCGAGTGCCGCGAAATTGCGGCCGTCGTCCCACGGGACGTAGTCGTGCGGATGCCATTCCTTTGCCATGGAGAGGTGCCGGTTGACGTTTTCTTCGGCAACCGGCTCCAACTCCGTCAGAAGCTCGAGTTGAGTCAGATCCCTTGCCATGTATGAACCCTTCAGTGTGTGCTTCCGGTCGTGCAGGTCATCCCAAGGTAGACCGATACCGTTGCGGCCATACCTTACGGCACCGTAGGTGTGATGCGAAACGCATCCGTTAGACGATCGATGCCCTGGTGATCCACCACATACGACGTCTTCGCCGTTCAGTGATCCACACGAGTGTATGGGTTCTTCCTGTGAACGAGAGGACTATCGACGCGGGGTTCGCGCCGTTAGCGGGAGGTGGGGAATCGCACAATCCGCCGCCGCGCCGACAATGAATCGAGTACCCAGCGCTCGCGCGTGTCGAACATGGCGCGCCGAACCCACCTGCCTGCGCCCGGGTGAGCCGGTCTCCTGGAAGACCACGGTCAGGAGCCCGCGTCGCATGGTCCGGCGATCGCCTCGGTCGGGCGGCGAGCAAGTCGCGGTGGCCGAAACCGGCATGCGTCGCCCGAGCGCCACCCATCCCTGTCTCATGGGCGTGGACGCCTGTCCTGCTCCGGCCCCGCACAATCACGTCGGCGTACTTTCGGGCACGGTCTGCGGTGGATCGCGCGTACTCGGACGGTCCCTTACTTCTGTCGACGCATACTTCTGTCGACCCAGCGCCTCTGTAACTCGGGCGGCGCATATGGACAGCGGAAGTCCGCCGCACCGGACCGGCTTCCCGGCGTCGCCGGGTCATCCAATGCGATCGACCACGTGGCCGCACAGGGCGGCATGCACGCCGAGATGCGCGTCGCGATCTGCGCGATCGGCACCGGCCCCTGAATTGACTATGTCCTTTGTCACAATCCGACCGGTCGCACTGGGCGTCTCGTGGTCCACGTCGTGGGCAGGCCTATGACTCTGTCTCGTCGTATCCGCTCTCCAGCCGAGGCGTCCGCGATCCCTCGCATGGCGGTCCACCTTCTCCGCCGCATAAGGACGTAAGGAAAGGAGTCGTCGAACGGCTTGTCGGCCGAGGCGCCGAGTTCGGCTCCGATGATCTCGAAGCATTGTGCGCGACATCGGAGAGCGGAGCCTCGACGCGGCGTGTCCTGGCCGGTATAACCGGTGCTTCACCGCATAGAACTCCGCGAAACAGGTCGGGGGGGGGGGGGGGGGGGGGGGGGGGCCCCGGGGGCCCCCCCGGGGGGGGGGGCCCCCCCCCCCGGGGGTAAAATTAGGTGGGGTAAGAAAAAAACAGATGTGGGGGGGGGGGGGAGGGTGGTG
>NZ_JBIDDF010000005.1:0-293371 GCF_043205035.1 Nocardia sp. NPDC047654
TGACGTATGCGACCGATTTGTTCGAGCGGGCGACGGTGGAGGGTTTCGCGGCGCGGTTCGCGCGGGTCCTCGCGGCTGTGGTCGCCGACGCGAACATCGCGGTCGGGGACATCGAGATCCTCACGGATGCCGAGCGCACCGACGTGCTCACCGCATGGAACGACACCGCCCATCCGGTGGATTCCGCCGCGACACTGGGATCGTTGCTGCGCGGGACCGTCGCGGCGACGCCGGGATCGGTCGCGCTGGTCGCGGACCTGCCCGACGGCGAACGCGTCGAGCTGAGCTACGCGGAACTGTCGGCCCGGGTGAATCGACTAGCCCGCTACCTGATCTCGGTGGGTGTCGGTGCCGAGAGCAGGGTCGCGCTCGCGTTCCGCCGATCGGTGGATCTGGTGGTGGCGATGTACGCGGTGGCGGAGGCCGGTGGGGCGTATGTACCGATCGACCCCGACCAAGCCACCGAGCGAACCGACTACATCCTCTCCGCCGCCGCCCCGGTATGTGTGTTGAGCAATATCGAGTCGGATTTCGATACCGACGTCGCGCCGGTGGTGCGGCTGGAAGACCTGGAATTGAGCGCGGTCGCCAGCGTGCCGATCACGGATTCCGAGCGCGTCACGCCTATTCGGCCGGAGAACACGGCTTACGTCATCTTCACGTCGGGTTCGACCGGGCGTCCGAAGGGCGTCGCGGTGCCGCACTCGGCGATCGTGAACCAGTTGCTCTGGAAAGCGGCCGAATTCGATCTGGCCGAGGACGACTCGATGCTGCTGAAGACGGCGGCGACGTTCGACCTGTCGGTGTGGGAGTTCTGGTCGGCCGCGGTATGCGGTGGCCGGCTGGTGATCGCCGCGCCGGATGGCCATCGGGATCCCGCGTATCTCAACGATTTGATGGCGCGCGAGTCGGTCACCACGTTGCATGTGGTGCCGTCGATGCTCGACGCGCTGCTCGTGCACCGGGCGACCACGGACACCGGGGACTGGTCGCCGCGACGGGTGTTGGCTATCGGTGAGGCTCTGCCGGGTTCGATGGCGCGGCGGTTCTTGCGTGAGAATCCTCGCACCGAGTTGTTCAATTTGTATGGTCCGACCGAGGCGGCGGTGTCGGTTACCGGCCACCGTGTGACGCTCGCCGACGACACGTCGGTGCCTATTGGTGCGCCGGAGTGGAACAGTCGGGTGTATGTGCTGGATGGGCGTTTGCGGCCGGTGCCGGTGGGTGTTTCCGGTGAGTTGTATTTGGCTGGTGCGCAGTTGGCGCGTGGTTATTTCGGTCGTGCGGATTTGACGGCGGATCGGTTCGTGGCCAATCCGTTCGAATCTGGTGCGCGGATGTATCGCACGGGTGATTTGGTCGCCTGGAACAGTGACGGTGAGCTGGAGTATCGGGGTCGTACGGACTTCCAGGTGAAGATCCGTGGGTTCCGTATCGAGCTGGGTGAGATCGAGGCCGCGCTGCTGGCGTTGCCGGAGGTCGCGCAGACGGCGGTGATCGCGAAGTCCGATCCGAAGACCGGCGACCGGTTGGTGGCTTACATCGTTCCTGCCGGTCCCGGTCCCGGTGCCGGTGCGGGTGTCGCTGGCGCTGACGGCGTCGCTGGCGGTGCGGGTGCTGCTGGTCGTGTGGATGTGGCTCGGGTGCAGTCGGAGCTTGTGGCGGTTCTGCCGTCGTATATGGTGCCGTCGGCGTTCGTGGTGCTGGATGCTTTGCCGTTGAATGTGAACGGCAAGCTGGATCGCAAGGCGTTGCCGGAACCGGAGTTCGAAGTTCAGGCTTTCCGTGCGCCGTCGACTCCGATCGAAGAGATCGTGGCGTCGGTGTACGCCGAGGTGCTGGGTGTCGAGCGGGTCGGTGCGGATGACGATTTCTTCGCGCTCGGTGGTAACTCGTTGCTGGCGACGCAGGTCGTGGCGCGTATCGGTGCGGCGTTGGACGCTCGTGTCCCGGTGCGGGTGTTGTTCGAGGCCTCCACCGTGGCCGGACTCGCCACGAAGGTCGAACGGGGCTTCGGTGCGGGCAAGCGCACCCCACTGATCGCCGGACCGCGTCCCGACCGCCTCCCGCTGTCGTTCGCCCAGCAGCGCATGTGGTTCCTCAACCAGTTCGACACCTCGGCCTCGGTCTACAACATCCCGGCCGCGATCCGCTTGTCCGGCGACCTGGACGTGGCCGCGTTGCGGGACGCTGTCGCCGACATCGTCGCGCGTCACGAGATCCTGCGCACGATCTACCCGCAGACGCCGGACGGCCCGGTGCAGCGAATCCTCGCTCCGCACGAGGTGCCGGTGGATCTGGCGCCCGTGCGACTCGATGACGAGCACCTCGCCCTCGAGGCGCAGCGGATCGTCGCCGCCGGCTTCGACGTCACCACCGAGGTGCCGTTCCGCACACGGCTGTTCCAGCTCGCGGGCACCGAGTACGTGCTGGTCTTCGTCGCGCATCACATCAGCGCCGACGGCTGGTCGATGGGCCCGCTGACCAGGGATCTGATGCTGGCCTACGTGGCGCGCAGCGGCGGCCGCGAGCCGTCCTGGGCGCCGCTGCCGGTCCAGTACGCCGACTACGCGCTGTGGCAGCGCGAGGCGCTCGGCGCGGACGACGATCCCGAGTCGCCTGCGGGCGCGCAACTGGCCTACTGGACAACCGAACTCGCCGCCCTGCCCGACGAGCTGAACCTGCCCGCGGACCGCCCGCGCCCGCCCGTCCAGTCCTTCGCGGGCGGCCGTACCGATTTCGTCGTCGACGCCGACGTGCACGCGGCGCTGGCCGACCTCGCGCGGCAGCACAACGCCACGTTGTTCATGGTGGTGCACACCGCGTTCGCGGTCTTCGTGGCTCGCCTGTCCGGCACCGATGACATCGCCATCGGCACGCCCGTCGCGGGCCGCGGCGAACCCGAAATCGACGACTTGATCGGCATGTTCGTCAACACCTTGGTGCTGCGCACCCGGGTCGCGCCCGATCTCGGCTTCACCGAACTGCTGGCCCGCACCAGGGAAACGGATCTGCGCGCCTTCGCCAACGCGGACATCCCGTTCGAGCGGTTGGTCGAGGTGCTCGACCCGGAACGTTCGGCCGGTCGCCACCCGCTGTTCCAGGTGGCTCTGTCGTTCGAGAACCTATCCGCGACCAGCTTCGAACTACCCGGTCTGAGCTTCACGGCGCTCGACCCGGCCGCCGACACCGCCAAGTTCGACCTGCTGCTGACCATGCGCGAGCAGCGCACCGAGTCGGGCGCGGAAGCCGGTATCGCCGCCGAATTCACCTACGCCCGCGACCTGTTCGACGAGCGGACCGTCGTCGAATTCGGCCGCAGGTTCCGTCGCGTCCTGGCCGCGATCGTCGGGCATCCCGGCACCGCCGTCGGCGATCTGGAGATCCTGGACGACGCGGAGCGCGCCGACCTGATCGCCCGTACCGGCGCGCCCGCCGTGCCGCCGCGCACGCTGCCGGACCTGATGGCCGCCGCCGTCGCCGCGAACCCGGCCGGTGTCGCCGTCGTCGCCGACGGCCGCATTTTCAGCTACACCGAACTCGACGCGGCGTCCGCGCAATTGGCGCGCGCGCTGATCGACCGCGGCGCGGGGCCGGAGGTACCGGTCGCCATCGCGCTCCGTCGTTCGGTGGAAGCCGTGCTGGCCCTGTGGGCGGTGGCCAAGACCGGGGCGGCGTTCGTCCCGATCGACCCGGCCCATCCGGCCGACCGCATCGCGCACATGGTCGCCGATTCCGGCGTGGCGCTCGGCGTGACGCTCACCGCCGAGCTGGAGAATCTGCCCGTCCTCGCAGGCGGCACGTGGGTCGCCCTGGACGATCCCGACTTCACCCACGACGTCGCCGTGCGCTCCGACCAGCCGTTGCAGCCCGCCGAACTGCGCGGAGCGCTGCGCGCGGGCAACGCCGCGTACGTGATCTACACCTCCGGCTCGACCGGTCTGCCGAAGGGCGTCGTGATCACCCACGCCGGCCTGGCGAATTTCAGCGCCGAGCAGGTGGAGCGCTACCGGCTCGATCCGTCCGCCCGCGCTCTGGCGTTCGCATCGCCCTCGTTCGACGCGTCGATGCTGGAACTACTGCTCGCGCTCGGCGCCGCGGGAGGGCTCGTGGTAGCGCCGCCGCTGACCTTCGGTGGCGAGGAGCTGGCCGAACTGATCCGCGCCGAGCGCGTCACGCACGCCTTCCTCACGCCCTCCGTGCTCGCCTCGCTCGACCCGGACGCGCTGCCGGGGATGCGGACCGTCGTGGCGGGCGGTGAAGCGGTGCCCGCCGATCTGGCGGCCAGGTGGACCACCGTGCCGGAGCGTGATTTCCACAACGGCTACGGGCCGACCGAGACCACCATCATGACCAACATCAGCGATCCGCTGCGGCCCGGCGAACCGGTCACGATCGGCGGTCCGATCCGCGGCACGCGGTCGCTGGTGCTCGACAGCAGGCTGCGTCCGGTGCCCGAAGGCGTCACGGGCGAGTTGTACCTGGGCGGCATCCAGCTCGCGCGCGGCTACCAGGCACGTCCCGCGCTCACCGCCGCCCGGTTCGTGGCCGACCCGTACGGCGCACCCGGTGAGCGCCTCTACCGCACCGGCGACTTGGTGCGCTGGCGTCGCGCCGGGACCGCGCCGGTCGTGGAATACGTGGGCCGCAACGACTTCCAGGTGAAGGTGCGCGGCTTCCGCATCGAACTCGGTGAGATCGATGCCGCGCTGGCGGCGCAGCCCGAGGTCGGCTTCGCGGTGACCCTCGGCCGTGCAACCCCATCCGGCGCGACGATGCTCGTCTCCTACGTGCTGCCGGCCGGGGATGCCACGGTGGACCCGGCTCTACTGACCGAGCGGGTCGGGCGCACGCTGCCGGAGTACATGGTTCCGACGGCGATCGTCGTGCTCGACGCGATCCCGCTGACGCCGGTGGGCAAGCTGGATCGCAAGGCCCTGCCGGAGCCTGAGCTGGACGCGCGCGACTATCGTGCCCCGCGGACGCCGGCCGAACTCGTGATCGCCGAGGTGATCGGCGAGGTGCTCGGCGTCGAGCGGGTCGGCCTGGACGACGACTTCTTCGCCCTCGGCGGCGACAGCATCGTGTCCATTCAGGTGGTCTCCCGGGCCCGCGCACGCGGGGTGAGTTTCTCACCGCGTGACGTCTTCGAACATCGGACCGTCGCCGCCCTGGCTCGCGCCGCCGTCGCGGGCGGCCCCGGCGACGAGGCGGGCGAACTACCGCTCACGCCGCACGCGGCGCGCATGCTGGACGAGGGCATCGAAGTGCGAGCCGTCGCACTCGACGTCCCCGAGACCTGCCCCGTGGAGACGGTGCACGGCGCGGTGACCGCCGTGCTCGACCAGCACCCCATGCTGTGGGTGCAGGTGCGCTACGACGACGAAGGCGCTGCGTCGCTGCGCATTCCCCCGGCCGCCGAACGTACCGGCGAGGCGTTCCGCAGGCTGGACCCGCAGCGTGGCGAGACGTCGCTGCCCATCGACGACGTGGTGCAGGCGGTCGCGGCCGCCCTCGATCCCGAGCAGGGCCGCAACATCTACTTCGTGCTCACCGGCGGTCCGGAGGGGCGCTCCACGCTCATCGTCGTTGCCAGCAGCCTCGTGGTGGACGACGTCTCCTGGCGGGCCATCGTCGACCAGCTCACCGCCCGCTGGAACCGGCCACGCCACGCCGCGCCCGCGGGCCCAGAATCCGGTCTCGGCACGCTCATCCGAACCATGTCGGCCGCGGCGCACGATCCGGGCACCGTAGCCGAGATGGATTGGTGGCGACGGGCACTGGGCACGGTCCCGGAGGGCGCAGGCACCGACGGCCGAGATCTGCGCGCACGCAGCCGGGTGTCGCTCACGATCACCGCGGAGGGCGCGGAGGCCGTCGCCGCGGCCGCCGAGGCGTACCACGCCGGGGTGGACGACATCCTGCTCACCGCGCTGGCGCTGGCCCTGCGGACCTCCGCGGGAGAGGCCGTCACCCGCGCCATCGGTTCGGTCGTCCGGCTGCCCGCCGACAGTCGCGCGGCCACCGGGGCCGCCGCGGAGAGCACGGTGGGCGGCTTCGTCACCGAATTCCCGCTGCCATTGCGGCTGACCAGGATCGACATCGATGACGCCCTGATCGGCGGTCCGGCGGCGGGCACGGCGATCGCGCAGATCAAGGAGCTGCGGCGATCGGTGCCCTCGCACGGTGTCGGCTACGGCCTGTTGCGCCACCTCAACGCCGAGACCGCCGCCGAACTGCGCGGTCTCGGACGCGGCCGGTTCGCGCTGCGCTATCGGGATCTTCGCCCGGCGCGGGTGCACACCGACATCCCGTCCGACGATCTGCTGCTCGTGCTCACCGTCGACGCCACGGACGACGGCTTGCTCGCCCGGTTCGACTTCGCCGCAGCGGCATTCCGCGGCGAGGACGCGAAAACCTTCGCCGAGCACTGGATTCGCGCGCTCGGCGGCCTGGCCGAGCACGGCCTGCGCCCGGACGCGGGCGGCTTCACCCCGTCGGACTTCCCGCTGGTGCGGCTCAAGCAGCCCGATATCGATCGCTTCGCGCGCGCCTACCCGGACCTGTCCGACGCCTGGCCGCTCACGCCGCTGCAATCGGGCATGCTGTTCCACGCCCTGCTCGCGGAGCACTCGGTGGACGTCTACACCACTCAGTTCGTGCTCGATCTCGGCGGCGCGGTGGACGCCCACCGGATGCGGGCGGCCGCGCAGGCGGTGCTGGACCGGCACGACAACCTGCGGGTCGCTTTCGCTGACGACAGCGAGGGCAAGCCCGTGCAGATCGTGCAGGATGCGCTGGAGGTGCCGTGGCGGCTGATCGACCTGTGCCACCTGGAACCGGCCGCGGCCGCCGCCGAGCTGGAGCGGATCGAGGCGGCGGATCTGGCCGACCACTTCGACATGCGGACCGCCCCGCTGCTGCGTTTCGCGCTGATCCGGTCCGCCGCCGCCCGCTACCACCTGCTGGTGACCAGTCACCACATTCTCATCGACGGCTGGTCCATGCCGCTGCTGATGAAGGATCTGCTCACGCTGTACGCATTCGGTGGTAACTCCCGGCATCTGCCTGCGGTCCCGCCCTACCGCGACTACCTGGCGTGGCTGGTCGCGCAGGACACCGAAGCGGCCCGCACCGCGTGGCGCGGCGCGCTGGCCGGTATCACCGAGCCGACGCCGTTGGCGCCGGTCGACCCGGGCCGCGAGATCTCCGCGGGTGTCGGCGAAGTCGGGTTCGAGCTCTCGCAGGCCGACACCACCGCGCTGACCCGGCTCGCCTCGGGGCTCGGCGTCACGGTGAACACCGTGGTGCAGGCGGCCTGGGGTCTGCTGATCGGACGCACGGTCGACCGCGACGACGTCGTCTTCGGCGCCACCGTGTCGGGCAGGCCGCCCGAGCTCGACGGCGTCGAGGCGATGGTCGGGCTGTTCCTCAACGCGATCCCGGTGCGGGTGCGCCTGGACGCGACCAGCACGCTGAGCGGGCTGCTGCGCCGGTTGCAGGCCGAGCAAGCCGCGTTGCTGGACTACCACTACCTGGGCCTGAGCGACATCCAGGAAGCCGTCGGCGTGGAGGGATTGTTCGACTCTCTTGTCGTGTTCGAGTCGTTCCCGGTGGACCGGGAGGGTCTGGACCAGGCCGGCGCCATCGACGGCATGAACGTCACCGGTGTCGGCGCGGTCAACGGCACCCACTATCCGTTCACGGTGATGGTGGTGCTGGACAGCCGGTTGCGCGTCTCGGTGAAGTACCTGCGCGACGTGACCGGCGAACCGGCGGCGCGTGCTCTCGCGCAGCGGCTCGCGGCGCTGATCGACCGTTTCGTGACCACCCCGCAGGCGCGCGTCGGCGAGATCGATGCGCTGCTGGACGACGAGCGGGCCGAACTGGCCGCGCGCAACGCCACCGGTGTGCCGGAGTTCCTCGACGACGCGACATTGCTGACGCTGTTCGACGCACAGGTGGCGCGCACGCCGGACGCGCCGGCGGTGCGCTTCGGCGAGACCGTGCTCAGCTATGCCGAACTCGACTCGCGCGTCCGGTCCTTGGCGGTGGAGTTGATGCGCTGGGGGGTCGGCCCGGAGACGCTGGTCGCCGTGGCGATGCGGCGCGGCATCGATCTGGTCGTCGCGATCTACGCGGTGTTGCGGGCCGGCGGCGGTTATGTCCCGATCGATCCGGACCACCCGGCCGAGCGCAGCGAGTACGTCCTCGGCAGCGCCGCTCCGATCTGTGTGCTGACCACCACCGCCGACGCGTTCGACACCGCGACCGATGTGCCGGTGGTCGCGGTGGACACGCTGTATCTGGCTCCGTACGAAGGCCCGTGGCCGCAGGAGCACGGGTATCCGGACACCGTCGCCTATGTCGTCTACACCTCCGGCTCGACCGGTCGGCCCAAGGGCGTGATGATCACGCACCGGCAGATGGTCAACCAGTTCCGCTGGGCGCAGAAGGCCTATCCGCACGACGGCGGCGACGTGGTGCTGCACAAGACGCCGATCACCTTCGACATCTCCGCCTGGGAGTTGTTCTGGCCGTTGCAGACCGGCGCGTCGATCGTGATCGCCGCGCCCGATGGCCATCGCGACCCGGCCTACCTGGCTCGCCTCATCATCGAGAACGCCGTCACCACGGTGCATTTCGTGCCGTCGATGCTGGACGCGTTCCTGGACCCGGCCGCGAATCCGGCCGCGGAGTATCCGTCGCTGCGGCGGGTGTTCGCCGCGGGCGAGGCATTGTCCGGGGAGACCGCGGCGGCCTTCGCCGCGGCCGTGCCCGGCGCCGCGCTGGTCAACTGGTACGGCCCGGCCGAGGCCACCGTGGTCACCGGCCATCCTGTGCGCGACGGCGCCGCGGCGGCGATTCCGATCGGCGTTCCGGTGGCCAACACTCGCGTGCACGTACTCGACCGGCACTTGCGGCCGGTGCCGCCGGGCGCCGCGGGCGAGTTGTACGTCGCGGGTGTGCAGTTGGCGCGCGGCTATCTCGGCGCCCCGGCCCTCACCGCCGAGCGTTTCGTCGCCCATACGGGCGGCGACAGGCTCTATCGCACCGGCGACATCGTGCGCTGGCGCGACGGCGCGCTGGAATATCTGGGCCGCGGCGACTTCCAGGTCAAGCTGCGCGGCCAGCGCGTGGAACTCGGTGAGATCGAGGCCGTGCTGACCGGCCATCCCCAGGTGCGGCAGGCCGCGGTCTCGGTGGTGCGTGGCGCGACCGGTGACCGGCTGGTCGCCCATGTGGTCGCCGCGCCGGGGGAGACCGTCGCCGAGGCCGCGGTGCTGACACACGCCCGCGCCGCGCTGCCGTCGTACATGGTGCCCTCGGCTGTCGTCGCGCTCGCCGGGCTTCCGCTCAACGCCAGCGGCAAACTCGACCGCAAGGCGCTGCCCGAGCCGCGGCTGGTGACCCGTCCGTACCGGGCACCCGGCACGCCGCTGGAGCGGACCGTGCTCGAGGTGTTCGACGAGGTGCTCGCGTCCGGCGCCGGACAGCGGGTCGGCATGGACGACGACTTCTTCGATCTGGGCGGCACCTCGCTGGTCGCCACCCGCGCGGTCAGCAGGCTGCGCGCGCTCACCGGCGCCGAGGTGCGGGTGCAGTGGTTGTTCACCGATCCCACTCCGGCGGCGCTGGCGGCCCGGATCCAGGCCGCGCTGGCCGACGACCACGACTACGACCAGGATTCGAACGCGGCGCTCGGTGTGCTGCTGCCGATCCGGACGATGGTGCCGCACGACGTGGCCGCCGCCCAGCCGCTGTTCTGCCTGCATCCGATGTACGGATTGTCCTGGTGCTATGCGGGTCTCGCCCGCTACGTGCCCGCGAGCACGCCGATCTTCGGCCTCCAGTCGCCCGCGCTGACCGAAGAGGGCTACCTGCCCGAGTCGCTGGCCGAGATGGCGCACCGCTATGTGGCCGAGATCCGCGCGGTGCAGCCGCACGGGCCCTACCGGCTGCTCGGCTGGTCGCTCGGCGGTGTGCTGGCGCACGCGGTGGCGACTCAGTTGCAGTCCGCGGGGGAGGAGATCGGCCTGCTGACCATGCTCGACAGCCATCCCGACATCGACGTCACCGACTTCCGTGCGGCGATCCGGGAGGCGCTGGCCGAACTGGGCATCGGCGCGGACGCGCTGCTGCCCGGCGACGGCGACATCCACGACCTGAGCGAAGAGGCGCTGGCCGCGCTGCACGCCACCATCCCGCCGGACATGGCGGTGCTCACCCCGGACCGGGTGCGCCGGATCTACCGCAGCGCGGTGCGCTCGGCCGAGCTGATCGCCGAGCATCGGCCGGCCGTCTTCCGCGGCAGGCTGGACTACTTCAGCGCGGCCGGTCACGAGACCGCGGCGGACGGCTGGCAACCTTATGTCGACGGCCGGGTCGACGATCATCCCGTCGGCGTCCCGCACGATCAGATGACGGCACCGGAAGCGCTGGCGCAGATCGGTCCCCGATTGTCCGAATTGCTGGATCCCCCGCGGTGGGAAGCGACACGGAACGTGGGGCGGTCATGATCGAACCGACACCGTTCGGGCATGATGGGGCAACGGTGCGGTAACGAAGTCCCCTGTCGTGACGACTACATAGGCCGTATGGTCGGGCGTGGTGCGTGGGCATCCACCCCGGCGCGTGGGGCATGCAGAGCGAATCTCGAGACGAAGCGAAGGTGCGAAATTGATACGTCGACAGAGCCGGCGCGGTGGCCTGCGGGTCGCGGCCGCGATCGCGGCAACCGCGGTGCTCGCGGGAGTGATGACCGGTCTCGGCGCGTCCGGCGCGACAGCTGATCCGATCATCGATTCCAAGAGCCTGCTGGGCAACCCGGTCGCCCCGGACGGTTCGCGTATCACCAAAGCCGAGTACAAGGACGAGCGCAGCATCCGCTTGTACGTGTACTCGGCGGCGATGGACGAGAAGATCATCATCGACGTCCAGCGCCCGGCCGACGCCTCCGTGCCGCGTCCCACGCTGTACCTGCTCAACGGCGCGGGCGGCGGCGAGGACGAGGCCTCGTGGCAGGCGAAGACCGACGCGCTGCAGTTCCTGTCGGACAAGAACGTCAACGTGATCCAGCCGATCGGCGGCAAGTGGAGCTACTACACCGACTGGATCAAGGACGACCCGGTACTCGGCCGCAACAAGTGGAAGACCTTCTTCACCGAGGAGCTGCCCCCGCTGGTGGACGGCGCGCTGGGCACCAACGGCGTGAACGCCATCGCGGGCCTGTCCACCTCGGGCACCACCGTGCTGGCGCTGCCGATCTCCAAGCCGGGCCTGTACAAGGCCGCCGCCGCCTACAGCGGCTGCGCGCAGACCAGTGACCCGGTCGGCTCGGAGTTCGTCAAGCTGACCGTCGAGACCTGGGGCGGCGGCAACACCGACAACATGTGGGGTCCGGAAGGCTCGCCCGACTGGGTGGCCAACGACCCGTACGTGAACGCCGAGGGGCTGCGCGGGCTCGACCTGTACATCTCCACCGGCAACGGCCTGCCCGGCCAGTACGACACGCTCAACGGCCAGTACGCCCTTCCCGGCGCGTACGGTCTGGCCAACCAGATCGTCATCGGCGGCGTGATCGAGGCGGGCACCAACTACTGCACGCACAACCTGCAGAACCGGCTGAACGAGCTGGGCATCCCGGCCACCTACAACTTCCGTAACTCCGGCACCCACTCCTGGGGCTACTGGCGCGACGAATTCCTCATGTCGTGGCCCGTGCTCGCGAAGGGTCTCGGCATCTGATCGCCACCGCGCTGATGCGCGAAGCCGGGACGCCCGGCTGAACACCCCCGACCGCCTGGTCGCCGCGCTGCGGCAACCAGGCGGTCGGTTTTATAGGCCGAACGGCAACGAAAAGTTCGGGTACCCGTAAAATTCTGTTCGTGGGTATAACGTTGGTCGAGTCGACCAGGTCCGTCACCGGGCGAGCACGTGCCGTGACGGTCCTGCTGGGGCCCGCGTTCGTCGCGGCCATCGCCTACGTCGATCCCGGCAACGTCGCGTCGAATATCAGTGCGGGCGCGCAATTCGGCTACCTGCTGGTCTGGGTCATCGTCCTGGCCAACGTGATGGCGGGGCTGGTCCAGTTCCTGTCGGCCAAGCTCGGGCTGGTGACCGGCTGGTCGCTGCCGGAGGCGGTACGCGAGAAGGCGAGCGGCCCGGTCCGGCTGGCGTACTGGGGCCAGGCCGAGACGGTCGCGATGGCCACCGACCTGGCCGAGGTGGTGGGCGGCGCGATCGCGCTGCACCTGCTGTTCGGCCTGCCCATGCTGGTCGGTGGCGTGATCACCGGCGCCGTGTCGATGGGCCTGTTGCTGGTGCAGGACCGGCGCGGCCAGCAACCGTTCGAGCGGGTGATCACCGGGATGCTCGCGATCATCGCGATCGGCTTCCTGGCGAGCGTGGTGATCTCCCCGCCGTCGGTCACGGGCACGGTCGGTGGCCTGCTGCCGCGCTTCCAGGGCACCGAGAGCGTCCTGCTCGCCGCCGCCATGATCGGTGCGACGGTCATGCCGCACGCGGTCTACCTCCATTCCGGCCTGGCCCGCGACCGGCACGGGCATCCGGCGGCGGGGCCGCTGCGCGCCAGGCTGCTGCGGGTCACCAAGATCGACGTCGGCCTGGCCATGGTCCTGGCGGGCACGGTGAACCTGGCCATGCTGCTGATGGCGGCGGGCACCCTGCGTGGCCGGGACGTCGAGACCATCGAGGACGCGCACGCCGCCGTCGGCGACGTCCTCGGCCCGGCCGCCGCGCTGCTGATCGCGATCGGCCTGCTCGCCTCCGGCCTGGCCTCCACGTCGGTCGGCGCCTACGCGGGCGCGATGATCATGCAGGGGCTGTTGCGCAAGCGGATCCCGCTGCTGACGCGCAGGCTGATCACGTTGATCCCGGCCATCGCGGTCCTGGCCACGGGGATCGACCCGACGCGCGCGCTGATCATCTCCCAGGTGGTGCTGTCGTTCGGCATACCCTTCGCGCTGATCCCGCTGGTGCGCTTCACGAGCGACCCCGAGCTGATGGGCGAGGATGTCAACCGCCGCCTGACCACCGGGCTGGCCTGGGCGGTCGCCGCGATCATCTCCGTTCTCAACGTCGCCCTGATCTATCTCACCGTCACCGGGCGGTAGCCCGCCCGGTGCGGCGCGCCGATCAGACCCAGTTCTCGATCCAGTACTTCCAGATCCGCGGTGCGTAGGCGTCCAACGGCGGCACCCGGATGTCGGTGCCCGCCAGCGCCGCGCTGGTGTGCCTGCAGTCGAACCAGCAGGTGAATTCGCTGTGCTCCAGAACGTCCAGCGGCACGCCCACCCGGGGCAGCAGCCAGTTCGCGCCGGGAACGCGCAAGATCATGTTCAGCGTGCGCTTGGGCACGACCTCCACCAGGTGTGGCGCGCCCGCCTCGTCGGCGAACAGGTTCAGCGCGTCCACCGCGCTCTGCCTGCGCGGATCCACCAGGTGGTAGGTGGTCTTGTCCGAGCCGGAGCGATGCGCGATGTGGTCGAGGGCGCGGGCGACGAAATCCACCGGAACCATGTTGGTCTCGCCCAGCTCGGGCACCAGCACCGGCAGCAGCCGGGGCAGCTGCGCGGCCATGCGCAGCAGCCGGAAGAAGTAGTACGGGCCGTCGATGCGGTCGATCTCGCCGGTCCTGGAATGCCCGATCACGATCGAGGGCCGGTAGATACGCCAGCGCAGCGCCGAGTCGCGCACGATTCGCTCGGCCTCGAACCTCGCTTGTTGCGCTGGTGTGGTGAGCACTTGGCCGTGATCGAACATGTCCTCGGTGAACAGGCCCTCGCTGGACCCGGCCACCTCCACGGTCGAGACGTGGTGCAGCAGTTCGGCCCGCAGCTCCTCGGCGACGTCGACCAGGTGCCTGGTGCCGCCGCCGCGCTCGGTCAGGTCGTAGCCGGCGGCGAGATGGAAGACGTGCTCGATGGCGCCGCGATGCCGGGCCAGCCAGGTCGGGTCGATGCCCAGCCCCGGGGCGCCCAGATCGCCGCGCACCGGACGGACGCGGTCGCCGCCCGCCCATTCCTGCGCGCAGCAGGCGAACCGGTCGGCCGAGGCGTCGCCCGGCCGGACCAGCACATGGATGTCACCCTCGCGTTTCAGCAGCTCGGGGATGAGGAACCGACCGATGAACCCAGTTGCCCCGGTAACCAGGTAAGTCATAGCCGATGAACATAGTCGCCTGCCGGGTGCTACGTTCCGGCGGGCCGGATCAGTCGGCGAAGACGGGCCTGCGCTTGGTGAGCATCGCGGTGGCGCCCTCCAGGAAATCGGGGGAGCGCAGCAACTCGGTCTGGCCCGCCTTCTCCGCGGCCAGGGCCGTGTCCAGCGCGGCCAGCGTGGCCTGGTTCAGCGCCTGCTTGGTGAGCTCCAGCGCGCGGCGCGGACCGGTCGCGATCTTCTCGACCCCGGCCTCGACCGCGGCATCGAGTTCGGCGTCGGGCACGACCGCGGTGAACAGCCCGGCGGTCGCGGCATCCCGGGCGGGCAGCCGCTCGCCGAGCAGTGCCATCCGCGCCGCCAGCGGGCGGCCCGCCGCCGCTGCGACCAGCGCGGCCGCGCCGCCGTCGGGCATCAAGCCGATGTTGATGAAGGCCAGCAGCAGATAGGAGTCCTCGCTCGCGTAGACCAGGTCGGCGGCCAGCGCGATGCCGACGCCGACGCCCGCCGCGGCGCCCCGGATGCGCGTGATCACCGGCACCGGCGCGTCCACGATGGCGCGCACCAGCCGGTTCGCCGCGTCCATGACCATGTCCGAGGTGATGCCCCGTTGCGCCTCGTCCGCGCTCGCCGACAGATCGGCGCCGGTGCAGAAATCGCCGCCCTCGCCGGTGAGTACGATCGCCCGCACCGCGCGGTCCTCGGCCGCCGCGCGGAAGGCATCGCCGAGCGCGACCATGGTGTCGTAGTCGATGGCGTTCTTCCGCTTCGGGTTGGTGATCGTGACCCGGAGCACCTTGCCGTCCTGGACCGCCGTGAACTTGGCGGCGGCAGGGACCGCGGAATCGTTGTTGCTCATGTTCGCTCCTACGCTGCAATTCGGCGGACGCCAGGCCGTGAATAGTGGTTAACTTTGCGAATTGTGGTTAACTTAGGTTCCAGTATCGGGCGCTGTCAACCAGCGCCGCCGGAGAACGGAGAGGTGCATGGTCGCGGATCGCAGCGAGGTCGACCTCGCTCCCGCGCGCCCCGAACCGGGCAGCAGGACGGGCGCCGAGGGCGCGCCGTCGGTACGTCGGCGTCCGAAGGACCGCAAGGTCCAGATCATCCGGGCGGCCGCGCGCGCCTTCAGCGAACGCGGGTACTACCCGGTGGGCGTGGACGAGATCGCCGCGGAGGTCGGCATCTCCGGTCCGGCCCTCTACCGGCACTTCACGAACAAGTACGCGCTGCTGGTCGCGGCCGCCGAAGAGGGCGCGCGGCACCTGCTGACCGTCGCCGAGTCGGCCGACGACATCCGGCTGGACCCGGTGCGGCGCGCGGACGCGCTGATCCGCGCGATCAGCGAGCACACCGTCGAGATCCGCCGCGAGGCCGGCCTCTACCGCTGGGAACGGCGCTATCTCGAGCGCGATGACCGAATCCGGATCAGGAAGATCTACGACGATCTGAACAACACCCTCGCGGCGCCGATCGCGCTGCTGCGACCCGAGGCCCCGCCCGCGGACGTGGCGATGCTGGCCGCGGGCGTGCTCAGCGCCATCGCCAGCATCGCCGCGCACCGCACCGCGCTGTCCAGCGCTCGGCTGCTTCCGCTGCTGCACCGGATGTCCTGGGCCATCCTGCGCACCGAACTGCCTCCCGCCCCGGTCGAACCGGATCCCGCACCGCCCGTGCGCGGCATCCCGGTCACCTCCAAGCGTGAACAGCTGCTCACCGAGGCCATCCGGATCTTCGGCAGGCAGGGCTACCACGAGGCGAGCATCGAGGAGATCGGCGCCGCCGTCGGCATCAACGCCTCCAGCGTGTATCGGTACTTCGCGAGCAAGGCCGACCTGCTCGCCGCGGCGTTCCATCGCACCGGCGATCGGCTGGCCATCGCGATCACCGAGGCGCTGGCCGAGGCGACGAGCCGGCCCGACGCCGCGCGGCGCGTGGCCGACCGCTACGCCAGATTGAGTTTCGCCATGCCGGAGATCATGGCGGTCTACTACGCCGAGTTCGGCAATCTGCCGCAGTCCGAGCAGCACAAGCTGCGCGCCATTCAGCGGCAGAACGTGCTGGAGTGGGCCAACCTGCTGGACGGCGACTCGGTGGAGGCGCGCTTCCGCGTGCACGCCGCCATCAGTCAGGTGATCGATGTGGGCAGGCTGATCCGATTCGATTCCCGCCCCGCGCAATTGGCCAGGGTCACCGCGCTCATGGACGCGGTGCTGCTCGACTAGCCGTCCGCGTCAGGGACGGCGGCCGTGCCGGATCCGGAAGATCGCCCTGGCCACGCGGAGATGGCGCGGATGCCGATCGAACGTGGACAGGTTCACCGGCGCCTGGTACCGCTTGCGGGTGATGGCCAGGGTCCGGCTGAACTCCCGCAATCCCTGGTCGCCGTGGCTGTGGCCCTGGCCGTATTCGCCCACTCCGCCGAAGGGCAGGGCGGGAATGCCCGCGTAGGCGGTCGAGGAGTTGATGGTCACCACCCCGGCGCGCAGTTGCTCGGCGAACGCCTCGATCTCGTGCACGTCTCTGGTGAACACCGACACCGCGACATCGGTGCCGACCGCGTTGATCCGGTCGGCGGCTTCGTCCATGCTCGCCACCTTGTTCACGATGAGCACCGGGCCGATGCCCTCGCCCGTGATCGCGATGCTCTCCTCCGGCACTTCGGCCAGCACGATCGGTTCGATGTAGGGGTCGCGGATCGAGTCCAGCCCGCCGACCACCGCGCGGCCGCCGCGGGCCACCGCGTCGCGCACCTGTCTGCGCACCACGTCGACCTGCGACTCCATGATCATCGGGCCGTAGGACGCCTTCCGGTCCGCGCCCGGCCGCAGCCTGCGGGCCTGCTCCGCGACCAGGTCGAGGAAGCGGTCGTACACCGACTGGGCGACGTAGGCCCGCTGGATGCCGGTGGCGTTCTGCCCGGCGTTGGCCATCGCCCCGAACACGGCGGCCTCGGCGGCGTCGTCCAGTTTGGCGTCGACGTGCACGACCATGCTGCCCTTGCCGCTGCGCTCCACCACGACCGGCGTCATGGTCTGCGCGCACACCGAGATCACCTCGCGCGCGTCCGCCTCGGAACCGGCGTAGGCGATCTTGTCGACCTTCGCCCGGCACAGCGCCGTACCGGTGGCCTTGTCTCCCGTGACCACTTGCAGCACCGGTTGGTTCGGCGCGAGCCGGGACCAGCTGTCGGCCAGCCACACGCCGACGCCGGTGGTCAGTTCGTGCGGCTTGAACACCACGGCGTTGCCCGCCGCCATCGCGTAGGCGATCGAGCCCATCGGGGTGAACACGGGGTTGTTCCACGGGCCGAGCACACCGACGACGCCGAGCGGCAGATAGCCGACCGAGGCCCGCTGGTTGCGGGTGAGCCAGCTGGAACCGATGCGCCGCCGGTCCAGCGCGCGGCCTGCGTTGCGCGCGGCCCAGTCCAGGTTCTCCACCGCGAGCATCACCTCGATCGCGGCGTCCGCCTCCGGCTTCCCGGTTTCCTCGCACAGTAGGGAGACCAATTCACCGGAGCGCCGGGCGATTTCGCGTTTCCAATCCAGCAGCCACCGCTTCCGGTTGCTGAAACCCAGCTCCGTCCACCATTTTTCGGCCGAGCGAGCCGCGCGCACCGCGCGATTCAGCTCGGCCGCACCCATTACGGCGTAGTTGCCCACGACCTCGCCGGTGCGCGGATCATAGGACGTCAGCACGTTCGTTCGGCCCGTTCCTCCCGGACGCGCCGCCAATCGTGGCTGCGCGGACTCGGCCATGATCACCTCTCGCAGTGTCGAAACCGGCGTGCGGACCACTGAACGGGCCCACAGCCGCGGACGAGTGAGTGTTTTCCCCCGCGAAGCAGACTATGGTCTGGCGCGGCGGGCCGACAAGGCTCGGCCGTCGGCTCACGGCCGCACCGGATCGCGCTCACCAGCGTGGATCCCTTGCGCGGCCGACGGGCAGCGAGAAATGTGAGTAAGGACACAATGGGCGCACGCTGCTGCGGGTACCGCGCGCGACGCGAAGCCCCGCGCGATCGGGCCGGTAACATCACGCCGAGCGCGACGGATCACCAATCCGAGCGTGCGCCTGCGCTCGGGCGACCTGGTCGCCGCACCGGCCGATAGTGGAGAGTTGATGCCGAGTTCCAACCAAGCAGATTCGCATGCGGGTGACCCAGCGGTCCGGGCAACGGACGTCCGCAAGTCGTTCGGCGATGTGCATGCACTGCAAGGCGTCAGCTTCGTCGCCGAACGCGCCTCCGTCCTCGGCATCCTGGGGCCCAACGGCGCGGGCAAGACGACCATGGTGAAGGTGCTCTCCACGCTGCTGCGCCCCGACTCCGGCACCGCCGTCGTCGCCGGGTACGACGTGCTGAAGGACCCGGCCGGCGTGCGCCGCTCGATCATGATGACCGGTCAGTACGCGGCGCTGGACGAGAACCTCTCCGGGCGGGAGAACCTCGAGCTGTTCGGCAGGCTGATGGGCTTGGGCAAGGCCGCGGCCCGCAAGCGTGCCGACACCCTGCTGGAGGAATTCGACTTGGTGAGCGCGGGCCGCCGCGCCGTGCGCCACTACTCTGGCGGCATGCGCCGCCGCGTCGACATCGCGTGCGGACTGGTGGTGCGCCCCGAGGTGGTGTTCCTGGACGAGCCGACCACCGGCCTCGACCCGCGCAGCAGGCAGGGCGTCTGGGACCTGGTGACCGCGCTGAAGACGCAGGGCATCACGGTGCTGCTGACCACGCAGTACCTGGAGGAGGCCGACGTCCTCAGCGACAACATCATCGTGATCGACAAGGGCACGGTCATCGCCGAGGGCACCGCCGACGAGCTCAAGGAGAAGACCGGCGGCAGCTACTGCGAGGTCGTTCCGCTGGATCCGAAGAAGCTGCGCACCGCCGCGTACGCGCTGGGCGATCTGGTGCCGTCCGCGGTGCTGGCCGACCTGAACGGCGGCGACCGCCTGTCCATCCCGGCTCCGGAGGGCGCCGCCACGTTGACCGAGGCGCTGCGCAGGCTCGACAGCGCCGGCGTCGACCTGGCCGACATCGCGCTGCGCCGCCCCTCGCTCGACGACGTGTTCCTGTCCATCACCGGCCATTCGGGCGGCCACGCGTGACCGCTGCGACAGCCCCGGAGCACGTCCAGGCCGATGTGACGTTGTTCGCCGAACTCCCCGCGGCGCGGCTGTCGTCGTTCGCCCAGTGGCGCGCGCTGACCGGCCGCATCGTCCGCACCATGGCGACCAAGGGCGAGCTGATCGTCGCGATGGTCACGCCGCTGATCTTCACCCTCGGTTTCTACCTGCCGCTGCGCTACGTGATGAAGATCCAGGGCGTCGACTACGCCCAGTACGTCATGCCGATCATCGTGTTGCAGACCATGGCCTTCACCATGATGTCGAACGCGCAACTGGCCGCCTTCGAGGCGATGACCGGCTTGAGCACCCGCCTGCAAACCATGCCGATCGGGATCCTGGTGCCCTTCACCTCACGTATCTGCGCCGGTCTGGTCCGGTCGGTCACCTCGCTCACCGCGGCGGTGCTGTTCGGGCATCTGATCGGCTTCCGCTTCGTCGCAGGTGTCGGCCAGGCCGTGCTGTTCTGCGCGTTCTCCCTCGCGGTCGGCACGGTGCTCGCGATCGGCGCCGACGGGCTCGGCAGTCTGACCAAGAGTCCGGAATCGCTGAGCCAGGCGCTGACCCTGCCGACGCTGATCTTCGGCATGCTCTCCTGCGGGTTCGTGCCGGAACGCAACTTCCCGGAGTGGATTCGCCCGTTCGTGCGCAATCAGCCGATCTCCCAGTTCTCCTTCGCCTTGCGCGACATGGCGGCCGACGGGGTGACCTGGCAGGTGCTGTGGGTTCCGCTGGTGTGGGTGATCGGGCTGGCGGCGGCGTTCGTCCCGCTGGCGATCTGGGCGAGTGTGAGGCGGTCATGAGTTCGGTGGAATCGACCGTGGAGCGCACCGCCGACCGGGCCGAGGAGCCCGAGTCCCGCGCGACCGAACCGCTGCCCGTCGTCCGGGCGCGGCCGGAAGGGTCGCTGGTCACCTGGGTGGCGCAGAGCCTGATCCAGTGCAAGCGACTGCTGCTGGTCTGGGCGCGTGATCCGGCGACGACAATCCAGACGCTGGTGTATCCCGCGCTGACCTTGGTGATGTTCTACATCGTGCTGAACAAGCCCGTCTCCGGAGCCACCGGCATGCCCGCCGTGTACGGCACGGTCCCGCTGTTGACCTTGGTCGCGGCGATGTCCGGTGCCGTGGTCAGCGCCCTCGGCTTCAAGACCGAGAAGATGACCGGGCTGCTCGGCCGGTTCTGGACGATGCCGGTGCACCGTGCGGCCGGATTCACCGGACGCCTGCTCGCCGAGGCCATCCGCGTCCTGGTGACCACGGTTTTCGTCGTGGCAGTCGGTCTGCTGCTCGGTTTCCGGTTCGGTCAGGGGCCGGTCGCGGCGCTGGCGCTGATCGGCATCCCGGTGCTGTTCGGAGTCGCGTTCGCCGTCCTGGTCACCGCGCTGGCCACCGTGTCCGAGGGCGTGATGCTGGTGAACATCATCGGCATGATCAGCACGCTGCTGATGTTCTTCAACTCGGGGTTCGTCCCGGTCTTCGCCTACCCGGTCTGGTTGCAGGACGTGGTGGCGAATCAGCCGATGAGTTGCGCCATCGACGCGATGCGCGGGTTGTCCTACGGCGGGGCGGTGGCAGAGCCGCTGACCAAGACGCTCGCCTGGACGATCGGGATGATCGTGGTCTTCGCCTACCCCGCGGTCCGGGGATACCGGCGGGCCGCGGAGACGGGGCCCTAGCCGCCTGTGTGCCACGTGCCGGCCCGGTCACCGGGTCCGGCGCACGGCCTCTTCCCGCGGTTCGGCGAAGTCGTAGTCCAGCCAGCGGTCCCGATTGGTCCAGCCGACCAGGTCGTAGCGCCAGCGGAACGGCCAGGTGTGCGCGACCGTGCCGAACAGCACCGCGCCAAGGGCGGCGTAGTCGTCGTGCGCGGTCAGCAGGGCGCGCTGGCCGCGCGGCGAGGCGGTGAAGAACGCGTCGAACATGGCGATGGACTGTTCGGTGGTGAGCCGGCCGAGGCCGTAGAGGCCGCGCATCCGCATCCAATACACCAGTCGCGCGCGCGGCGGCCACAGCGCGGCGACCGGGTCGCGGCCCTGTCGCAGCGCGGTGACCGCCGTGTCGACCAGCGCCAGTGAGTCGGCGACGCTGTACCCCGTGCAGGGGTGCATCATGCCGCCGCGTGAACCGAACGGGATCGCGCGCGCCGCGCCGCGCTGTGGCGGCGGCTGGTCGAGCGGATAGTGCGCCGCCTCGCTGGGTTCGGCGCCGGTGAGCCGGATGCCGTGCGCGGCGAGCCGGTGGAGCGTGCGTTTGCGCAGTTCGTGCTGCGGCATGCCGCCCCGCAGGCCGAGGCTGGTCTCCTCGAAGATCACCGTTCCGTCGCCGAGCGGCACCGCGTAGAGGAACGACGGCGGCTCCTGCGGCCCCGCGCCGTTCTCCGGCCGCCAGTCCAGCAGCAAGCCCTCGCCCTCGCCGATCATCGGCGCGGCCGTCTCGGCGTCGACGAAGATGCCGTGCGCGCTCGCGGCCCGGCGGCGGCCGAGCGTGGGCAGCCCGCGGGTGTCGAACACCGCGCTCGCCCGGTGCACCGTGCCGTCGGCGAGCTCGACCTCGCGCGCGTCCACCCTGGTGGCGCGGCCCGCGACGACCGTGGCGTCGTCGAGCGGCAGCGCCGCGTGCAGGCCCGGCTTGGACAACACGCAATAGGGTCGGTCGATGCGATGCGCGGTCTTCGTCCAGACCGTGGGCGCGGGGATGGTGGTCGCGATGGCGGTGGACGGCAGCCACTCCGGCAGCTCGTCGACCCAGCAGGAGAACGTGGGCGGCCACAGCCGATCGGGGCGGGGGTCGATCGCGGTCACCGACAACCCGGCGCGCATGGCGCGGTGCGCGAGCGCCCGCCCGGTGGGGCCGAGCCCGACCACGCACACATCGACTTCCCGGCCCGCGCTGACACCCATACCGGCATTCAATCCGCTCGGCCGATGCGAGCGCAACTATTCGCGGCGTGCGAGCCCAAGTAATTCGGGTCTCGCATTTTCCGGATCGAGTCGAGCCGGTGGGAATCGCGTTTTCGCGCATGCCCCCAGAATCGGTGGCCCAGCAACTTCAGTCGTGAATCGGCTCGACGCGCACCATAGCCTGGGCTCGGAACGCGACGCGTTCCGGGATTCGGGATAAGGGGAGTCATGAGAGGAAGCCACCTCCGCCGGCTGGTGTTGTCGGCGGCCGTCGTCGGCGTCGTCGCATCGGCAATGGTTTCGGTGTCGGCGCAAGCGACGCCCGCGGAGTCTTCCATCGTTTCCGTGCGGGAGCACGATGCGCGGAGCCTGACATTGACGGTGCATTCCGCCGCCATGGATCTCGATATCCCGGTGGAAGTGCAGCGCGCCGCGGACACGAGCGTTCCCCGGCCGGTGTTGTATCTGCTGCTCGGTGCGGCCGGTGGCGTCGACGGCTCCACCTGGGCCACGAAGACCGATGCGATGCAATTCCTCGCGGACAAGAACGTGCACGCGGTCACGCCGATCGGCGGCATGTTCAGTTATTACGCGGACTGGCAGAAGGACGACGCCAGGCTGGGACGCCAGAAGTGGAAGACCTTCCTGAGCAGCGAACTGCCTCCGCTGATCGACTCGTACCTCGGGACCAGCGGGCGCAACGCCCTCGCGGGATTCTCGATGTCGGGGACCACGACCCTCGCGCTCGCCGCGACCACGGGTGATCTGTTCACCAGCGTGGCCGCCTACAGCGGTTGCGCGCAGACCAGCGATCCGGTCGGCCGCGAGTTCGTCCGGCTGACGGTCGAGGAATGGGGTCTCGCGGAAATGGACAACATGTGGGGGCCCGCGGGCGACCGGCAATGGGTGGCCAACGATCCGTACGTGCAGGCCGAGGGTCTGCGCGGCAAATCTATCTACATCGCCAGTGGGAATGGCATGCCCGGTGTCTACGACCAGTACGGCGGGAAATACTCGCTGAACGGTCCGTGGGGTTTCGCCAATCAACTAGTGGTCGGCGGCGTCATCGAGGCGGCCACCAATTATTGCTCGCACAACATGAAAGACCGGCTGGACAGCCTCGGCATTCCGGCGCGATACAACTTCCGCCCGGAAGGCACTCATTCCTGGGGCTATTGGGAGGACGCGCTGAAGGACTCGTGGCTGACTCTCGCCGGTCCATTGGGAATCTGATTCGTCGGGAAAAAGAGATGCCTATTCGCTCCCGGGCCGCGCGCGTCGCCGGTCTGCTGTTGGTCGCGGCCTGCGCGGCACTGTCGCACGCGCCGAGCGCGGGCGCCGCCCCAGAGACACCGGCGCTGGACGGCGCCAACGATTGGTCGTGCAGGCCCACCGGGGCACGGCCGGAGCCGGTGGTGCTCGTGCACGGCTCGGGTACCGATATCGGCCGCAGTTTCCCCCTGCTCGCGCCCGCCATCCGGGCCGAGGGGCATTGTGTTTTCGCGGCGAACCTCGGTGCCGCTCCGGGTGTGGTCGACGCGGTGAGCGGGCAGACCGGCTCCAGTTCCACCGGCATCGGGCCGATCGGTGCGGCATTGCTGGGTCGCGCGGTCTACGGCGTGGCCGACATCGATCGGATGGCGGGCGAACTCGCCGAAGTCGTGCGGTCGGTGCGGGAGAAGACGGGGGCGAGCCGGGTGGCGCTGGTCGGTCACTCCACCGGCGGCACCGTGATCCGGCAGTACCTGCGCGCTCGCGGCGCGGAGGCGGTGTCCCGAGTGGTGACGCTCGGCACCCCGTACCGGGGCACGACCTGGGACGGTTTGCGCGCGGGCTACCCGGATCTGGCCGCACTCGGCCTGGGCAACGCGCAGATCGCGGCCCAGGTCTTCGGAACTCCGGGGCAACAGCAGGTGGTCGGGTCACCGCTGCTGAACCGGCTGAACGCGGGAGGCGAGACCGTGCCCGGTGTCCGGTACGCGGCCATCGCCTCCCGCGCCGACCGGGTGATCACGCCGCAGGACACCGCCGTGCTCGCCGCGCCCTCCGCCGCCGATCGCAACGTCTGGCTACAGGACGGATGCCCCGGCAACACCGCCGACCACAGCGGCATGCTGGAAGACCCGCGCGCCGCCGCCGCCGTGCTCTCCGCGCTCGCCGGAGACCAGCGAGCGTTGCCCTGCTGATCCAGACCGGGCCGGACACGATCATTCGAGACGAAGATGGAGAACCGCGGTGGGTCTCGGCATTACCTGTGAGGGCCTGCGCCGCGAATTCGCGGGAGTCGTCGTGGTCGACGACGTGACATTCCGTGCTCCCGCGGGCCGAGTCACCGGCGTGGTCGGACCGAACGGCGCGGGAAAGACGACCCTGTTGTCGATGCTCGCCGGTCGATTGCGGCCGCACCGAGGACATTTGCGCGTGGAGGACGCCGATCCGAGCGTCGAACCATGGGTGGTCCGATCCAGGGTCGGCTGGGTTCCCGACGTGTACGAAGGCGCCGAGACCTGGTCGATCAGGGAAGTGGTGGAGTATTCGGCGAAAATCGCCGGTCACACCGGAGCCGCGGCCGGCGAACTCGTCGATCGGGCATTGCATCTCGCACGTTTGACGGGTTCGTCTCCGACGCCCGTTCTCCGTCTCTCTCGGAGCGAGAAGAAGTGGCTGGGGCTGGCCGGAGCGCTGGCCGCCGGTACCGCCGCGCTCGTGCTGGACAACCCGATGGCCGATTTGGACGACGAAGGTCGGCGCTATCTGTCCGGAATGCTGCGAGCCCTCGCCCAGCAGGGTATGACGATCGTCGTTTCGGCTTGTGCCGAAGAGGACCTCGCCGGATGCGCGGAGGAGATTCTGCGCATCCATCACGGTCGAGTCGTCGCTACCGCGTGAAGGCTCGATTCCGGCGCATCCGCGGCTTTCGCGCGCCGACCGTGGCCTCGTGACTACTTGGGCGTGACCCAGGTGGTGATATCGGCGTGCACGACCTCCAGGCCGTGCTTGTCGTAGATCGAGACCGGCACCACGATCTCGCGGCCCTCGGTGACAGTCGCGAAATCCGGGAGTTCCGGCAGCTTCGCGACGGCCCGCAGCGCGGTCTCGGCTTTGGCCAGGTACCGCACGTTCATCGCCTTGGGAATCCATCGGTGCGTCGAAGGCACCGTCGCCTCGCTGAGCATGCCCATGGCGACCTCGGCCAGATTGCACGCCGCGATGGCGTGGAAAGTGCCCAGATGATTGTGGATTCCGAACCACTTCGGCGAGGTCACCTCGCACAGCCCCGGTTCGAGCCGGACCACGTTCGGCAACACGGTGCCGAAGTAGGGCACCCGAGCCACCATCCCGAGCGAGAACAGGGCGTGCCCCAGCCGGTTGTCGGGCAGCTTCTTCCACCCGCGGTAGGTCGCGGTTTCTTTCGCCATACGCGTATCTTACTCAAAAGTAAGTTTCTCGACACCCCACCGATTTGAAGTGACTCCCGGGGGTCGTGCATACTGTTCGGGTTGCCCTGCACCGGGCCATGTCTGTTTCCCTGTGAAACGGGTGGTCGGGCGGGGCGAGCAGTACCCCATCGTGTACCTCGCCGGGTTTCCGGCGTGGGTACGTCCGGGACAGTGTTCCAGGTCTGAGACGCAGTGCGATCCGAGGCCGAGGAATGAGCGGACGGGCGACACGCCCGACCGCGTGGACCGGAGAACCATGACAGATGAACAGCGGCGAGGATCGGGCATGCCCGGTCGTGAGTCTCCACTGTGTCGGATCTGGCCCGACCGGGGCCGTGCGTAATTACGCAGGCTGCCCCATGGGCCTGATCCACTCGGGCTGGGACGTCTTCGTGTGTTCGGGCTGTGCAAATGAGGGTGGTCCAGTGGACCGGCGTAGCCGGCTTCCGGATCACGAAGGAAAGCGGAGAAAAGGACACTTAGCGTGGCGGGACAAAAGATCCGCATCAGGCTCAAGGCCTATGACCACGAGGCGATCGACGCATCGGCGCGCAAGATCGTGGAGACGGTGACCCGCACCGGGGCACGCGTCGTCGGCCCGGTGCCGTTGCCGACCGAGAAGAACGTGTACTGCGTCATCCGTTCGCCGCACAAGTACAAGGACTCGCGCGAGCACTTCGAGATGCGTACGCACAAGCGCCTCATCGACATCCTCGACCCGACGCCGAAGACGGTGGACGCGCTCATGCGCATCGACCTGCCGGCCAGCGTCGACGTCAACATTCAGTGACGGGGACTCGAGACATGACTGACAACAAGAACAGGCCGGCCGCCGGCATCCTGGGCACCAAGCTCGGCATGACCCAGGTCTTCGACGACAAGAACCGCGTCGTTCCCGTGACCGTCATCAAGGCCGGGCCGAACGTCGTCACCCAGATCCGCACCGAGGAGCGCGACGGCTACAGCGCCGTCCAGATCGCTTTCGGCGCCATCGACCCGCGCAAGGTGAACAAGCCGGTCTCCGGACAGTTCGCCAAGGCCGGCGTCACCCCGCGCCGCCATGTCGCCGAGATCCGCGTCGCGGACGCCTCCACCTTCGAGGTCGGCCAGGAGATCAGCGCCGACGTGTTCGAAGAGGGCAGCTACGTCGACGTCACCGGCACCAGCAAGGGCAAGGGCTTCGCGGGCACCATGAAGCGCCACGGCTTCCGTGGCCAGGGCGCCTCGCACGGTGCGCAGGCCGTGCACCGTCGTCCGGGTTCGATCGGTGGCTGCGCCACCCCCGGCCGCGTGTTCAAGGGCATGCGCATGTCGGGCCGGATGGGTAACGACCGGGTCACCACGCAGAACCTCTCGGTGCACAAGGTCGACGCCGAGAACGGCCTGCTGCTGATCAAGGGAGCGATCCCGGGTCGCAAGGGCGGCGTCGTGATCGTCAAGAGCGCCGTGAAGGGTGGTGCGCACGCATGACCAGCTCAGCTGTGAACACTGAGAAGAAGTCCGCGAATCTGACGCTGCCGGTCAAGGAGATCGGCGGCAAGACCAACGGCACCGTCGATCTCCCCGCGGAGATCTTCGACGTGACAGCCAACATCGCGCTGATGCACCAGGTCGTCGTGGCCCAGCAGGCCGCGGCCCGCCAGGGCACGCACGCGACCAAGACGCGTGGCCAGGTCTCCGGTGGCGGCAAGAAGCCGTACCGGCAGAAGGGCACCGGCCGCGCCCGCCAGGGTTCGACCCGCGCGCCGCAGTTCGCCGGTGGTGGCACCGTGCACGGCCCGCAGCCGCGCGACTACACCCAGCGCCTGCCCAAGAAGATGAAGGCCGCCGCCCTGCGTGGCGCCCTGTCCGACCGGGCTCGCAACGAGCGCATCCACGTGATCACCGAACTGGTGGCCGGCCAGACCCCGTCCACCAAGACCGCCAAGAGCTTCCTGGCCGAGTTGTCGGACCGCAAGAAGTTCCTGGTCGTGGTGGGCCGCGAGGACGTCGCCGCGTGGAAGAGCCTGGCGAACCTGCAGAACGTGCACCCGATCGCCCCCGACCAGCTCAACACCTACGACGTCCTCAACAGTGACGACGTGGTGTTCAGCGTCGAGGCGCTCAACGCGTTCGTGCACGGCCCCGCGGAGTCCCCGCAGGACGCTGCGGCGATTGCACAGGAGGAGAGCAAGTGACCACCATCGCCGACCCCCGCGACATTCTGCTGGCGCCGGTCATCTCCGAGAAGTCCTATGGACTGATCGAGGAAGGCACCTACACCTTCCTGGTGCACCCGGACTCGAACAAGACGCAGATCAAGATCGCCGTGGAGAAGGTCTTCGGTGTGAAGGTGACCAGCGTCAACACCGCCAACCGTCAGGGCAAGCGCAAGCGGACCCGCTTCGGTTACGGCAAGCGCAAGAGCACCAAGCGCGCGCTCGTGACCATCTCGGCCGACAGCAAGCCCATCGAGATCTTCGGAGGCCCGGTCGCGTAAGCGCTCGGGAATCCAGAAAGTAGAGAAGAACTCATGGCAATCCGTAAGTACAAGCCGACTACGCCGGGCCGTCGTGGCGCCAGCGTCTCGGACTTCGCCGAGATCACCCGGTCGACCCCGGAGAAGTCGCTGCTGCGCCCGCTGTCCAAGTCCGGCGGCCGCAACGCCCACGGCCGGATCACCACCCGGCACCGCGGTGGCGGGCACAAGCGCGCCTACCGTCTGATCGACTTCCGTCGTTTGGACAAAGACGGCATCCCGGCCAAGGTCGCGCACATCGAGTACGACCCGAACCGCACCGCGAACATCGCGCTGCTGCACTTCGTGGACGGCGAGAAGCGCTACATCATCGCCCCCAAGGGCGTGACGCAGGGCACCCGCATCGAGTCCGGCCCGACGGCCGACATCAAGCCGGGCAACAACCTGCCGCTGCGCAACATCCCGACCGGTACCACCATCCACGCGGTGGAGCTGCGTCCGGGCGGCGGCGCCAAGCTGGCCCGCTCGGCCGGCATGAGCATCCAGCTGCTCGGTAAGGAAGGCCCCTACGCCACGCTGCGTATGCCCTCCGGTGAGATCCGCCGCGTCGACGTGCGCTGCCGCGCCACCGTCGGCGAGGTCGGCAATGCCGAGCAGTCGAACATCAACTGGGGTAAGGCCGGCCGTATGCGCTGGAAGGGTCGCCGCCCCACGGTCCGTGGTGTCGTCATGAACCCGGTCGACCACCCGCATGGTGGTGGTGAGGGCAAGACCTCCGGTGGTCGCCACCCGGTCTCGCCGTGGGGTCAGCCGGAAGGCCGCACCCGCAAGCCCAACCGTCCGAGCGACAAGCTCATCGTCCGCCGTCGCAAGACCGGCAAGAAGCGCTGAAGGAGGAGGTAAGAAATGCCACGCAGCCTCAAGAAAGGCCCGTTTGTCGACGACCACCTCCTCGCGAAGGTGGACGTGCAGAACGAGAAGGGCACCAAGCAGGTCATCAAGACCTGGTCGCGTCGTTCGACCATCATCCCCGATTTCATCGGGCACACGTTCGCGGTGCACGACGGCCGCAAGCACGTGCCGGTGTTCGTCTCGGACAACATGGTCGGGCACAAGCTCGGTGAGTTCGCGCCGACCAGGACGTTCAAGAGCCACGTCAAGGAAGACCGGAAGAGCAAGCGGCGATGACGACGACTGAGACTCAGAACCCGACTGCGCGCGCGACCGCCAAGCACGTTCGCGTCACCCCGATGAAGGCACGCCGTGTCGTGGACCTGGTCCGCGGCAAGCGCGTCGAGGACGCCCTCGCCCTGCTGAAGTTCGCGCCCCAGGCCGCGAGCGAGCCGGTCGCCAAGGTCGTCGCCAGTGCCGCCGCCAACGCCGAGAACAACCTCGGCCTGAACCCGGCCACGCTGGTCATCTCGACCGCCTACGTCGATGAGGGTACGACCCTGAAGCGGTTCCAGCCGCGTGCCCAGGGCCGTGCGTTCCGCATCCGCAAGCGCACCAGCCACATCACCATCGAGGTCGAGAGCATCCCCACCGCCGGTGGATCCACTCGTAACCGCCGGAAGGGAGGGGCAAAGTAAATGGGACAGAAGATCAATCCCCACGGCTTCCGCCTCGGTATCACCACCGACTGGAAGTCGCGCTGGTACGCGGACAAGCAGTACGCGGACTACGTGAAGGAAGACGTCGCGATCCGCAAGCTCCTGGCCACCGGCATGGAGCGGGCAGGCATCTCCAAGGTCGAGATCGAGCGCACCCGTGACCGCGTTCGGGTGGACATCCACACCGCGCGTCCCGGCATCGTGATCGGCCGCCGCGGCGCCGAGGCCGACCGCATCCGCGCCGAGCTGGAGAAGCTCACCGGCAAGCAGGTGCAGCTGAACATCCTCGAGGTGAAGAACCCCGAGTCGGATGCGCAGCTGGTCGCCCAGGCCGTCGCGGAGCAGCTGTCCAACCGTGTGGCGTTCCGTCGCGCGATGCGCAAGGCCATCCAGTCGGCCATGCGTTCGCCGAACGTCAAGGGCATCCGTGTGCAGTGCTCGGGCCGCCTCGGTGGCGCCGAGATGTCGCGCTCGGAGTTCTACCGCGAGGGTCGGGTGCCGCTGCACACGCTGCGCGCCGACATCGACTACGGCCTCTACGAGGCCAAGACCACCTTCGGTCGCATCGGCGTGAAGGTCTGGATCTACAAGGGCGACATCGTCGGTGGCAAGCGTGAGCTCGCCGCCGCTGCCGCCGCGCCCGAGCGTCCGCGCCGGGAGCGGCCGAGCCGTCCGCGTCGGTCCGGTTCCGCAGGCACCACCGCGACCAGCACCGAGGCCGGGCGCGCCGCCACCGCGGTGGCCGACGCGCCGGCAGAGACACAGGAGGGCTGACGCATGCTGATGCCTCGCAAGGTGAAGCACCGCAAGCAGCATCACCCGGGTCGTTCCGGCATGGCCAAGGGCGGCACCTCGGTGGCGTTCGGCGAATTCGGCATCCAGGCGCTGGAGCCGGCGTACGTCACCAACCGGCAGATCGAGTCGGCGCGTATCGCGATGACTCGCCACATCCGCCGTGGCGGCAAGATCTGGATCAACATCTACCCGGATCGCCCGCTGACCAAGAAGCCCGCCGAGACCCGCATGGGTTCCGGTAAGGGTTCGCCGGAGTGGTGGGTCGCGAACGTCAAGCCCGGTCGCGTGATGTTCGAGATGAGCTACCCGAACGAGGAGACCGCTCGTGAGGCCCTGCGCCGCGCGATGCACAAGCTCCCGATGAAGTGCAGGATCGTGACCAGGGAGGAGCAGTTCTGATGGCTACCGGAACACCGGCCGCAGAGCTCCGCGAGCTCACCGAAGAGGAGTTGGTGGCCAAGCTGCGCGACTCCAAGGAAGAGCTGTTCAACCTGCGCTTCCAGATGGCGACGGGTCAGCTGGACAACAACCGTCGTCTGCGCGTCGTCCGTCACGAGATCGCGCGCATCTACACGGTCATGCGTGAGCGCGAGCTCGGTCTGGCCACCGGACCCGCTGGCAAGGGAGATGCCGCATGAGCGACAAAGTAGAAGGGCAGCGCGGCACCCGCAAGGTGCGTGTCGGCTACGTTGTCTCGGACAAGATGAACAAGACGATCGTCGTCGAGCTGGAAGACCGCCATCGGCACCCGCTCTACGGCAAGATCATTCGCACCACCTCGAAGGTGAAGGCGCATGACGAGAACGAGATCGCCGGCATCGGCGACCGCGTTCAGCTGATGGAGACCCGTCCGCTGTCGGCCACCAAGCGCTGGCGTCTGGTCGAGGTCCTGGAGAGGGCCAAGTAAGCCTTTCCACGGCGTGAAACTCGAAGGCCCGCCTCCCGTTTCGGGAGGCGGGCCTTCGCCGTGTCCGGGCGTGTCCGAATTCCACGGAATCGCGGTGGAGTACCCCTCGATGGGTACTGTCGTGGATGTGTTGCGTGCACCGATCGAGCACGCCGCAAGCAGGCTCGTGGCCTGACCGATACGGCGAGCGAAGGCCGATGTGGAGGTGTGAGCGGTGGCATATGGGACTCGACCCGGCCGGCCCGATGACCGAGCGCTGCTGCGGGAGCATCTGCTGAGGACGCGGATCGCGGGGGATGTCGCGACGCCTCGGGAGGGGAATCTCGCGAATTACCGCAAGATGGTGCGGAAGGACCCGGGGTACCAATTCGGGCTGACGCTGAAGGATTGGACGTTCGCCGAAACCCTGGAGATGATGGCTCGGCTCTGCGGGGTCAGCCCCGATCCTCGTCATGTGCGGGGTGCGGACACCATCGACGTCGATCTGACGCTCGACGCGCTCGACGCGATGGGGGCGCGGATCGGGGTCGCGGCGCGCCGTCGGGAGACCGTGCTGCTGGCGACCGGGCACCCGGATACGCTCCTGGGCGTCTACCGCGCGGTCGAGGACGCGCTGCGGGCCGCGGGGTGCGTGGTACTCGCGCCTGCCGCGGGATGGTCCTACCGAGTCGCTACGCCCTTCGGGTCGCAGCACCGCGAAATCGTCTACACCTCGGCCGTTGCGGCGCTCGGCACCGACGGCCTGCTGAAACACACTCACGACCCGCACCCGATGCGGGCGGTGCTGCGGGAGTTGCGCGACACCGCGTCCGGCCCCTGGCCCGACCTGGTCATCGCGGACCACGGCTGGGCCGGTGCGGCCGGCGATGCCGGCATCGACACCGTCGGATTCGCCGATAGCAACGATCCCGCGCTGTTCGCCGGGCAGGCCGAGGGAAAGATCGCCGTCACGGTTCCGCTCGACGACGGCGTTCACCCCGACCATTACCAGCCGTTGACCGCTTATCTGCTCGCCCGCGCGAAGCTGGGCCGGTGACCTCAGCCGGGTTCGGGCGCGTCGCCCCGTTCGTCGTCGCGGGCCGCGTCGCACGTGTCACGGACGATGGTCCCGAGGTCGGAATATCGCGGCGACCAACCTAATTCGGAAGCCGCTTTGGCGGGATCGCTGATCAGTGCGGCCGGTTCTGGCGCCGATGGCCGGTGTATCAAGCGAATTCGCTTGCCGGTCCGCCGCTCGACGGCGGCTACGACGTCGAGAATGCTGCTGCCGTGGCCGCTACCGATGATGTATTGCTCGGCCCCGCCCGGCGTCGGCGTGTTCTCGAGACATGCGGCGAAAGCGGCTGCGGCGTCGTCGATATGCAGGTAGTCGCGAACCGCGCTGCCGTCGCCGTTGATCTCCAGTACCGAGTGCTTCATCGCGGCCGCGACTGTCCGGGGAATCAAGCGCGTGGGATCGGGGTCCGCGCCACCGGCTACGTTCATCAAGCGCAGTACGGTTGCGGACAAGCGCCCGGCGCCCGCTTGTGCTCGGATCGCCCACTCGGCCGCCAGCTTGCTCGCGGCATACGGGTGCGGGGGCGCGTCGGGCAGGCGCTCCGTCATCGGCTGGCGCTGTGGAGCCCCGTAGATCGAGCCGGTCGAGGCGAAGACGATCCGCGAGACTCCGGCAGCGGCCATCGCTTCCAGCAAGGCGACGGTCCCGCCGGTATTGACCCGGAAGTACCGGAGCGGATCGGCTGTCGACTCGCGAGCGCGAGTCAGCCCGGCCAGGTGGCAGACCGCGTCCACGCCGTCCAGCGCATCGCGCAGCCCGGCCTCGTCCAACAGGTCGGCGACGCGAGTCGTCACCCGCGGAGATGACGTGTTCCCGCGAACCATCGCGATCGGTTCGTGCCCGGCCCTACCCAGCAGATCGATGACCTTCCGGCCGATATAGCCGTTGGCTCCGGTGACGAGAACGCGCACCACACGATCTTGTCACCGAGCAGGAGTCGCTGTTGCCCGGGCTGGGTCACCGATCGCCCGACGCGCTAGAACCTGCGTTCGGCGGGGCGGAATGTCTCGCTGAGTCTGTCGTAGGCGTGGAAGGGAGTGCACACCCCGAGCCCGTAGTTCCTGCAACCATGTTGTGTACCCGGCTTCGTTGCGTCCGCCAACGACCAGATCGTCGCGAATCAGAGCGCCACCGGCTGAATTGATAAAGTCGCAGAGCGCCGGGCGGCAAGGTGGCCAGAGCCGGCACCAGGCCGCCCGGGCGGATCCCTGCTACGCCACAGGCGGCAGTGGGCATTGGGCGGCCGAGCCGCATTGCAGCTGGCGCAGTAGCGAACTCAGGTCGATGAGCGAACTGCCGGTCGATACCCCGCCGGGTGCGGGCTCGCCGGGCGCGACCACCGGTGCGGGCGTCAACGGTTCGGCCACGGCATGACCTGCGCTGAGGACTGCTCCGAAAGCCAGCGCGGTGATGCCTGCGCCGAGCAGCTTGGTGAATGACATTGATGAATCCTTCGCTGATTGCGGTGCGAGAGCGGCTCGGCGCGCGGTATCACGACGTCGAAAGTTCTCGCGCCACGGAGAGTGTTTGTTCGCCCTGCAACAATTAGCAGAATGCACCCGGCCGTGCCGATAGGTTCAGGGCATACGCGATCTGCTGCTGCACCACTCGGAGCCACATGGATATCGTGCTTCCGGAATTCTCTACGGCGCTTCTACCAGCGGAAACCACGCGCTGGGGCGCAAGCTGTTTCCGTTGCGAACGGCTGTCGGGGTGTGGCGGATCCGGGCTGGTGCAGCTTCGTGCAGCGCTTGGTGCAGGAACCTGCACTGTGTCACGACCGGAACCTCTTTCGGCATGATTTTCGTTTGTCAGTAGACGCCGGTGCAGCTTCCTGCAGCCGACTCTGCAACCGGTTTGCTTCCCGGCCGAGGTTTGGGTGGGAATGCTGATGAAGAAGTCTGTTCTCAGGGAGATGATGTGAAGAACTTTGTCCTTGCCGCTGCGCTCACGAGCGCGCTTCTGTCCCCGGCCGCCGTCGCCGGACCCGCGGGCGCTGTACCGGCGCCATCCGAGGTGCACAACGCAGCGCCCGTGGCCTCTATTCAGGAGGAGGTGTTCTGCGCGATCGTGCGGTTCCTGAAAGGAGGCTGGGCGGGTCGGCAGACCGACTGCTCATTCTGACGCCCTCCGGACACGTGTGGCGCGTTGCAGTTGCCTCGCGACAACTTTCCGTTGCCGAACCCTGCTACACGATGACTCGTGCGAGCCTTGTGCCTTCCACGTCGTTGCGCCGCTGGACAGGTGATGGGCCTTGTTCGGCTGCCGACCGCGAAGCCCTTGCCCAAGAGGTGAATCCGCTGGGCATCCAGGTACTCATCGTCGAACCCGGCGCGTTCCGCACCGGTTTCGCCAAACCCGCCGCCGCGGTCCTTGCCACCGTCGGCCGTCCCGGCGCACCGCTGCGCCTGGCGCGGGGGCCCGATGCCATACAGGGCATCAGGAACAAGCCGGCCCGGGTCGCCGCCGACCTCGACGCCACCGCTGAACTGGGATCGAACACCGGCTTCGGCTCCTGAGATCGACACACGACGGCCCGCCTGTCCCGTACCGGCGGGCCGCCTCCGTTTGAGGGCGATGGCTTGGCGGGCAGTGCCGGTTGGCTACCGGCTATTTCGGACGCCGCCTACTGCCGGGCGGAACACTCCCTTCGCCGGGATCGCCTTCTGGCGGCGATGACGCGCGAACGAGGGCCTGGACGAGCCGTCTACCGCCTGGCGCGGCGAGGTGGTTCCCGTGCACCGGTTCGCGGCGAACCATGACCGAGATCTTCCGTGGTCGGCTGGGTGGTGGAGGTCGGGTGACCTCGGTGCCGACGAGCGTGCCATCCGATTGCAAGAGTCGGAACTCGATGCCTGGCAGTGGATTTCGATCGCCGACCGGGATGACTACGTGATCCCGCGGTTGGCCCGGCGGGTGCGGCGAGCCCACCTGGCGTACCTCGACGGCCGTTCACGGTATCTCGAACACGGACACCCGGTGGGGCGGGGCGTTTAGTCGAGCGGCTCCCCGGTGAACCGCGGGATCGGCGGCGTCTCAGGTCTTGCGCTATACGTATACATCTACTTATAGTGAGACGGCGACCCGAGCGATCTGAGAACATCGAATGCGCACCAGGAGAAGCGGATTCGGAGGGTCGAACCGGCATAGGCACATGTCCGCATGCGCACTGATCTATGAAATGGGGAAATCATGACCACCGATCCGAACAACCTGGGCGGTGCGGGCACTGTCGAGGAGCAGGCTTGCGGCGTCACCATCGTGAAGGAATCCACCGAGCCGGTCGACGCGGACGATCTGCGCCGGATCGTGTTGCGCGTGGGTCCGGGCGGCGGGCGTCAGCAGCGGTTCTTCGGCAGGCTGCTCGGTGAATCCCGCGAATACAACAAAGTCGGGATAACCGTCGTGCGGGTCTACCTGAGCCGCAAAGGCAAGTTCGTGGTGCACCGACGGGAATCGGACTGGCGCGAAATATCCGTCGCGATCGACTGGACCGAATGGAAGAATTGGCGCGAGCTGCTGCGGCCCGGCAGCGGCGAGCGCGAGTGGGGTGATTACACGGTGGAGATCGTGGACTCGCCCGCTGAGCTGCGAGGCCGAATCCCGGAGCACATCTACCGGACGGTCGTCGATGTGGCCGAGAACCCGGCCTCGCAGGACTTGCAGATCTGAGATACCGCCGCTTTCACCGAATCCGGAAAGGATTTCTTCGCAGATGTTCGCACGACTGGGGGCCGTGGTCGTCCACAATCCGTGGAAGGTGATCGGCCTGTGGCTGCTGCTCACCATCGCGGTGGTGGCCTCGGCGCCGGAACTCAAATCAACGACAGACCAATCCGCCTTCCTGCCTTCGCATTACGAGTCGATTCAGGCACTGGAGCTACAGCAGAGGGCTTTCCCGGACAGCTCCGCTCCCGCGGCGATCATCGTGTTCGCCCGCGAGGACGGTGCGGCGTTGACCGACGCGGACGCGGCTTCGGTCGTGTCGATCGGCAACGACCTGCGCAACGCGCAGATCAAGGACGTCATCGGCATGCAACCGACGCCGCCGTCGGAGAACCGCCTGATCCAGATCATCGCGGTGCAGATGACCAAGGTGACGAATCCGAACGACACCACGCAGGGCGACGCGGTCAAGGCGCTGCGCAAGGAGCTGAAGGAACGCGTCGCGGGTACCGAGCTGAAGGCGGGCATCACCGGCCAGGCGGCGCAGGTGCTCGACCAACGCGAATCGGGCGACAAGGGCATGGCCATCATCGGCATCGCCACCGTCGTGCTGATCGTGGTGCTGTTGCTGATCATCTTCCGCAGCCCGGTGATCGCGTTGCTGCCGATCGTCGTGATCGGAGCGGTCTCCAGCATGGTCAACGGATTGATCGCCGTGGTGGCCAAGGCGTTCGACTTGGAGATCGACGCATCGATCAGCGCCATCCTGGTGGTCGTGCTGTTCGGTGTCGGTACCGACTACATCCTGTTCCTGATGTTCCGCTACCGCGAACGGCTGCGTGCGGGCGAGGATCCGAAGACCGCCATGGTCAGCGCCGTCACCCGGGTGGGTGAGGCGATCACATCCGCGGCGGGCGCGGTGATCATCGCGTTCATGGCGCTGGTGCTGTCCTCGCTCGGCATGTTCCGTGCCATGGGCCCGGCGCTGGCGATCGCGGTGGCGGTCGCGCTGGCGTCGGGGCTGACGCTGGTTCCCGCGGTGGTCTCGCTGCTGGGCACCAAAGTGTTCTGGCCGTCCAAGGCATGGCGCACCGAACCGAAGGGCGCGCGCTTCACCGCGGCGGGCAACGCGCTCGGCCGTCGGCCCGGTGTATTCGCCGTGGCCTCCGGCGGTGTGCTGGTGGTGCTGGGGATCTTCGCCTTCGGCTTCCATCCGACGTTCGATCTCAGCTCCGGATCGACTTCGGAGGCGTCGGAATCCGTCGTGTACAGCAAGGAACTGGTCAAGGGATTGCCCGCCGGGACCACCCAGCCTTCGGATGTCCTGTTGCGATCCGACGGTGCGTTGACCGCCGAGCAGCTCACCGCCTACCGCAACGAGTTGGCCGGTGTGCCCGGTGTGGGACAGGTGGCCGAGCCGAAGTTGTCCGCGGACAAGACGATCGCCGACTTCGCGGTGACGCTGAATGCCGCGCCGGAGTCGGATGCCGCGCTGGACACCGTCAAGGGGCCGCTGCGCGACACCGCGCACTCGGCGGCGCCCGCGGGCACGACCGCCGCGGTTGGCGGGCTGACCTCGGTATTCGTCGACTTCCAGGACGCGATGGCGCGGGATTACGCGATCGTCTTCCCGGTGGCGGCGATCCTGATCATGATCGTGCTCGGGTTGTTGCTGCGCAGTCTGGTCGCGCCGTGGTACCTGATGGCGTCGGTGTTCCTCGGCTTCGCCGCCACGCTCGGCGCCGCGGTGCTGGTCTTCCAGCACTTCCGGGGTGAGACCGGCCTGATCTTCACGCTGCCGGTGATCATGTACCTGTTCGTGGTCGCGCTGGGCACCGACTACAACATCCTCATGGTCGCCCGGCTGCGGGAAGAGGCCCGAGAGGGCAACGAACCGAAACAAGCCGCGGCACTGGCCCTGCGGCACACCGGACCGACCATCGCGGCGGCCGGCGTGATCCTGGCGGGAACGTTCGCGTCGATGATGCTGGCGGGCAACAACGTCCTCGCGCAGATGGGCTTCGCCATCTCGGTGGGCATCGCGATCGCGGCCTTCGTCATGGCCATGTTCTTCACGCCCGCGCTCACGGCGATCATCGGGCACAAGGCATGGTGGCCGGGGCACGGGGACGAGAAGCCCGATGCCGGACCGGACGCTCGCGGCGTCGTGGAAAGCGCCGTCGGCGTGAGCCGATCGGAATAGGGGCTGTGCGCATCGGCGATCGCCACGGCTGATCAGCCCGGAGCTGTGCACCCGGATCTACCGGGTGCACAGCTTTTTCGCCGGAGAGCGAGATCCGTGACATACAGCAGGCTCGGACGAAATGGCACGGCTCATCGTGCTTCGATCGTGGTCACGGGAAACCGATTGATCCTGTGCGCAGTGCACAGCGATCACGCGCCGGAAGAGACCTGGGACAGGGGTCGATGCCCTGAGTCTCGCGGAGCGCTACTGAGCGAGAACACAGGAAATCTGTCCTCCCAGGGGTGGGGCTGGAATTGGACGCGCACCCGCCGGCCCGGCGATGCGGGTAATCCCCCCTCGATGGACGTGTAGACCAACGGGCCTTCGTCGAGTTCGACGATGGCGATCGTCAGCGGCACCAGCTCACCATGCCTGTCGACCGGGGCACGCTCCACCACCCGCCACGACACGACAAAACCCGCACCCGACGACGGCACGCTCTCGAGCTGGTTGGATCCGCAGGACGAGCACGCGGCCGTTATCGGCGCGAGCAGCTTGTCGCACCGCACGCAACGGTGAATCATCAACCTGCCATCCACGCACAGGGCGCTGCGGTCTCCGCCGATATTCGAAGTGTTCTTCACGATGTTCGTGTGCATACGAGGCTCCCGATATGGTGCTGGCGAACTCCGCTCCAGCCTCTCCCGGCAGGCCGCGGCGCGCGTCGGCCGAACGACCCCGGGCATACCTGTTTTTCCGCTCTTCGGCGCTGTGCCGCCTGCCACGGCGAACTCCGACGCCGGGGACTCGAGCTTCGGTTCCGGTTGGCACACCGAGCCAGCGGGACACGCCCGTGACGCTACCTGCGCGACTGCGGCGAGAGCGGACCCCGGACGACCTCGTCGACAGGCGCGGCCCGACCTTGTGCTCGGTGCGGTCGGTGCTCAGCCGATGGTCGCGTAGGGGCGGTGGACTTTGATCGCGGAGTCCAGCACGCGGGTGACCGCGGAGCGGGCGAGGCCGAGTTCGTTGGCGATGGCCGGGGTCGAGCCGCCCTGATCGGCGAGCGTCAGGATCTCTCTGACCTCCTCGATCGGGAGATTGGAGAGGCGGCGGCCGGTGATGGCCCGGGCGATCGCGGAGATCTCGTCGTCGTCGGTGTCGGCTTCGTCCGATTCGGTGGGGAATTCGTCGTCCTCGTCGTTATCCTCGACAATCGCCATCGCGTCGACGCGGGGGTGCGACGGCTCGGGAGTCTCCTCGAGGGCCAGTTGTTCACTCTCCGCGTCGGCGGAGCGATCGTTCTGCTCGGCGGACACCGACTTCCCGCGTTTCGCTGCGCGCGGGGCGGTGGCGTTCGGGTGCACCTGTGCGGCAGTGTCGGCGGTCGCGGGGGCCGGTGTGCGCTTGGGATCGGTGGAACCCGGACGCCGGGCGGCGTCATCTTCGCGATGCACGCGATCGACCGAGCGTTCGCCTCGAGTGGTAGGAGCATGCGAAGCAGGACTGTTCGCCGAGGTCGATGAGGGGTAATCGAAGTCGAGGTCCTCGTGCAGGTCGGCGAGCGAAATTTGCTGTGCCGCGAGTGGTGCGGACTCGAGACGCGGCTGCCGCATCTCCGGCCCGGGCGCTTCGTCTCGGCTCGGTGCCCCCTGCTCGAAGCCGGCGGGGGAAGGCTGTGCCGCTTCGGGGCGGCCCGGTCGAGTCCGGTGTCCGTCGGCGCGGGTCTCCGGCACATGTCGGGCTGCGGGCGGAATCACATGCGGTGGGGAAGCCGCCAGTTCGGAGCCGGCAACCGGCTGATTCGGGCTTTCGGTGGAAGCGAGGTTATCCGGGTGGTCTTCGGTGGGATCGGTGTGCCCGTCGACCGGGAGTTCGTGCGCTCGGATGGTCGGCATCTCGGCGGCGTGACCGTTGGTGCTGGGGCGGACGATCTTCTCATCGACCCGCGAGGGCTGCACTGCGCCGTCGGCGGGGATTTCGACAGTGTGGCCGTTGATGGCCGGGTGCGCCGTGTTTCCGTTGACGTGCGGGTGTGCGCTTCCGTTGGCAGCCGTCCGATCGGTTCTGCCGTCGATAGGCAGGAGGGTGTGGCCGTTCACGGTCAGGCCGTGGGTGTATCCGTTGACAGTGGTTTCGACGGGGTAGCCGTTCGAAGTGTGCGGGAGCGCGGCAGCGGGTTCGGCGGCGTGGCCGTTGCTGCGCTCGGCGGCGGGACCCGAGGTGGTGGAGTGCTCGCGCACTTCGCCGTTCCTGGGGTCCGCGGTGGCGGATGGGGTGCGGTCGACCGTGATGGGGTGACCGTTGATCGGCGATCCGACCGCGTGACCGTTGCGCGACGACTTCCCGTGGTCGACCCGTGCCGGGCCCGGCACGGTCGCTGCTGCCGTGCTGCACTCGTCGAGCCGGGCTGCGGGACGAGTGTCGGTCGTCGCGGCCGGGACGGTGCGGTGGGCGGCGGTTTCATACCCGGAACAATGGATGTCGTCCAGATGATTACGCGTTCCGGAACTCGCCTCGCGGTCATCGGTCACACGTGCGGCGTAAGCCTCGCCTTCCCGGGGAAATCGGCCGCTGGTCGCCGCTGCTCCGAGAGGGTGGTATCCACCGGCTTCCGACGTGCCGGGAATCCGTTGTGCGTCGATGTGGATCATCCGCTGGTCGCGCTCGATCACCGGCGCGCCATCGATCAGCACCGCGTACCGCGCGGACACCCAGGCGTGCAGCCAGATCACGACACCGACCATCACCGGCGCGATCGCGTATTCGGCGGCGCGGCCGAGGTCGCCCGCGGCCAGATGCGGTCCGGTGTTGAGCGCGACGGTGGTGCCGAGCAGCGCCGCTTCGAAGAAGATCACCTTGCCGCGCGCCAGCTCACGGCCCCACCGCGACGCGGTCGTCGCCGCGACCATGATGGTGATGATCGGGATCGAGATCATCGCCTCGATGCCGTAACTCAACCAGTACAGCGGATCGGACATGTCGCCGCTGGGCACCAGATTGTGCTGCACGTTGACCCCGGCCCACACCATGCCGAGGACGACGACGGTGATCAGGGCGCGCGACGACCACTCCGCCCGCTGGTAGAGCTGTGCCAGGCGCGCGTCTTCGCTGGAGGCCCGCCGCCGCGCCGCCAGGGCGCGCCGGTGCCAGCGGGCGTCGGCTTCCTCCGAGCGGCGCAACGCCGTCGCCGACTTCCGGTCGCGTCGCTCGGCGGCCAGCTCCGCCTCGATTTCCCGGCGCCGCTGCTTGCGCCGCTGCGCGCGAATCCATTCCGCGAGTTCGCGCTCAGCGGTGATCTCGCGTTCGGACAGCACGTCCAGCAGGGCCGGATCCAATTGCAGGGGCAATTTGCCACGCGCGGTCTCGACTTGCTGTGCCAGCGCGGCAATCTCGGAACTACCGTTCGAGGGTTCGTCGGGCATCGCGAGCCTTCCCGGGAGCAGGTGTCATGTCGGGTGGTGGAGACATGAGTGCTCGAACATATGTGTGATCGGAGTGAGACTAAACCGACCTCTGCCCGTGGTCAATGCGATGCACACTGGGCCGGCGGCGACACGCCGAGCTGCCGAAATTCGTGGTGCGCGTCGAATATCCGGGTGAGCGGCTCTTTTGTCGAGGTGCCCGCGTGTCGAAAGTGAGTTCGATTTCGCCCTGCGCCGACTTTCGCCACTCCGGGCGGTCGTCGGTTGATCGACTGCGCAAGGCGGTTCCCCGCGCCGGCGTTTCCACGGCCCGGAAGAACGCGGAGGCAATCGTCCGTCCGAAATCCAGGTCAGCTCAGTGTGGTGTGCCAGACGATGGCGGCGGCCAGGGCTCCCGCGCCGTTGACCGACCAGTGCAGGGCGATGGGGGCGAGCAGGCTGCCGCTGCGGTGGCGCAGCCAGGTGAACACCACGCCCGCCGCGGCGGTCGCGAAGACGGCGAGCAGGATTCCGATGACCTGTCCGGCCACGCCGCCGCCGACGACTCCGCTCAGGCCGCGGTTGCTGGAGGTAAGCCCTAGGGAGGAGGCGATGTGCCAGAGACCGAAGAGGAGCGAGCCTGCCGCGAAGACGCCGCGCGCACCGTAGACGCGATCCAGCGTGCCGTACAGCACACCGCGGAAGGCCAGCTCCTCGGGAATCACGGTTTGCAGCGGGATGACGATCATCGAGGCGATCATCGCGCCGGAGATGGTGGCGTAGCGATCGGCCAAGAAGAACGGCCGGGTCAAGGGGAGTGCCGCCCCGATCGCCACCACCGCGATGACCAGCGCCGCCGCGCCGAGCGCGTAGAGCGAACCGCGCCGCCAGTACCGGGGCGAAAGGCCCAGCTCCGACCAGCCGAGGCCGCGCCTGCGCATCAGCGCGAGCAGTGCGATCGCCGCGACCGGCACCGTCACGATGCTCGCCCACGCGGTGGTGAAGTGCGCGATCAGATTGGTGCCCGCCAGAACGAGCACGACGACGGCGACGTCGAGGTAAGCGCGCGCTCTCTGGCGTTGCTGGATGGGTGCTGCTAGGTCGGGTTGAGCCATCCCGGACCAGTGTACGGATCTGAAACAGGTTCACTGCGCGCGGCCCGGCGCCGTCAGCCGGCCCACCCGTGCGGATCGGTCCAGGCCTGCAGGGTGCGCGTGGTCTGGAAACGGCGTGGCTTCCGGGTGACCGGGTCGGTGAACTCGAGCGAAGCGGCGAGCAATTGCAGCGGCCTGGTGAAGTCGTCGACGGGCTTGTCGGTGAGCGCCGGGTAGAAGTCGTCGCCGAGGATGGGGATGCCGAGGCTGTTCATGTGCAGGCGCAGCTGATGGGTCCGGCCGGTGCGCGGGCGCAGCCGGTAGCGGCCGAGGCCGTCGCGGTGCTCGAGCAGTTCGATCTCGGTTTCCGCGTTCGGTTCGCCCGGCACCTCCTGGGCGGCGAGCACCTGTTTCTCCTTGATGATCCGGCTGCGCACCACGCGGGGCAGCTCGAGGCCGGGATCGTACGGGGCGATCGCTTCGTACTCCTTGCGCACGGTGCGCTTGTGGAACATGGTCTGGTACGCGCCGCGGCGGGCCGGGTTGATCACGAACAGCAGCAGGCCCGCCGTCACGCGGTCGAGCCGATGCGCCGGGATCAGGTCGGGGAGGTCCAGCTCCCGGCGCAGCCGCACCAGCGCGGTCTGCAAGATGTGCTGACCACGCGGAATCGTGGCCAGGAAGTGCGGCTTGTCCACCACCAGCAGGTCGTCGTCGCGATGCACGACGGGGATGTCGAACGGGACCACCGTCTCCTCGGGCAGGTCGCGGTGGAACCAGACCGCGCCGCCGGGCACGTACGCTGCGTCGGGGGAGATCGGGCCGTCGAGGTCGACTATGCCGCCCGCGTGGAGCAGTTCATCGATCCGCGCCGCGGGCACCCGGGGCAGGCGCTCCACCAAGTGGTCCCGGATGGTCGCCCAGTGACCCTGCTCCGGTAGCCGCAGCCGGGCCGGGTCCAAGCCGTGCCGCTTGGGCAACGGCGGTTGTTGCCGCCTTCTCATCGGTATCGACCCTAACCGCAGGCCGGATCCGGGCTAACCGAGGCCGTGCCGCGTCGGGCGCTCAGTGGGCGCGGACCGCGATACCCGGGTAATCCAGCACCAAGCCGGACTTGTCGTAGTCCAGGGCGCAGGTGAAGTCGAACTCAGGGGCCTCGTAGTGGAACCGCGGTCCGTGCGCGCCGTCGGCGATGCGGAGATAGCGCTGTTCCAACCGGGCCACCGCGGCGCCGGAGGCGTACACGTAGGCCGCGGGGGCGTCCGCGCCGTCGCCGATCTCCCACGCCGACCGGTGCACCGGGAGGGCGTTGGTCAGCGCGGAGGATTCCAAGTCCACGTCCAGGCAGCCGTCGAGCAGTGGCGCGGGCATGCCGTCCAGCAGCCAGGACCCCGCACCGTCGGACTCCAGCACCAGCGTGTTCCAGCCGCCCGGTTTGCGCACCCCCACCTGGGCCCGGCACGTCCGCCATTCGGTGTCCAGCGCGATCCGGTAGTCCACCACCCATGCCGCGCCGTCCTCGACGGCCGTCGTGCAGCCGTCGATCAGCACGCCCAGTTCGGTGACCCGGAAATACGCCACCTCGAATCCCTCGCGGGCGGTGCGGTGTCGCCACGCGGCGGTGGGCGGCGGCGGCTCGAACATCATGGGGATCAGAATCCGCGCAGCCGGTCCGGGGTGACGCGCAGCACGACCGAGTACTCGGCATAGAACTGCTCGTCGGTCAGGTCGATCGAACGCAGGCCGTCGGCGTACTTCTTCGTGAACGCATCGATCTCGTCCGCGCCGGGGCGTTGGTCGACCACGCGCGCCGTGCCGGTGAGCACGACGACCTCGCCGCCGTGCTCGGTGCTGTTGAGGTTCAACGAGACCCGGGGATTGCGCTGGATGTTGCGCACCTTCGGCTGGCCGGGCTTGCTGAAGATCAGGAACTCGCCGTCGCGCCACTGGAACCAGACGGGGTTCGGCTGCGGTGTGCCGGTGGGGCCGACAGTGGTCAGCCAGAGAACGGACTCGCGGTCGAGTCGTCCGGCGACTTTCGCGCCGAATTCGGTCTCGGTATCCACGACGGGGTCGGCGGATCGATCGGATGCCGTTGCGGTCATGGCAGGGTCAACGCCTCGGCCGCCGGGACGATTCCGCTCCACGCACAAAAGCCACTCCGGTGCGTGCGAGTTCATCGCCGTCCGCACCGGCGAGCCGAGGCACGAGCGCCGTGCGTCCATCGCGAACGCCACTACGGCGTGGCCCGCTCGTCGAGCACCATCGGGCGAGCCTCGACCAGCGTCCTGCGTGCGCGCCGCCGGACCCGGCACAATTCGACGCCGCAATCCAGGCGCACCTGCATGGCCGTATGCGCTTGGCCCGCGGTCAGTTCGCCGGGATCTTTCGCGCATTCGGTCAGAACCGAACAATTCGCCGTGCCATACATATTCGATGCTCCTGCGCGTCGGATGGGTTCGCTTTCGAATTGAAATCAGCGATGCGCACGAGCTATCGGACCAGGATGCGGCGTCGTTCACGGAGGTTTCCCCGGCGCGTCGCGAGATCGAAAACCGCGAGTCCGGAACAGTTTTCGCACATTGACGAAACAAGTCGGCAAGGACAACAGCCGGTATGTCGCCGAGTGTCCGGCGCAATGCTGTTGCGAGACATGACGCGACACGAGGTGCGGAATTTGCCGCACGAGACGGCGAGCCGGACGAGCATGCGGGGCGCCTGGCCGGATCTGTAGGGGCCGGCGCATCGAGCGCGAAGCGATGAAGACGGACCGGACGAGGCAAGGTAACTTAGGCTAACCTTTCTTACTGGGCGTTCCCATGTGAGGATGGGGCGATTCCAGTGACGGATGCCGCAAGGGTGAGAGACGAGGGTCCAGATGACGGTAGAGGTCGCGCCGCTGCCCGCGGCGCAGACGGGAAACCGGCCGCCGAAGACGGTGCTGAAAGAACGCAAGCAGCAAGAGGCGCGGGCCCGCAAGGAGATTCTCGCGCCCGTGCGTGGCCCGTTGACCGTCGCGAGCGTCATCATGGCCGTCGCGTCGGCGTGCGCGGTCGTGCCCTTCGTGCTGATCGTGGAGGCCTGCCGCGAACTGCTCCGAGACCAGGCGGACACCGAGCGGGTGTGGCGTCTGCTGACGATCGCGGTGCTGGTCCTCGTGGCCCGCGCCCTGCTCCAAGCCGCCGCGCTGACCTGGACGCATCTGGTCGACGCCGGATATCAGCTCACCGTGCGCCGGGCGCTGGCGGCCAAGCTGACCCGGGTGCCGCTGGGCTGGTTCGGCGAGCGCACGTCCGGTGAGGTGAGGAAGTATCTGCAGGACGACGTGGAGGCCTTGCACTACCTGGTGGCGCACGCGCGCCTGGAGTTCGTCGGCGCGCTCACCGTTCCGCTGATCACCCTCGGGTATCTGTTCACCGTCGAATGGCGGCTCGCCGTGGTCCTGCTGCTGCCGGTCCTGGCGTACGCCGTGCTCTACAGCCGGATGATGGACCGGGACGGGCGGGACCGTTTCGTGGTCTACACGCGCTCCGAGCAGGCCACCAAGCAGGCGACCATCGAATTCGTCGACGGCATCCAGGTGGTGCGCGCGTTCGGCCAGGCGGGCAAGGCGCACAGCGCGTTCCAGGACGCCGTCGAGCACCAGGCGCGCAGCGTCCACCGGCTGAAGATGCCGATCCTGAAGGTGCAGGCGGCCTCCGACATCGTCGTCACCCCGGTGTTCGTGATGCTGGTCGTGGTCTTCGGCGGATTGGCGGCAGTCGGCCTGGACTGGGTCGAGCCCCTGGATGTGCTGCCGTTCCTGTTGGTCGGCCTGGGGCTGGGCAGCTCGTTGCTCAGTCTCGGCTACGGCGCGCAGGCGCTGCGGGCGGCCGCGGTGGCCGCTCAGCGCCTGCACGATCTACAGCAAACCCCCGAACTGAGCACCGGGGCTGCGGAGGCCGCCGAACCGGCATCCGCGCCCGCCGGCCTGGTCCGGTTCGAAGGGGTCGGCTTCGGCTATCGCTCCGGCCACGACGTGCTGCGCGACATCGACCTCGAACTCGCTCCCGGCACCATCACCGCGCTGGTCGGTCCGAGCGGATCGGGCAAGTCGACGCTGGCCAAACTGCTTCCGCGCTTCTACGACGTGGGATCGGGCCGGATCACCATCGGTGGCCGCGACGTCCGCGACTTCCCGAGCGAAGAGCTCTACCGCACGGTCGGATTCGTCTTCCAGGACGTGCGGTTGATTCGCGGCAGCATCAGGGAGAACCTGCGCCTGGCCCGGCCCGACGCCGACGACGCGGCGTTGGAGCGGGCTGCTCGCGCCGCGCAGATCCACGATCGCATCGTGGCGCTGCCGCGTGGCTACGACTCCGAGCTCGGCGTCGACGCGACCCTGTCCGGCGGCGAGGCGCAGCGGCTTTCCATCGCACGGGCACTGCTCGCGGACACCCCCGTCCTCGTACTCGACGAAGCGACCGCCTTCGCGGACCCGGAATCCGAAGCGGCGGTGCAGGACGCGCTGGCGGTGCTGGTCGCGGGCCGCACGGTGCTGGTCATCGCGCACCGGTTGCACACCATCACCGGGGTGGATCGAATCCTGGTGCTCGAACGGGGACGACTGGTCGAGCAGGGTGATCACGCGAGTCTCGTCACCGCGGGCGGCGCCTATCAGCGGCTGTGGGAGATCAATGAAGCGGCGCTGGGCCGGATCGCCCTCGTCGACAGTGCGGAGGGTGTCCGATGATTCGCAAGGTGCTGGGGTTGGTTCCGGATGAATTCGCCCACCTCACCCCGAAGCTGTTCGCCGTCATCGTGGCGCAGGCCCTCAGTCAGGCCGTGGCGTATCTGCTGCTGGTCCCGGTGCTGACGGCGCTTTTCGACGACGATCTCGGCCGCGCCTGGCTCTGGGCGCTCGGCATGGTCGCCGCCGTCGCGGGCGTGGTGGTGTTCGGCTACCTGCAGGCGGCGATCGGGTTGCGCGTCGGCATCGGCATGCAGCGCGGATTGCAGACTCGGCTCGGCGACCATCTGAACGCACTGCCCCTGGGCTGGTTCGAGACCCATGACGCCGGACCGCTGGGGCGGCTGATGGTCGACAACGTGCGTGAGCTGCAGGGCTTGGTCGCCTATCTGCTGGCCAGGATTCTCACCGGTGTCATCGTCCCGCTCGCGGTCGCGGTCGGCATGCTGATGGTCGACTGGCGCATCGCGCTGGCCATGCTGCTCGCCGCGCCGGTGCTCTACCTGGTGAACGGCCTGGCCAACCGCGCCTACACCAGCGCGGACCAGCGCATGCACGCGGCGGCGGCCGAAGCCGATTCGCGCGTCATCGAATTCGCTCAGGCCCAGCCGGTACTGCGCGCGTTCGGCGCGGTTGGCTCGGGAAACCGGGCGCTCGACGCCGCCCTGGCCGGGCAGCGCTCGGCGGGGTCGCGCATGGTGTTCGCCAGCGTGCCGGGGCTGATTCTGTTCGCCCTCTTCGTGCAGGCGGTTTTCCTGGTACTGGTGTACGTCGCGGTGGCGCGGGTGACCGACGGCGCCATCTCCGCTGCCGTCGCGATCGCGCTCATCGCGGTGAGTTCGCGGTTCATCGAACCGCTCAATCAAGCCGCGCAGCTGGGCGGCGCGCTGCGTTCGGCCGGTTCGGCCGCCGACCGCGTCACCGAGCTGCTCGACGAACCGGTGCTGCCGGAGGCGGACGCGCCGGTCACGCCGGGAACGCCGTCGGTGGTCTTCGACGACGTGAGTTTCGGATACCGTCCCGGTGAACCGGTGCTGTCGGGGGTGACCTTCAGCGTGCCCGCGGGCACCACCACGGCCATCGTCGGGCCGAGCGGCGCGGGCAAGACGACCTTGTTGCGGTTGGCCGCCCGCTTCTACGACGTGGATGCGGGCCGGGTGGTGGTGGGCGAGCACGACGTGCGTGATCAGCCGTCGGCGACGCTGCTCGATCAGTTGTCGCTGGTCTTCCAGAACGTGTACCTGTTCGATCGGTCGGTCGCCGACAACATCCGGATCGGCAAGCCGGAGGCCGATGACGCCGAGGTGCGTCGCGCCGCGGCCGCGGCCAGGGTCGACGAGATCGTCGAGCGCCTTCCCGACGGTTTCGACACCCGGGTCGGCGAGGGCGGCGCGGCGCTGTCCGGCGGTGAGCGCCAGCGCGTCTCGATCGCCAGGGCGCTGCTGAAGGACGCGCCCATCGTGCTGTTGGACGAGGTGACCAGTGCGCTGGATCCGCACAGCGAAGCGGTCGTGGTACGCGGGATGCACGAGATCACCAAGGACAAGACGGTGATCGTCGTAGCGCACCGCCTGGCCACCATCGCCCACGCCGACCAGATCCTGTTCGTGGACGGTGGACGGATCGTGGAGCGCGGTACGCACGCGGAACTGCTCGCCCTCGACGGCCGCTACGCCGCGTTCTGGAACGAGCGATCTCGCGCGGCGGGCTGGCATCTGGAACCTGCCGGCACTTAGCGGCTCACACGTCGAGCCGGCCGGGCGGACCCGGCCGCCGTGAGCGCCGGAACATCCGGTGGTCGTGGCGGCCGGCTCGCCTCGTGCTCGGTGCAGGAGCACCGCAGAGGTTGTCGTCCGTTGCGGCCGTGAACGAATCGGCTGCCTGTCGCGTTCGGCTCGTCGACAAGCGGAAACGCCGCACCGCGTGGGAGCGGTGCGGCGTGGGCGAAAACCCTACTTCCAGTAGGCCTGGGATTTGATCGCGGTCTTGGGCAGGTTGTGCGTCGTCTTGAAGCTCTTCACGATCGAGCGGGTGGTGTGCCCGTCGCAGGCGACCCAGGCGAAGGCGTCTGCCGCGCAGGTGAGTTCCTGGGCCGCTTCGCGCAGCAATCGGCCGTCATCGATGCGCTGCAACCACGTCACCTGGTGGTGCGGTTTGTTGCGCAGCGGGATCGTGGTGTCGGATTCGTGCTGCCACTCCAGCCAGACCCGCGCCGGGGTGTCGCCGATGGCGTCCAGCAGCGAGTTGATCGCGGGCAGCGAGGCGGTGTCGCCGAAGATGAGGTATTCGCCGGGGGTGGACTCCGGCAGTTGGAAATTCGAGCCGAGCACCGACACGTCGAGTTCGTCACCGACCGAGGCGTTCTGCGCCCAGCGGGCGGCGAGCCCATCGTGCAGCGCGAACTCGATCGCGCAGCGGTCACCGTCCGGGTCCGGGTCGACCAGGGTGTAGCCACGCTGTTGCAGCTTGCCGCTCTCCCCGTCGGGGAACCAGCACCGAACCCACTGGGTGGGGTGAACCGGGTGGTCGGCGAGTAGCCCGCCGGCGGTGAAGCCGAGTCGCACGTACTTGTCGGTGACGTGTTCGGTCGACGTGACGGTGAGCCGGTAGTCGTTCCCACCCCACGCCTTGACCAACAGACCGTTGAAGCCTTTGCCCATGGCACTAAGGTTAGCCTAACGAAAGTTGAATGTCGCGTGGTGCTTTCCGTAGCGCCGCGGAGGGTCGCACCCCCGGGCGGTGCCCGGGGGTGCGAGGGTCCGAGATCAGCAGGACAGCGCCAGCGCCGAGGCGAGGCTGCACTCCGCCTGGCGGGTCAGCTTCCAGTGGCCGTCGATCTGCTTCCACGAGACGTCGTAGGTGAAGTCCGGGTAACCCTCGGTGGTGACCAGCAATTGCGCATCGATCCGGTCGCCGGAGGTGGACGGGTTGACCACGCTGTAGCGCAGGCTCGGCGGAGCGGCCGCGAGCAGGCCCGCGATCTTGTCCATCGTCGCGACGCCCGCGTCGCCCGATTCCAGCTCCGCCGCCCGCGCGCTGCGCGAGGCCCCGGTGTTGATCGCCACGCGCAGTTTGGCGGTCAGCTCGCCCGCGCCGGGGGCCTGGGCGTGCAGGGGCGCGACCATCGGTGCCGCCACCGCGGGCGCGACGGTAGCCACCGTGCCGGCGAGCGCGGCCGCGAGCGCGAACGTCGTTGCGGCGAGCCGGGTAAGGGCCTTGTTCGAAGTCCTGGTCATTTGTTCATCCAATCGTTCGCGGGTGTGAGTGTCACCGCTCTGGTCGGGTACGAGTGTGCAATATAAGGTAAGCCTATGCAAACATAATCCGGACGGATTCTGATTGTCGGCGCGGGAGTGAACCCGCGCACCCAGCGGGAAGCCGCGGGACGTCGGAGAGAGTGGAGAACCGGTGGAAACGCTTCTGGTGATCGGAGCCGGCCCGAAAGCCCTTGCGGTGGCCGCGAAAGCGCACGTGATGCGTGAACTCGGCTTGCCCGCGCCGCGGGTCGTCGTCGTCGAGGCGCACGCGGTGGGCGGGAACTGGCTGCCGAGCGGCGGCTGGACCGACGGCAGGCATCGGCTGGGCACGAGCCCGGAGAAGGACGTGGGCTTCCCGTATCACTCGACCTGGGCGCGCGGGCGCAACCAGGAGATCAACGCGGCCATGATGGCTTACAGCTGGACGTCGTTCCTGATCGAGCAGGGCACCTACGCGGAATGGATCGATCGAGGTCGTCCGAATCCGGCCCATCACGTCTGGGCCAAGTATCTCCAGTGGGTGGCGCGCCGGATCGATCTCGAACTCGTCTCCGGCACGGTGCGTTCCATCGGCGCCGCCGCCGACGGCTGGCTCGTCACCGCGACGGATCCCGACGGCGGCACGATCCGGCTGGACGCGACCGGGCTGATGATCACCGGTCCTGGTGTCAGCACCAAGGCACTCGCCGACCATCCGCGAGTGTTGAGCATCGCGCAATTCTGGGATCTGGCCGGGCGGCGCAGCCTGCCCGTCGCCTCCCGGGTCGCGGTGATCGGTGGCGGCGAGACGGCGGGATCGGCGTTGGACGAGCTGGTGCGCCACGGCATGCTGTCGATCTCGGTGATCTCGCCGATGGCGACGATCTACACCCGTGGCGAAAGCTATTTCGAGAACTCGCTGTTCAGCGATCCGGTCAAGTGGGCGGCATTGACCGTCCAGGAACGGCGCGACGTCATCCGCAGGACCGACCGCGGCGTCTTCTCGGTGCGGGTGCAGGAGAGCCTGCTCGGCGACAGCCGGGTACATCACTTGCAGGGCCGTGCGGTTCGCGTCGCCGAGCAGGGGGACGGGGTGGCGCTGACGCTGCGCAACGAGCGGCGTCCGGATCAATCGCATACTTTCGACCTGGTCATCGATGCCACCGGCGGCCAGCCGCTGTGGTTCCTGAACCTTTTCGATCAGGACGCGGCGGACCTGCTGGAGCTGGCGGTCGGCGGCAGGCCCACCCAAGAGCGGATCGAGGTATCGATCGGCTACGACCTCGCCGTGTCGGGGATGGAGACCAAGCTCTACCTGCCCAACCTGGCGGCGGTCGCGCAGGGGCCCGGGTTCCCGAATCTGAGTTGCCTGGGCGAACTTTCCGATCGGGTGCTGCAACCGGTCACCCGGCGGTCCGGTGCGCACCTCACGGGCGCCGCCGCGCGGGCGCTCGGATGAGTGCCCACGCTGTCGACGCCGCGCACCGCGCCTCACTCCCGCACGGTCGGGATGTCGGCCGGGGTGCGCGGCAGATAGTAGAGCGTGATGCGGCGGTCCGGCCGGATGTCGAACTCGCCGAGGTCGGGGACGCCGAACCGCTCGGTCATGCGCCGCACCGCGACATTGCGGTGATCGGGTTCGATCAGGATGCGGCGGCAGTTCGATTCGGCGAAGATCCCGGCCAGCAGGCCGCTGACGAAGGCGAACATGATGCCTCGCCCGATCGCCTCCGAATCGGCGGTGGCCAGGTGGAAAGCGACGTCATAGGGGTCGGCGTGGTAGATCCTGGCGATCTCGTCCTTGGCCGGGCGATACAACTCCAGGTAGGCGATGTCGCGACGGCCCAGTTCCGGCCTGCCCGCGGCGGCGAAGTCGTAGCCGACGATGCAGGGGCGGGAATAGCTTCCGGCCAGCTGTGCGCGCAGATTCTGCCTGCGCAGTTCGACGGGCCACGGCTGCTCCCACGACTCGATCAGATGCGGCCGGTTCATCCACTCGGTGAGCAGCTCGGCGTCGTCGCCGTCCGCGTCGACCGTCCGGATGTCGAACGGAGCGGGCAGGGCGGGCAGTGGCGGAGCGGGCACGGCCCGCAGTTCGTCGGAGATGTCGGTCAGCTCGCGCGCGATGACATAGGGCGTTTCAGTGGGGTTCATCGGTCGTCGAGCTCCGTTCGGTAGTGGCCCTGCTGGATGAATGTAAGGTTACCCTATGCTAACCTCTCGTGGTCGGCGAGGCCCGGCCGTTCCCGGAGGACGGCGGGGGACAGCGCGCCGCGGCCGAATCCATTTGTCCGCGGTGTCTTTTCGCTGATGCCGCGTTATGTGTAGGAGCTGTTGGATGTCGAGAAAACCCGGGTGGATTCGGAAGTTCCACAAGCCCGCCGCGGAAACGCTGCCGCCCCTGGTGCTGTTCCCCCACGCAGGCAGTGGAGCCTCGACCTACCGCACCATGTCCAAAAGGCTCAGTGCGGATTTCGACGTCGTCCTCGTGCAATATCCGGGACGTCAGGACCGCGCCGCCGAACCGATGCCCGCCAGTCTTTCCGAACTCGCGGCGGGCGCGCTCGCGGAATTCCTCGAATCCCCGTACCACCGCGGTATTCCGATCACGGTATTCGGGCACAGCGTCGGCGCGATGGTGGCCTTCGAGTTCGTCCGTCAGGCCGAGGCCGCCGGGGTGCCGGTGGCGCTGCTCGGCGCGTCCAGCGCGGTGGCGCCCGCCTTGGTCGCCGACAGCGAACCGCTGCCGACCGAGGAGGAGGCGCTGCTCGACCGGCTCGCGGCCCTGAACGGCACCGGCGCGGACGTTTTGGCCGATCGCGACATCATGCGGATGACACTGCCCGCGCTGCGGGCCGACTATCGCGCCTTCGATGCCTACGTGTGCGAGCCGGAGGTGCGGGTCGGCGCGCGGATCGAGGTCATCGGCGGCGCCGACGACGACTTCGTCACCGTCGCCGAACTGCGCCCATGGCTCGCGCACAGCGCTCGGGGCGGCTCGGTCACGCTCTTCGACGGCGGGCACTTCTATTTGTACGACCACATCGACGGCATCGCGGAATTGCTCTCCGCCGCGGCCGCCGACGCCGGACAGTCCGCTCTTTCCAGTTAGGTTCAGCATGTCAGGATCGGCTTCGGGGGACGAAGACCATATCGTCATCGTCGGAATCGGGGTCGAGGCCCCCGGCGGAATCAACAGTCCACAGGAATTCTGGTCGGCGCTCACCGACTCGAAAGAACTCATCGGGCCGCTGCCGCGCGACCGGGAATGGCCGATCGAACAGCTGCTCACCCTCGGTCGCAACGACGGCTGGACCGATGTTCGCGATGCGGGCGGTTTTCTCTCCGAAGCAACGGAATTCGATGCGGCGTTCTTCGGAATAACGCCGCGGGAAGCCGTCGCGATGGATCCGCAGCAACGCGTGGGATTGCGCGTCGCGTGGCGGGCGGTCGAGGACGCCGGACTGAATCCCGGCGCCGTCGACGGCGCCGACGCGGGGTGCTGGATGGGCGTCACGCCGTTGGAGTACGGGCCGCGGATGGCGAGCGTCAGCGAGCACAGCGGCTATCGGATGACCGGCACCACGCTCGGCGCGGTGGCGGGCCGGATCTCGCACAGCCTGGGGCTGATCGGGCCTTCGATCAGTGTGGACACCTCCTGCGCGGCCGGTTTGACCGCCCTGCATCAGGCGGCGGCGGCGATCCGGGCGGGCGAATGCGACTGGGCCCTGGCCGGTGGCGTGTGCGTGATGGGTTCACCCGGCATGTTCGTCGAGTTCGCGAAGAACAACGCGCTGTCGACCGACGGCCACTGCCGCGCGTACTCCGCGGGCACCACCGGGACCCTGTGGGGCGAGGGGGCGGGAGTGGTTGTGCTGGAGACGGAATCGCGGGCACGGCGGCTCGGTCATCGGATCTACGCGCGGCTGCTCGGCTCCCGGGTCAATCACAACGGCAAGGGCGCCCCGCTGGCCGTGCCCAGCGCCGACGCGCAGCAACGGCTGATCAGCGCGGCGCTCACCGCGGCCCGCGTCGCCCCGGAACACATCGGACTCGTCGAGGGGCACGGCACCGGCACGTCGGTGGGCGACCCCATCGAACTGACCGCGCTCATGCGGATGTACGGCGCGCCCGAGCGCGCGCGGGGCGCGCTGCTGGGATCGGTCAAGTCGAACATCGGTCACACGCAGGCGGCGGCGGGCATGCTCGGCCTGATCAAGATGCTGCTGTGCGGCGCGAACGGTCACGTCGTGCCGAGTCTGTGGGCGGAGAACCCGACCGACGCGGTCGACTGGGAGACCACGAGCCTGCGGCTGGCCACGAAATACGCACCGTGGGAGCCGATCGATGGCGTCCGCTACGGAGCGGTGTCGGCATTCGGAGTGGCGGGGACCAACGCGCACGCGATCGTCGGGATGCCCGTTCTGGAGGAGGACAGTGATGCCTGAGTATCGGCTACCGGACGGCACCACCCCGGTCCTGTTCTCCTCGGACAGCGCCGCAGGGCTGCGTGCCGAGGCCGCCGCGATCCTGGCCTACTCCGAAACCCACCCGCGGGTGGACCCCGACCGACTGGCGAGCCATCTGTTCCGCACCAGGATCGCCCGCAGGTTTCGCGCGTTGGCCATGGTCACGACGCGCGAGGAGTTGCTCGACGCGTTGCGGTCGGTCGCGGCGGATGCCGCGCATCCCGCGGTGGTGACCTCCGACGGCGCCGTCGCGGCACGCCGCGTCGGATTCGTCTTCCCCGGCCAGGGCAGCCAGCGCCCCGGCATGGGCAAGCCGTACTACGACTTCTCGCCCGCGTACCGGGCCGCCGTGGACGAGTGCGCGGCGGTGCACGAGGAGCGATACGGCCATGCGCGGCCGGTGCACTATCTGCTCGCGGCCGACGAGGAATACGGCGAAACGCTCTGGGAAGTGCAGCCCGCCAGGATGTTCCACCTGATCGGCTTGGCCGCCATGTGGCGGGCGGCGGGCGTGCGTCCCGCCGCGACCATCGGACACAGTCAGGGTGAACTCGCCGCCTGCGTGGTCGCCGAGGCGCTGACGTTGCGCGATGCGGTATCGATAGTCACGCACCGGGCCGAACTGCTGGAGCGGGACCTGTCGGACGGGTACGCGGTGGCCGTGCTCGGCGCCGACCGGGAGGAATGTGAGGAGCTGCTGGCCCGGAATTCGGGGTGGGCGGAGGTCTCGATCGTCAACTCGCCTCGTCTGATCGGCGTCTCCGGCCACGAGGCCGCCATCGCGGAACTCGTGGCGACCGCGACGGACAAAGGGCTGTTCGCCAAGCGGATTCAGATGTCCTTCCCGTCGCACACCTCCGCGATGACGCGGTTGCGCGGCGAATTCCGTTCCGGACTGGAGGAACTGAGCAGCAAGACCTTCGCGATCGGCGATATCGCTTGCTACGGAGGCACGCTCGGGGCGGCGATCACCGCCGAGTCGACGCATCACGACTACTGGTACTGGAACCTGCGCAACCGGGTCCGCTTCGATCGCGCGATCGCGGCGGCGGCCGAGAACGTGGACACCTTCATCGAGATCGCCGAGCATCCGACGTTGCAGCCGGCGTTGCGGGAGAATCTGGCCCACGTCGCGCCGGAGCCGGGGCGGGCCGCCCGTGAGTTCCGCATCGCCGGGACGTCCCTGCGCACCGCGAACGGGCTCGGTGAGTTCACCCGGAATCTGGCCGAGGTCGCGGTGCACGACCTGCACTACGACTGGCAGGCACTGCGCACCGGATCGGAGGAGCGCCCGACGCTGCCGTTGCGTGACTTCCCCGCCACGGTGATGAATCAGAAGAGGCTGTGGGCGCCGTACCAATCGGGGGCGGAAGCGCCGGCCCCGGTCGCCGTGCCGCCCGTGCGGTTGCGCGAGGAGTGGACCAGGTTGTCCCGGTTCGCGCTGGCCGCACCCCGGACCGTGCTGCTCGCCGAGCACGACGCTCGCGCCGACGAACTCGCGGCGGCGATGCACGCGCGGGCCCCGCGCCACGGCGTCGCCATCCGCGACACCGAGACCTCCGCCGATACCATGGTGCTGCTGCTCGCGCCGACTGTGGCCGCGGACGAAGAAGGCGCGGTCGCGGAACTCGCCGAGTTCGCTCGCATCACCGAACAGTTGACCACGATCGCTCCGGGCGTCACCGAATGCTGGCTGGTGACAACCGGTGCGGAGGCCGCGACGCCGGAAGACGACCCGTCCCTCGCCCACTCGGCGGCGAGCGCCGCGTATCGCAGCCTGGGCCTGGACCATCTCGGCATCGCGTTCCGGCACCTCGACCTGCCGCCGGACGCCGCGTCGCTGAACCAGACCACGGTGGCCGACAAGATCTTCGAAGCCATTCATGTGCTGGGCGAGCCCGAACTCGCGCTGCGGAACGGAAAATTGCACGCGAAGCGTCTCGTCCGCGCCGAGCCGGGCGGTGCGTCGACGCCTCCGGATCTGCGCGAGGTCTTGATTCTCGGTGGGACCGGACACGTCGGCCTCGAGTTCTGCGCGCAGTTCGTCCGCGACGGCGCGCGCCGGATCACCCTGGTGAACCGCACCGGGGAGACGAGCGCGCTCACCGAGCGGGTGCGGGCGATACGCGAACTCGGGCGGACCGAGATCGACGTGGTGGCCTGCGATATCACCAAAGCGGCAGCGGTGGCCGACCTGGCGCGGCGTTTCGCCGATCGTCCTGTGAGCGTGGTCGTGCACGCAGCGGTCCAGTACGCGTGGTCACGGTTCGAATCGGCCGCGGTCGCCGAGGCAGCCGCGGCGAAGGTGCTCGGACTCGCCGGGGTGCTGCGCACGGTGCCATCGGCCGCCGACTGCACCGTCCTGTTGTGCTCCTCGTTCGTGGCCACGCTCGGTGGGCGCGAACAGGCGTTGTACGCGGCCACGAATCGCATGCTCGACAGCCTCGCCGTACGGCTGCGGGCGCAGGGCGGGGATTGCGTGTCGGTGCAATGGGGACTGTGGGGGTTGCCCGGTGCGGAACACGCCGCTGTGGAGGCGCGAATCCTCGGTGCGGGTTTGCAGCCGATGCCCGCCGCGCCCGCGATCGCGGCGGGTTTCGCCGATCGCACCGGGAACGGGATTGTGCTGTCCGCGGACTGGGAGCGGTTGCGTGAGACGGTCGAACTCGTCGGCATGACAACGGTTTTCGCACCCGCCCTCCCGGCTCCCGAGCCTTCGGCGCCCGTGGCCGCATCGTCCGCGCCGCCGCCGGCCGCAGCCGAGCCGGAAGCGAACGTGACAGACGATCTCGCGCAGATCATCCGGCGTGAACTCGGACAAGTGATGCTCCTCGACGGTCCCGACCACATCGACGGCTCGGTCCCGCTGGTCGCGCTCGGCTTCGACTCGTTGCAGGCGGTCGATCTGCGCGCCCGGTTGAAGACGACGCTGCACCGCGAGCTGCCGGTCGCGGCCGTCCTGGGCGGCGCGTCCCTGGACGACGTCGTGCTGCTCATGTCCGAGAACCGAGGCTGATGGTGGCCGAGAACACAGGCTCAGGAGGCCGCTTCATGTCGGAGAACACCCAGGCGCCCATGCCGGAGATCGAGGACGTGCTCGCGCTGAGCCCGTTGCAGGAGGGCTTGTTCTCACTGGCCAGGCTGGCCGGAGAAGGCGATCTGTACGCACTGCAATTCGTCTACGAGATCGCGGGACCCGTCGATGTGGCACTGCTGCGCCGCAGCGTCGAGACGATTCTGCGGCGGCACGCGAACCTGCGCGCGTCGTTCTGGGATCGCGACCTTCCCCGGCCGGTGCAGATCGTGCCCGTCGCGGCGGAGCTGCCGTGGGCCGAACGCGCGATCGACCCGGCCGACGACCTCGACGCCGTCATCGCCGCCGAAACACGGACGCCGTTCGACCTGGCCCGAGGCCCGCTGCTGCGCGTGCTGCTGCTGCGGCTGCCGGACGACACCCGGCGTCTGGTCCTGACCGCGCACCACATCCTGCTGGACGGCTGGTCGCTCGGCGTGTTCTTCCGGGAACTGTTCGCCCTGTACCAGGCGGGCGGCGCGGCGGACGCGCTGCCCGCACCCCGGCCCTACCGGGACTACATCGGCTGGCTGTCCGCCCGCGACAACGACGTCGCACTGCGCGCCTGGCGGGAATACCTCGGTGATCTCGATCCGCTGATCATCGCCGACCGCGGCGATGCCACGGTCAACACCATCGTGCCCACGATCGACACGCTGACGCTGGACGCGGCCGACACCAGCCGGTTGACGGCATGGGCGCGGGCGAACGCGCTGACGATGAACACCGTCGTGCAGTACGCCTGGTCGGTCGTGCTCGGCAGGCTGACCGACCGGAGCGACGTGGTCTTCGGCACCACCGTCTCGGGGCGGCCGGACGAGCTGTCCGGCGTCGAGACCATGATCGGGTTGTTCATCAACACCGTCCCCGTCCGCGTGGCTATCGGCGCGGGCAATGTGGTGCGCGACTGCGCGCGGCTGCAACGCGAGGCGGCTCCGATGCGTGATCTCGCCTACGTCAGCCTGTCCGCGATTCAGCGGTCGGTAGGTTCCGGCACGCTGTTCGACACGCTGTTCGTGTACGAGAACGCGCCCATGTCCGATGTGCTGCGCCCCATCGACGCGGCCGACGGCGTTCGATTCCGGCCGATCACGTCGGAGAGCCTGACGCACTACCCGCTCGCGGTGACGTCGTTCCTGTACGAGGGGCAGCTGGTGGTGACGGTCGAGGCGGTGCAGGCGGCGTTGCGCACCCTGTCCGGTCCCGACGTCGCGGCGCGGTTGATCTCGGTGCTGCGGCAGTTACCCGAGATCGGCGAGCGCGGGCCCGACGCTCTGGACGTGCTGCTACCGGGCGAGAGCGCGCGGCCACCGGCAGCCACCGCCGAAGACGCGCGCGGCGCGACCATTTGGGAGCTGTTCGCGCGCCAGGTGGCCGCCACGCCGGACGCGCTCGCGCTCAGCACCGAGCACGAGCGGTACACCTACCGCGAGTTGTCCGATGCCGCAGTGCGTCTGGCGGGTGTCATCGCTGCCTACGGCGCCGGTCCGGAAGATGTCGTCGCCCTGGCCTTGCCGAGGTCGGCTCGGTCGATCGTGGCCATCCTCGCCGTGCTCGCCACCGGCGCGGCCTATGTGCCCGTCGATATCACACTGCCCGCCACCCGCATCGAATCGATCGTGCGCCGGTCCCGTCCGCGACTGATCCTGGTCGACGCCTGGGGCCTGCCCGCGCTCCACGAGATCGGGGACAGCCCGCAGATACTGCTGATGGACCAGCTCTCCGAGGATCTGCCTGCGTTCGGACCCGCGCCTGTCCGCCGCCCGGACCAGTCCGCCTACCTGATCTTCACTTCCGGTTCCACCGGGGAACCCAAAGGCGTCGTGGGCACCCACTCCGCGCTGGCCGCGTACTTCGCCGACCACCGCGACCGGGTCTACCGGCCCGCCGTGGCGCGGCTCGGGCGGCCGCTGCGGATCGCGCACGCCTGGTCGCTCAGTTTCGACGCCTCCTGGCAGCCGCTGATCGGACTGCTCGACGGACACGCCATCCACCTGTTCGACGCCGAGGAGATGCGCGACGCGCGACGTCTGGTCGACGGCATCATCCGGTACGGACTGGACATGATCGACACGACCCCCTCGATGTTCGCCCAGCTCGCCGCGGCCGGGCTGGTCGACGCGGGCGCCACGCCGCTGTCCGTGCTCGCGCTCGGCGGCGAGGCCATCGGCGTTCCGCTGTGGAAGCAGTTGTGCGCGCTGCCCGATACCGCCGTGCACAACTGCTACGGCCCCACCGAGACGACGGTGGAGGCGGTGGTCGCCGCGGTGGTCGACGGCGATGCCGAACCGGCCATCGGGGCGCCGGTCACCGGGATGACCGGTTACGTCCTGGATTCGCGGCTGCGGCAGGCGCCGGTGGGCGTCGTGGGCGAGCTGTATCTCGCCGGCGCTCAGATCGCCCGCGGTTATATCGGCATGCCGGGAATCACCGCGGGCCGGTTCGTCGCCGATCCGCACCGCGCGGGCGAACGGATGTATCGCACCGGTGATCTGGTGCGCCGCTTGCCCTCCGGCGATCTGGCCTACGTCGGCCGGGTGGACGACCAGGTGAAGATTCGTGGCTACCGGATCGAGATCGGCGATATCGAGACGGCCTTGCTCGCGCTGCCGGACGTGCAGGCCGCCGCGGTGGTCGTGGTGCGCCGAGCGGGTCGTCCCAGCCTGGCCGCGTTCGCCGTGGGTGACGGTCTCGACGCGGTGGAGTTGCGCGCCGCGCTGACCGAGCGGCTGCCCGGTTACATGGTGCCGAACCGGATTCTGGTCGTCGAGCAGCTGCCGGTGACCAGCAACGGAAAGCTCGACGCGAAGCGGCTCGCGGTGCTCGCCGAGGATCGGGCCGCCGGTGCGGGAGCGGGGGCGGCCCTCGCGCGGACCGGCACCGAACGCAGGCTGTGCGCCGCGGTGGCCGAGCTGTCCGGCGGTCCCGTCCCCGGTATCGATGACGACCTGGTCGGCCTCGGCATGGACAGCATCGTGGCGATCTCCCTGGTGAATCGACTACGGCGCGACGGCCTTTCGATCAGCCCGAAGGCGGTCCTGAGCTCCTCGACCATCCGGGAGCTCGCCGCGCGGATCGACGCGGAAGCAGGCCGCGAACGGGCGTCGACATCCGAGGGCTACGGCCCGGTCGGTCCGACGCCGATCGTGTCCTGGATGCACGAGTACGGGGGCTACCGCAGGCTCGCCCTGAGCAACCTGCTCGAACTGCCCGACGGCATCGATCAGGACGGGCTCACCGCCGTGTTGCAGGCGTTGCTCGACGGCCACGACATGCTGCGGGCCCGTTTCGTCACCACCTCGGAGGGCTACGAACTCCATACCCGCGCTCCGGGCAGCGTACGCGCGCAGGACATCCTGTCCCGGGTCGACGAAGGCGACGACTTCCACGCGACGCTGGCAGGTCGCGGCCATGCGGTCGCGGACGAGATCGATCCGTTCACCGGCGATCTGGTGCGCGCCGTGTGGTTCGCCAGATCCGCCGCCCCTGACGTGCTGCTGCTCACCATCCACCACCTGGCCGTCGACCCGGTCTCCTGGTACATCATCTCCGCCGACCTGGAAGCGTGCTGGGCGGAGGTCGCCGCGGGACGCACGCCGACCCCGGCCGTCGAGCACACCGGCTACCGGCAGTGGGCCCGGCTGCTGCGCGAACGGGTGGGCTCCGAGGCGGTTTCGGCTCAGCGCGACTACTGGACGCGCCAGGTCGCCGCTCCGGATCCGGTGCTCGGCGCCCGGTTGCCCGATCCGACGTCCGACACCTGGGCTTCCTACCGGGTCCACCCGGTGCCGACCTCGGCCGAGACGAGCGCGGCGATCCTGGACAGCCTCGGCGGCGGCGCGGCGGGGGTGCGCGAATTCCTGCTGGCCGCATTGACGATGACGCTGGCGAGCTGGCGCGCGGAACGCGGTCAGGACCCCGCCGCGGGCGCGTATGTCGCGCTGGAAGGCCACGGCCGGGAGGACGAGGTCCTCGGCGCCGACGTCGACAGCGCGCACTCGGTGGGCTGGTTCACCAGCATCGTGCCCGCCCGGCTCGGCGCGGGCGCCGAGAGCGTGGATGTGTCGACGGCTCTGGCGGATCCGGTTCGTGCCGCCGCACTGCTCGAGCACATCGCGAAGCACCTGGCCGAACTGCCGAACGGCGGTGTGGACTTCGGCGTGCTGCGCTACCTCGACCGAGCGCCCGAGCTGGCCGGCGCGCCGCAGCCGCAGGTGCTCTTCGACTACCTGGGCCGGTTCGACATGGCCGGCGCGGGGCGGCCATGGGCGCCGATCCCGGATCTGGCGTTGCACGAGTGTCTTCCGCTCGTCGCGGAGCCCGACTTCCCGCTTCGCTACGCGCTCGATGTCGTCTCGGCGGTGCGGACCACCGCCGACGGGCCGCAGCTGGTCACCATGCTCCGCTGGAGCGAGGCGGTGTTCACCGCCGCCGAGGTGGCCCGGCTCGCCGAGCTGTGGCACGACGCCGTCGCGGCGCTCGAGCGCGCCGTCTCCGTGGTGACCGTCGGCGCCGACTGACCGCGATCTCCGAGCCACCCAGCCCATTCGAATTCCCAGCCTGAAGGACCCCCATGTCAGACGAGATCCTCGAGCGGCGCAAGCGGCTGCTCCAGCAGCGACTGCGTGAACAGCAACTCGCGCCCGCCCAGGCGACACCCGAGCGCGGCAGGCGCCCCGGCGAACCGGCTCCGCTCTCGTCCGCGCAGCAGCGGATGTGGTTCCTGCAGACGGTCGCGCCGGAGGACACCACGCTCAACGTCTGCGTCGGCTACCGTCTCGACGGTCCGCTGGACAGCGCGCGACTGCGCGCCGCCTTCGACACCGTCGTCGCGCGGCACGAGATCCTGCGCACCACCTACCACGCGGGCGCGGACGGCGACCCGTATCAGATCGCGCACACCGATCTGGGAATCGCCTGGCAGCAGCACGATCTCACCGACCTGTCCGAGGAAGGGCGAGGCAGGCGGCTCGAAGTCCTGGCGAGGCGGGAATTCACGCGTCCGTTCGACCTGACCTCGGAGTCTCCGCTGCGGGTGACGCTGGCGCGCACCGGCCCGGCCGAACACGTGCTGGTGCTCACGATCCACCACATCGGCTGGGACGACGATTCCTGGTCGGTCTTCTTCGCCGAGCTCAATGCCGCCTATCGCGGTGACGCGCCGGCGGAGATCCGGGCGCAGTACGTCGACGTGTCGCTCGCCGAGCGGTCCGCCGACGACGACGCCGACCTGGCGTACTGGCGCGCCCGGCTGACTCCGCTGCCGGAACGACTCGAGTTGCCCGGGGCGCTCGGCGCGACCGGGGCCACGCGCAACGCCGACAAGTGCGTGCTGCCGTTGCCGCCCCAACTGCTCGACCGGGTCACCGAGGTCGCGCGCGAACGTTCGGCGACCCCGTTCATGGTGCTGCTGTCCGCCTTCCAGGCGCTGGTCAATCGGTACACGGCGGCGACGGACTTCCTCGTCGCGGTGCCGGTGACCGACCGCCGAGGCCGCGACGCCGAGGCACTGATCGGCTATTTCGGCAACACGCTGCTGTTGCGGGCCCGCATCGATCCGGCGGAGACGTTCGCCGGGCTGGTCGACGCGACGAGGGACGCCGCCCGCGACGCGTTCGCGCACCAAGGCGTCGGCGTCGAACGGGTCGTCCGCGAGGTGAGTTCGGACCGCATCGCGGGCAGCGACGGCCTGGCCCAGCTGGTGCAGCTGAGCTTCAGTGTGCGCGGCGGGGCGAACGGCTTCGATCTCGCCGATGTCGGATCCACCGAGCTGCCGTGGGGAAGCGCGGTCGCGCAGGAGCCCCTCGGCCTGATGGTCGTCCTCGACGACGCGGGTGCGCGCGTGGAAGCCACCTATCTCGTCGACGAGCTGGACCGGTCGGTGGTGGATCAATTGCTGCGGCACTACCTGGTATTGCTCGCCGGCGCGGTGGGGGATCCGGGGCAACCGGTCCGCGCGATCGACATCCTCGGCGCCGCCGACCGCGCCGAGATCGTCGCGGCGTCGCACGGTCCGCTCGTCGACGCACCGGCGACCACCTTGGTCGACCTGGTGCGGCGGCAGGTGGCGGCGACCCCGGATCGCGTCGCGGTGGTATCCGACGACGCCGAACTCACCTACGCCGAGTTGAAACGGCGGGCGAACCGGCTGGCGCACTGGCTGATTCGCCGCGGTGCCGGACCCGAGCAGCTCGTCGCGCTGCGCATGGCGAACTCCATCGAGTTCATCGTCGCGAGCCTCGCGGTGCTCGAGTCGGGCGCCGCGTACCTGCCGATCGATCCGGCCTATCCTGCGGATCGTATCGAATATCTGCTGTCCGACGCCCGGCCGACGCTGTCGTTCGACGCCGACGCGATCGCCGCGGCGATGACCGAGGCGGCGGCCCTGCCGGACACGGAACCGACCGACGCCGACCGCACCGCACCGCTGCGCCCGTCGAACATCGCCTACGTCATCTACACCTCGGGCTCCACCGGTCAGCCCAAGGGCGTGCCCGTCCCGCACGACGCGATCGCCGACCACCTGGTGAATTTCGCGGCCGACTGGGACGCGAGCATCCCGGAGCGGGTCCTGCAGGCGACCTCCGTGAGCTTCGACGCGTCGCTGGCCGACATCTTCCTGCCGCTGATCGCGGGCGCGAGCATCGTGGTCCCGAAACCGAACGCCTACCGGGACATTCCCTATGTCGCCGAGCTGATCGCCCGGCACGGGATCACCGTGCTGCACATGGTGCCGTCGCTGCTGGCGACCTTCCTCATGCTGCCGGAGGCGAACGACTGGCGGGCGTTGCGGCACGTGCCGGTCGGCGGTGAGGCGTTGCCCGGCGAGATCGCCGACCGCTTCGCCGCGCAATTCGACGCCGATCTGCGCAACCACTACGGACCCACCGAAGCTGTCGTGTGCTCGACCTCCATGCCGGTCGACGGGCCGCAGGGCACCAGGATCGTGCCGATCGGATTCCCGAACCGCAACGTCTACGTCTACCTGCTCGACGACTCGTTGCGGCTGGTGCCGCCGGGCGTGCTCGGGGAGATCTACCTCGGCGGCCGTCAGCTCGCCCGTGGCTATCTGGACCGGCCCGCCCTGACCGCGGAGCGGTTCGTCGCCGATCCCTTCCTGCCCGGCGGCAGGCTGTACCGCACCGGTGACCTCGCACGGCGCACCGCCGACGGCGAGATCGAATTCGTCGGGCGCGCCGACGAACAGGTGAAGGTGCGCGGGTTCCGGATCGAGCTCGGGGAGGTGGAGGCGGCGGTCGCCGACCACCCCGGCGTCGCGCAGTGCGTCGCGATCGTCACCGACCACGAGCGGCTCGGCCCCATCCTGGCCGCGTACCTGGTACCCGCGCCGGGAGCCGAGATCGATCTGCAGCAGGTGCGCGCGACGGTCGCGGCGACACTGCCCGAGCACATGGTCCCGGCGGCGTTCGCGGTGATCGATGAGGTGCCGCTGAGCGCGCACGGCAAGCTCGATCGCCGCGCGCTGCCGGAGCCCGTGCTGGCGAAGACCCACGGCTATCGTGAGCCGGAGTCACCCACCGAGATCCGGCTCGCCGCCCTGTACGGCGAGCTGTTCGACGCCGAGCGGGTGGGCGTCGACGACTCGTTCTTCGAACTCGGCGGCCACTCCCTGCTCGCGGCCCGGCTGGTCGCGCTGGTGCGCGACACTTTCGGGGTCGACATCGACGTGCGCGCGCCGTTCGACACCCCGACGGTCGCGGGACTCGCCGCGCATCTGGTCGCCCGGTATCACGATCAGTTCGGCGAGAACCTCGACGAGGTCACCCCCACCGGACGCACGGCAGGCGACGACGCCGCGATGCCGACGAAACAAGCACGCCCCGAGCGGGTTCCGCTGTCGTACTCGCAGCGTGCGTTGTGGCTGCGCCGCAAGCTGGAGGGACCGTTCGGCTGGGAGAACTTCCGGTTCGCCATCCGTTTCGACGGTGCGCTCGACATCGACGCGCTCTCCGACGCCCTCGCCGACGTCATGGGCCGCCACGAGTCGCTGCGCACGAGCTTCCCGGAACACGAGGGGACGCCGTATCAGCGGGTGGCCCCGGCCGGCCCGGTCGAGCTGCCGCGCACTGTGCTCGACGGTGATCCGGACACGGTGGCGGCCCGGTTGGAGGAAGCTCTGGAAGCCGAGGCGAGCCACGTCTTCGACCTGGCGGCGGAGTCGCTGGTCCGGTTGCGCCTGTTCGTCCTGGACGAGCGAACCCATGTGCTGTCGGTGCTGGCGCATCACATGGTCACCGACCGGGAATCGTGCCGGGTATTCATCGAGGACCTCACCGTCGCCTACCGGGCGCGGGTCGGCGGCGCCGCTCCGTCCTGGCCGGAGCTGACGCTGCAATTCGCCGATTTCGCGGTGTGGCAGCGCGATACCTTCGACCACGCACCCGGCCGCGACGATCTCAGTGAATACGGCCGTAGACAGCTCGACTATTGGCGTGGCGCCCTGGCGGGGCTGCCGGTGGAGATCGCGGTCGCGCACGATCGCCCGCGGCCCGCGCGGCTCGGCCACGCCGGCGTGAGCGCGACCCGCATCGTTCCCGCCGAGACGTGGCAGGCATTGCGATCGCTGGCCGAGACGTCCGGCGCGACGGAATTCATGCTGTGCCAGGCGGCGGCCGCGGTGCTGGTGCACACCCTCGGCGGTGGTGACGACGTGCCGATCGGCGCGACGGTCGCCAACCGGCCCGGGCGATCGGTGGACCGGCTGATCGGGCTGTTCGCCGACATGATGGTGTTGCGCAACGACCTTTCGGGCGAACCGACGTTGCGCACCGTGCTCGAGCGGGTGCGCGAGTCCGCGCTCAGCGCCCTCGGCCATCAGGACGTGCCCTTCGAGCGGATCGTCGAGACGCTCAACCCGCCCCGGGTACTCGGCCGCAACCCGCTGTTCCAGGTGATCATGCAGTTCGGGCACACCGCGCCGACGGTCGATTTCGCCGCGCGCGGGGAGGCGACGCTGACCCCGCTCACGCCGCAGTACGACGCCGCGTTCATGGACTTCCACCTGGACTTCCTGGTGCAACCCGGTGGCGAACTGCTGGTGCGGGTCGTGGTGAACTCCGAGCTCTACGACCCGGCCTCCGGCGAGGTCTTCGTCGACACGCTGGTGCGGATCTTGTCCGCGTTCGCCACGAAACCCGATACGGCGGTGCGGGAATCGAACCTCGCGCCGGAGGGCTGGGACACCGCGCGCACCGTGGTGCGCTACTCGACCACGGAGGTCGCCGTCGGCGAGGCCGAACCAGGCCCGCCGCAAACCGAGACCGAGCGCACGCTGGCCGCGCTCCTGGAGGAATTGCTCGAGATCACCGACGTGGGCCGCACGGACGGATTCTTCGCGCTCGGCGGCGACAGCGTCATCGCGATCCAGTGGGCGGCGCGAGCGGGCGAGGCGGGCCTGGCGCTGACCCCGCAGATGATCTTCGAGTACTTCACCCTCCACGAGCTGGCGGCGGCGGTGGACGCGGCCACCGATCAGGCCGCGCAGGCGTCGCGGGCACCCGAGGAACATCGGTACGAGCCGATGTCGGCCTCGGGCCTGTCCGGTGACGCGTTGGCCATGCTGCGCGAATCCTGGTCCGCGCAACGATGATCCGAGAGAGCCGGTCGTGGTGGGCGGACCGCGACCGGCTCGCGATTGGCCCGCGGGGCCGCGGCGATTAGGGTCTACGGCGATGGATTCCGTGCCTGCGTGGTTCATGTTCCCGGTCATCCTGGTTGTCGCGGCTATCGCGGCCGGGCGATGGTTTCTCGTCGCGGACACCATCACCGATCGCATGATCAACCGGGCATGGGCGTGGAATGTCGGTGGCCTCGCGCTCTATGTCACCGTCAGCGCGGCGGGGTTCCCCGTACTCGGCCAGCGGCTGTTCCTGTGCTGCGGATTGATGACCACCGCCGTCGTTCTGGTGCTCGCAGAACTGGTCGCGGGTGCGCGGCCCGAAGTGACGTCGCGGCGGCAGCGGATCTACAACGCCGTCGCCGCCGTCGCTTCGGCGGTGACGCTGCTGATTGCGCCTGCCGTCCGGGACGTGCTGCACGTCGGTCTGGACGAGATCGTGTGGACGCTGTCCGAGCTGCCCATGGCCGCCAGCGGGTATCTGGTGGCGCAGGCCAGTGTCCGGGAGTTGCGGACCGCGGCGCGTTCGGTGAAGGAGAAGCTGACTTATTCGGTTCTGCTGTTCCTCGCGGTGTATTGGGCGGTGGCGGCACTCCTCACTGTCGTCCGCGCGATAGGTGGCGTGCCGCCGAGTCATCCGGGGAATGTCTTGGCGGTCTCGTCGTTCTTCTGCCTGCTGGTCATCGCGACACTCACGGCGATACCACTGTTCACCGCCGTGTTGGTGCGAGCGGGGCTGGATCGGGCAGGCCGGCGTTGTCGCCGCTTGCATCCTCTGTGGTGTGACCTGACCGCCGCCGTCCCGGAAGTCGTCTTGAGCCAGGAGGACAGCGGCGCGGCGTCACGGCTCTATCGGATGACGGTGGAGATCCAGGACGCCCTCCTGCATTTGAAGCCGTACATGCCGTCCCCGGCGCCGGAACGCGAGACCGCCTCCGGTCCCGGCGCGGGTGATCATGCCCGTCGGATCGCCCATGCCGTCCGGTCCAGAGCCGCCGGGCTCCGGCCGGTCGCGCAGACGGCCCCGTTCGCCGCGCTGCCGTCCGGTAGCCGCGATCGCGCCCACGGTCTGCGCCAGTTGCTCGAATTGGCTCAGGAATGGCCGAAAGCGCGCGCCGATGTAGGTTAGGCAAACCTATTTAGGCTCGGCTAAGCTATGCCGCAGCAGTCTCGGTCCGCCGATCCGGCGGCAGACAAGGAGTGGCAGCGCGATGGAGTCGACACAGCGTCGGGCAGAAGGAATGGTGGACATCGGCCTGGAGGAGATCCGGGCCGCGGTGGCCGGTCAACTGGGGCTCACCGCCGCGGACATCGCCGATCACGACGACCTCATCCAACTCGGGCTGGACTCGATCCGCACGATGAAACTCGCAGGCGGCTGGCGCAAGCGCGGCGCCGACATCAACTTCGCTCAGCTGGCCGCCAGTCCCACGGTGGCTTCGTGGCACGGTCTGCTGGGCGTGAACGACGCCGCCGGGCGATCGGCAGAGCCGGTGCCGGTCGATACGGTGGCACCGCTCGCGGCCGCCGACGACGAGTCGGCTCCGTTCCCGCTGGCCACCATGCAGCACGCGTACTGGATCGGCCGCTCCGACGAGCAAGAACTCGGCGGAGTCGCCGCGCACCTGTACGTCGAATTCGACGGCGGCCGCATCGATCCCGTGCGACTCGAGCGCGCGGTGGCCGAGCTTGTCGCCGCACATCCGATGCTGCGCACCAGATTCCTGCCGGACGGCACCCAGCAGACGATGACGGCCCCGGGCAAACCGGTGTTCGGCGTCGTCGACCTGCGCGATCGGTCGCCCGAGGAGACCGAGGCCGCCTTGACCGAGTTGCGTGAGCGCAAGACCCATCAGCGCCTCGCCATCGAAGACGGCCAGGCCATCGACATCACACTCACCCTGCGCGACCCGGACCGCAGCAGGCTGCACCTGGATGTCGACATGCTCGCGGGCGACGCCATGAGCTATCGCGTGCTGATCTCCGATCTGGCCGAGCTGTACCACGGAGCGGCCGTGCCTGCCCCCGGCTATACCTACCGTCGCCACCGCACCGAGCATCAAGAGGACGTCACCACTCGCGACCGCGACCGGCAATGGTGGCAGGAGCGGCTGTCGAAATTGCCGGGCGCACCGGAGCTTCCCACCGTTCCGGTCAGCGAGCGCACCGACCCGAACCGCACCGTGCGCTACGACCACTGGCTGCCGCCGGAAGCCAAGCGGCGGTTGCTCGCCGCCGCGCACGAGCGCGGCATCACGCCGGCGATGGCATTGGCGGCGGTGTTCGCCGAGACCATCGGCGGTTGGTCGGCGCAGAGCCGCTTCCTGCTGAATGTGCCGCTGTTCCACCGGGATCCGGTGCACCCCGACATCGATCGCGTGATCGGCGATTTCACCTCCTCGATCATGCTCGAGGTCGACGTCACCGAGAGCATGTCGGTCACCGACCGCGCCCGCGCGCTACAGCGCGGCATGCACGAAAGCGGCGCGCACACCGCCTATTCCGGGCTCGAGGTGCTGCGCGATCTGGGTAGGCAGCGCGGCGAGCCGGTGCTGGCCCCGGTCGTCTACACCAGTGCTCTGAATCTGGGCGAACTGTTCGCCGACAAGGTCACCGAAACCTTCGGCGAGCCGGTGTGGATCATTTCACAGGGACCGCAGGTGCTGCTCGACGCGCAGGTCACCGAGGTCCGTGGTGGGCTGCTGCTGAACTGGGACGTGCGCGCGTCGGCCTTTCCCGAGGGCATGATCGACGCCATGTTCGCCTGGTACTGCGCGGCCATCGGGCGGCTCGGGGAAGGCGCGGCAGGGTGGAACGCGGAGGCCGCCGTGCGGCTGCCGGTCGCCCAGGCCGAGGTCCGCGCCGCGGTGAACGCCACCGACGGCCCGGTCAGTGGGCGTTGTCTGCACCAGGGCTTCTTCGAGCACGCGGCGGCGAATCCCGGTGCACCCGCGGTGCTGTGGGGTCTCGGCGACGGGCGAGGGGTGTGGAACTACGGGGAATTGGCCGCCCGGGCGCTGGCCGTGGCGGGCGCCTTGCGCGCCGAGGGCGTGCAGCCGGGCGACGCGGTCGCGGTTCAGCTGCCGAAGGGGCCGGAGCAGGTCCTGGCCGTGCTCGGTGTGCTCGCCGCGGGGGCGACCTACGTCCCGATCGGATTCGATCAGCCGGTCGGGCGACGCGCGGAGATCCTGCGCACCGGCGGTATCGCCGCGGCGCTGACGGTCGAGGGAGCGGACCTGGGGGCGCCGATCGCGTGTCTGTCCATCGACGCGGCCCGCGACTACCCGCGGCCGCTGGCCGGGCCCGTCTACCCGGATACCGGCGAGATCGCCTACGTGCTCTTCACATCCGGATCGACCGGTGTGCCGAAGGGCGTCGAAATCCCGCATCGCGGCGCGATGAACACCATCGACGCGTTGAACGAATGGTTCGAGGTCGACAGCGCAGGTCGCGCGCTGGGACTGTCCGCCTTGGAATTCGACCTCTCCGTCTACGACATCTTCGGCCTGTTCGCGGCGGGCGGATCGGTCGTGACCGTCGATCCCGAGCAACGCGCCGATCCGGCCACGTGGGTGGAACTGCTGCGCACGCATCGGGTGTCGATCCTCAACTGCGTGCCGAGCATGCTGGACATGATTCTGGAGATCGGCGGTGACCAGCTGGGCGATTCGCTGCGCGCGGTCATCCTCGGCGGGGACTGGGTCGGCGCTGATCTGGCCCGCAGGCTGTCGATTCAGGTGCCGGGTTGCCGCTTCGCCGGTCTCGGCGGCGCGACCGAGACCTCCATCCACACCACCATCTGCGAGGTGAAGGGCGAACCGCCGGCGCACTGGGCGACCGTGCCGTTCGGCGTTCCCTTGCGCAATGTCAGGTGCCGTGTCGTCGGTCCCGCGGGCCGGGACTGCCCCGACTGGGTGCCCGGCGAACTGTGGGTCGGCGGTGTCTGCGTCGCCGCGGGCTACCGCAACGACCCGGAGCGGACCGCGGAGCGTTTCGTCGAGCACGACGGTATCCGTTGGTACCGGACCGGTGATCTGGCCAGGTACTGGCCCGACGGCACGATCGAATTCCTCGGCCGCGCCGACCACCAGGTCCAGATTCGCGGGTACCGGGTGGAGCTGGGCGAGGTGGAGAGCGCGCTGCGCACGGTGCCCGGCGTGCGGCACGCCGTCGCGGCGGTCGTCGGTGCGGGCGCGCCCAAGCTGGTCGCCGCCGTCGCGGGCGACGTGGCCGAGATCGGCGACATCACCGCGGCGGTCTCGGATCTGCTGCCCGGCTACATGGTCCCCGCTCGCGTCGAATTCCTGGCGCGGATGCCGTTGACCGCCAACGGCAAATTGGACCGCCGCGCCGTGGTCCGCCTCCTCGAACCGGAGGCCGAGGCGGATCAGGCCACCGCCCCGCGCGACGACGTGGAGGCCGCGCTGGCCGATATCGTCGCGACCGTCCTGGGGATCGACGCGATCGGCGTGCACGACGACTTCTTCGGTCGCGGTGGCGATTCCGTGCTCGCCACCACCGTCATCGCCCGGGTACGTGAGTGGTTGCAAGCCGACCACGCACTGGTCGCGGACCTGTTCGCCACCCGTACCGTCGCGCGGTTCGCCGAGCGGCTACAGGAACGCGAAGGGCAGGACGGCAGGCTGCCCGCGGTCGCCCGGCTCTACCTCGAGGTGGCATCGATGACGGACGAGGAGATCCTCGCCCAGACGTAACGAGGGCCCGGCCGCGCCGCGGAGTCTGTCACGGTCCGACGAGCGGGCGGCGCGGCAAGTCGTCCGCATTCCGGTCGCAGGCGCGCACGACCGTCGGTGGCGGGTGCGCACGAGCATCGGGCGATGGGGTCCTCGTGGCGGGACCGGAATGTGCCCCGGTTTACGGCGTGTTCGCCGAGCGTGCCGCGGCGATGGAACCACACAACGGGCATGCGCCTTCCGCTTGTGGGAACTCGTCGTCCTCCGTGTACGCGTCCGCGACCAGGAATCCGCACCAGTGCAGGTCGTCGGCGAACTGGGCTTTGACGGCGATCGGCACGTCGGCGTCGGCCGCGCCGAGCCCGTCGAGCAACGCCAGCAAGCGCGGGTCGTGGATGCGCAGATCGCACCACGCCCGCGGGTGTTCGAGCACGAAGCCTTCCGAGTCGCGATGCAGCACGGCGAATTTCGACAGCGTCGCCGACCAGGGGAGCGGGGTGCTCGGTCGCGGCGCGGACCGCGTGAACGGGCGGATGGTGTAGAGGTCGCGTCCGCCGTCCCGCACCGTGATCGACAGCCAGCCGTCGTCGGCGAGCCTGCCCATCAGTCCGGCGACATCGTCACCGCCCGCAGCCATCTCCGCCAGGGTCGCCGGTCCGCGGTTCAGTGTTTCCAGCGCCTGGAGCTGACCGGCGGTCAGGCCGGTCAGCTTCTCCTCGCACGGCGGATCGGTCAGCACCGCGTCCGCCGTACCGGTCAGGCAGGTGACGCCGTGCCGGAACGCGAATCTGGTTTGCTGTGGATATGTGGCGGCGGGCATAGACCGCGTACCTCCGCTTGTCGGCTGACCGGCGCGCCTATTTCGCGGCGGCGGCGAAGGCGGGTTCCAGCTTGTCCAGGATGTAGGGCACCGAGAGCGCCGTGGGGGTGTTCACCGCGCTGATCTCCTGGGTGGTGAGGAAGACGACCGAACCCTTCCTGACCGCGGGCAGGTCGGCGTATCCCGGTAGCTGCCGGTACTTCTCGTCCAAGCCCGGAGCGTAGCCGGCCAGCAACAGATCGGCGGTCAGCTCGTCGACCCGTTCCGGTGACAGGGCCAGCCTGCCCTGATTGGCGGGCAGGTCGGTGAGGTTCTTCGGAATGCCGAGACCCAGTTGGGTGAACACCTTCGACGACCCGTCGTCGGGGTCGGTCAACACCATCAGCTGTGCCGGACCGGCCAGCCAGGTACTGGCGAACGTCTTGCCCTTCAGGCCGGGGTTCGCCGCGGCGATGGCGGCGATCTTGCCGTCCACCTTCGCGATCACCTTGCTCGCCTCGTCCGTCTTGTGCAGCACCTTGCCGAGGGCGGTGACCTGGTCCTGCCAGGGCGCCACCGACTCTTTGCTCAGAGCGGGCAGCGTCGGCGCGACACGGGACAGTTCGTCGTAGGTCTTCTGATCGGCGATGAACGGGTCGACCAGAATCAGGTCCGGCTCCAGGGTCGCGACCTGTTCGGCGATATTTCCGGTGGTGGTGAGCGCCTTCGCGGACTCGAGGCTCTTGGGCTCCCACGGCGGCGTGCTCTTGGAGGCCACCGCGACATTGTCGAGGTATCCGACCGGGACGACGCCGAGCGCGAGCGTGGTGTCCAGCCACTGGTTGCCGAGGGCGACGATCTTCTTCGGGTTGCCTTCGACGGTGGTCTCGCCACGGGCGTGGGTGATGGTCACCTTCTCGCCGCCGGACGCCGAGTCGTCCTCGGAGGATCCGCACGCGGCGACGGTGACGGCGAGAACTCCCGCCATCAGCGTCAGCGCCGCCCGCGGCCAACGGCCGCGCGTCCGAACGAACTTCATCGTCGCACCTTCCTTCAAAGCAAATCAGCCAAGGCTAACCTATGTCGCCGTGTGACGGGTATCGGTGCTCCGGGAAGCCGCGCCGCCACCGAATGATCCCCGCCGCCGCAGCATCGCGTCGCGCGGTGACGCCGAAGCGCAGATGGCGGCGGCTGCCCGGTTCACTCGAAAGAGGTGAATCGGTCGCGCTCGGATGTTCCTAGAGTCGACGGTGCGGCCCCTCGCTGCTCGGCCAGGAGCCGCATCAGTAGACGGGGGCTTCGCCAAATCCGAGGCGGAGTCGATCTGCGTGGCGCAATCGCTCATCTCAAGGCACATCCGGCCCGAGAGGATTCGACAATGACGACGTATGCACCGGTCACCATCCAGCAGGCGCAGTTCCCGATCGTTGAGTCGTTCACCCAGGAGACCCCGACCAACCCGCATTGGCAGTTGCTGGGCAGCGCGCGGCTGAACGACGGCAGCCTGGAACTCACCCCCAACGCCAATTCCCAGGCCGGGACGGCGTTCCTCGATCAGGCGTTCTCCTCCACGCTCGGCGTCACCATCGACTTCGACTACTCCTGCGAGGGAGCGGCGATGCTCGGCGACGGCTTCAGCGTCTATGTGATCGACGGCGCGCACACGACCCAGCCCGGCGGCATCGGCGCCGCACTCGGCTACTCCATCACGAAAACGGGATCGGGGCAGATCGTCGCGCCGGGAGTCACCGCCGGATTCGTGGGCGTCGGCTTCGACAACTTCGGGAACTTCGCCACGCCGCTGGCCGGTACCGGAGGCGGTACGCAGCGGCCCAATACCCTGGGCGTGCGCGGATCCGGCAATCTTCGAGAAGGGTTCGGATGGCTCACCGGCGTTCAGGTGCCGGGTGGATTTCGCGCGGATTGGGAGCGCGGCGCCCATATCCAGGTCTCCGTCATCAGCGGTCGGCTCACCGTTCGCCACGCCGACAAAGTCAACCCGAACGGCACCCTGCTCATCGACAACTTCGATCTCGCAGGCGCCGACGGTCAGCCGCCCGTGCCCGAGACCTTCAAGCTGGGCTTCGCAGCCGGAACCGGCGCCGCGACCGCCTACCACCGGATCAGGAACCTCAAGGTGACCCTGCCCGCGGAAATGCCTTTGGAGATCAGCGGCCCGCAGACAGCGCAGTCGGGACATCGGATCACCTACACCATCGACGTGCGCAATCTCGGCCCCAACGACGCCCCCGACGCCGTGCTGGACGCCGCCATCCCGACCGAACTGACCGATCTGGAAGTGACCTGCCAGGCCGAGAACGGGGCCGTCTGCGGCACCGCTTCGGTCCGCGACGGCTTACACATGCCGATCGACCTGCCCAAGGGCAGCAAGGCGACCATCACCCTGGCCGGCACCATCGACCCGCAGTACGAGGGCCGGCTCACCTGCACCAGCCTCATCGCCTCACCCTCACGCGCCAACACCGCCGAACGGCACTCCGGCTCGGTCACCACCGAGGTCGATCGGCCCCCGGTCACCGTCTCCCCCGTGATCGTCGGGCAGTGGCCCCAGACCTGGCCCGAGGACGCGAAAGGGTGGGTCATCAGCTACGACCTCACGCTGGCCGCGCACCAGCAGCGGGTGGTGTGGTGGGAGATCCGCTTCGACGTCCCGCCGCGAACCCGCGTCAATCCCCAGCAGAGTCAGTGGTACAAGGTGATCGAGGACGGCACCGACGGCTCGGTCGTCATCACCACACCGGATGACACCCACACCATCGAGCCCGGCGCACCCCTGACCGTGGCCGTGCAACTGCTCTACCCATCCCAGTACGAGGCCGGTGACGGCATTCTGCGCAACCTCCGCGCCACCGAGGTGACCCGCCCATAGTTGATCTCCAACCCCGTTACTCGGAGGCGGCGCCCGCCGAATCCGCGGGGACGTAGGAGTTGTCGAGACAGATCCGAGCAGACCGAGCAGTGATCGGACTCGGATCAGAGAGAAGTCCAGCCGAACAGCGTCAGGATGGCGCGAGAACCACTTCATCCTGACGCTGTTCGCGCCGTGTGGTCTCGTGCCGACATCAGCGGACACTGCGCCGACCCGGTGGATGGTGGGCCGCGCGGACGGCTCCGGTTGATGGTTACATCCGCTAACTATATAGTTTGCGGTGGTAACTATCTGGTGAGGGGCCGCCGTGACGAATCCACCCATCGAAGTCGATCCGGGCGATGTCCGGACCATCCGGCGCCGGTCGCGCTACGACCGGGACCATCCGCGCTACAAGTGGATCGTTCTGACCAACACCACGCTCGGTGTCCTGCTCACGGCCGTCAACTCATCGATCGTGCTGATCTCGCTGCCCGCGATCTTCCGCGGTGTCGGGCTCAACCCGCTCGAGGCGGGCAACGTCGGATACCTGCTGTGGATGCTGATGGGTTACCTGCTCGCCACTGCCGTGCTGGTGGTGATGTTCGGGCGGCTCGGCGACATCTTCGGCCGGGTACGGGTCTACAACCTCGGCTTCACCATCTTCGCGCTGTCGGCGGTCGCGCTGTCGTTCGACCCGTGGCACGGGGGCGCCGGCGCGATGTGGATCATCGTCTGGCGCGTCGTCCAGGGTGTCGGCGGCGCGATGCTGACCGCCAACTCCTCGGCGATCCTCACCGATGCCTTCCCGGCCGGTCAGCGTGGCACCGCGCTGGGTATCAACATGGTCGCGGCGGTGGCCGGTTCGTTCTTCGGCCTGCTCATCGGCGGCGTGCTCTCGGAATGGGATTGGCGCGCGGTGTTCTGGGTCAGCGTCCCGATCGCCGTCCTCGGGGCGGTCTGGTCCTACCGCTCGCTGCACGAGGTCGGCATTCGGACCGAGGGCAAGCTGGACTGGGCGGGCACCATCACCTTCGGCCTCGGTCTCACCGCGCTGCTGACCGGCATCACCTACGGCATCCAGCCCTACGGCGGCCACGCCACCGGCTGGACCAGCCCCTGGGTGCTTTCCGCGGTGCTGGGCGGCATCGTGCTGCTCGCGGTGTTCTGCGTGGTGGAGATTCGCGTCGCCGACCCGATGTTCCACCTGGGGCTGTTCCGGCACCGGGCCTTCGGGCTCGGCAATTTCGCCAATCTGATGGTCTCGATCGGACGCGGCGGCATGCAGTTCATGCTGATCATCTGGTTGCAGGGCATCTGGCTCCCGCTGCACGGGTACGACTTCGAGTCCACCCCGCTGTGGGCGGGCATCTACCTGTTGCCGTTGACCATCGGATTCCTCGCCGCCGGACCGATTTCGGGCTGGCTGTCCGATCGCTACGGGCCACGGCTGTTCACCACCGGAGGCGCGTTGCTGACCGGCGCGACGTTCCTGCTGCTGCTGATCATCCCGGTGGATTTCGACTACCGGCTGTTCGCGCTGATCACCCTGCTCAACGGTATCGGCAGCGGTTTGTTCTTCTCGCCGAACACCGCCGCCATCATGTCCAGCGTCCCCGCCGCCCAGCGCGGCGCGGCCTCCGGCATGCGCGGCACCCTGTTCAACGGCGGCAACGCGCTGTCGATGGGAATCTTCTTCTCCCTCATGGTCGTCGGGCTGGCGGCGAATCTGCCGTCCGCGCTGGACTCCGGGCTGCGCGCGCAGGGCGTCTCGGCCGGGGCCGCCGCCGAACTGGCCGCGATGCCGCCGGTGGCCAGCATGTTCGCCGCGTTCCTCGGCTACAACCCGATCCAGGAGTTGCTCGGTCCCACCGGGGAACTCGGCAAGCCGGGCGTCGACGCGCAAACCCTCACCGGTCAGGAGTTCTTTCCCGATCTGCTCACCGGCCCGTTCCATTCCGGATTGGTGGTGGTGTTCGTCTCGGCCGCCGTGATGATGTTCCTGGCCGCCGTGGCTTCCTGGTTCATCGGTACGAAATACGTCTACGACGAAGCGGCCGAACTCGCCGCGGCCGGACCGGCGGCGGAGGATCTGAGCGCCGCGGTACCCGTCCGCTGATCGGTGATCGGCGCAACGGGTTTCGCGCCCGGGCTGGCCTCGCGCCGCGCGAGGACTTACCGTCGATCGAGATGAACGCTGTCCCGACTCCGGTGGTGCTGTCGGTTGTCGTCTTCGTCGCGCTCATGACCGCGGGGCGGTGGCTGCTGGTCGACGAGACGGCCACCGATCGGCTGATCAACCGCACCTTCAGCTGGAACCTCGTAGGTCTGCTGCTGCACGAGGCGGCCGTCGCGTTGGATCGCCCCGACCTCGGGCCGCGCGCCTACCTCTGCGGTGGTCTCATGGCAGTCGCCAGCTTCTACGGGCTGGCCAGGCTCGTCGATGGCGCCGACGCGGCGACCGTTCACCGGCGTCAGCGGCGATACGATACGACGGCGGTCGCTGTCGCCGTTTCGCTGTTCGTCGTCACACCGATCCTGCGGTGGGCGTGGCGGATCGACTATGTCGAAGTCGTATGGACGCTGTCGGCGCTACCCGGGGGCGTCTGTGCGTTGCTTTTCGCTCGTGCCTGCGTTCGCGAGCTGCGCTCCAGAGGCGTTTCGATCAGGGAGAAGCTCACTTTCGCGGTGTTGCTCGCGTTCGCGATCTATTGGTTGATCTCGATGACGATCATGGTCGGTCGCGCGCTCGCCGGTACGCCGCCGAGCGAGCCGGGAAAGGTGTGGGCTCTCGCGGCGATCCTCATGTTCTCCGCCATCACCTTGGTGACCATGATCCCCTTGGTCACGGCGCTGCTGGCGCGCGCGGGCCTGGATCGCGCCGGGCGCGCCTGCCGCAGGCTGCGGCCGCTGTGGCGGGATCTCACCGCCGTGGTGCCGGAAGTCGTGCTGGCCGAGGATCTTTCCGCGCCGAGGGAGGCCAGCTCCCGGCTCTATCGGATGACCGTCGAGATCTGGGACGCGCTGCTGCACCTGAGACCATATGCGCCCGGCTCGCCCGCCGGGATCGACACCGACGCGCGTCGCTATGCGCTCCAGGTCGCGCTGGCCGTGCGAGCCAAGCGCGGCGGTAGCGCCCCGGTGTCGGGCGTCGCCGCCGCGGGCGCGGCGCAGGCGGAAGCTCGCGATCGTGCGGCGGAATTCCGGTTTCTGCTCGAATTGGCCCGTGCGTGGCCGGAGGCTGTCGCGGCCGTCGACTACCGGTCCGATGCGGTACAGACGGCCACCACTGCCGCGGTATCCCAATAGAAGGGCCGCACCTCGGCGATACGGCCGTCGGCGAAGGTGATCGTCTGCAAGATCGGGAAAGTGAGTTCGCGGCCCGTCGCGCGAGCGCGAGCGTGGACTTCCGTATGCACCACGACGGTCTCGGCGGCCGTGAGGAAACGCTGTTCGAGCAGATCGAAAGCTTCCCACGTCGCGCTCATCGCCCGGAAGAACCGCTCCATGCCGTCGTGACCGCGCCAGATCCCGCCGTAGGGCAAGTTCTCGGCTTGATGCAGGACCACCGATGGATGGAAGAACGGCGCGAGCAGGTCGAACGAGGCGTTGCCCGGCCCACCGGCCGCCAGGTATTCCGCTTCGGCCGCGTACATTCCGGTCAGCACGGTCATCGGGTCGGTCGTCGATCGCGTCATGCGGCCAGTCTGACCGCCGGAGGCGGGCGGGACCGGCGGTATTCGGACGTCGCGATGACCGCCGAGGCGGTTCCCGCGCACGCGCCGCGGCACGGGAACCGAAGGGCGGATCAGGGCGCGGCGACCGGCTCCTGACGGGTGTCGTGGCGCAGGCCGATGGACATGATGTCGGACGGTGCGTCGAGTTCGATGCGATGCCAGCGGTTCCGAGGGACCACGAAGGCGGTGCCCGGCGTGAGGCGGACCATCGTCTCGTCGTCGTCCGCGTGCTCCGGTCGCAGATACAGGCGCAGCGCGCCGGTCAGGCAGCACACCGCTTCGTCACTGCCGGGATGGACTTCCCAGTGGTCGGCGTGCACGTCGGCGTCGGATTCGACGTGGAAGGTCGCGAGCTGCCAGTCGCCGTCGCCGGTGGCCATCCGGCGTTCACCGGCCACCACCCGGCCGTCGCGGCCGAAATGAACGGCGCGGCTGAACAAATCGATCGAGTTCTGGTTCATGGTGTGTCCTTTCGATGTGATGGGTGGGGATACTTTCGGCTCTCCGGTTTCGATGCACTCCGCACTGTGGTGGCGACAGCCGCTCGACGATCGCCCGCGAGCCGGTGCCGGGCCGCTCGGTGAACTCCACTCCGCGATGGCTGTTCCGTCGACGGATGCTTCGCCCCTGTGGACAACCGTGCCGCGGCAGTCCGATCGGCTTCGGGCGACACGGGGCGTCGTCAGGTGCGCGCGGCGGAAAGTTCTGCGGCCTGCTCACCCTTCGGCGTCGCCAGGGGCATCGTGCGGCGCGTCGTCGGCAGCACGGTCGCGGCGACGATGCTCGCCACCGCGAAGAGTCCCGCCGCGCAGCAGAGCGCCAGGGAGTAACCATCGTTCAGAGCCGCGGGCGCGGTGCTGTTGCCGGTTCTCGCCGCCGCGACGGTGGCGAGCGCGGCCACGCCGACGCAGCCGCCGAGTTGGCGCGCGCTGTTGAAGACGCCGGAGGCCATCCCCGCTTCATGGGGCGCGACGCCCATGGTCGCCGCCGCGGCCACCGGGGCCAGGCACAGTCCGAGGCCGAAGCCGCCCAGCAGCGAGGGGCCGAGGACGTCGGCGAGGAAGCTGCCGTCGGGGCTGATGAAGGCGAACCAGCCGATACCGACCGTGGTCAGCACTCCGCCGAGGACCAGCGCCGCTTTCGGTGATCGCCTGCCGCCGAGACGAGTGGCCACCACTGTGCCGACGATGACACTGAGCGAGAACGGGACGAACGCCGCGCCCGCCGCGCCCGCGCTCATGCCCAGCACTTGCTGTTGATACAGCGACAGCAGATAGAACGCACTGAATTGTCCGGCCCCGGCGAGGAAAACGAACACATTCGCGCCGGACACCCAGCGATTGCCGAACAAGCCGAGCCGAACCAATGGAGTCGATGTCCGCGCCTCGACGGCGAGGAAGGCCGCGAGCAGCACCGCCCCCGCGCCGAGCGTGATCGCCGTGGTGGCGGAGAGCCAGCCGTGGTGTTCGGTCCGCACCACGCCCACCACCAGCAGACCGATTCCTGCGGTGCCGAGGACGGCGCCCGGCACGTCGATCCGTCCTCGCTTGCCTACCCGATCCGCGGTGACACCGGCCACCGCCGCACCGAGCGCGATCACCACGATCGGGACATTGATCAGCATGACCCAGCGCCAGTTCGCGTACTCGGTCAGCAATCCGCCGACCAGCACGCCGATCGCGCCGCCCGCCGCGTTCACCGCGCTCCACACGCCGAGCGCTCGCACCCGCGCGGGACCTTCCGAGAATGTCGTGGTCAGGGTGGCCAGAGCGGCGGGCGCCACGGCCGCCGCCGCGAGGCCCTGCACCGCTCGCGCGGCGACGAGCTGCCACGGCTCCTGCGCGAGGCCGCCGGCCAGCGAGGCGACCCCGAACGCGACGAGCCCGCCGGTGAACAACTTTCGCCGCCCGAACAGGTCGGACGCCTTCCCGCCCAGCAGCAGGAACCCACCGAAGGTCAGCGCGTAGATGTGCACCACCCAGGCCAGATCGACCGGCGCGAAGCCCAGATCTGCCCGGATGGCGGGCAACGCGACGTTCACCACCGCGAGGTCCAACGCGACCATGAACTGCGCGACGGCCACCGCCGTCAGCGCCACGCCCGGCCGCCCTACAGAGTTTTTATACATGTATAAAAACTAACCGTACGCCTCGCCCCGTGTCCACACCCTTTTCGGGGGATGGGCGAAGATGGACCCATGCCGAGCTCGTCGTCGCAGCCCCAGCGCACCGGCCGACCCGCGCGTATCTCCCGCGCGGACATCGTCGCGGCGGCCAACGCGGTGATCGAGGCCGACGGCGTGGAGAAGCTGACCATGCGCCGCCTGGCCACCGAACTCGGTTGCACGCCGATGGCGCTCTACCACCATGTGCGCGACAAGGAAGACCTGCTGCGGCTGCTGCTCAACGACTATGCCGACCAGGTGGTGTGGCCCGATCTGCCGGAGGAGCCACGACAGCGCGTCCGCGTCGCGGCGCGGGCCATGCGCGACGTGCTCGCCACGCGCCCGTGGGTCGTCGAAATCCTCGCCGCCGACGACCTTTTGGGCGTCTCCGCGCTGTGGGTCACCGAATCGATCGTGGACGGGTTCGTCGCCGGGGGCCTACCCCTGGAGCGCGCCGTGCAGGCGTACCGCGCCGTCTGGCACTACACGGCGGGCAACCTCATCGTGCGCGCCCGATCCGCCCGCCGGGCTACGGAGGACCGCCCCACCTTCCGGGCACAGGTCTTCGCCGACCTCGACGCCGACAGCTACCCCCGCCTCGCCGCGCTCGGCTCCGACTACGTGTCCCTCGCCGCCGAGGACACCTACGAACTCGGACTGGACGCCCTCATCGAGGGCCTGCTCCGGACGCCGTGAGACTCAGAACGTCACCCGCTGATCCGCGGGCAGGAACAGCTTGTCGCCTTCCTTCACCTCGAAGGTCCTGTAGAACTCGTCGAGATTGCGGACGACCTGGTTGCAGCGGAATTCGTTGGGGGAGTGGGTGTCGATGCTCAGGTAGCGGACGGTGAGTTCCTTCGTCTGCTTCTCCCGCCAGCTGCGGGCCCAGGACAGGAACATGGTGCGGTAGTCGGGATTGTCGATACCCCGGCGCTTCTCGGCGATGCGGAAAGCGGCCAAGGTGATCTGGAGTCCGCGCAGATCGGCGAGGTTCTCGCCGACGGTGAGCTCGCCGTTGACGTGCTGGTTCGGTTCCAGTCCCTCCGGCACGAGCGCGTTGTACTGGTCGACCAATTGCTTGGCCTTGGCGTCGAACGCGGCGCGGTCCTCGGGCGTCCACCAGTCGCGGCGATTGCCGTCACCGTCGTACTTGGAGCCCTGGTCGTCGAAACCGTGGCCGATCTCGTGCCCGATGGTCGACCCGACCGCGCCGAAATTGACCGCGGGCAGCGCGTCCTTGTCGAAGAACGGCGGCTGGAGGTAGGCCGCCGGGAAGACGATCTGATTGGAGTTCGACGAGTAGTAGGCATTCACCGTCTGCGGCGACATCCCCCATTCGTCTTTGTCGACCGGCGTGCCGAGGCGCGCGAACGCGCGCTTGACCTCGAAAGCGTTGATGGCGAGCAACGACTCGATCAGCTTGCCCCTGGTGATCTGGAGCTTGGAGTAGTCGACCCACTTGTCCGGGTAGCCGATCTTGGGATCGATCTTGTCCAGTTTCGCCAGTGACGCCGCCCTGGTCGCGGGCGACATCCAGGTCGAGTTGGTGAAGTTCTCCCGGTAGGCCGCGAGGACGTCGGCGAGCATTTCCTTGGCCCGCTCCTTGGCCTCCGGCGGGAAGTGCTTGGCCACATACACTTTTCCGAGCTGCTCGCCGAGCTTGTCGTCGACGATCGAAACCCCGTACTTCCAGCGTTCGGGCCGCTCGTCCTGCCCGTTGAGCACTCTGCCCTTGAAATCGAAGTTCGCGTCGTTGACGGCTTTGGGCAGGTAGGGCGCGAACTCACGCAGCACGTAGAGCTTGAGGTAGTCCCGCCAGGTGGCGATATCCACTTCGGTCCACAACTGGCCCGCCGCCGTGATGTAGGAGGGCTGGTTGACCACCATCGTCGCGAACAGCTCGCGCGGGCGGTCGGTGTTGCCGGACAGCCACGGGTCCCAGTCGAAGCCCGGAGCGAGTGCGGTCATATCGGTCCAGCTGTACACGTTGTACGTCGCGTCGGTGTCGCGGTTGCGCACGTTGTCCCAGTGCGCGGGCGCGATCCGCTTCTCCAGGTCGAACACCCGCTGCGCGAGACCGGCCGGATCGGCGAACCCCGCGCCCGCGGCGATGCGCTCGAGGAAGGACCGGTACTGCGTGAGCACCTCGGCGTATTCCGGCTTCCGGTAGTACTGCTCGCCGAGGCCGAGTCCGGCCTGCCCGACCGAAGGGATGTAGGCGTTCGAGTTCTTCCGGTCGACGCCGATGCCGAGCCCGATCAACCCGTCGATCGGCAGTTCGGCCATCACCTTCGCCAGGTCCGGCTTGGTGGCGGCGCCGTCGATCTTGGCGAACAGCGGCGCCAGGGGCGTCATGCCGAGCCGTTCGATCTCGTCCCAGTCCACCCTGGCGTCGTAGAGGTCCCTGATCTGCTGCTCTTCCGAACCGGGTTTCGGGTCTCTGATGCCGTCGATGATCTCCCGCAACTGCTGCTCGGTGCGCTCGCCCGCCTCACTGCCCGAGCCGTAGCTGACCTTGTCCGGCGGCAGCTGGTAGTCCCGCAGCCACTTCCCGTTGACGTGCCGGTACAGGTCGTCCTGCGGCCGGATCGTCTCGTCCACGCCGCTGAGATCGACGCCCGTGAGCGTCCTGCTCGCGGGTTCGGTGTCCTCCGAGCACGCGACCAGCGCTGCGGCGGCCGGCACGGCCCCGAGGGCGACCAGGAAGGCACGACGATCCAGCTTTGCTGGCCGACCGGTAGATGTCACGAGAATCCTCTCCCCGACGCGGCGGTGCCGCAGATGTACGAAGGCAGCCTTGCAGGACACGAGGCTACCGGCGCGGCGCCGGGTCGGCCGGGATTGGGGAATCGGGCACCGCCGTGTGGCCCCGATTTGGGAACGACCTGCGGGTTCCCATACACTAGACCGGTTGCCTGCGGGAGCTATGCCCGCAATCCGGCAGTGAACCCCCAGTGGTTGGTTCCGCGTTTCTTGCTCGAACCGAGGAAACCGCTGGCAGGCGCGCGTCCGGAGGGCAACCGACCATGCCCGTCGGGTCGGCAATCCGGCGTGCACATACGTCCAGGTCAAGGAGGACGCTGAAGTGATTCAGCAGGAGTCGCGACTGCGCGTCGCCGACAACACGGGCGCGAAGGAAATCCTTTGCATCCGCGTTCTCGGTGGTTCGTCGCGTCGCTATGCCGGTATCGGCGACATCATCGTCGCTACCGTGAAAGACGCCATCCCCGGCGGCAACGTGAAGCGGGGTGACGTCGTCAAGGCCGTCGTCGTGCGCACCACCAAGGAGCGCCGTCGTCCGGATGGTTCCTACATCAAGTTCGACGAGAACGCGGCCGTGCTCATCAAGGCGGACAACGACCCGCGCGGCACTCGTATCTTCGGCCCGGTCGGCCGCGAGTTGCGCGACAAGAAGTTCATGAAGATCGTGTCGCTGGCTCCGGAGGTGCTCTGACATGAAGGTGCACAAGGGTGACACCGTGCTCGTCATCTCGGGCAAGGACAAGGGCGCCAAGGGCAAGGTCATCCAGGCCTACCCGAAGGAGAACCGGGTCCTCGTCGAGGGCGTGAACCGGATCAAGAAGCACGTCGCGAACTCCGCCAACCAGCGCGGCGCCTCCTCGGGCGGCATCGTGACCCAGGAAGCCCCCATCCACGTCTCGAACGTGATGGTCGTCGACTCCGACGGCAAGCCGGCCCGTATCGGCTACCGGACCGACGAGGAGAGCGGCAAGCGGGTCCGGATCTCCCGTAAGAACGGGAAGGACATCTGACATGACCACGACGGAAAAAGTGCAGCCCCGGCTGAAGCAGCGCTACCGCGAAGAAATCAAGGACGCGCTGAACAAGGAATTCGGCTACGCCAACGTGATGCAGATCCCGGGCGTGGTGAAGGTCGTCGTCAACATGGGTGTCGGTGACGCCGCCCGCGACGCGAAGCTGATCAACGGCGCCGTCGAGGACCTGGCCCTGATCACCGGTCAGAAGCCGCAGATCCGCAAGGCGACCAAGTCCATCGCGCAGTTCAAGCTGCGTGAGGGCATGCCGATCGGCGCCAAGGTCACCCTGCGCGGCGACCGGATGTGGGAGTTCCTGGACCGCTTGGTCTCCATCGCGCTGCCCCGTATCCGCGACTTCCGCGGCCTGTCGCCGAAGCAGTTCGACGGCAACGGCAACTACACGTTCGGCCTGAGCGAGCAGTCGATGTTCCACGAGATCGACGTGGACCGGATCGACCGTCCGCGTGGTATGGACATCACCGTGGTGACCACCGCGACCAACAACGAAGAAGGCCGTGCCCTGCTCAAGCACCTCGGCTTCCCGTTCAAGGAGAACTGAGCACATGGCAAAGAAAGCACTGGTCAACAAGGCCAACGCCAAGCCGAAGTTCGCTGTCCGCGCCTACACCCGCTGCCAGCGCTGCGGCCGCCCCCACGCGGTCTACCGCAAGTTCGGCCTCTGCCGCGTCTGCCTCCGCGAGATGGCGCACCGGGGCGAGCTGCCGGGCGTGCACAAGAGCTCCTGGTGAGCTCGCGCTCCTCGTGAGCGCATCCGGATAGCAAGACACCGAGGGCACGGACTCACACTGAGTCCGTGCCCTCGCCTTCTATAGAGGCGCTTGCACCGCGGCAACACTGATCGGACACGGTTTCCCGCCGCCAACGCCGCCGTGGAGTGTTCGACCGAAGCTGGAATCCTGCGCCGGCTCACCGTCGGCCGCCGCGACCGTGCCTTCGAGTCGCCCGAGGCGATCACCGCATGGAACGGCTTCTTGCCAGACCTGCGGTCCTTTGACTGTCGATGATCCGATGTGTGGCCGATCTCGGCTGTGATTTGTACCGGATTTCCAGTTCGATGAAACGTTTTTGTGTCGACAGCGCTTAACGTCGCGGGGGCACAACAGTTGGTTCGGAAGGTGGCAGCGAGCGTGACAGGTACCGAGGCGAAGCTTGACGAACTGGTCAAGATCCTGACGATCGCTGCCGAACCGGCGGGTGAGGCCGGTGCCGCCAAGCGGGAGAAGAAGGGCGTTCCGAGCGTTCGCCAGCGTGTGAACATGCTGCTCGATCGCGGGACGTTCATCGAGACCGGTGCGTTGGCTCGTCAGCCCGACCGGCCGGATGCTCTCTACGGTGACGGGCTGGTCACCGGCCGCGGTCTGATCGGGGGCCGTCCGGTGGTGGTGATCGCCCACGATCAGACCGTGTACGGAGGGTCGGTCGGGATCACGTCCGCCCGCAAGTTCATGCGGGCCCTGCAACTCGCGTTCGACAACGCATGCCCGGTGGTGACGATCAATGATTCCGGCGGCGCGCGCATCCAGGACGCGGTGGGTTCGATCGCTTCGTTCGGTGATATTTCCCGGGTGTTGGAGAAATTGTCCGGGTATGTGCCACAGGTGTCGATCATTCTCGGCAAGTGCGCGGCGGGTTCGGTGTACGGGCCGATCAACACTGACGTGCTCATCGGCACCAAGGATTCCTACATGTTCGTCACCGGGCCGGAGGTGATCAAAGCCGTCAACGGTGAGGACGTCACTGCCGAGGAGCTCGGTGGCGCCGAGGTACAGGCCAGACGCGGCACCCTGCATCACGTGGCCGACACCGAGCAGGAAGCCTACGAGTGGGCGCGCAATTACCTGAGCTATATGCCGACGAGTTGTCTCGAGCAACCGCCGATCGTGAACCCCGGCCTGGAGCCGGAGATCACTGCCACCGATCGCGAGCTCGACACGATCATCCCGGATTCCGATCGCGCCGGTTACGACATGCACGAGATCCTGCTGCGGATCTTCGACGACGGTGAATTCCACGAAATCCGCGCCGCGTTCGCCCCGAATCTGATCACCGGGTTCGCCAGGGTCGACGGCTCTCCGGTCGGAGTGATCGCCAACCAGCCATTGGTGCTGGGTGGTTCCATCGACGCCGCCTGCTCGGACAAGTCGACCTACTTCATCCGGCTCTGCGACGCGTTCAATATCCCGCTGGTGTTCGTCGCGGACACCCCGGGCGTGCTGCCGGGTCTCGAGCAGGAAGCCAACGGTGTGATCATCCGCGGCGGGCGGGTCCCGCGTGCGATCATCGAGGCGACGGTCCCGATCATCAACCTGGTCGTGCGCAAGTCTTATGGTGGCGCCTACGGCATGATGGCGGCCCGGCAGGTAGGTGCCGATATCAGTTTCGCCTGGCCGACGGCCCGGATCGCGGTGATCGGCGCCGACAGCGCGGTGGACCTCATCGGCAAACGGCAATTGGCGGCGGTGCCGGAGGAGCATCGGGCAGTGGCGCGCGAGTTCATGATCAACCAGTACAACGAGACGATCGCCACCCCGTGGATCGCCGCCGAACGCGGCTACATCGACGCGGTCATCGAACCGGCGCGCACCCGTCTGGAGATCCGGAACGCGCTGCGCCTGTTGCGGGACAAGCCGCCGGTCAAGCCGGAGTTCAACCCGCGCAAGCACCCGGTGTACCCGATGTGATCTTCCCGTTGACTCCGCAGGGCGTATGGCACGCCGAGCGCTGTCACACCGACAGGTTGCCGGAAGAGTCATTCGGCGATCTTCCTCGACCGATGTCGGCGGCCTGTCGATGGCGCCCATCTGGCCACCCTCGGCAGCACCAGCGCGAGGGATTCCCGGGGCCGCCATGCGAACCGGTGCCGAATTCCGTGGGAGGTGAACGTTGCTGCATAAGCTTGTCATTCACCTCGCGCGTGAGCGGCGGCTCGACGCCCTATCTTCGTCGGGGCGTCGGGAGTCGGTCCACCGCGGTCAGCCCGGCGTGTGGCCTGGGTGGAGCTCCGGCTCTTATTAAAGGTTATCTGTTAACCTTTAATAAGGAGGTGGCGTGGCTAAGTTTGCGCAGCGGCGGTGGGTTGGCAACTCGGATGGCGGGGGCCTGTCTCGACGAGATCGTGGCTCCGGCACGTACCACGTGTATCTGCCCGATTCGTTGGCTGGTCGCCGCATCGTTTTGAACTGCGAAACCGCCGCCGACGTCGTCGATGCGGAGGTGGCGATCACCCGTCTCGATACGGAGGCGGTGGCGCTCGTCGAGACGGAAGCGTTGTCTCGGTTGCTGCTGCGCGCCGAGGCCATCGCATCGTCACGGATCGAGGGGTTGGTGGTCGGCGCGCGTCGACTGTTGCGCGCGGAGGCGGCGCGTCAGCTCGAAGGAGAATCATCGGATGTGACGGCCGCCGAGGTGCTGGCGAATATCGATGCCATGGCTGTGGCCGCCAATGCGGTCGGCCGTGGTGAGCCGATCACCGAAGATGTTCTGCTCGAGATTCATCGACGGTTGCTCGCGGGCACCAGGCTCGCACAGCATCGCGGATGTTTACGAGAGGTACAGAACTGGATCGGTGGCAGCTCCTTCAATCCCTGCTCGGCCGTCTTCGTTCCGCCACCGCCGGAGCTCGTACCCGAGTTGATGGCGGACTTGATCTCGTTCTGCAATAGCGACGATCTGCCCGCTGTCGCGCAGGCCGCCATCGCGCACGCGCAGTTCGAGACAATCCACCCGTTCATCGACGGCAACGGCCGAACCGGTCGCGCGTTGATCCACCTGATACTGCGCCGCCGCGGCGTGGCGGAACGTGTCGTCGCGCCTGTGTCGCTGATTCTCGCCACCTGGAGCGACAGCTACATCGACGGTCTGACTCGCTTTCGGCACGTGGGTGCGCCCGATTCCGATCAGGCTACCGACGATCTGAACACTTGGGTGGCGCGTTTCGCCGCCGCCTGCACTCGTGCGGCGCAGGACGCTACCGCTTTCGAGCTGAAGGCTTCGGAGTTGCAAAGGTCGTGGCGGGATCGAGTGGCGCCGGTACGAGCGAACTCCGCGCTGGACCTGCTGCTCGCCAAACTGGTCGGAGCTCCGGTCCTCACCGTAGCGACGGCGTCGGCACTCATCGGACGCAGTTTTCCCGCTACAAACGCCGCCGTGCAGCGTTTGGCCGAAGCCGGAATTCTCCGCCAGCTCAGCGTGGGCCGCCGCAACAGGGCCTTCGAGTCACCCGAGGCGATCAGTGCTTTCACCGCCCTGGAACGGCGTCTCGCCAGCCCGGATGGAGACACGCAAACATCCGACCCAGCACGTCCGGTGCCGTCGAAGAATATGCCGCCCGACCGCTGACCGAGGGCCACCGCGGAGTTGGGGGCATGACGGCGGACACTGCCACAGCAAGGCCTGCGTCGGCCTCGCACGTTGCGGCGACGACACATTGCAGAGGCGCGCGACAATCTCCTCGTGCGGACGGATGCCAGATCCGATGAATGACGGCGGCTGCGCGACTGGGGTACATTCGTCTGAATCATCCGCTGGTAGAGGGGGACAGAGGCATGGCGGGGGAACAGCCATCACTGTCGATCGACACCGCTGAGGTCAAAGCATTGAGACGCTTGGCATTCGATGTTGCCACTCAATGCCGGGACGGGTACTCCGCGCTGGAGACCGACGTGCGAGACATGTTGGAGAGTTGGACGGGGAACAATTCCGGCGCTTTCACGGTCGGGTGGGAGGAGTTCCACCAGGGGGCGGTGCAGGTGTGGGACGCGCTGTTCGAGCTGGCGGAGAAGCTCGGTGTCACTGCCGACACCGTTCGTGAGACCGACCAGGCTTTCGCCACCGGCGTCAGCTCGTTGGACCTTCCTTGAAAGGTGGGGCACCGCATGTCCGACGCACAGGCCTTCTCGGTGGATCTCGCCAAACTCGACAACTTGGCTGCCCGCATCCGCGGCTTCGCCGGGCTGCTGTCCGATCAGCTGGCGGCAATCGATCAGAAAGCCAAGGAGGTCGACGCCGCGTCGGCCGGGGCCGTGATGGGGGCCTACCGCGAGGCGCACGACGAATGGCTAGCGGGTGCTACGGATATTCGAGAAGGGCTCACCGCTTTGGAAGAGGCCGTGAAGCTCGCCCATGAGGGCTACACCGGCGCTGTAGCCGAGGGCCTGCGGATTCTCGGCATATGACGGCTCTGGCTGTCGATCCGAGGGCCTACTATCAAGCGGCCACCAACTGCTTCGACGCCGCGTCAGCGCTTCGCGACAGTTTTCTGTACATCTTCGCGGAGCTGGCCGCATGTGGATCGATGGCGGGCGTGGACGAGAACGGCCAGGAGTGGGCGCGTTCGTACAACACCTCGGCCTACGAGGCTGTGGGTTTCTTCCAGGATGTCCACTCCACCCTGTACGCGTATGGCAGCGCCCTCAACGACATCGGCTTCACTCATGCTCGAGCCGACGCCACCGTGAAGGGCGCGCCGCAACCGGACCGGCCCACAGACCCGGGCATGCCGGTTTTCGGACCCTTTTCGGTCCCCGCCTCCGCAGGCGGCCCTGGCCAGGGCATCGTGGACAAAGGCATCAATATCATCAGCCACATCGGCATACCTGTCCCTGACGGCGATACCGGGAAACTCGCCAAGGCGGCCGATGCCTGGGACCGTCTCGGCACGATCTACCAGAACACGAATGCCCGCGACAAGATCACGATCGCGGCGAGTTTGTTCGACAGCGTCACCGCCGACGACGCAGGCTACATCCGAGACGACCTCAAATCCCTCGCGAACTCGATTGATCAACTGCTGACCGCCTGCACGCAGATCAGCCAGTCCTGCATCGCGTATAAGGACGCGCTGACGGAACTCCGCGACGAGATCAAGGGCTTCCTGAAGTCTCTAGCTCAGGATCTCGCCATCGACGCCGCGATCACGGTCGGCCTCTCGCTGATCAGCTTCGGGGCAGGAGCGGTCACCGCCGGCAAGGCTCTGCTCACAGTGCAGAAATGGGCCGGAAAGATCAAGGACGGTGTAATCGCCTGGCGAGCCCGTAAGGCGCTCCAGATCGCGGGCATCCGACAGGAGGCGAAGGATGCCGTTGTCAAGGCCAGGAAAGTTGTCACCGACCTACGCGATCGCCTGCGGAAGAAGATCGACGACGTCGAGAAGGCGCCACCGAAGGTGGGGCCCAAGAATGCGGACGAAGTAAGAAATGAACTCGATTCCAGAACGGCGCCCGGGAGAAACAAGCCGAACAGGCAACTGGACTCCGATGCCGAGATCAGGCAGCTGTACGAGGACTTGACCAGGGGCGCTGATACGCTGGATGTCGGTAACTATCCCGGCAGGGGTGCTCGCTTGGAAGACGGTACGGAGATAAGAATCAGAGACAAAAGCGAATCGGGTGGTGTGACCATCGACATCCTTTATCCGGGAAGTAAGAGGCCAGTAAAGGTGCATCTGCCGTGATCGAGAAGCTGGAGAATTTTCTTCTCTACAATGTCTCCGACGATTGGGCGGCCATCGGTGAATTCGACGGCACGGTTGAGAAGATCGCCCCCGAAGAATATTCGCGTGCATACGTTCTCACAATACTCCGAGAGTTGGCTGACAAAGGTTACATCGATTTCGGTGCATTCCCGGGCTGCGGTCGGTCGTGGGAGGCGTGGGCCGTCGGTACGGAGGAAGCAATCAGGCGTGTCTCCCACGGCTATAACGGAGTTCCTGGATATTTAGGCATACGCGACGACGAGATCGGCTCCAATGAGGTGTTCAGGGCGAAGCTCACTGAGGATGGTCGACGTCGACTGCAAGAATTGGGTGATCCGTACGAGAACTACGGCGATCCTTGGGCAGATGATCCCTACTTGCATGCCTAAGACCGAAATCGAGCCGCCTCGCCAACCATGCTCCCGCGAGTGGCACATCGCCGAGAGGTCTACTCGCGATTTGCCACTGCCGTGTGCCACTCACAGCCGTCGTGCAGGTTGCGGGAACGCCCACAGCTGAAACTTGACTCCCTCGCCGAACGGGTTGCTGCCGAGGGAGGTTCGTTCGGGGCGTGCTTCCGACCGCGGAGCCCGGTGACTTCATCATCGAGCCCGTTGGGTGTAGTGCGATTTAGGGATCGAAACGTGTTCAGCTGTGGTCGAATTCGCCCTCTTTGGTTCCGGCCAGGAAGGTGTCCCATGCGGCGGGGGTGAACGTCAGGGCCGGGCCGGTCGGGTTCTTGGAGTCGCGTGTGCCGACCATGCCGTCGTCCAGGTGGGCGACCTCTACGCACTGGCCGTTGGACTCGCTGAAGCTGCTCTTGAACCAGCTTGCTCCGGATAGGTCAACGGTCACCGTCAAAACTCCTTGCTGCCCGGCGGAGCAGGTCGCGCGTGGTCTTCTCGTCCAGGGCCGTCTCCCGGATGGCGTCGGCCATTTCAGTGTAACGCTGCACCAATTCGGGCCTTTCCAAGTAGAGATCGCTGCTCATACCACCGTCGAGGTAGACGACCGGCGGTTCGATCGGCCTGCCTTTGTTGTCAGTGCCGAAGTCCAGGAGCACGAACGAGCCGTGCAGGATGCCGCGCGTGTATCCGGCTGAGCATGGGTGGATGCGCAGGGTGACGTTCGGCCGTGTGCTGACATCGGCTAGGTAGCGGTGCTGCTCTGACATCACTTTCGGTCCTCCGACGACCCGGTATAGCGCTGATTCGTCGAGGAGCACGTGCAGGTCCACAGGGCGCGTCTTGCGGGTGACGGCCACTTGCCTGTTGAGGCGCACCCGGACGCGTTGTTCGATTTCCTCGGCGGGACCGTCGTGCAGAAAAGCGCTGATCAGCGCCCGTGCATAGTCGGCGGTTTGCAGCAATCCAGGCACCTGCACGGCGTAAGAAGTCAGCCGCCGAGCCGACCGCTCCATGCCGACGTACATGTTGAAGGCATCCGAGAACAACCCGCCGAGCGGAGTGATCCCGTCCTCGTCCCGTGCCGTTGCCGCGCGCGATGCCAACCCCACCGCCTGTTCGGTCTGTTCGGGGTTCACCTCGTACAACATGCACAGCTCGCGCACGTCCTGGCGGCGGGGCTTCACGGCGCGGCCGGTTTCCAGGCGCTGTAGTCCGTTGAAGCTGAGCTGAACTTCTTTGGCGGCGATGGCGATCGTCAGACCACGGCCTTCGCGCGCCTCGCGCAGAAATCTGCCGAGCTGGCGGCGCAGCAGCGTCGGCGACTCGATCTCGGTCATCGGTATTCCCCCAGGTAAATGAATCCAGCACTCGGTCTGAACTGCATCCATTGATACCCCAAAAGTCGATGCGGTCTTGGGCTTTCGGAGAAGTTGTCCTGAATATGCGGATCTGGTCTGTGAGGCCGTGGTCCGGCTGGTGTGCTGTGCGTGCGCCAGGCCGCTGAACAGGGTTTTGTCGGTTCGAAGCGGCGAAGCATTCCGCGATAGGGCGCACTTCCGACCTACTCGACGGCAGGGGGATCACCATGCAGGAAGTCCCGTTTCGAGACACCCCGACCACCCGGTGCGCGTTCTACCGCCGTATAGGCGGACTCGCTGCGGGCGTTGACCCGCACACCGGACGCATCACGGTCCCGGCCGGGAGCGTATGGGGACTGGGGATGGCTGGGTATGTCGGTTATGAGGTCCGCGAGGAACTCCGGCGGCGTGGATGTGCGACGGGACCGATCGTGTCGTACCCGAGATCGCGAAGCTGGGTCTTCCTTGTGCGACCCGATCTACCGGACTCTCCCACGGTGTTCGCCCAGCTGTATCGGGCCGGTATCGCGGTCTATGGTCACGGCCGGGTGATCGCTTTGCCGTCTCCGGCCGACCGTCCTCCGGCGGTGCGGCATTGGGTCGAGCGGCCTCGGGACGGCTTCCGGCCCTCGGCGATGGTCGTGGTCACGGCGATCAGCCGATGCCTTCCGCCGCGAGCGATCGACTTGTCGGTGCTCGGCGCCGCAGGAGCTTCCGCGCCCACCGGGGAAGTGCGATGACCGTCGACCCGCGAACGCATCTGCACGAGAACGGATCTCGTGAGCTGTGCCTGCCCGGCACTCGAGCATTCTTCGATATCTTCAACGGCCGGACGCGGCCCGCGGACGCGATGATGGTGTCGGCCGTGGGACTGCTCGGCGTGTGGGTGCGGCATTACGAGAGCGGCAAGCGGGGTCGTCCCATGGATCGACGGCTCGCCTATTTGATGGACCTCCACATCTGGGCAATCGACCGACATGTCGAGGATCTGCTCGCGGCGGCGGGCCGAAAGGGCTACCGGCCCGCCGCTGACGCGCAGGAAATGCACTACTCCTATGGCGAGATGGTCAGCCTGCTCACGGCGGACTTCGTGCGATGCCGTCGCGAGGAGCGGCAACTCGGCGGGATCAGCGACGACCAGGTGCTCAACCATGTGCGGCACTGGGACGGGTTCAACGCCATGGTGGACGCGGTGGCCGCGGGGCGAGTACGGCTCGGTGCTTCGCGCACCGCGCAGGCTGGTTCTTCCGGACCGCAGGAGCCGAAGACGTGACGACTCCACGCCCGGAAGAGCCAGATGTCCACTTGCGCGTCCTGCTCGACGGCGTGAGTCTGGACTTCGCCGCCTGCCACACCGCAGCCATGCGGTTCATTCGCGAGTGGCGCGCCGTGCGGCCCGCTGCCGACCTCACCGTGATTCCGGGTAGCACAATCGCGTTGCCGCGATTGCCGTGCGAACGCCTCTACCTGGAACCGTGACGTGCGTCGACGCGGAACGATAGGTCTGCGAGCAGTAGCGTTCGAGTCACCCGATAGGGGAAGTGGCCTCAGCCATAGCAAGTCGTTGGAACCGGATGCGGCATCGAGACGTCGAAGTATGGTGCCGGGCCAAGTCCAGCGGGACACGTTCGGTCGGGTTGCGTGAGAACCATTGACAACGATCAGGGGAGTCGAGATGAGAATGGTCACGAAGTCTGCCATCGCCGGTGGTATTGCCATGGGGGCGGTGCTCGGAACGGCGGTGACCGCGTCGGCGGTACAGGAATTCGAAACGATCGCGGCGCACTGCTTCCCCTCACCGAAGGACGGAAGCTGTGTCACTCCTCCGAGCAACGTCAGCTGGGACGATTGCGAAATGGTCCGCCATGCCGCGGCGGACTGGTACTGCCGCGAGATAGCGCCCGGGCGCTACACCCTCACGCATAGCTGATCGTCAGCCGTGAGTGGCACATCATCGAAAGGTCTACTCGCGTTTCGCCCCGGCTGTGTGCCACTCGCGAAGCTCGTACGCGTCGGCGCGCTCCGGCGCGGCATCACCGCTGGAGATCGTCCGGTAGTACTCGGACCGATGTGGGCTCGGTGCGTTGGCTGTAAACGGCGGCCGCGACTCCCTGGTCGGGCGGATCTCCGACTATCGGGAGAGGGGTATCAACTCGCGCGAATCAGAACTCCAGGTCCGACCACGGGATGTGGATCGGGAACGGGAAGTCGATGGTGATGGTGTCGGAGTCGTTCGGTGACCACTCGCCGATCAGGAGGTAGTTGGCCGGATGCAGCGGTCGGACGTCGTGTGGGAGCTTGCCGGGGGAGGTTTCCAGTGCGTGCGCGCGGACCATTGCGATGGTGTTCGTCCTGCGAGCGAGCGTCACCTCCCAGTACCAGGGGATGCCCGCATCGGCGTAACGCCTCTGCTCGTCGAAAGGATCGATCTCGTTGCTCGACGGAGAATGGATTCGGCCCACGAGTAGCACGTCTTGGGCGCGGATGTCCTGGTAGGGAGCGTCGAGGCGGCGGTAGACGAGGACGTCGGGGGTGGCGAAGTCCGACTTGCCGGTGGTGCCGAAGAAGACGTTGGTTTCGAAATCCACGCGCCACCAGCTTTGCGGCTGCTCGGCCATGCCATCGCGGGCGCAGCGCTTGAGTGCGCCGGCCAGCGCGAAGGTGAATGCTTGATGTTCGGCAGATTCCCGCTGTCGCCAGACGACGCGCCCGTTCCGCAGCTCGATCTGTGCGGCGATCTCCTCGGGTAGCCGCTCGAGCTCCTCCCAGGTCATGAACTCCGGGAGATCGGGTCGTTCGACGCCTGGGCTCGACATAGCCTCATGGTAGACCGGTGGCAGCTCATTTCCGCTGGTCACAAACCGGATGAAACGCCGTGCTCACAGACCCGGATTTTGCCCCGGTGAACCCCTTGCCTACACTAGAGCGGTTGCCTGGGCACCTCCATGTCCGCATGCGTGCGCTCGGGCGATCGAACCTCCTCCGGTCGGCAAGTGTCGGCCGGACCATCCGAATTGTCGTAGGCCCACCGCTGGGCATGCCGATGTGCATGTCAGCGCTGTATGGGAACCGCGGCGAGAAAGGTGTCTAGGTCGAACCATGACCATGACTGATCCGATCGCAGACTTCCTGACACGTCTGCGCAACGCCAACTCGGCGTACCACGATCAGGTGAAGGCTCCGCACTCGAAGCTCAAGGCGAACATCGCCGAGATCCTCAAGCGCGAGGGCTACATCGCCGACTACCGGACCGAGGACGCACAGGTGGGCAAGACGCTCATCGTCGACCTCAAGTACGGCCCGAGCCGCGAGCGCAGCCTCGCAGGCGTGCGCCGTGTCTCCAAGCCCGGTCTGCGCGTGTACGCGAAATCCACCAATCTGCCCAAGGTGCTCGGCGGCCTCGGCGTGGCGATCATCTCCACGTCCTCCGGCCTGTTGACCGACAAGCAGGCGGCCAAGCAGGGCGTGGGCGGCGAAGTCCTCGCCTACGTCTGGTAAGGGAGGTCAGGACAATGTCGCGTATTGGTAAGAAGCCCATCGCAATCCCGGCCGGTGTCGATGTCGCCATCGACGGCCAGGACATCTCGGTGAAGGGGCCCAAGGGCGCCCTGTCGCTCACCATCGCCGAGCCGATCACCGTCGCCAAGGGCGAGGACGGCCAGCTCGAGGTCGTTCGCCCGGACGACGAGCGCCGCAGCCGCGCTCTGCACGGCCTGACCCGCACCCTTGTGTCGAACATGATCGTCGGTGTGACCCAGGGCTACGAGAAGAAGATGGAAATCTTCGGCGTCGGTTACCGCGTCGCGCTGAAGGGCCAGAACCTCGAGTTCGCCCTCGGCTACAGCCACCCGGTGCCGATCGAGGCGCCCGAGGGCATCACTTTTGCGGTGGAATCGCCCACCAAGTTCTCCGTGTCCGGAATCGACAAGCAGAAGGTCGGCCAGATTTCGGCGGTCATCCACGGCCTGCGCAAGCCCGACCCGTACAAGGGCAAGGGCATCCGCTACGCCGGCGAGGTCGTTCGCCGCAAGGTCGGAAAGACGGGTAAGTGATCATGGCGCAAACCGAAAACCAGAAGGCCAAGCGCATCCCCCTGGGCAAGGACGTGTCGACCCAGCGCCGTCTGTCGAAGACGCGCCGTCACTTCCGTCTGCGCAAGAAGGTGGAAGGAACCACCGAGCGTCCGCGCCTGGTGGTCAACCGCTCCTCGCGGCACCTGCACGCGCAACTGGTGGACGACTCGGCGGGCAAGACCATCGCCGCCGCCTCGACCATCGAGGCCGACGTGCGGGCGCTGGACGGCGACAAGTCGGCCAAGAGCAAGAAGGTCGGCGCCCTGCTGGCCGAGCGGGCCAAGGCCGCCGGTGTCGAGGCCGTCGTGTTCGACCGTGGTGGCCACGATTACCACGGCCGGATCGCCGCACTGGCCGACGCCGCTCGCGAAGGTGGGTTGAAATTCTGATGATCGATAACAAGAACGGAAGGAACGTCTGATGCCGGGACGTCAGAGGCGTGACGGCGGAAGCGGACCCGCCGGACAGAATGGCAGCGCCCCCGAGGGCGGCCGCGGCGACCGTCGCGGTGGCGGCGACCGTCGGGGCGGCGGCGACCGTCGCGACAACGCCGCCGAGAAGAACCAGCTCGAGCGGGTCGTCGCGATCAACCGCGTCTCCAAGGTCGTGAAGGGTGGTCGGCGCTTCAGCTTCACCGCCCTGGTGATCGTCGGTGACGGCAACGGTCTGGTCGGCGTCGGCTACGGCAAGGCCAAGGAAGTTCCCGCGGCGATTCAGAAGGGCGTCGAAGAGGCTCGCAAGAACTTCTTCCGCGTTCCGATGATCGGCTCCACCATCACCCACCCGGTTCAGGGTGAGGCTGCCGCCGGTGTGGTCATGCTGCGCCCGGCTTCGCCCGGTACCGGTGTGATCGCCGGTGGCGCGGCTCGTGCCGTGCTGGAATGCGCCGGTATCCACGACATTCTGGCGAAGTCGCTCGGTAGCGACAACGCCATCAACGTCGTGCACGCGACTGTCACTGCCCTCAAGCAGCTGCAGCGTCCGGAAGAGGTCGCGGCCCGTCGTGGCCTGCCGCTCGAGGACGTCGCCCCTGCCGGCATGCTGCGTGCGCGCGCTCAGGCTGCCGGAGGTGTCAAGTAATGGCAGATCTCAAGGTGACCCAGATCAAGAGTTCGATCGGCGCCAAGCAGAATCAGCGGGACAGCCTTCGGACCCTCGGTCTGCGCGGTATCCGCAAGACCGTGGTCCGCGAGGACAATGCCCAGAACCGCGGGCTGATCAACGTCGTGCGCCACCTCGTGACCGTTGAGGAGGTCTGACATGACCATCAAATTGCACCACCTGCGTCCGGCTCCCGGCGCCAAGACCGAGAAGATCCGTGTGGGTCGCGGTGAGGGCTCCAAGGGCAAGACCGCGGGCCGTGGTACCAAGGGCACCAAGGCGCGCAAGAACGTCCCGGCCGCCTTCGAGGGCGGGCAGATGCCGCTGCACATGCGGCTGCCCAAGCTCAAGGGCTTCACGAACCCGTTCCGCACGGAATACCAGGTCGTGAACGTCGGTGCCATCGCGAAGCTGTTCCCCGAGGGCGGCGAGGTCGGCAAGGCCGAGCTCGTGGCGGCCGGCGCGGTTCGCAAGAACCAGCTGGTCAAGGTCCTCGGCGATGGTGAGATCGGCGTCGCGGTCCAGGTGACCGTGGACAAGGTCACCGGCTCGGCGAAAGAGAAGATCACCGCCGCCGGTGGCACCGTCACCGAGCTGGGCTGACGGTACTCTGCATGACAGCGGCACCGGACGAGTGAACTGCTCGTCCGGTGCCACTGTTAGAGTTCAATTGTTGTCTGCCAAGCCTCGTCGTGGTTTTCGGCGTCCCTTCTGTGTCGAGCAGGGACATCGCTGAACATCCATGTCATGACCATGTCGTTCGCCAGGAGGATCAGTGCTTTCCGCCTTCGTATCGGCCTTCCGGACTCCGGACTTACGGCGGAAGATTCTCTTCACGCTGGGGTTGATCGCGTTGTACCGGCTGGGTGCCTCGCTGCCGTCCCCCGGCGTCGACTACAAGGCTGTCCAGGAGTGTATCGACCTGGTCTCCGGTGGTGAATCGGGCGGCATCTACCAGCTGATCAACCTGTTCTCCGGTGGTGCGCTGCTGCAGCTGTCGGTCTTCGCGATCGGCATCATGCCCTACATCACCGCGAGCATCATCATCCAGCTGCTCACCGTCGTCATCCCGCGGTTCGAGGAACTGCGCAAGGAAGGCCAAGCAGGCCAGACGAAGATGACGCAGTACACCCGATATCTGGCGGTCGCCTTGGCGATCCTGCAGGCCACCGGTCTGGTCGCACTGGCGGCCCGCGGTCAGCTGCTGCAGGGCTGCCAGAAGGACATCCTGGCCGACACCAGCATCTTCGGCATGATCATCATCGTGCTCGTGATGACCGCGGGCGCTTCGCTGGTGATGTGGTTCGGCGAGCAGATCACCGAGCGCGGCATCGGCAACGGCATGTCCCTGCTGATCTTCGCCGGTATCGCCGCTCGCATCCCGAGCGAGGGCAAGGCGATTCTGGACAGCCGGGGCGGTCTGGTATTCGGCCTGGTGTGCGTCGCCGCGCTGGCGATCGTCGCCGCGGTGATCTTCGTCGAGCAGGGCCAGCGCCGCATCCCGGTGCAGTACGCCAAGCGTGTGGTCGGCCGCAAGATGTACGGCGGCTCCTCGACCTACCTGCCGCTGAAGGTGAACCAGGCGGGTGTCATCCCGGTCATCTTCGCCTCGTCGCTGCTGTATCTGCCGAACCTGGTGGCGCAGCTGACCGGCGCGCAGAACAACCAGAACCCGAGCTGGTGGCAGGAGATCATCCAGAAATACCTGGTGAACCCGGGCAACCCGGTGTACATCGCGATCTACTTCAGTTTGATCGTGTTCTTCACCTACTTCTACGTCGCGATCACCTTCAACCCGGAGGAGCGCGCCGACGAGATGAAGAAGTTCGGCGGCTTCATCCCGGGCTACCGGCCCGGCAAGCCGACCGCCGACTACCTCAACTTCGTCCTGAGCCGTATCACCCTCCCCGGCTCGATCTATCTCGGTCTGGTCGCTGTGCTGCCGAACCTGTTCCTCGACATCGGCGCCTCCGGTGGTACCCAGAACCTTCCGTTCGGCGGTACCGCGGTGCTGATCATGGTGAGCGTCGGTTTGGACACCGTGAAGCAGATCGAGAGCCAGCTGATGAATCGAAATTACGAAGGGTTCCTCAAGTGAGAGTTGTACTGCTCGGTCCGCCGGGCGCCGGTAAAGGCACCCAGGCTGTCCTGCTGTCGGAGAAGCTGGGCGTTCCGCACATCTCCACCGGGGACCTGTTCCGCGCGAATATCAGCCAGCAGACCCCGTTGGGCCGCGAGGCGCAGAAGTACATGGACGCGGGCGACCTGGTGCCCAGCGATGTGACCAATCGCATGGTGGAGGCGCGGGTCAACGAGCCCGATGCCGCCAACGGGTTCGTACTCGACGGATACCCGCGCACGGTGGATCAGGCCGATGCGCTGGAGAAGATCCTCAAGAACATGAACACCAAGCTCGACGCGGTGCTGCGCTTCGTCGTGCCGGAGGACACCGTGGTCGAGCGGATGCTCGCCCGTGGCCGCACCGATGACAACGAGGGTGTGATCCGCAACCGCCTGCGGGTGTACCGCGAAGAGACCGAACCGCTGCTGGAGCACTACGACGGCCTGGTCGTCTCGGTGGACGGCGTCGGCGAGGTCGATGACGTCAACGCGCGGGCGCTTCGCGCGCTGGGCCACTGAGTCAGCTCACGATGGAGCGCTGAGGCGGGATGGTCTTCAACCGTAAGAAGAAGGTCGTGCCGTTCCGGACGGCAGGCGAACTGGATGCCATGGCGGCGGCCGGCGCGATCGTCGGCCGCGCCTTGGTAGCCGTGCGCGCGGCCGCGAAGCCCGGGGTGTCCACCCTGGAACTGGACGAGGTCGCCGAGCAGGTGATCCGGGACGCGGGCGCGGTGCCGTCGTTCAAGGGCTACCACGGCTTCCCCGCGTCGATCTGCGCGTCGGTGAACGATCGCGTGGTGCACGGGATCCCGACGGCGGAGGAGATCCTCACCGAAGGCGACCTGGTCTCCATCGACTGCGGGGCGATTCTCGACGGATGGCACGGTGATTCGGCCTGGACCTTCGGTGTAGGGATGATCATCGAGGCCGACCGCCTGCTCAGCGAGGCGACCAAGTCGTCGATGGAGGCGGGAATCGCGGCGATGCTGCCCGGTAACCGGCTGACCGACGTTTCGCACGCGATCGAGCTCGGCACCCGGGCGGCCGAGAAGGAGCACGGGCGCGCTTACGGCATCGTCGACGGCTACGGTGGGCACGCCATCGGCCGCGAGATGCACCTCGACCCGTTCCTCGCCAACGAAGGCGAGCCGGGTAAGGGCCCGAAGCTCGTGGTCGGGTCGGTGCTCGCGATCGAGCCGATGCTCACGCTCGGCACCACCCAGACGAAGGTGCTCGACGACGACTGGACCGTGGTCACCGTGGACGGCAGTCGTGCGGCACATTGGGAGCACACTGTCGCCGTCACGGAGGACGGACCCCGGATCCTGACGCTGCGTCCGGAGTAGCGCACGGTGGGCGGCCGTCGGGCGGCCCGGTTCGGTAACACTGCGCGGCGAGGAAACGAGCCGCACCGACGCCAGGCTTCCTGGTCGATCTCGCCGCGTCTCCGCGTGTCGACACCTTGCGCCGACACGCCCATCGGGCGATACCCAGCTTTCGCTGGATCGGTGACGTCGTTCCTTGCACCCGCGTCCTGCGCGTTGAGCCGAAGCGGTGGACCCGAGGCGGGGCCCGTGCGGGGTGGAACGGTTACTTTCTCCTTGGTTCGATACTGTTCTGAACGATGCCGTCAGCGTATGGCCGTGCGGGTGGCGCGGACGTGAGTAGGCCGCTACTCGAATCGGCTTGGCGCGCGCCGCAGTTCGATGCGATCGGGCCGGTTCGTCGCCTCCGCAAGGCGGGCGGAAGCGTTGTGGCCTGGGCGTTTCGTCTGCGTAAGTAGCCGTTCAGTCCGCGGTGCGCAGGGTGGTTCGCAGTACCGAAGTGACGATGGGCAGGTCGAATTCGCCCTCTGCTGTCTCCGGCTGCCTGCGCAGATAGTCCATGATCCGGTCGAGCAATTCGGCCCGTTCCCCGGGCGGGAGCACCAATGTGTGCGATTGCGTGCCGATCGTCGCCGTCAGGGACTCGGCCGTGCGCCGATGCCGATGCGGGAATGTCGATCGTTCGAACCCGTGCTCATCGAACAGCGGGTGCGTGGGCAGAACGATTTGTCCGCTCGGTGGCTGGGCCTCCGACACGCTCGACCGGTCGACCTCTTTCAGCCCGGCGACCCACTTCACCGAGTCGTCGGCGGTGTTCCACAGGGCCGCGAGAACGCCGCCCGGCCGCAGCACCCGGAGGAATTCCGGGTAGGCGCGGTCCAAGTCGAACCAGTGGAACGCCTGCCCGGCCATGATCGCGTCCACCGAATCATCCGGGAGCGGGATGGCTTCGGCCGTACCGGTGTGTGCGGTGACGTCCGGGCACCGGCGGATCAGTTCGGCGAGCATGTGCGTGTCGGGTTCCACCGCGATCACCGACGCACCGATGGCGAGAAGACCGCGGGTCAGTTTGCCGGTGCCCGCGCCGAGATCGAGGACGACCGGTGGTCTCCGATCGGCGACGCGAGCCAAAGCCCAGCGGATAGCCGCGGCCGGATAGTCGGGCCGGTGCTCCGCGTAGGCCGCGGCACGAGCGCCGAAGGAACCCGCCCTCCTGTTGTGCAGGGCGAGCGCCTCATCGGCATGGTCGTCCGGACTCCCCATCCGTCCCAGCTTACGGATGGGGAGCCGCGGCGGAACCTACGATGCGCCAGGGAGTCTGCGCACGCCCGCGCAGACTTCGGCGGCCAGGTCGTCGTATCCGACGGCCAGTTCGGCCAAGCGCTGCCAGGCGTCCCACAGATCCCATTCGGAGGCGCTGGCCAGCGCCGCATAGGCGTTCGCGGTGAACTGGGCCAGCCGGTCGATCACGGCGCCGACGGTCTCGGTATGCACGTGTGCCGCCCCATGTGCGGGCGGCAGCTGCACCGTGATCCAGCGATCTATGTCACGAATCAAGCTCGCGCGCAACGCGTCTATCTCGTCGAGCGAATCTTGTGCCGCGCCGAGCCTGCGTTCGTGCAGCGTGGTGAGTTCGTGCGCACTGCGCAGCAGCGGGTTGCTCTCCGGCAGTTCGCCTCGGCAGGCTTGCAGTACTTGATGTTTGGCGGGCAGTGCCCCGGTCGTCATCGTGCAGCCGTTCTCGTGCAGGAACGAACGGTGTCGACGATGGACGAGCCGGAAGGCCGGAAACCGTTCTGCGGAGCCACGATCCAGTGCCGGTAGTCGGAGTCGGCAGCAGCGGGGGAGGGCAGGGCGATCTCACCGCCGCTGGGCACGATCGAGACGTTCAGGCGGAACAGCTCGGCGAACAGCCGGACGTCGTCGGGTAGATCGGGGCGGGTCAGAAAGGTCCACCGTTTGGACCGGACGTGCGAGATGATCGGACCCAGACCGATTCGTCGATGGGTGAGATCGTCGCGCACTCGCTGCCCCAATGCGGCGGGCATCGTGATCGCGCCGACGAATCCGGCGCGTAAGACGATTCGGCCGATCTCCGGATGAACTCCGGCGGGCAGGTCGCAGGTGTGTCGATAGAAGGCGCATCGGGCGGTCGGGGTGTCCGCCAACGCCAGTTGGTCCATGGGGCCCTCGGGTAGCTTCGGGTGACTTTTTCCAAGCCGCTCGGACGGTACTGCGGCATCAGTGCTGTGATCCGGTACACCGTGCGAGCGTTGTTTCAGTAGAGCACTCCATGGAGCGGATCAAACATTCCGTTCAATTAGTTCTCCAGAAATTCGTTTGCGTGCTGGTTACCGGCGGGTGCGGTGACCGGCCGAGGGCGCGGCACAGCTCCCCGTTCACTTCGGCATACGCATGACCTGGTCAAATGACCGGTGGCGATGCGGGGTCGGGGCGCCGGGTATTTTGTTCACCGCCGCAGCGGACGCATGTGCTACCTTGCCGCAAATCTGCGCCGCGACAGGCGTATCCGGAGCCGGCCTCAGGGTGTCGTACGGAAGAACAGCACGCGGTCGCCGTGCTCGGACAGCGGCGTGTCGACACTGATCTGGCGCAGGCCACAGTCCGGCAGATAGGTGAGGTTGGCGAACACCTTGGTGTTGCCGAAGGCCGCGCGCAGCTTGCTCTCGGTCGCCCGGTCGGGGTTGTACAGAGCCAGCGTTTCGAAGTTCAGTGGCGCGAGCGGTTTCTCGAGGGGCGCTTGCCCGGCCGGACGGCCGAGCGCGGCGTACTGGGTGGCCGCGCCGTGCTCGTACCAGCACAGCTCATAGGCCACGTTCTCGGTCACCGTGATCGCCGCGACCGGCCAGTCCTGGGACAGGCGCAGTGCCAGCGGGTTTTTCGCCACCGGCGTGAGTTCCCAGTTCAGGCTCATGACCGTCACCCAGCCGCCGTAGGGCTGGTCGATCAGCACGATGTCGTCGCCGAGGGTGGGGGAGGTGTTCAGCTCGGGCTCGCGGATCTTCCACTTCGACTCGTGCGTACCGAGGTAACTCTCCCGGTCGAGGGGGTAGGCGTCGTCGACGGCATAGGCCGCGATGATCGCGGCGCGTACCTGGGCTATGGCGTCTCGTGCAGGCAAGTACACGCTCAGCGCGCCGAAGGTGGAGCCGATCTGCACGGGCGTGGCCGGCTGATCCTGTTCGGTACCGGGCGCGAGCGGGCGCAGGCCGACCAGGGCCAGCTTCCAGTTGATCTCCTCGACGGTCGACAGGTCGCCGGAGGACTTGAACATGACCTGTTGCTGGGTGAGCCGTCCCGCCTGTTCCAGCGTGCGGCAGCCCAGTTCCACCAGCGCCCGGTGCGACTTCGGGGTGAGATCGAGGTCCTGGATACCGCACGCGCGCAGCCGGATCGACATGGTGGTCGAGGTGAACGCGGCGTACCGCTCCCGGTACATGGCGATGGCCTGCTTGCGCGACCGGCCGACCATGAGCGTCCGCAGCAGCGTACTCAAACTGGCCAGGTACTTGCCGGACAGTTCCGGGTTCGCCGCGGCCAGGGCGGCGCGAATGCGGGCCGCCTCCTCGGTCGCGGCGACGGCGGCGTCCTGGTCCAGCCTGCCCAGCCAGACGCCGCATTTGGACAGACCGTCTGCGCACGGGCCCGCGACCTCGGGATGCTCGCGCGCCACTTGACGGTAGACGTCACAGGCACGACGGATCGTCGTGGTGGCCAGTTCCCTGCGGCCGCTGTGCCGTGCCGCCTGCTCGAAGGAGCGCAGGGCGTCGTTCAACTCACCCGCCAGGCGGGCGGTCAGCACTTGGCCCCTGGACAGCAGGCGCAAGCGGATCGCCACCGCTTCCTCGGCGGGCGCCAGCGCCTCCCGCGTGCGATCACGCATCGAACCATTGGTCTTGGTGGCGATCAGTCCCTTGGCGAGTTCGCCGAGGGAAGTGGCCAAGCGCAATTCGGATTCGACCGTACGGTCGAGTGCCGCATACCGATCCGCGGCGATCTGGCGCTCCATCGCGTCCAGATCCATCGCGCTCCTCGTTTCCAGCATGATCCTCCGCCAACGCGCGGCAACCGCGCAACATAACCTTCTGCGCACCGAGTTTGTCACGCTTGCCGCCTGCGCGCACCTGTATCCGGCCAGGCAGGCGGGGTCGTTCGGCGGACCGCCACCCGTGCGGCGGCTACTGGCGCGGCGGCAGGCATGATCGAGGGTTGTGCGAGCCCTATTGCAGCGCGTGAGTTCGGCGCGGGTGACTGTCGACGACCAGGTCGTCGGCCGGATCGACCCGGCGGCCGACGGTGTCCCGCACGGCCTGGTCGCCCTGGTCGGCGTGACGCACTCCGACACCGAGGTGACCGCGAGGGCCCTGGCCGACAAGGTGTGGCGGTTACGCATCCTCGACGGCGAGCGCTCGGCCGCGGATCTGCGCGCCCCGATCCTGGTGGTCAGCCAGTTCACGCTGTACGCGGACACGAAGAAAGGCAGGCGCCCGTCCTGGTCGGCGGCCGCTCCCGGCGCGATCGCCGAACCTCTTGTCGACGTCTTCGCGCACGCGCTGCGCGAACTCGACGCAACAGTCGCTACGGGGCGATTCGGCGCGCACATGCACATCGACTTGGTGAACGACGGCCCGGTCACCGTCATGCTGGAGTTGTGAACCGGATCTGGCCGACATCCTCGACGGCGTCCAGGAGCAGATGCGGATCATCGCACGGTCGCAGCAGGAGCGCGCCGAGTTGACCGGCCGCGCGACGGTGCGCGGCAAGCGGGTGACGGTGGTCGTGAACGCCGACAACACGGTCATCGAGAGCCGATTCGGGCCGAACATCGAAGACCTCGGCTCTGCCGAGATCGCCAAGGCGATCACCGACGCCGCGCAGCAGGCCGGCGCCGAGGTGGCCCGCAAGACCCGGGATCTGATGGCGCCCTGGACAACCATCGGGCGCGCGATGACCCGGAGCGCGTGCGCACGGCCCGCGCATTCGAGTCAGTTGTTCGGCCGCGGTGTGCGCAGGAACGCCGAGGGTGCCGCATGCGCCACCGCCGAAACCGGCACGGGCAGTTCGTCGTCCCAGCTGTCGACCCGCCGTTCGAACAGCGCGCGAGAAGGTCCCACCGCGAGCGGCCCCGCGATGCGCGCCAAGCGGAAGCCCGCCGAGCGGTAGTAATCGTGCAAGTCGGTATTGGTGGTCCAGGCGTCCAGCCGGACCCACTCGCGTTGCTGGTGACGGGCGAGCATGCCGGCGTGGGCGAGCATCCGGTGACCGACACGATGGCCCGCGAAACGCAGGTCCACGATCATGAAATGGACGATCACCGCGCCGTCGAGTTCCCACCGCGACCACAGACCGGCATCGGCGCGGTCGTTGACCGTGATGGTTCCCGCCGGCTCGCCCGCGATCTCGGCGATCCAGGTCTCACCGGCGTCCAGCGAGCGTCCGACGGCGCGGGCGAAGATCTCGATGGGCAGGCCGCGTCCGGCGACCGTCCACTGGTCGGAGCCGCGCGCGGTGAGCCATGCCGTGCGCTGCACGCGCAGGCGGCAGATCATGCCGAGATCTCCTATTGTCGCCTGGCGCAGCACGATCGTCATGGGCTAGGCCGAACCGGACCCGGGCGGATTGGCCAGCGTGTTCCGGATGACCGCGGTGCCCTCGGCATCGCCGAGTTCGTAGGCGAGCCGATTGCCGGTGGCCAGCGAGCGATGCCGCGTGGCCCGGGTGACCCGCTCGTGGGTGGCGCCGATACGTAGGTGGTCGAGCAGGATGGTGCCGGTGGCGACGCCGAGCACCAAGGCTTCCTCCGCACTGGCAGGCCGTGCGACGAGGGTGTCGCGGTGCGCGGTCTCGGCATGCCCCCGGTCGGCGAGGCGGCGGGTGGTGCCCTCCGGAATGTCGTGCGGGGAGTCGATCCCGGTGGCTTCGGCCAGGTCCCGGGGATAGAAGCTGACCTCCCACGACCACGGCTCGTGGTCGAGGAACTGGACAACGGTCCTGGCCAGCACCCAGGACTCGGGCGGTATACCCAGCCAACTCGCGACTTCGGGGCTGGCCGGTTCCATCTTCGCGCTGAACTCCTTCGACGGTTCCCGGCCCGCGGCCCGCGCGATCTCCTCGAAGATGTCGTGCGGTGTCTGCGGCCGGTCGGGACGGATAGAGTCGGTGACCACGGATTCCAGAACTTCTTGGTTTCGAACGATCGTCCCGCGGGAAGTAGCTGTATAGACCAGATTTTCGGTCACCAGCACCTGGATCGCGTTGCGAGCGGTGGTTATCGAGACCTGCATTTGATCGGCAAGCTCGGAATGACTGGGCAGTCGGTCACCCGGTTTCCACTTCGCTGCGCGGATCTCCTCGCGGAGGAGGTCTGCGATCCGGTGATACGTCGGACCGTCCGCCATCATGCTCCTCGGTTGGTCATGCAGGTAACGAAGTGTACTCTCCGTGACTCCCTACGGCCGGGTAACGCTTGACAGGTGCCTTCAGAGGTTTATTGTAATGAAGTCCTGATCCGGTGTTGTGCGGCGATGACGGCGAGGCAACGTGGCAGGTTCGGATACAACGGTCGTAATGACCCTCCCTGGCACACCGAGGTGTGTCGATCCTTCGGTGCGCTCTCCGGCACCGGGATTGCTTCCCACGTCCGACCTATTGGTCCGGGCGTGTCGCGGGCACCGGGTAGTCGGTGGCCCGCTCCTGTGGTTCGCTCGTGATCTGGCAGTGCTCCATGAGCGCCGCCTGGTCGGCCGCGGTGGATCGGTGGATACCGCCGTGGCGGTGATCCGCGAAATCGAGCGTCGCAGAGTCGAATTGGTGATGGCCATCGACGACTGGGTGATGCGCAGCGTGCCGCAGCATCGGCTCGGCGCCACGCTGCACACCGAAACGGTGGGCGCGGTGATCGATCGCCTCGCCGAGTCGTCGGTGCGCGCGCACCACGCGTTGATGACTCTGAACGCACACGACGAGCTGTTGCACAACGCATGGCATCATCTCGCCGAACTCGCGGACGCCTACGACGATCTGGTGCGCGACGTCCTGGCGGGCAGGCGGCGTCTGCCCGAGTGGTGAGCGGCTGATCCGTTCGCCCTTCTTGCCCGCCGGGCCACGGCCCGGCGGGTGTCAGGGTTGGTAGCGGCGGTGATCGGTGGCGAAGTCGTCCGCGACGGTCGCGGCCAGCTCGACGTAGGCCCGCTTGGTCTGCTTGTGCAGCCGGTGCAGATCGATCTCCGCGCCCTCGGACATATGCGGGTCGAACGGGATGATGTGCACCGCGCGGCACCGGGACAGGAAGTACTCCCGTAGCTGCTGGATACCGACATTCGGCGATCCGGCCCGCGGGGAGTTGATCACCACCACCGCGTTGCGCACCAAGTGGTCGTGGCCGTGCAGCGACAACCAGTCCAACGTCGCTGCGGCGCTGCGCGCTCCGTCGATGGCCGGCGAGGAGATCAGCACCAGCGAGTGCGCCAGGTCCAGTACGCCTGCCATGGCCGAATGCATGAGTCCGGTACCGCAGTCGGTGAGGATGATGTTGTAGAACCGCTGCAGGATCCGGGCGACCGCACGGTACTCGTCTTCGCTGAACGCCTCCGACGCGGCCGGATCGCGTTCGCTGGCCAGTACTTCCAGTCGGCTCGTCGCCTGCGAGGTGTGCCTGCGCACGTCCGAATAGCGCTGGATGGACGAATCCAGGAGCAGGTCGCGCACGGTGGACCTGGTTTGCAGCGGCACCCGCTGCGACAGGGTGCCGAAGTCGGGATTGGCATCCACCGCGATCACGCGGTCGCCCCGGATGGAGGCGAAGATGGAGCCGATACCCATTGTGGTGGTGGTCTTTCCGACACCACCCTTGAGCGAGAGCACCGCGATCCGGTAGTCGCCGCGGACGGGCTGCCTGATCCGCGCGACCAGTTCCTGGAGTCTGCGCTCCTCGGCGGACATGCCGGGGTTGATCGAGCCGCCGGACACGTGGTGCACCGCCTTGCGCCACCCGGATCCCGGCGCCTTCTTGGCCCGGCGCAGCGGCACGTTGTCGAGCGAGGGCTGCTGGAACGGCGCGCCCGGTGGCTGCGCCTGCGGCTGCGGGTAGCCCGGCGGCGTGCCCCACTGTCCGGGCTGCGGTACCGGTTGCCCAGCTGCCTGATGTTCGGGGTGATACTGCGGAGGCGCGGAATGCGGGCCTACCGGACCCGATTCGGGTGCAGGGGCCGGTGCGGCGGCATTGCCCCACTGGGCGGCGGGGGCCCGAGGTGGGAGACCCGGCGCCTGACCACTCGCGAATTGCGTTGGCGGACCGGCATATATGTCGCTCGCCGCGTGCGGGGCGCCCGCGTGGTAGGCCGTATCCGGCTGGTGCTGCGGAACCGGTTGTTGGTCGACGTTCGGTGCGTGTTCCACCGGCGCCTGCGGAACCGCCGGGTCGTTGGACTCGGCGGACAGCCGGTGCCGCCCGCCGCCGGCCACGGGGCGCGCCGACGCCGGACCTACTTCGGTCGCACTGGTCCAGTTCGGGGTCGAAGCGCCCGGATCACCCTGGACGCGAGTCGTGTTCGCCCACCCGGCCGCATCCGGTTGCGTGGCGCTTTCCGGCGCGGGGGCGGAGATAGGCGCAGCGCCGATCGCGGCGGCGCTGCGTGGTGCGGGCGAAACCGGGACTGCCCCACCCTGTTCGGCGTGCGGTCCGGTCGCGGCCGGCGCGGGGGCGGTTTCCACGACACCGTGCTCCGCGGGCCGCCGGTGCGATGCCGGTGCGGAATCGGCCGACGGACGGGATTCCTTCGCGGCGCTGTCGATCTGTGCCGCAGCGTCGTTCGGCGCGGGCGGGAGACCGGGCCGACCCGGACGACCGGTCTGTTCCGCCGCGGTGTGACCGAGCCAGGGTGGCGGGCCGTCCGTGCCGCGCGGCGACCGGTATTCGTCGTGTGCCGGAGCCGGTGCGGACGCGCCGCTGTGCGGTCGCTCGTGCGGCGCGGGCGGATCGGGCAGCGGTGGAAGACGGTGTGGTGTGTCCGTCGCGAATGCCTCGGCCTGCTCGGGCCGCGGCGCGCCGAGCCAGGGTGGCGGCCCATCCGGAGTTACCGCGGTGGGCCCGTGTGGCGCGGCCTGCGGGGTCTGCGCCGGACGGTCACCTCGGAGCGTCTGGTGGGCATCGATCGGGGGCGTGGCGTCGCTCGCGCCCGGTGTGGGGCCGCTCGATGATGCCGTCGGGTGCTGAACCGGTGACGTGCTCGGGATCGGCAGAGCCGCCGTGTCCTGGTCGTGCGCTCGCTCGGCCGGGCTTTCGCCGGTGGGTGCCGTCGCCGGGTCGACGGTGGGCGGTGGCGTGGGTTGTGCGCTCGTCGGCGTCGACGAGTACCCGCTCTGCCATGCCATGTTGTCCGAGGCGGACGGGGACGCGGCGGGGTATCCGCCGTGCGGCGGCGGAGCGGATATGTCGCTGCTCGTAGGAGCCGCGGGCTGGTGGCCGGTCGGCCACGTCTGATTCGGGCCGGTCGGCGGGATGTCCCGAGACTCGGTACCCGGCTGCGGCGCCTCGGCCGGTGGCGCCGGCGCGGCGGGGGTCTGGCCCGGTGGCGTGGACGCGGGCCACTGGCTCGGCCGCACCGCCGACAGCGCGGCGTCGAGCCGAGGGTTCCCGGTGGAGGGCCATCCGCCGTTCTGTGGACCGAGCGGAGGCCGGCCGGCAGCGGCCTGGTCGGGCGCGCTCTCGCCCCGCGAGGGCCGGGCGTGCTGGTCGGCCGGTGCCGGACCGGGCCGCTCGTCGGCCGATCGGCGCGGCGGCGGTGGCGGTGGCGGCAGATCCGGCCTGCCGGCCTGCTGGTCATTCGACCCGGCCGGGTTCGTGGCCCTGCTGCCCAGCGGCTGGAAACCGGGGGAGGGCTGTGAGGGGTTGCGGGTGGGCAGGCTGTGCTGCGGAGTGTTGTCGCGCTGGGGGGTGTGGTCGGGCTGGGGCGGCGCCTGCCACGAGTTGTCCTGCGCCGGGGGCGTGCGGTCGTAGCCGGGGTGCTGCCAGGACTCGGGCGGGACCTGAGCCGGCACGGGCTCGTCCGGGACCGGCGCGGGCGCGCGGTTCGCCTCGCTCTGAAGCTGTTCCTCGTCGGCGGCCCCCTCGTGCTTGTCGCGGCGCCAGCCTTTGCGGCGCTTCTCGGGGCGCGCGGCGTCCGGGCGGTCCGCCTCTGGCGCGCGGTTCTTGAAACGTCCGCGCCTGCGGCCGGGGGTTTCCTCGATGAGTTCTTCGTGCGGAAGGTTCTGTACCGGCGCTTCGTAGCCGCTCCGGCCGACCTCGCTCTCCGACAGCCAGGGCGGCAGCATGGGCAGGCCGTCGTTGCTACGGCTCACGACTGCGCCTCGCTGCCGCTCGGCGTGCCGACGACTCGCTCGCTGCGTTCACTCACGACTTCCCTCGCTGCCGCTCGGCTCGGTCGTGGCCAGGGGCGCTCTGCCGGTGACTCGCTCGCTACGCTTACTCACGGCCTCGCCTCCCTGCCGCTCGCTTCGACCCTGACCGAGGGCGCCTCCGCCGGTAGCTCGCTCGCTGCGCCGGCTCACGCATCCCCCTCGATCTGCTCGACCCAAATACCTGGACAGCGGCCAGTTTACGCGACAACCCGGCCCCGTCGCGGCGCAGCGCCCGAGGCCCGCCAGGAGTGGGAAGGCGGCTGCGAAACCCCAGGCGACACGGGTATACAGGGAGGCATTTTTGCCCGATCCGGAACGGATCGGTAAGCTGGAGCGGCGGTGCACCTACGCGCCGCCTGTTTGTGTGCGAGCGGTCCGCTCCGGCGGTCGATCCATCCGAGCAGACTCAGGCAAACAAACCAGGTTGAGCGTAACCGGGATCGCGGAGGACATGGCGAAGAAAGACGGGGCCATCGAGGTCGAGGGTCGAGTTGTCGAACCGCTGCCCAATGCGATGTTCCGGATCGAGCTCGAGAACGGGCACAAGGTTCTCGCGCACATCAGCGGGAAGATGCGGCAGCACTACATTCGCATCCTGCCCGAGGACCGCGTTGTCGTCGAGCTCTCGCCCTACGACCTGTCGCGCGGCCGGATCGTATACCGCTACAAGTGATCGCGCCCGGCGCGATCGGGTCGATGCGAACCCGGCAGTCCCGGCGTGAGCCGGGGCCGAGTCGAAAGACTCGCTACAGAACTTCCCCAGTCGCCGACTGGGGAAAAACTGTGTTCACACCCCTGTGAACCACAACAGATTGGACGGACGTGAAGGTTCAGCCGAGCGTCAAGAAGATCTGCGAGAAGTGCAAGGTGATCCGCCGTCACGGCCGGGTCATGGTGATCTGCGACAACCTGCGCCACAAGCAGCGCCAGGGCTGAGCGGAGGCGAGGGAGACCTCGTCCCACCCGCCCGAGGCTTGCCGAAGGCGCCGCTCGACGCGACACCAGCCAAGCACCGAACCGCAGTTCGGATTGGCAAGAAGAACTCCCAGCACCAGCCGCACGCTGCGGATATCAGGGTTCGCCCTGGGCGTGTGCGCCTACCACCGGTTCGGAGGCCGGTGCCCCACCAAGACGAGGGGACGGACAGGGAGCAGACCTCCGCAACGATTAAGGAAGCTGCCAGATGGCACGTCTCATGGGCGTCGACCTCCCGCGCGAGAAGCGCATGGAGATCGCACTGACCTACATTTTCGGCATTGGCCGTACCCGCTCCAAGGAGATCCTCGACGCCACCGGCGTCAGCCCGGACCTGCGTTCGAAGGATCTCAGCGACGACGATCTGACGAAGCTGCGTGACTACATCGAGGCTTCGGAGTTCAAGGTCGAGGGTGACCTGCGCCGTGAGGTGCAGGCCGATATTCGCCGCAAGATCGAGATCGGCTGCTACCAGGGCCTGCGCCACCGTCGTGGCCTGCCCGTGCGTGGCCAGCGCACCAAGACCAACGCGCGCACCCGCAAGGGCCCGAAGCGCACCGTCGCCGGCAAGAAGAAGTAGGGATAACCGATGCCTCCGAAGTCCAGGGCCTCCGGCCCCAAGAAGACCCAGAAGTCGCGTCGCCGGGAAAAGAAGAACGTCCCGCACGGCCACGCGCACATCAAGAGCACGTTCAACAACACGATCGTGTCGATCACCGACCCGAGTGGCAACGTCATCTCCTGGGCGTCGTCCGGGCACGTCGGCTTCAAGGGTTCGCGCAAGTCGACCCCGTTCGCCGCGCAGCTCGCCGCCGAGAACGCCGCCCGCAAGGCGCAGGAGAACGGCGTCAAGAAGGTCGACGTGTTCGTGAAGGGCCCCGGTTCGGGCCGCGAGACCGCGATCCGCTCGCTGCAGGCCGCAGGCCTCGAGGTGGGCACGATCTCCGATGTCACCCCGCAGCCGCACAACGGCTGCCGTCCGCCCAAGCGGCGTCGCGTCTAGCGGGAAAGGAATAGCGAACAATGGCTCGTTACACAGGCCCTATCACCCGCAAGTCGCGTCGTCTGCGCGTCGACCTCGTCGGAGGCGACCAGGCGTTCGAGCGTCGCCCCTACCCGCCCGGCCAGCACGGCCGCGCGCGGATCAAGGAGAGCGAGTACCTGCTCCAGCTGCAGGAGAAGCAGAAGGCCCGCTTCTCCTACGGCGTCATGGAGAAGCAGTTCCGCCGGTACTACGAAGAGGCCAACCGCCTCAAGGGCAAGACCGGTGACAACCTGCTGCGTCTGCTCGAGACCCGGCTGGACAACGTCGTGTACCGCGCCGGTCTGGCGCGTACCCGCCGCCAGGCTCGCCAGCTGGTCTCGCACGGCCACTTCCTGGTGAACAACAAGAAGGTCGACGTTCCCAGCTTCCAGGTCACCCAGTACGACATCATCGATGTCAAGGAGAAGTCGCTGGGCACCCTGCCGTTCCAGGTGGCGCGCGAGACCGTCGGCGACCGCCCGGTGCCGGGCTGGCTGCAGGTGATCCCGGGCCGGCTGCGGATCCTGGTCCACCAGTTGCCGGAGCGCGCCCAGATCGATGTGCCGCTGCAGGAACAGCTGATCGTCGAGTACTACTCGAAGTAATCGGCACGTGCTGCTGGTGTGTGGTCGCCCGGACACGGGCGGCCACACACAACCCCTGAGACGAGGCGTCAAATAGCGGGCGCCCAAAAAGGAGGATGATCCTAATGCTGATTTCACAGCGTCCGACGCTGACCGAAGAGGTCGTCGCCGAGAACCGCTCGAAGTTCACCATCGAGCCGCTCGAGCCGGGCTTCGGTTACACCCTCGGCAACTCGCTGCGGCGTACCCTGCTGTCCTCGATTCCGGGGGCGGCGGTCACGAGCATCCGCATCGACGGCGTCCTGCACGAGTTCACCACCGTCCCGGGCGTGAAGGAAGATGTCACCGACATCATCCTGAACCTCAAGGGCCTGGTCGTGTCCTCGGAGGAGGACGAGCCGGTCACGATGTACGTGCGCAAGCAGGGTCCGGGCACCGTCACCGCCGGTGACATCGTCCCGCCCAGCGGCGTCGTGGTGCACAACCCGGACATGCACATCGCGACCCTGAACGACAAGGGCAAGCTGGAGATCGAGCTCGTCGTCGAGCGCGGTCGCGGCTACGTCCCCGCCGTGCAGAACAAGGCCTCCGGTGCGGAAATCGGCCGGATCCCGGTGGATTCGATCTACTCGCCGGTGCTGAAGGTGACCTACAAGGTCGAGGCCACCCGCGTCGAGCAGCGCACCGACTTCGACCGGCTCATCCTGGACGTGGAGACCAAGAACTCCATCAGCGCGCGGGACGCGCTCGCCTCGGCGGGCAAGACCCTGGTCGAGCTCTTCGGCCTGGCCCGTGAGCTGAACGTCGAAGCCGAGGGCATCGAGATCGGCCCCTCGCCGGCCGAGGCGGATCACATCGCCTCGTTCGGCCTGCCGATCGAGGACCTGGACCTCACCGTCCGGTCCTACAACTGCCTCAAGCGCGAGGGTGTGCACACCGTGGGCGAGCTGGTCGCCCGCACGGAGTCGGATCTGCTGGACATTCGCAACTTCGGCCAGAAGTCCATCGACGAGGTCAAGGTCAAGCTGCACGCGCTCGGCCTCTCGCTCAAGGACAGCCCGGCGTCGTTCGATCCGTCCAGCGTGGTCGGCTACGACGCGAGCACCGGCACGTGGAGCGACAGCGGCACGTTCAGTGACACCGATGGCGGCGAGCAGGACTACGCCGAGACCGAACAGCTCTAGGCCGCCGGGAAGGCCCCCGGCCCGGCCGGCCTCATACCCGCGGCGTGAGCGACGCGCCCGGAGGCGGTAGCAGAGCGTAACCACGCAGGGCGCCGGGAGCGCCGAAAAGACACACAGGAGAACACCACAATGCCCAAGCCCAAGAAGGGTGCCCGCTTCGGCGGGTCGGCGTCGCACCAGAAGGCGATCTTCGCCAATCTGGCGACGGCGCTCTTCGAGCACGGCCGGATCACCACCACCGAGGCCAAGGCCAAGGCCGTGCGCCCCTACGCGGAGAAGCTGATCACCAAGGCGAAGGGTGGCACTCTGGCCGACCGTCGCGAGGTGCTGAAGGTCATCCGCAACAAGAACGTCGTACACGAACTCTTCGCCGAGATCGGTCCGTCGTTCGAGGGACGCGAGGGTGGTTACACCCGCATCACCAAGACGCTGCCGCGTAAGGGTGACAACGCGCCGATGGCGATCATCGAGCTGGTCCGGGAGAAGACCGTGACCAACGAGGCCGATCGCGCCCGCCGCGTCGCCGCGTCGAAGAAGGCGGAGGAGGCTCCGGCCGCCGAGGTCGTCGAGGAGGAGGCCGAGGAGGCCACCGCCGAGACCGCCGAGGCTCCGGCTGCCGAGGAGGCCGCTGAGGACAAGAAGGACGCCTGACGCCAAGCGTCCGGAGTTCGCGCACGAGCCCGCCACCCGCACTGGGTCGGCGGGCTCGTTCGTTTCGACCGGAGGATCATGTGACCGTGGAGGAATCGGTGGGATCGAGTGCGGACCGGCCGCCCGAGGACGTGCCGGAAACCGGCATGTCGCGGGTCCGGCTGAGCATCGCCTACGACGGCACGGATTTCACCGGCTGGGCACGTCAGCCCGGTCTGCGCACCGTGCAGGGCGTGCTGGAGGACGCGCTGAGCAAGGTGTTCCGTGAGCCCATCCAGCTGACCGTGGCGGGGCGAACGGACGCGGGCGTGCACGCAGAGGGGCAGGTCGCGCATTTCGACACGTCCGGCGAACTGGACGCGGAGAAGCTGGTGCACCGCATGGCGCGATTCCTGCCGAAGGACGTGCGGATCACGGGGGCGCGCCCGGCTCCGCCCGAGTTCGATGCCCGGTTCTCCGCCATCCGCCGCCACTATGCCTATCGGTTGACCACCGCGCCGTACGGAGCGGAGCCGCTGCACGCCCGCAGCGTGGTCGCTTGCCGATCCGGCGTCGATGTCGGGGCCATGCGGGAGGCTTCGCGAACACTGTTGGGGCTGCACGATTTCGCCGCGTTCTGCCGTCGCAGAGAGGGCGCGACGACGGTCCGGGAGTTGCAGCGCTTCGACTGGGTGCGCGACGGCGATCTGCTGGTCGCCTACGTCAGCGCCGACGCGTTCTGCTGGTCGATGGTGCGCAGCCTGGTCGGCGCGGTGCTCGCCGTCGGCGAGGGACGGCGCGCCGTGGAATGGGTCGCCGCGCTGCTGCGGGAGACCGAGCGCTCCAGCTCGGTCACCGTCGCGCCCGCACACGGTTTAAGCCTGATCGCCGTCGACTACCCGGCCGACGGGGAACTCGCCGCCCGTAACGCGCAGACGCGGGAGATGCGGTTGGTCCCGGCCCCGCAGGCGGGTTGCTGCGGCGACTAGGGATGCGGGCTGCCCGCCACCCGTGCACGGGTGGCGGGCAGCGCGGCGCTCACTTCGACGATTGTGGGTACTGCTGCTGGGACTGTCCCTGCTGCTCTGCCTGCGCCGGCTGTCCGGACCGACCCGTTTGCGCTTCGATCGTCCTCGGTTCCTGGGACGCCCCGGAGATCTGGATGCGCCGCGGCTTCGCGCGCTCCGCGATCGGAATCGTCACCGAGAGCACACCGTTGTTATAGGTCGCGCTGATGTTCTCGACGTCGACGTTCTCACCCAGCGACATCTGGCGCATGAAGGTGCCCGCGAAGCGTTCCGAGGCGATCCACTGGACGCCTTCCTCGCTCGGCACGGTGCGTTGGGCCCGCAGGGTGAGCGTGCCGTTGTCGACGCTGACGTCGATCGAGCCCGGATCGACGCCGGGCAGGTCCGCGTTCAGGACGTAGTGATCTCCCGCCTTGAACAGATCCATCGGCATGAATCGCGGTGCGCGACCGGTTCCTGAGCTTTCACCGAGCAACTGGCGGGCGACAGTGTCGATGTCATGAAATGGATCGAATCTCAGCACAGCGATCACCTCCATCTCGTTCGTGGTGACGCCTGCCACGGCGGCGGGCGCCATAGCTGTGCAATAGCCACAGTAGCCCTCCTGAAGCGGGAGAGCATCAAGCCCGACGGATACGCGACCGCGAGATCCGCCGGCACGGAATAGCCGCCTCCGGGCACGTGTTGGCTCGGGACATGGCATTCGACAGTCTCGGACGGTTCGGAGTGTGGCGGGCGTTCAACGGGTTCGGCCCCGAGGACGCACGGGAATTGGAGCAGCTGGGCTACGGCGCGCTGTGGTTGGGGGCCTCGCCGCCCGCGGATCTGGCAGCCGTCGAACCGCTGCTGGAGGCGACCGAAACGATCACCGTGGCCACCAGCATCGTGAACATCTGGGCGTCGCCCGCGAAGGAGACGGCCGACTCGTTCCACCGGATCGAGGCGCGCTTCCCCGGCCGGTTCCTGCTCGGCATCGGTGCGGGACACCCCGAGCACACCGGCGAGTACCGCAAGCCGTACGACGCACTGGTCGAATACCTGGACGACCTCGACGCCGCCGGTGTGCCCGCCGAACGGCGCGCGGTGGCCGCACTCGGCCCGCGGGTGCTGAAGCTGGCCGCCGAGCGGTCCTCGGGGCCGCTGCCGTACTTCGTACCCGCGGCGCACACCGCGAAGGCTCGCGAGATCGTCGGCCCGGACGCGCTGCTGGCCACCGAGCACAAGGTGGTGCTGACCGACGACACCCGAGCCGCGCACGCCGTCGCCGACGGGACCGTCGAGTTCTACCTGGGCCTGACCAACTACGCGTCGAACCTGCGCCGGTTCGGCTTCACCGACGCCGACCTCGCCGTCCCGCCCGGCGATCGCGTGTTCGACGCCGTCATCGCCTACGGCACGCCGGAGCGGATCGCCGCCCGGCTGTCGGAGCACCTCGACGCCGGTGCCGACCATGTCGCGGTGCAGATCCTCGGCGACAACTACCTCCCCGCCCTGCGCACCCTCGCCCCGCTGCTGACCGCGAAAGCCTGAGCATCGGCTCGCCTCCGGCCCCGGCCTCTTGCCGGGGCCGGAGGTGTTTTCCGACGATCGTCCTAAGGGACTGTTAGGAAGCATCGAGAGCCATTCCGCGAGCTTGTGACTGTCGCCACACTGATCTGCGACGACGTGATGAGGCGTCGGAGGAGGAGATCTTGTGACTACGACACAGCCCGTGAGTGAGCGCCGGGTGGTCGCGAACGTACTACGCGGATCCATCGGAAACCTGGTCGAGTGGTACGACTGGTATGTCTACGCCGCGTTCAGCGTGTACTTCGCGAAGACGTTCTTCCCCAAGGACGATCCGACGGCGCAGCTGTTGTCCACCGCCGCCGTGTTCGCGGTCGGCTTCCTGATGCGCCCGATCGGCGGTTGGGCACTGGGCCGGTACGCCGACCGGTTCGGCCGTCGTTCGGCGCTGACCCTGTCGGTGACCGTGATGGCGGCGGGTTCTCTGCTGATCGCGGTGACACCCGGCTACCAGACCATCGGTGTGGCCGCTCCGGCCCTGCTGCTGGTCGCCCGGCTCCTGCAAGGTCTGTCGGTCGGCGGCGAATACGCCACGAGCGCGACATATCTGTCCGAGGTGGCCTCGGCGGGCAGGCGCGGGTTCTACTCGAGTTTCCAGTACGTGACCCTGGTGGCAGGCCAGCTCGTCGCGCTCGGGGTGCAGATCGTGCTGCAACAATTCCTCGACGCCGACCGGATGAACGCCTGGGGCTGGCGGATTCCGTTCGTGATCGGCGCCGCCGGTGCGCTGATCGTGATGTGGCTGCGGCGCGGTATGGACGAGTCCGAACAGTTCCGCGCCGAATCCGGGCAGGCGTCGCAGAAGAAGGCGGCGGCGGCCGAAGCGGGGCAGTCACGTGGGTCGTTGCGGATCCTGTTGCAATACCCCCGCGAGTGTCTGCTGGTGGTCGGGTTGACGCTGGGCGGAACGGTCGCGTTCTACACGTATACGACCTACATGCAGAAGTTCATGATCAATACCTCCGGTATCTCCAAATCGACGGTGGCGTGGATCAACTTCATCGCGCTGCTGGTCTTCGTGGTGCTGCAACCGCTGGCGGGCGCGCTGTCGGACCGGGTGGGCAGGCGCAAACTGCTGATCTTCTTCGGCGTGGCGGGCACGCTGCTCACCGTGCCGATCATGACGGTGCTCGCGCACACCACCAATCCGGTCGCCGCGTGGGGCCTGATGATGGTCGCCCTGCTGATCATCACGGGATACACCTCGATCAACGCGATCGTGAAGGCCGAACTCTTCCCGACGAAGATCCGCGCGCTCGGTGTCGGGCTGCCCTACGCCCTCACCGTCGCCATCTTCGGCGGCACCGCGGAGACGATCGCGCTGGCGCTGAAGAAGGGCGGCCACGAGTCGCTGTACTTCTGGTACGTCGCGGGCTGCATCGCCATCTCGCTGATCACCTACTACTTCATGCGGGAGACCTCGGCCTCGTCGCAGATCGACGGCGAGCTATCCGGTGCCGCGGCGACCGAGCCGCGACGGCGGATGGCCACCGTGCGTGACTGACCGTCCGGCACACGCGCCGGTCCCCCCGCTGTGGGAGGATCGGCGCGTGCGGCTTGCGGTGGTCGAGGACGACGACGGCGTGGGAGACGCGCTGGTCGAGGCCTTGAACGCCCGCGGTTACCGCGCCGAACGCATGCGTCGCGGAGCGGATCTGCTGGTCGCGCACCGCGACTTCGACGCCGTGGTCCTCGACCTCGGACTGCCCGATGGCGACGGCCTGCAGGTGTTGCGCAGACTGCGCGAGGTGAGTTCGGTTCCGGTGCTGATCCTCACCGCGCGCAGCGACGAACGCTCGATCGTGCGCGGCCTGCGCGGCGGCGCGGACGACTATCTGGTCAAGCCGCCGCGGATCGCGGAACTCGTCGCGCGGCTGGAGACGGTCACCAGGCGGGCGGCGGCCGCGGCGCGGCAGGCGCAATCGGTGGTCGTCACCGGTGACGTGCGGGTGGACCTGGGGGCCCGCGTGGTGGAGGTCGCCGGTGCGCCGGTGCCGTTGACCCAGAAGGAGTTCGAGTTGGTCGAGGCGCTGGTGGAACGGCCGGGGGCCGCGGTGAGTCGCCAGCAGTTGATGGATCGCATCTGGGGTGACGCCTTCGTCGCGGTCTCGCGTTCCCTGGATGTGCACATGACCGGTCTGCGGGCGAAGCTCAACCGGCCCGGTCTGATCACCACCATCCGTGGATACGGATATCGGTGGGGACAGTGAGCGCGGTCCGGCGAGCCGGAGGTATGCCATGCGGCGTCGCCTGCTCGTCGCGCTGACGTTGTTCGCGGCCATCGCGGTGCTGGCGTTCGCGGTGCCGCTGTCGCTGACCGTCGCCACCAGCCGCACCCAGCAGCTGGTGCTGGCCCGGTCCGGGGACGCCGACCGCTTCGCCACCCTGGCCGACGACGCGGTCACCGCGGGAGACAGCCGCGCGCTGGCCGACGAGGTACTGCGCTACCACGAGCTGTACGGCGAGAACGTGCTGGTGGTCGACGCCAGGGGGGCGACGACGGTGAACGCGGGCGCGGACGTGAACGATCGCGACGTCGAAGCGGCGGTGGCGGCCGCCCGCCGCAACCAGCGCCCGCACGCGGCGGACAAGCTGACGCCGTGGGGCGCGCCGACCATGCTCGTCGCACGGCCGGTCGGTACCGGAGTCCAGGTGAACGGCGCCGTGGTGATCGAGGCGTCGACGGCACGCGCCCGCGGCGATATCGCGCGGGCCTGGGCGGTGATCGTGCTCGGCGGCGTCGTCGCGATGACACTGTTCGTGCTGCTGGCGGTGACGATCGGCCGCTGGGTGCTGCGGCCGCTGGCGGCGCTGTCGCAAGGTGTGGCGGAATTGACCGCGACGCTGCCCAAGCCGCGCGCGGGGACGATCGCTCCGGTGTCGATCGCGGGCCGCTACGGCGGGCCGCCCGAGATGCGCGCGCTGGTGGAGTCCTTCGACGCGATGGCTCTGGCGGTCGCCGATTCGGCGGACGCGCAGCGCCAACTGGTCGCCGACACCGCACACGCGATGCGCAACCCGCTGGCCGCCCTGACCATCCGCCTGGATTCCCTGGAGCCCGCGATCCCGGCCGGCGCGGCGAGCACCTTCCGCGGCGCGGGCGCCGAGGTCGACCGGCTCACCGCGCTGCTCGACGGCCTGCTCAGCTTGGCCGTCGCCGAGACACCCGCGGCCTTCGACATGGCGCACACCGCCGAGGGCGACAACCAATGCGACGCCGTGCAGGTGGCGGCCGACCGATTCGACGCATGGTGCTCGGCGTTCGAGGCGGCCGGCCAGCGACTGCGGGTGCCGCCCGTGACCGAGCGCGCCGACGTCGCGGTCCCCGCCGACGTGCTCGCGCAGATGCTCGACGTACCGCTGAGCAACGCCACGCGCTACGCGGGGGCGGGCGCGCACGTCGATCTCGTCGTCGCGACGGAGCCGGGCTGGGTCACCGTGACCGTCCGCGACGACGGCATCGGTGTTCCCCCCGACGAGATAGACAAGCTGACCACGCGTTTCTTCCGTGGTTCGTCCGCAGGGACCGGTGGCTCGGGGCTGGGCCTGCCGATCGCCGCGGCGTTGGCGCAGGCGCGCGGTGGCGTTCTCACCGTCGTGGCGACGCGGCCGCACGGTCTCGCGGTGAGTGTGCGATTGCCCGCGGCGGAGGTCCGGTGACCGGCCGCGAGTCGATCCTCCGGCGCGGCATCGATCGGCGCGGCTTTCTCGCGTTGGCTCTCGTCGCGGGTGTCGCAGGCTGCGCTCCGAGCGGCGGGGAAGCTACGGTGCGGCTGGCCTCGGGCGAGGTCGGCGGCTTCTATCACGCCTTCGCGGGGTTGCTCGGCCTGGCCGCCGAGAACATCGGAGACGTGCGGATCGAGCGGGTCGCCACCTCGGGCTCGCAGGCCAATCTGGCTTTGCTGGCGCGCGGCGAGGTCGATGCCGCACTAGCGCTCGCGGACTCGCTGCGAGACGACGCCGATCGGGTGTGCGCGCTGGGGCGGGTCTACGAGAACTACCTGCAGTTGGTCGTGCGCTCGGACAGCACGATCGGCTCGGTCGCGGATCTGCGCGGAACCCGGGTGAGCCTGGGTGCGGAAGGGTCGGGCGCGGCCCTGACCGGCGAGCGGATCTTGCGCGTCGCGGGGCTGGACCCGCATGCCGACGTGGCGATTTCGCACCGCCCCTTGACGGAGGCGGTGGCCGCCCTGACCGCAGGCGAGGCCGACGCGCTGTTGTGGGCGGGCGGCGTCCCGACCAGGCTGCTCGCGGTGCCGAGCCGGATGCGGCTGGTGGACATGGGCGAACTGGCCGCACCGATGCGAGAGCTGTTCGGGCCGGTGTACGACCGGGTCGCGATCCCCGCGGACGCCTATCCGGGCGGTGTCTCGGTGCACACCATCGGGGTGGCCAATCTCTTGCTCGCCGCCCCCACCATGCCCGAGGAAGTGGCCGCTTCGATCGTCGAACTGCTGGTATGGCACGCCGACGCGCTGGTGCCCACCGAAGCGGCGGGCACCCAGTTCCTCGACGGGCGCTCGCTGATCAGCACCGGCTCGATTCCGCTACATCCCGGCGCGGCCGCGGTCTACCGCCGCTGGCACGGCTAGCGACGTCAGGACCGGACCAGGCGGGCGATGGCGTCGGTGGCCTCCTTGATCTTGGCTTCGGCCTCCGGGCCACCCGCGACGGCCGCGTCGACCACGCAGTGGCTGATGTGGTCCTCCAGCAGGCCCATCGCTACCGCCTGCAGGGCTTTCGTCATCGCGGAGACCTGGGTGAGGATGTCGATGCAGTACTTCTCCTCCTCGACCATCCGCTGTAGACCGCGCGCTTGGCCCTCGATGCGCCGCAGCCGCTTGAGGTAGTCGTCCTTGGCGGTGATATAGCCGTGCGCGGCGTGCTCGGCCGCCGTGTGGTCGTGGGGGGAATCTGCCACCGATGTCTCCTCGCTGCCTGCCGGTCGCCGAAACCGGATCAATACCCCCCTAGGGTACAGTTTTCGGGCCGTCTTGTCAGGTCGGACCCGTGTGACGACCACCCGGCGGCCGGCCGCAACAGTCGACGAGCCGCACCGGAAGCAGGGTAACGCGCAGCCCGCCGCGCGACGGCCGTCGCGGGACGAGACAATCGGGGTATGAGTTCGCACCCCCGGCCCGCGCTCGCCGTCATCGGCGGCAGCGGCTTCTACGATTTCTTCGACAACGAGGCGACCACCATCGAGGTCGAGACTCCCTATGGCGCCCCGAGCGCGGGGATCGCCGTCGGAGAGGTGGAGGGCAGGCCGGTGGCGTTCCTGCCGCGACACGGCAAGAACCACGAATTCGCACCGCACACCCTGCCCTACCGGGCCAATCTGTGGGCCCTGCGCTCGCTGGGCGTGCGCCGCATCTTCGCGCCCTGCGCGGTCGGCAGCCTGCGGGCGGACTGGGGCCCCGGCACGGTCGCGGTGCCGGATCAGCTGGTCGACCGGACCTCCGGCCGTCCGCAGACCTACTTCGACGGCGGCGGCATTCACGTGTCCTTCGCCGATCCGTACTGCGAGGAACTGCGTGCCGCCGCCGTCAAGGCCGAGTCCGACGCGCTGCACATGATGCACGCGGGCACGATGGTCGTGGTCGAGGGACCACGCTTCTCCACCCGTGCCGAGAGCCGGTGGTTCGCCGCGCAGGGCTGGGACCTGGTGAACATGACCGGTCATCCGGAGGCGGTGCTCGCCCGCGAACTCGAAATGTGCTACGCCGCCGTCGCTCTCGTGACCGATCTGGACGCCGGTCTGGAGGAGGGCGAGGGAGTGCACGCCGTCGACGTCTTCGCCGAGTTCAAACGCAACCTCGCGCCCTTCAAAGAACTCATTCGCCGCGCGGTGGCCGGGGTGGACGGCACCGAGACGTGTGACCGCTGCCGCGTCCACGCCGGAGTGTCGCTGCCGTTCGAACTGCCCTGAGTCCGATGGTGGTCACCGGGGCGTTCGGCGGGCTCTGACCGGCTTGTTCACGCTCTGGGCGAGGTGCTCACGACCATGCTGCGCTTGTCGAGGTCCCGCTCCCGGCGTGAACAGCTGTACCGCATCGGTGACGTCCGTATCGGCTCGGCCGGAAGCCGTCATCCCGGTGTCGGCGCGAAGGCTTCGGCGTGGTCGATCGCCCACTGTTCGAAGGTGCGCGGCGATCGGCCGGTCACCTGCTCGACGGTCGGGTAGAGCGTCGCCTCGTCCAGCCTGCCCTCGACGAAGAAGCTGAGAAACGCGTCGACGTACTCCCTCGGCATGGTGGCGGCCAGTTCGGCCTCGGTCTCCGCGTCGCTGAGTTCGTGCGCCACGAGCGGCCGGTTCAGCACCGCGGCGAGCACAGCGACCTGTTCCGCCGGTCGCAGCGCCTGCGGGCCGGTGAGCTCGAGCACCTGCCCGGCGAGTTCGTCTCGCGTGAGCGCCGCGGCCGCGACCGCCGCGATGTCGGCGGGGTCGGTCGCACCGACCCGGACTCCGGGAAACTGCACGCGGACGACGTCGCCCGCGGCGAGCTGCGGCAACCAGTGCAGCGCGTTCGACATGAACGACCGCGGGCGCAGCAAGGTCCAGCTCAGTTCGGAGGCGCGCACCGCGTCCTCGGACAGTGTCATGTAGCGGGATACGGCGTTGTCCATGTCCCGCAGCGCTGCCGAACCGCCGGAGAGCAGCGCGACCCGGCGCACCCCGGCCTTGTTCGCGCGTTCCAGCAGGTCCGGCAGGTTGTCGTAGCCGGGGAGCAGGAACATTCCGTCCACGCCGTCCAGTGCGTCGGCCAGCGTCTCCGGGCGGTTCAGATCGCCGGTGACGGCCTCTGCGCCCGGCGGGAGCGTCGCCTTGGCGGGGTCGCGCACCAGTGCTCGCACCGGCTCGCCCGATTCGGTGAGGGTCCGCACCAGTTCCGCGCCGACATTGCCGGTGGCGCCGGTTACCAGGATCATTTCGTCTCCGTCTTCGTCTTCCAGTTCGGCGGTGCACAGTGTTCGCGGCCCGCTTACGGCGAGCCGGGCCGCGAACGGGCAACGCTCGGCTCGATCGACATGGTCGGGCCGATGTCGTTGCGTGAGGGATATACGCGGGATCGAACGCTCGCTGGTCCAGTTGTGTAGTCGCCTTCAGCGCCTGCTCAACGCTGTGCTCGTGCGGGATGTCCACGGCCGGTAGTGGTCTGATCGGCCGAAGCGTATCCGCTGTATCGAGGACCAGGTATTCGCCACTGCCGGGAAGCCGGTTCGTGGCAACTCTTCTGTGTACGTCCGTGCCGGGCGAATTGCGACTTGCGTATCGGTACTCGGTGGTGGCCCGGCAACGGGTGGCAAGCCCGGCTCGCGGGGTGTGCCGCGCGCGGCGGTGCCCGGCCATCGACAGGTCCCGAGTTAGGCTCGCGCGGTGGATACTCCGCTACGGCTCGAGGTCATCGTGGCCAGTGTGCGTCCGGAGCGGTTCGCGCCGGTGGTCGCGGACTGGTTCCTGCGTACGGTTCGCGCCCATCCCGAATTCGACACCGGCGTCATCGATCTCGCGCACACACCGTTGCCGGTGGAACTCACCGAGAACGACGAGACCGTGGCCTACCGCGCGCGTCTGCGGCAGGCCGACGCTTTCGTCGTCGTCACCTCCGAGTACAACCACGGCTATCCGGCGTCGCTGAAGACGGCCTTCGACACCGCGAAGCACGAGTGGCGCGCGAAACCCATCGCTTTCGTCTCCTACGGCGGACTTTCCGGGGGGCTGCGTGCGGTAGAGCAACTACGCCAGGTCGTCGCCGAAATCCATATGGTGTCGGTGCGCGAGACGGTCAGCTTCCACCAGGCCAAGAAGTCGTTCGATGAAACGGGCGACACTCGTGACGGCGCCGCCATCGACGCGGCGGAACGAATGTTGCGCCAATTGGGCTGGTGGGCGCGCACTTTGCGATCCGCCCGCGCTGCTGACCCGTATCCCGGTTGACCGCTACCCGGCTCGGCCCGACCGATGTGGTCAGCTCGTCGGAAACCGATACCAGCGCCAGGTCGGCCTGCACCGTGCCGGTGCGTAGTACCAAGTGGTTGCCGATCACGCCGAGTCGGTGGATATCCGGATCGGCGCGATCGGCAGGCCGGGTCTGTCAGGACACTCGTCAGAGAAAGCGCGGACGAGTCCGCAGTATCACTTCATTCACATTCACGACTGAAGATCGTCGCCACCGGGTATTTCCGTTGTGCGGCGCACATCGACCGGCGGAACGACTTCGGGCGATCACATGCAGGTGAAACTTCCGGCGTTGTCGTTTGTCGCAATGTGAGCCGCCGATTACCAGTTCGCCGACCAAACGTACTTGAATTTTTCCTTGTCCGGCTGCTGGGAATAGCAGCGGCTGATCGACGGATGCTGCTTTTTGAGCTCCGAGCGCGCCGATTCGCAGTCTTTCTTGGTCGTGCAGCTGACGCCGAAGCCTCCGGTGTGACAGCCGGACGGCAGCGCGTTCGCGACGCCCGGATTCAGCACCGCCGAAGCGATGCCGGCGGTCAGCAACGACGTGAAGACACAGGCCGATACCCTCATGAATTTCCCCTCCTGGAACTCCCAACCAGGACGGCCCGATCTCGAGCCGCCTTGCCAGACATTAGCTTTCCCATTTGGGGGCGTCAACCGAATGTCGCCACCGGGTGAGTCGGCGTCGAATTCTTTCGAGCACGGAGACTCGCGCTGTCTACTGCGGTTGCATTGCCCGACGGCCGCGCGGCTGACCGATGTAGGTGGCTTCGCTGGGAATGGACACCAGGGTCAGGTCGACCTGCGCGGTGCCGGTGCGCAGCACCACATGGTTGCCGATCGCGCCGGGCTGGTGGATGGCCAAGTCGGGACGGCTGGTGGGCCAGCCCATCGGATCACCCGTGACATAGATGGTGGTGACGCCCGCGTGCGGGGCGGGCGCGAGTACCCCGTCCACCACCGTGGCGGTGAATCCCGCGTCGGACTGGTGTGTTTCGGCCGCGATGGTCAGTCGCTCCGGATTGCCGATCGTGGTGACCAGGTTCTCCCACGCCCGCGCCCGATCGGTGCGGATCAGGATCCGTTCGCCGACCGCGAGCGCGCGGAACACCAACTGCTGCGCCAGATACAGCTCGCCCGCGACGTACACCGTCGAGATGCCCGCGCCGACGATGCGGACCGCCACACCGTTTCCCTCGTCGTCCGACCCGATCAGCTGGCCGCAGCCGGAGGAGGGCAGGTGCAGATCGTCGACGATGTCGATCAGGTGCTCGATCATCGGGACGGTGTCGTCCACACCGGGAACCGCGAGCGGCAGATGGGCCAGCAGCCCGTCGCGGTGGCGTCCGTTCATCGAGATCATGCCCGGCAACTCGGACCGTTCCGGCAGCTCCCGCGCGGTCAGCCGCCATGCGGCACCGATGCTCACCGAGTCGGCCGAACTGCCGGGGCGCAGCCGCACCGCCACCGTCGTTCCGCGCGAGGGAGCCACCCAGAGCTGGGCGAGCAGATCGGACGCGAGCCGCTTGGGATCCACGGCGCTGCCGATGTTCACGTTGTTGCCGATTTCGGCATAGCGCCAGCGGTGTTCGAGTGTGCGCGGGTCGTAACCACCGGTGATCTGCAGGACCGCTTTGCGAATCTCGGGCGCCGTCAGGATGCGGGCGTTGCAGTCGGCGTCCTCGAGTGTGCGCATGATCCGCTGGGTGGCGATGGTGACCGCGCGCGAAGCGCCTTCCGCTCCGCCGCCGCGCCGGTCCGCGGCCTCCGGGCAGGCCACCGCGTCGAAACCGATCGCGAGCCACACCGTGCGGTGGGCGGTGGCGGGCAGCGGGCCGAGCAGCGATTCGTAGATCTTGCCCGCTGGCGTGCCGGAACGGCTGCGGTGCCCATGGCTGATGATGTCGATGCCGCTGAGCAGGATGTCGTGCTGGTTCAGGCATTTCGCCAGCTCGGCGAGCGGAAGCAGGTGCGAGGCGTGCACCGTGGTGCGGGCGATCCTGGTCAGCCCGCCGGGCGGGGGCAGCACCTCGACCACCGTCACAACGCGGCTGCCGTCCCAGTACAGGCCGAGCGAACGGCCGTCCGTGCCGCGGAAGTCGACGGTGTCGCCGAGTTCGTAGTCACGATGGGTGAGATAGCGCCAATACGTGGCGATCCAGTCCAGCAGGGTGCGTTTGGCGACGGGAATCAGCGGGATCAGTGCGACGACGACCGCCACGGCGAACGCGGGAAGTCCGGGCAGGCCGGCGAACAGCGCGACGACTCCGGCGATCAGCCCGATGATCTGCGCGATCAGCAGGTTCTGCATCGAGACGCGCCCGAGAAGCGGTCGTGGTCCCGCGCCTGCCGGTTCCGCCATCCTCGTCCCCCAAAGTACCCGATATCGGCCGGTTCGCTGTGGCCGAGCTGAACAAGAGTCCTCGGGAACTGTACTGTGTTCCGCGAACGTGAGCACTGTTCGGGGGAGGAATAATGCCTTCAAAACCCACCACACGCTGGCAAGTGAGCGGCTACCGCTTTCTGGTCCGGCGGATGGAGCACGCCTTGGTGCGCCGGGACGTGCGAATGCTGCACGACCCCATGCGATCCCAGTCCCGCGCGTACGCGGCGGGACTGATCCTGGCGTGTGTCGTCCTGGCCGGCTGCGGTGTGCTCGCGTTGCTTCGTCCCCAGGGCAAGATCGGCGACGACAACAAGATCCTGATCGGCAAGGATTCCGGCGCCGTCTACGTGGTGATCGACGACGTGGTGCACCCGGCCCTCAACCTCGCCTCGGCCCGCCTTGCCGCGGGCGAGGCGGCCAAACCCGCCACCGTGAAGGAGTCCGAGCTCGGCAAGAAACCGCGCGGCCAATTGATCGGCATCCCAGGCGCTCCCGGGTCGTTGCACTTCGACAAGGAGGGCGAGGGGCGGGCCTGGACGGTGTGTGACACTCTCCAGCTCGACGGCACCGACAAGGCCACCACCTCGGTGCTCATCGGCGATGTCGAGCTCGGAGCCAAGGCTTCGGCGATGGAGTCGGGTAACGCCTTGCTGGTCAAGGGCAAGGAAGCCACCTACCTCGTCTACGACAACAAGCGCGCCCGCGTCGACATGAACAGCAACGCCGTGACGGAGGCATTGGGCATCCGCAACGTGCAACCGCGGCCGATCAGCGAAGGCTTGCTCAACGCGATTCCCGAAGTGCAGCGGATCGAGGTGCCGCACATCGATGATCGCGGCGCGCAGCCGAGGTACAACATCGGTGACCACCGGATCGGCGAAGTGGTGCAAGATGCCGGGACCAAGCAGTACTTCGTGGTGCTACAGGACGGTAGGCAGGAAATCTCTCAGCTGACCGCCAACATCATCCTCAACTCCGATCCCGGGGCGGGCCGAAATCCAACGATCATTCCGTTCGAGAAAAGCCAATCACCCATATCGACGACGCTGCCGGTGAGGGACTATCCGGCCACCGCGCCCTCGCTCGTACAGATCAAGGATCGACCGACCAGCTGTTTGTCGTGGAAGCCGATCGCCGCCGCGGAGGACGGTGGGGGCAATCATGCCGAGCTTTCGGTGATCACCGGCGTAGGTCTGCCGATGCCGGAGAACGCTCGCCTGGTGCCGCTTGCCCAGGCCGACGGTGACGGCCCCAACGTGGATTCGGTGTACTTCAAGCCCGGTTCCGGAGCATTCGTACAGGGCACCGGCATCGAGCCGGACAGCCAGCGCAAGGACAGCCAGTTCTACGTCGCCGATACCGGTGTTCGCTACGGCATCAGGGACGCCGAAGCGGTCAAAGCCCTGGGGATGAGTACGGATGCGGGAGTGAAACAACCCGAACCGGCGCCATGGCCAATCCTCGGCCTGCTCGCCTCCGGTCCGGTGCTCAGCCGTCAGGACGCGATGGTGGCCCACGACGGCGTCGCACCGGACGCGAACCCGGCGAAAGAGCTTGTAAAAAACCAGAATTGAGACCGAGTTGCCTGAATTGGTCGCTGATGTCGAATCCGGTACCCTCCGAGTTGGCGAAAGGGAGTTTCGCCACAGATAAGGGAGGGATTCACTCATGAAGCGCACCATGTACGCCTTGGCGATCGGTATCACCGCCGCGACCGTGGTCGGCACAGTCGCCACCTCGGCCGCCACCGCCGCACCGATGCGTACCAAGCACGGCATGACCTATAAGGAATGCATGACAACGGGCAAGGACAGCTTCCGGCAGATGTACGGCAAGGAAGCGGTCTGCGTCGAAGACGGCTACAGGTACTACAAACTGGAGCCCGCACGCGGGCAGTAAGCCCGCACCGTCACCTCGTCCGAGATCAACGGCACACGGTGGAGACCTGTTGTCGTGAAACAACGCAGCCCTGTGCCGTTGATCATGGTTTACTGCCTCGAATACATCATTTCTCGCTGTCGAATCCACCGTCTATTACCGCGGCAAGCAGTGCCCGGACGCCGGTGCGGCCACGATATCCGAAATGGCACCACGCGGGTAATTCCTCACATGTCCTCGCGGACGCCGAATCTGCGGCGGATGGGGAACGATGCGAGCATGCCCAGGATCAGGAGTGCTGCGACGCTGCCGCTCCCGATCAGCGCCACGTTGCGGGCGCGGTTGTCGGGCGGCGGGGGTGGTGACGGGACTTGCAATTGCACACTCTGAGCTGCCGCGGGTCGCTTCGGCGGAAGTGTCCTCGGCACCTCGGCGGTCAGCGCGGCGACCGGATCGATCGCACCGTAACCGACATAGGGGTTCCAGCCTTCGCCCGGGGCGTGTGCCGTCGCCTGGATACGTTTGATCACGTCGAGTGCTCTGAGTTCGGGGAAACGAGCGCGAACCAAGGCGACGACCCCGGAAACATACGGCGCGGCAAAGCTCGTCCCCTTGAGCGGCACGAGACTCTGGTTGTCGTATTTTCCTGTAATGGTGCCGGTTCCGCGCGGGTCCAGCGAGACGATGTCCTCACCCGGTGCGGCCACACCGACCCAGGGGCCCGGCACGGTGAAACTCGACGGCGCGCCGTTCCGGTCGACCGAACCGACGGACAGGACGTAATCGTCGTAGCGCGCGGGGGTGACGTTGGTGGTCACGTTGTTCCACGGATCCCCGGTCGGATTCAGCGGATCGATCCCAGGATTGCTCGCCTTGCATTTGTCGTCGGTGTTGCCCGCGGCGGCCACCACGACGGCGTCCATTTCCAAGGTGGCGTAGCGCACGGCGGCACCGACGGCTCCGTCGCCGAAGCTCACGCCACTGGGCATGCAGGAGACGAGCGAGATGTTGATGACCGAAGCGTGCCGGTCGGCGGCGCGCCGGATCGCGGCGGCGAGTGCCTCGATCTTGCCGTATCCACGAGGCGGATCTTCCGGCTTCCTATCCTGCCGGTTCGCGTAGTCGTACAGCGCGCTGGTCTGGCGGATCGACAGAATTCGCGCTTCGGGGGCCACGCCCGAGAAACCTTGCCCCGCCTGCGGCTTGGCGGCAATGATCCCGGCGACGACGGTGCCGTGCGCGTCACAATCCTCGCTGACTCCATCGCCGCCGTCGGCCACGAAGTCGCCGCCCGCCTCCAGATCGGGCAGGCGCGGGTGACGAGCGACGCCCGTATCGATCACCGCGACGAGCTGGCCCTCGCCCCGGGAGAACTCCCATGCGTGCGGCAGGTCCAGTGAGCGCTGTGGTGCGGGAGCGGCGGGACCGTCGCCGCCCTGCTGGGTCGAATAGCAGGGCGTGTTGCCCGGACGCTCGGTCTTGTCCAGCGGCCGTGCGGGATCCCCTGCGGGCAGTTGTCCGGGATCCACCGACGGTGGCCGATCGGCATAGGCGATGCCTTGGCTCGCACCCACTCCGAACGACATGCTCAAAGACAGCACCGCGGCGGCCGCCCCGGTGCGCAGCGCCCGGTTCACAGCCCGCGGACGAGGGCGTAGAGATCCGTCACCCAGAAGACCAGCGGCAGCACTGCGGCGACGAACGTGTACTCGAGCAGTTCGACGCCGCGGCGCATCGGCGGGGTGGCCGACTGGTTCGGGATGATGATGCCGAGGATCAGCGCCGCGACCAGGACCACCATCGCCGCGCCGAAGACGGCCAGCGGCTGGTGCATCGCGAAACCGGCGCCCACCAGCATGATCAGCACGATGCCCGCGCCACCGGCGATGAGCACGACGGCCTGCTCCGCACCCGCGTAGGTGCGGCTGCGGAACATCAGCACCGCCGCGCAGACCAGTGCGAGCGCGATGCCCTGCCAGTACGGGTCGTCGGAGGACGGGTCGGTGGCGGCGAGCGCGCCCGCGGCGGTGACCAGCGTGGTCGCCGCGACCAGGCCCGCGAGGTACTTGCGGGCGTGGTCGGACTTCACCCGCAGCGCCTCCATGGTCGGCAGCGCGCGGTGATCGTCCGGGTCGTCCTCGGTGGGATCGATGGGGGTGCCCGGCGAGGGGACCGGCGGCAGCGGCAGTTTCGCCAGCAGCATGGACACCCGGGGCGCCAGGGAGAGCCCGCCGAGGCCGAGCGCCGCCGCGCCCGCGCCGATCGCGCGCTCCGGATGGTCGGTGAGCAGGCCGACCAGCGCCGCGGGCACCGCGTATGTCGCGAGCGTAGCCACGCCGATGAACAACGCGAGACCGACGCCGATGACCCGCCAGGCCAGGATCGCCGTCGCCCCCGCGAGAACCGATCCGAGCAGGATGTGCGCCCAGCCGTAATCGTCCGGCACGAAGAGCATGCCCGCGCTGAACGCGGGGGGGAGTGCGCACCCGCCGAGCACCAGTGCGGTGCCGGTGTCGCCGTACATCCTGCTGAGCACCATCGCGCTCACGACTAGCAGAATCGCGACAACCAGCGCGATCGAGCCGCCCACCCCGATCGGCAGCGAGCCGGGGGACAGCAGCAGACCCAGGCAGCCGACCATCATGGTGACCGCCGCGAGCACCGAGCCGGTGATCCGCGCGATCTGCGGGGTCCAGCTGCGGTAGTGGTCGGTGTCGGCGATCGCGACGTTGTACATGATGTCGTCGAACAGCGGTGTCGGCGCGGTGTGCGAGGCGCTTTCCAGCATGAGCAGTTCGCCGTCGCGGACACCGTGCTCGCCGAGGCTGAGCGAGTTCGAGAACGGCGGATGGCCGATCCGGGCGAGCACCCACTCCGCGGGCTCGTAACGCTCGCCCTCGTTGTCGAAATCGTTGCTGCGGCTGTGCTGGGCGACCATGTCGACCACACTCGGAATCACCAGCGCGACCGGCACGTCGACCGGTATGGCCATGTCGACCTGAGTGTGCTTGGCCAGAATCGTCACCCGGGCGAGATCGGGAGCGCGGACGATCCCGCGCGAGGATTCTTCATCGATGTGGTCAAGTCGCGCGTGCGTCAAGCTTCCCCCAACTCGGTCTTCTACCTCGTGATTCCGCGGCCCCGCAGGCCGGGGGCGAGCTTGCGAACCCACGGTCCGGGCAGCAGAATGCTGGTCGAACTGTACGACATGTCGGCTGTGACCTCTACACTGAGGCCGGATCGCAGCTGGCCGAAGGGGGAATCTCGTCGATGAGCACTGTCCGCTTCCAGCGCCGTGCGCGCCGCGAGATGCCTCGAACACCCGGTGGCGAGGTCACGCTGCAGCCCCCGCCCGAAATCCCCCGGGTCACACCGGGAAACCTCGTCATGAAGCTCATGCCCGTCGTGATGGTGATCGGCATGGTCGGCATGATGGCGTTGCTGTTCACCCAGGGCGGCGGTATCGCCTCCAACCCGATGAGCATGATGTTCCCGCTCATGATGATGTTCTCGATGGTCGGCATGTTCGCCGGTCAGGGCGGAGGCAAGGGGCAGAAGGCCGCCGAGGCGAACGAGGATCGCAAGGATTACCTGCGTTACCTCGACCAGGTTCGTAAGGACGTCGACGAGACCGCAGCACAGCAGCGGGCTTCCGTCGAATGGAGCCACCCGGAGCCGGGACTGGTCTGGATGCTCGCAGGCACCAGCCGCATGTGGGAACGACGGGCGGGGGACAAGGACTTCTGCCACGCCCGCATCGGTCTCGGCGGGCAGCGCCTGGCCACCAGGCTGGTCGCCCCCGAGACCGGCCCGGTCGAGGAACTCGAGCCGATCGCCGCCGTCTCGCTGCGCCGCTTCGTGCGCGCCCATTCGACCGTGCCCGACCTGCCGACCGCCATCGCGGTCAAGGGCTTCGCCACCATCGCGCTGGACGGCGACCGGGCGCAGGCGCGCGACATGACCCGCGCGATGCTGGTGCAGCTGTGCATGTTCCAGGCGCCGGATCAAGTGCTCGTCGCGGTCGTCTGCGGACCGGACACCGCGCCGGAGTGGGAGTGGACCAAGTGGCTCCCGCACACCCAGCATCCCGACGCGCAGGACGGCATCGGCACCGAGCGCATGTTCTACGGTTCGATCCGGGAGGCCATGGCCGGGTTGCATCCGTTGCTCGGCAATCGGGTCAGGTACTCGCGCAACCAGCCGGCCAACGCGAACATGGTGCACATCGTCTTCGTGGTGGACGGCGGTCTGCTCGAGGCCGAAGACGATCAGCTGCGCGAGTCCGGCTACGAGGGCGTCACCATCATCGACCTGTGCGGATACGCGCCGCGCTTGGCGGTGTCGCGCGGCATCAAGATGATCGTCGAGAACGGCGAGTGCGTCGGCCGCGGCGCCACCGGCAATCAGGAGCGCTTCGCACTGATCGACCGGATCAGCCCCGAGCAGGCGCAGCAGGTGGCGCGCAGACTCGCGCCCTACCGTGCGGCCACGCAGCGCAGCAGCGACGTGGAAACCGACGACTCCGAGGTGATCTCGACCTGGAGCCAGCTGATGGGTCTCGGCGACATCGGCGCGTTCAACCCGGAGCACGCATGGCGACCGCGCTACGGACGGGAACGCCTGCGCGTGCCGTTCGGGGTGGGCGCCGACGGCCTTCCGGTGGAGCTGGACATCAAGGAGGCCGCCGAGAACGGCATGGGCCCGCACGGTCTGTGCATCGGCGCCACCGGTTCCGGTAAGTCGGAGTTCCTGCGCACCCTCGTGCTCAGCCTGCTGGCCACGCACTCACCCGACCAGTTGAACCTGGTGCTGGTCGACTTCAAAGGCGGCGCGACGTTCCTCGGCTTGGAGGGCGTTCCGCACGTCGCCGCCGTCATCACCAACCTGGAGGAAGAGGCCGACCTCGTCGACCGCATGAAGGACGCCCTGGCCGGTGAGATGAACCGCCGCCAGGAAGTGCTGCGGGCCGCGGGCAACTTCGCCAACGTCTCCGAGTACGAGAAGGCCAGGGCGGCCGGCGCCGACCTGGATCCGCTGCCCGCGCTGTTCGTGGTGCTCGACGAGTTCTCCGAACTGCTCACCCAACACCCGGATTTCGCGGAGCTGTTCGTCATGATCGGCCGCCTCGGCCGCTCGCTGCACGTACATCTGCTGCTCGCCTCGCAGCGCCTGGAAGAAGGCAAGCTCAAGGGCCTGGAGGCCCACCTGTCCTACCGCATCGGACTGAAGACGTTCTCCGCCAACGAGTCCCGTCAGGTGCTCGGTGTGCCGGATGCCTACAACCTGCCGAACAACCCCGGTGGCGGCTACCTGAAGGCGGACTCCGGCGAGATCCAGCGCTTCCAGGCTTCCTATGTCTCCGGCCAATATGTCGGCGGTGGCTCGCAGCGCGACATGGTCGTAGCCACGCAGTCCGGCGAGATCGACGTCAAGGCAAGGCCGTTCACCGCGACGCATGTCGACTTCCGCGCGGCGGACCGCGTTCCGCTGCCGCCCGAACCCAGCCTCGAGCCGGAGCAGGACGAGGACGGCGAGCAGCTGTCCAACCTGAACATGCTGGTCTCCCGGATCCGCGGCCACGGCCGCCCGGCGCACGAGATCTGGTTGCCGCCGCTGGACGAGGCGCCGACGCTCGACCAGCTCCTCCCGCGCTCCATCCTCACCGGCGAGTACTCCGCGGTGTCCACGCTGCGTGCCCCGATCGGCATCGTCGACCGGCCCTACGATCAGCGCCGCGACCCGATGGTCATCGACCTGTCCGGCGCCCGCGGCAATGTCGCCATCGTCGGCGGTCCGCAGTCCGGTAAATCGACGGCGCTGCGCACCCTCATCATGGCGATGTCGTTGACGCACACCGCCGAGCAGGTGCAGTTCTACTGCCTCGACTTCGGTGGCGGCACCATGTCGAGCCTGCAAGGGTTGCCGCACGTCGGCTCGGTCGCCAGCCGATTGGACGAGGACCAGGTCCGGCGCACCATCGCGGAGATGACCACCATCGTCCGGCAGCGCGAGGCGCGCTTCCGGCAACTCGGCATCGAATCGATGACGGACTTCCGCAGACTGCGCGCGATGGATCCGGCCAGTAGTCCGGGCGCCGCAGGCGCGCACGAGGATCCGTTCGGCGACGTGTTCCTGGTGATCGACGGCTTCAGCTCGATCCGCCAGGACTTCGAGATGCTCGAGCAGACCATCATGAACCTCGCCGTGCAGGGTCTGTCCTACGGCGTCCACGTGGTCATCGCGCTGAACCGCTGGGCGGAGGCGCGGCCCGCGCTGAAGGACCAGATCGGCACCAGGATCGAGCTGCGCCTCGGCGATCCGATGGACTCCGATCTGGGTCGCAAGTTCGCCTCGCTGGTCCCGCAAGGGCGGCCGGGCCGCGGTATGACCCCCGAGTGCCTGCACATGCTGACCGGCCTGCCCCGCATCGACGGCACCCCCGACCCGACCAACCTCACCCAGGCCGTCGCGGACGCGGTCGCCACCATCGCCGGGCTGACACCGGGCCGTCATGCCCCGCAGGTGCGCATGCTGCCCGAACAGCTTCCGCGCGAACAACTGCTGTACCTGGCCGGCGATTGGCCCTCGCAGGTCGACCCGAACGCGAAGTGCCTCCGAATCCCGTTCGGCATCAACGAATCCGAGCTGGCGCCGGTGTACATCGACTTCGCGGAGAGCCCGCACTTCATCATCATCGGTGACACCGAATCGGGGAAGACGACGCTGTTGCGCTCGCTGATCGAGGGCATCGCCGCGTCCAACACCCCCGACAAGGCCCGCTTCATTCTCGGCGATTACCGGCGCAGCATGCTCGGGCTCGTTCCGGAGGGGTACCTCGCGGGCTATGGTTCCACGGCGCCGCAGTTCACCCAGAACATGAACGACCTGGCCGCCTATGTCAGCAAGCGAACTCCTGGCTCGGATGTCACTCCGCAGCAGTTGCGGGATCGCTCGTGGTGGAGCGGGCCGGAACTGTACGTCATCATCGACGATTACGACTTGGTCGCCACCTCCGCGGGCAACCCGGTCCAGGCGCTGCTCGAGCACTTGCCCCACGCCAGGGACCTCGGCTTCCACGTGATCATCGCCCGGCGTTCGGGTGGTGCGAGCAGGGCGATGTTCGAGGCGACGCTGGCCAGGATGCGGGACCTGGGCTCGGCGGGCCTGATTCTGAGCTGCAGCAAGGATGAAGGCGTCCTGATGGGCACCAAGCGGCCGAGTCCGATGCCGCCGGGTCGAGGCACCTATGTAACCCGGAATATGGAGGGCCTGGTGCAGACGGCCTGGATGCCGTCGCCCTGATGTCCGAGGTCGAGCTCGTCGTCACGGAAGCGCGTATCTGGGCGCGCGGCGCCGACACGCACTGGGACATGCCGCCGTCGGTCGTTCTGGGCAGCAACGATTTCGACCTCGTGGTGGGGCAGCCGCTGACGCCGCCCACCCAGGTCGGTTCGGTGATCCAGTTCGTGCCCGCCGACGCCATCGCCCTGCCGCCACGTACGCCTTCGGTGGTGGACGCGATGGGTGCTGTCTTCGCGGGTCTGCTCGAGAATCTGCGTATCGCAGCCCCGTGTGCCCGGATGACATTGATCTGCCCCACCGATTGGGGCGCCGGCCGTCGCGACGTGCTCGACCAGGCGGCGCGCCGCTACGCCACGGACGTCGTATTCGAGGACATCGCGGTGCGTTCGGTCGCGTCCGACGAGGGCACCAGTCATAGCAGGCGAACCCTGGTACTGGAGTTCGGAATGCTGGGCACTACGGCCTCAGCGGTCATCCGCAGCCATCGCGGCGTGCATCTCGAATCCTGTGAATACGAGCCGACCCTCGCGTTGGCCGAAATCACCGCGGAATCAGCGGGATACGCCGGTTTGTGCAGCCTGATCTCTCGGTTGCTGGACAGCGGTCCGATCGATCTCGCGCAGGTGGTGGCTATCGCGGATCCCTCGAAACTCGACCTGCTCCGTGCCGCGATCGATCAGACCGCGGGCACCGCCGTCGAGCTACGTCCCGTCGCCGGTGCCGATCTCGTCCAGGGCCGTCGGGCCGAGCCGAACGACCGGCGCGAAGCGTCGACCGCCCCCACCGAGTGGATGCAATCGCTCCGGGAACGCGCCGCTGCCCAGCAGCCCCGACACGACACAGCGCGTTTCGCGACAGTCGCCGTCGCGGCCTTGGCGGTCGTCGCTCTGATCGTCGCCGGTGCGGTCATCTTGTCCGGTCGCCGAGGTGAAGAGACGGCAGCGGCGCCGGGCACGGGAGTGGCATCGCCGATCGCCGCGCCGCCGCCGATCGGCCCGCCGGATGAGGCGCCACCGGAAGCATTCGGCCGCCTTCGATTCCGCGTTCCGCCCGGCTGGCGCGTCACCCAATCGCCCGATACCGGACGTGCTCGTCTCGATTTGGTGCCCGAAGCCGGTGCTCGGCAGCGAATCACGCTGATGCAGGCACCGCTGACGGCGTCGTCCAGTTATGCGCAGGTCGCGGCGAAGCTGGAGACACAGATGGCTCAGCGGCCGCCGGGGGTACTGACCGACTTGCAGCGCGATGTCATGTTCGGTGGCCGTTCCGGCTTGGCCTACCTGGAACATCCGGGAGACGGATCAACCGTTCACTGGCATGTTCTGCTGGAGTTCGGGATTCAGATCAGCATCGGCTGCCAGTACGCGGGAGATGAGTGGGGGCAATTGGAGGCCCCATGCTCGCATTTCGGAGACACCGTCCGCGTCGTCCCGTGACCCGTGCGGCCGTGCCGTACTTCAGCGAATGTTGCTCTGTGCAGGATGATTCGAGCCCCCGGTACCAAAGTACCGGGGGCTCGAATCAGCCGAGACGGGATCTCAGAAGAGGCCCGCCAGCGCGGTGTCGGTGCCCTGCAGGTCGGAGTTTCCGCTGCTGACCATCTTGCCCGCGCTTTCCAGCGTGGTGTTGAGCTGCGTGACCTGTGTGTTCCACTGGGCCTGCAGCGAGGCGAACGCGTCGTTCGCGTCACCCTTCCAGTAGTTCGTCACGAAGTCGGTGACCTGCTTGTGGAAATCCTCGAGCATGGTCATGACGCTGCGCGCCTCGGCCACGATGGCCTGGGCGCCCGCCTCGACCTCGCCGAAGTTGGAGGCAATCCGACCGGGATCGTTCGCTACCATGTGGAGCTCCTTGTTGTCTGTGGTACGGCTATCGGATCAGGGAAGGTCCAGGCTGGAGGCCTGCGCGGCCACCTGCTGGGCGAACTGCTGGTCCTGATCGGCGAACTTCCGTCCAGCGTGGGCGAGCTTGTCCGACGTCTGATCCAGCTGGTCGTTCAGCTTCCGCGCCTGGGCGAAGTAGCTGTCCATGAAGGTGTCGAACGCCTGACGCGCCGCACCGCTCCAGGTGGCGGTGGTCTGATCCGACTTGCTGTTCAGTGCGGTGATCGCGGTCTGCAGATCCTGGTGCCGCTGCCGGCAGTTGTCCACAAACTTCGAGATCGCCTCTTCACTCGCTTCGAGCTGTCCTGCCATTTCGGCTCCTTTCGGTTCCCGTCTCGGCCAACGGCGGAAGCCTCAGTTGGCCTGTACATCTGGTTGGACGCGGTGTGGCTCTGATCGGTTCCATCCGACTCGAAATAATTCGGCATCGCCCCACGGGATCAGGGCCCTGCGCCCTTCGGCCCGGCTCTTCCGTGATTTCGGCGGCCGCGTACGGGCCTGCTCGGAAGACCACGACGCAATCCGGGTCCGCATGACTTGTAACGCCAGCGCTCGGCTCCCCTCCTTCCCCCTGCTCGCTGCTGTAATGATCGGCGAGTGGGCTGGCTGCGGTACACCTTACCGAACGCCTAAGTTCGCCGCTACCAGCAGAATGGCGAAAACCAGTGGTCCCGGAATTCGAAAAGCCTACGAAGCCTTCGCTTCAGCGAAGGTGACCGAATCACTTCACGCGATTGCGCAGCACCGGTACCAGACGGTCGAGCAGGGTCTGTTCGGAGGATTCGCTCCAATTGCGGACCGCGGCGACGGCCGCGGGATCGTCCAGCGGAATCACCGTGGCGCGCGTGCCCGCCACTTGGTAGGGCAGCCCGAGCAGTCCACCGCCACCGGCCTTTTCGTCGCTGCGCACGGCCAGCACGTAGCCGTCCGCCGCGGCCTCCAGCCTGGTGGAGCCGGTCAGTTCCCGAGGCGATGCCTCGTCGCCCTGACGTGCGTAGTTGAGGTTGTAGACGAATCCGAGATCCTCCAGGAATTTCGCCTGCGGGGTGCCACCCAGAAAGATCGAGACCTGCGAGCCGCGTGGCACGTCCACCATCGTGATCGTCTTGCCCCGGAACACCGGATTGTCCGCCCGCGCCCGGTCCAGCGGCGCCAGGGCGGCCGTGCTGCTCGGCGTGGCGGCCGCGGACGCGGGGCCGGACTCGTCCCGGTTCAGCGCCCAGATGCCGATTCCCGCGGCGAGGGCGACGGTCACGATGCCGGCGGCCACGGCGAGCAGCCAGTTCTTGCGCGGGGGCGCAGCGGTCACCTGACCGGAGACAGCGACTCGGGGATCGGTCCCCGGCCGCGGATCGAGGACCTGGACCGGATAAGTGGGGGAAGTGTTGGTTGCGACGGGGTTGTAGCCGGGAGTGAGAGCGCTCGCGGCGGCGTCGGTGAATTCGCGGCAGCTGTGGAATCGTTCGGCCGGGTTCTTCGCCATTGCTCGGGCGAAGACATGGTCGATGGCCTGCGGAAGGCCGGGATTGACCGCGGTGGCCAGCGGCGGGGGCTCGTGGAGATGGCCCATCATCACTAGCGCGGGTTGCGTTCCCGGGTAGGGATTACGTCCGGTGAGCAGTTTGAAGAACGAGCACGCGAGGCTGTACACATCGGCGCGGTGGTCGAGCGGGCTGCCGGTGAGCTGCTCGGGCGGGGCGTAGGCGATGGTGGCGACGAAACTGCCGGTCTGGGTGAGTTCGGTGGTGTCGTCATTGGATTTGGCGACGCCGAAATCCGTGAGCAGGACGCGTTCTTCTTCACCGTCGGTGGGGGAGGAAAGCAGGAAATTCGCCGGTTTGACATCACGGTGCAGCAGGCCCTTGCGGTGCGCGTAATCGAGCCCTTTACCGACCTCGGTCGTAATACGCAGGGCGCGTAGCGGATTCATCGCGTGCGGATCACGGGCCAGTTCGGCGGCGGCATCGGTGCCGTCCACGTATTGCATGGCGATCCACAACTGGCCGTGTTCCTCACCGCGGTTGTAGACCGAGACGATGTTCGGATGGTCGAGCCCGGCGGCGAGATTGGCTTCGCGTTCGAAACGGGTGCGGAACTCGTAGTCGCGGCTGAGTTCGCCACCGAGCACCTTCAGCGCGTCGGTTCTGGGCAGGCTGGGATGTTTGGCCAGATACACCGTGCCCATGCCGCCCGCGCCGAGCACCCGCAGGACGCGGTACCCGCCGACGATGGTCCCGGGGCTCATCGGCATCTTCACGATCTCCTGACTCCACGCGGGCCGCTGGCGTTCGCCCCGCAGCATACTCGACCCGATGTGCGACGAAAATGCGGCATTATCGGCTGTTCGCGAAAACGGAATATTGCGCGGCAGCGCGCTGCTGAGCGTCCAGCAGTTGATTCGCCGCGACGAATCCGACGTATTCTTTGTACGCGACGACGCAGGTGAATCGCCGGTCGTCGAATAGTCCGGACCGGTTCTCCACACATGCCGAATCGGGCAGATGCGGCGGCGGATCGGCCGGACGGGCAACCACCGTGGGCGTGATACGTTCCGTGACAACCCGCCGCGCCGTCTCCGCATCGGCGGTGCGGATCACCAATGTGTCGCCGTTGGCCGCAAATTTCTCGGCGCCCATCGCTGTGAAACGTTGTTTCGCGTAATCGAGGTCTCCGGTGTATTGCATGATTCCGCGCAGACCGAACAGCGCGTTCGAATCGTCGTAGCTCGGAGACTGGACCTTGGACGGATTCAGGGTGCGGCTCAGCAGATGGTCGGGGTCCCAGGGCAACCGCAGCATCTCTTCTTCGGTCAGCGGAGGGAGCTGGTCGAGCAGGGGCAGCTGAACGTCGTACGCCTTCTCCGCCAGCGCGACGAGGGCGGCGCGGTCGGGAGCGTTCGCCGAAAGGAGGAACGCCACAACGTAGGAGCCGTGCGCGAGCATCGTGCGCAGGAAAGGCGAGCCGGGACGCCAGTGCGCTCGCGCCTGTGGCTGCCGCGGCAGTGTGACCGGCTCGTTCTGCTCGCGGTAGGCGCCGAAATCGGCGTCGTAGAACTCGGTCGCGGCCTGCCGGGCGCGCTCCGGGTCGGGGAACTGCATGACGATCGTGCCGACCGTCGTGGAATTGGGCCGGGGCTTGGACGGCCATCCCGACGCGATCAGGCTGATGTCCTGATCCGAGCCGTTGGTGTGGAACCCGAACATCATCCGGTTGCGTTCCGCGATCGGCCGCAGGTCTGCCGGGTTCCCGAGTTCGCCGGGCAGCGTCCCTTTGCTGATGCTGGAGGGCGTCCAGCTGTACTTCATCCTGGGGTCGATGTCGTAGGCCGACGCGACGTGGTCGGCCAGCCGCATCGCGGCAACCTTGTTCATGTCGATGAACAGCGGCTGGTAGTCGTCGTCGTGCGCGTTCGGCGGCTCGGTGGGGTAGTTGCCGGTGTCGAGATTGCGAATGTCGATTTCACCCGGCTGCGCGGTCCCCGGCATCGTCGAACCACAGCCGGTGAGGATCGCGGCGGTCACCGTGCACGCGAGCACGGCGACGGCGGTGCGGAATTTCGTCATTTGGCATTCACCAACAATGCGTACTGGGCGGAGATGCGTTGTTGCGCGTCGAGCAGCTGATGCGACCACGCGAACGCCGTGTAGCGGTCGTAGGCCACCGAGCAGTAGAACCGGACGACCACCGTCTTGTTGCCGATGTATTCCTTGCAGTGCGCGGCGGGCAGGCCTTTCGGCGACTCGGCGGCGCGGAATTTCTTCGACAGCCCGCCGCGCTGCTCGCGCAACTGGACGGCGGCGTCGGCGTCGCGCGTGCGGAACAGATCGGTCCCGTCGGTGGCGTACCGATCGACCCCCGCGGCTTCGATGATCCTGCGGTCCTCGGCCGAATCGATGGTGAAGTGCAGGGCGCCTGCGCCGGTGTACGCGCCCGGCGGGTCGATCCAGGAGTCTTCCCGGGGTCGCGGCAGAGCCCGGTTGAGCATGCCGTCCATATCGATCGGCGCTGTCATCAGCTGATCGACGGGGGTCGGAGTGAATTTGCCGATCGCCGGGACGACGGTGTCGAGGCTCTTCTCGACCAGGCTGAGCAGCGGCGGAAGGTCGACCTTCTCCAGGAAGATCTTCACGTAGTCGAAGACCCAGGTGTAGACGACGAATTTGCCGGTGGCGAACCACGACCCGATCGACTGTTCGTGCGGCTGCCAATGCGCGTGCGCGGCGGGGTACTTCGGGATCTGCACCGGCGTGTTCCGGTTGTTCGCCTCGAAGTCGACGCGTTCCAAAGCCGCTGCTGCGGCGGCCGCCTTCTGCTCGTCCGGGAAGATCAGCACGGCGTTGACCAGGTCGGTGCCGCGGTTGTCCGGCGCGCTGCCCGCGCTGCTGAGGAACCCGGCGACGAAATCCGGTGCGGCCTCCGCGAAGCGGGAGACTTGCATGATGCGGCCGAGTGAACCCTTCGGATCGATGAACACCTTGGCGATGGACGGATTCGCGGAGACGAACGCCGGGTCGATATCCGACGACAGCGGGACGAAATTCGCCAGCCGCTCCGCCTCGATCATGCGCGCCTGCTCGGGATTCTTCGCCGTAGCGAGCGCACGCGGCGTCGTCGGGTAATTGCCCACGTCGAGCTGAGCCAGATCGACGGGCTGCGCGGGCCGCTCCGTCGCGGCCTCGGAGCCATCGCACGCGCCGCCGCCCAAGGCGACGGCGCCGGCCAGCACCAGGGCACAGGCGGTTCGAATCGGTCTGGACATAGCGCCGTGCTGCACTCTTCCCTCCCCTGACTGCGGTAGTTGCGCCGGATCCTACGTGGGCCGACCCGTGGCCCGGGATCGCGAAGGCGCCGGGCGCCTACCGCTGCTCATCTCAAAAACTGTTCGCCAACAGCGCGTACTCCGCGGCGACCTTCTGTCGTACGTCCGGTTCCTTATCACTGGTGACGACTCCGATGTACCGCTTGTACGCGACGTAGCAGCGGTACTTGTATTCCCGGTCCGGGTCACCCTTGCTGTTGAGCTGTAGGCACTTGGCACCGGGGACGTCCTTGGGAGCGCCGAGGGTGTCGTAGTGCGCGCCTTCGCTTTCCAGCAGGCCGGTGACCAGCTTCTGGGCCGCGGCCGCGTCGCGGGTGCGTGCGACGTAGCTGTCGTCGACGAGGCCGATGTGGTCCACGCCCGCGTCCTCGATCAGGCGCAGGTGTACCGACTCGTCGTCGGCGCGGTGCACCGTGTGGTATCCGCCGTAGACGGCGAAGGTCGCCGGGTCGGGCGCGCGGTTCTTGCGGTCGGCTACCGCGACGCGGGCGAGCAGGTCGTCCGGGTCGGCCTTCAGGGTGTCGAGTTTGCTCACCGGCGTCGCGGTGAACTGGTCCAGCTGCGCGACCTGGGCGGCCAGCGTTTTGTCGACCCACTTCACCAGGTCGTCGCCATCCGCGACGGGACGCTGGATGAACAAGGAGATGACGAATTCCTTGTGCGCCATGAAGGCACCGACGTTCGGGACGCCCGGCCGCCAGTGGATGTAGGCGTCGGCATACTTCGACGACGTCAGTTTGCGGTTGTCCGGCGAGACGGCGATGTCGACATCCTCGAGCTCGCGGGCGGCGAGTTCGGCGGCGGCCTCGTCGGGAAAACGGAACAGGGCGTTGGTGACCGCGGTGGCTTCCGGCGCCGGATTGGTCTGGCCTGCCGGATCGGGGCGGTCGGCGCCGCTGGCCGCGTATCCGACGACCAGTTTGCGGTTGTCGAAGACCGGCCTGGACACCTTGGCCACGAAGCCCAATGCCTGCTCGGCATCCGCGACGACGGTGCTGCCGCGACCGAACTTCAGCACGGGGTCGATGCGCACGGTGGGGACCACGGCGGCCGACATCCGCATGCCCTCCAGCAGTGCGCCTTTGCCGCCCGCATCCTGGCTGTACTCGTGCTTGTCGACGGGATAGATGCCGACTTCCAGCGTGCGTACGTCGATCTCGCCCGGGGTCGGCGTCCCCTGCACGCCAGAGCAACCGGCCAGCATCCCTGCCAGTGCCAGACATGACGCGGTGAGCGCGATGCGTTGCGTCCGAACCATCTCAGGCCCCTCGTTCCTCCCGTTGCTGACACTGAAGTTACCCGACGGACGCCGGGGAGGGGGACCGATGGCCTTCGTATCGCAATACCCTTTATCGGTACCCTTGTCGGTGTGACGACGACCCCGAACCACACCTCCGGCGGAGGCCGATACCGGTGAAGGATCGGCAGGTCGAGGTCGTCGTAGGCAGCCACGCCGTGGCCCGGGTCGCGGGCGCGGTGGTCGTGGTCGCGCACCGCAAGCCGGGCAGGCCGACCCAGGACTCGCCCGCCGTCGTCGCCCTCGAGTCACTGGCCGAACTGGTGCGCGACGCGACCGATCGGGAGCCGGGCGGCCCCGGCGCCCTGGTGGCGCGGCAGGCGACGCGCTGGCTGATGAAGCACGCCGAGCGGATCAGCCCGGGTGAGCCGATCGACTTCGGCATCCTCTCCGCGGCCGAGAACGGGGGCGTGGCGATCTTCCTGCACGGCGCGATCACCGCCGTACTGGCCGGCGACGGCGTGCTCGAGCGATATCGCGGCAGCGACGCGGCCTTCACGGTGGATCGGGTCGCGGCGGTCCCGGCGCGGGCCGCGGCCTTGTTCGTCGACGACGGGAAGGGCCGCATCCCGGACCTGCCGCCCGAGCCCGGCATCGGCAGGTTGGTCGAGGGCATCGCCCAGGCGGGTGGCGCGATCGTCTGGTCGGACGGTCCCCGCGCGGGGATCTCCGGTAACGGCAGCGAGTCCCAGTCCGCGGGCACGCATCGCCGCCCGGAGACATCGTCGCTGCCCACGGCGCGCGTCGAACACGAGCCGCCCGCCGAAACCGGACGGCGGGAGCGGCCCGAGCCGCAACCGCAGCCGGTGGCCGGGCGCCCGCGGTATCCGACCGCGCCGTCGACCGCGATGCTCGACGCGGAGACCGAGCAGACGCCGATCGACCCACACCACGCGCCCACCCAGGTGGGCGGCACCAATCCCGCGCCGCGGCCCGACCCGGAACTACAGCGCAGGCTGGAGGCGACCGCGAAGGCCACCGCGCTGACCGTCAAGGTGATGGGGTTCAAATGCGCGCGTGCGCATCCCAGCGATCCGCGAGCGGCGTTCTGCACCGTCTGCGGGATGCCGGTCGACCAGACCCAGGCGCTGATCGAGGTGGTCCGTCCGCCGCTGGGCATGCTGATCCTCGACGACGGCATGACCTACATGCTCGCCGCCGACGCGGTAGTCGGTCGCGATCCGGAGCGTTCCCCCGCGGCGGAGAGCGGACTCGTGCCGCTGCGCGTCGACGACGCCTCCGGTGGCATGTCCAGGGCCCACGCCGAAATCCGCCTGGTGAACTGGGATGTCACGGTGGTGGATTGTGGTTCGACCAACGGCACCCGCACCCGCCTGCCGGGCTACCGCGACTGGGTGCGCTTGGCGCCGCACCAGTCGATGGTCCTCGTACCGGGCACCGAGATCATGCTCGGCAACCGCGTGCTGCGCTTCGAACTGGCCGCGCCGCCGCCGTTCGGCCGCTGAGCCCAGACTACGAATAGCGCGCTGCGCAGACGCTCTCGCCGCTCAGGACTCCGGCGCGGAAGGCCTCGACGCGCGAGAAACCACTGGGCACGGTTCTGCCTTGGGCGTCACTCGCGGCCAAGCCGTCGGTGAGCAGACCCGAGACCGCCTCGTCCAGATCGCCGGTGGCGAGTTTGATGTCACCCTGACTGATCGGCCGCCCGGATTCGGCGAGCTTGCCGGTGACCACTCCGGACAGGCAGGCCGCGCGCAGTCCGGTCTTGGCGCCGACCAGGCTCTCGCCACGGCTCTGCTGGACGGCCAGGGTGTAGCGGGAGATGAATACGACGTAGCCGTTGTAGTCACCGCTCACCTTGAGCGGCAGGGGGTCGTCTTCACCGGAATTCGACGTTCCCCGCTCGGCGAGGCCGGGAATGTCGGTGGCGATCGTGTTCTTCGCCGGGCAATACGACACCGGTTCGGTGACCGCACCATCGCGGCAGTCGATCTCGGCCCGGGAGTAGTCGTAGGTCGGCTCCTCGTCGATCGGCAGGATGGCTTGGAGCGCCTTGGTGAGTTCGATCAGCGTCTCCTTCGTGATCGGGAACTCACCGTGCCCTTGGTCGTCGCTGAAACTCTGCGGCAGATTCGCGCGGCGCTGGTCGATCTCGTCCTGATCGATGCCCTTGCATCCCTTGGGGCCGTCGGTGAAACCGATCTGCACCGCGGTGACGCGTTCGAAGGCCGAACCGTGCACGCTCTCCGGATCGTCGGGGTCGGAGTCGCGGATGGCGACGGTGGCCGCGAGCACCGAGTTGAGGCCGTCGGAGGTGTTGATCGTGAAATGCCTCGCCTTACCTTGGGCGACGTGCCGCATGAACGCGCCCGCGAAGCAGTCCGCCTGCTGCTCCTTCACGATCACCGGATCCTTCGGGCCGACGATCTTGGCCATGGTCTGCACCGCGTGCCCGTACTCGTGCGCGAGCACCATCACCACGGACATCTTCCCGAAGGCCTCCTCCATGGTGGGAAGCAGCACCGACCGATCCCAGCCGATGGAATTGTCCAGGCGGCAGTAGGCGGCGTTCACCAAGCGGTAGGTGGTCTCCTTGCAGAACTCGACCGCCTCGCTGCGCCCGGACTTCGCGCTCCAGGACAGCAGCTTGTCCACCGGCTTGAACTCGCCTTGGAACTCCTTGCCGAACTCGCCGCGCCAAAAGGTCTGGATGTCATCGATGGCGTTGAGCGCCAGCGTATCCATGAGCCCGCCGTCGCCGTTCGTCGCGGTGAGTGTGCTGTCCGGGACGCCGGTGCGCGGGCCGCTCGGGCCGCTCGTGGTGGGCAGTCCGGCGACCTTGAACGGGTCGTCGTAGATGGAGACGGCCCGGCCGTCGACCACTCGGACACAGCCCCCGACCAGCGCCAGAATACTGAGCAGCGCCGCGACAAGCACGGTCGCACGGACTCTCGGCAAGGCTCCCCCTCGTCGGCCGCTATACGTTCACATCGGTCGCCGGATCGGGGCAATTGGCGCATCGGGGGCACCGCCGATGTCCGGGTGATGGAATAGTATCCGCTGCATGTCTTCACCGGGGGCGCAGACCATCACCGTGCGCCATGATGGAAACGAACGAGTATTCGATTCGAGCCAGCAGGTCACGATGGGCCGTGCGCCGGAGGTGACGCTGTTCGTCGACAGCCCGCTCGTTTCGCGTGTGCACGCGACGCTGGCCTGGCAGGGCAGCGCCTGGGTGTTGACCGACAACAAGAGCACCAACGGGGTGTTCGTGGACGCGCGCAGGCTGACCCAGCCCGTGTCGATCGACCGTCCCACGCAGGTCCGGCTGGGTGACGCGATCAGCGGCCCGCTGCTGCATCTGCTGCCGGCGAACCCGCAACCACCGCAACGGCCCTCGGCGCGCCCGCCGCAACCGGCGCAGGCGTCGCAGCCGGGACCGCCGCCGCACGCGGTCCGGCGGCCCGCGCAGCAATTCCAGCGTCCGAGCTATCCGCCACCGCAGGACGCGCCGTCGCCCGCGCTGAACGTCAACATGACGACCAGGGCGGACACCTCGAACATGCCGCCGGTCCGGGCGAGGGCGAGCACGGCGCCGATCGCCCGCCCCGACCGCATTCCTCCGAGCGGTCTCGGCATCGGTCGCACCACCGACAACCAGATCGTCGTCAACGATCCGCTGGCCTCGCGCAAGCACGCCCGCCTGGTCGCCTCCGCGGAGGGCCTGACCATCGAGGACCTCGGCTCGGCGAACGGCACGTTCGTCAACGGGCACCGCCAGGAGCGCGCGGTGCTGCGCGAGCGGGACATCATCACCATCGGCAACATCGACTTCGTCGTCCAGCAGGGCGCGCTGGTGCACCGGCAGAAGCCGGTCGCCGAGCAGGGCCTGGCGGTGCACGGGGTCGGTTTCACCGTCGAGGGCAACAAGCAACTGCTCGTCGATGTGAACATGTCGGCCAGCCGCGGGACGCTCACCGCGCTGATCGGCCCGTCCGGCGCGGGTAAGTCGACGCTGTCGCGCCTGATCGCGGGCACTACCCAGCCGTCGGGCGGCGTGGTCACGTTCGAGGGGCGCAATCTGCACGCCGAGTACGAGGCGCTGCGTTCCCGCATCGGGATGGTGCCGCAGGACGACGTGCTGCACCGCCAGCTCACGGTGCGCCAAGCGCTCGGGTTCGCGGCCGAGTTGCGGTTGCCGAGGGACAACAGCAAGCAGGACCGGCAGAAGGTCATCGACGGTGTCCTGCAAGAGCTTTCGCTCACCGAGCACGCCGACACCAGGGTCGACCGCCTGTCCGGCGGCCAGCGCAAGCGCGCCTCGGTGGCGCTGGAACTGCTGACCGGTCCGTCGCTGCTCATCCTGGACGAACCGACCTCGGGCCTGGACCCGGCGTTGGACCGGCAGGTCATGGTGATGCTGCGCGAACTGGCCGACGCGGGTCGCGTGGTGATCGTGGTCACCCACTCGGTGGCGCACCTGGACATGTGCGACCAGGTGCTGCTGCTCGCCCCCGGAGGCAAGACCGCCTACTGCGGCAACCCCGCTGGCGTCGGCGCGGCGCTCGGTACCAGCGACTGGGCGGAGATCTTCGCCAACGTCGCGGCCAACCCGGATCAGGCGTTCGCGGCCTATCGCTCCCGCCAGGCGTTCGCGCCGCCACCGCCGCCGCCCGCGCAGCCGTACGGTCCCGCGGGCAGTCCGCCGCAGTCCAGCCGCGGCAAGCAGTTCTCGACACTGGCGCGTCGTCAGGTCCGGTTGATCCTGGCCGACCGCGGTTATCTGACGTTCCTGGTGATCCTGCCGTTCATCCTCGGCGGGCTCTCGCTGGTGGTGCCGGGAAAGAACGGTTTCCAGCGCGGCGCGCTGAAAGCGCTACCCGATGGCACATTCGTGCCAGAGGGCGGCAGTGAGACGCAGCAGCTGCTGGTGGTTCTGATCCTGGGCGCCTGCTTCATGGGTTCCACGCTCACCGTGCGCGACCTGGTCGGCGAGCGGACGATCTTCCACCGCGAACGCGCGGTCGGGCTGCTGCCCTCGGCGTACCTGATGGCGAAGATCGCCGTGTTCAGCCTGACCGCGCTGCTGCAGTCGGCGGTGCTGGTCGGCATCGTGCTGGCGGGAAAGAAGCGGCCGGGCGAAGGGGCGGTGCTGGCGTCCGGCAGCGCGGAGCTCTACATAGATATCGCGCTGACCGCGATCTGCTGCGTGGTCGTCGGCCTGCTGCTCTCGTCGCTGGCGAAGTCGAACGAGCAGGTGATGCCGCTGCTGGTGGTCGCCATCATGTGCCAGCTGGTGATGGCGGGCGGGCTGATCCCGGTCACCGGACGGGTCGTGCTCGAGCAGGTGTCCTGGCTGTTCCCGGCTCGGTGGGGATACGCCAGCGGTGCGTCGACGGTGAACATCCGCGAACTGTTCCTGAACGCGCAACCCGACACGCTCTGGCAGCACAAGCCGGAGATCTGGGCGCTGGACGTCGGCGTGCTGCTGCTGATCACCCTGGTGCTGGCGGTCATGACGTGGCGCCGGTTGCGACTGAAGAAGTCGTCGGCGTGAAGCGGTTCGAACGCGACGCGAGCGCCCCGGTACGCGAAAGCGGCGCCGGACGGCATCGGACGGCACCGACGAGCATCTCGGCGGCGAACCGGGCACACTTATGCCTGTGACGGTGCGAGTAGGGGCAGTGCATCTCGGCTGGGATGTGGTGTCCGTGGCCGCGGGTGGTGGTGGCGTTCCCATCCGCCCGGTGCAAGTGGAAGGTATGTGGACGCCGCCGGCATATCTGCTGGCGGATTCGTCGGGCCGGTTGCACACGGCGGGCGTGGAACGCAACAGGCCCGATCTCGGGATGGCGATCGCCGACGTGCGCGACATCCTCGGACATCCGCAGATCGTGGTCGCGGGCGCCACCTGGCCCGCCGAGTTGGTCTTCCGTGCGCGCATGTACAACCCGCTCGCCGAGATCGGCAAGCACTTGCGCGGTAAACCGGACCTGGTGGCGTTGCCTTTCCCGGACAGCTGGCCGGACGAGAAGGTCGAGGTCTACGCCTCGATGGTGGAACAGCTCGACGTCGTCGTCGAGCCGTTGCCGGAGAGCGTCGCGCTGTCCGGCTACGTCCGCGCGCTCGGACTGGTGCACCCGCCCGACCGGTCCAGGCCGAACGGCATCGGCGCGACGGGCGTGTACTCCGACGGCCGCAGCATGCTGGTGGTGGCGGTGCACGGCGACGACGAGCAGCCCACCGAATCGGTCGACGTTCCGGTGGACGCGGAGGCCATGCGCGACGCCCGCTCGGCGGACGACGTCGTGATCGAGGTGATGGCGGCCGCACGTTCGATCGGCGCGGACACCTCGACGGTGCTGCTGTCGGGCAACGTGCGCTTCAACGACGCGCTGCGGCTGGCCTTCCAGAACCATCTCGGGCACCGCCTGCAGGTGGCCGACCATCCGATGCACGCGCTCGTCCTCGGCGCGGCGCACCTGTTGGTGAGCGATACGGAGGCGGGTGAGCCGGAACCCGCGAGCGGGCACGCCGAATCCGCGCCCGCCCCGCAGCGCCCCGTCGAGTACCCGTCGCAGGCCACGGCCCCGCCGCAACCGGCGGACGCGGGACAGCGGCCGAGCAGGCCGGTGCCCGGCGTCCAGTACGGGCCCGGATATCCGACCCAGCCCGACGAGGCGACGACCAGGATCGGACCCGACGAAGCGCCGCGCGGTCTCCCGCCGAACCTCGCCGAGCTGGGCAGCCGTTTCACCCGGCCGCCGAGCGCGTCCGAGGATCAGCAGGCCGGTGGCGGACCCGCGGGGCCGCCGCCCGGCGGGCCGGTGGCGCCCCTCGGCCCACGGCCGCCCTATCCGGGCGCACCGGAGCAGTCGCAGTACCCCGGCGGCCAGGGACCATGGCAGGACCAGGGCGCGGAGTCCGACGCCGAGGACCGGCACCGCAAGGGCAAGCTGTGGAACAAGATGAAGGGCAACCTGTTCGGGGCCAATACCGTGGTCGGGGCGGTGGCGCTGGCCGTGGTCGCGCTTCCGTCCGGGAATCATCGGGTGGAGCTGACCGCGGAGTCGGTCGTCCTGGACACGGGTTCGGTCGTGTCGGAGAAGATGGCCGCGGCCGATCCGGTCGCCTGTGCGACCGCCCCCTACGCGATCACCAAGCCGCGACCGGGGGTCACCAACGCTCGCGGGGACCAGCGGGAAGTGCGGGAAAGCGGCGCCGAGTGCGGACGGCCCGACGTCGACACCCTGCGCTACCTGATCCCCGGACCGCCCGGCGCCATGGACTTCGGCCCGCCGATCGAGACCTGAGGCGATTTCTTCCCGCGATACCCCACTGGTATCGTGGCTCGTCGGCGTGTGGAACGTCCGGTCGACTCCTGATGAATCGCCCGAACGTCCGCCGAGTCCCGGGTCTCCACCGGCCGCCGGGAACACCTCGACCACACGCTGGGCCGGCAACACCGACGACAGACAGGGAAGCACTGTGCCTACGTACAGCCCCAAGGCGGGTGACGTGACCCGTAAGTGGTACGTCATCGACGCCACTGACGTAGTGCTCGGCCGTCTCGCCGTCCAGGCAGCGAATCTGCTGCGTGGCAAGACGAAGCCGACCTACGCCCCGCACGTCGATGGTGGCGATTTCGTCATCATCATCAACGCCGACAAGGTTGCCATCAGCGGCAACAAGCGGCAGGACAAGCTGATCCACCACCACTCCGGGCACCCGGGCGGCCTCAAGTCGCGGACCGTCGGTCAGGTGTTGGAGACGCGTCCCGATCGGCTCGTGGAGAAGGCCGTCAAGGGCATGATCCCGAAGAACAAGCTCGGCAACGCGATCGCGGGCAAGCTCAAGGTCTACGCGGGCCCGACGCACCCGCATGCCGCCCAGCAGCCCATTCCGTTCGAGATCAAGCAGGTGGCCCAGTGACCGCTCCCGAGGAATTCAACGAGGACTTCGTCGAGGAATTCGACGCTGCCGAAGCCGTCGAGGACGGCGCGGGCTACGAGGACTCCGAGGACTCGGCGTCCTACGCTCCGGTCGTGATCGACCGCCCGGTGCAGACCGTCGGCCGCCGCAAGGAAGCCGTCGTGCGCGTGCGCCTGCTCCCCGGCTCCGGCAACTTCGTGCTCAACGGCCGCACCATCGAGGACTACTTCCCGAACAAGGTGCACCAGCAGCTGGTCAAGTCGCCGCTGGTGACCGTCGAGCGCACCGAGTCCTTCGACGTGCACGCCCGCCTGGTCGGCGGCGGCCCGTCCGGCCAGGCAGGCGCTCTGCGGCTGGCCATCGCCCGCGCGCTGATCGAGGTCACCCCCGAGGATCGTCCCGCCCTCAAGCGGGCCGGCTTCCTGACCCGTGACCCGCGTGCAACCGAGCGCAAGAAGTACGGTCTGAAGAAGGCGCGTAAGGCGCCGCAGTACTCGAAGCGCTGATATCGGCATCGTCGATCTTCCGCGTCCGGCGCCCCCGCGGTGCCGGACGCGGTACGGTCGTCGCGGCAGCTGTACGAGAGCAGGCTCCCAGCGAACAGCTGGTCGCCTGCTCTCGCGCTGTATGAACACGCGGCGTTCGCGGGGCCTTCGTGGTGCACAGGCCGGTGCCTCCCAGGTCGACGCCTACGCCACAGATCATCAATGAGGGGCGAGGTATGGGACGGTTGTTCGGCACCGACGGAGTCCGCGGGCTTGCCAACGAGTCACTGAGTCCGGAGCTGGCGCTGCGCGTTTCCGGCGCGGCCGCGCAGATCCTGAGCCGGGGCAAGATGCGGGCGCTCGCGGTGGTCGGCCGCGATCCGCGGGCCAGCGGGGAAATGCTCGAGGCCGCCGTGACCGCGGGTCTGACCGCGGCGGGCGTGGACGTGCTCGCGGTGGGGGTGCTGCCGACGCCGGCCGTCGCCTACCTCACCGGTTTGTACGACGCGTGTCTCGGCGTGATGATCTCCGCCTCGCACAACCCGATGCCCGACAACGGGATCAAGATCTTCGCCGCAGGTGGGCACAAACTCGACGACGCGATCGAGGACCGGATCGAGGCGCTGATGGCCGCGCAGACGCCGTTCCGCCCGACCGGCGCGGGCATCGGACGGGTGCGCAACGCGGCGGGCGCGCGTGATCAAGGGCTCAGCATCCCGGACCAGTACAGCCTCGCGGGCACCCACGAACGCTACGTGGAACACCTGGTGGAGGCGACCGGCCAGGACCTGTCCGGACTGACCGTCGTGGTCGACTGCGCGCACGGCGCGGCCGCGGAAGTCGGACCCGCCGCCTACCGCGAGGCCGGGGCGACGGTGATCGCCATCAACGCCGAGCCCGACGGGCTGAACATCAACGACGGCTGCGGCTCGACTCATCTCGACCAGGTGCGGGCCGCGGTGGTGGAGCACGGCGCCGATCTCGGTCTCGCGCACGACGGCGACGCCGACCGCTGCCTGGCCGTCGACGCCTACGGCAATGTGGTCGACGGCGACGCGATCCTGGCGATCCTCGCCCTGGCCATGCACGACGCGGGCGAGCTGGCCGAAAACACCCTGGTCGCCACCGTGATGAGCAATCTCGGGCTGCACATCGCCATGCGCGCGGCCGGAATCACCGTGCGCACCACCGCCGTCGGCGACCGTTATGTGCTCGAGGAATTGCGGCGCGGCGGTTTCACCCTGGGCGGCGAGCAGTCGGGGCACGTGGTGTTCCCCCGATACGGCACCACCGGCGACGGCATCCTCACCGGCCTGCGCCTGATGGCGCGGATGGCGCAATCCCAGCGCACCCTGGCCGACCTGGCGAGCGTGCTGCAGACCGTGCCGCAGATCCTGGTGAACGTGCCGGTCAGCGACAAATCCGTGGTCGCACGCGCACCCGAGATCCGGGAAGCGGTGCTGGAAGCGGAGCGCGTGCTGGGCGACTCCGGGCGAGTACTGCTGCGCCCCAGCGGCACCGAGGAACTGGTGCGCGTGATGGTAGAGGCCACCGACCCCGGCCAAGCACGCCAGCTCGCTGACGACCTCGCCAAGCGGGTTGCGGCTGTGTAGTTTGGCCGCGACTTCGTCGCGGCGTGTTCGCGGCCCCCTTATGGCTCGCGTTCGCGCGACCGCCGCTTGCTCCTTCGTCGCGGACGCGACGGCCACGCGAACGCGAGCCGGGCCGCGAACGGCGCATGCTCGGTCTCGCTTCGCTCGGAACTGGGAGTGGGGGTGCGCTGGGCGCGTCGGGGCGTGAACTCTGGACATCGTGCACGCGGCTCACGGTGGTCGGTGGTCGTCCTGATGACCGGCGCTCAGTCGCGGACGTGGCGGTCGCGTGAACGCGAGTCGGGCCGCGATCGGGGCATGCTCGGTTTCGCTTCGCTCGGAACCGGGAGTGGGGGTGCGCTGGGCGCGTAAAGGCGCGAGCCCTGGATATCGTGCACGCGGCTCGCGGTGGTCGGTGGTCGTGCTGTGAACCCGGGATCAGTCGTGGACGTGGCGGTCGCGCGCCGGGCCGTGAACGGCGCCCGATTGTTTCGCTCGCTCAAAACCTGTGGTTGAGCCGGTGTGGTCGTCGCACGAGCCGAAGACGATGACCGGCGCGGTTCGGTGGATGCTGCGTCGCGCCGAGACGCGCTCGTGGTCAGACCGTCTCGGTGAGTGTGCCCGCGGTCATGTGCCAGCGGCGGGTCGCGCGGACGGTGTCCAGCATGCGGCGGTCGTGGGTGACGAGTATCAGTGTGCCGGTGAAGGATTCGACGGCCTGCTCCAGCTGCTCGATGGCGGGGAGGTCCAGGTGGTTGGTCGGCTCGTCCAGCACGAGCAGGTTCACCCCGCGGGCTTGGAGCAGGGCGAGGGCGGCGCGGGTGCGTTCGCCGGGGGAGAGGGTGTCGCACGGGCGCAGCACGTGCGGGCCGCGCAGGCCGAATTTCGCCAGCAGCGTGCGTGCCTCCGCCTCCGGCAGTTCCGGCAGCTCGGTGCCGAACGTGTCGGCCAGCGCGGTGGTTCCGCGAAACAGCCCGCGCGCTTGGTCCACCTCGCCGATCTCCACGCCGGAACCCAGGCTCGCGGTCCCGCTGTCCGGCCGGAGCTTTCCCAGCAACAGCGCCAGCAAGGTGGACTTCCCGGAGCCGTTCGCCCCGGTGAGAACGATGCGATCCGCCCAGTCGACCTGGGTGGTGATCGGGCCGAGCGTGAAGTCGCCGCGGGTGACCTTCGCCCCGGACAGCGTCGCAACCACCGAGCCGCTGCGCGGGGCGGCGGCGATGCTCATGCGCAGGTCCCACTCCTTGCGCGGTTCCTCCACCACATCGAGTCGTTCGATGCGGCGCTGGGTCTGCCTGGCCTTGGCGGCCTGTTTCTCGGTGGATTCGGCCCGCATCTTGCGGCCCGCCTTGTCCGAGTCCATCTTCCTGGGGTCGCGCGCCTTGCGGCGTGCGTTGCGGACGCCGTGCTCGAGCCAGTTGCGCTGCATCTGCGCGCGGGACTCCAAGCCCGCTTTGGTGTCGGCGTACTCCTCGTAGGCCTCGCGCGCGTGCTGCCGGGCGATCTCGCGCTCCATCAGATACGACTCGTAACCGCCGTCGTACAACCCGACCTGCTGCTGGGCGAGATCCAGCTCGACGACGCGATTCACGGTGCGCGCCAGGAACTCGCGGTCGTGACTGATCACCATCAGCGGGACCCGCACGCCCCCGACGAACTGCTCCAGCCGGGCCAGGCCGTCCAGGTCCAGGTCGTTGGTCGGCTCGTCCAGCAGCAGGATGTCGAAGCGCGACAGCAGCACCGAGGCCAGGCCGGCGCGGGCCGCCTGGCCACCGGACAGCCCGGTCATCGGCGTGTCCAGGCCGCCGGGCAGGCTTTCGGCGAGACCGAGATCGGCGGCGACCTCGTGGGCGCGCTGGTCCAGGTCGGCTCCGCCGAGGGCAAGCCAGCGTTCCAGCGCGGGGGAGTACTCGTCCGGCCCGCCGTCGGCGAGGCGCTCGGCCGCGGCGTCCATCACCCGCTGTGCCTCGCCGACTCCGGTTCGGCGGGCGAGGAATTCCAGAACGGTCTCGCCGGGGATCCGCTGCGCCTCCTGGGCCAGGTAACCGACCGTCGCGTCCGGGGGACTGAGCGTGATGCTGCCGGTCGGCGCGCGCCGGTCGGCGAGCATGCGCAGCAGCGTCGACTTGCCCGCGCCGTTCACGCCGACCAGCCCGATCACGTCGCCCGGCGCGAGGGTCAGATCGAGGTCGGCGAACAGCGTGCGCTCGCCGTGACCGGCCGACAGGCCGCGGGCATGCAGAGTGGTGCTCACCAGCACGAGTCTGCCGTGCTCGGGGTCGGACCCTGAGGTCGGCCCCGGGAGAAATCAGGGTGGGAATCGGCCGCGGGGCCGATGGCGGGGCCCGCGGTGGCGGGCACAGTGGAGGTCGTAGCGATCACCGCACGAGAGGGAAGACCAATGACCGCCCCCACCCGCCGTTTCGCCCGCTCCGCCCACGACAAGTGGATCGCAGGCGTCTGCGGTGGCATCGCCGAGTACCTCGGCTGGAACGCCAACGTCGTCCGGCTGCTGTTCGTGGTGTCGTGCCTGCTGCCCGGCCCACAGTTCATCCTCTACCTGGTGCTGTGGCTGCTGATGCCGAAGAAGTGACCCAGGGGGCTGCGTCGAGCGCGCGAGGGTGTCAGGATGGAACGATGCCGCTTGTGCGGCACGCGCCACCGAACGAGTCCTGCTGAGGAGGAATCATGATCACCTCGAGCGAATTCCCCGGTCTTGATATACCCGGCATCGACGCGTCCTCGTCGCTCGGCGGACTGGGCGCCATCGAATTGCAGCATCCGACCCAGGACATCGATGGCGACGGCAGTCTCGACACCATCACCACGACCGGTGACGAGGCGATGCAGGTCTGGACCGACTACGACCACGACGGCTTCGCCGACCACGTCACCGTGGTGGAGAAGGACGGCGACTACGCCGCATGGGAATTCCACCGCCACCCGGACGGCACCTCCGAGTGGGTTCGCACCGACCGGGGCAGAATCGGCAGCTGACCATCTCCGCGTAAGCGGAATTCGGGGGAACCGAGTGTCTGCGTATTGCGTCGAAGGAAGTACGGCGGGACTCGGTGCGAACGAGATTCGCACCGGCGCAAGGACACTACGAGGACGGAGGGGATTCGTGGGCGGGTCGGAAATGGTCGGCGTCCGCACGGGGGAACTCGGTGCGCTGGGCAGTGACTATCGGAGATCGGCGGACGCGGTCCGCGACCAGGCGAAGCGAGTCGCCGATCACCGGTTCGGCGCCGGTGACGAGGCGGGCCGGAACTATGCGCCGCAGGGCATCGCGGTGCAGCAAGGACTGGAACGGATCAGCGCGTGGCTGCGGAACTGGAGCGACGCCACCACCGCCACCGCTGACGCGCTCGGGGCAGCCGTGGTGGCCTACGCCGAGACCGACCGGCAGCGCGCCTCCGAGACGAACAACACATGAGACCGCCGAATGACACGTGCTCGCACCGGCGACACCACACATTCGAGGAGTCGGGATCATGACGGTTTCCTGGCAGGGCAAGGCGATCGACGCCCTCTTGGACGAGGGCAGCGCGGGACTGCGGTACTGGATCGAGTTCATGCCGCTGTACGAGGCGGCATTCGGCGGCAACGGGGGGCGTGGCGACCTGGGCAAGCTGCTGGCGATGTACGACGAGCAGCGCGGCATGCGGTTGGAGAAGCTGGAGCAGGCGGGCGAGGCGCTGAAAGTCGCTCTGGCCGAGGTCGATCGGGAATGGGACGCGCAGCAGGGTTACACCCGTCGACTGCCCGAGTTGTGGCAGGGAACCGCTGCCGCCGCCGCGCTCGACATGCTCGGCAAACAGTCGGTCCTGGCCGACGAGGACCGACAGCATGCCCGGGCGGCCATGACGGTGATCGCCGATATGGCGAGTTCGCTGCGCTCGGCGGTGGCCGCGAAGGCGTTCGCCACCCGGGAGCTGCTGGAGGGCCCGGTGGGCGGCGGCAAAGTGGTGAAGATCGACGGTAAGACTCCGGACGACGTGAAAGTCATCGTCGAGGTGCATCATGCGCGGGAATGGATCGACGCCGAGCAGGTGCGCGACCTCGGCCGCATATTCCCGGCACTCGCCGTGCCGGAGGACAAGATCAACAAAAGCGTGCTCGGTTTCATCAACTCCGACAGCAGGAATCTGCTCACCGGCGCGTACGGCGATCGGGTGCGCAGCGTCACCGACGAGTGGCTGACCAAGACCTTCAAACCGGACTTCGATCGGAAATTGGCGTCCTACGTCGACGTCTGCGCCGAGGTCGATCGCCTGTTCAAGGACCAGTACAAGAACCTGACCGACGCGTTGGCGCAGGTCACCGAACGGGCCTACCCTCGGCCGGAAGGTCCGACGAATCCACAGCCGGAAACACCGGCCAACCAGGACAAGCCCCAGGAAACGTATGCTCCCGGGCCGCCCGGCACGCCCGCTGCCACGGTCCCGGCGAGCGCCACACCGAGTGATGTCCCCGCGTCGGCCGCACCGGCCACGCCGAGCGCCCCGGTCACGCCGAGCGCCCCGGTTACGCCCAGCACCCCCGTAACGCCCAGCACTCCGGTTACGCCCGCGCCCAGGTTGCCGTCGCTGGACGGACTTGCCGCACTAAGCCAGGTGGCCCAGGAATTGTCCCCATTGGCAACCGGTCTCGGCCAGGCCGTGAACCAGGGACTGTCAGCCCTGGGTGGCCTCATCGAAAGCGGGGTAGACGACGCGATCGAAAAGCTTGTGCACAGCGTCGATCCGCAGACCGCCGAAGCCGACGGCGAGAAAGACGAAGAGAGAAACGAGAATTCCGGGCCCGAGGCGGAGTTCGATATCGGCGGAAAGCATGTGAAGTTCGAGATGGGCCCGGACGGTCAGTTGCGGCTTCTCCTCTCCGATGCCACCGGCAAGGAACAGGAGTTCACCATCGAGCTGAACGAGCAAGGCATACCGGTCATCTCCGCAACCGAGCCGGAGAACGCGCAGCCCTCGGCACCGGATGCTCCGGCGCCCGAGGCCGAGCAGGACGCGGATGCCCCGACGCCGGAGAACCAGACGCAAGAGGAGGCTCCTGCGCCGGAGGCCCAGGAGAAAGAGAATGCGCCCGACTCGGCCCCGGCGCCGGAAACCGACGACGGTCGGCTCGGTGTGCCGAGCGGAACCCCACCGGGCACCCGGCGCGAGGAGGACGGCGAACACTATCCGAGGCCGATGCCGGAACCGGACGCGCCGGTGGACACCGGCGCGGAACTCGCCGAAGCCGGGCCGCTGGACGCGGACTTCGCCGAGGCGGGCCCGTTGTGAGCCCGGCCGGGCCGAATCCGCACACCCGATGAGCGAGGAGGCGCAGCATGGTGAACTACGCCGAGGAAGCGAGGCAACTCGCCGCCGAGAACCAGCGCCGCATGTCGCTGCTGCTCGACGAGATCCAGGCGATCAACGAGCAGACCGCGGCGACCGGCCGAGAACTCGCCGATCGCCTGACCGCCGACATGGACGAGTTCTGGACGACGCACGCCGACGAGCTGGGCGAGGCCGCCGCCGAGGCGGAGGCGCAGCAACGGCTGCAAGACGAGGCACGGGAGCAGCGTGCGGCCATCGCACGATCGATGGCCGCACGCCGGGCCGGTCAGATGGTGACTCCGGTCGACGAGGAGGACGAGGAAGCCGCGTTCTACAGACGCAAGAGCTGGCTGATCTGACCAGGTACTCCGGCGAGCGTGGGCCCTGCTACCGGCGCAGCAGGGCGGCGAGCTGGCCGACCTTGAGCTTCGGCGCCGCCTCTTCCTCTTGCGGCGCATCCGGGTCGACGACTGTGGTGTGCGGGATGACCTCTTCGAGGTCCGCGAAGGCGCGATAGGTCTTGTCGCCTGCGAGCGTGGTGAGCAGGTAACCGGCCAGCAGGGCGCGGGTGGTGCGTGCGGTCTTCGCTTCGTGCTTGCCCGCGCCCACGGCGGCGAGTACGCGCCTGCCCTCGATGATGCCGTTGTGCGAGGCCTTGTCGATGGCGCGCAGGATCGCGGGGCCGCCCCAAGCGGTGGCCAGCGGGATGGCGTTGGAACTCACCGAGGTGATGTCGGTCGCGCCGGCCAGGATCAACGCCGGAATGTCCAGTTCGGGCGCGACGGCTTCGGCGGCGGGCGCTGTCGGCGCGGGGAACAGCGCCACGACGGTGGCGACGTCGCGCCGCCCCGCGGCGATGACGGCGGCGCCCGCGCCCATGCCGTGCCCGGCCAGGGCAAGGCGCTCCGGATGCACGCTGATCTCGCCGTCGCCGAGCCGCACGCCGGTGCAGATGTCGAGCGTGGTGAGCAAATCGGCGGCCAGCCCCAGATGTGACGGAATCGGCCCGCGCTCGGTGTCCGGGGCGGCCGCCACGATGCCCCAGGAAGCGAGGTGTTCGAGCAGGGTGCGGTAGTGGGCGACCCCGGTCAGCCAGCCGTGGCCGAACGCGACGGCAGGTAGATTCCGCCCCGCCTCGGGGGTGAACACCACCCCCGGCTGGCCGGCGACGGCCAGATTGCCACGCAACACGCGGTGCGGGCCGCGGCTGGTCAGGGTGCTCATTAGCGATTTCACAGACGCCGACACGACGTGAACGTTATCCGATAAGTAGTGTGGTGAGCCATGTGCGGAATCGTGGGGTACGTCGGGTACCGAGACGCGCTCGGCGTCGTCGTTGACGCGTTGCGCCGCATGGAATATCGCGGTTACGACTCCGCGGGTGTGGCGATCCTGGACGGCGCGGGCGCGCTGGCGGTGGAACGCAAGGCCGGTCGCCTGGCGAATCTGGAGGCCCAGCTCTCCGAAACCGGCATCGATCGTTTCGTGGGCACCACGGGCATCGGGCACACCCGCTGGGCCACGCACGGCGCGCCGACCGATCGCAACGCGCACCCGCACCGGGACGACAGCGGCAAGGTCGCCGTGGTGCACAACGGCATCATCGAGAACTTCGCTCCGCTGCGGCGCGAGCTGGAGGACGCCGGGGTCGAGCTGCGCAGCGACACCGACACCGAGGTCGCCGTGCACCTGGTGGCCCGCGCGTACGCCGACGGCCCGACCGCCGGTGATTTCGCGGCAAGCGCGCTGTCGGTGCTTCGCCGGCTGGAGGGCGCGTTCACCCTGGTCTTCACACACGCCGACCACCCGGACATGATCGTGGCCGCGCGCCGCTCCACGCCGCTGGTGGTCGGCGTCGGCAAGGGCGAGATGTTCATCGCCTCCGACGTCACGGCGTTCATCGAGCACACCCGCGAGGCGGTCGAGCTCGGCCAGGACCAAGCCGTCGTGATCACCGTGGACAGCTACCGGGTCACCGATTTCGCGGGCGAGGACGCGCGTGCGCGCACCCGCCCGTTCACGATCGACTGGGACTTGGCGGCCGCCGAGAAGGGCGGCCACGACTACTTCATGCTCAAGGAGATCGAGGAGCAGCCCGCCGCGGTCGCGGACACCCTGATGGGCCACTTCAGCACCGATCGCGACGGCGGGGGCCGGATCGTGCTGGACGAGCAGCGCCTCGCCGACCAGGAGCTGCGCGATTTCGACAAGGTGTTCGTCGTCGCCTGCGGCAGCGCATATCACTCCGGCCTGCTGGCGAAGTACGCCATCGAGCACTGGACTCGACTGCCCGTCGAGGTCGAGCTGGCCAGCGAGTTCCGCTACCGCGATCCGGTGCTGGACCGCTCGACGCTGGTGGTGGCGATCTCCCAGTCCGGCGAGACCGCCGACACGCTGGAGGCGGTGCGCCACGCGAAAGAGCAGAAGGCCCGCGTCCTCGCGATCTGCAATACGAACGGCGCGCAGATTCCCCGCGAGTCCGACGCGGTCCTCTACACCAGGGCCGGGCCGGAGATCGGCGTCGCCTCCACCAAGGCGTTCCTGGCCCAGGTGACCGCGAACTACCTGGTCGGGCTGGCCTTGGCGCAGGCGCGCGGCACCAAGTACCCGGACGAGGTGGCCCGCGAGTTCGCCGAACTCGAGGCGATGCCGAAGCTGGTGGAACGCGTGCTGGAGACCGCGCCGCAGGTGCGGACCATCGCGCGGGAACTGGCCCAGGTGCCGACCGTGCTGTTCCTGGGACGTCACGTCGGCTACCCGGTGGCACTGGAGGGCGCGCTCAAGCTCAAAGAGCTGGCCTACATGCACGCCGAGGGATTCGCGGCGGGTGAGCTCAAGCACGGCCCGATCGCGCTGATCGAGGACGGTCTCCCGGTGATCGTGGTGATGCCGTCGCCGAAGGGGCGCGCGGTGCTGCACTCGAAGCTGCTGAGCAACATCCGGGAGATCCAGGCGCGCGGCGCGCGCACCATCGTGATCGCGGAGGAAGGCGACGACACGGTGCGCCCGTTCGCCGACGACCTCATCGAGATCCCCAGCGCGCCGACGCTGTTCCAGCCGCTGTTGTCGACGGTCCCGCTGCAGATCTTCGCCGCCGAGGTGGCGCAGGCGCGCGGCTACGACGTCGACAAGCCACGTAACTTGGCCAAGTCCGTCACCGTGGAGTAGCTCGTTGGCCGCGCACTGTCGAGTGCGCGGCCACTGCTCGCCGTCTCGGCTATGCCCGCACGGTGACCAAGGGTTCCTCCGGGAAGGTGGGCGCCGAGCGGCGCTCGAGGTATCCGGACACGACCGCGAGAACCAGCGCGACCAGGACCAACCCGACGCCGACCCAGTTGGGGGCGGTGTAGCCGAGGCCCGCGGCGATCACCACGCCACCGAGCCAGGCCGACACCGCGTTGCCGAGATTGAACGCGCCGATGTTGACCGCGGAGGCCAGGGTGGGTGCGCCCGCCGCTTGGTCGAGGACGCGCTTCTGCAGCGGCGGGACGGTCGCGAATCCGAGGGCGCCGATCAGCACGACCGTGACGGCGGCGGCGACCTTGTCGTGGGCGGTGACGGTGAACAGCGCGAGAACGATCGCGAGCCCGCCGAGGGTGATGTACAGCATCGGCATCAGGTGGCGGTCGGCGAACTTGCCGCCGATCAGATTGCCCGCGAAGAAGCCGAGGCCGAACAGCACGAGCAGCCAGGTGACCGAGCTCTCCGCGTAACCGGTCACCTCGGTCATCATCGGCGCCAGGTAGGTGATCGCGGCGAACACCCCGCCGAAGCCGAGCACCGTCATCGCCATCGCCAGCAGCACCTGAGGATTGCGGAACACCGCCAGTTCGGTGCGTAGCCGGGCGTTCGCGTCGGCGGGCTGTTCCGGCACCAGCGCGGCGACGCCCAGCAAGCCGATCAGCCCGATCAGCGCGACGAACAAGAAGGTCAGCCGCCAGCCGAAATGCTGGCCGAGCAGCGTCCCCAGCGGCACACCGACCATGGTGGCGACGGTGAGCCCGGTGAACATGATCGCGATCGCGCCGGCGCGCCGGTCGACGCTGACCAGGGTTCCGGCGACCACCGCGCCGATTCCGAAGAAGGCGCCGTGGGCGAGCGAGGCCACGACCCGCCCGGCGAGCATCAGTGCGAAAGTCGGTGCGGCGGCGGACACGATGTTGCCGAGGACGAGCAGCGCGAGCATGCCGAGCAGCATGCGTTTGCGCGAAACCCGGGTGCCGAGGCCGGTCATCAGCGGCGCACCCGCCACGACACCGAGCGCGTATCCGGTGACCAGCAGACCGGCGGTGGGGATGGACACCGCGTAGGTGTCGGCGATGTCGGGCAGCAGGCCGACGACGACGAATTCCGTCGTCCCGATGCCGAATGCCCCGAGGGTCAGGGCGAGAAGGGCGAGGGGCATGAGGGGAGCCTCCACATAACGTTGCGTCAGATCCTTACAGGCGTCGACAATAATTGCATACGCGCTTTAATTGCAAGCGCGGGCTATTGTGAAGTCTGGCTATCCTGGAGGCCTGATCCCCTGACGCCGAAGGAAACGCCGATGACCGCGGATGTCGCTTCGACCGGCCTCGCCGATGGTTGGTACGCACTCTCGCTGCTGCACGACCGGATCGAGGCGCACATCGAGCGGGCCCTGCAATCCGGCCATGACCTGAGCGTTCGCGAATACTCACTGCTGGTCGTCCTGAGCCGCCAGCACGACGGGCCGGGCGGGCACCTACGGATGAACCAGGTCGCCGAAGCCGTGGTGCTGAGCCAGAGCGCCACCACCCGGCTGGTCTCCCGGCTCGAGGATCGCGGCCTGCTCCAGCGGTACCTCTGCCCGGACGACCGCCGCGGCATCTACACCGACGTGACCGCGGCGGGTTTGGACCTGCTCGAGCAGGCCCGGCCCACGCACGACGCCGCCCTCGCAGGCGCTCTCGGTCAAGCAGCCGCCAACCCGGAACTCGCGCCGCTGGTGGCGGCGGTCGAGGCGCTGAACACCAGTTCCGCCCGCGGGGCCCGGCCCCGGGACTACCGCCCGGTGTGAGCGGAGGCGATTATTCGGCTCGGACGCCGACCGGCGTCCGAATCGGTTGCTCCGGTGAGCTGTGCGCGGGTTATTCGACGGTGATGGTCCCGCGCATCTCCGGGTGCAGAGAGCAGAGGTAGCGGTAGCTACCGGGCGTCGTGAAGGTGTAGCTCCACTCGCCTTTGTCGATGATCGGGCTGTTGATGCCCATCGCCTTGTCACCGATGCCCTGCACGGTGTGCGGCAGCTTGTCACCGAATTTCCAGGTGACCGTGTCGCCGACCTTGACGGTGACCTCGGCGGGGGAGAATTTCATGTCGTCCACCGCGACGGTGGCGGCGGCGGGCTTGCGCTCACCGGTCTGCTGAGCGGTGGTGGTGGCAGGCCGAGCCGGTTTCCTCGTGGTGGTGGCGGCCGAATCGGATTCGTCGCCGCCGCAGCCGGACAGCAGCAGCGCCCCGGCCATGGCGACTCCCGTGAAGACGCGGACGGTCCCGTTGCGGCGGCGAACACTTGGCATGATGGCCAAGCGTAGTAGGCCACACCGAAGGAGGGAGCGGCGATGTCCACGCAGCGGGGCTATTTCACCGTAGACGAGGTACGTGCGGCGGAGGCCGAGCTGTTCACTCGGGTGCCCGACGGCGTGCCCATGCGCCGCGCGGCGCACGGCCTGGCCACGGTGGTGGCGAGAGAGCTGCGGGAGCGTACCGGCGGTGTCGCGGGGCGAGCGGTGACCCTGCTGGTCGGCTCCGGCGACAACGGCGGCGACGCGCTCTGGGCCGGAGCGCAGTTGCGCCGCCGCGGTGTCGCCGTCACAGCGGTCCTGCTCGACCCGGAGCGGGCGCACGCCGAAGGGCTTGCGGCGCTGCGCAAAGCCGGTGGTCGAGTGGCCGACGACACCGGTGATCCGGACCTGGTGATCGACGGCATCGTCGGCATCTCCGGTCGCGGTCCGCTGCGGCCGCGTGCCGCGGAAATCGTTGCGGCGCTGGACGCTCCGATCGTCGCGGCCGACCTGCCCAGCGGCGTCGCCCCGGACACCGGGGCGATCGACGGCCCCGCCGTCCGCGCGGACGTCACGGTCGCCTTCGGCGCCTACAAGCCGGTGCATGCCCTCGCCGCACCGCAGTGTGGCCGAATCGAATTGGTCCCCATCAGCTTGCGTCTTCCGGAAGCGGATCTCGTCGCACTGGAACCCGCTTCGATCGGCGCCGCGTGGCCGGTGCCCGGCCCGGCCGACGACAAGTACACGCAAGGCGTGACCGGTGTATGCGCGGGCAGCGCGACGTATCCGGGCGCCGCGGTGCTGTGCGCGGGTGCTGCCGTCGCCGCGACGTCGGGCATGGTGCGGTATGCGGGAACCGCGGCGGCCGAGGTGTTGCATCACTTCCCCGAAGTGATCGCCACCCAGCAGTTCGCCGCCACCGGTCGCGTCCAGTCCTGGGTCTTCGGTCCGGGCGCGGGCACCGACGACGACGCCGGACAACGCCTTCGCGAGATACTGGACACCGATCTCCCGGTGGTGATCGACGCCGACGGGCTGACCCTGCTGGCCGCCGCGCCGGAACTGGTGCGCGATCGCGCGGCCCCGACCGTCCTGACCCCGCACGCGGGCGAGTTCGCCCGGCTCACCGGCAACGAGGTCGGCTCGGATCGGGTGGGCGCGGTCCGCGGCCTCGCCGATTCCTGGCAGGTCACGGTGCTGTTGAAGGGCCGCGCGACGCTGGTCGCCGCGCCGGGCCGTCCGGTGCTGGTCAACGAAGCGGGCGGTTCGTGGGCGGCGACCGCCGGCGCGGGCGACGTGCTCTCGGGCATCATCGGAACGCTGTTGGCGGCCGGCCGCGACCCCGCCTGGTCGGCTGCGGCGGCAGCGCGTGTGCACGCGTTGGCGGCGAACCTGGCCGCCCACGACGCCGCGCCCGCGGGAACCCCCATCTCGGCAAGCGTCCTGGCCACTCACGTCCGACCCGCGATCGGCGTTCTCCGCGACCTCGCCCACCCCTTCTGATTCGATGCGCTGCCGCGACCACGCGGTTGCGCCGACACTGGGAATTGGGTAGCTCTCCGCTGGAGGTTGCCCACGCATAGGTCGCCGCACATCACGGCGGTGTCGGTCGGTGCGGAGCGGCTACCGCCCCTGGCCTGGTTTACGAGCTGTCAGTGGCCGTGTTCGGCTCGAACGAACGCATGCGCGGTGAACGCCGCGAACAGTCGGTAGCGAGCGGCGTGTGTCGAGGGCAGGCCGGTCAAGGCCGAGATCCGCCGCATGCGGTAGTCGATGGTGTTGGCATGAACGCACAGCTGATGGGCAGTACGTTGGCGATCGAAGCCCTGGCGAACGAACTCTGCCAAGGTGTCCATCAGTTCCGGATGTTCTTCGAGGGGCGCCAAGAGGGAAACCAGGCGATCGCGACCGGGTCCGGGACGGGTGATCTGATACTCCACTGCCAGCTGGTCGAGAAAGTACAGCCGCGACTGCTTGCGCAGGCGGATCGCGAGGTCCAACAGTTCGTGGGCCGTTCCGGCGGCCTCCGAGATCGATGCGGTCGCGGATTCGACGGCGACCGCGGTAATCGCGTTGCGCGCGGCCGTGGACAACAACGGGTGCAGATCACCGATCCGGCGGCCGAGGGCGCAGGATTCGGGAATCAGGATCGTGCCACTGGTCGGACCCAGTAGCGCCGGTACGGGGAACCCGCATTCGGCTGCCAGGCATCGGCGAATGTCGGTCGACCAAGCATCGGGAATCACCGTCGGCCGGTCGGTAGTCGGATCGTCCGGGCTTGCGGAGAAGACCACCGCGACCACGACGAATGCGCCTGTCACGGGAATTTGGAAGTGCCGGGCGATCGATAGGTTGATGTGACCACCGGACAGCATCGACATGGCGAACTCGTTGAGCGCGGCATCGGCGGTGCTGTCTTCCGAGTGCTCGGGCGCACAGAGGTTTTCGTCGATCGTCAGCATCGGATCTCCAGGGGGTCGAGCGTCACGTCCGGTCCCGTGCGGACTTCGCTGCGGGACCGGACGTGTTTTCAGCGGTTCGCGGTCATCGCCCGGAGGCTGCACCTCGACTGATCAGCCGGCGCAATGGCCCTGGGCCGGTTCACCAGCCAACCGATGGCCGAGCCAATCCAAGGCCGCGCCGCCGTCGACGGCGAACGCCAAGATGTGCTCGGCCATCGGGATGACGTGCCATTCGACGGTATTGCCCAATCGACACCAGTCGGATTGCAGTCGCTGCCCGAATTTGAAGGGCACGATAGTGTCATTCGTTCCGTGGAACATGTACACCGGAAATCCCAGCGTCTGGGTGCCCAAGACATCTTCGGACAACCGCTGCTGCCACTCGGGCGAATCGAGCGGATCGCTGGTGAACAATTGGCCGAGCGTTTTTCCTTCACTGGCCACGATGTTGTCCAGCACGCAGCCCGTCCTGATCTTGTGCGTCAGCTTGCGCCCTTCGTCGGTCAAATAGGAGTCCAGGTCCAATTCTGGATAGACCGCGTCGTGACCGGCAGCGACCATCAACGACATGGCGGGATTGCCCGGCTTGCTCTGCTGTTCCCTCGCGTCCGCGACCGTATTGGCCGGGACTCCGCCCGTGACAAGGCCTTTGATCTGGAGTTCGGGCGCGTAATCGTGCGCCATCTCGGCCGCCCAGGAGCTGGAGTGACCGCCTTGCGAGTAGCCGACGATGCCTATCGGAGAGTCTGCTGTGACTCCTCGCGAGTTCACCTCGGGCATCCGCAGCGCCGCACGAGCGGCATCCAAGACCGCCGCGCCCTCGGAGCGTCCTACCAGGTAGGGATGGTCCCCCGGAGTCCCCAACCCAGCGTAATCGGTGACCGCGACCGCCCAGCCCTTCTCCAGCAGCTCGCTGATCTCCTGCGGCCCACCCGTGGCCGAGGGGGCACACTGATCGCCCATGCCGACCGTGCCCACGGCGTAGGTCACCAGCGGACGTGTACCCGCACGACCGTCTCTCGGTACGAAGACTCGGCCGGAGACAACAATCGGATTATCCAGCGGATCGGTGGAGCGATAGAAGATCTTCCACGCGTCGACTGGAGTCGGCGCTCCGAGGAAGGGGAATCCGGACGGCTCCACGCGAACCACATCGCCCGCCCGGCCGGCGAACGGATCTTCGGCGTGAGACACACCGACACCTGCCGACAGGCCGACACCCAGCATCGCGGCAGTTGCGGCCACCGCCAACCGCCCGAATGATTCCCGCGACCGGCGGAGGATCAGCTTCATTGTTGTCCTCAAATCTGTTGTGTACGAGGGTCTTTCGCGATGAGCGGATCAGGCGGATGCGCTCCGACCCCAGCCGAGCGGCTCACCTCATGAAACACTCATGAGATATGTTTCGCAATTCTTGAACTTCAGGCGGCTCTGCGGTATAGGCTTCGTTCGGCTGCTTACCGACCGCCCTCTCCCGACCACTGGACCGCCCTTGACTCGCCACCGAGGGTGGCCTAGATATGAATCCGACATCAAGTTCAACACTGGCCGCTTTCCTCCTGCTATGAGCACACGACCACGGCCTGACGTGCAGTTCTGTGCTGCGACGAATCGAAAGACAAAGAACATGAACATGCAGAAGCGTGTATTGATCACCGCAGCGGCGTTGGCCGCGGTCGGCGCCGGCGTCGCTCCAACCGCCGCCGCCACGCCTCCCGCCCCCGAGGTTCCCTACACCGCGGCGGTCGACGGCGACGCGGCGGTGATCACCGTGGGTGATACCGGAACGCTGGTCGCCGAAGACGGCCACTTCCAGATCCGCACAGCCTCGGACCAGGTGCTGGCCGGATTGCCGCTGAAACTCCACGTGGGCGACTTCGCCTTCCCGATCGATGTCGCGGTGTCCGGCCACACCGCACGATTGACGCCGAGGCTGGATCCCGCCTATGCGCGCTACGAGCCGATTGCCGAACCGGTCGCGCAGCCGTCGGCCGAGCGTCTGAAGGATGCCTTGGATCGAGCGATGTCGTCCATCACCAAACGCATCGGCATCAGCGCCGCCGTCGGCGCGGCCGCCGGTGGCGTCATCGGCTGTCTGCTGGGCGGGGCTACCGGTGCTGTGGCGACCGCGCCCCTGGCGATGTTGTTCGGAGCGGGTCCCCTGGTGGGCTGCGCTATCGGCGCTGCGGCATTCGTGCCAGGGGGCGCCGTCACAGGCGCCCTCAGTTTCGCAGCCCCCGTGGTGATTCCCGCATTTTTGCAGTACCTCATCACGGTCAACACATAGGTGACCGCTCGTTGATCGTCGAATATGGGAGGTGCTCGGCCGTGTGGCCGAGCGCCTCCATCTAAAGTTGACGTCAACTTCAAATTCTGCGGCAGACCTCGCTCGCGGGCGGCGCGACCACGCTCAGGAGTTCAGGAGCGTGGCGATAACGGCGCGCGCTTGCCTACCCTCCCGGGTCGGCAGCATCGGGTAGCAGTGTTGTCCGCGTTCACATTCGTGGTAGTCGATGTCGATTCCCTCCACCCGGGCGCGCTCGACAAGGGCGCGAGCGTCGGGGTGAACCAGGTCCGAGGTGCCACTGAACAGCGAAATCGGGGGGAGGCCCGCCAGTTCGCCGTGGATCGGACTCACCCGCGGATCATCAGCGGGCAAATCCCCCGCGTACATCCGCCCCGCCTCGATCAGGCCGGGGACATCGAGCATCGCGTCGATCCGCGCGATCCTGGTCACCGCGGGATCCGCGAGAGTGATATCGAGCCATGGCCCGATGAGGATGATTCGTCGCGGCTGCGGCAGCGCCTGGCCGTGCAGCTGCCGGGCCACCGCCAGTGCCATCCCGCCGCCCGCCGAGTCACCGAGAAGCTGTATGCCCGAAAGTCTTTCGGCCGAGAGCTGCGCGGCGATCGCGGTCGCGGTGGCGACCACCGATTCGGCCGTCGCGGTCGGCGCCAGCGGATAGATGGGCACCGTGATCTCGGCGCTCGCCGCCTGGGCGATATCGGCGATCGCGCGCCACTGGATCGGCGAGATTTCCGCGACGTAGGCCCCACCATGCAGGTACAGCACGTGCGACGTCACCGATGACCGACGCGGACTCAGGCGATAACACACCCAGCCGCAACGGGTCTCGACGGCGACGTTCATGCTGCGACGCACTCGCTTCGGCAGCACTATCGGGCTCGCGTGCTTGCGCCTCGACTCCAATGCTCGACGCAGGCTCTCGGCGCTGGAAAGTCGCTTCTTGCGGCGTGAGATGTGAAGTAGAGCTGTGACGAGATGGCTCGAAGGGCTTGGCATTGATGCTCCAATCGATGGGGAACGACCGATCCGAGGGCATAGGAGCCCGGCGGGGAGTGTGGTGGCCGCCCATACGATGAAACATCTATCCAAAATGTTTCACAAGGGTTTCGCCTCAGTCGGTCTCGAGAACGCCTTCGACCAGTGCTGTGACGAGTACCGACGCCGTGGCGATGCTCGACTGCCTGCCCGCCATGAGGTCTGCGTACAAGATGGACTCGCCGAGTCTGACCACGGCGTAAGCGAGCGTGTCCAGGTCCACCGACGGCCGGAATCCGCCGTCGCGGACATCGCTGTCGAGAAAGGCCCGGACCGCCGCGATCATCCGCGGTTGCATCGCGCCGCCCGGGTCGGTCAGCGCCCGTAACGCGGTGATCGGCTCCTCGTCGAGCAATTTTTGGAAACCGGCATCGCGCCCCGTCCTGGCGGCATGATCGCTGATAATCCACATGCTGCGCAGTTCACCTCTGCTGCTACGCACCACATCGCCGTGAGCGCGCCGCCACCGGCCGGCCGAGGCGGCCAAGCTTTGCTGTGTCAGCCACCACAGCGCCTCGCTGATGAGCTGGTCACGGTTGCCGACGCGCCGGAACAGTGTGACGCGCGATATGTGCAGTTCGGTCGCCAACGCTCCGAGTTCCACACGTCTTCCGCTTTCGATCGCGAGAGCCGCACAGCGGATGACGTCTTCGGTTCCGACCGGCATAGCTCCCTACCGTAAGCGCAGCCTCGAGCCTCGGCGGCGTCGGCGTCAGCAGTTGCCTTCAGCCGGCCGGCCATCCAGTCGATCGCCGAGCCAATTCATCGCGGGTTCGGATCCCGCGATGGCCGCGGGCAGGTGGGCTGCCGACGGATAGGACTGCCACTGAACGGTATTGCCCAGCGCACACCACGCCGACCGAAGGCGCTCGCCCAGGGTGGGGGGAACGATCTCGTCGGTGGTGCCGTGATAGAGGTAGACGGGATATCCGGGAGCTCGGGTACCGAGCCGGTCATCCTCGAATCGCTTCTGCCAGTCGGGAGAGTCGAGGGGATTGCGGACGAGCAGTTCGCCGAGCGATTTACCCTGAGCGGCCAAGACATTGTCGAGTACACAGCCGCCGCGCATCTTCTGGACCAGCGCGCGCCCCTCCGGCGTGAGGTAGGGATCCAGATCGAGTTCCGGGTAGGCGGCGTCATGTCCGATGGCAACCATCAGCGACAGCGTGCCGTTGCCGTCCAGACTCATCTTGTCCGTGACATCCCGGAGGAGGTCGGAGGGGACCCCTCCGGCGACAACACCTTTGACCTGCAGCTCGGGTGCGTACTCGCGGGCCATTTCAGCCGCCCAGGAGCTCGCGTGCCCACCCTGCGAGTAGCCCATGATGCCGACCGGAGAATCGATCGTGACCCCTTCGTCCCGCGCCTCGGGCAGCCGCTGCGCGGCCCGGGCGGCATCGAGGACGGCAGCGCCTTCGGCTCGGCCGACCATGTATGTGTGGTCGCCGGGGGTGCCCAGGCCTGGATAGTCGGTGACGACCACGGCCCACCCCCTGCGCAGAGCCCTGGCGATCGATGCCGACTCGGCAGCCATGCCGTTGGTCATGGTGGACGACGGCGCGCACTGATCGCCCATGCCTACGGTTCCCACGGCCCAGGCGAGCAACGGACGCGCGCCGGTTCGACCGTCGTTCGGGACGATGAGAGTGCCCGAGACGAGGTCGTCGTGGCCGAGCGCGTCTGTCGAGTGGTAAAGGATCTTCCACGCCCGAGTCGCAGTGGGCAGAACGGGCATCAGCCGGAAACTGGAAGGCTCGACGCTGACCACGTCTCCGGGCGACGCGAAACCCTGGTCGTCAGGGCTCGCCTGAGCGAAAGTGGTTCCGCCACCGACTATCTGCGGGATCGCGCCGAGCATCACCGCGATCATGGCGACCGCGAGCCTGCCGGGGGATGCGTGCCTTCGCCTGCGTTGCTTCATGGTTGTCCTCGAATCGGAGCTCGCGCGGCATCGTGCGGCGACTACGGATGTGAGTTCGTCTCGCGGGCCTGGGTTGCGGCCCGACACCTGTCATGAAACATTGCTGACATATGTTTCACAATACTTGAGTATTTTCCGTGCCTGGCGTATGAGCTGCGAAGCGTCGACCGCTACGGGTCGAGGGACCGCAGAAGTTGCCCTTGACGGAACGCGGGGCTCGCGCCTATACCTATTTGAAGTCGACGTCAGCTTCAAATCCCGCTACCGGGAAGATCCGGGAGCCGCCCTGTCTACTTCGCGACTTCTCTTCAGTCCCTCCGCGTTCCGAGCCCGCTTTCGGGCATCGAGCTGGCGCACATCGCGCCACGCCCTCTCCGGAAATCACCGATCTCGTTCCAAAAGGAAAGAGGACCGCCACGATGGCAAATCCTGTCCTCATGACCGTGCTCGATCAGGTCATGACGATCACCATCAACCGTCCCGAAGCACGAAACGCCGTCGATCTCGCGGTCGCGACCGGCATCGCGGAGGCGCTCGACGCAGCCGACGCACGTGATGACGTCGCCGCGATCATCCTCACCGGAGCCGGTGAACACTTCTGCGCGGGAATGGATCTCAAAGCCTTTGCCGCCGGCGAAGTACCTGTCGTGGTGGGTCGGGGCTTCGCCGGACTCACCGATCGGCTGCCACGCAAGCCGTTGCTCGCGGCCGTCGAAGGCTACGCACTGGCCGGCGGCACCGAACTCGCGCTCAGCGCGGACATCGTCGTCGCCTCCCGCACAGCGTCTTTCGGGCTGCCGGAGGTCAAACGCGGGCTGGTCGCGGCCAGCGGTGGGGTGATCCGGCTCGCGAAGACGCTGCCCCACCATCTGGCGATGGAACTGGTCCTCACCGGCGATCGGCTCGCAGCGACGACAGCGCACCACCACGGGCTGGTCAATCACCTGACAGAACCGGGGCACGCCCTCGACCGCGCCCGCCGAATCGCCGAGACGATCGCCACCAACGCGCCCCTGGCGGTGGATGCCTCCAACGCATCGTCGCGGCAACCACCGGCTGGTCCACCCCTTCTCACTTCGCCGTCCAGCACGAGGTGGCCGCCTCGGTGCAGGCCTCCGCCGACGCACTCGAAGGTGCTCGCGCCTTCGCCGAGAAGCGATCACCGACCTGGAAAGGCGTATAGGCAGGAGAACTCACCGGCCTCGCGCCTACGTGGTCAGAGATCAGAATTTCGGCCCGTATCCATGAGTGACCTCACCAGCCACTACCAGCCCCAGCTCGATACCCTGCGAGGACTCCGACCGGCAACTCGCGACGCGGTCCTCGCTGACCCCGAGGACCCCCAGGTACGAACGACTGCCGCCGAACAGCTGGTCACGACCGGACTCGTCGTCGACCCCACCGCAGCACATGATCGCCTTGCCCGGCTCGCCGCCGACCCGGTCCCGGCGGCGGATCTACAGTTCGTCACCGCGCAGGGGCCGGTCGTGGCCGAGGCCGCCAGGGAGAACCCCGCTCAATGGCAGCGGTGGTGGATGGTAATCGTCGCCCCTGCCCCCGCCCGCGCCGGCTCTGCCACCGCGTGCAGCGAGAACATGTGCCGGCGCGGCCCCGGTCCGAATGGTCGAGGCCGACACCGTAATATTCAGCACCGCTCTACGCACGTCAGACCGATTCTTGACGAGTAGATGGCAAATGGCCGCAATTCACACGGTACGGTCGGCACCATGACCTGTGGCTATGCGTCGAGGGAGCACATGGGTAACTCGCCGGGGACGCCCAGAACCCAGGTGGCACCGGACGCGGGACCTGAACGCGAATCCTGTACCACTCACCTGGTACGGCCTGAATTCCCGGAGAGGCGGAACAGACTGCCGTGAACGCGCAAGTGGAAACGGTCATCGACCTGGACGCCATCGCCCACAACGTGCGAATCCTGCGCGATCACGCGGGCGACTCGGCGGTGATGGCAGTGGTGAAGGCCGACGGCTACAACCACGGCGCGGTCGAGGTGGCCCGGGCCGCGCTGGCCGCGGGGGCGGCGGAACTTGGTGTGACGACGGTGGCCGAGGCCGTGGAGTTGCGTGCGGCAGGCATCACCGCGCCCATTCTGTGCTGGCTGCACAGCACGGACACCGATTTCGCGGCAGCGGTGGCCGCCGACGTCGAGATCGGGGTGTCCTCGCGGGCGCATCTGCGGTCGGTCGAGGCGGCGGTCCGCGGCACCGGCCGTCCGGCGACGGTGACGCTGAAGGTGGACACCGGCCTGAACCGCAACGGTGTGTCGCCGGCCGAATACCCGGAGGTCCTGACCGCGCTGCGCGCGCTGGTCGACGAGCAGGCGGTGCGCTTCCGCGCGATCTTCTCCCATCTCGCGCACGCCGACGAACCCGCGCACCCCAACAACGACGTGCAACGCGCCCGGTTCCTGGACGCGATCGCCACCGCCAAGGAGTACGGCCTGGAGCCGGAGCTGGTGCACATCGCCAATTCCGCCGCCACCCTGACCCGGCCGGACCTGGCCTTCGATCTGGTCCGGCCCGGCATCGCCATGTACGGCCTGTCCCCGATTCCGGACGACGATTTCGGTCTGCGGCCCGCGATGACGTTCCAGGCCCGGGTGGTTCTGGTCAAGCGGGTGGCCGCAGGCGAAGGGGTCTCTTACGGGCACCAATGGATCGCGCCGCACGACACCACCGTCGCGCTGATTCCCGCCGGCTACGCCGACGGCGTGTTCCGCCCGTTGAGCGGACGATTCGACGTCTGGCTGGGCGGGGCACTGCGCAGGAACGTGGGGCGGGTGTGCATGGACCAGTTCGTCGTCGACCTCGGTGACAACGCGGCGGGCGTCCAGGAAGGCGATACCGCGATCCTCTTCGGCGCGCGACCGCATGCCCAAGACTGGGCGGATCTGCTCGGCACCATCCACTACGAAGTGGTGTGCTCGCCGCGCGGCAGGGTCACCCGCCGCTACACCGGTGCCGTACGGTGAGCCGCTTCCGGATGACTCCGCTGCGCGGAGGGCTGGCCACGGTGGGTGTCGTCGGTGCGCTGGCCGGCGCCCATGCCCTTCGGCGCGCCGGTGCGCGGGTGCTGTGGCCCGCCCGGGGCGACGACTACCGCGACGAGAATTTCGGGCTGATCGATGCCGACCGCGCCGGAACGGTGCTCACCGACGACGGTGTGCCCCTGGCCACGCGGACCTGCGGCCCCGACGACGCGCCGGTGACGGTGATCTTCGTGCACGGCTTCTGCAACAGCATGGCGTCTTTCCACTTTCAGCGGCGTGACCTGGAAAAGCGGTGGGGCGCACGCATTCGCATGGTGCTGTTCGATCTGCGCGGACACGGTCGTTCCGGCGTGCCGAGCGCCGCGAGCTGTACCGTCGCCCAGCTCGGCTGTGATCTCGCCGCAGTCCTGCGCGCCACCGCTCCGGCCGGTCCGGTGGTACTGGTCGGCCATTCGCTGGGTGGGATGGCGATCCTGGCCGCGGCCGCGCGATTCCCGGAGCTGTTCGCGGCCAGAGTGATCGGGATCGCACTGCTGTCGACCACTGCCGCCGGTGTGACCGCGGCGGGTGTCGGGCAGCTGTTGCGCAATCCCGCGATCGACGGCTTCCGGCTGGCCGTGCACACCGCGCCCGCCCTGGTGCAGGCGGGCCGCGTCACCGCGCGGCACGTGATCAGCCCGATCCTGCACGTCAGCTCGTTCCACGGCCCGGTGAGCCCCACGCTGTCGCGCTTCACGACGCTGATGATCGACCAGACGCCGATGGAGACCATCGTGAAGTTCCTCCAGGCGATCGAGCTGCACGACGAGTCGGCGGCGCTACCCGCGCTGGCGGGCACACCGGCCCTGGTGCTCGGCGGCGGGCGCGACTTGGTGATCCCGTTCCGTAATTCGCGTGCGCTCGCCGCCGCGCTGCCCCGCAGCGAGCTCATCCGGCTGGAAGGCGCGGCGCACATGCCGCATATGCAGTACCCGGACATCGTCACCGCCGCGCTGGATCGATTGCTGGTGCGCGCGGGCGCGGTCGACCCGTCGGGCTCGGAGGTAGCCGGTGGCTGAACCACGGCAACGAATCCTGCCCACCGTCGCCGACACCGAGGCGCTCGGCCGGGAACTGGCCGCGGATCTGCGCGCCGGTGATCTGGTGGTGCTCGACGGTCCGCTCGGCGCGGGCAAGACCGCGCTCACCCGTGGCATCGCCGCGGGGCTCGGCGTGCAGGGACGGGTCAGCTCGCCGACGTTCATCATCGCCCGCCAGCACCGCGCCGGGCAGCGCGAGGACGGACCGTCGGTGCCCCTGGTGCATGTGGATGCCTACCGGCTCGGCGGCGACCTCGACGAGCTGGACGCCCTGGACCTGGATACCGATCTGCATCAGGCGGTGGTCGTCGTGGAGTGGGGCCGCGGCGTGGTGGAGCACCTCGCGGAGCGGCACCTGCGCGTGCTGCTGTCGCGCGAGCCGGATTCGGATGTGCGCACCGCCATCTGGGAATGGGTGGGTTAGCTCTCAGGTAGCTCTGCGTCGGTGCCTCCTACCACCCGGTATCGTTGGCCCAATCATGCTTGTACTAGCCGTCGACACCGCGACACCCGCCGTCACAGCGGGACTGGTGGACCTGGAGCAGGGCGCCGGCGCGGCGGACCCCGTCCGGGCGCGCACCATCGCCTACCGGGTGCGGGTCGACCCCCGCGCCCATGCCGAGGTGCTCACCCCGCAGATCCTCGAATGCCTCACCGAGGCAGGTCGTTCCAGGACCGACATCGACGCGATCGTCGTCGGCGTCGGGCCGGGGCCGTTCACCGGCCTGCGCGTCGGCATGGCCACCGCGGCCGCGTTCGGTGACGCGCTCGGCATCCCGGTGTACGGCGTGTGCAGCCTCGACGCGATCGCCGCCGACGCGGCCGTCGACCCCGCCGTGCCACCCCCGGTCGAGCTCCCGCCCGAGGCCGAACTGCTCGTGGTGACCGACGCGCGGCGGCGCGAGGTGTACTGGGCGCGGTACCGGGAGGGCGCGCGAGTGGCCGGACCCGAGGTGTGCAAGCCCTCGGAATTGGACGAGGGTCAGGCCACGGCGATCGCCGGATCCGCCTCGCACGTCGACTTCTTCGATCTTCCTGTGCTCCCCGCCGAAACGCCCTCGCCCGCCGGTTTGGTGCGCGTGGCCGCCCCCGAGCTGCTGTCGCGCAGCGTGCCGGAGCCGCTGGTTCCGCTGTACCTGCGCAGGCCGGACGCGGTCGAGAACGCCTACCGCCGACTCGACCGGACGGGAGCGTGAGGCTGATGGCGTTCCGGATCGAGCCGATGGTGGCCGACGACATCACACGCTGCGTGGAACTGGAGCAGTTGCTGTTCCCGGAGGACGACCCGTGGGCCGCCGTGGCGTTCCAGTCCGAGCTGGCCGGCCGGCACAACCGCTACATCACCGCGCGCGACGAGGACGGGCGAATGGTCGGCTACGCGGGTATCGCCCTGCTGGGTGACGCCGAACACCCCGAGGCCGAGGTGCACACCATCGGTGTCGATCCCCGCTGCCATCGCGCCGGGGTCGGCACACTCCTGCTGGAGGCGCTGCTCGCCGAGGCGGGCAGGCGTGGTGGACCGGTGTTCCTGGAGGTCCGCACCGACAACGCGCCCGCGATCGCGCTGTACGCCAAGCACGGCTTCCACATCATCGGATTGCGCAAGAACTACTACCACCCCAGCGGCGCGGACGCGTACACGATGCGTAGACCCGCGCTGACCAGCGAGGATCGGTGGCGGACACCGGACGAGGTGCTGTCGTGATCATCATGGGCATCGAAAGCTCCTGCGACGAAACCGGAGTCGGCATCGTCCGTAGGAACCTCGACGGCACCTGCGAATTGCTCGCCGACGAGGTCGCCTCCAGCGTCGATCAGCACGCCCGCTTCGGCGGCGTCGTCCCGGAGATCGCCTCACGCGCACATCTCGAGGCGATCGTGCCCGCCATGCGCCGCGCGCTGTCGGCGGCGGGTATCGCGAAACCGGACGCGCTGGCGGTGACCATCGGCCCGGGCTTGGCCGGTGCGCTGCTGGTCGGCGTGGCGGCCGCGAAAGCGTATGCGGCGGCGTGGGATGTGCCCTTCTACGCGCTGAACCATCTCGGCGGGCACGTCGCGGTGGACACCCTGGAACACGGGCCGATGCCGCCGTGCGTCGCGCTGCTGGTGTCGGGCGGGCACACACACCTGCTGCACGTCACGGATCTGTCCGAGCCGATCGTGGAGCTGGGCAGCACCGTCGACGACGCGGCGGGCGAGGCGTTCGACAAGGTGGCGCGCCTGCTCGGGCTGGGTTTCCCCGGCGGTCCTGCGCTGGACGCCGCCGCGGCGACCGGTGATCCGCGCGCCATCGCGTTTCCCCGTGGCATGACCGGGCCGCGCGACCCACGCTACGACTTTTCTTTCTCGGGCCTCAAGACCGCGGTGGCCCGGTACGTGGAGGCGGCGCAGCGCGACGGCGTGGCCGCGGACGATCTGCCGATCCCCGACATCGCGGCGTCGTTCCAGGAGTCGGTCGCGGATGTGCTCACCATGAAAGCGATTCGGGCGGCTCAGGATGTCGGCGTCGGCACGCTGGTGCTCGGCGGCGGAGCCACGGCCAACTCGCGGATCCGTTCGATGGCGGAAGAGCGCTGTACTGCGGCAGGTTTGACGCTGCGGGTGCCAAAGCCCCGGCTGTGCACGGACAACGGCGTAATGATCGCCGCGCTCGGCGCGCATGTCATCGCGGGTGGCGCGGCCCCCTCTCCGCTGACGGTCGCCACCGACCCCGGTCTGCCGGTGTCGGTCAGTATGGTTCGCTGACCTGCTGGTACTCGGTGGCAGGCCGGGTTGTGACCGACCGGAGTCGGCTGCGATCGCCGGGATCGGCGGCCGGCGATCGGTACGCGGATGCCGCCCACGGAAACGTCGACGGGCTCGGAGGACAGCGCCTCGGTGACGCCGGTTGGCAGACGACCGGAGACGAGCGCCCCGGCCTGGGCCCGGCACTTGGCCGCGACCCCACCTGCGCGGAGATCAGTTCGGCGCGAGGAGCCCCGGGTTCGACGCGGACCCCGAATTACCCCGGGGCGGCAACGGCAGGCCCGACCGCGCGGGCGCCTGCGTCGGACTCGTGTCGGGCGCCGTGCGGGGCACCGTGGGCCCCAGGGTCCGGCTCGACTGCGGCGAACTGCCCGGCGCGGCATTCGGATTGCCGAACAGCGGACCGAGCAGTTCGGGGAACGGGATCGGCGGAAGGTTCGGATCCGGGCGCAGCGTGGGCTGCGTGGGCGGAATCACCTGCGTGGCCGTCGAACCGCCGGTGCTGCTCTGCGGCCCGTGTTCCGTGGTGGTCGGCGCGACGCCGGTGCTGTCCGGCGTGCGGTCGTGCGTACCGGCCGCCGCGGTCGGGAGCGGTGCGGATGTCGGGTTCGGCAGCTGGGAAGCGCTGCTCGTGGTCCCCGCGGGAGAGACCTCGTCGTCCGCGGTGGGGGAGAACGTCTTGACCCCGTACCCGACGATCAGCCCGACGACCACGATCGCACCGGCCAGGGTGCCGAACACCTTGGTGACCGTGCCCGCGGGCGCGTCGCCGCCGAGCGCGCCGACCGGGAACACCGAGGGCTGCACCGAATCGGCGACCAAGGCCGCGCCTTTCGCCGTCACCGCCTCCGGGTCCGGCACGGTGAACACCGGGACGTCCAGCGCGGCGGTGAGGGTGTCGAGCACGGCGGGGATGTTGGCGCCGCCGCCGATGACCGCGACCGCCTGCGGTTGCCGGGGCGACCGGGCGAACGCCGTGGTGACGAAGCGGGTGAGATCGCGCAGCAGGTCGGCGATCAACTCTTCGAAGTCGGCCCTGGTCAGCTTCAACGGACGCCCGGCGACGTGGTCGATGGTGACCGCGGGCGCGATGGACAGGTGCTCCTTCGCCGCGCGGCCTCGGTTGGTGAGCATGCCGCGGTTCGGGCGGGTACCGCGCCTGGCGAAATGCATGTCCACCAGATGCTGGTAGATGAGGTCATCGATCGCCTTGCCGCTGACGGTCGCGGTGCGATCGGAACGGAGCAGGGAACCCTCGGCCCGGTCGGCGACGGTGACGCTGAGCCCCGAGGCGCCGAGATCGATGATGGCGACGGTGTCGTAACGGTCCAGCAGGCCGGTGTGCCGCAGGTACGTCAGCGCGGCGGTGCCCTCCGGGATCAGCCGCAGCTCACGCTGTTTGCCGGTGGCCGAGCGGATGATCTGCGCCTGCTCCTTGGTGCGGTAGGCGACCGCGACGCTGGTGGGCGGCTGACCGGTCATCGGCTCGAAATCGCGTGGGCCACCCGCGAACCGGCCGACCGGACGGATGATCTCGCGCGGCGGCTGCGTGGTCGGCAGCTGCGTGGTCATCAGCTCGATCGACGACGCCACCAGGTCGCCGAGATCGGAATGGGCCGCGTCGGCGGAGACGACGCGGTAATCGAAGCTCTGCATGCCGTTCGGCGCGGTGGAGACCAACGCCGAGCACACGACCTCGGCCCCGGCCGAGATGCCGAGGGATGTTCGCATGTTCACCTCCCTTCGAGCGGATGGTCATGGTGTCGCCGACCATCTCGAATCAACTGCCGGACCGCGGTATGGATGACGCGCGACCCGGACCGGGAAACGAACCGGCCCCTCGTCCGGGTGGGTCGCGGGGACCGGCCATGGATCACGTGTGTCTTGCTCTCTGGTGAAGCTGGTGGTGCAACGATCGTGCTGCGGCGCTGCGAGTCTCGGCGACGCTGTGGTACCCCCGGGTCGCCGCGCCGCCGCCTGTTCGGCGACGAACCGGCGGCCGGACCGCAGCCGTCGTCAATAGTGTCACAATCCGTTATCCGAACGTTACTGTTTTCCCGAACTTATCGCCAAGCCCGCAGCGTCTCGGGCGCGCCGCGGCAAAGTTGGCACCGCCCAGCCTTGAGCGCTGGCACTCTCATGTATAGAGTGCTAGTCGGCACTGTGTGTAGTGCTTGTGCCAGCAGCTTGACCACTGGGCAGGGGTCCCGGCACCCGCGACGACGGGGCTATGCGCAGGGTCAGCATCGTGACCAACCGACGCGTCCGGAACAACGGTTCCGGACGACCGAATCCCCTGAAAGTGGAGGGCTCAACGTGGCGAGCGTGAACATCAAGCCGCTCGAGGACAAGATCCTCGTCCAGGCCAACGAGGCCGAGACGACGACGGCCTCCGGCCTGGTCATCCCCGACACGGCGAAGGAAAAGCCGCAAGAGGGCACCGTTGTCGCCGTCGGTCCCGGCCGGTGGGACGACGAGGGCGAGAAGCGCATCCCGCTGGATGTCCAGGAGGGTGACACCGTCATCTACAGCAAGTACGGCGGCACCGAGATCAAGTACCAGGGCGAGGAGTACCTCATCCTGTCGGCGCGCGACGTGCTGGCCGTCGTCACCAAGTAGCCGATCGGGCACGCATGCGTTCCGCCCCGGTGTCTCTCGTGACCCGGGGCGGAACGCGTTCGGCGCCGACACCCCGGCACTGAAACACGCGGTGCGAGCGACGGGCCCGTAGGCGGCAGCCTGCGTAACCACGGAGGGCCCCGGGAGCACCGCTCATCGGACACGCGGTGCGAGCGATGGGCTCCGGAGCGCCGCAATCCACTACAGGAGCGAATTCCCATGGCAAAGCAGATCGAGTTCGACGAGAAGGCTCGCCGGGCTCTGGAACGCGGCGTCGACAAGCTCGCCGACGCGGTCAAGGTCACCCTGGGCCCGCGCGGACGGCACGTCGTGCTCGCGAAGTCCTTCGGCGGCCCGACCGTCACCAACGACGGCGTCACCATCGCGCGCGAAATCGAGCTCGAGGACCCGTTCGAGAACCTCGGCGCGCAGCTGGTCAAGAGCGTCGCCACCAAGACCAACGATGTCGCGGGCGACGGCACCACCACCGCCACCGTGCTGGCCCAGGCGCTGGTTCGCGCCGGGCTGAAGAACGTTGCCGCGGGGGCGAACCCGATCGCGGTCGGGTCCGGCATCGCCAAGGCCGCCGACGCGGTCTCCGAGGCGCTGCTCGCGCTGGCCACCCCGGTCTCCGGTGAGCAGGCCATCGCGCAGGTCGCGACGGTGTCCTCGCGCGACGAGGAGATCGGCGAGATGGTCGGCAAGGCGCTGACCACCGTCGGCAAGGACGGCGTCGTCACCGTCGAGGAGTCCTCGACGCTGCAGACCGAACTGGTCGTCACCGAGGGCGTGCAGTTCGACAAGGGTTACCTGTCGCCGTACTTCATCACCGATCCCGACAGCCAGCAGGCCGTCCTGGAGGACGTGTTCGTCCTGCTGCACCGCGAGAAGATCAGCTCGCTGCCGGACTTCCTGCCGCTGCTGGAGAAGATCGCGGAGAGCGCCAAGCCCGTCCTGATCATCGCCGAGGACGTGGAGGGCGAGGCGCTGTCGACCCTGGTGGTCAACGCCATCCGCAAGACGATCAAGGCCGTCGCGGTGAAGGCGCCGTTCTTCGGCGACCGCCGCAAGGCGTTCCTCGACGACCTGGCCGTGGTCACCGGTGGCACCGTGGTGAACCCGGATCTGGGCATCACGCTGCGCGAGGCGGGCCTGGACGTGCTCGGCAAGGTGCGTCGCGTCGTGGTGACCAAGGACGACACCACGATCATCGACGGCGCCGGTTCCGCGGCGGACGTGGAGGCGCGTGTCGCGCAGCTGCGCCGCGAGATCGAGGCCACCGATTCCGACTGGGATCGCGAGAAGCTCGAGGAGCGGCTGGCCAAGCTGGCCGGTGGCGTCGCGGTGATCAAGGTCGGTGCGGCCACCGAGACCGCGCTCAAGGAGCGCAAGTACCGCGTCGAGGACGCGGTGAGCGCCGCCAAGGCCGCCGTGGAGGAGGGCATCGTGCCCGGTGGCGGCACCGCGCTGGTGCAGGCCGCGAGCAAGCTCGTCGAGCTGCGCGACTCGCTGTCCGGTGACGAAGCCGTCGGCGTCGAGGTGGTCCGCACCGCGCTGCGGGCGCCGCTGTACTGGATCGCCACCAACGCGGGCCTGGACGGCGCGGTGGTGGTCAGCAAGGTGGCCGAGGGCAAGGAGGGCTTCAACGCCGCCACGCTCACCTACGGCGACCTGCTCACCGACGGCGTCGTCGACCCGGTGAAGGTGACCCGATCGGCCGTCGTGAACGCGGCGTCGGTCGCGCGCATGGTGCTCACCACCGAGAGCGCCGTGGTCGAAAAGCCCGCCGAGGAGCAGAACGAGCACGGCCACCACGGCCACTCGCACTGAGCCGGCCGTCGGGCAGGAAACCGGCAAGGCCCCCGAACCGCCCGGTTCGGGGGCCTTGCCGGTTCTTGCGGCACGGGACGCGACTACCGGTGATACCGAGGAGGTTCCGAAGCTCGACACGCTGTCTGCCGCGGGACCGGAAGGGTCGGCGGATGGTCCGGACCGTCGGGCCCGTACGCGTGGAGCGGGAATGCCTGGCGCGACGCCGGGTTCAGCTGGCGACCGGCGGCTGTTCTGCGGCGATGGCCGCGAGTAGGCGGGCACGCAGCGCGGGCGGCGGAGTGGCCGCCGTGGCGGTGGCGAGAGCGGAGAGCGCTTCTTTGGTGTCTCTGACTTCCCGGATGAACTCCGCGCGTAGCACGGGGTCCTCGCTGTCGAACAGTTCCTGCACTTCTTGATGGTCTTCGTCGTCGATCGATCCGAGCGCGACGGTGTGCGCGAGATCGATCTGGCGTTCGTTCATCTCACGTCACCCCCAAACTTTTCTTCAGTCGTGTCAATCCGTCCCGAATCCGGGACTTAACCGTAGGTAACCCTACGTCGAGGTAGGTGGCTACCTCCGCATAGGTGCGCCCACCGTAGTAGGCGAGCGAGATGGCTTCCCGCTGGGTTTCGGTGAGTGTGGCGAGACCGGCCAGGACGGCCTGTTGGTCGAGCCTGCGCTCGACCTCTTCGGTGACCTCGTCGAATTCGTTGCCGAGCACCCGGATCCCGTAGGCGACCTCGCGCTGGGTGTGGGCCTGTTCGGCACGGACCCGGTCGACGGCGCGCCGGTGGGCGAGCGTCATCAACCACGTCACCGCGGAACCCTTCGCCGGGTCGAAGCTCGATGCCATCCGCCAGATCTGCAGATAGACCTCCTGCGTGGTCTCCTCCGCGTATCCAGGATCGTGCAGAACGCGCAACACCAGACCGAAGACGCGCGCGCACGTCCGGTCGTACAGTTCGGCGAATGCTTCCTGGTCGGCTCGGCCGCAGCGATGCAGAAGCGCGGCGAGCTCGATACTTTCGGCTGCGCGTGCCGTAACCGCAGAATCCACCGTGGGTGGGAAGGCTTCTCTTCGGAACGAGTCGCCCTCTGCGGCTGGCGGCCGCGTTGTCACAACGCTCCATTCTGTGTCATCGGTCACTACCGTAGCGTGCCGCTATGGCCTCCCTTCCGGTGGGGTGCCCACAAGCCCGGCGCGGAACCGGCGCCGTGTTGCGAAAAGCGCCGACACGCCGGATATCTCGGGAGGAGACACGCCGTGACACGCCGAGCACTGTCGCACCGTGCCGGAAACGGCGGAGGCACGGTTCCCGGCCTTCGCTCGGCGGCCGGCCGATCGATGGTGACGATCGGAACCCACGCGCCGACCTCCGGCGCTGAACCGATCACCGTGTCGCGTGAGCGGCTCGACCGGAGCATGTTGCAGTGGCCCGTTGTTTGCTAGGAATTCGACGCCCGGTGGCGTGTGGATGGGAGGGGATTGATTCAGACGGCCATGCGGCGGCGGTTGCGCCGCGCGTGCATCTCGCGCTCGGTCTCCGACATGCCGCCCCAGATGCCATAGGGCTCGCTGACTTTCAGCGCGTGGGTGCGGCATTGCATGAGCACCGGGCAGGTGCGGCAGATCTCCTTGGCGCGCATCTCGCGCGCGGTGCGGGCTCGGCCACGCTCGCCATCGGGATGGAAGAACACCGCGGAATCCTGCCCGCGGCACGATCCTCGCATCTGCCAATCCCAGACATCGGCGTTGGGTCCCGGGAGGTGGGTCGGCATGGGCATGGTGAACTCCTCGTGGTGCGAGCTCGTCAGCGTTGTCGAGCAGTTGTCCTGCAACAGTTGTGGGCCACGACGCCGTGTCGGCGAAGGTGCCCGGGCTCGCCCTTCGCGGTCGCTGCAATTTCGCGCGGCGCCGTCTGTGGCGATGAGCTACGTTAGGTCCAGCCGCGAAATTCCGTCAATAGTTCGGCGCAGCACTTTTCCAAATCTCGCGCTGTGAAATTTAACCTCCGAACTGTTTACTTTTCGCGTTGGTTCCGGCGATACTGTTCGGTTGGCCGGAGGCCCGTTGTATCCGCATGTGTCGTGGGCGATCAGATTTACGCAGGTAGGGCCGCTTTTTGGGGTGCGGAGCCGCTTCGGAGCGGATGGTGCGCGCATGACGGCGGCCGCTCCAGCGGCCGAGGGGGTTCGGGACCCGTGGATCCGAAGATGGCGGAAACGGGGCGGGCAGGTTAATTACGCGAAACGCGCATGAATTCCCGGCGCGGCCGCTCGGCGATTGCCAGGGCTAGATTTACCTAATGGAAACATCCGGCTCGGCGGCGGAAATGCCGAGTGCCGGCCGGTCCGCGGTCGCTCACCTTTCGTCGTCCCGGCCCGCGTGCCGCACAGGATAGAGTGCGCCCGTGTTCGCGCCCGCTCCGCTCGGAGATCCTCACGTCGCGGTCCTCGCCGAGGCCGCCTTCGGCGCCGATCCGGGGCGCGCTGCCGCCGAGTTGCCGCCCGCCTCGGACGCACTCGGCGGGTGGTATCGCGCGGTGGTCCTCGGCGGCCAGGGGCGTTATGCCGCGGCGCGTGCCGAATTGCGAAGGGTATGCAACCACAGCACCGACCCCGTCCTCCTCTCACTGGCGGGAAGTACCGAGGGCTCTTTTCTGCGCCAGCTCGGCAGGCACGAGCGTGCGGCGGCGTTCGACGGGCGGGCCGCCGCGTTGATCCTCACCACCGGCGCGCGGGCGGAAGCCGGCTCCGGGGGTTCTTCGGAGGAGACGGGCGGTTACCGTCCCAGCCGCGCCGACGCGATCTGTGACGCGCTCACCGGGCTCGCCGCCGACGCGCTCGGGACCGGGCGGCTCGCGCTGGCCGATCGGCTGCTGCGGCGCAGCGCGTCGGCGGCACGGCAGTACGGGGCCGGTTGGCGTCCGGCGATCCGCCTGGGCTGGGTGTCCGCCGAAACCGCCCTGGCAGCAGGTGATTTCGAGACGGCGGCGGCGCACGCGGCGACCGCGCTCGAGCTGGCCGACCGATCCCCGTCGGTGCGGCACCAGGTCAAGTCCCGCCTGCTGGTCGCCGCGGCCGACGTGGCCCGCGACGCCCGTGGACGATCCGGTGTCTCAGCCGAGGACGTCGCCGAGCAGTGCCGCGAACACGGACTGCTGCCGTTGCGCTGGGCTTGTGCCATGCTCCGCGCCGGTTCCGGCGCACCGGATGCGGCGGCCGAGGCGGCCGAGTGTGCCGCGGTCATCGCCCGTGCCGGCGGAGCGTTGCGCCCGCTCGGTGGCGGCTAGGTGATCACGGAGTCCACCGTGTTGCCAAGTTCCGGCCATCGGGTCGCTATTGTTAGATCCGTTCCGCCCCTTCGGTGGAAGCACTGGTCGTCACCGGACCGTGCCACTTGTAACGCCAGGAATATCTCTGACGATGACGCACACGGGCGAAGAGTTGGACCTCGCCGTCGCTGCCGCTGCGCAGGGCGACAGATCCGCTTTAGCTCAGGTACTGGAGATGATCCGCCCGCTGGTGGTGCGCTACTGCCGCGCGCGGATCGGAGCCGCGGAGCGTGGGCAGCTCTCCGCGGACGACGTTGCGCAGGAGGTTTGCCTGGCTGTGATGACAGCCTTGCCCAGGTATCAAGACCAGGGCAGGCCCTTCATGGCCTTTGTTTACGGGATCGCTTCGCACAAGGTCGCCGACGCTCATCGCAATGCCGCCCGTAACAAGGCGGAGGCGATGGCCGAAGTACCAGATGTCATATCCACCGACCAGGGACCGGAACAACGAGCTCTCGAATCAGAGACGAGCAGACAGATGAACCGTTTGCTCGCGACGCTTCCCGAGAAGCACCGAGAGATCTTGATCCTGCGCTTGGTCATGGGTTTGTCAGCGGAAGAAACCGCAGTCGCCGTGGGCAGTACGGCGGGTGCGATCCGGGTGGCCCAACACAGGGCACTCGCGAAACTCAAGTCACAAGTGGCGAGGGCAGGTGAAATGTATGGCTAGGGATGGCGAGCGCGGTCGGGGTGACTGGAAGGCGCGGCTTGGATCGCGAAACAGCGGTCCCTACGCCGAGGCGTCCGGGGACACCGGCCCGGTCGACATCGCCGCGGTACGCCGCGACGATGCTCTGATCGACGCCATCGCCAGCGATGGTCCGGTGCACACCGACAGCGCCGAGGAGTATCAGCTCGCGACGTTGCTCGCGGATTGGCGAGCGGAACTGATCGCACCTCCGATGCCGGCCGAACCGGACCTGGATGCGATCGTGGCCGCGGTGAACCAGGAGATCGGCGCGCGGCAGGTTCGCATCGGGGCGCCCACTGGCGGGCGACTGAGGCTTCTGCGCCCGATCATGGGCGCCGCGGCCGCGCTGGCCTTGGTCTTCGGCGGCATGACGGCGTTCTCGTACAACGCGGAGCCGGGTGATCCGCTGTGGCGGGTCAAGGAGGTCGTGTTCAGCGAACAGGCCCAGACCACCGTGGTGCAGCGTGCGGGCAACGATCTGAACGAGGCGTCGACGCTGGTCACGGCGAATCCCGCCGAGGCGAAGGTGCGCTTGGAGCGGGCCAAGGAGAGCGCCGCGCAGGTCAGCGATCCGGATAAGCGCGCTGATCTGATGGCGCAGTGGGAGCGGTTGCTCGCGGAACTGCGCAAGGTGGAACCGGAACTGGCCGACCAGCTCGAGTCGACGGTGCCCAAGACCACCGATCCGCGCGCCACCCCCGGCACCAGCGCGACCACGAAGCCCAACCAGTCGACCGGCGGGACGTCCACGATCGTGCAGCAGCCGGGCGATGCGACGAAGCCTTCGACCACGGTCGATGCCACCGCTCCGAACGGGGGCGGGACATCGAACGGCGGCGGAACCTCGAACGGCGGCGGGCCGACCACGGTGCCGCCGGTGACCACGGTCCCGCCGGTGACCACCCAGCCGCCGGCGACCGTGGAACCGACGGTTCCGCAGGAGCCGCCGATCACGGAGGTCAAGCCGCCGCCTACCGGTGGGCCCACGGCGGACACCGGTAATCCGTCGGCGCCGCAGCCGCAGCAGCCGCCCACCGCTCCCACACAGGGCAACACCGGTACGAACGGCAACAACAATCAGCCGCCGACCTTCAGCGTGCCCGTCATCCCCAATCCGGGGTCGTTCGTGCCGCCCGGTCGCTGATAGACGAAGTAACCGCATAAGGCAAGAACCGATCGCCGGGCAGGCGGTCGGTTTTTTGTCTTTGCGGCACCGGTCTGTGGGGCGAGGCCCATCTGGCCATCAGTCATCGGCGTGTCGGCCCGCGACGGGGACTCGATGTCCGCTCGCCGAAGTGAGTGTGTGCGTCGAGAATCACATCGGCAAGGCCAGGTACGCGAGCCTCGAGAGGCCCGCGTGCGTATCGGTGAAGGCGGTCTCAGCCGTCGAATCCGTCGAACCCGTCGCCGTGAAAAGCCTCGTTCATCGAGGCGTCCGCGTAGCCCCGGCAGTAGTCCCAGGTGACATACGCTTCCGGCGTCGGGTCGTAGGCGGGCTCGTGCGGGCGGACCGTGCCGTCGACCAGCAACTGAAGCAAGTTGGCGCGCAACATGTCCCAGTCGTGGTAATGGTCCTGCCTGCAGTCTTCGCAGCTGACCACGAGACCGCGGATGCCGCGGTGGGCCAGCAGCGCCTCGTACACCGCGAGGTCGGCGAGATCCTCCTCGACCGCAAGGCGCTCGTGGGGATCCAGCGGTTCGCCGGGCTCGATGGCGTCGAGCGCGGCGGACGGGTCGGAGGGGTCTCCGGCGAACGGATCCGGCGGCAAGCCAGGTGGTAGATGGTCACGCACATCCCCACGGTACGCAGAACAGGGTGGTCTGCGCCAGCGATGCGGCCCGCCAGTTTCGGTGGTGGGCTCACTTCGTCGGTGAGTTCACCGGACAGATACCATGGAGCACAGGCTACGGCGGGTCCCGACCGCACCGCCGCCGAACCACGTCCATCCCATCAGCCGTCACGGCGCAGGTCATGCCTGCGCCGGTCGCTATCGACGTCCAGGAGGGGTCGATCCGAATGAGTAATCCCGTACCGGGCGAACGACTCGCAGTCCGCCCTCCTACGGGTGGCGACGATCCGAACAAGATCGCCATGCTCGGCCTCACATTCGATGATGTGCTGTTGCTGCCTGCCGCCTCGGATCTCATCCCCAGTTCTGTGGAGACCTCCAGCCGGCTCACCAGGGAGATCCGCTTGCGGACCCCCCTGGTCAGTTCGGCCATGGACACGGTGACCGAGGCGCGGATGGCGATCGCCATGGCCCGCGCGGGCGGCATGGGCGTGTTGCACCGCAACCTCTCGGCAGCCGACCAGGCCGCCCAGGTGGAGACGGTCAAGCGATCCGAGGCCGGCATGGTCACCGACCCGGTGACCTGCCGCCCGAACGACACTCTCGCCGAGGTCGACGCCATGTGCGCCAGGTTCCGCATCTCCGGCCTTCCGGTGGTGGACGAGACCGGTGCGCTTGTGGGCATCATCACCAACCGCGACATGCGGTTCGAGGTGGACCAGAACCGCCGCGTCGCCGACGTGATGACGAAGGCTCCGCTGATCACCGCCCAGGAGGGCGTGACCGCCGAGGCCGCGCTGGGGCTGCTGCGCAGGCACAAGGTGGAGAAGCTGCCGATCGTCGACGGCAACGGACGCCTGCGCGGCCTGATCACCGTCAAGGACTTCGTCAAGACCGATCAGTACCCCGACGCCACCAAGGACCGTGACGGCCGCCTGCTGGTCGGCGCCGCGGTCGGTGTCGGTGAGGACGCGTGGTCGCGTGCCATGACGCTGGCCGACGCGGGCGTCGATGTGCTGGTGGTGGACACCGCGCACGGTCACCAGGCGCAGGTGCTGCAAATGGTGACCAAGGTCAAGACCGAGGTCGGCGATCGAATCCAGGTGGTCGGCGGCAACGTGGCTACCCGCGCGGGCGCGGCGGCCCTGGTCGAAGCGGGCGCGGACGCGGTCAAGGTGGGCGTCGGCCCCGGCTCCATCTGCACCACCCGCGTCGTCGCGGGCGTCGGCGCGCCGCAGATCACCGCGATCCTGGAGGCGGTCGCCGCGTGCAAGCCTGCGGGCGTCCCGGTGATCGCCGACGGCGGCATCCAGTTCTCCGGCGACATCGCCAAGGCCATCGCCGCCGGCGCGTCCACCGTGATGCTCGGCTCGCTGCTCGCGGGCACCGCCGAGTCGCCTGGCGAGCTGATCCTGGTCGGCGGCAAGCAGTTCAAGAGCTACCGCGGCATGGGCTCGCTGGGCGCCATGCAGGGGCGCGGCCAGGCCAAGTCGTTCTCCAAGGACCGCTACTTCCAGGACGACGTGCTGGCCGAGGACAAGCTGGTCCCCGAGGGCATCGAGGGCAGGGTGCCGTTCCGCGGCCCGGTCAACCAGGTGATCCATCAGCTGGTCGGCGGCCTGCGCGCCGCCATGGGCTACACCGGCTCCCAGTCGATCGCGCATCTGCAGGAGGCCCAGTTCGTGCAGATCACCGCGGCGGGCCTCAAGGAGAGCCATCCGCACGACATCACCATGACCGTCGAGGCCCCTAACTACACGGGACGCGGTTAGCCCACTAGGTTCATGTACAGGACCAACCGGTCCGTGCATGATGGAGCTTGCCCACCGGCTGTGGCGGAGAGCGAGCCGCGCGGGAGTTGGCGGTTCATTCGTGCTGCCCACCTGCCCCCATAAGTAACCACTGGAGGCGTGAGTCTTACGAGCGCCGTTCGCGGCCCGGCTCGCGTTCCGGCGGTCGAAGCGCATGCGCCGCAGGCGCGAGTCTCGGCCGCTGGACTGCGAGCCATCGAGGGGCCGCGAACACGCAGCGCCGCAGGCGCTGCCAAAAATTAAGGAGATTTCGCGTGCGCGACATGGTGGAGATCGGCATGGGCCGGACCGCCCGGCGTACCTATGAGCTGGACGACGTCGATATCGTCCCCTCGCGCCGGACCCGCTCGTCGAAGCAGGTCTCGCTGTCCTGGCAGCTGGACGCCTACCGTTTCGAGATCCCGTTTCTCGCGCATCCCACCGACGCGCTGGTATCGCCGGAGTTCGCCATCGAGCTCGGTCGCCTCGGCGGGCTCGGCGTGATCAACGGCGAGGGGCTGTGGGCGCGGCACGCCGATGTCGGTGCGAAGATCGATCAGCTGCTCGAGCTGGTCGGCAAAGGCGGTTACGAGCGCGCCGTGGCGTTGCTGCAGGAACTGCACGCCGCGCCGATGCAACCGGACCTGCTCGCCGCCGCGGTCGCGCAGGTCCGCGCCGCCGGTGTCACCGTGGCGGTGCGGGTGAGCCCGCAGAACGCGCGCACGCTCACCCCGGCGCTGCTGCAGGCGGGCATCGACCTGCTCGTGGTGCACGGCACGATCATCTCCGCCGAGCATGTCGGCGACGGGGAGCCACTGAATCTGAAGACCTTCATCGCCGAGCTGGACGTGCCCGTGGTCGCGGGCGGCGTGAGCGATCACCGCACCGCGCTGCACCTCATGCGGACCGGGGCGGCGGGTGTCATCGTCGGCTACGGCTCCTACCCCGGCGCGACGACCACCGGTGAGGTGCTGGGCATCGGCGTGCCGATGGCCACCGCGATCGCGGATGCCGCCGCCGCGCGCCGCGACTACCTGGACGAGACAGGCGGCCGCTACGTGCACGTCATCGCGGACGGCGACGTCGCCACCTCGGGGCAACTGGCCAAGGCGATCGCGTGCGGCGCGGACGCCGCCATGCTCGGAGTTCCGCTCGCCGTGGCGGCGGAGGCGCCGGGTCGCGGCTGGTACTGGCCGTCGGCGGCCGCGCACCCATCGGTTCCGCGCGGGTCGCTGCTGCACGTCGACGATCCGTGGGATCTCGGTGGCGAGCCGGTCGGTGACACGGTGCGCCCGAGCCTGGAGCGGGTGCTGTTCGGGCCGTCCGACGATCCGTTCGGATCGCTGAACCTCGTTGGTGGACTGCGTCGTTCGATGGCCAAAGCCGGTTACTCGGATCTGAAGGAATTCCAGAAGGTCGGCCTCAGCGTGCGTGCCTGAGCTGTGTTCGATTCGCAGCGCACGCGGCGCTGCGTGTTCGCGGCCCCTCGATGGCTCGCGTTCCAGCGGCCGAGACTCGCGCCTTCGGCGCATGCGCTTCGACCGCCGGAACGTGAGCCGGGCCGCGAACGGCGCTCGTAAGACTCGTTTCTCGCGCATGCTTCGTTCGAGTTGATGCCACACGGTTCCCGTTGTTCGATTGATGCTCGCGTGGGTGGGATTCACCGCACGCGGGTCGGTTTCGTCCGTGCGCGCAGGAATTGCTGGATCGCGTGGTTGACCGGCTCGGGGTGGGTCATCGTCACCGCCAGTCGGGCGTCCGCGATCTCGATGAACGTCGCGCCGGACAGTCCTTGGGCCAGTTCTTGGGCGCGTTCACGGTCCATGCCGCTGTGGGTGGGGTGGATCACCAGAGCCGGACAAGCGATTTCGCGCAGGCGATCCAGCACCGAATCCCGGCTGAGCAGGCAGCCGGCCGCGACCTCGATGCCACGACGGTCGCGCACCAGCCAGCGCTGGGTCCAGATCTGGCGGTACCACTCGTCATCGCCGATCAGCCAGGAAGCCAGCTGGTGCACGGCGCGTTCACGGGAGCCGTCGTCGTACCACTCTTCGAGGAATTTCTGGGTGGCAGTGGACTGCTGCGGGGTGGGACCGTGCGCTTCGGTGCTGATCAGGATCAGCGCGGAGACGCGTTCCGGCGCGATCAAGGCGGTGCGCAGCGCGGTGAAGCCGCCCTGGGCGGTGCCGCCGACGACGGCCTGTTCGGCGCCGAGATGATCGAGAATGGTCAGCGCGTCGCGGGCCGCGGTCCAGTAGGTGAAGGGTAGGCCCTCGTCCCTGGTGCGGCCGTGGCCGCGGGCATCCCAGGAGACGATCCGGAACTCCGGTGCGAGCGCGGCCATTTGGGCGGCGAACATGGTGCGGTCCATGAAGAACTCGTGCGCCAGCAGTACCACCGGGCCGTCCCCGCCGCTGTCCTCGTAATGGATGTCGGCATCGATCGCGCGGGCGAAGGGCACGAGCAGAAGGATAACCAGCCGGCCCGGCCACGGGTGACGATTCGGGCGGTCGGCTCGCCTCCCGCGCGAGGGGCGCTGTGCCGATGATTCGCTCGTTTCGCCGCTCACTAAACTGGGTGGGTGGCACAAACCCAGAGACCGGTCCTCGTCGTCGACTTCGGAGCACAGTACGCCCAGCTGATCGCGCGGAGGGTTCGCGAGTCGAGCGTGTTCTCGGAGGTGGTTCCGCACACCGCGACGGTGGAGGAGATCGCCGACAAGCAGCCGCTCGCGGTGATCCTCTCCGGCGGCCCGGCCAGTGTGTACGCCGAGGGCGCGCCGCAGCTGGACCCGCGGTTGTTCGAGCTGGGGCTGCCGGTCTTCGGCATCTGCTACGGCTTCCAGGCGATGGCGCAGGCACTCGGTGGCACGGTCGCGCATACCGGCACTCGCGAATACGGGCGCACCGAACTCAACATCGATGGCGGTTTGCTGCACGGCGGCCTGCCCACCATTCAGCCGGTGTGGATGAGCCACGGCGACGCGGTCACCGACGCGCCGGAGGGCTTCGAGGTCACCGGCACCACCGCGGGCGCTCCGGTCGCCGCGTTCGAGGATCGCGCGCGACGCCTGGCCGGTGTGCAGTACCACCCGGAGGTGCTGCATTCGCCGCACGGCCAGCAGGTGCTGAGCCGGTTCCTGCACGAGCTCGCGGGCATCCCCTCCACCTGGACTCCGGCGAACATCGCCGACTCGCTGGTCGCCTCGGTGCGTGAGCAGATCGGTGACCGGCACGCGATCTGCGGGTTGTCCGGCGGGGTGGACAGCGCGGTCGCCGCCGCCCTGGTGCAGCGCGCCATCGGCGACCGGTTGACCTGTGTGTTCGTCGACCATGGTCTGCTGCGGGCGGGGGAGCGCGAGCAGGTGCAGCAGGATTTCGTCGCCGCGACCGGCGCCAAGCTGGTGACCGTCGACGCGGTGGACAAATTCCTCGGCGAGTTGAAGGGCGTGACCGATCCCGAGGAGAAGCGCAAGACCATCGGCCGGGAGTTCATCCGGTCCTTCGAGGACGCGGTGGGCGAGGTGGTGCTCGAGCACGGCGAGGCCGACGGCGTGGCGCCGAAGGTCGAGTTCCTGGTGCAGGGCACGCTCTACCCGGACGTCGTGGAGTCCGGCGGCGGCACCGGCACCGCGAACATCAAAAGCCATCACAATGTCGGCGGCCTGCCCGACGACCTGGAGTTCGAACTCGTCGAACCGCTGCGGTTGCTGTTCAAGGACGAGGTGCGCGCGGTCGGCCGCGAACTCGGGCTGCCGGAGGAAATCGTTGCCCGCCAACCCTTCCCAGGGCCCGGTCTGGCCATCCGGATCGTCGGTGAGGTCACCGCGGATCGGCTGGAGACGCTGCGCCAGGCCGATGCCATCGCCCGCGAGGAATTGACCGCGGCCGGTCTGGACGGACAGATCTGGCAGTGCCCGGTCGTGCTGCTCGCGGATGTCCGCAGCGTCGGCGTCCAGGGTGACGGCCGCACCTACGGTCACCCGATCGTGCTGCGCCCGGTCTCCAGCGAGGACGCCATGACCGCCGACTGGACCCGGCTGCCCTACGAGGTGCTCGAACGCATCTCCACCCGGATCACCAACGAGGTGCCGGAGGTCAACCGCGTGGTCCTGGACGTGACCAGCAAGCCGCCGGGGACCATCGAGTGGGAGTGATCTCCCGGCGGTAGCCGCTCGGCGTCACCGAGGAGGTCAGCGGGGGCGGTGGAAGGCGCTGTGCAGAATCAGGTGCCCCAGCAGCGCACCGTTGGCGCTGCCTGGGCGGGGATCCGGCGGTGTGGTCCGCGCGGTGGGACGCGGCGGATCGGTGGGTTCGTCGGGGTTCATTCGATTCTCCTGTCGTACGACGACGAGGGGTCCGGCCCGGATGATCGCTGGGGATGAACGTGGCACGGCCCGTCCGGTCGGACGGGCCGTGCGGTCATTTGCGGGGAGAGATCACCAGCAGGATGCCGATGACGATCGCGGCGATCACGACGATCCAACCGATCGGGATCATGCTGGCCGCGGGCCAGGACGCCGGACCGACGAAAGCCCACACGCTGATCGCGATGGACAGCAAACCCGCGATGAGCAGCGAGGCGGCGGGGCCGCGGCGGGAATCGGTCGTCTCTTCGCGCTCGGTCTCAGCCACGTCGCACCTCCACGTTTCCGGCGCGGACGTCGACGTTCAGTTCGAGCACCGGCGCGCCGAGAGTATTCGGACCGCTGATGCCGTCGGTGCAGAGGGCCTCGGCCATGGTCGCCGTGCAGCGGGTGCGGACGGTCATGTCCGCCGGAAGCAGGACGCGGGCTTCGCCCATCCGCACGTCGACGTCCACGGTGCGGTTCTCGGTCAGTTTCACCGACCGCAGATCCAGCGTGCCCGAGCCCATGGTCACCTGATAGTTCGACGCCAGTTCCGCGACGGAAGCAGGTGCCCAGGTGTGGTTGCCCATCGCGGCCTGATCGAACTCGACCGGACCGACGGCGGAGGCGAGCAGGACGAAGCCCGCGAGCGGCGCGGTGAGCACGAGCAACCCGTATCCACGCCGCAGGAACGCGCCGAGCACCAGGCCCAGACCGATCACGGCCAGCGCAGCGGCGGCGATCCGGCCGGGCGTCATCCATTCCGCGCCAGAGGCGGCCGCCGCACCCGCGCCCGCCGCCGCCAAAATGGCCAGGCCGAGCACCACCGGCGTAAGGCGCGAGCGTGGACGCTTCTGCGGCGGAGCGACGACGGTGCGGGCCGGTGTGGGGTCTGGCAGGTCCCAGGCGAGCGGGGCGACGCCGAGCGGGTCCCAGGACGGTGGGGTCGGGCCGCCGATGATCGCGGGGTGAGCGGCTGCGGGGCTGCGCGGGCTCGGAGTGCGGCCGGGCACCCCGGTGCCGGTGTTGTCTGAGGAGACCGGGTTCGCGGGCCGAGACGTTCGCTCGGTGGATATGGCGTCATCCGAGGCGCTCAGCGCGTGGTGCTCGGCGCTGCGGGAAGAGTTCGGTCCTGTTTCGCCGATATCCCCCGGCTCGGTCTCGTCGCCGACCGCGGGCATCGGCCCGACATGGCCGATGGCAGCCGGATTCGATCCGGCTCGGTCACCGACGGCCGCGCCCGATTCGGTTCGCTTGCCGGTGGACGATTCCGGTCCGGCATCGGTTGCCCCTCCGGAGGTCGGCGCCGCCGACTTGTCCAGCACCACGGTCGCGGGGTCGGCGGCTTGCTCCTCTGGGGCGGGCTTGTGCAGCGGGACCGTTGCCGCATCGCCATTCGCGGCGCGCACGGGCGTCTCGGGGACATACGTCTCCGGCAGCTTGGTGTACGGCGTGTACACGGAGGTCGGCGGCACGTACAGGTCACCGACGGTCCGGGTCGCGCCCTGCGGGAAGACCGCGCCGGGGTAGCCGGTGGCGGTGATCCCGCCGTCCGGGGCGAATCCGCCGAACGCCTCGGTGGTTCCGGGGGGCGGGTTGGGTGTGCGCAGATGCAGCATCCACCAGCCGGCCAGCATCAGCGCGAGGCTGATCAGGCCGGATCCGCCGAGACCGACACCGACCGGGCCCATCGTGCTGACCGCGATGGCCAGCGCCACGATCAGCACGATGGTCTTGGTCTGCGACTGCGAGCTGTGGCCCTTGCCGACCAGCGATTCGGCCGCGGACGCCGGGTCGCCCGCCGCGCTCAGCAGCAGCCAGGCCAGCAGGTAGAGCACGAGGCCCGCGCCGCCGAAGATCGTCGAGACGACGAACGCGACGCGAACCAGCACCGGATCGATCTCGTAGCGCCGCGCGAACCCCGCCGCGACGCCCGCGATAGGCCCCTGGCGCGGCAATCGGATCGGCCGGGTCTGCCATATCTGCTGGACCTGGTCGCCGAAGCTCGTTTTCGTCATGTCTCCCATGGTGTGCCGACCCGCGGAATCGGCGCATCGGGGGGAACCCTGAAAAACGGCCTGAACACTTTGGACCGATCCACTGATGTAGCAATTGTTCAGCTATGCCGAGTTTCGCTGATCCGGCCGCTTCTGCCCTGGTCGGCGGGGGTGTCGCTGCTCGAGATCAGGGTGAATCCGGATGGCTGGCAGCTGCGTTGTCGGGCAGTATCGAAGACATGTACCCGTCTGTTCCCGCGTTCGACACTCGGGGGTTCGACGCCGCGCGCGGACTGGGCCCCGCGCCCGCGCCGGTCCCCGGGCCGCCGCAGGCGCGGATGTTCCGCCGCTCGGGTGGCCGGGTCGTCGGCGGCGTGGCGGGCGGTCTGGCCGACCATCTGGGCGTCGACGTGTTCAAGGTGCGGATGGCGTTCGTGCTGCTGTGCGCGCTGGCCGGGGCGGGCATCGCCGCCTACGGGCTGCTGTGGATCTTCACGCCCGGTGGGTCGGACCAGTCGAAACCTTCCGGTGCCGAGCGGCGGCAGGCGATCGGGCTAGCCATGCTCGGGCTGGGGCTCGCGGTCGCCGTGTCATGGGTGTTCAGCGGGACGGCGGCGAAGGTGATCGCGCCGATCATCGTGGTGGCGGTCGGCGCGGCGCTGGTGTGGCGGGAGTACGACGTCGACGGGCCGCGTTCGCTGCTCGGGCTGCCCGCGCGGCCCTCGGTCATCACCTGGTCCCGGATCGTCGCCGGTGCGACGCTGATCGTGGCGGGCCTCGGGGTGGTGGTGCTGGCGCGGATCGATCTCAGCTCACTCGGCTCGGCGCTGCTCGCGGTGGCGGTCACACTGGTCGGCGCCGGACTGCTGACGGTTCCGCTGTGGCTGCGCATGATGCGCGCGCTGAACGCCGAGCGCGCCGCCCGCATCCGCAACGAGGAACGCGAGGAGATCGCCTCGCATCTGCACGATTCCGTGCTCCAGACGCTCGCGCTCATCCAGCGCCAGGCCGATGACCCGCAGGAGGTGCTGCGGCTGGCCCGCAGCCAGGAGCGGGAACTGCGGAAATGGTTGTTCGAGGATTCCGGCCCCGCGCAGTCGAGCTTGACCGCGGCCCTGCGGACCATCGCGGGCGAGGTGGAGGACCAGCACGGCGTGAAGGTGGCGCCGGTGACCGTCGGTGACGTGTCGATGGACATCGACGGTTCCGGATCCGGTCTGCCGAAGGAGCACTTCACCGCGCTGCTCGGCGCGAGCAGGGAAGCGCTGGTCAATGCCGCGAAGCACGCGGGCGTCCCGGAGATTGATCTGTTCGCCGAGGTCGAGCCGCATCAGGTGAGCGTCTTCGTGCGTGACCGTGGCTCCGGCTTCGACCTCGCGTCCGTGCCGGAGGATCGCCGGGGCTTGGCCAAATCCATTCGCGGCCGGATCGAGCGCCGCGGTGGTCAGGTGGACATCCTGTCGAGGCCGGGCCGTGGCACCGAGGTACGGATCATCATGCCGCGGACCGATTCCGGCTGCCCCGCCCACGACGAAGAGCCCGCCCCCGCCGCGGGCGTCGTCCGCTAGTCGTCCGCTTCTCGCGGACCCGCAGAGTCCGCACAGCGGCCGTGGGGTGCGCGAAGAGCGCGTGGGGGATGAGTGTGGTACCGGTTGGGGGTCAAGGGTCGGTTAGGAGAAGTAGGTGGCCGTGCGGGTCTTTCTCGTCGATGATCACGCCGTTTTCCGGTCGGGTGTGCGTGCGGAGTTGAGCCGGGAGGCGGACATGGAGGTGGTCGGGGAGGCCGGCGGGGTGGCGGAGGCGGTGGCCGGGATCAACGCCGAGCGCCCGGACGTCGTCCTGCTCGACGTGCACATGCCCGACGGCGGCGGGGTGGCGGTGCTGGCCGGCATCGAGCCGGGGCCGGTGTGCCTGGCGTTGAGCGTGTCCGATGCGGCGGAGGACGTGATCGCGGTGATCCGGGCCGGGGCCAGAGGGTATGTGACGAAGACGATTTCGGGCTCCGAGCTGGCCGACGGGATCCGCCGGGTGGCGGGCGGTGATGCGGTCTTCAGCCCACGCCTGGCAGGCTTCGTGCTGGACTCGTTCACCGGAAGGTCCCCGGTACCCGAACCACCCCTGGATCCCGAACTCGACTCCCTGACCCCGCGCGAGTTGGAGGTTCTGCGCCTGCTCGCGCGCGGCTACACCTACCGTGAGATCGCCGAATCCCTGTTCATCTCCGTCAAAACCGTGGAAACGCACGCCTCCAACGTGCTGCGCAAGACCCAGCAGTCCAACCGCAACGCCCTGACCCGCTGGGCTCACCGCCGCCGCATCGACTGACGGCCGCGCGCCCGCCGGTGCGGTGCGGCGACGTCAGAGGACGGCGACGATGATCCCGATGATGATGATCAGGCCGATCAGCAGTCCCACGGCGATGGCCAGAGGGGCATTGTTCGGCTGCGGATTCCTGGCGCGCTGCGGGGTAGCGGTCGCGGTCGCGCCCGCGTGGTTGCGGTGCGGGCGGGGCAGCGGGGTGGAGTGCGGGCTGCGGATCCCGGACGCCGAATTGCGCGCGGCCCAGGAGGGGATGGTTCCGTCCTCGGTGCGGACGGGCGCGCCGAGAATGTGCGGGCCGGTGCCGGGACCGAAAGCGGCGGTGAGGATCTCGTCCCGCGCCTCGGCCATGGTCGGGCGGCGCTGCGGCGCGGGCTCCATCATGTGCAGCAGGGCCTGGGTGAGCACACCGCTGCGGGTCGGCGGGATGATCTGCGCCATGGCGGCGCGGTGCACGATGACGTCGCTGTCCTCGTCGAAGCCGAACGGCGGCTGCCCTTCGATCGCGGTGTAGAGCGTGGCGCCCAAGGAGAACACGTCGCTGGCCTTGGTCGGCTGGGCTCCGCGCGCCACCTCGGGGGGCAGATAGGAGGGGGTGCCGGTGATCACGCCGTCCGGTTCGTCGGACAGCTCGCCCGCACCCCGGGAGATACCGAAGTCGCTGAGTTTCGCCATACCCACGCCGGGGCCGCGGTCGGCGACGAGGATGTTGCCCGGCTTGATATCCCGGTGCACGATGCCGACCGCGTGCGCGGCGGCGAGCGCGTCGGCGACCTGGGCGCCGATCTGCGCGACCTCGATCGGCGGCAGCGTGTCGACCAGCGCGAGCGCCTTCGCGACGCTGCGGGAGGGTAGGTGCTCCATCACCAACCAGGGCTCACCGGCCTCGAGCACCACGTCGTACACGGCGATCGCGTGGTCGTGCGAGAGTTTCGCGGCGACCCGGCCCTCGTGCAGGATCTGGTTGCGGACCGCCTCCGCTTCTGCCTCACCGAGCCCGGCCGTGGTGAGCACCTGCTTGATCGCGACGTCCCGGTCGAGCAGGCGATCGTGCGCCAGCCAGACCGCGCCCATGCCGCCGCCGCCCAGCTTCGACTGGAGGCGATAGCGGCCTGCGACGAGATATTGGGGGCCGACAGTGGGACGAGCGCGTTCGGTCACGGGTGCAGGGTAGCGGAAAATGAGGCTAGCTGGCCTGATTCGTGTTCGCGCATAGGCGATACACGGGGCGCGGCCATGTGCCGCGCCCGCTCGCTGACGCTCGGTCGGGATGCGTGCCACACACCATACCGATGAATGGGTGCCGTTGCGTCGTAGCCGGGCGCGCGCCGGGTTCGCTCCTCGCATCGAGAATCACGTCACTCGGAAGGGATCCGCGGATTTCCGGCCTATGGCAGTGGTTGCGTGGCCGGTTTGCCGAGCCGGGCACTTTCACCTCGGCGGGGACGGCGCGACACGAAGCCCTCCGCTCTTGACGAAACCCAGGGGTCGGTTTCTACTGAGTCGGTATCGAACGTATATTCGATATGAATCGATAGCTGAATCGGTGCTGCGCTCGAAAGCGAGGGCAGCTCCGCCATGCTTCGCCTCGGGTCCATCGTGGGAAGTGGGTGGTTGAGATGGGTTCGGATGCGATATCGCAGGGAGGGGTGAATCGGGGCGCGCTGCGGCGCGATGGTGGGCGGGAGGATGCTCCCTCCCTGGCTGAACTGCGCAGACGCATGGCCGCGGTGCCGGGGCGTGGTGAATCCGCGGCGCAGCGGGTCCCGCTCGGCGCCGAATCGAGCCGCGCGGCATTGCCGGTGCCAGCGGCGCTCGCGCCCCTGTTGCCCGATGGTGGCCTGCCCAAGGGTTCGGTGGTGGCGTACACGGGGGCGAGTTCGCTGCTGGCCGGTCTGCTCGCCGCGGTGACCGAGGGCGGTGGGCATGCCGCGGTGGTCGGCATGCCCCGGCTCGGTCTGCTCGCCGCGGTGGAGATGGGGGCGCAGCTGCGGCGGCTGGCCGTGATCGCCGAGCCCGGCCCCGATCCGGTGGAGGTGGCCGCGGTGCTGCTCGACGGGCTCGATCTGGTCGTGCTCGGCCTCGGCGGTGGCGCCGTCGCGCCCGCGCGCAGCCGGGTGATCGCGGCCCGCGCCCGCAACAAGGGCGCCACCCTCGTGGTCACCGACGGTCGGTGGCCCGGCGCGTCCCTCCAGCTCGACGCCCGCATCGCGGGTTATGCCGGTCTCGGCCGCGGGCGCGGACGCTTGCGTTCGCTCGGCTTGACGGTCGAGGTGCGTGGCAAGGCGGGACCGCCGCGGCGCGGACGGCTGGATCTGTGCCCGAATGCGGGGCGCGTGGAATGGGTGCTGCGCGAGAAGTCCGCCCGGACAGCCGAAGTCGCCGACACGCAGGAGGCGGTCTCGTGAGTGCGCAGGCCCGCTCCTCGGCTTCCCCGGTCGTCTCGATTCGCCCGATGGCTGCGGTTCGCCGCTGCCCGGTCCGGTCGCTGCCGATCCGGTCCGGCGCACCGACCGAGCGATTCGGCACCGGTGGCGCCGAGTGTCCCGGGCACGGTCGGCGCGATCCGTCGATGAGGACGGGCGGCCGCGAGCACGCGAGGGAGAATCCGGGCCGCCGGATCCGGTGTCGTGTCCGCCACCTGGAGTGCATGTCGCACGATGCGGCGAATGACTCCACCGGGATCGTGTGCCCTCGAGGACCCGTGGGGGACGAAGGTCGTTCGTCGCCGTGATCCGGCCGGGGTCGAAGCGGGTGCTCGCCCTGTGGTGCCCGGACTGGCCCGCGGTCGCCGCGGCGGCGTCGGCGGGACTGCCCGCGACGCGGCCGGTGGCGGTGCTGTTCGCCAACCGGGTGGTGGCCTGTTCGGCGATCGCCCGAGCCGAAGGGGTGCGCCGCGGCCTGAAGCGCCGAGAGGCGCAGGCGCGGTGTCCCGATCTGTTCCTCGCGCAGCAGGATCAGGACCGGGACGCGCGGCTGTTCGAACCGCTGGTCGCGGCGGTGGCCGCGACGGTCCCCGGTGTGGAGGTACTGCGCCCCGGGCTGCTCGTGCTCGCCGCGCGCGGTGCGGCGCGGTTCTTCGGGTCCGAGGAGGCGGCGGCCGAGCGCCTGGTCGACGCGGTGGCCGCGGCCGGGGCGGAAGCGCAGATCGGGATCGCCGACGAGTTGTCCACGGCGGTGATCGCCGCCCGGCGCGCCGCCATCGTGCCGGTGGGGGCGGGTGCGCGGTTTCTCGCGCCGCTGCCGATCGGGGAACTCGCGGTGGAGCCCAGCCTGGCCGCCCCGGAACGCGCCGATCTGGTCGATCTGCTGCACCGCTTGGGTCTGCGCCGGATCGGTGATTTCGCCGCGCTCTCCGCGGCGGAGGTCGCCTCCCGGTTCGGGACCGACGCGGTGCTCGCGCACCGCTGCGCCAGGGCCCAGCCGGAGCGTCCGCCGTCCGCCCGGCAGCCGCCGCCGGATCTGGTGGTGGAGTATCGCTGTGATCCGCCGATCGAGCGGGTCGACGCGGCCGCCTTCGCCGGTCGCCTGCTCGCCACCCGGCTGCACAGCGCGCTCGCGGAGGCCGGACTGGCCTGCACCAGGCTCTCGGTGCACGCGGAAACCGCGGCGGGGGAGGATCTCGCGCGGATCTGGCGCTGCGCCGAGCCGCTCACCCCGGAGGACACGGCGGACCGGGTGCGCTGGCAACTGGACGGCTGGCTCACCCGGCGCGACGGCGCGCGGCCCACCGCGCCGATCACCGTGCTGCGGCTGGAACCTGTCGAGGTGGTCACGGCGGGCGCATTGCAACTCGGGCTGTGGGGCGGGGCCGGGGAAGAGGACGAGCGAGCCCGGCGCGCGCTCATCCGGGTGCAAGGGTTGCTGGGCGGGGAAGCGGTGCGGGTCGGCGTGCTGAGCGGCGGACGCGGGCCCGCCGAACGAATCACCATGGTCACGCTGGGTGACGAACTCGTCCCCGCGGCCGACCCCGCGCAACCCTGGCCGGGCCGGCTGCCCGAGCCCGCCCCCGCCGTACTTCTGCTGAACCGTCCGCTGGTGCGGCTCGAAACCGCCGACGGCGCGCCCGTCAAGGTCACCGACCGCGCCATGTTCGACGCCGAGCCGGCCCTGCTGCGCTGGGGGAGCAAACAGTGGCGGCTGACCGGCTGGGCGGGCCCGTGGCCGGTGGACGAACGCTGGTGGGCGCCCGATGCGGACGACGCGGAACTCACCGCCCGCGCCCAGGTCCAACTCGACGACGCGCCCGCCCCCAGCCGAGTGCTGCTGCTGGTCTACCGCGCCGAAACCTGGCGCGCCGAGGGGCTTTACGACTGAGGGCCACAACAGTTGCACGCCCGCCGACCTCGGGTTGCTCTCGGCCGGTACAGGCTTGGCTCTGAACGGAATCGGCGTCGGAGACCAGGTGCTGCCGCCGTCACCGCACCCGGGTCGGCGGCTGGTTCACTCCGGCCGCGACCACACCGTCGCCAGCGTGAACGGATGTCCGCGCAGCGCAGCCCATTTCGGCTTGCGGGCCAGGAACGCGTCGTCCACCAGTGCCTCGGCGACCTCGGTGAGGACCCATCCGGCGGCCAGACCGGCCGACAGGTGCTCGCTGATCAAGTGCAGATGGGTGCTGATCGCCACTGGTTCGCCGGAAGGGTCGGTGTAGTGTGTCGGCATTCCCGACACCATGATGAACTGCGGGTGGTAGCTGACCGATACGCACCGTGCGCCCGGTGCGGCCAGGCGCCACGCCTCCGCGTAGAACGGCGCGAGTTCGGGTAGGTGCTCGTCGATCAGCGACGCGATCACCAGGTCGTAGGCGCCGCCCGGCAGACCCGTGTCCCGCACATCCGCTCGGGTCAGCGTGGTGTGGACGCCGCGTTCGGCGGCCAGCGCCAGCATTCCCTCACTCACGTCGACCCCGTCGATGTGCGTCAACCCGTTGTCCCGCAGCCACGTTCCGGTGCGCCCGGTGCCGCAGCCCAGATCCGCCGCCCGCCGCATCCGGCCGAGGTCCAACCGCAATCGCCCGAGCAGAGCGAGATCCATTTCGTCCAGGACCGTCTGCTCGTAGGTGGGCGCCCACCCGTCGTATCCCGTGGCGACATCGACGGTGCGGTAGTCGCGGCGGTCGAAGTCGGCGAAGGAGGGCATGCGGTGAGTATTGTTCCGGGCTCGCTCTCGCACCAGGCATTTATCGAGCGAGTCGAAACACCATGCTTCGCACGAGTCTTCGCGAGCCCCGGGAATCCCGGGTCACGCACCACACCTCTTTTCCTGCAGTGATACGCGCTACATGACGCAGGGGGAGTGCATGACTGTCAGTATCCTCGTTGGTCGTGGATCTGACGCTGGACCAGGTGACATTCGGAAACGTGCGAATCGCCTATCGGGATTCGGGGGTGGGCGCCGTCAGCGACGTCCCTGTGCTGCTGGTGCACGGCATGGGCGGCGACGGGCACACGTGGGACCGGTTCGCGCGTGTGCTGGTGCAATCCGGGCGCCGAGTGATCATCCCCGATCTGCGCGGACACGGTCGTAGCTCACATACCGATTCCTACCTCTTCGACGAGTTCGGCGACGATCTGCTGCGCCTCTGTGAACATCTGGAGCTGCCCGCGGTGGATCTGGTCGGGCATTCGCTCGGCGGTTACGCGGTGTCGCGCGTCGCGCAGGAGCGACCGGAGCTGGCGCGCAGGCTGGTCATGGAGGAATGCCCGCTTCCGCTGCGATCCGGCGTCGAGGAAATGCGTCTGACCCGCCGGTTTCCCACCGTGCCCGAGTTGTGGCACGCCACATCCAGCCTGGTGCGCCACCCGCGCGCGGTGGTCGCGTTCGACCGTGCCATGACGAAGACGGCGCTGGAGCAGTTCCGCAAGCCGAACCCGGAATGGTGGGACCGGCTCTCCGACATCACCGCACCCACCCTGGTGTTGTGCGGCGGACCGGGCGGCATGGTGGATCCGGCCAAACTCGCCGACCTGCGAGCCGGCCTCGCCGACTGCACCGTGACCACCTTCACCTGCGGCCACAGCATCCATCGCGACCGCTACCAGGAGTTCGCCGCGACCGTCCGGCCGTTCCTGGCCGGCTGAGGTTCACCAATGCGTACCGGGCACCCATCGGGCGGCCCGGCGCAAGGCCGTGCCCGTGACGCGCCGCGCGGCCGACCTGGGCCGTCGCGCGGGAAGCGAGTCGACGGGTTCGACCTGTTCGTCGTCGGGCTCGGTCGGCTCGCCCTTGGCCGCGGGGGAGTCGGGCAGAGCGCGGTAGTAGCGGTGCAGGACGCGGTCGCGGATCTTCGGAGTGAGCAGCGCGCCGTATTCGGCGATGGTGCCCAGCGGTACGTCGATGCGCTTGGGGCGTTCGGTCAGCGCCCGCACGATGGTCGCGGCCGCCCACTCGGGTGACTCGGCGGGGCCCTGGTCGCCGCTCGGGGTGATCATCGGCGTGCGCACCAGCGGCATGTGGATGGTGGTGAACGTGACGCCGTCGGCCATGGTCTCGACGGCCGCCACCTCGGTGAACTTGTCCAACGCCGCCTTGCTGGCCAGATATGCGGAGAACCGCGGTGTGGCCACCTGCACGCCCGCGCTGCTGATATTGACGATGTGCCCGAACTTGCGTTCCCGCATCTGCGGCAGCAGGGCCAGCGTCAGCCGCAGCGCGCCGAAGTAGTTGACGGCCATGGTGCGTTCGAAGTCGTGCAGCCGGTCGGTGGAGCGGTGGATGGCGCGGCGGATCGAACGGCCCGCGTTGTTCACCAGCATGTCCACGTGGCCGTGTTCGGCCAGGACGGTCTCGATCACCTGGTCCACGGAGTCGGAATCGGTGACGTCGCAGGAGTATCCGTAGGCCGAGCCGCCCGCCGCCCTGATCTCGTCGACGACGGCGGTGAGTTCCTCGCCCCGGCGCGCGAGCAGGAACACCGTGGCGCCCTTGGCCGCGACGGCCAGCGCGGCCGCCCGGCCGATTCCGGAGGACGCCCCCGTGATGAGAACGTGCCGTCCGTTGAGGTCGCGGTTGCGGCGCCCGCGCCGGGCGGGTTCGGCGGATGCGTCGGTCATCGCTGCTCCTTTGCAGGTGTGGTCGAAATGAAACTTACTCTGAAGTAAGTTCACTGCCAAGTGGCCCTGATCACAGTCGTGAGCGCCGGGCCCGGTGGCGGCGGCGTATCGCCCGGCGCGGCTCGGCGTCTTCGAGAACCGCACGGGTGCGGGGTTTTCCCGGGTGTGCGAAACGTTCGAACAACTGTCGAAACGTTCGAACATATGTGCGATACTCTGCGCATGTCGGACGATCGGATGGCGGAGGTGTTTGCCGCGGTGCGGCTCGGTGGCGTCGACCCGGCGGCGGGGCGGCGGGCGTTGGAAAAGCTCTGGGGGGAACTCGGCGAACACGGTGGAGCGCTGCAACGCTGCGTGGTCGCCCACCATCTCGCCGACCTCCAGCAGGAGGCCGCGGAGGCGCTGCGCTGGGATCAGCGGGCGCTGGCCGCGGTGTTCGCTCCCGGCGTGCCGCTGGATGAAGGCCTGCGCGGCTTCTTGCCCTCGCTCTATCTGAATCTGGCCGACAGCCACCGCCGGGTCGGTGAGTTCGAAGTGGCCAGGATGCAATTGGCCATCGCGCGCGGGCATCTCGACGTCCTGGCCTCCGATGCCTACGGCGCGCTCATCCGGACTCGCCTGAGCGGGGTCGAAGCCGCCCTGGCCGCCGGTTCCATCGAACGTCTTTCGGTGGCCTGACCAGCCTGTACATCGATCTTGCTCGAATGTATGTTCGAGAAGAGGAGGTGAGTTGTGGGCTGGGGAAACGGTCCGCCCAGCTGGGCGGAGATGGAGCGGGTGCTGTCCGGGCGCTCCGGACGGACGAATCCCGATGGGGTGGTCCAGGGCGACGGCGGCGACAGCCCGGCGTGGTCGCGCAAGCGCGGCGAGTACCGGCCCGAGCCGGTGCTGCGCGCCGCGGAACCGCCGGTCCCGTACGCGGAGTTGCACGCGCATTCGGCCTACAGCTTCCTGGACGGCGCCAGCCATCCGGAGGAGCTGGTGGAGGAGGCGGTGCGGCTCGGCTTGGCGGCGATCGCGCTCACCGATCACGACGGCTTCTACGGCACCGTCCGCTTCGCCGAGGCGGCCAAGGAGTGGGGGATGCCCACTGTCTTCGGAGCCGAACTGTCGCTCGGCACGGCATCCGAACCCCACGTTTCCGGCACGGCGCGCGGGCACGCCGCCGCGCCCGACTCGGCGCCGCGCACCGGCGCGCCGGACCCGGCCGGGCCGCACCTGCTGGTGCTGGCTCGTGGCCAGGAGGGCTACCGCAGGCTCTCCCGCGAGATCGCCGCCGCGCACATGGCCGCCGGAGAGAAAGGCATCCTGCGCTACGACCTCGATACGCTCACCGCGGCGGCCGATGGGCACTGGCACATCCTGACCGGGTGCCGGAAGGGTCACCTGCGCCAGGCGCTCGAGCTCGATTTACGCAGCGGCGACACCCGGCTCGAGCGCGCGGAAGCGGCGCTGCGTGGCCTGACCGACCGCTTCGGAACCGACCGGGTGAGCGTGGAACTCACCCATCACGGCGTCCCGGAGGACGATGAGCGCAACGCTCACCTCATCGCCTTGGCCGATCGTCTCGGCCTGCCCGTGCTCGCCACCACCGGGGCGCATTTCGCCGCACCTGGCCAGCGCCGTCGAGCCATGGCGCTGGCGGCGATCCGGGCCAGGCAGAGCCTGGACGAGATCGCGGGCTGGCTGGCCCCGGCGGGCGGCGCGCACCTGCGGTCCGGGGCGGAGATGGCGCGGTTGTTCGCCGACTGCCCGCAGGCGGTGGCGAACGCGGCGGCACTGGCTCGCGAATGCGCCTTCGACCTGAAGCTGATCGCCCCGCACCTGCCGCCCTTCGACGTGCCCGCCGGACACGACGAGCAGTCCTGGTTGCGCGAACTCACCATGGCAGGCGCCGCGGCGCGCTACGGGCCGCCGGAGGAGAACCCGGAGGCATACCGGCAGATCGAGCACGAACTCGCGGTGATCGGCAAGCTGGAATTCCCCGGCTACTTCCTGGTGGTGCACGACATCGTCAGCTTCTGCAAGAACAACGACATCCTCTGTCAGGGTCGCGGCTCGGCGGCCAACTCCGCGGTCTGCTACGCGATCGGCATCACCAATGTCGACCCGGTGCGCAACCAGTTGCTGTTCGAGCGCTTTCTCTCCCCGGAGCGCGACGGTCCGCCGGATATCGATGTCGACATCGAATCCGACCGCCGCGAAGAGGCGATCCAGCACGTCTACCGCAAGTACGGCCGCGAGTACGCCGCGCAGGTGGCCAACGTGATCACCTATCGCGGCAAGTCCGCGGTGCGCGATGCCGCGCGGGCGCTGGGTTTTTCGCCCGGTCAGCAGGACGCGTGGAGCAAGCAGGTGAGCCGCTGGACAGGGGTCGGCGCCGAGACGAACACCGACATCCCCGCCGAGGTCCTGGAACTGGCCGCCGATATCGAGGGGTTGCCGCGGCATCTCGGCATCCACTCCGGCGGCATGGTGATCTGCGACCGGCCGATCGCCGACGTCTGCCCGGTGGAATGGGCGCGCATGCCCGGCCGCAGCGTCTTGCAGTGGGACAAGGACGATTGCGCGGGCATCGATCTGGTGAAGTTCGACATGCTCGGCCTCGGCATGCTCTCCGCGCTGCACTACATGATCGACCTGGTGCGCGAGCACAAAGGCGAGACCGTCGAGCTGCACTCGCTCGACCTGGCCGAACCCGAGGTCTACGAGATGCTCTCGCGCGCGGACTCGGTCGGCGTCTTCCAGGTCGAGTCTCGTGCGCAGATGGCCACCCTGCCCCGGCTGCGGCCGCGCAGCTTCTACGACCTGGTGGTGGAGGTGGCGCTGATCCGTCCCGGCCCGATCCAGGGCGGTTCGGTGCATCCCTACATCCGCAGGCGCAACGGTGTGGAGGACGTCGTCTACGACCATCCGGCGCTGAAGAACGCGCTGGAACGCACGCTCGGCGTGCCGCTGTTCCAGGAGCAGCTCATGCAGATGGCCGTCGACGTCGCCGGATTCACCGCCGTCGAAGCCGATCAACTGCGCCGCGCCATGGGCTCCAAGCGGTCACCGGAACGCATGAAGCGCCTCGAGGCGCGGCTCTACCAGGGCATGCGCGAGCGTCACGGCATCACCGGCGAAGTCGCCGACCGCATCTACGAGAAGCTCTACGCCTTCGCCAATTTCGGCTTCCCGGAGAGTCATTCGCAGAGCTTCGCCGCGATCGTGTACTACTCGGCCTGGTTCAAACTGCATCATCCCGCCGCCTTCTGCGCGGGTCTGCTGCGCGCCCAGCCGATGGGGTTCTACTCGCCGCAGTCGCTGGTCGCCGACGCGCGCAGGCACGCGGTGGCGGTGCACGGCCCCGACGTCAACGCCAGCAGGGCCGAGCCCACCCTCGAGGCGAAGGGCACCGAGGTGCGCCTCGGTCTCGCCGCGATCCGTCAGATCGGCGACGACCTCGCCGAACGCATCGTCACCGCCAGGGGCGAGCGGCCCTACACGTCCTTCCTCGACCTGACCGGGCGGGTGGAACTCACTGTCGCCCAGGCGGAATCGCTCGCCACGGCGGGCGCGCTCGGCAGTCTCGGCAGCACCCGCCGCGAAGCGCTCTGGGCGGCGGGCGCCGCCGCGGGCGAGCGCCCGGACCGGTTGCCCGGTACCGGCGCGGCCACCACCGCGCCCGCCTTGCCCGGGATGAGCGATCTGGAACTGGCCGCCGCCGACGTGTGGGCCACGGGCGTCTCGCCGGGCAGTTATCCGACGGAGTTCCTGCGCCCGCACCTCGACACGCTCGGCGTGATACCGGCCTCCGGCCTGCTGGCCGTGCCCGACGGCTCGCGGGTGCTGGTGGGCGGCGCGGTGACGCACCGGCAGCGTCCCGCCACCGCAGAGGGCGTCACCTTCCTCAATCTGGAAGACGAAACCGGCATGGTGAACATCGTCTGCTCACTGGGGCTGTGGCGGCGGTACCGGCGTCTCGCCCAGGGCGCTGCCGCTCTGCTCATCCGCGGCCGGGTGCAGAATGCCGAGGGCGTGGTGAGCGTGGTCGCCGAACATCTACAGCGCATGGATCTGCGGATGGCGTCCAAGTCGCGCGACTTCCGTTGAGCCGGTGCATTAAAGAAGTATTAGAAGCGTTCTAGGAAACGGTTATGCGGGGCTGTTCGCGCAGTGCAAAAGGCTACTGTGCCAGGCATGAGGAAGCTTGCTGTGCTGTGTGTCGGCGTGCTGGGGTTGAGTCTGCTCGCCGGCTGCGGTGCCGATAACCCCCAGCCCGCTCGAGACCGGACGTCGACGGCGATCACCGGGCCCGCCGCCCCCGCGCTCGTGCCGCCGGGAGCACACGAACTGGCGCCCCCCAAGCGGGACAACAACTCCGGCGGCGAGCCCGTGTCCCTGCGCAAGGAAGTGGTCACCGGCAGTGTCGAGATCACCGCGGGCGCGCCCGTCGCCGCGGCGGGCACGATCATCGACCAGGTGCGCGCCGCCGGTGGCCGGGTCGACAGCCGCACCGAGCAACCCGGGACCGACGACACCGAGCCCAGCGCCACGCTCGTCGTCCGGCTGCCCGCGGACAAGACCGACGCGTTCATCGCGGGCCTCGGCGGGGTCGGGCAGGTCACCCGGGTCACCACCAACCGCGACGACGTCACCATGCAGTGGGAGGACCTGGACGCGCGGATCAAGGCGTTACAAGCCTCGGTCGAGCGGCTGCGCGCGCTCATCGCGGGCGCCACCAGCACCTCCGACCTGCTCGCCGCCGAACAGGCGCTGTCCAGCCGCCAGGGCGAACTGGACAGCCTCACCGCGCAGAAGCGGCGGCTCGACGACCAGGTCGCCCTGTCCACGCTGACCATCGAGATCACCACCGATCAGAAGAAGCCCGGCGACGAACCCGACAGCTTCTGGGACGGCATCGTCTCCGGCTGGAACTCCCTGGTGGACTGGCTGCGGGACGCGGTCGTGTTCAGCGGCAAGGCGATTCCGTGGCTCGGCTTCCTGGCGGTGTCGGCCGCCGTGCTGTGGGGCATCGTGCGCCTGGTGCGCCGCCGTCGGAAGCCAGCCTCGGGTGCGGAAGAATCAGCGCCCGTGAAGTCCGCGAGCGGCGCCGCCGAAGGCGCGGAAACCAGCGCAGGAGGCGAGCGTGCCGACGGTGGTCAGGGCGACGATCAAACCGAACAGCCGTAAGGGCCCGCTGGTGGAAACCCTCGACGACGGCAGCCTGCACCTGTACGTGCGGGCTCCGGCCGTCGAGGGCAAAGCCAACAAGGCGGCCATCGAGTTGCTCGCCGAACACTTCGGAGTCGCCAAGTCCGCCGTCCGGCTGGCGGCGGGCGCGACATCGCGCTTCAAACGATTCGAGATCGACCTACCCTGAACACGCTGTCTCGCGGTGGGTTCCGCACCGACATGGACGGAGCGGATCAGACGCCGCCGGGGAAGCCGAGTTGACGCCAGGCTTCGTAGACGGTCACCGCGGCGGCATTGGAGAGGTTCATGGAGCGACGGCCGGGCACCATCGGGATGCGCAGCCGGTCGGTGACGTGCGGGTCCGCCAGCACCTCCGCGGGCAGGCCGGTGGGCTCGGTGCCGAACAGCAGTACGTCGTTCTCGCGGTAGGCCACCTCCGTGAACCGAGTGGTGGCCTGCGTCGTGAACGCGAAGACCCGCTCCGGCCGCAACGCCTCCCACGCCGCCGCCAGATTCGCATGCACCGTCACCGACGCCAGATCGTGGTAATCCAACCCGGCCCGGCGCAACTTCGGCTCCGATAGATCGAACCCCAACGGCTCGATCAGATGCAGATGGCACCCCGTCCCCGCGACCAACCGGATCGCGTTGCCGGTATTCGGCGGAATGCACGGCTCGTGGAACATCAGATGGAACACGGGTGCCAGTCAATCAGGTCGGCGGAGCCACGACCTCGTCGGTCAGTCGGGTAACAGTCGGAGCGGAACCGGGTGACTGGTTCGGACCGCGGTGAAGTGTCGGCGATCCAATGTTGCGACTTCCCTCACGCCGAGCCGTTCGGCGACGGCCAGGACAGCGGCGTCGACAGCGCCGAGCGGGAAGTCGGCGTACTTCCGCACCAACTCGGCCATCCGCAAAAGATCGGCCCGGAGTGAGATCGACGAGTTCGATTTCCTCGTTCGCGATAGATTCCAAGAATCTCGCCTCTGCCGAAGGACCGACCCGCGTTTCCAAGAAATAGCAGACTTCCGCGAGAACTGGACCTGGAACCAGCAGCGGCCCGGGGTGTGTCTCGAGGAGATCAAGGCAGCGTCGGTGATCCGCGTCGTTCTTGTTGAGCACAGCGACGAGCGGGCCTGTGTCGCAGACGATCACTCGACGTGCCTACCGCGTTCCTCGCGGAGCAACTCTTCAGACCTTGCCGCCAGATCCGGCTCTGCGTGCATCATGCCGGCAAACGAAAGGTGCCGACGCCGCTCGCCTGGCGGCTCGGTGACCGGGCTTCGCTCAGCGGTATCGGTGACGACCAACTGCAACGCGACAGCCCGCAGCGCATGCGCTTGGTCCGGGGTGAGCCGATCGACCAGACGATGTAGATCTTCGTACTCGAACGCTGCGGTCATGGGTCTGATTGTAGTGAAAACCACACGCTATAGCGTTGACTGCGCACTACCCTGCCTTGCGCCGGGCGCTCCGGCGTGGCTGACGTTCTGTGAATAGTGATGCACGGCTCGTGGAACATCAGATGGAACACGGGTGCCGGTCGATCAGGTGGGCGTCAGGCGCTGCCGACGCCCGCCCGGAGTCTGTCGGCCAGGGGTCAGCCGAAGCTGCCCGTGCTCGGCTTGCCGACCACGTCGACGGTGACGACGTCCGTCGTCGACGTGTCGCCGTCGCGGGGATCGCCGGTGGGTCGTTCCCAGGCGCATGCGCCACGCACGCGCATCCGGCCGGCGGGCAAGGCTCCGTTGCCGAGCGACGTCTGGACCATCTTGCCGTCCGCGATGGCGAACGACGTGGGGTTGTTGCCACCGAAGATCTCTCCGGTGTCGTCGTTGTACACCCAGCACACACCCTCGGCGTTCGGGTTGTGGAATTTCGCCGATACGGTTCCGGGGACCGAGAAGACCTCCTCGAGGACCGGAGGCGACAGCGGAGGTGTCGCGGTGGCGGTGGCCCCGGAGCCGAGCGCCATGGGAAGTGCTGCGAACGCGAGCAGGGCGAGTCGTCGCATGATCATGATGGAATGATGCCAGCCTGCCGAACGCGCCCAACCTTCCGGGCCATCCAACCAACTTGACCTACAACCACTTTCGAACGCCTATCAGCGCCGTGGACAGCCCGCGAGTGGCACACAGCTGAGGGATCTACTCGCGATTCGCCGCAGCCGTGTGCCACTCGCCGCTAGGAATCGGGCTGGTTCCGATCGGGCTCGGTGACCTCCGGCGGGCCGACGGGGGTGGTCTGCAAGAATCGGGGGGTGACCGATGCCGACGCGCCTATCTCCGGGCGCCGCAGTGCGGGGGCGCAGTTTCTGCGCTCCCATCTGCCGATGGTGGTTGTGACGCTGGTCATGGTTGTGGCGGTGGTCTTCGTCGCGTCCGATCGGTGGCGGCGCGGGGCGTTCTTCTTCGGCGGTGCGACGCTGCTGGCGGCGGCGTTCCGGCTGTGCCTGCCGACCGCGCGGGTCGGGTTGCTCGCGGTGCGCAGCAAGCCTTTCGATGTGGGTGCGCTGACGCTGCTCGGCTCGAGCATCCTGTTCCTGGCGGCCACGATCAACACGCTCGGCGTCGGCTGACCGCTCGGGAAGGGCGCCCCGGCGGGACGCCCAGCGGGGTCAGCGGGCGGCCGCGTATCGCTCGGCGAAAACCGTCCGCTCGCGCGGCCGGCGGCCGGGATGGGGTGGAACGGTGTCGCTGTAACCGACCGTGACCAGGACCGCGACGGCCAGATCGACACGATCGCCGACACCGACGGCCTGCTTCACCAGTTCGGCGTCCCACCCGTTCATCGGGGCCGAGGCCAGTCCGAGGCCGGTGGCCGCCAGCATCGTGTAGGTGGCCGCGATCATCGCGTTCTTCACCGCATTCTCCCGCAGCAGGCCGTGCCGTTCGAGCGCGTGGTACTCCGCGCGGGTGTCGAACATGGCGGTGAAGTCGGCGTTCCACGCGCCGCTGCGGCCGGCGAGTTCGGCGATATCGGCGTTGCCCGCTCGCCAGGCGTCGACATCGGCGAGGAAAACCAGCACTACCGGCGCCTCGAGCGGTTGGGGCTGACCGAACGCGGCTTCGTGCAGGGCGCGGCGGCCGGCTTCGCCGGTCACCACGACAACCGACCGGTCCTGCATGTTCCAGGCGCTCGGGGCCTGCATGGTCAGGTCGAGGAGTTCTTCGAGCAGCTCCGGCGCTACCGGATCGGCCCGGTAATGCCGGACGGTGCGGCGGGTTCGAATGGCTTCGGCAATCGAAAGTGTCTGCGTTTCCATGATTCTTACTATCGGAGAGTGACCCTCGAATAGGAAGAAGGCACTAAATAGTGCGCTACACTCCGAAAGGTGCCCACATACCTCGAAGGTTCCGGTCTCCCCGCGGATGTGTACTCCGCGAAGTGCCCTACGCGGGAGGTTCTCGACCACATCGCGGGCAAATGGACGGTGCTGATCATCGACGCACTCGCGGACGGCACCATGCGCTATACCGATCTGCGCAACCGCATCGAGGGCATCTCCCAGAAGATGCTGACGCAAACTCTGCGGCAATTGGAGGCGGACGGATTCGTCACGCGCACAGTGCATCCGACGGTTCCCCCCCGCGTCGACTACACCCTCACCGACCTCGGCCACAGTCTGCGCACGCCGATCGCGGCGCTGCGGGATTGGATCGAAAGCAACATCAACCGGATCGAGGCGGCGCGACGAGGCGCGGCGCTCTGAGCGTGGGGCAGACAGTGCTCGGAACGTCGCGCGCGGACGCTTCGGCGCGGCGGATCTTCAGCGTTCGGGTCGCACACCCGCCCGGGCCAGTCGCATGGTCTCGGTCAGCAGCTTCGAGACCGCCGCCGCCTCGGTGAGGAATCCGTCGTGCCCGTCGCGGGAGTGCACGACTTCCAATCCGTCGCAACCGGGCAGCAGATCGGCGAGTTCCTGCTGGGTCCGCAGCGGGTACAGCCGGTCGGAGTCGACGCCGCCGACCACGCACGGCACCGGCGTCGCCGCGAGCGCCGCCTCGACGCCGCCCCGGCCCCGGCCCACGTCGTGCCGGTTCATCGCCTCGGTCAGCAGCACATAGGTGGCGGGATCGAAGCGCTTGCACAGCTTTTCGGCCTGGTGGTCCAGGTAGCTCTGCACCGCGTAGCGGCCGCCGTGCCACGGGTCTTCGTCGCCCTGGGGCTTGTTCTCGAACCGGTGGTCGAGTTCGAATTCGGTGCGGTAGGTCAGGTGGGCGATCCGCCGGGCCAGGGCCATGCCCGTCAGCGGGGCGCGGCCGGTGCCGTGATAGTCGCCGCCCTGCCAGTCCGGATCGGCCTTGATCGCCGCGATCTGGGTGGTCTGGGTACCGATCTGGTCGGCGGTGGCGCGGGCGCCGACCGCGAGCACCAGCGCCGCCGCGACCCGCTCCGGTGCGCCGACCATCCACTCCAGCACCCGCATGCCGCCCATCGAACCGCCGACAACGGCGGCGAGCCGCTCGACACCGAGCAGGTCGAACAGAGCGGCCTCGGCGGTCACCTGATCGCGGATGGAGATCTCGGGAAATCGCGCGCCCCAAGGTTTCCCGTCCGGCGCGGGACTCGACGGCCCGGTGCTGCCCTTGCAGCCGCCGAGCACGTTCGTCGCGATCACACACCATTCGTCGGTGTCCAGCGGAGCACCCGGGCCGACCATGCCGTCCCACCAGCCGGGCATCTCGTGCACGTCGTCGGACTTGCCGACGACGTGCGAGTCGCCGGTGAGCGCGTGTTCGACCAGCACGATATTGTCCAGGCCGGGGGAGAGCTCGCCCCAGCGCTGCACCGCGAGGTGGACGTCCGGGATGACCGCGCCGTTCTCCAGTCGCACGTCCCCGATGGCGATGGCGCCGAGCTGTCCATCCGGGGGCGGCAGGACGTTGCCGGAGGTCCGCGTGCTCGGTTCGGTGCTCACGGTCACGTCGCCGCCGTCGCGAAGCAGGCGCGTAGATCGCCCGGAATGTCCACGGTGGCGGCCACGCGGCTGTACGGCGCTGCCGGGTCCTGCTCGGTCCCGGGCGCGGTGAATTCACTCATGGTTTGCTCCCAAAAGGTGTTCGCCGGTACAGCAAGGGTTAGCGGTGTGTGGGTAACGAACAACAACACATGCCGGCGACCTCCTGTTACGCGCTTGCTCCCGACTCTCGGGAGCCAGGTCATCACCCGGAGCACCCCACCGCGGTTGGAGGGTTGCCGACCAGCGAGCCGGGGCTTGGCGCTGGTACTCATAACCTGCCCGGCATCATAACCGGCGGGCGGTCGGCGTCCGAAATCCTCCGCCGAACTCACTGGTCCGCGACGGTCGCCGCCCCGCAGCAGGTGCGTACGAATTCGTCGTACGCCTCGGTGAACGCGGTGCGCCCCGCCCTGGTCGCGGTCGCCAGGTCCTCGTCCAGGAACGCATCGTCGGAGCACTCCATGCCGATGTGGCCGATCAGTTGCCAGGTGCCGACGAGGAGCCGCACCGCGCGCGCGTCCGGTTCGGTGCCGAGGCGCTCGGCGACCACCGCCGCGATCGCCGTGTTCTTGTCGTCGGCGAGTTCCATGCTGCGCGCGCTGACCGAAGGGCTGCTGCGCAGGATCCGTTGCATCTTCTGGAACTGCCGGAACGACAACGGGTCGGCCTCGCCACCCTCGGCGGCTTGATCGACCACGTGCAGGAAGGCCGCGAGCAGCGCCTGTAGTTCGTTACCCGTGCGTGGCTGCTCGCGCAGCGTCTCGGCGATCGTGCGCCCGAAATCCTGGACCGGTCCGAGGACGATGTCCTCTTTGCTCTCGAAATAGCGGTTGATCGTGCGCGGCGAGACGTCCGCCACGTTGGCGATCTGCTCGATCGTGGTCGCGTCGAAGCCCTGCGTGTCGCACAGATCCAGGGCGGCCGCGATGATGCGCAACCTCGTCTGCTGCTTCTTGCGTTCGCGCAGCCCTGGGGTCGCGGGGGCGCTCGCGGCGCGGTCGGCCGCAGCGCTCGCGCCCATCGGCGTCGATGACTCGAGCATGACCCCATGGTAACGCAACCTGTTGTTTTCCTGTCCTTAACGGTCAAATGTCGTAGTACGACACTTTTCTCTTGACGACAAATGTCGCTCGATGACAGGATGGCTTCCGACATCGAAGGACGAGGAGACGACCGTGACGGAACCCGGGACAGCGGCGCACGCGCCGCGGAAAACGGCCGCTTCAGCGCGCTGGCTCGCGCTGACAGTGATCGCATTAGCCCAGCTCATGGTGGTGCTGGACGCCACAATCGTGACTATCTCGCTGCCGTTCGCGCAGCGTGATCTCGACATCAGCGACGGCAACCGGCAATGGATGCTCACCGCCTACACGCTGATCTTCGGCGGCTTGCTGCTGCTGGGCGGCAGGCTGGCCGACTACCTCGGCCGCCGCCGGATCTTCATCGTCGGCCTGATCGGCTTCGCGGGTGCTTCGGCGCTGGCCGGGCTCGCTCAAACCGGGGCGGAACTGTTCGCCGGGCGCGCGTTGCAGGGTGCGTTCGCCGCGCTGCTGGCCCCGGCCGCGCTCTCGCTGCTGTCGGTGACCTTCACCGAGCCCGGAGAGCGGGCCACCGCGTTCGGTGTGTTCGCGGGCATTTCCGCGGGCGGCGCGGCGCTCGGCCTGATCGCGGGCGGCGCGCTCACCGAGTACGCGTCGTGGCGCTGGTGCCTGCTGGTCAACACGCCGATCGCGCTGCTCGCGCTGGTCGGGGCGCTGGCATGGGTGGCGAAGGACGTGCCGGCGCCGCGCCGCGGGGGATATGACGTGCCCGGTGCCGTCACGGTGACGCTCGGCCTGATCGCCATCGTCTACGGCTTCAGCCGCGCCGCCGACGACGGCTGGCTGGCCGGCAGCACCTTGGGGCTGCTCGTCGCCGGACTCGCTCTGCTCGTCGCCTTCGTGGCGATCGAACGCCGCTCCTCGAACCCGCTGCTGCCACTGCACATCCCGGGTGAGATCAACCGCGGCGGCGCCTTCCTCGCCGCGCTGCTCATCCCGATCGCGATGTTCGCGATGTTCCTGTTCCTGAGTTTCTACTTCCAGATCACGCTCGGCTACTCCGCGCTGAAGGCGGGCTTCGCGTTCCTGCCCTTCCCGGCGGGCATCGCGATCTCGGCGGGTGTGACCAGCGCTCTGCTGCCGAAGCTCGGCCCGCGTCCGCTGATGCTGGCCGGCGCCGTGCTGGGCGTCATCGGCCTGCTGCTGCTGGCCCAGTTGAGCTACGGCGACAGTTTCCTGGCCGGGGTGCTGCCCGCGCAGGTGCTCATCGCGCTCGGTATGGGTCCGTTGTTCGTCGGGATGCAGACAGTCGCGCTGCATCAGGTCGAGGAAGAGGACTCCGGCGTCGCCTCCGCGCTGCTGAACGCGGCGCAGCAGGTCGGCGGCGCGGTCGGGACGGCGCTGCTGACCACGATCTCGGTGCAAGTCGCGAAGTCCTTCGCGCAGGACAACCCGGGTATCGACAATCTGGCCGCGCGGGCCGCGATCCACAGCTACGACGTGGCCTTCTATGTCGGCGCCGGGTTCTTCCTCGCGGCCGTCCCGATCATCGCGCTGATGATCCGGGACCGGCCGGAGAACCTCATCGAAGGTTCCGAGGAGGGGGCACGGATCCCGGTCGGGGTCTGATCCGCCGCGAACGAGGTCCGCGCGACGCCGGTGAGGCCGCGCGGACCTCGTCGTCTGCCGGATGGTTGCCGGGCTCGGACGGAAGGCGGATCATGGCGGCGACGGCGGTTGCGCGAACGCCCTTCACGGTGCTCGGAGCCGTCGCCGACCTACCAATCGGTAACAAAGGTGGCGTAGCTCACTCCGGGGGCTGCCCGTGCGGTGAGGACTCGGGCAGCAGTACGCTCGTCTTGTTTGCACCACACGTCTCGCCGACAACGCGGGACATATACGTTGTCTGTTGGAACAGCTGGGGTCCGCTCACAAGCGTGTTCGCCTGGCCGTGCAATGAGGGCACCATCCTAGGAGGACACGAAGATCCATGTCCAAGATCAAGGTTGAAGGCACCGTCGTAGAACTCGACGGCGACGAGATGACCCGGATCATCTGGCAGTTCATCAAGGACAAGCTGATCCACCCCTATCTCGATGTGAACCTGGAGTATTACGACCTGGGCATCGAGTACCGCGACAAGACAGACGACCAGGTCACCGTCGACGCCGCCGAAGCCATCAAGCGGCACGGTGTCGGTGTGAAGTGCGCCACCATCACCCCGGACGAGGCGCGGGTCAAAGAATTCGGCCTCAAGAAGATGTGGCGTTCGCCCAACGGCACCATTCGCAACATTCTGGGCGGCACCATCTTCCGTGCCCCGATCATCATCTCGAACGTTCCCCGGCTCGTTCCCGGCTGGACCAAGCCGATCATCATCGGCCGCCACGCGTTCGGCGACCAGTACCGCGCCACCGACTTCAAGGTGTTCCAAGGCGGTACCGTCACCTTGACCTTCACCCCGGACGACGGCAGCGAGCCGATCGTGCACGAGGTCGTGAAGATGCCCGAGGACGGCGGCGTCGTCATGGGCATGTACAACTTCCGCAAGTCCATCGAGGATTTCGCGCGGGCGTCGTTCAACTACGGCCTGCAGCAGAACTACCCGGTGTACATGTCGACGAAGAACACCATCCTGAAGGCCTACGACGGCATGTTCAAGGACACCTTCCAGGACATCTTCGACGCCGAGTTCAAGAGCCAGTTCGACGCCGCGGGCCTGACCTACGAGCATCGCCTCATCGATGACATGGTGGCCTCCTCCATGAAGTGGGAGGGCGGCTACGTCTGGGCGTGCAAGAACTACGACGGCGACGTGCAGTCCGACACCGTGGCCCAGGGCTTCGGTTCGCTCGGCCTGATGACGTCGGTGCTGCTCACCCCGGACGGGCAGACCTGTGAGGCCGAGGCCGCGCACGGCACCGTCACCCGGCACTACCGCCAGCACCAGCAGGGCAAGCCGACCTCGACCAACCCGATCGCGTCCATCTTCGCCTGGACCCGAGGGCTCGAGCACCGCGGCAAGCTGGACAACACCCCGGAGGTCATCGGCTTCGCGCAGACCCTCGAGGACGTCGTCATCAAGACCGTCGAGGGCGGCCAGATGACCAAGGACCTCGCGCTGCTCGTCGGCGGGGACCAGGGCTACCTGAGCACCGAGGAATTCCTCGGCGCGCTGGACGCCAACCTGGCTCGCGCACTGCGCTGAGTTCGCGGGCGCCGACAAGGCGCCGAACCGCGGGGCCGAGCCGTGTCGCTCGGCCGACTCCGGCGCTGGGTGCTCACCCAGCGCCGGGCTGAACATCGGGCACCCGCCCCACCCACCGGTGGAACGGGTGCCCGCACTGTTGCATCGACGTCTGCAACGGTCCACGGGCGCGACCCCCATGCAGTGGCTGCTCGGCCAGCGCCTCGCCCATGCGCAATCCCTGCTGGAAGCCACCGATTACGGCATCGAGCGATCAGCCGGATGTCCGGTCTCGGCACCGCCACCAACCTGCGCCGCCACTTCTCCGGTGTGGTCGGGGGTATCGCCCGCCGAATACCGGCGGACTTTCCGGGCGCGGCGAGCCGGGGGATGCGCGACCGGTGTAGCGGTCCAGGACGATTCGCGGGGTCGACCAGCGTCGTTCATCGACGTCCCGGTGGGCGAACTCACGTTCGCCCGGGAAGCGGATATGGGCCGGGAACGGTTACATGAACACGTGACCAGCCCCGTGACGACGACCAGCACCGCCGCCCCACCCGGACGAACCGCTTGGCATGTACCGGCCATGCTGGCACTGGCCCTCGGCGGATTCGGGATCGGGACGACCGAATTCGTCACCATGGGTTTGCTGCCGGACATCGCCTCGGACATGCACGTCTCCGAGCCCACCGCGGGGCACGCGGTGTCGGCCTACGCGCTCGGCGTGGTGATCGGCGCGCCTTTGATCGCGGCGCTGTGCGCGCGGGTGGCACGCAAGCGGCTGCTCATCGCGCTCATGGCGGCGTTCACCGTGGGCAACGCGGCGACCGTGGTGGCGCCCTCGTTCGAGACGCTGGTTGCGGCGCGGTTCGTCTCGGGATTGCCGCACGGCGCCTACTTCGGCGTCGCCTCGCTGGCCGCCGCCACTCTCGCCCCGGCGGGACAGCGGGCCAAGGCGGTTGCGGCGGTTATGCTGGGGTTGAGCGCCGCCAACGTCGTCGGCGTTCCCGCAGCTACCTGGCTCGGGCAGCATCTCGGCTGGCGCGACGCGTTCGTGGTGGTCGCCTTGATCGGTGTCTGCACCGTGGCCGCGCTGCTGCGCTTCGTGCCGGTACTCACCGGCATCACCATGACCGATCCGATGACCGAACTCGGCGCGCTGCGGCGTCCGCAGGTGCTGTTGACGCTGCTGGTCGGCGCGGTCGGGTTCGGCGGCATGTTCGCCGTCTACACCTACATCGCGACCACGCTCACCGACGTCGCCGGTCTGCGGGCCGGGGCGGTCCCCCTGGTGTTGATGCTGTTCGGCGTGGGCATGGTGATCGGAAACATCGTCGGCGGCGTGCTCGCCGACCGTGGCGTGGACCATGCCATCTCGGTGTCGATGGTCGCGATGACCGTCATCCTCGGTGGATTCGTCGCCGCCGCGCACAATCCCTATACCGCGGCCTTCGGCGCGTTGCTGGTCGGCGCATCCGGGGCCGCGCTGGCGCCCGGGCTGCAAACGCGTCTGATGGATGTCGCGGCGGATGCCCAGACCCTCGCCGCCGCCCTCAACCACGCCGCTCTGAACATCGCCAACGCCGCCGGAGCCTGGCTCGGCGGCCTGGTCATCGCCGCGGGCCTGGGTTACACGGCCCCGGCCGTGGTCGGCGCCGCCTTGGCCGCGACCGGCGTGTTGCTGTTCGCGGTGACCGTCTGGACGGCGCGGAAATCGCGGGACCGAACAGCGAGCGGCACGGTGACCAGGCCGCAGTAGCGCCCTCGCTCTACGTCGTGTTCCCGATGCTCGCCAACCGGGCGTGACAACGCGCGGGCGGGCGGCGGTGGAAGCAGCCGGGAGCCGGACTCGCCGCTGAGGACTATTCGGCGGGGCGGCCGGCAAGCGCGCGGCCCGCGATCTCGTGCAGGTGCGCCGAGGCGCGGCGCCACCGGCGACGGGCGCGTTCATCGTCCGGATCGACGAAATTCGAGATCAGGATGCCGCGCAGCGCGTCCATGGCCGTGTAGATGAAGTCGCGCGCCTCCTTACGGCGCACGTCGTCCGGCACGAAACGGGCGACCGCCAGCAGGACGGCGTTGTTGACGAACGGCTCGACCTTCTCCATCGCCGCGGCCAGCACCGGATCGGTGCGCCCCGCCACCCACAGTTCGACGGTCGCGATGAACAGCGGACCCTGGTGCAGGTCCCACAGGAACTCCAGCGCCGCCGTCACCGGATCGTCACCGGCTTCCACCCGCGACATCTCCCGCATGGCGGTCTCGGCGCGCAACTGCGCCAGATGACTGATCGCGGCCACCACGAGATCGGTTTTCGAGCCGAAGTGATGCACTTGGGCCCCGCGAGTCACCCCCGCGCGTTCGGCCACCCGTGGCGTCGTGGTGCCGGAGTATCCGTACTCGACCAGGCAGTCCACCGTCGCGTCCAGCAGGCGGGTGCGCATCTCGCTGCTGCGCTGCTCCTGCGTCCGGCGCTGCTGCTTCACGACTACGCTCCTGGCCATCGCTCGATCTTACACTTACATACACTGCTGTATGTTCTGGTCGGCGGAGGGGATGCCGCCATGGCCCGGAAATCGTCGAAGCGCGCCTCCTCCGCCCGCGCGACCGTCATACTCGCCGATCGACCGGCGATTATCTGATCAGATCGCTCCAGCGCGGTAATCAAAGAACATGCATGTCTCACTGTATGTAGCAGGGGGGACGCAATCGGCTGGTTACCGGCATGGAGCTGGCGCTGCCGTGCCAACCTCTTGCCCACTTACATACAACCTTGTATGTTTGTTTTCACTCGTTCGGCCGCCTCGCGGCGTACGTACAAACTGAGGAGTTCGATGGCGAACAAGGTCTACGTGGTCGGTGTCGGGATGACGAAGTTCGAGAAGCCGGGCCGCCGCATGGTCGAGGAAGCCGACGGCACCACCCGCGCGTGGGACTACCCGGACATGGCCCGGGAATCCGGCACCAAGGCGCTCGCCGACGCGGGAATCGACTACAACCTGGTGGAACAGGCCTACGTCGGTTATGTCTACGGCGAATCCACCTCCGGGCAGCGTGCCGTCTACGAACTCGGCATGACCGGCATCCCGGTGGTCAACGTGAACAACAACTGCTCCACCGGCTCCACGGCGCTGTACCTCGCCGCGCAGGCGATCCGGGGCGGCCTGGCGGAATGCACGCTGGCGCTGGGCTTCGAGAAGATGCAGCCCGGCTCGCTCGGATCCACCTGGGACGACCGCGAGCAGCCCATGGCCAAGCACATCATGGCGCTGGCGGAGATCTCCGAGGTGCTGTTCCCGGTGGCGCCGTGGATGTTCGGCGCCGCGGGGCGCGAGCACATGAAGCAGTACGGCACCACCGCCGAGCATTTCGCCAAGATCGGCTACAAGAACCACAAGCACTCGGTGAACAACCCGTTCTCGCAGTTCCAGGACGAGTACACCCTCGACGACATCCTCGCCTCGCGGATGATCTACGACCCGCTCACCAAGCTGCAGTGCTCGCCGACCTCCGACGGGTCCGGTGCGGTCATCCTCGCCAGTGCGGACTTCGTCGACGCCCACGACCTCGCCGGGCGGGCGGTGGAGATCGTCGGCCAGGCGATGACCACCGACTTCGCCTCGACCTTCGACGAGACCGCCAAGAACCTGATCGGCTACGACATGAACGTCCAGGCCGCGCGGAAGGTCTATCAGCAGGCGGGGCTCGGCCCGGAGGACTTCCAGGTCATCGAGTTGCACGACTGCTTCTCGGCCAACGAACTGCTGCTCTACGAAGCGCTCGGACTGTGCGGCGAGGGCGAGGCGGGACAGCTGGTCGACGACGGTCAGACCACCTACGGCGGCAAATGGGTGGTCAACCCCTCCGGCGGCCTGATCTCGAAGGGGCATCCGCTCGGCGCGACGGGGCTCGCGCAGTGCTCGGAGCTGACCTGGCAGCTGCGCGGCGCCGCGGACAAGCGGCAGGTGGACGGCGTCACCGCCGCCCTGCAACACAACATCGGCCTCGGCGGCGCTGCCGTCGTCACCGCCTACCAGCGCGCCGATCGCTGACGCGGCCCGGCCGCGGACGAACTCGACGAGGAGTCGACACATGGGACACATCGAAGCCACCAAAGACGTCAACGCCGCCCCGGAAGCTCTGTGGGCGGTCGTCTCCGACCCGCAGACCTGGGACAAATGGTTCACCATCCACGAACGCTTCATGGAGGAGCCGCCCGCCGTGCTCACCGAGGGCGTCAAGCTGGTCGCCAAGATCGTGATGCTCGGCATGGCGAACAAGCTGGAGTGGACCATCGTCTCGGTGGACGCGCCGCACAAGCTGACCCTCGGCGGCACCGGCATGGCCGGGGTGAAGACCGAGTTCACCTTCGATATCCGGCCCAACGGCGAGGGAAGCAGCATCCTGGTGTCCGGTGATTTCGAGGGCGCCCTGATCAAGGGCGCGCTCGGCAAAGCGGTGGAGAAGGACGGCATCAAACAGCTGGACCGATCACTCGAGCAACTCGACGCCCTGGCCGCAGCGGCATGAGCGGTCAGGCCCGGAGGCGGCAGCGGAGCGTGACCACGCAGGGCCCCGCTCATGCCGAATCGGACACGGCATGAGCGGTCAGGCCCGGAGGCGGGAGCGGAGCGTGACCACGCAGGGCCCCGCTCGTGCCCCCATGGGACACGGCATGAGCGGTCAGGCCCGGAGGCGGCAGCGGAGCGTGACCACGCAGGGCCCCGCTCGTGCCGGAGAGGAGTCGGCATGAGCGGTCAGGCCCGTGTCGTCGAGTTCGACGACAGTGGTTTGGAAACCTGGTCCGACGAGGAGCGTTTCGAGGTCACCGCCGAACGCGTGGCGGAGTACGCGGCCGCGACGAACGATCCGATCGCCGCGCATCTGGCCGGTACGGTGGCCGCGCCGGTGTTCGCCATCGTCCCGGTCTTCGAGGCCATGATGATGCCCGTCATCGATGTCGCGCCGATGGACATCTTCGGCCGGGTCGTGCACGGGGAGCAGGACTTCCACTTCCACCGCGCGATCCGGCCCGGAGACCGGCTGGTGTCGCGCGCCAAGGCGATCGGCTACACCAGCCGGCCCAACGGAACCACCATCACCATCCGCATCGAATGCCGCACGGACGCGGGCGAACCGGTCAACGACCAATACCTGACCGCCTTCTTCCGCAACGTCGACGCGGGCGCGACGGTCGGCGCGGCCGCTCCGGCGCACAAGTTCGACGAAGGGCTGCGCGAGCAGGATCCGGTCGCCGTGGTGGCGCAGCACGTGGACCACGACCAGACCTTCCGTTACGCACCGGCTTCCGGCGATCCGGTGCCGCTGCACCTGGACGAGCAGGTTGCCAAGGATGCCGGACTGCCCGGCATCATCGCGCACGGGTTGTGCACCATGGCGTTCGCGTCCTGGGCGGTGCTCACCGAGGTCGGGGGGTCGGATGTGCATCGGCTCAGGCGGTTCGCGGTGCGCTTCGCCAAGCTGGTCTTCCCCGGTGACGATCTGGAGACCCGCATCTGGAAGGCAGGCTCCTCCGACGGGATCACCCGCTACGCCTTCGAGACCGTGCGCGGCGACGATGTCGTGCTCAGCGACGGACTGGCCGAGATCGCCGACTGATCCTCCAGCGGCGGCACGGATTCCGCCGCGTTCTTTCCCATCGCCGGATTCGGCGCGACTTCAGGAGACAACACATGGGCGTACTGGCCGGACGGGTTGCCGTCATCACCGGTGCGGGTCGCGGCATCGGCCGCGAGCACGCACTGCTTTTCGCGAAGGAGGGCGCCGCGGTGGTCGTCAACGACCTCGGAGGCAGCAACGCGGGCGAGGGGACCGACAGCGGTCCCGCCCAGGATGTGGCGCGCGAGATCGTCGCCGCGGGCGGCAAGGCGGTGGCCAACACCGATGACGTCGCCACCTGGGACGGCGCGCAGAAGCTGGTCGAACAGGCGGTCACCGAGTTCGGCGGCCTCGACGTCGTGGTCAACAACGCGGGCATCCTGCGCGACGCCTTTATCGCGGGCATGTCCGAAGCGCAGTGGGACGCGGTGATCGCCGTGCATCTCAAGGGGCACGCCGCGGTGCTGCACCATGCCGCCGTGTATTGGAAGCAGCAGTCCAAGGCGGGCAATCAGCCCGATGCCGCGGTGATCAACACCGCATCGGCGTCCGGCACCACCCTGCCCAACCCGGGACAGGCCAATTACGGCGCGGCCAAGGCCGCGATCGCCGCCCTGACTCTGGTGGCCGCCGAGGAGCTGGCGCGCTACGGCGTGCGGGTCAACGCGATCGCGCCGATCGCGCGCACCCGGCTCACCCTGGCCACTCCCGGCATGGGCGAGATGCTGGCGGCCGAGGCGGAGTCGTCCGAGGGCGGGTTCGACGCTTTCGCCCCGGCCAACATCGCGCCGCTGGTCGCGTACCTGGCCGCCGAGACGTGCCCGATCACCGGCAAGGTGTTCGCGGTGCAGGGCGGCGCGATCTCCGAGCTGGCGGGTTGGCACGATGTGAAGACCATCGAGACCGAGGGTCCCTGGCTGATCGACGACATCGCCGCCCGGCTGCCCTGATCCCGGGGAATGTGAGGAGAACGACGATGTTCGAATGGTCCGAGACCGATGTGCTGATCCGCGATGCCGTCCGGGGGTTCATCGACAAGGAGATCCGTCCCAACCTGGACGCACTCGACAGCGGCGAACTGCCGCCGTACCCCGTCATCCGGAAGTTGTTCCGCGAGTTCGGGATCGACGTGATGGGCGGCGAGGCCGTGCAGAAGATGCTGGCCAAGCAGGAGGCGCGGGAGGCCGCCGTGGCGGCGGGGGAACCGAAGCCGGAGAAGAAGGCCTCCGGCTCGAGTCCGTTCGCCGGACAGGAATCGCTGATGGCGGTGCTCATCGGTGAGCTGTCCGGGGTGTGCATGGGCCTGGTCACCGCGATGGGCGTGAGCATCGGTCTCGGCGCCACCACCATCATGTCGCGCGGCACGCTGGCCCAGAAGCAGCGCTGGCTGGAGGACATCGTCACCATGCGGAAGGTGGCGTCCTGGGCGATCACCGAACCGGACTCCGGTTCCGACGCGTTCGGCGGCATGAAGACCTACGTCAAGCGCGATGGGGAGGACTACCTGCTCAACGGTCAGAAGACCTTCATCACCAACGGTCCCTTCGCCGATGTGATGATCGTCTACGCGAAGCTGGACGACGGCGCGGGCGGTGACAAGCGCGAACGCAAGGTGCTCACCTTCGTGCTCGACGAGGGCATGCCAGGCCTCACCCAGGGCAAGCCGTTCAAGAAGATGGGCCTGCATTCCTCCCCGACCGGTGAACTGTTCTTCGACAACGTGCGCGTCGGCCGCGACCGGCTGCTCGGCGAGACCGAGGAGCACAAGGGCGGCGACGGCCGCGACAGCGCCCGGTCGAGCTTCACCGCCGAGCGCATCGGCGTGGCCTTCATGGCGCTGGGCATCATCAACGAGTGTCATCGGCTGTGCCTGGAGTACGCCAAGAGCCGCAAACTCTGGGGTCAGGAGATCGGACGCTTCCAACTGGTCCAGCTGAAGCTGGCGAAGATGGAGATCGCGCGGATCAACGTGCAGAACATGGTGTTCAACACGCTGGAGCGGGGCCGCGCGGGCAAACCCCCGACCCTGGCAGAGGCCTCCGCCATGAAGCTGTACGCCTCCGAGGCGGCCACCGAGGTGGCGATGGAAGCGGTTCAGCTCTTCGGCGGCAACGGCTACATGACCGAGTACCGCGTGGAGCAACTCGCGCGCGACGCCAAGTCGCTGATGATCTACGCGGGCAGCAACGAGATCCAGGTGACCCACATCGCGAAGGGGTTGCTCGCGCAGTAGTTTCGAGCTGGACGACCTCGCACGGCGCTCATGGATTCGAGCGAAGCGAGCTTCGGCCGTTTGTGACCGGGCTGTCTGCCGTCTCAGCGCGCGGGCGGACGGCGGTCATTCGCCGGCCGCCGTGTGATCAAGTCCTGTGAACACCGCTGCACCCGATTACATCGGCCCTACCGCCGGTCGAGTTGGGGCGCTGACCGTGTGCATGTGGTCTCGAGCTGCCGACGAGCCAGTCGACCCAGCCACGGGCTCGACCGAAGCGAAACCGACACCGCCCGCTCGTGGCACCGAGCCGCGTGCCCTATGCCCGTAGCTCGATCGTCAACGCGCCCAGCTCACCCCGACTCCCGGTTTCGAGCGAAGCGAGACCGAGCATGTTCCGTTCGCGGCCCGGCTCGCGTCCGAGTGATCGCTGCGTCCGCGACGAAGTCGCCAGCAGCGGTCGCTCGGACGCGAGCCACGAAGGGGCCGCGAACACCCAGCGCCGAAGGCGCTGGAAAAACTACACAGCGCGCAACCGCGTGCGGCTGGCGTACACGTGCTCGGCGATGAGGGTGGCGATGCGGTCGGGCGCTTCCAGCATCGGTACGTGGCCGACGCCGTTGACCAGGATGCGGTCGGCGGATTCGGGCAGTTCCTTCAGGTAGCGGCGTGCGTAGACGCGGTTGGGGATGACCCGGTCGTACTCCGCGAGCAGCAGCCGGACCGGCGTCCGCAGGGTGGACAGGTCCTCCTGGGCCGGCGCTCGCATCGCGCCGAGGACCATCGGCACCATCGCCGGGCAGTGCAGTGCGGCGGCGAGGGCGGCGGCGGCGTCGCGGCGGGAGACCGCGGAGGCTTGCTTGCTCAGCGCGAGCAGCGCGATCCGCTGGGCGAGGGGGTTGCCGATCGCGAATCCGCCCAGGCGCTTGCCGATCTGGACGATCGGCACCAGCGAGAGGAATTTCAGGTTGATCCGCCACTGGGTCAGCGAGGGCGCGTGCCAGCCGCCCGCGGGTGCGATGAGCGTCAATGTGCGGGCGCGTCCGCGGCGGGCGAGTTCGACGCCGACCAGCCCGCCGAGGGAGTTGCCCGCGATATGGCAGGTGCGCCAGCCCAGTTCGTCGAGCTGATCACAGATCCCGTCGGCCAGCGTCGACACGTTCACCGCGGGGCCCTCGGTGGGCGCACCGCCCCAGTGCCCCGCGAACGCGGGCGCGAACACTTCGCAGTGCGTCGACAGCCGCGCGGCGGTCTGCTCCCAGCAGTGCGGCGACATCATGAATCCGTGCAGCAACAGCAGGGGATCGCCGGAACCCACATGCAGTGCCTTGATCGGCTGTGGCTGTTTCGCCGGGGTGGAGCCGCGCGCGGCGGCGGAGGACTGGGAGGTGTCGGACGACATCGTCTTCACCCCTTCCTGGACGGCGGTGTCCGGGGGACTTCATCTGACCAGCATTGTACGGTCGTGAGGTGCCGTATATCTCGACAGTGAACGTGAACGGTGTCCGCGCCGCCGCGGGCAAGGGGCTGCTGGCCTGGCTCGCGGCCACCGAAGCCGACGTCGTGTGCGTGCAGGAGACCCGCGCGACCGACGAGCAGGTCCGGGCCGCGCTGGCTCCCGCGCTCGACGCGGGATGGCAACTGTCGCACGCCGAGCCGGAGTCGAAGGGCCGCGCCGGTGTCGGCATCCTGTCCCGGCGGACGCCCTGCGCCGTGCGAGTCGGCTTCGGCAGCAGTGAGTTCGCCGCCGCGGGCCGCTATCTCGAGGCCGACTTCGACGACGTCACCGTGGCCAGCGTCTACGTGCACTCCGGCGACGCGGGCACGGTGCGCCAAGACGAGAAGTACCGCTTCATGGCCGAACTCGGCGCCTATCTCACCGCGCGAACCGGGGACTTCGTGGTCGCCGGGGACTGGAACATCGCGCACACCGAGCGGGACTTGAAGAACTGGAAAGGCAACCTGAAGTCGGCCGGCTTCTTGCCGCAGGAGCGGGCGTGGATCGATGAGCTGCTGGCCGCGGGCTACGTCGACGTGGTGCGCCACCTGCATCCCGGGGTCGACGGCCCGTACAGCTGGTGGTCCTACCGGGGCCGCGCGTTCGACAACGACACCGGTTGGCGCATCGACTATCAGTTGGCCCGAGGCGATGTGGCCACCCGCGCCAAAGACGCGGTGGTCGAGCGCGCCGCCGCCTACGACCAGCGTTGGTCCGACCACGCTCCGGTCACGGTGCAGTACCGATGAACCGGTCGCCGTTGGTCAAGCGCGGTCTCGGTGTCCTGGGCGCGGTCGCGCTGGTGCTGCTCGCCGCGGTGCTCGCACTGTACGACGGGGGCGATGCCACCACGTCCACGTCCGCGAGTCGCGCGACCACCGCGGCGGCGAGTACGGTCACCGCGCCGCGCGGGGACAGCGCGTCGCCGGTCACCCAGGCGTCCGGCGTGCCGGAGCGCGCGTACGTCACGCTGCGGGAGATCGACGCGGGCCGGTGGCCGGGCTCGGCGAATGCCCCGGGCACCAAAGGGGGCGAGCGATGGCAGAACCGCGGCGGCGACCTGCCCGCCGCGGACGGTTCCGGCAAGCCGATCACCTATCAGGAATGGGACGTCAATCCCAAGCAGTCCGGCCGATCCCGGGACGCCGAACGCATCGTCACCGGCAGCGACGGCTCGGCCTGGTACACCGGTGACCACTACAAGACCTTCACGAGGATGCGCTGATGACAAAGACCGTCACGCTGTCGCAGTTCCTTGCCCGTCCCGATGCGGACGACGCGCCGCCGAGGGCCGAACTCGCCCCGCCGCGCGTCACGTTCGGCGCCCTCGCCGTCGATGCCGCCGAGTTCAGTGGTGTGCGGGACAAGGCGCCCCCCGGTTACCTGGTGCGCGAGCTGCGCGGCGCGAAGATGCCCACCACCGCCCGGCTCTTCGACGAGTTCGCCGCGGCGTTCCAATTCCCGTACTACTTCGGCGAGAACAAGGACGCGTTCGACGAATGCCTGCGTGACCTGGACGATTTCCTCGGTGAAGGGGCCGGATACGTTGCCGTGGTGCGCGACTCGGCCGGATTGCTCGCCGACGAGCCGATCGAGCGCGACTGGTTCGCCGAGGCCATGCGCGACTGCGCGGCCTACTGGTCACGGCGGGACGTGCTCTTCCGGGTCGTCCTGCAAGGCGACGCGCCCGACCTCGAGGACGTGTCCCTGCGGATGTGAGCGGGACCGTTACCGCAGTTTTTCCGCCAGGTCCTCACCGAGCAGGACGAACACGTCGACCGTGTGCTCGATCAATTCGTCGCGGGTGAGGTTCAGATCGCCTTGCAACCAGGCGGTCAGCGTCTGCACCAGCCCGCCGACCAGGTACAGGGCGCGGAAATCGATCGCCGAGGCCGGGGCCGCGTCGGACATCCGGTAGAAGTCGGTGCCTTCCGAGGCCACCATGTGCGCGAACGCGCGCACCGTCTCGGTGGTGCGGGCCCGGAGCTCCGGTGTCGCCATGCCCGCGATCAGGGCTGCTTTCGCCTTGCGCGGGTCGTCGGTGAGCAGGTGCACGCCCGCGGTGATCGCGGCGTGCGCGGTCGCGCGCGTGTCCGGCGCGGCGGTGCGCACCGCGGCGAGGATGGCCGCCGCGAGTTCCTCCGCGATTCCGTCGATCAGGGCGGTGAGCACGCCGTCGCGGCTGTCGAAGTTCTCGTAGTAGTACCGCTCGTTGAGGCCGGCCCGCGCGCACAGCCCCGACACGGTCAGCTTCCCGAGCCCTTCCGTGCCGATGATCTCGAGCGCTGCCTCCAGCAGCGCCGCACGCCGCTGCGCCCGGCGCTCCTCGGCGGAGATGCCCCCGTAAGTCCGTTGCGCCGTCACCCTTCGATTCTTACAGGTGCGCCGGCTCCCACGCCGGGTGCCGACAACGCAACATTCTGGCAGAGAGTATTGCCAGAAAGGCGGATTCTGGGGGATGCTATTGCCAGATGTGCTCGACGAGGAGGCGACGATGTCCGAGCCCGGCTATTTCAGTGACCACTCGATGGTCCGGCGGGTGATGAGCAAGCGCGCGGTGGGTCTGACCTACGGCTTGCGCGCACTGGTGATCGGCGCGGTGCACCCGCTGCTCTATGTCGGCACCGCGGAGAACACCGAGCATCGGATGACGCCCTACACCCGGCTCGCGCTGACCGGCCGCCTGTTCGAGGCGGTGTTCCTCGGCAGCAGGTCCGAGGCCGACCGCGCCCTGGCGTTCACCAGGAAACGGCACGTCGGAGTGCGTGGCGCGCTGCCGGAGGATGCCGGAGCCCACCATCCCGCGGGCACCGGGTACTCCGCGCTCGATCCGCACCTGATGTTCATGACGATGGCCTTCACCTTCGACTCGGCCGAGGTGATGTACGACCTGCTGGTGCGCACCATGACCGAGGGCGAGCGCGAGGGGCTCTACCAGGACTACGTGCGCTGGGGCGAGCTGTTCGGCATGCCCGCGGACGCGGCGCCGGGCAGCTATCACGAGTTCCGCGCGTTCTTCGACGGCTACCTGGCCTCCGACGAGCTGTTCCTCACCGACGAGGCGCGGTTGGTCGGCTCCTATCTGGCCGGACAGCGCGTCCCCTACTCGCAGGGCGTGCCGTTGCAGCAGGTCACCTCCGCGTTCTACCGGCTGGTGCAGGGCAGCCTGCCGCCCCGGATCCGCCGGATGTACGGGATACGGTGGGGTGTGGCCGAGGAGGTCGCCTACCAGGGGCTGTCCCGGGCGGTCCGCACCGCGCACATATCGTTTCCGCTGGTGCCGCCGGTGTTGCGTGGCACGCTCGCCGGGCCCAGCGCGCCGGTCTACAAGAGGCTGTCCCAGCGCGAACACGAACTGGTCAGTGGCGGACGGCCGAGTATGCCGGGGGTGGACCCGCGCAGCTGGGTGCAGCGAAATTCCGCTTGAGCCGCATGGGAAGATCGGAGTATGTCCAGTCCTGCGCCCAGCCCGGCCGCCGAACGCAAGCAGCGGGTTCTTTCCGGGATCCAGCCGACCAGCTCCTCGTTTCACCTCGGGAACTACCTTGGCGCGCTGCAGTACTGGGTGACCATGCAGGACGACTACGACGCGCTGTATTTCATCCCGAACATGCACGCGATCACGGTGCCGCAGGATCCCAAGGAGCTGAAGGCGCGCACCAAGGCCGCCGCCGCCCAGCTGCTCGCCCTCGGCATCGACCCGAAGAAGTCCACCCTGTTCGTCCAGAGCCAGGTGCCCGAGCACGCCGAGCTGGCCTGGGTGCTCAGCGGGATCACCGGTTTCGGTGAAGCGAGCCGGATGACTCAGTTCAAGGACAAGTCGGTGAAGCAGGGCGCGGAGAACGCGACCGTCGGCCTGTTCACCTACCCGCTGCTGATGGCCGCCGACATCCTGCTCTACCGCGCCCATCAGGTGCCGGTCGGTGAGGATCAGCGCCAGCACCTGGAGTTGACCCGGAATCTGGCCCAGCGCTTCAACACTCGGTTCAAGAAGACGTTCGTGGTGCCGGAAGCGCACATCGTCAAGGGCACGGCGAAGATCTACGACCTGCAGGACCCCACCTCCAAGATGAGCAAGTCCGCCTCCACCGACGCGGGCCTGATCAACCTGCTCGACGACCCGAAGGTCACCGCGAAGAAGGTGAAGTCCGCGGTCACCGACACCGAACGCGAGATCCGCTACGACCCGGAACGCAAACCGGGCGTCAGCAACCTGTTGGTGATCCTGAGCTCGCTGACCGGCGCGCCGATCGTCACGCTGGAGAAGGATTTCGAGGGCAAGGGTTACGGCGAGCTGAAAGCCGACGTGGCCGACGCGCTGGTCGAATTCGTCACGCCGTTGCGCGCGAAGGTGCAGGAGTACATGTCGGATCAAGGTGAACTCGACCGCATCCTCGCCGCCGGGGCCGAGCGGGCGCGAGAGATCGCGGGCAACACTCTCGCCCAGGTCTACGACCGGGTCGGTTTGCTGAGTCGCTGAACGGCTACTTCACCTTCGTGCGCCCCGTCAGGCGTCGTGCGAGGTCTCTTGGTCGAAGGGGCGAATGGTGCAGGTGATCGACAACATCAAGGCCGGGATCGAACGCCGGGTCCAGGCACAGCCCTGGCTGGACCATCTGGTCCGTACGGCGGGCCGCTACCAGCGGCAACGGGGTAACTACTACGCGGCGGGCATCACGTATTTCACTGTGCTGTCGCTGTTCCCGCTGCTGATGATCGCTTTCGCGGTCGCGGGCCTGGTCTTGTCCAGCAATCCGGACCTCCTGGCGGAATTACAGGCAAAGATCGTCGAGAACATTCCGGGCTCGTTCGGCACCCAGGTGAACGACCTGGTGGATCAGGCGGTCGAGTCGCGGGGCGCGGTCGGCGTGCTGGGGCTGGTCACCGGCGTCTACAGCGGGCTGGGCTGGATGGCCAACCTGCGGGCGGCGCTCACCGAGCAGTGGGAGCAGAAGTCTCCGGACGGCAATTGGCTGATGGCCAAGCTCTCCGATCTCGGGGCGTTGGTCGGTCTCGGTCTCGCCTTCACGGTGTCGCTGGGGTTGTCGGCGTTGGCCTCGAGCACCCTCGGTTCGCGGCTACTCGAAAGCCTCGGCCTCGGTGAAGCGCCCGGGGCGGGTGTGCTGCTGTGGCTGGTGTCGACTTTGCTCGGGTTCCTCGCCTCCTGGGCGGTGTTCGCGTGGGTCATCGCGAGGTTGCCCCGGGAACCGGTGACGCTCGCCAGCGCTGTCAAGGCGGCCGCGCTGGCCGCGGTGGTGTTCGAGGTGTTCAAGATCGTCGCGTCGATCTATCTGCGCTCGGTGCTGAACAGCCCCGCCGGCGCTACCTTCGGCTCGATCATCGGCCTGATGGTGTTCAGTTATGTCACCTACCGCATCGTCCTGTTCGCCACCGCCTGGGCGGCCACCGCCTCGGAGAACGAACCGGAAGCGGAGATTCCCGCGCCCGGCCCCGCCGTGATCGCGCCGCGGGTCAGCGCACGCGACATCTCGGTGGGCGTGGGCGCCACCTACTTCGGCGCGGGGGCGCTGGCGGCCCTGGCACTTTCTGGATTGCGCAAGTTGCCGGGCCGTCGGTGAACGTTCGATCAGCGTCGCCGGTTGGCCTGGCGTGCGCCTAGCAGCAGCGCGGCGACCAAGAGGACACCGCCGATGATCAGCATGGTTCTGGCGCCGGTGCGGCGGTCTTCGGCTGCGGGCATGGCGGACGGGTCGCTGCCCGGCACCGAAGGCGTGGCCCGGTCGCTGCCCGCCGTGGGCGGCGCGGCCAGGGTGACCGCGCTCTGGTCGCGCTGGGCTACCACCGCGCCGGGCAGGTTGCCGATCGAGGCGCCGCGGGGCAACGCGAATCCGTAGTCGAGCAGGCGGGCGGCCTGTTCCCACGGCCGGATCGGCCGCACGTCGGCCTTGAGCAGGGTAACGGCGAGCCTGCGGCCGTTGCGCTGCGCGGCGGCGACGAAGGTCTGGCGCGCGTCGTCGGTGAAGCCGGTTTTTCCGCCGAGGGCGCCGTCGTAGTTGTAGAGCAGCTGATTGTCGTTGCCGATGGGGTAGCCGGGGCGGTCGGTGTCGCCGGGAACCGCCGGGTCGGCGGGGTAGCCAGGGAAGTCGGCCTGCTCGGTGTGGATCAGCTCCGCGAACAGCGGGATGGTCATGGCCTCGCGGAACAGCACGGCGAGGTCGTAGGCCGAAGTGCTCATCCCGGGCCCGTCCAGCCCGGATGGTGTGGCCGTGCGAGTGTCCATGGCGCGCAATGATTTCGCGAGGTCGTTCATCTTCGCGACGGTCGCGGCGTCGCCGCCCAGCTGGGCGGCGATGGCATGCGCGGCGTCGTTGCCCGAGGCCATGATCAACGCTTGCATGAGCTGCCGGTTCGTGTAGCGGCCGCCGGGGCCGATGCCCACCCGGGTGCCGTCGGCATCGGCGTCGGCCTGCGTGCCGACCACCACCTTGTCGAGATTCAGCGTGCGCAGCGCCAGCGTGGCCAGCAGCACTTTGATCGTGCTGGCGGGCCGGTAGCGCCCGTGCGGGTCCTTCGCCGCGAGCACTTCGCCGGTGTCCAGATCCGCCACCAACCAGGCCGTCGCCGAAATCTCCTGCGGGGCGGGCGGTGCGGCTTTGGGCAGCACGACGCCGCACTCCCCGAGACGGGGCCCGCCGATCGGCGGGGAAGGAATCGGCAGCGGTGCGGGAGCCGACTGTCCGGGCGCGGGCACCTCGGAGGCGTCGATGGGCGCGGGCGGCAACGTCTTCTGCGGGCAGCCGTCGGTGTTCGGGGTGGTGAACGGTGTACTGGTGCTGGGCTCGGCGAGGGACGGCGCGGCCGTCGTTGCGATCGCGGCGACGGCCAGCACGGCGCCCACGCAGAGCAAGGCACGGCGAGTGATCTTCATCGCCGATGAGCCTAGCGAGCGGGCCGGTGATCGGCCGCACACACTCATCGCTCCGGACACTGGTATTGACATCTACTACCAAATGACAGTTACTATCAAAAAGTTGTATCTACCACTTTCGGAGGCATCATGAAGAATGACTCGACCCGCCGCTGGCTCGCCCTCGGCGCGCTGGCCGTGGCGATGCTGACCATCGGGCTCGATGTCACCGTGCTGACCGTGGCGCTGCCCACGCTCGCGGTCGACCTGAACGCGAATACCGCCGCGCTGCAATGGTTCAGCAGCGCCTACACGCTGGCGCTGGCCGCGGTGATGCTGCCGGCGGGCGCGCTCGGCGACCGCTACGGCCGCAAGAAGTTCCTGCTGGCCGCCTTGGTGCTGTTCGGTGTCGCGTCCGTCGCCTGCGCCGTGGCCACCTCGCCCGGCGAGCTCATCGCGGCGCGCGTAGTCCTCGGGCTCGCGGCGGCGGCGATGATGCCGCTGTCGATGTCGGTGCTGCCCGCTATGTTCCCCGAACCGGCCGATCTCCAGCGGGCGCTCACGATCTGGATCACCTCCACCGCGATCGGTCTTCCGCTGGGCCCGATCGTGGGCGGCTGGCTGCTGCGCAACTTCTGGTGGGGTTCGGTGTTCCTGATCAACGTGCCGATGGTCGTGATCGGCGCGCTCGCCGTCGCCGCGTTGGTACCGGAATCGCGCAGCGCGCGACGCTTCCGGCTCGACCTGCCCGGGGTGGTGCTGTCGGCCGCGGGCATGCTCGGACTGACGTACGGCTTCATCCGTATCGGGGAGAAAGGCTGGGGCGACGGCCTGGCGTGGGGCATTGTCGCGGCGGGTGTGCTCCTGTTCGGCGCGTTCCTGGCCTGGCAGCGCAGGACGACGCATCCGCTGGTCGATCTCGGCCTGTTCGCCGCCGACGGATTCCGCTGGGGCACGGGCTTTTCCATCGTGGTGAACTTCGCCATGTTCGGCATGTTCTTCACCGTTCCGCAGTACTTCCAGGCGGTGCTCGGCGTGGACGCGCTCGGCAGCGGCCTGCGGTTGCTTCCGCTGATCGGCGGGTTGCTGGTCGGCAGCAGGTTGGTCGACAAGGTGCTGCCGAAGCTGGGCCTTCGTGTCGTGATCACGGCCGGGTTCACCCTGTTGGCTGGTTCGCTGGCGCTCGGCGCGCTCACCACCGTGGACAGCGGCTACGGCTTCACCGCCCTGTGGTTGACGCTGCTGGGCGCGGGGATGGGTCTGGTCATGCCCGCCGCGATGGGTATGGCGATGGGCGAACTGGACGCGGAGCGCTCCGGCTCCGGTTCCGCGCTGTTGCAGGCGCTGCGTCAGGCGGGCGGCACCATCGGCGTCGCGGTGCTGGGCACCGTGCTGGCCACCCGGTATCGGTCCGAACTCGGCGCGCTGAACCGCGAACCGATCGACGACGGCGTGAACGCGGGCGTCGCCACGGCGCGCCACCTGGGTGATCAGTCGATGCTGCACCAGGTGCAGGTCGCCTTCCTCGGCGGCATGAGCGCGATGCTCTGGGCCTGCGCCGCGCTGTGCCTGCTGGCGGCCGTGCTCACGGCGACGTTCATCCGCGTGCGGCAACCCGACCGGGCGCGGGAGCCGGGTGCGGCAGAATCGATTCATGTCGGTTGAGCTACCCGCGAACGGGACGGCGCGAGGTCTGCGCGAGCGGAAGAAGGAACGGACCCGCCGGACGATTCGCCTCGAGGCCTTCCGGCTGTTCCGCGAGCAGGGATACAACGAGACGACCGTCGAGCAGATCGCCGCGGCCGCCGATGTCTCGCCGAGCACCTTCTTCCGCTACTTCCCGTCCAAGGAACAGCTGGTACTGGCCGACGATCTCGATCCGGTGATCATCGAGGCGCTGCGCCGTCAGCCGCGCGACGTCCGCCCTATGGCCGCCTTCCGCGAGGCGGTGCGCGAGGTCTTCGCCAACCTGCCCGCCGCCGAGCTGGCGTTCGAGCAGGAGCGCCAAGCGCTGCTGTTCCACGTGCCGGAACTGCGCTCCGCGATCGGCTTGGAGATGATGCGCAGTATCGATCTGCTGTCCGGACTGCTGGCCGATCACCTCGGCCGCTCGCCCGACGACTTCGAGGTGCGGGTGGCGGCAGGCGCGATGACGGGCGCCGGGCTTGCGGTACAGGCGATGGCGCCGATGAACCTCGACAACATCGCGCGCACGATGGATTTCCTGGATGCGGGCATGCCGCTCGCGCCGCAGCGTGAATCCTGAACGCTTCGATCCGGCTCGCCGTTCGCCGACTACGCCCCGGCGGTGCTGGCTTGCCGGAACCGATCCGGGGTGTCGTCGTCCATGGTCGCGAAGAAGCCGCCGATCACGTCCTCGATCTCCGCGATCGAGTCCGCGCAGTAGAGAATCGGCTGGTAGTGGGTGATGTCGTAGGTCGCGGTACCCATTCGGGCGATGTCGAGCGGGCGCAGCTCGGCGTGCCGGAACTCCTCGATCTCGCCGTAGGACGACAGCAGGCCCGCGCCGTAGCAGCGGATCTCACCGTGTTCCCGGACGACGCCGAATTCCATCGAGAACCAGAAGACGTCGGCCAGGAATTTCAATGCGCGGTCGGTGCTCAGCCGCGCGACCGCCGCGCCGACCGTCGCGTAGATCGCCGCGAAGCGGGGGCTGGCGATCTGGTTGGCGTGCCCGATGATCTCGTGGATGGCGTCCGGTTCGGGGGTGTACAGCGGCGCGGAATGATGCCGGATGTACTGCGTGGAGTGGAAGATCCGGTCCGCGAAGGAGCCGAAGAACTCGCGCAGCGGCACCAGGCCCGCGGCCGGTGCGTAGCGGAATCCGGTCAGCGGTGCCAGCGCCGCGGAGACCTCGTCCAGTTGCGGGATGTGATCGGTGGGCAAGGACAGCGCCTCGGCGGCCGCGAGTACCTCCGCGCTGGCATAGCGGCGATGTTTGCGGGCGAGTTCGGCCGACACGATCCGCCACACCCGCTGCTCCTCGTCGGTGTAGGCGATGTGGGGGAGCGGCTTTCCCGGCGCGTAGTCCAGCGCCAGCGCGGCGATGGCGTTGCGCCGGGCCCGATATGCCGGATCGTGCACGCCGGGGTGCTCGTCGCTCAGGTGCACGGTCACGTCGCCGTCGCCGGTGCGGGTCACCGGCGAGTACAGCTGCGCCTCGCTGAACATATCTCGATGCAAGCACCACCGGGACCCGGCGACAACAAAAGCCCGTTCAGCTGGACAATCTGTCTAGCCGAACGGGCTTATTCCGGGCAAATCCGGGAGTGGAAGGCGCGGATAGGGCGTCGTTCTGATCAGTGCGCGCCGTGCAGCGCATGCACCACCGCGTGGCCTTTGCCGCGTCCGATCAGCCACTTGTTGACCGGCGTGGTCACCACGAACGCCACGGTGAAGGCGAAGGCAAGCGTGGTCCAGAACAGCACGGTGTCCAGGTGGGCGTCCATCGCCCCCGGGACCGCCAGGATCACGGCGTTGTCCACGATCTCCATGACCGTGATGGACACCGTGTCGGCCGCCAGCGCGGTACCGATGGCGGCCGCCAGCGGCAGGCCCGCCCGCAGTACGCCGCGCATGGTGAACGCGTAACCGAACACGAACGCCAGCACGATGGCCAGCACCATCGTCGAGGCGTTGTTCCAGCCCAGCGCGGTGCCGATCACCATGCCGAGGATCTCGCCGATGGCGCAGCCGGTGAGGCAGTGCAGCGTGGCCATGGCCGCCATCCGCCAGGTAGCGGGGGAGTGGTGGGCGGTGTGCTGACCGACCTCCTTCGTCGCGTGCGCGGTGTGCGAGGTGTGCTCGCCCGATGGGTCGTGCCTGTGTTCCATGCAGGGAACTATACCCCCGTAGGGTATGAATGCAAGCCTGAGTTCGTGATTTGCCGGACATGAACCCGCTTTATGCCGCAAGATGGCGAAAGTACGAAGGAGGGCGCATGAAATCCGTGCGGATCGATCTCGACCAGGACTTGCTCGCCGCGGCCGCCGCCATCATGGGCACGTCAACGAGCGACGCCACCATCAACGAGGCCTTGCGCCGGATCGTCGTGCACGAGCGTCAGCTGCACAATCTGGAAAGGCTCGCCGCGAAGGCGTTCGTCGGGCTACCGGACGTCGCGGTGGTGGACCGCTAGGCTTTCCGCAGACGCCCTTTCGGCTACCTGGGCGATACGGGCCGCTGCTCGTCGAGAGCGCGCTGCCAGACCGCCTCGAACTCGTGAGCGTCGATCTGGAGCGCGGTGAACTCGGTCTCGGCATTGATCTCCTCCGGGGTCGGAACCGGAATCTGCCCCAGTTCGGTCGTACCGGTGCCGCTGCCCGAATCGGCCCAGTCGGCGTGCCCGTCACGGAACATCTCGACCTTGCGTACCTCGAAACCGTCTTCGCCGATCTCGCTGAACAGCTCGACCGGTTCGTCATCGAAGTCGTGGTGCCATTGCGCCTTCAGATACCACATAGCACATCAGCTCCCCAGTTCGTGACCGCTCGGCTACCGAACCGCACACCAGCCAGCATATGCGCGATGTGTCGGTGGCCCCTGGCAGAATCCCGGACACTGTTGGCGTGACCGAGGGGTGGGAGTCATGGCGGTCTCTCTAGTCGACGTGCCGGTGGCGCAGCGGCCGCGTGAGCGGTTGCTGGCCCTCGGCCCGCACGCGCTGAGCGACGCGGAGTTGCTGGCCCTGCTGCTGGGGCAGGGCAGGCGCGGCGCGAGCGCGCTGGACCTGGCGGTGGAACTCTTGGTCGAGCACGGCGGGCTCGCCGGGCTGTCGTCGGCGCGCCCGGAGGAGTTGTCGCGCCGAGCGGGTGTCGGCGTCGCGAAGGCCGCCGCGATCATCGCCGCCTTCCACCTCGGCGCGCGAGCCCGCGGTAGGCCGGACATCTCGATCCGGCTGACCAGCCCCGCCGACGTGGCCGCCGCCGCGCGCCCGCATTTCGCCGGGTCCAGAGTCGAGCGCCTGCTCGTCCTGGTGTGCGACGCGCAGAACCGCCTGCGGCAAAAGGTCTTCGTCGCCGAAGGCGCCATCGACCAGGTAGCCGTCCCGGTCCGGGAAATCCTCAACACCGTCCTGCGCCACGACGGCCGAGCCTTCGCCATCGTCCACAACCACCCCTCCGGCGACCCCACCCCCAGCCCCGACGACCGCCGCACCACCACCCTCCTCACCGAAGCGGCGCGAACCGTAGGTCTGCGTTTCCTGGACCACGTCGTCCTCGCGGGGGAGAGATGGGCCAGCGCCCCCGGGGTGGCAAGCGGCTGACAGGTGAAACGCGCCGCGACTACGCTGCCGACTGGCAGGCACGGCTGCGCTACGGATTCGACGCGCAACGGACTGCGGCGATGAAGGGGCTGCATGGTGGCATCGCCATCGCCTAGCCGGGGGTAACCCGGTGGGCGCACCTCACGGAATGGTGTGGGCGTGCCGATCTCACGGCGTGGTGTGGCCAGTCCAGTGGAATCCCTTCAAGAAGTCGGCCGCATGCATTCCCCTCGGCAGGTGGCGGTCGATTTCGGCGAGGGTGGGGTAGCGGTCGTTCGGTGGGTGATCGAGTTCGTCGAGGAGTTGTCGCAACTCCCGGGTGACCACAGCGTCCGGTTCCAGGGCGAGATCCGCACGGATGCGGCTACTCAGCGCCCGCATGCCCGCGGCGAGATGGTCGGGATCGGTGACGCCGTTCCAGTCGAGGTCGTGGCTGATCGCGGCGCGAGCCCCACGGCGACCGTGCACCGTGAAGGTCACATCTTCCACCTCGGACCGGCGGAGGTAGGCGCGGAGTGGGGAGACAACCTGGTCACCGGCTCTGGTGGGGGCTTGCCACGGTTCTATCCACAGCTTGTCGAATCGCGCCGTGAGCCAGCCACTTTCGTCGAACTCGATGGAAAGATCCAGGTCGCCCGCCTCGGCCGGATTCGCACCACGGCTGACGAACACACCGCGGATCCGTATTCCGGAGATGGACTCGTCCTCGGTGCGCAGATAGTCGACACGGGTCAGCCGGAGCTCGAGCTCGAGGCCGTACTGCCGTTGCAGGCCGGACAACCTCGGTAGCAACTCGCTTTCGGCAGGGGGATCGGCGAGTAGATCCGGTATGGCCGGCACCTCCGACAGGCTCGGGTCCGGTGCGACGGTGGTCCGCCGAGTCGCGTGCGTCGTGGTATCGAGATCGGCGCTGGGCAGCTCGGGCCGGGGCAGGCTCGGGTCGGCGGCATGCAGCATGAGGTCGCGGACCTGCTGATAGGTCAGTCGCGTCCCGCGTGACGGCCACTGCCCGGTCGTCTCGGCGTAGCTCCACAGGGCGAGGTAGTCGGAGTAGAAGCGACTTGTCAGGGGGCCGGCTGTGGCGCGGTCGAGGCTGATCTTGTGCACGAAGTGCCGGGAGTCGGTGTACAGCGAGTCCAGGGCGGCCATGGCGCGCAGCCGCCGGAACTCCCGAACCCCGGAGTCACCGTGCTGGTCGCGGATTTCGTCCTCCACCATGATCGTCACCCGGCCGAGGGCCTCCGGCGGCCATGGGTTCCAGAAGATGGTGACGTAGTCCCACAACCGGTGCCGGACGCTGGTGAGATTCCAGTTGTCGAGGCGTACTTCGCCGTCGGGCCGGACCCACAGGTTGCGGAAGGTGGCGTTGCCGTGGGTCAGCCCGGCCGTCCAGGTGGTGTCGCCCGGCACCCAGATATCGTGCGGGAGCGGAATTCTCATTTCGTGCAGGAACGGATGAGATTGTTCCTGCTTGATCCGCTGCATACTCAGGTACAGCTGTTCCTGTTCGGCTACAGTGCGGACCGACAGATCGTCGGGCAGCTCGACCGCCCGCAACCGCCGCAGCTGCCGGAGCAGGGCGCGCAAAGTCTGTGGCCAGTCCGGGTCACCGGTCGTGGGGACGCGACCGGGTCCCATTTCGCGGAATGAGTAGTCGTCGGACTGGGCCATCGTCGTCGGCGCGTCGACACCCACCTGCCGGGCCAGCTCTTCCGCGCGTTCATCATCCAGCGCGAGATGGTTGACGAGCCGGTCCCCGGCGCGGAGTTTCGGATGCGTGGGATTGGCGGCCAGATCCTTGTCGCCAGGCGTGGCGACGATACGCCGCACCTTCACCGGGTTTCCGCCGCCGTCGGTGACGCACCAGACCTCCGTGTAATGACCGGCGACATCCGGGGAATTCGTCACGACGGTGATCAGCATGCGGGCCGCATCGTCGAGCGCCAAGCCGCCGTCCTGGACCGGTTCGGCGATGTCGAGCAGGTAGTCGGTGCCTTGCGGGCGGCGCAGGGCAGGGCGGAATGCGATCGGGGTGGTCGGCGCCGCCGGATCGGTGAGGTCCTTGTACGCCCATCGGCGGGCGAACAGCGCACCCGGCCCGGCCTGCCCGCCGGGCTCGGCGACCCAGCTGTAACCGCACCGCGCCGCTCGGACGCCGTCTTTGCGCGAGACCTCGACCTCGATCGCGTCGGCGCCCAGCCGGCGGGCCAGGTCCTCGGCCGGTCCGAGGAGGTACGGGCCGCCGTAGTCGGCGGCGAGACGATCGAGGTCGGCGCCGATCGGTTCCGGACGTGCGGTGACTCGTCCGTGCCCGTCGAGGTCGAAACGCACGTTTATTTCGCCGTATTCGCGAGTGCCGTCCATCAGCACGGTTCGCAGCCGAATGCGGCTCACCACGCCCGGGTCGTCGTCACCGAGTGGCTCGTGTGCCGCCGCGACAGGTTCCAGCCTGGCCGGTCCGTCGGTACACCGCAGGGTGGCGATGGCGTCGGACAGGCCGGCATCCGCTGCGGCACTGTCGTGCCCGACCGCGGCCCGCAGCAACTCGCGCACCGACAGCCGCGGCAGTCCGGATGTGTCCCGTTCCGTCGCATGGGTAGCCGGTTCGGTGGCTGTCGACGGGGCAGCGGCCGAATGCGTCGCCGCATGATGGGTTTCGCGTTGCCGCACGAATTGGCGTGACCATCGCTGCAAGAGGCTACGCACCTGGGTCTCATCCGGTGCCCGTCGGCCCGCCGCCGTGAACACGACCTCCAGGTTGCGGTGCAACGCATCCGTCGCGTCGGCGAGGAAACCCGGGTCGCGCGCGATCAGCAGCGGCAGCCGGAAGCTGTCTCCGGCAACGGATTTCCATGCCTCCAGCAGCCGATATCGATCGAAGTCCGCAGCAGCGTGCGCGCCGTGGTCGCGCCGCAGCCGCGCCCGGCACCAGTTCATGACCTCGTTCCGGACGGTGGGGGTAGGCCAGGGGTTCCTTGTCGCGAACGCGACGTAATCCCACACCGGCGATCCCGGCTGGGTCAGTTCCAAGTCGAGCAGCCCGACCCCATCGGGGCCCAGCTTCATATTGAGGAAGGTTGGATCGCCGTGCAGCACACCGAGCTGGATATCGTCGTCCGATGCGGGCCGGACGTGGAAGATCTCGTACAGGCCGGGCAGACCCAGCTCACCGTGCAACCGATCATCGGTGTCGAACTCCAGGGGGATCCGTGTCACCTCGCGAACCAGCCGCTGCTCCCATTCGACGCGGGTGGTGGGTACTGGTTGCTCGGGTTCGGCCTCGGCCCAGTGCTCGGCGTGCAGGGAGTGCAGGCGGTCGAGGACGGGGAACAGGGCCTCCGCGATGTCTTGCCACGGAACGTCCGGCGTGGGGTGTTCGCCGTCGAGGTACTCATGGAACAGGTAATGCTCGGGGTAGGACTCCTGTGCACCGACGTGATACAGCGCCGGTACCCGGACACCGGCCTTGCGGCACAGCTGGACCGCGGCGGATTCCCCGAACGTCAGGCCGATCCGGGGATCGAAATTGGGATTCGGAGTATTGATCGACGCCCGGATGACAACCTTCCGGCCGTTCAACTCGAAGATCCAGACCCCGTGATGATTCCCGGCGAAGTGGGCTCGGTTGCGGAACAGCGTGGTGAGAAGTTCGATGTCGGTTCCGGTGAATCCGGGATCTTCGGTCTCGTAAGCGACGGACGCCGTCCGGGCGGTCGGTCGCGGATCCGCGCCGGGGAGCGGATCGGAAACGTCCGCGGCCGCACCGTCCAGCACGCCCCACCACCGGCGGTCTTGCGGCCACTGCTGTGATGACGGCTCGAGATACGCGGCCAGCTCCGCGAAGGACGGTCGTGCCTCGGCGGGCCGGTCGAACCGGTCGAGCATCGGGTCGGCGATGAGTTCCCGCGGGTCGGTGCTCAGCACGTGCGCCGTGCTCTCCCGCGACTCGGCCAGATGGTCCGGATCGGAATCCAGCCGAAGACCGTGCCGTGCCGCGATCGTGAAGCCGGTCGGGCCGTTGACCGGCACGATGACCCGGCCGTCCGTGCCGACACACTGGCGCAGTTGCGGAACGAAGTGCTGCGCGAAGTGCCCGCCCGCGAAGACCGGGTCCACCACGAGGTGGTCGAAAGTGACCGTGAAGCTGCCATTTTCGTCTTGGCGGACATGGAAACGCATATCGCCCGCTTCGTCAACGCCCGGTAGGCCCTCCGCGACTCCGCCTTGATCGGCATCGAAACGCATGTCGCCCGATTCGCCGACACGCCACGTGCCCCCGGCGACAATGGTGGCCGATACGGTCAAGCACCGGTTCCCGGCGTTGTCGGTGTACCGTGCGGCGGTCGGTGTCACGACGTAGTCGCGGGGACCGTACCGTCGATCCAGCAGATTGTTCACGACAGCCAGCAGTTCGGTGTCGCCTGCGACCTCGGCGGCCGGCAGAACCGAATCCGGACGAGCTGTGGGCACGACAGCCTCCGGACTTTCCGCGGATGATGGAGCCTGCGGACTCGGCTGCACCGCAGGCTCATTCGGCAGCGGCGGCAGCCCCTGCCTCCTGCGCACCTCGTGCACCGCTTCCAGCATCAGCGTGCGAACGACATCCGGCGACTCCGGCTCCCATCCGCGCAAGCGGCACAGCCGTCGATAGTCGGAGTAGAACCGTCCGGTGAGCCGGTCGGCCTTGCCGGCATCCTCCGCGATCTGCTGGACGAAATTGCGTGAATCGGCGTAGAGCGAGTCGAGGCAACCCATGGTCAGCAGCCGATCCAGCTCCGCTTCTGCGCCCGGTCCCACCAGCCCGTTGGCCTCGAGGTCGCGGACCTCGGCTCTGATCTTGCTCTCGACCTGCTCGGCGATCTCCGGTGGCCAGTTCGACCACAGCATGGTCACGTAATCCCACAGCGGGTGCGTGACGGCGGCATTATCCCAATCGATCAGCGTCGCGGTGTCGTTCTCGTCATCGATTCGCAGGTTGCTGAGCGTCATGTCGTTGTGATTGAGGCTCGGCCGCCACACCGCGTCGTCGGTCTCCGGCGACCAGGCCTGATGCGGCGCGAGGCGGAACAGCCGATCCAGCCAGGGCGCGCGGCGACGGTAGTTGCGGCGCTGCTGATCCAGGTAGAGGTGGAGGTGTTCGGTCACAGGCCGCACCCGCAGATGCGGGGGTAGCTGCACATTCAGCAGGCGTCGCTTCACCTCGAACATTCTGTTCAAGACCAGGTTCCAGTTCGGATCATCCGGCTGCGGGGTGCGTCCGTCGGCATACTCCTCCACGTAGTAATCGCGCCACCGGTATACCCGTGCGGGGACATTGGTCACAGTCCCGGCAAGCAGCACGGCATCGGGTGCATCGAAGGGAAGCCAATGGAACCAGCGGACATTCCGATGGGTCGGGTCGGGGTTGCGGGTGAGGTCTTTCTCACCTGTGGTCGTCGGCAGTATCTGGTGCACGACTATCCGGTTGCCGTTGTCGTCTCGGTAGCGCCACGCCCGCTTGTTGTTTCCCTCGTAGTCGGGTGCTCGGAGTCTGGCCCGCAGGATCTGCCTGGCGGCAACCTTCGAGTCCAGCGTGCCGCTGCCTTCGCGCTTGATGTTGTCCAGCAACGTTTCCTGTGCGGGCGGGTCCATGGGGATGGCTACCACCGGCCGCGCTTCGGGTTGGCTCCATTCGAGGTCCCCGACAGCGGGTGCGTCGGCCATGTCGATACACCCGGCCCACGGCGCGGCGATCTCCTGGAGCGGCACACCGGCGTCGATCAGCCCGGCATCCACCAGTTCCCTCGGCGAAGGAAGGTCACCGGCCCGCAACCTTCGGCCTACTTCTGCGACGCGGGACGGGACGGCCGGCTCGCGCTGTTCGAGGTCCGCTATGGCGTCGCACAGGGCCTTGCGGATCATTTCCCTCTCACCGAGGTGCTCCCTGTTCCAGTCGAATCCGGCCCGAGCCGCCGCCGGCCAGTCGCTGATCAACGTCACCCGGAGCCGGTCCGCGCCCGCGTCACGAACGAAGTCGAGTACGAGAGGTTCGACCTTCTGGCTTTCCAGGCCGCCGACGCAATCTGCGACCATCCGGCCGGAGGCATCTGTGGAAAAGGTGAAATGGATTTCGCCGCTGATGCGCGTGCCTTCCACGACCGCAGCCGTGACGATGGCGGTGACGAAGCGGTCCGGAGAAGAGCCCAGCAACCGCAGCCTGGTCGGCTCCAGCCGTCGCGGTCCGTCCCAGCGTTGGACGGCGGCCAATGCCGCCGACTTGTCCACATCGTGGTGACCGGCACCGAGCTCCCTGTCGACCGCGTACACCATCCGCCGGATCCACCGGCGTGGTTCCGTCGCACGAGCGGGAATCTGCCAGGCAGATGCCGCGGTGGCGGGCGTGTCCAGCAGTTCCAGCTCACGTAGTGCCCATTCCGCCAGCAGATCGTGTACCGCTTCCTCGGAGATGGGGTCCTGCCCGGCGGCGCGGCGGATGAGGGCGACGTTCCGGTAGAAGTCCGGAAGTACCTCCTCGATGGTCGCGAACCCTGTGGCGATCTTCTTGGGTAGCCGGTAGGCATCGCCGATGATCGACTTGCGTGCCTCCAGCAGGACGTAGCGCTCGAAGTCCGCTACCAGTTCGTCACCGACACCCTCTCCGTATCGGGATTGCAGAATCGTGCGGATTTCGGAGTGCACGGCACGTCGCTCGGTGTCGTCGGCCCACTCGTTCACGAGGTAATACCGGGCCCAATCCCATGCGATGGGAGCGTATTGCGCGAGTTTCGAATCGGTGAATCCGATGCGGCCGTCGGCGCCGCGCCGCATCTTGCGGCGGATCGGGTTGCCGTGGGTGAAGCCCATCAGCTCGCGGCCCTCGTTGACGAGCGTCGGCTGCCACGAGACGAAGAGCGGGACGCCGCCGATCAGTGTGTCCAGCCTGTGGTCGAAGTCGCCGTGCTCCAGTTCCAGTACCCGGCGTCTTTGCTCCCGGTCCCATAGATACTTCGTGTGGGGAGTGGAGGACATGCCGTGTAGTCGAGACAACTCGAGGAAGACGTCCTGGGTTGTGCGGTCCCAACCCTCGTCCGGCAGGACTTCATCACCCGCGATGTGCTCGTGAATCGTCACGCGGGTGTTGAAGTCCAATGCCATCGGCGATGATTCGGAGTCATAGAGCAGCCTCGGGCCCCGCACCCCGGCCCGGTGGAACAGGTCCGACGCTTCCGCCGCCGGCTCGGCCAGCGAGGCCAGATCGAAGCCCAAACGCTCCGCCTCGTCCAGGTACACCCGGACCGTCACCATCGGTTCCGAGGTCGCGCCCGGTCCGGCGGGCAGTGGCAGATGCCAGACACCGCATTGGTTTTCGGATTCGTGCGGCGAGGTGACTCGGACCTGTTCCATCAACCCGAGTACCTGCTCGCGAGTGAGTCGTCGATCCAGGCCCGAAGGGATGGGCTCGGCCGCGACCGCCGGTGGTGCACAGCGTTCGCTCAGCCACTGGGGCGCGTTCTCGACCGGTGCGAGGCCCGCGCGCAGCAGCAGGTCGCGACCGTGCAGTTCCACGGCACCCGAGTCGTCGGCCGCCTTCACCCGCAGCACGTCGGCGCCGATGCCGCGCACGAAGTGCCGAACCAGGTCGAGGAACGACCCTCGTCCTGCCTCGCGCCGGGTGGACCGATACTCCGGCAGGAAGTCGCCGGCCGGGCCGGGCTCGACGTAAGCCGTGACGATTCCGGCGGCATCGAGCTCGAAAAGTAACTCCACATCGCCGAATTCGGCCTGATCGATCATTACTGCGGCGTGCATGCGAAGGCGTAGCGCCCCCTCGCGCCCGGGGTCCGGCTCGTAGGCGGCGCGAGTCACGTTCAGTCTGTGCGTTCTGCTCGGTGTCGGTGTCGGTGTCGGTGTCGACGGAGGCAGGATCGTGTGGCTCAACTCGACCTGCTGTCGCTTTTCCAGCATTCTTCGAATCGAAGATTCGAGCCGTGGCGGGAGCGGCTCATCGAGTGCGGGTGTGAGATAGGCGTCGAGGTTCGACGGCCGTCCCTGGGACAGGTGGCTCGCGAATGTTTCGAGCACACGCTGACCTTCGTCCTCGGATATCGGTCGAGGTCCCACTTCCCGACGCTGGACGGCCAGGTATTCGGACCAGGTGGTGCGCTGCCAGGACTTCGGGAGGGCCCGGCCGATGGCCGCTTCGCGGCGCACGAGGGTGAGGTTCGTGGAGAACGCCGACAGCAGATCGGTGTATCGGCCGGGGTCGGTAGCGATGTCTGTGGGCGCGTGGAGCGCTTGGCCGATGGCCGCGATTCGTGCTTCGACCGCAAGGTAGCGAAGGAAGTCGGCTTCGGCAGCGCCGCCGTGCCGCTGCCGAATCTGCTGCGCGCACCAGTCGATCACCTGTGGCCGTACCTCGGGTGGCCAGGGATTGCGGACGGCGAATGCCGCGTACGCCCATGCGGGTGGGCCGAATTCGGTGGGATTCGCACCCGATCGGGCCGGTGCGCTGTCGCGGACGAAGCCGTCGAGTATCGGCGCCCTGTGCAGGCCGACAGGCTGCTCGTCGCCGTCCGCCGGATCCTCTATTGGCCAGAACATCTCGGACAACGGCGGCAGGCCGAGCAAGCCCAATCCCGATTCCGTTCCGGGGCGTAGGCCGGCGACCCTCGCCTCCGCACTGCGCACCGCACGGCGCACATCCCGCTCCCATGCGGCGCGAGTCGTCGTCACCGGCGCCCCACCCGCCGGGATGTGCTGTGCGAAAAGCCGCTCGGCCGCATCGCCGCGGAACGACAGATCCTCGCCCACCAGCTCGGCAACCCCCGCCGAGGTACCGGTGGCGTGCCCGGGAACGACGACATCGCGGCCCAAGGAGTCCTCGTCGTCGGGGCCGAGATCGATCGCGACAGGGTCTTGGGGGGTGCCGGGAGTCTTCCCTGTATCGGTGGGGCCGTCCGGCAAGTATCCGGGGTTGGGGCGCCAGTACCGCGGTAACTCGTCGGCAAGGGCGGCGAAATCGCCTCGCCAGATTTGCGCGGGAATCTCGAAACAGCCCATGACGCGGTCGCTACGCAGGCCGCCCGGCCAGTGCACGGAGATGACGCCGCCGTCCTCGTCCACCACTCCGAATCCGCCGGGCGCGTCGATGACGTAGATCTGGTGGACAAGGGTCCACTCGGAGGTGTCGTCCATCATCACCGATTGGCCGTAATCGGCTGCCCGATTCACCCGTACCGTCGTGTAAACAACCCTGCCGTCGCGCTGTGTCAGCGGGACGAACCCGTCCGCCCACAGGACGCTGCGCGGACGCGTGTCGCCACGGAACAACAGCCCTCCGCCGATGCGCCACCCCGATTCCGGATAGTCCTCCTGGAGTGCTTCCCACCTCCGCCGGATCCCGTCGAGATCGACATCCGGCTCGGTGGCCGAGGCGACCAGCACATCGTCGGGCACCTGCGCGGCCGGCTGCCAGTGCACCGGTACCGCCGGGCTGTCGAGGATCTGCCGCACCACCTGAGCGCCGTCGAGCGGATTCAGAGGAGCGCCGGTCGGCGGACTTTCGACGGAAACGTGGTCATGGGGGTCTTCGTCGCCGAGGTCGATCGCGACGGGGTCGATGCGGTCGCCGACCGGCGGGTTGTTCGTCTGTGCGGACAGTTCGAACCATACGGCTTGGTGCCAGCCGTGCTCATGGCGTTTGAACAGCTCGACGCCGGAGCGTATCGGCGTCGGATCATCCGCCGCCACAGCCCGTCCGGGGAGCACGGCGAGACCGGAGCGGGTCGGAATGCCGCCTCGTGCGTTCCGCGGCATCGAGGCGGCGTGCGTGTCGAGCAGCGTCACGCGCAGCCGGTCATCGGTTGTCTCCGCCACTAGGTGGACTCTGCCGCGGCGGTGTTCGGCCGCGTCGGTCACCATGGCCGTGAGTTCGGCGCACGCGAGGTTCACTTGTTCGGCGGGCCAGCCGTCGAGCTGTTGGGCCAGCCAGGACGCGGCTTCCGACGCCGCGTCCGGGCTGTATCGGCCCTCCGGCTCAGCACGAATGATTCGCTCGGACCGTTGGGCAGACTCCGCCACTGTCGCGGGTCCAGCGGCCGCGACGGAAATATCCTCGGTCGGAGCCGTTTCGCTGCCCATCGCCCAGGACGCGCCGGAGTCGGTGAGCCAGGAGGTGAGCTTGTCGTGCACGACCGACCACGCGGCCGCTGCTCGCGCTTGATCCTGTCCGAACCGGACGGCGGTGTAATGCGCTGTGACAGAGTCACCGTCGGTGCGCAAAGTGATCGTGCCCTCGGCAGGCTCACTTCGGGCCGCGTTGACCCGGATGGTGAACGACTGGCCCTCGGCGGTCGCTTCCCAGGCGACGAGGTCGTTCCAGAAGACAACGCGGTTACCTGCGCCGTCCTTGGCGGACGAGTAGCCGGACAGCAGCTTGTATGCGTCGCCTTCGTGGCTGAGTATTTGTCCGACAGGCATCTCGGCTGCCGCGCCTCGCCACATCAGCCCCTGGTGCTCGGAACCGAACTGTGTGTCGAAGTCACACACGCTGAGATCAGCTCCGCTGTTCTCCAAGGCGTCGAGGATCTGCGCGGGGTTCATCGGATCCCCGTTCCATTCCTCGAAACCTTGGCTGAACGCATCGAGCCCTTTCACTCGGCCGCTGATCCGCCACCATCCGAAGCCGCTGATCTCATCCAGCGATACGCCCTGCGCGAGGAGTGCGCTGAGCAGATCCTCGTGCGACGCGTCGGCGGTGACGAACTTCCCGTTGGTGAGCAGGATGAAAGGGTCGCCGATTTCGGGATCGCTGGTGTGACAAGGCTCTTTGTCGGGCCCCGTTCCGGGCAAAACGAACCAGCCGCGCGAATCCACCTCAGGCCACACCAGTTCGATGTCGTCGGCAGGCTCGAGCGGAATTTCCGGCAATGGCATCGTGTCGTAGGTGGATCGGCTCGTCCCTGAGTATGACGCTGTCCTCGGCTCGCCGTCGCCGAGGTAGATGGCCACGGGGTCGATGTGGTCGCCGGACGTCGCCTCCGATGTGGTGGATCTCGTTGCCGGACGGTGGTCGCTCGCGGCTGCTTCCCGTTGCTCGTCGGGGAAGCGGAGATCTATACCGGCGGACCGTGCCGCCTGCGCGAGGTGTGCTCGGTTGCCTACCCGAAGCTTGCGGTAGATGTGCTGGGTGTGCGTGCGGACGGCTGCCGGAGTGATGGCCAGTGCTGCGGCAATCTCCGTGAAGTACATGTCCGCCAGAAGCATTCGGAGGATCTCGGTCTCACGATCGGACAGCACCACCGGGCGTGGCTGCGGCTCGGTCGTTGCCGGTGCGTCGGTGGCTGGGCGCAGTAGTGGGGCGACGGCACGGATCGCACGGAACTCCCGCATCTCGAACGCACGACTGCCGACGTCGGCCGCCTCCGCGGCCTCCGCGCGTGGCAGGCTGCGCACAAACCGCAATATCAGCGTCTGTCGATGCGTGGCGTTGGTGAGTCCGGGGAGGGCGAGTATGAGTGCTTCCGGCGTGGTCTGCTGAACCAGTTCCCGATCGGCTTCTGCCCCGGGACGCGCTTGGGCATCGCCGAGCAGCAGCGCCGAAAGTCGTTGAATGCCACGATAAAAAGTATTGCGGTGGTCCCTTCCGTGCGCTTCGGCCAGTTCGGGACCGGCATGCCCGAGTACGAGCCGGTCCCTGATGACGGCACGCTGCTTCTCACCGAGGGCGGCCAGACAGCGGTGGAATGCGTCGGGATCTTGTTCCTGGGCCTCCTCGACCACCGTCAAGGCTTGATTGCCCGCGCGCTCCTGCAGCAGGCGAGCGAGACGAGCGAAGGTGGCATGCTGTGCGATGCGGACCGCCCCTGGACTGCGATCCAGCCAATCCGCGGTCTGGTGGGGTGACATCTCGAGTCCGAAGCGAAGCTGGAGAATACGTCGCTGCGACGGGGCGAGTTGTTCGAGGCAGCCCTGCAGCGCCTGGCGGTCGTTCTGCAGCGCCTCCCGGACGATCGGTGGCAGGTTCCGGGCGTTCGCGTTGCGGGCCAGCGCCACCACCAACTCCGCGGCCGTCGTTTCGGCGGGGATATCCGGCAGGGCGGCCGCATTGTCCGTCGGCTCTGAACGAGAATCCGATGTGGGGGCGGTGTTTTCCGGCTCGGCCCGGGGCGCGGCGGTCGGCCCGGGAGTGCTGCTGGATTTCGCACGCTGCGGCCTCGGTGTGTCCGGGAGTGAGGCCTGCACGCCACCCTCGTCAGCAACCGCTGTGGCCAGTTCGCAGACCGCATGCCACAGCGAGAGGGGCTCGGCGGCAGGGTCGCCGGGCATCACGAACCGTGCATCGGGACCCGAACGCCTCGACGCGAATCGGCGTAGCGCCTGCTGCTGTGTCGAGGTGAGCGCGCGCATGTGTTGCCGCACCTGTACGGAATCCGCCGCGGCCAACACCGTGGCCAGCGGATCCGAAGCGCGCAATCGTGCACCGCGGACCACGAACTCCTGAATGCGGTGCCAGATCTCGGCGATCTCACGGTGCTGGGACATGAGGTTTCTGGCGTTGAGGACAACCCATTCCTCGACGTCGCGCTGCCCGATGCGGCCGAACTGCCCCACCGCATGTGCACACGCCTCGTCGAAGACTTCCCGAGCTACTCTCGGCATTTGCAGGTTCGCCTGAATCCAGGGAAATACGTTGTGCGCGAGATTGTCCCGCACCAGGGCGACGGCCTGTTCGGTATGACGCTGCGCGAGAAGCTGTTCCAGCTGCCGTCGGAGCTGTTCCGATGGCACATGGCCGGGCCGCCCCGGCGCGCCGCCGTCCGCACTCGGCTGCTGTTCCGGATCCCCCGGCGTATCCGGGTTGGACCGATGTGTGCCGGGTCGGAGGGTGCCGTCGCCGAGGTCGATCGCCCCAGAATCGGGTCCCTCCTCTGATTCGTCGGGGTCGAGGTCGATGGCGACGGGGTCGGGGCCGGGAGTGGTGTCGCGAACATCGCGCTGGGTGGTGCCGGCCTCGGTCGATTGCCGAGCGGCGCCGTGGTCGTCGTGATCTTCGAGGCCGCGAGTATCCGCAACTTCCATCATTTCGATAACCCACCGCCCCTTCTGCCTGGTCTGGTGCAGGACCTGGAAGTGGGAGCCGGGGGCGAACATCACTTCGGCTTCGCCCGAGTTCCTCGAGATCTTCGAGATGTCGCGACCGGTGAACGAGTGGATGACGAACTTCACGTTTCCGCCGAGGGCGTCGGGTCTCTTGCTGGCACTGACGAACGCGGGCTCCGTGATGACCTTCCCGCGCCGGTACTTCGCCAAGAGCCGGACGAGGGCTCCGGGCGACACGTTGATTTGCCGTTCTACCAGCCCGTTCTGGAGAGGAAGTGTGTGCAGCGCGGCAGTGATGCCTTGGATCAGGTGGTAATACTCGTTGATACGGGCAGGGTCGCCGGACCGGAGGGCGGCGTTCATCTCCCAGTAGTAGAGATTGCCGGTGTATGTGCGGATCGCGACGTATCCGGGAAGCAACTGCTCGTCCAGACCTGGGTGGTTCCATTTCACCATCTCCACGTGGTCGTAGTAGTCGTCGCCGATTGCGTCGTACACGTTCCGGAACGCGGCGAGTGGACTCCAGGGCTGCCGAGGTGGCCGAGAATCCAGACGATCGAAGAGAGCGGGAAGTTCCGCGGCGAGTGCGGAATGGACTTCACCCCGGGCCGCCAGCGCCTCCAGCTCGTCGCGGGTGAGCCATGCGGCATGTTCGGTCTCGACGCCATCGCTGACGACGTCGAACCGTTCGGGTGTATCGGCGAGCAAGATGGTGTAGGTCCAGTTCTTGGGCCTTCCCCGGGCCGCGCGGACAACCGAGGTATCGATCAGTCGCAGGTTCTGCGCGTCGGTTTCGCGCACGCGGAGTTCTTCGAAGAGTTCACGGGTGGCACCCTGGGCGGGAGTTTCCTTGGAATCCAACGCGCCGCCTGGAAGCTGCCAGTTTCCCTGGGAATATCCCGCCGCCGACTTCGTGACCAAGTACCTGGCGGTCTCGGTGCTGTCGACGTGCCTGATCAATACGCCCGCCGCTCCGAACTTTCCCCAGACCCCGCGGGCGACTTCCCCATCACCCGAAACCCCGCGGTCGGTGGCGAGCCGGAACGGGTGTTCGAGGTTGTAGGTGGTTTCTATCCAATCCAACAAGCGTGGCGGCACCGGTTCACCGTTGCCGTCGAGGAAGAGCGCCCGGGCGGGTGGACCCTGAGCGTCCGCGCGGAACGGAGTCACGGCGTCGCTCGCGCCAGGGTCGATCCGTACGACCTCGTTGCCATAGCAATGCAGGACGAACGGCCGCGCATGCTCGCCTCCGCTGTCGACGACCACCGATGCGTCATCCCCGAGTTGCCTGAGTATGGCGTCGATGCGGCGCGGGGTGGACGGTTCTGTGAACCTGCCTCCCGACCTGGCTTCGATGTCCGCCACGGTCATCTCGGTCGAGGCGCTCGACCGATCGGGGTTCGATATCACCTCCGCTCGATACAGATCGTTGATGATGCGGGCAGCCGATGCGCGGCCGTCATAGGGGATGGACCGAGCCGTGCTGCCGGCGAGTACGCCCGCGCTGTCGCCGCTCTCCGCCAGGATTCTCGTTACCCGAGCTGTCTCTCTCTGGGCGCTTCCGCCATGGAGCGCCGCGTGGACCTGGGCGTGCAGCAGGTCGGTCGCGGCGCCGTCCAAGCGGCGGAACTGGTCTTCGGCGACCATGTGTCTCTCGATGTCGCCGATCAGTTCTTTGCCGCGGGGGCCGGTGCGCAGGGCGTAGGTGTCGTCGAACGGATGGGTGGCCGCGATCTCACGCAGCAATGCACTGTCACTCCTCCCGGGTGTCAGTTTCAGCAGATGGGCTGCGAGATCACGTTTTTCGCGCAGCCTGACGATCTCTGCTTCCGCGAGTCGTCTGGTATGCGCCAAGCCCGTTTCCCCCGTCGGCGTCGTCTCGTCCGGATCACCGAGGTCGATCGCTACGGGGTCGATGCCCCCGGGGCGGCGCGCTGATTTGTCGTTCTGCGGTGTCTGATCGGTGGTCTCGGTCGGCGGGACCGGATTGCGCGAGGCGGCCGCGGCGGTGCTGTCGGCGTGGCGGGCGCGGATTGCTGCTTCCAGCTCGTTGCGCCCCTCGATGCCGAATTTGGCGTAGATCGATGCGACGTACTTCTGCACCGCCCACGGCGTTACTTCCAACTCCGTCGTGACTTCTTTGTAGTCCTTGCCTTCCACGAGTCGCGTGAACACCCGGAGCTCTTCCCGGGTCGACCCGACTCGGGCCAGTTCGAGCGACCCGGCCACGTTCTGGTAGGCGATGCGCACGTTTTCAGGTATTTCTTGCTCGACGATGTGTCCCATCGCCGGTGTCTCGATGAGTCCCCGCACCTCGGTCGAGATCGCGGACACGAGTTCCGGTCTGGTCATGTGCGGCAGGCCGTAGCGGAGAAAATTGGCCAACGTTACGGGCGCGGTGACTATGCCGATGTGCTCGGTTTCTCTGGGCCTCGAAGCATCCGGGAACTCATCCATCAGCTCCTGGATCTTCTTCACGAACGTCGCGTGCACTCTTCGCGCATGTGATGGGTTGCAGAAGAGCAGGATCGAGGTGGTTTCATATCCGTGCTCCCACAGCAGTGGCACGGACTTCAGGGCATTCCCCCTGGTGTTCTGGGCATGCGGTTCCTCGATACTTCTCGTCGCGTCCAGACCCAGCTGTTCTGCGACCACTCGAAAGATTTTTGCCTCGGAGCCGATCCCGAGTTCTTCGGCGATGTGCTCGATCCGTTCATCCTCGGCAGTCTCGGCTTCGGTCCTTTTCCCGCGCCAACCGGAGAACACAACCGGACAATTGCCGAGATCGTGCTCGCTGAGGAAGTTCGCGGCAACAGCCGCGGTGCCGATGTCCGGGCTACCGAGGACGATTACCGCGTCGTAGGGACGATCCGGCTGAAATTCCCACTTCGGGTCGAGGCGCAGGTAGTCCCAGATTTCCGTCAGGTCCGACACCATTCGTTCGGTGTCGATTCCCAGGTGCCGCAGCTCCTGGATCCATTCGTCGAACGAATCGGCGGTCGCGGTTGTCGGGGGTGCCTGCGGACCTGACCGAGCGTGTGGCACGACCTCTTTCCGGGCGCTGCCTGCGTTCCGCGCGGCCTGCCACGGTGTCCGTGAAGGCTGCCGTTCTGTATTACTCGCCTCGGCACGGGGCGAGCGGTCGGGTCGCTGCCCTGGGCCGAACTGTTCGATGATCGTGCGGTACATCGACTCCGAGTCGTCGCCCATCCGCACGCCCGCCATCTCGAAGCCCCGCACGATTTCGTACACCGTGTGCTGGTGGGGAAGCATGAAGGCGATCAACGCCGCGATGAAATCGTGCTGGGAGACGCCGGGCGGGCGCAGCCAGTCGAAGCGGGTGAGCATCCGGGTGGCGGTGCCGGAAATGCCTGCGTTCGACGGAATTTCTTGTTCGGCCAGCCTGCGGATGTCGTCGTTGCCGGTGTCGGGGTCGACGTAGACGTAACCCGGTCGCCACGGGAGCTGAATGACCCGTTCGGAGTGGTCGAGGGCGAAGGCTTCCTCGGGACCGACAGTGCCCTCATCGTGGTAGACGTTGATCGATGCGATGCGGCAACCCTCGTCGTCGACGATTCGATGTCCGCGCGGGTCGAGCATGTAGGTGGGCGCGACATAGGCGACAGAGTCGTCGTGTTCTCGCAGCTGGGCTTCCAATCGGGAGATATCGACGCGCCCGTCGTCGAGACGGGGAATCGCCACGCTGCCCCCGAGGTCGAATTTGCTGATCCGCAGCACTCTCCGCTCCGGCAGTGCGGCGAATTCGCGCAGCGACAGCGGCATGCCCAGCGCGGCGGCATCCCGGGAAGTGGGAATGAGATGTGGGGCGTCCGAAGTTCGTTCGGGGAATGCCGCCTTCCGCCGCTCGTACTCCGCGTAGGCCCGATCGGCCGCGTCGTCGTGCCTCCGGACGTACTCGACCGGGTTGAGGTCTTTCCAGGTGACCGGTTCTCCGGGCTGCTTGTCCCCGAGAACGGCCGCGCGAACCGCCTCCAGCGCGTCGAAGTCCAGCCCCAGTTCGCGAGCTTTGCTCCGTCGCCACTCCTGCGTCTGATTCATGTACCGGGCGATGCCCTGGTCCAACGTCAGACCCACCGCTGCTTCTCCGAGCTCGGCATTGCGGATCATGGCGTTGAGCATGGCCGACATCAGTTCGCGCAGGTTTCCGTCGCGCTTCAGCTCGTCCATCGGCACCGACGGCAGCACCATGCCGCCCCACCGCGGCCTCGCGGACGCGTCGAAAACCGCTCGGATCCGCTCGTCTGCCTCCGTCGCGGGCAGATCCTCGAGCACGTCCTGGAACAGGCCCTTGATCACCGTCTCCAGCCGGTCCAGCACCGCCACCGCCGCAGCCTTGACCTCCGGCCGACCGTAGAGGTACCGGGCCAGCTCCGCCTCCTGGACTCGACGCAGCAGAGGACCGGGCCGTGAAACGCTCACATCGAGCGCCGCGGTTCCCGGCGGTGTCTCGCTCTGCGCGGGTCGAGCCCACGGGGTGGCGCCGGGCGTCGCGGTGCCCCGCGCTGATTGCTCCGCCGGTGTGTCGGGTTCGTCGGGGTCGCCGAGATCGATGGCGACGGTGTCCGGTCTGCGGGGTGCGCTCGGCGTGGTGTCTTCGCTGGCAGGTTCGTCGAAGGCTCCCAGCCGCACGGCTTTCATCAGTATCGGCGTTCGCTTCGTCTCGCCGAGTACGTCGCCGATCCGGGCTCGGCGGCGCTTGACGGTGAGCGTGGCCACACCCAGCACCTCGGCGATGGCCTGATCCGTGAGGCCGTCGGCCATCAACTGGAGGAGTTGTCGTTGCTCGCGGGACAGTTGGACGGTACCGGCCGGTGGTCGGTCCCCGTCGTGGATGAATCCCTGCCGCTTGGCCGCCAGGACCGTCCGGATGGGGCCGGCGGTACCGAACTTCTTGGCCGCATTCCTCTGATAGTTCGTGACCGCCTTCGTGTCGACATGCAGCCGTCGCCCGATCTCCGCATGGGTCAAACCCTGGTAGATCAGGTTGAGCACCTCGAGTTCCCTGCTGGTGAGCCAGGGCGAGGACGTTGTCGCGGTGCGGCTGTCGGGTCGGTCGATCCGAGGTGCGCTGCTCGCGGCCCGAACCGGTAGCTGGGCAGAGAAGTTCGCCGCGGCCGCCACCGCTGTGGCCAATTGGCGAGCTGCGACCCACAGCGCATCACGATCGGATTCGGTGCCGTAGGGCGCGGCAGGTGATGTGCCCGGACCCGTGGGCCAGAAGGCGCGGATCAAACGGTCACGCCGGCGGCTCGGCAATCCCTCCAGGATACGCCGCACATCCGTGGTTCGGGCTTCGGCCAGCAGCCGGACCAGGGGATCGGTTTGTTCGAGTTGTGCGCATTCGGAAACGAACTCCCGGATGCTCTGCCAGGGGCCCGCGATACGGCGATGGTTCCAGATGACTTCTCGCGCAATGTTGTTCAACCACAGCTCGATATTTCGGTTACCGAGCTGCCCGAGGCGTGCGATCGCCGTCGCGCATACCTCGTCGGCGATGTGGTGCGCTGCCCGTCGCCCGAAAACATCTGCGAGGCGCGGTATCTCGGGCGCGAACCGTTGCCGGAGCAGGGCGGTCGCGAGCTCCGGTCGTCCGCTCGCGACATGCTGCTCGAGGACCTGCCGCAGCCGCGGGGCGCTGTCCCACGGGGTGCCGACTCTGCCGGCGGTGTTCGCCTCGTTGGTCGTGCCGTGCTGTGGGCCCGGCTGTGCCCCGGTGCGATCCGGCGAGTTCCGCGGCGGGGTCGTTTCGGGTTGTCGAGACCCGACCGGCGTGGGATCGGCTTCGTCTGGATCGAGGTCGATCGCGACGGGGTCGGCGCCGCGATCGGTCGGGGTCGCGGGCACGTCGTGGTCCGTTGTCGTATCCGCGGGGGTGTCGATGTTCGCGGCCGACAGGAATCCCGCCGCGGCGGTCACGTCGTCGGCTGTACCCGCTTCGATGCCTGCCCGTACCAGTGCGCGGGTGACGGCTCCGAGATCGCCCGGGGCCTCGGCGAGCGACCGCAGGACGATGGCCGCGACGGGTTCGGGGTCGTCGGGGCTGATCGGTTCCCACACACCGTCCGTCAACGCCAGGACGACACCGTCGCCCCGTATGTCTCGGGCCTTCTCACGCGGTTTCAGCCCGTTCAGAGAACGGCCCAGGTTGTGGGTGAGACCCGGGCCGCCGATCGGCGAATGTTCGGCTTCTTCACGAGTGGTGTCCTCGAAGACGTCCAGCACATCCTGGACCTTCGAGTCGTCCCTGGTCAGCTGTATCGGCGGGCCGCCGTCCAGCGGAATCCAGTACGCGCGGCTGTCGCCCACCCAGTCGACGGTGAGCCGTCCCGACTCCAGCAGCGCGACCACGATCGTGGTGGCGGGCGGGTTGTCTGCGGGAGACTCCGGGGGCAAGGCGAGTACCGCCTCCTGGGCGGCGGCCACGGCACCCTCGACTACGGCCACCGGATCGATCCGGCCGTCGCGGTCGGCCCGCCGCAGCGCCGCCACCACGAAATCGTGGGCGGCTGCCCTGGCGGCCGCGGAGGCGCGGTGACCGCCCTTCGGCCGGGAGAGACCGTCGTTCACGATCAGTGCGGTGGCCTCTTCGCCACCGACACTGACTCGGATCAGGGCGAAGGCGTCCTCGTTGTGCGCGTGCCGCCCCCGATCGCTCGCTGCCGCAACCGAACCCAGATCCTCCACCGTCAGGTTCTGTTCGACATAGCGCCGTGGTGCGGTTTCATCGAAGCCGCGGGGTTCCTCTACATGGTGTCCCCGTGGGTGTTCCGATCCGGGCTGCGCCGCGCGGTCCTCGGGAGTTCGATCGGACGACGCCGACTCGCCGGAACCGGGCTTGGTGAGATCGTGTTGCCGGGGTTGGGTCTGTGCGATGAAGTCGGGTTGTCCGTCCGCGCCGGGCCAGACGACGGGTGCGCCGGGTTGCGCCGCCGGGGGAGTGGCCGTCGCTCGATGCCGCGGTTCGCCCAGCATCTCCGCGATATTGCGGACCGCGCGGTCGGCCATGCCGTAGTTCTCGGCGGCTTGCGCGCGTCGTCGTTCTCGATCGGTCGCACCGGCCAGGGCGGTGGCCGCGGTGTCGCGAAGCTTGGTCGCCGCCAACAGCTCTGAGATCGCGCGGAAGTGGTCGAGCAGGAACGAGAGGCGCTCCCGGCCTATCCGTGTCGTATCCCATTGCTCCGCGAAGGACAGCAGCTCCTCCAGCCACTGCGACATATCTCGCAGCGCGTTATAGCGCTCCGTGGCCTCGTCGAGCCGTCGGTGGTCGGTGGTAATCACCGCATCGACCGCCGCCCCCGCGGCCACCATCTCCCCGAAGATCGTTTCGGCCACGTCGCGCAGCCGTTCGGTCTCTCCTGGCCGGAGGTGGTCGGCGGGCCGGGTCACGATCGGCGTTTCTGTTCGGGGGCGGGCCTGTGCCCAGACCTCCGCGACGGCGGCGAGGGCCGACCCGAGCCGGATCTCCGCGGCGTCCTGCCGGGCCCGCAGGACGGCCGGCGTCCCTTCCCGCAGCCCCTGCTCGTAGGCGGCGTTCGCCTCGGCGGCTTCGTCCGCGCCGGCCAACCATGCCGACATCTGGTGCGCGAACTGCTCCAGCAACCGCAGCCGATCCGCTGGGACCTGCGCCTCCGGCCGGCGCCGCGCGGCCACCAGTTCATCGATCAGAGCGGGTGCGCGATTCAGCACGGGATCGTTCGAAGTCTCCGCTGTGCCTGCCAGTCTCGCGGCGACCGCGGCACGCAGCGTCCGCAGCTGTTCGGTGGCACGGGATTCCGCGTTGTCGGTCTGCCGGTCTGCCGGTGGATCTTCGTCGGGGTCGAGGTCGATAGCGACGGGGTCGGGTCCGCGGGAGGTGGTCGGCCTGGCGCCTTCCGGCTGATCCGTCCGGCGAGCGGCATTGGCTTTGTGTTCTCGGTATTGACCGCGGACCCGCTCGGCGTCGTCGAGGAGACCGGACTTCTCGCGATACTCCTCGACCAGCGGGAGTGCGCGGGCCTGGCGGGGGTTCAGCTTGTCTTCTCGCTCGAGTTGCAGCAGGGCCCCGAGCAACCTGTCCACCGCTGCTGCGCTCGACAGATCCGCGCGCCCGTTGCTGAGCTCGAGGAGTCGCCGCCTCAGTGCGTCGACTTCCTGCCGCAGCGTTTTCAGTCTTCCCGGATCCGCGAGCAGTTCCCGGGTTGTGGGCAGCGGGGCGGGGTCGTGCTCGTTCGGGTCGGTCGGTGCCCGGTGGGTAGAAGCCGGCGATTCGGGCGTTTCCGGTTCGTCGGGGAGGGCGAGCGCGACCGGGTCGATTCGGTCGCCGGGTGTGGGTGGGCGCCGGCCGTCGGTATCCGTGCGTGGGGTCGACCGGTTCTGCGTCCCATCGTTCGGGTGGGTGGGATCGGGATCCGAGCTGGTGGTCGAAGGGGCCTGGCCGCGTCCGGTCAGGTCGCCTGCACTGAGGTCGATGCCGATCGATGCGGGGGTGTCCGGATCGGATGCGGGTGTGTTCGGTGGTTGATCGGTGGCGGTGCCGGGTGCCCTGGGCGGCATCGGCACTTCGAACCAGATGGTTTTGCCGCCGGCGCGTTCCAGGATCACGCCCCAGGCCGAGGCCATTGCTTCGAGCATGCCGAGGAAGAAACCGTGGGTGTCGGCGACGATCCCGGTGTCGGCCCATTCGGCGGCTTGGTCATCGGTGAAAGCGGCGGCGCTGACGGTGCCCTGGGTGGTCGCCTCTTGTCGTGCGGGTAGGCCACGGCTGGCATCGGTGATCCCGATGCGAATTGTGCTTCCGTCGAGCCGGATTCGAACCCGGGCGTCGCCTTGGTCGGCGTAGCGGTAGACGTTCTGGACGAGGTCGGATACGAGGACGATCAGGTCGTAGGGATCAGGGTGGCCGGCCTGTCGCAAGCGCTGCCGTACTGCTCGCCGCGCGAGGCCCGGGCCTCGTTGCAAGGAGTCCTGCGGTATGGGCAGGTCGAGGATGAGTTCGTGGGGTGGTTGCGAGGGGTCGCTGGTGTCGGCGGTTTCGAAGAGCTTGAACCAGACCTGTTTTCCGCTGTTGCGGGGGAGCACCCATCCCCAGGTTTCGGTGTGCGCGTCGAGGAGGTCGACGGCGCGCCATCCGGGGCGGTCGCCGCTCTCGCGCGCCGGCAGGGTACGGCTGTCGTCGCTGACGTGGATCTCGATCCACCGTTGACCTGGTTGTCCGTGGATGGCAACGGAGATCGCGGGTGTCCCGCCGCCGTCGGCGCGGGCTTGCGACGCGAGTTCCCAAGCGATGGCGGCGGCCCGGTCGGTGTGTTCGGCGATGGGCCAGTCGGCCAGCGCCCGGTGCAGCGGTTCGACGGCCGCGGCGACGTCTTGCAGACTCAGGCATCGGGTGGCGGTGTCGACCAGGTGACGGAGTTCGGCGGGGGCGTCCGGGCGGCGCGTGAGTGCGCGGAGGTGGTGCAGCGGGTCACTGCTGATGCGGTCGGTCCATCCTGTACCGGGCTGGGGCAGGCCGAGGATGTCGGCGAGTTCGTGGTCGAATCGTTCTGCCCGGTTTCGCCATTCGGCGCGCTGCTCGGGAGTGGTTGTGTCGCGGGCGAGCTCCTGAGCCTTGGCCTCATGGGCGAGGCGGTCGACCACCCAGCCGGGAAGACGGGTGAGGTCGGCTCGGGTGGCGGCGTCGCGGCGCTCGGCATCGGTCATGGAGCGCAGCTCGACATCGATCTGGTCGAGGACCTGCTTGACCGCGCCAGGCAGACTGTTCCGCAGGGCCGCGGCGACATCTGCGGGGTTATGCGTCGCGGCCGCCGCTTCTTCGTCGATCCCGCTCGCCGAATCCCGGCTCGACCGATGCGTGGAGGATTCGGTGCTGCCGTGCCCGCCTGCCCGGGATTCCGCCGATTCCGGGTCGAGGGCGTCGGAATCGCCGAGGTCGATCGCGACAGGGTCGGGACCGGACACACTACCGGTGGTGGGCGCGGATAGATCCAGGCGGGACAGAAGCTTGTCGAGCAGGTCGATTTCGGCTTCGCTGATGCCTGAGGCGGCGGCCTTTCGTTCCTCCTCGGCCTCACGACGACCGCGCTCGAAGGCGGTTTCGCCGGGTGGTGCCTGGGCGACTGCGCTGCGTCCAGCCATATGCCGCTCACGCCCGAATGGCAGTGCGCCACTCGAGTGTGCGTCACTCAGCGGTGCGGAGACGGGTATTCCGGCCAGGTGCATTCCGAGTTGCCGGACGGTGTTCATCACGAACGACTTGGCCGTCGCCTCATCCCGATAGCCGAGCCCGGACACCATGGTTTCGACGGACAGCCTGCGCGTGAAGACAGCGCGGATGATCTTCCGTTGCCGGTCCGTGAGCGTGCCGAGTGCTTCCTCCAGTTGGTCGGGGGTAGCTTCGGCGAGCACCTGTGCAAGTTGGATGTCCAACGTGTGTTGCTCGACGACGAGAATCGAAGTCAGACGTCGAACTGCGGCGACGGCCGGACGGACGGCCGAATCGCGCGGAATTGGTTGTCTCGAGCGGAGTTCCGCCAGAATTTCCCGCTCGGCGGAGGATAGCTGGCGACTGGCTTGCGCGATCTGTTCGGCGGTGGCCTCGGCCAGCACCGCGGCAGAACCCAGCTCGCCGGTCCTTGCCGCCAAGGCATGCGCCAGTGCGGAGCGGTAGGCGTTGAATCGGGCGGCAGCGTCGTCGCGGGGCCGGTCACGCCCGGGAGTGGCCGGGCTGTCGGCATATACATCGATCCCTCTGCGCCGGGCCACCTCCAGCATTTCCGCCCAGTGAGGGGTCTCCAACTTCACTGCGATCGAACGGACGGCTGCGCCGACCTGGCGATCCGAAAGTGCCAGCATGGTGGCGATGTCGCGGTGGGAACGACCTTTGGCAACGAGGGCGAGCACGGCGATCTCGTGTTCGGTCATGCCGGGATGCGTTGTATCAGAGGTGGTGTGATCGGTTGCGGTCGCCGGTTCGGGTTCCTCCTCACCGGTCCGCGAGGCTCCGGAGACGGTGTGCGGCGAGGCGTCCAGCAGCGGTGGCGAGACTTCCTCCGCACGCGTTATTTTTGCGATCCGCAGCACGCTGTTCTTTTCCTGCCGCGACAACGAACCTATGTCCCGGCCGTGATGCAGACCGTCCGCCAGCTCGAGAAACACCCATCGCGTCGTGACACCGATCTGGTCGAGGTAATCCCGGAGTTCGGTGACGGTCAACTCGGCGAGGCGGCTGTACCTGGGGTCTGATTCGGTGATGCCATCGGAACGCAGCACTGCCAGCATCTTCGCGCGGAGAGGGCGGAACCATTTTTGCTCCAGTAGTTCTCGCGCAACTTCGCGCAACCGTCGAGCGACGTCGCCGTCCGATCTCGAGTCCGAGAGCCGGAATACATCGTCATTGATCTCCAATGCCAGCTGCACGGCGCGCGCAAGCCGTTCGCTTCGCCGCCCGCCCCTCGCTGATACCCCGAGCAGCGATAGCACGTGTCCGAACGTGTCGAGCCCGTACTGTTCCCTCAGTTCCGCCGGGTTTGCGGGAGGGGCGGGAGCCGCTTCGACCGTGTCTGCGCCGGGCAGGATGCCGGCACGGATAGCCACTGCCACCGTCTGCGGCCGGTTGCGGGTGCCGAGTTTCTCGCGAATACGGGCGAGCGCCTTGTCGACCGCGCTCGGCGAAATCTGGAGGTCCTCCGCGATATCGGCGTTCGTATCGCCGTTCGCGATCCGCGCGAGCAGATCGATATCGGCGGCGGTCGATTCGGGAACTTCCACAGCGGTTCGGGTGGTCCCAGGCAGGAGTCCGGTGCGGATGGCGACGGCTATCATCGCCGCCCGGTTGTGCACGCGGAGTTTTCGGCAGACACGCATCAGGTACTCGTCCACGGTGAGCGAGGACATGCCCAGCGCCTGCGCGATGTCTTTGCTGGTCTCACCGTTCGCGATCCGCGTGACCACGTTGGTTTCGTAATCGGCCAGCCATATTCGGCCGGTGCCCGGGACGGCGTCGGCAGGGTCGGCGAGCGGGAGGTCGCCGGTTCTCACGGCGGCAGCCACGATTTCCGGACGGTTGCGCGCGCCCAGCTTGCGGCCGACTCGACTCACCAACCGGTCCACGCTTCTCGGAGAGATCTCCAGGTCTTGAGCGACGTCGTCGCTGGTGTCTCCGTTCGCGATCCGTCCTAGTACATGGATTTCGCGACTGGTCAGTGGGAGATCTTCGCGACCACGTGTCTCGCCGTCGGCGCGGGGACCGCCGGGGAGGATGCCTGTGCTCAGTGCGATGTACACCGCTTCCGCCCGGGTACGGGCACCGAGTTTTTGGCGAACCTGGGTCGCGTAGATGCTCACGGTCCCCGGGGACAACCCCAGCTCCTCCGCGATCTCAGGGCTGGTCATTCCCGCGGCCATCAACTCGAGCACCGTGAACTGACGGTTGGTGAGCCCACTATCCGTCTGCTGTGACGTGTCGGTCGCGTGCGTTTCGGCGTCTGTTATAACCTGCTCGCCGGCGTCGACCAATCTGTTGAGCGCACCTCTTTGCACCAAATTGATCGCTGCACCACGCCGCATTGCGTCCACCGCCTCGGTGACGTGTTTGCGCTGCGTGGCATTCAGTTCGAACCAGCCGTCTACCAGACCTCTCACGATGCTGTGCAGCCATTCGCTGGGATCCGTGCCCGCGTCGGCACGCCATCGGTGCGCCTCCGCGATCCGAAATGCCATGCGGTTGAGCTCCTGTGCCACCTGCAGGAGCGGCCGCAAGTCGCGGCCGACCGGCGAAGCCGGAACCCCGAACCGGGCAAGCACTTCCCGGAGTGAGGCCCGGCCGTATCGCTCGCGCAGCTCGTTGAACGCCGTCGTATCCCCCTGCCGCGCGCGCTGCACAGCGGTGTCCGGCTCGTCGGAATCGCCGAGATCGATCGCGACAGGATCGATGCGGGTGCCGGATGTCGCCTCACGATCGCTGGTCGGCTGCTGTTCACTGGCCGCTTGTGATCGCTCTGCCTGTTGTGCCGCCCGCACGGTACGACGCAGGCCGTCGGTATGCAGCTTGATTTCCGCGCGCGCGATGTACCCGTTCACCGTGTTGCGGGACAATCCCAGCCTGGTCGCGATCTGTCCGGAAGTCAGGCCCTCGGCGAGTAGCGCGAGTACTTCCCTTTCCCTGCCGGTGAGTGCGGTGGGGTGCCGCTCCGCGAGGGCGGAACGGAACGCCTGAACGGTGTCCGCGGGGACCGTGCCCGTGATGGGGGTATACGGCAAGTCCGCCACCACCAGTCGCAGAGTCCGGACCTGCTGAGGTGACAGACCGGTCTGCTTTGGGGACGACGGCACGGCGCCGTCGGGCAAACCGCTCGATCGTGCGTCCGTGGGCATGCGGACGGGCCCCTCGAATCCCACCCGCTCGGCCAGTCGGACGAGCAGCCGGTTCGACTGGTCCGGCGTCATCCCGAGCAGGGCGGCGAGGGAATCTTCGGCGATGCCGTCGGCGATCAATCGCAGAACGTGGAATTCGCCCTCCGACAGTGTGATCGCGTCGACCGTCCCCATCGGGCCGTCCGGGTGATACCAGAACCCGATCTCGTCGGCCGCACTGCGCACCAGCCGCATGTCATCGGGCGTGCCCGAACCTTTCACCACATCACGGACCGTGGCCTTGGCCGTGCCCGCTGCTTCGGCCAACGTCTCGCGAGATGGCTGCGGCTTGATCCGCGCCGGAACGAACTCGTCACCGACCCAACGTGCCGGGCGAACGCGACGCGTCACGAAGTTCGGATCGGTGAGGGCCGCGATGTCCGCGCGGTCCGGCGGTACACCCAACCGGTGAGCCGCAGCCAGGACGCGTTGCGTAGTCTCGCCGTGCCACGGCTTTTTCGCGCCGAACCGTCCGTTGAACACACTGCTGACATACGACTCGCCCACACCCGCCAGCCGGGCGATATCGGCCCGCGTGGCTTTCTGCGCGGCTTCGATCCGGCGCAGGGAGAGGTAGCGCTCCGCCAGACGGCGCGTCTGTGGCGCAACGTTCTCGTCGGCGGCCAGCACTTCGGCGTGCGTGCGGGTCAGTTCGTCGTCGGCGACGCCCACCTGCTGCGCCAGTTGGTCGCGCAGCGTGTGGATCTGGACCGTGTCCAGCGGGACTGCCGCCGGCGGTTCGAGAGTGGCGCACAGGAAGGCCTCACTCGCGGCGACGAGGTGTTCCAGCTCCGGCGAGTCCGTCAGGCTCGTGATCCAGTACAGCTCGGCCAGCACCTCGCCCGTGGTCATCGGCTGGGGTGGGCTCAGGTCTTGCGACCCCAGCAGTGCCCGCAATTCTTGGTCGAGGGCCCGGCGCCGGTTGTCGAAACCGTTCTGGTCCAACGGATCGGCCTCAGGATCGGCCGCATCCCGGAGACCGAATTCTTCGCCGTCGCGCCGCTCCAGCTCGGCGAGCGCCCCCTCGTGAGTGGCCGCTTCCTGATCCGCGTGCAGTTCGAGCTGGGACCGGATCCATCGACTCAGCGCCTGAGCGTCGACGGTCACGGCGGCGGGCATGGCCTGTGTCTGTTCCGCGACGAGGGCGAGGGCCTGACGTACAGCTCCCCGCGTCACCGCACCGGGTGGCAGCCCGAGGTGCTCGGCCAGCGCGATCTGGGCCGGGTCCGAGGCCGCTTCGGCGGGCTTGGCCGATTGTGCCTCGCCGGATCCGTCGATGTCGGCGGGGATGGGCGAGGCCTCGTGGGAGCCGGGTGTCGACTCGTCTCGGTCGTCGTCGGTATCCGTCGCCGTTGCCCGCCGCAGCGCGTCCGTGACGCTCGCTTGCAACTCCGGGTCCGGGGCGTCGGCGGGATCGTCGACGGCGATACCGCTGTGCCGTGCCCAGGCGACCAGCCCGGCGGTGTCGTCGATACCGAGTTTGGTGCGTAGGCCGCGCCGGATGTACTTCACCAACGGCACCGAGATGCTCAGCTCTGCCGCGATAGCCGGGTTCGTGAACCGCTGGGCCACCAGGCGCAGGACCCTGGTTTCCTGCGGTGTCAGACCGACGTCGGCCGTTGGTTCGGGTATCGATTCCGGGTGGTCGGCCGACCATGCCCGCTGCGCCGCCATCAGGAGCACGGCCCGGTCAGGGGTTCCGAGCTTCACCGCGATGCTGTCGAGTTCGTTGATCACGGTGGCGTGCGATCCGCCCAACGTGCGAGCGATCGCTTTGAGTGACAGGCCTTGTGCGGCCAGCCGCAGCACATCGGGTTCACGCCCGGTCAGTTCGGACGGGTGGGTGGCGATCCGAGATCGGAAGGCGCGCACCGTGGCCCAGGACACCGCTGCCGGATCACCGCTCGCGCCCGGCAGCGACTCGGCGAGTGTCGCGAGTCGCTCGCGCTGCGATGCCGGTTCCTGCCGCTGCGCCGATACCCGAATCGTGCCGCGCGTACCGATCTTGTCGGCCAGCTGTGCCAGTACGGGATCCAACCCACCGTTCGGCAAGCCGAGCGCTGTCGCGAGGGTTTCGTGTGGCACGCCCCTCGTAACCAGGTGCAGGAGCAGCGCCTCGGATTCGGTCAGCTCGACAGTCCGTGCCGTCGCGGCCGACGACGCCAGGCTGCGCGCCCGGGTCGCCAGTTCCTCGTGATCCGAGGTGCCCAGCTTGGCATGTAGCTGGATCCGATAGCCCCGCGCCGTCGATGCCGTAACTCCCAGCCGGTCACCTATCGCCTGATCCGTGAGACCGGCCGCGACCAGGTCGAGAACCTCGCGTTCGCGGGGAGACAGATCGGCGTGCTTCCGCGTCGCCGCGGAGTGGGGATCGCCAGGCTGGAACGCCCCCTGCCGCTGTGCCGCCAGCAGACCGGGCAGCCTGCCCTCGACACCCAAACGGCCGGGCAACGCGGCCATGAACGTCCGCACTCGATACCGCGTCGCCCCCAGCTCGGCGGCGATGTCACGGTTGTCCAGGCCGTTCGCCGCCAGCTGGAGGATGGCGACCTCGTCCGGAGCGAATTCGACGTCGATGTGCGGGCCGGATGGTTCGTCCAGCCATCCCTCCCGATCTGCCGCGAGGACCGCGGGAATCAGACTCGGGCAGCGGAGTTTGGCACACGCATGCCGGGCGTAACTCTGGACGGTTTTGGGCGAGATCCCCATCTGAGGGCCGATTTCGGGGTACGACAGGCCGCGCGCGCTCAGGCGCAACACCTCGAGCTCCCGGGGGGTCAGCCCGCCTCTGTCGGGGATCGGAGTGTCGGATTCGGTCCGATCTGATTCCGGAACCACCCGTGCGGGAGATTCCCCGGATGCCCGGATGCGAGCGACTGTCGAGGCGAATCTGTGAATCGGCGCCCACAGCAGAGGGTCCATGTCCTCGCCGGGAGCCGGTAGCACCGCTGCGGCCGTCCGGTCCGACCGGCCCGGCCAGAACTGGCGGAGTACCCGCTGCTGGTTCGGGTCGAGCCCGGCCTCGCGCAGAGCGCGCCGCAGATCCTCGGGGTCGGCATCGGCCAGGGCGCGGGCTACCGCATCGCTCCGTTCGATCGACGGTCCGGCGAGGTAGATCGCCAAGATCTGCCGCCGGAAGCTGTCGAAAGCAGCACGTCTCGACGCCTGGACCGAGCGAGGCGAGTCCGGGACGGGTTGCGTCGGGTCCGGCTGCGCATCGTCGGGGTCGCCGAGGTGGATCGGGGCCGGGACAGCTGCCCGCGCGTGGGACCGACTATGCTGCTGCCAGAACTCCGGTGGGAACGCCGACCCGCCGTCAGGTTGTCCGGGCGCCGCCGTACGTGGTGAATTAGATTGCGGCGCTTGCGGTGTTGGCGTCGGGGCGGTGCGATCCGAGGTCGATGCGACCGTGGCGCGGTGCTCCGCCTGGAGCCGGGCCAACTCGTCGAGCACGAAACCGGTGTCGGGGTTCAAGTACGCGATTTGCTGTTCGGCGTAGTTGGCGCGGGCGGTGGGGGACATAGCGCGCCATCGCGCGGCCAGGGATGCGGACGGGCCGTGCGAGGCGATGCTCGTGCCGAACTCGGACGCAGCCGGGACCGGACCGCGATAGTCCGCCTGCACCAGGGCATTGCGCTGTTCGGCCTCCCGCAGCACCTGGAAATACGGAATGTCTCGAAGCAGGGCTTGCAGGACGTAGGCGGGATGTGTGCGATCGGCCGGTGCGGTCCTGCCGAACGCATTGTTCGCCTCGGCCAGTGCTTCTGCCGGATTGAATACCGCGAGGTCACCCATTTTGGGCTCGTAAGTGCCCATTTCCGTTCCGTGCGACTCTTCGCCCGCAAGTTTTCGGTTGTATTCCTCTGCCTCCTTCAGCTTCTTCCTGCTGCTGCTGTAGGAATCGAGCTGCCCCAGCCAGTCGTCGAAATCGAGGTCCGGTGGCAGCATGCCGGCCTTTTTGAACTCGGCGAAATGCGTGTACAGGAATCCGAATGCTCGTGCCTCTTTGGAGTCTTGGTAGTCCTTCCCCTGGACGGCTCCGTCTCGTAGATGGGCAATCGGCTTTTCGTCGTAGAGCCCCTTCCGCGCGGCGCCATCCTGCAGATGGCCCATCTCGTGACTGACGGCGTCGTACGCGGGATCGCCGGTCGGGGCCATCAGGTGGCCTGACCGCACCGCCTTCCGCATGGCTTTCCGGAATTTCTCCTGGTCACCGAAGAGGTTCTCGTTCAGGACCATGAAGGTCGGGGCGTCCTTTCCGATGCCTTCGGGAGTCCAGATACAGGCACCGGTATTGCCGACCATGGGGGCGACCAGTACGACGTCGAGCTTGATCTCCCGCCCTGCCGCGAAACCGTCGACTATCGCGTTCCTGATCGACAGAGCCGTGTCGACGGAGATCCCCGGCTTGTCCAGTCCGAGCACCTCGATGTCGAACGTCTCGAACAACTGCCGGGCGATGGCCTGCTTGGTTTTTCGATCGGCCTCGCCCGTCCTCGCGGAGTTCGCGCGGTCGCGGTTCTCGGCCGGGGGTTTCCGTTGCCGGACCGTCGAATCGGCCGCCCCTCCTGCGATTTCCTGCGCGACCCACCCGAACAGGGCGACCTGAGCGTCGGTGAGGTCGTTGCTGCGGGATCGGGAATCGAGCGCTTCATTGACGAGTCGACGTACCGCGGGATTCAGTCGATTAAGGCTGTCGAGCCACGTGTCTTGCGCTTCGCCGAGCAGCCAGTCGCCGATGTCGACGCCCGGCGGGACTTGCCAGCCACCGGTTTCGGCGGCGCCGAGCGTGGCCCGGGCGACGGCGTGCGCTAGGAGCTGGATCCGCGTGGGTGGGGTGCCGTGCTCCGCATCCCCGCTGAGTACGGCACACATGGCCTGGGCGGTGGCGGGGCCGAAATGGCGGTCCAAGGCCTGCGCGGCGGCCCGGTCGCCCTGCTGCGCCCGCTGCAGTGTCTCGGTGCGGTCGCCGGCGGGCAGCTGGTCGAACGAGACGGTGGTACCCGCGGCGGCCGCGAGGACGGGCTGGGCGGTCGGCACCTGCGCGACCAACTGGGCGACGGCCGCGGTGTGCGCGTCTTCGAGCCGGCGTCCTTGCTGCAGCAGCGTCCCGGCGTCGGCGACGAGTTGGCGCTGCGCCGGATCGAGTTGATTCAGGCTGGTGTGCAGCAGATTTCGTGCGGTCTCGCGCACGTGGTCGGCGGCGTCGGCGCCGATGGGGAGCCCTTGCGACGCGACCTGATCGAACGCCGCGTCGCGAACGGCCTGCGCGACCGGCAGCAATGGTGCGGCCGCCTGTCCACCGGGTGCGTCCAGCACCCGAAGGAGGTGGCGGAGGGTGCCGTCGCCGTGCTCGTCACGCAGGTCGGGTGCGGCCGGTGGGTTACCGGAAGCCAGATTGGACGCCGCCCCGGCGGCGAGGCCTGCGGCGGTCGGGACGGGGGTGCCGTTGTGGGTGGCGGCAGGGGCGTGCGGGGTCGCATGTGGGCCGGTCGCGTGCGGAGCCGCGGTCCCTGCGGATCGGGGAGGGGGTTGCTGGGGTTGCTGGGTCGCGGTGCCATGTGCGTCCGCGGGTGGGGCGTTGGCTTGGTTGGCGCTCGCGTACTTGGAGGCGAGCTGATTCTGCTCGACGGCGTCCTTCATCGCCGGGACGGCATGCTTCCACAGGTCGGACTCGGAGTTCCGCAGCGCCGTTTCGGCCTTGTCGAGTTCGCTGCGGGTGGCCTCGGTGCCGAGGGCTTCGTGCTGTTCCTGGGCGGCCCGGTGGGCCTTGACGGCTTCCGTGTACTGGACGATCTGCTGCGTGACGCCGTGGTCGGTGACCCGGCCCAGAAAGTCCTCGGGGGAGACGTAGTGCACCGCCGAACCCGGGGTGCCACCGTGCTCCCGGTCGTCGCCGGATCCACCACGGGCGCCACGACCATCGACCTGGTCGTTCACCCGCTCGGAGTACGACGGCCCGCCGCTGACCTTGACGTCGACACCGCCGAGATCGATCACCTCCTGCGACGGTGTGGGGTCGGCGCCGCGGCCTCCGTCCTTGTTGGTGATATAGATGGTGCCCTTGTCCCCGAATTCCTCGATCTTCTGCCTGACCAGGGCCTCGGCGTCGGCATTGCTACCGCCGTGCTCGGCGTAGAATTCCGCATCGACCACCTCGAACTTCAGCTCGAATCCCTCGCCGTGTTCGTCCTTCGCCGCTGCGCGGAGCAGGTCGATCAGTCCGATCCGCCCGGCATCCGGGTCGCCCCGGATTTCGCCGTTGTCCATGCACACGACCCACTGCGCACGGCCCGTCTGCTCCCCGTCGACCACATGTGCATCCCGCACGATGTCACGGGCCAGCTGCGTGAGTTTCGCATGCGTGTTCTCGTAGAATTTCGGCGGTTCCACGACCCGTTGCGATGTATAGAAGGTCGGCAGCTCCGGCACCGGCCCCACACCGTACAGGTCGTAGGTGATGCCCTCGACGCCCTTCATGGTCCCTGACAAACCAGACGGCTCGAACAGCAATTTGCTGCCGATCAACTGCTGATCCGACATGCGCAGCGAATGTTCCTGATTCGCCCGGACCGGCAGCCCTTCCTTGAGGTCGACGAACTGGCCGACGTCCTGCCAGCGCACCTCGGTCGACTTCGTCCTGTCCCACATCGCCTTGTCGTTGGTTTCGTGAGCGAGGATGCCGATCTTCGCGCCCTCGCCGTCGTCCGCCCTGGTGATGTAGTGCGTGCCCTTCTCCAGCCCCCAGCGGGCGTTGGCGGCATGGGCGTAGAGCTTCAGCTCCGAGACGGTGACCGGTCCACCCGCCACCTTCTCCAGCTTGGCGACCGCCGCCAGGGTTGTTTCTGCGGCCCACATTCCGCGGGTGTTCTCCGGCCTCTTGAAATCCGCTGCCGTCAAACCGTGTTCGCGCTCCGCGGTCGTCAGCCGATCCCAGATCCCTTGCAGTTCGGCGACCACCTCGGGTGTGGCCTCCTTCGCCGCCCCGGGGGAAAGTACGCATTCGGAATTGCCGTCGAAGATGGTGTCGAATTCGTCGACGGTGAGTTTGCCCGCCGGGAACGGGTCGTACCGGAGGTCCAGGCCGTGGTCGGATGCCGCGGTATCCAGCCTTTCCTTGATCAGATCGATCGACGGTTTCGTGTTGAGGAAGTCCCGCAGTGCCGTCACCTCCTGGTGCGACATGCCACCGGCCGTGAGCTCGTTCATCATCGAATCCGCGACCTTCAACGCGCGGAACAGGTAGTCCTCCTTCGTACCAACGACGATCCGGTTACGGCCGGGTACCGGATCCGGCAGCGGACCGTCCTGATCCATCCGCACCACATCGATCCCGGTATCCGACTCCGGCCGCACCACGAATGCCTGCAACTCACCGGCCAGCTCACCGGCGAGCAGATCACTACTGGTCCACGCATGTGCGGTGCCGTGATCGATGGCGTCGGACACCTTCTTCATCACCATGACGATCGTCTTGCCCTCACCGGTCTTCATATCGACCGGACCGTGCTCGAGCAGCAGGAACGCCGCGGCCTGCGTCTCCCGCACCAGCCGATGCCGGTCGTCACCCCGGCGAATCCATTCCGTCATCGCCGCGACGCGCTCCTCCCTGGATCCCCGCGCCATCGTGTCGGCCAGCGACTCCGGTGACGCGTTCGCCAACGGGCTCGTACCGTCGGCCGTGCTGCCCGGCTTCCGCAACTCCCCGATCGCGCGACCGGCATCCAGGGCCGTGCGTACCCGCTCCTGGGCAACCACCTCGAACACGGCGTCGCGATCGGTGAGCACCCCGGCCTCGTAGTCGTTCATCAGCGAAACGCCCGCGTTGTCCGAGATTTCGACCAGGTCGCGGGCTCTGGCCTGGGCTGCGGCGTCATGCTGGGCTACCGCAGCCTCGTACGCGTCCCGGCACTCGGCTACCTTCGCCTGAGCCTGCCGGAGCTGTTCCTGAGCGGCCCGCGCGGCTTCGACGGCCACCCGATCCTCCGCCGTGCCCCGCCCGAACAGATCGCGCATCTTGTCGCCGAAGCCGACGCGGGTGGCCCGCTCATGCTCCTGGGCCACCCGCACGGCCTTCTCCTGCCGCTGCAGCTCGGCATGGGTGGCCCGTTCGCGCTCGGCCGACGCTTCGACACGCTGCCGGTGGTGTTCGCGCACCAGCTCGTTCTGCTGCCGCTCGGCCGCATTACGCTGCTCTACTTCGGCTCTCGCCCTCGCACGCGCGGCCGCGGCGGGGTCTTCATCGCGAGCGGTGAGCTGTCCATCCGAATCATTCTGTGCGCGCCCGTGTTCGGACTCGGCAGGTGGCGCGGCCGCGTCGTCGGGGGGATCGGATTTCGTCTTCGCTTGCCGCTCACTCGCATCATCGTCGCCCGCACGACCGCCGGGGACATCGTCTCCGCTGGTATCGGACTCACCGGGCTTCGGTTGCGATGGTCCCGCCTCGTCGACTACCTCGGGATGACTCTTGGCCTGTTGCCCATTCGCGCCTTCGTCGGCCGGGAGTGCGTACTCCGGTGCATTCGCCTCATCCGGATGCGTGGCTCGCGCGGTCTCGTCGCCTGTGGTGCCGTCAGCCGTGCGACCGTGCTCCGACTCCGGTTCGGCGGCCGCGGGCGGTGTGCTCCGGTTGTCATTGTCGGTGGCGTGGGCGGTCGCCGAACCGGACGGGGCATGGCCGTCCTCGGCCGGCCCGCGCGCTCCTTCGACCGGTTCGACGGCCGGAGGGCGCTCCGCTGCGGCATTCTTCGGGGCCGACACACGCGGCGGCCGATTGCCTCCGGCAGCAGCGGGCGAACCACCGGCAGCGGGTGTGCCGGGCTGGAGGCCTGCGGCCGGTCGTGCCGGGCCGCCCGACGGCTGCCCGGTCTGCCGCTGCTGCCCGGCCGCGTCCACGAGCCTGTCCGCGCCAGGGGAGCGCGGACCGGCATCACCGCGTTGTGGAGCGGGTGACGGGTCGGCGGTGATCGTCATGCTCGGGGATACGTCGTGGTCCGATGACAGGCCGTCGGCCGAATCCCTGTGCGCCGCCGCCGGTACCAGCTCGGACACGGCAGGCTCGGGATCGGTGACCACGTCGGTAACCCGTTGTTCCCCTTGACCCTCGGTCGCCGACGCGGTCGGGCTCTGTTGCGCCGATGCGTCGTGCGGGTCGGCCGTGACCACTCGCGGACCGGATTCCTCCGCCGACACGGTCGTGCTCTGTTGCGCCGATGCGTCGTGCGGGTCGGCCGTGACTGGTCGCGGACCGGATTCCTCGCCCGCTGCGACACCTCGTTGCCGAACCGATGACGACGGCCCCGCCGCCGGATCGTCGCCTCGGGCATCCGCCACGGCGCGGCCTCGCCCGGCCGCCCCCTCGCCCGCCGTGTCCCGGCCGCCGGGATGCGGTCGGGCCGTGGCGGTGGCGTTGTCCGGCACCGCGGCGTGCTCCGGCGTGGAATGAGGTGCGACCGAGGGGTTTTCGGCACCGACCCGGTTGCCGCGAGCCGATCCGGGAGCGACATCTGCCGGTCGAGCACTGCCTTCGCCGGTATCCGTGGGGTGCGGCCGCACCGAGTGGTCGGGCCCGGCCGCAGGGTGATCATGTTCGGTGGTCTGCCGTGCTGTGCCCGCGTTCTCGGCGGTGCTGTTATCCGAGTCGTGCGGTGCTGGAGGCAGTTCCCCGTCGAGAGGAGCTTCAGCGGTGCCGACGGTTTCGGCATCCGGTCGTGCGTCAGGAGTGTTCCGTGACCCGGGCGCCTCCGCCGATGTCGGATCCGTCCCGATGCTCGGCACGCCGACCGGGTTGACGGTAGACGGGATGGCGGCTGCGGGGAAGGTGACGGTCTTGACGGGATTGACGTTGTCGATCAGGGCGCCGGGCATGCCTGCGGGTGGTTCCCAGTCCATGCTGTTGTTCGGCACGGAGAACGGCTGCTCCGGAGGCGGCTTGTACTCTTTCGGCGGCGACACAACAAGTGGTTGATCGCCTCCGTCAGCCTTCGGCATTGTCCCTGCGGGGGCTGCTTGGGTTGCAGGGGCTGCGGGGGCCGGATCCGCTGGTGTGGCAACGGCGTGGGAGGGGAGCTTGGCCGACTTGACCGCGTTGAGGTTGTCGGGCAACGCATTCGACAGATTCGCGGGCTGCCAGTCGGCATTGTTCAATGGGAGCGTGGGACGGGCTGCGTCGTCCGCGGTGACGCCGGCTCGGTGCAGCAGCGCCACAAGATTGTCGATCTGTTGTTGCTGATGGGTGGGCGAGGGGTTGTTCGGATCGAAGTCAGCGGTGACGATGCCATGCGAGCGCAGTGCGTCGACGAGCGAACCAGGCGACGGTTCGGCCGTGGTGACATCCGGTGCGGCAGCGGGGGCGGCAGTCGTGTCGGGAAGTGGTGCCCGGCCGCGCATCCCCTGTGCCGCGAAGGCTGCCGCGCCGATGAACCCGCTACCCATACCGGGGATCAGGCCCTCGGTGAAGGCCTTGCGGCTGAACGGCTGGTCCGACAGCGCAAGCGAGACGGCGGTGCCGCCGAGAGCGCCGACGGCTCCGGCTCCGGCGCCGACCATGGTGGTGCCGGCGAGCTGCAGGGCCACCCGTCCCGCGGTGCTGCTGGCGTTCGCGCCGATGGTGGCGACCTTCGGCCCCGCCCAGAGTCCGAACAGCATGCCGAAAAGGCCACCGACAGCGCCGGCGGCCGTTGCCACGCCGACCGACGTCCAATCCATCTGTTCGCGGTCGCCCTTGGCGACCTGAATCGCCTGAGCGCCGGCTTGGGTGCCGCCGCCCAGTGCTACCCCGATCACGACTCCGTTGCGCAGCAGCACCATCGATCCGCGTTCCGCGGCCAGTTCCGCACCGCGTCCGGAAAGGAATGCCACGAATCTCATCCACGCGCGCTGCGCCGCGGTTCGGGTCGCCATCTGTGCTATGGCGGCCTGGATCGGACCACCGAACGCGAACATCAATGCGCACCGAGCCAGCTGGATGGCCAGGATCACGGCCATGCTGATGATGACCATCTTCTGCAGCTCGGTGGCGTTGGCGCTCTCGTAGAGCTGCCTGGCGAGGCTGTCGCAATTGGTGGCCTGCTGTCGGAAGCGATCGGCCGTGCGCCGGTGCTTGTCGGCGATCGCGGCGACGGTGTCGCCGTGTGAGCCCTCGGGCGGCTTTGCCTTGGCTTCGTGATACTCAGCCTGCGCACGACACCATTCGGCCTTATCCGACCAGGCATCGGCGGCGCGTCGTTCCGCGTCCTCGTCGCCCAGCGGGAAGTGCCCGGCGACACACATCACTACGGCCGGGGGGAGCCAGTCCGGCAAACGTAGCGTCATGTGCGCTCGCGTTCGTCGACGCGTATCCGGCAAGCGGCTTCGTGAACGCTACTGCTGCCGGCATCGCACGGTCGCATCCGAATCCCAGGCCCTTCCGCCGGCGGGAAGTTCCTCTCCGGTCGTCGGCAGGTACGCAGCATCGTCTGCACTACGCGGCCCGGTGCTATCTCGGGGGACCTTCGTTGTCCCCGCGGAAGAAGGCGCGAATTTCGTTGAGGCTGGGGGCGCCCGGGGAGATATCGGGCAGGTCGGGCAGGCCCTCGAGGTCGTCGTCGACGGGTGCGGCGAGGGCCTCGGCCTGCTGCTGCGCCCGGCGCGCCGCGGCCCGAGCGGCGTCCACGATCGCCCCGCTCAACTGCTCCGGTGTCTGGCGCATCGCCGCGGCCGTGAGGCGCAAATCCGTCAGCACGCCTGCGGCGTCCACGGTGACCTCTACCGATTGGTCGGGAGAACTCGCCTGCGTGCGAGCGTTTTCCAGTTCTCGGAACACATCGGCGAGTCGGCCCTGCTGACGTTCGAAGGAGTCGAGGAGATGTTCGAGCTGGTTGCGCATGCCGTTGTTGGCCGAGCGGAGGCCTTCGCGCTCCCATCGATCCATGCCACAACCTTCCGACTCGAAACCCTCAGCGGACAGCGACGACCGCGGACCTCCGAACGTGCCCATAATGATGACCGGCAGATGCGTGGCAACTCTCACCACTGGTGGGAAGGGGGAAGTCGGACGCCGTCCGCCCAGGCGGCGACGGGTCTCATCGCCGGTCCGGCAACTCCGCACGCGACATCGCAACCAACAGCCGACCAAGCACCTTCTGCGGGCCGTTGGCCTCGTCCTCACTCGATTCGACAGCGGCGAATCCCTCGGCCAGCGCTCTGCCCGGAACGAACAGACCCCGCTCGAAACAGTTGTCACCGAGCTGCGCCCGCCATCGCTTGTAGCCGGCGACCACCCGGCTCAGCGTCTCGCCGCGGGGGCCGTTGATCCGCATGTATTCGGTGATGAGCGCGCGTTGCGCCTCCTTGTGTGCCCGGAACCCGTCGGCGAGGTCGATCGCGGCGCCGAGTTCCCGCAGAATCGCGGCATACATCGGTCGCCGTGGAGGACCGGATCGGGTTGTCGCCCGGGAACGGCCGGCCAACATCCGAGGATCGATGACAGCAGCCTGAGCCAGCAGGATCCACGGCGTCACCTCCCCCGGTCGCTCTGCCGTGCTGCGATTCTCGACGGCAGATGGCGCACCCGTCACATCCCGGATCTCGATTCCGCGCAGTGCGCCCGGCATCCGCGGGAGGACGGTGTCGACAGCATCGGCGATGTCCTGGACCGTTGCCGCGGCGATACCCGCCGCGTCGAATCCGACGATCTCGATGTTGTGCCGAGCGGCCATCTCCCGCGCGATCCGCATGGCCTCGGCATCGGTTGCTCGGCGCGCACGCACGCTTGCGGGTTTCGGGGGCCGCTTCTGCTCGGGACGTTTCGGAGCCGGCTCCGGCTTCTTGCCCGCGGGCGGGCGGTCCGGGGTGCGTGGAGGAGATACCCGAGGCGGCGTTTCGTTTGCCGGCGCGCCCGAGGGGCTGGGAGCCTTTGCCCAAGGGGTGCCCGACCCGTTCCGCGTCCACGGCGTATTCGCCGACGGCTTGCCGGAGTCGTTGCGGCCGCTCGGCATCGTCGGTGGAACCGCCTGCTTCCCCGTCGGTGTATTCGCCGGCGCTCCCTGTCGCTCTGTGCCGTTACCGGGCGTCGTCGGCGATCCGGTCTCGGCTGCCGGGGGTTGGTCGCCGGATTCGTCCTCGGGCGATTCGGTTTCTGGGGAATTACTCGTCGAATCGTCCGGCTGTCCGGATTCCGGAGGTTGCTGTCCGGACGCCGCGGGCTGCTGTCCGGACGCCGTGGGCTGCTGTCCGGATGCTGCGGGTTGCCGGCCAGATTCCAGGGGTTGCTGTGTATCGATACTGCCGCGGTCGTTCGGGGCGTCGGGCTGCGGACGGGCGGAGTCTCCGTTCGCCGGGCGATCGGGCGTGCCCGGCGGCCATGTGGAATCGCTTGTGCGGCTGAGGGGTTCGCTGGACCTCGCCTGCGGAATGGGTCCTGCCGACCGGTTCCGGCTCGGTGCGTCCGGGTACGGGATGCCATCGTCGACCGAGTTTCGGATGTTCTGCCGCCCGTAGTGGTCCCCGTCCTCGAACGCATCGGCCGCATGCTTCATCGCGGAACTCATCGCCCGAATGTCCGCGACGAGGTCGTCGAACCCCTCCAACGTACGGTCGGCACCGGGCTTGTAGGTGTGTGCGAACGTCTCGCCGGCTTCGTCGTCACCCCAGAACTCACCTTCGTCGGCGAGTGCCGCCTTCAGTTCGTTCGCCACCCGTTCGGCGTCTTCGGCCGCCTGCCGCAACTCCGCCGCCGATTCGCGCAGCTGGGCCGGGTCGACCGACAGTGCTTCGGCCACGGGACCCCCTGGGGCGATATCGAGACGGCCCGGCCGCCTTCGGCTGCTGAACGGGACGTCGCGCATCGGCGAACCGCCACGCGCCAGGCCGACCCGAGCCGAAGCATAAGCGACGTTCGCTGGTGTTCCCGTCGGCGGGAACGTGGCGGCCGCGTGCCTCGGCCCGTTCGAGATCCGCGAGGTTGTAGCGAAAGGCCGCCACCATCTCGGGATGGCGGCGGCCTTCGTCGTTCGGTGCCTGAGGTCAGCGGGTGAAGAGCAAGGCTCGTTTGACTTCTTGGATGGCCTTGGTGACCTCGATGCCACGCGGGCAGGCGTCGGTGCAGTTGAAGGTGGTGCGGCAGCGCCAGACGCCTTCGACGTCGTTGAGGATGTCGAGGCGTTCGCGGGCGCCTTCGTCGCGGCTGTCGAAGATGAAGCGGTGGGCGTTCACGATCGCGGCCGGGCCGAAGTAGCTGCCGTCGCTCCAGTACACGGGGCAGGAGGTGGTGCAGCAGGCGCACAGGATGCACTTGGTGGTGTCGTCGAACCGGGCGCGGTCGGCCTGGCTCTGGATGCGCTCGCGGGTGGGCTCGTTACCCGAGGTCATCAGGTAGGGCTTCACGGCGCGGAACGCGTCGAAGAACGGCTCCATGTTCACCACGAGGTCCTTCTCCACGGGCAGGCCGCGGATCGGCTCGACGGTGACGGTGATCGACTTGTCGCCCTTGGGCAGCATGTCTTTCATCAGCACCTTGCAGGCCAGCCGGTTGACGCCGTTGATCCGCATGGCATCCGAACCGCACACGCCGTGCGCGCAGGAACGCCGGAAGGTGAGCGTGCCGTCCAGGTAGGACTTGATGTAGGTCAGCACGTTCAGGAAACGGTCGGTCGGCAGGACCGGCACCTGGAAGGACTCCCAGTGCGCGCCCTTGTCGTCCTCCGGGTTGAACCGAGCCACCTTGACGGTGATCATCACCGAGCCCTCGGGGACCGGAGCGGGCTTCTGCGAAGAGGGTGCTTCGGCAACAGCAGTCATCAGTACTTACGCTCCATCGGCTCGTAACGGGTCTGCACCACCGGCTTGAAGTCCAGGCGGATGTCCGACAGGAGATCCGAGCCCTCCTTGTAGGCCATCGTGTGACGCATGAAGTTCACGTCGTCGCGGTCCGGGTAGTCCTCGCGAGCGTGGCCGCCGCGCGATTCCTTGCGGTTGAGCGCACCGACCACGGTGACCTCGGCCAGCTCGAGCAGGAAGCCGAGCTCGACGGCCTCGAGCAGGTCGCTGTTGTAGCGCTTGCCCTTGTCCTGCACGGTGATCCGCGCGTAGCGCTCCTTGAGCGCGTGGATGTCGGTGAGCGCCTGCTTGAGCGTGTCCTCGGTGCGGAACACCGAGGCGTTGTTGTCCATCGACCGCTGCAGCTCGGTGCGGATGTCGGCCACCCGCTCGTCGCCGTGCTCGCTGAGCAGCTGGGCCAGCCAGTCCTGCACCATCTGCGCCGGGTTCTCCGGCATCTCGACGAACTCGCTGCGCTGCGCGTATTCCGCGGCGGCGATGCCCGCGCGACGGCCGAACACGTTGATGTCCAGCAGCGAGTTGGTGCCCAGCCGGTTGGCGCCGTGCACCGAGACGCACGCGCACTCACCCGCGGCGTAGAGGCCGGGGACGACGTCGCTGTTGTTGCGCAGCACCTCGCCGCGAATGCGGGTCGGGATGCCGCCCATCACGTAGTGACAGGTCGGGAACACCGGCACCAGTTCCTTCACCGGGTCCACACCCAGGTAGGTGCGGGAGAACTCGGTGATGTCGGGCAGCTTCTCCTCGAGCACGTCCTCGCCGAGGTGGGTCACGTCGATGTAGACGTAGTCCTTGTTCGGTCCCGCGCCGCGGCCCTCCAGCACCTCCAGCACCATCGAGCGGGCGACGATGTCGCGCGGCGCGAGGTCCTTGATGGTGGGGGCGTAGCGCTCCATGAACCGCTCGCCGTCTGCGTTGCGCAGGATGCCGCCCTCGCCGCGGACGGCCTCGGAGATCAGGATGCCGAGCCCGGCCAGACCCGTCGGGTGGAACTGGTGGAATTCCATGTCCTCCAGCGGCAGGCCCTTGCGGAACACGATCGCCATGCCGTCGCCGGTCAGGGTGTGCGCGTTGGAGGTGGTCTTGTACATCCGGCCCGAGCCGCCGGTGGCGAACACGATCGACTTGGCGTGGAAGACGTGCAGTTCGCCGGTGGCCAGCTCGTAGGCGACCACACCGGTCGCGACGGGGCCCCGATCGCTCTCGGTCAGCACCAGGTCCAGCACGTAGAACTCGTTGAAGAACTCCACGTCGTGCTTGACGCAGTTCTGGTACAGCGTCTGCAGGATCATGTGACCGGTGCGGTCGGCGGCGTAGCACGCGCGGCGGACCGGGGCCTTGCCGTGGTCGCGGGTGTGCCCGCCGAAGCGCCGCTGGTCGATCTTGCCCTCGGGCGTCCGGTTGAACGGCAGGCCCATCTTCTCCAGGTCGAGCACCGCGTCGATGGCCTCCTTGGCCATGATCTCCGCGGCGTCCTGGTCGACCAGGTAATCACCACCTTTGACGGTGTCGAAGGTGTGCCATTCCCAGTTGTCCTCTTCGACGTTGGCCAGCGCGGCGCACATGCCGCCCTGGGCCGCGCCGGTGTGGCTGCGGGTCGGGTACAGCTTGGTCAGCACCGCCGTCCGAGCACGCGGGCCGGCCTCGATCGCGGCGCGCATGCCCGCGCCGCCCGCGCCGACGATGACGACGTCGTAGCGGTGCTCCTGGACAGGACGAGATTCACCAGTCCCAATGGTTCGTTCGCTGCGCTCACTCATGCGAGGGGGCCTGTTCCTAACTGATGTTGGGGTCGAAGGTGAAGATGACGTAGGTGCCCACGCCCATGATCAGGATCATCGAGATGGCCAGCAGGGTCTTCAGCCAGAACCGGGTCGAGTCCTTGCGGGAGTAGTCGTCGATGACGGTGCGCAGGCCGTTGCCGCCGTGCAACTGCGCCAGCCACAGCATGGTCAGGTCCCAGAACTGCCAGAACGGGCTGGACCAGCGACCGGCCACGAAGGCGAAGTTGAGCCGCTTCACGCCGCCGTCGAGCAGCAGCATGATCGCCATGTGCCCGAGCACCAGCACGATCAGCAGCAGGCCGGAGAAGCGCATGAACAGCCAGGCGTACTTCTCGAAGTTGTTGTTCGAGCGCGCGCGCGGCGAGCGTGGCAGATCCAGGCTGGCCGGACGGTCGTAAGACTTACCGATGACAGGTGCGCTCATGCCTCCACCTCGCTGGCGCTCGGTTCCGGCATGACCGCACCGGCGGCTGTGTTCATTGGGCGCTCGCTTCGCTCGCTCATTGTCAGTGCTCCGTGAACAGGTAGAAGAACTGGCGCCCGATCGCGGGAACGGCCAGCAGGAACCAGATCGCGAGAATGATCCAGAGCATCAGGCGCTGGTACTTCGGGCCCTTGGACCAGAAGTCCACCAGGATCACGCGGACGCCGTTGAGCGCGTGGAACAAGACGACGACGACCAGGCCCATCTCCATCAACGCCACGATGGGCGTCTTGTAGGTCTCGATCGCTTCGTTGTAGGTGTCCGGGCTCACGCGCACCAGGGCGGTGTCCAGTACGTGAACGAAGAGGAAGAAGAAGATGGTGACCCCGGTGATCCGGTGCAGCGCCCACGACCACATTCCGGGGTCGCCTCGGTACAGCGTCTTCCGCTTCGGCTGGGCCGGAGCTTCAATCGTGGTCATAGAGTGCGGTGCCTCCAACGTCGTTGATGGACCCGGTCGCAGGTCCGACGCCGACGGCGTGGCGGGCGAATGCCCAGGTGGCTGTACTCCGGCCCGTCGCAGGAACCTGAACCGATCTGTTCTGGACTCTAATCCTCCAGCAATCCCGGAACTAATTCGGCGTACCGTGCGTTGCGCGACAGTCGATCGGGTTAGGCTTACCTTTCTTGATGTGTGCGGGGTTCCGTCGTGGCCCTTGCGCGGCCGCGATCGGGCCGGTTCGAGAGAGGTTCCACATGCCGGAAATCGACTGGAAATTGCTGCGTGACAACGCATTTCGAGTTATGCGAAACGCCTATGCGCCGTACTCGCGGTTTCCGGTCGGCGCCGCGGCTCTCAGCGGCGATGGTCGCGTGGTGAGCGGTTGCAATGTGGAGAATGTCTCATATGGATTGGGCCTGTGTGCCGAATGTGTACTCATCGGTAACTTGATTTCGGGCGGTGGGGGGCGTCTGGTGGCCGTCTCGGTGACCGATTCTCGCGGCGAAATCCTGATGCCCTGCGGTCGCTGCCGCCAATTGCTCTACGAGCACGGCGGGGCCGATCTCCTGGTCGATCACAAGGCCGGTGCGGTGCCGTTGCGCGCGCTGCTGCCGGACGCGTTCGGGCCGGACGATTTGGACGCCGGGCAAAGGTAGCGGCATCCCTCGCCGCGAAGGCGAACGCGGAGCGGGCCCGCGCTTCCATCCCATCGGCGAGAACCCGGGTGCACGTCGGCTCGTGCCAAACTGGCCACCGTGACGGCACTGGACGCGGTTTCGATCATCACCACCAAGCGGGACGGCGGCGAGCTGTCGGACGCGCAGATCGACTGGGTGGTCGACGGGTTCACCCGCGGCACGGTGGCCGACGAGCAGATGTCCGCGCTGGCCATGGCGATCGTCTGGCGGGGGATGACCCGGCGCGAGACGGCGCGGTGGACCGCCGCCATGATCGCCTCAGGGCGGCGCATGGATCTCACCGGCCTGCCGCGCCCCACCGTGGACAAGCACTCGACCGGCGGCGTCGGCGACAAGATCACGCTGCCGCTGGCTCCGCTGGTCGCCGCGTGCGGCGCCGCGGTGCCGCAGCTGTCCGGGCGCGGCCTCGGTCACACCGGCGGCACGCTGGACAAGCTGGAGTCCATCCCCGGCTGGCAGGCGGACGTGCCGGCGTCGCGGATGCGTGACCTGCTGGCCGACCCGGCCGTCGGGGCGGTGATCTGCGCGGCAGGCGCCGACCTCGCACCCGCCGACCGGCGGCTCTACGCCCTGCGCGACGTCACCGGCACGGTCGAGTCGATCCCGCTGATCGCCAGCTCGATCATGAGCAAGAAGATCGCCGAGGGCACCGCGGCGCTGCTACTCGACGTCAAGGTCGGCTCCGGAGCGTTCCTGAAGACACTCGACGGGGCGCGCGAGTTGGCGACCGCGATGGTCGAACTGGGCGCCGACGCGGGCGTCCGGACGGTCGCGCTGCTCACCGCCATGGACACCCCGCTCGGCCGCACCGCGGGCAATGCCCTGGAAGTCGCGGAATCGGTGGAGGTGCTGGCGGGCGGCGGTCCCGAAGACGTCGTCGAGCTGACCATCGCCTTGGCTCGCGAGATGGTCGCGCTGGCCGGGCTCGATACCGACCCCGCCGATGCGCTGGCCGACGGCCGCGCGATGGACCACTGGCGCGCGATGATCAGCGCCCAGGGCGGCGACCCGGACGCGCCGCTGCCCACCGCGAAGCACACCGAGACCGTGCGCGCCGACACCGACGGCACGCTGACCCGGCTCGACGCGCTGAGCGTCGGTATCGCCGCCTGGCGTCTCGGCGCGGGCCGGGCACGTCAGGGCGATCCGGTGCAGTCCGGCGCGGGCATCGAGATGCACGCCAAACCGGGCGACGCCGTCAGCGCGGGCCAGCCGCTGCTCACCCTGCATACCGACACCCCCGAGGCCTTCACCGGCGCCATGGCAGCCCTGCGCGACGCCGTCACCATCGAGGCAGCTACCGCGCCCGGTCCAGCCGCGCTGATCCTCGACCGCATCGTGTCCTGAACTGTCCGCAGCAACCCCAGCGGGCGGCGTGGGGCGCGTGTGCCTCCTTGGTCGCCGAAAGGGTGCGGCAGCCGCCGAGGAGGCGACGGACCGCACCGGTACCGCCCAGCCGATTCGGCGCTGCCGGGCGGCATCACCGGCGCGGTGTCGCGGCCCCATCGCCTCTCATCGCGAGTCCCGGTGCGTCTCGTCGAGCAGTTCCGCACGTAATGCCCCCGAGCCATCGCCCCACCCATTGGCGTGGTCGCCACATGGCCTGACGCCCCGCGTCGGCAACCGCGCCCGCACCGCTCGGATCATCACGCGAGCGCACTGCCCTGCGCCGCCACCAGCAGCGGCCGCACCTGGCGCGCACCGACCGCACTGCTCAGCGCCGCCACCCGCAGCGGCGGCACCTGGCGCGCACCGACCGCACTGCTCAGCGCCGCCACCCGCAGCGGCGGCACCTGGCGCGCACCGACCGCACTGCTCAGCGCCGCCACCCGCA
>NZ_JBIDDF010000005.1:293469-302531 GCF_043205035.1 Nocardia sp. NPDC047654
CAGCGGCGGCACCTGGCGCGCACCGACCGCACTGCCCAGCGCCGCCACCCGCAGCAGCCGCAACCTGTGCGCGCACCGCCGGCACTGCGGACTCTGGCCCGGCTGCGCTGCCGGACCACGAGCGTGCCGCCGGGCCGGACGCAAGTGCGAGGGTGGAAGTCGCATCGCACAGCATGTGCGCGGCGAACCGAGCGGTGTCCGGTCGTGGTCCGGTCCGCATCCGGCGGGCAACGAGATGGTTGCCACGGCCGGACTCGGCTGCCGTTTCGGCGCGCTGCGGCTACCGTCGATACATGACTGGACCGATGCCTCTGACTCTCGCCTCGATCCGCCAAGCGCCGAAAGCGCTGCTGCACGATCACCTCGACGGTGGCTTGCGGCCCGCGACGGTGCTCGAACTCGCCGCGCACAGCGGCTACGAGGACCTACCCGCCACCGACGAGGCGTCGCTGGCGGCCTGGTTCCGCGACGCCGCCGACAGCGGATCGCTGGAACGCTACCTGGAGACTTTCGCGCACACCGTCGCCGTGATGCAGACCCCGGAGGGGCTGCGCCGGGTCGCCCGGGAATGCGCCGAGGATCTCGCCGCCGACGGCGTCGTCTACGCGGAGGTGCGCTTCGCGCCCGAGCAGCACTTGGAGCGCGGGCTGACCTTGGACGAGGTGGTCGAGCACACGCTGGCCGGATTCCGCGAGGGCGAGGTGGCGGCCGCGGAGCGCGGACATCCGATCGTGGTGACCTGCCTGCTCACCGCGATGCGGCACGCGGCGCGCTCGCGGGAGATCGCGGAACTGACGGTGCGCTTCCGCGATCGCGGAGTGGGCGGCTTCGACATCGCGGGCGCGGAAGCCGGTTACCCGCCGAGCAGGCACCTCGACGCGTTCGAGTACATGCGTGCCAACAGCGCGCACTTCACCATCCACGCGGGCGAGGCCTTCGGCCTGCCGTCGATTCACGAGGCGCTCGCGTTCTGCGGCTGCGACCGGCTGGGCCATGGCGTGCGAATCACCGACGACATCAGCGTGCCCGGCGCGGTCGAGGACGCAGAGCTCGGGCTGGTCGCCAACTATGTCCGGGACATGCGCATCCCGCTGGAGCTGTGTCCGTCGTCGAACGTGCAGACCGGTGCCGTGCCCTCGCTGGACAAGCACCCGTTCGACCTGTTGGCCCGCCTGCGCTTCCGCGTCACGGTGAACACCGACAACCGGCTGATGAGCGACACCAGCATGAGCCAGGAGATGCTCAAGCTCGTCGAGACGTTCGGTTACGGCTGGAGTGATCTGGAACGATTCACCATCAACGCCATGAAGTCGGCGTTCATCCCGTTCCCCGAGCGGCTGCGGATCATCGACGACATCATCAAACCCGGATACGCGGTGCTCATCGGCTAGGGGCGGCACGCGTCCTACGGGCACGAGACAGCGTCGGCCGCGAGGTTCGGCGCCCGCCCGGCTACCGGTTCGCTAGCGTGGCGATATGGCGATCCTGCGCATATCCCGCCGGTTCAACGGACCACCCGACTCCGGCAACGGTGGCTACGTGGCCGGTCTGCTCGCCGCCCAGCGCGACGAGCGGACGGTCACCGTCATCCTGCGCAGCCCACCGCCGCTGGAGACGCCCCTCGACGTGCGGGCCGAACGGCTCTACGACGGTGACACGCTGATCGCCGAGTCCAAGAGCGGCGAACTCGAACGCGACGCCCCGGGGCGTATCCCCTTCGCCGACGCGACCGAGGCAGCACGCAGCTACACCAGCATCGAGATCTTCGCGTCCTGCTTCGTCTGCGGCAGTGGCCGGGCGGACGGGCTGCGTATCGAACCCGGCCGGGTCGACGAGCACCGAGTGGCCGCGCCATGGATACCCGACGACACCGTGCCGCTGGGGCCGCCGCTGCTGTGGGCCGCGATGGACTGCCCCGGCGGTTGGTCGCTACCCGGCATGCTGGAACGTCCCGCTCTGCTCGGCTCGATGACCGCCACCGTGCACGACATCCCCGACGTCGATGAGCGCTGCGTCGTCGTGGGCGAGTTCCACCGCGAGCAGGGACGCAAATGCTGGGCCTCGACCGCGGTCTACGGCGCAGACGAACGCCTGCTCGGACAGGCCGAGCAGGTCTGGATCCGGCTGCCCTAGTTACTGCTTGTCGAGCCGGGACTCCAGGTTGCGTTCCAGTTCGCGCCAGGCCTGGGCCTCCGCGGTGAACGGCGGGTTGGGCGCCAACCGGGTGGGGTCGGGGTTCAGCAGGTAGGAGACGTACCAGCCGAGCGGGGTGGACTGGGCCAGGGCCTGCTCCACCGTGTCGTCGTCGGCGTAGTCGGCGGCGTCGGTGAACAGCTCTACCGCCAGATCGAGCTGTTCGATGTCGACCGCCTCGGGGCCTTCGGCCAAGTCCTCGGCCAAGCCGGGCAGCACATAGACGTTCTCGTCGGTCACCTCGACCTCCAGTGAGCCGTCCACCGCCGCGGTCTGCACGTCGGTGAAGGTGCTCACGCGGGCCAAGTCGTGCTCGTGGTCGTCGGCGAGGTAGCGGGCCAGCGCGCGCTCGGACGAGAACACCGTGATCGAGCCCCTGGAACCGAGGAAGATCGGCTCGTCGTCGAGGTAACAGCGCAGGGTGAAGACGCTGCCTTCGGACGTGACGATCTTGACCGGGTCGATGCCGACCTCGTGCCAGAACGATTCGTCTTCGTCCTCGTCTTCGTCGTCGTCCTCTTCCGCGTCGAGGTCGACGGGCTCGAACTCCTCCTCCTCGTCGCTGTCGGCGGCGTCGTCGGCGTCGACCACGTTCTCCTCGGCGGCCAGCAGTTCGGCCTCGGCGACCGCGACCGCCTCGGCGTCGACCTCGGGCGTCTGCACGACGGAGTCGATGGCGTCCAGGACGTCGTCCCAGCCCTTGGCGATGGCGGCGCCGATCTGGTCCCACAGCTCCTCGCCGTCGCGACCGACGAACGCGCTCACGCCGCCGGGCAGCGCGCCCAGCACCGGGTGGGAACCGAAGAATTTGGTGACCGTCTCGAGTTCGCACACCTCGCCGATGTTGCGCACCATGCCGAGGGTGTCCTCCAGCTCGGCGACGCTGTCGACGTCGGGTTCGCCCGCCGCCAGCTCCGGCACCGCGACCAGATCGAAGGTGAAGTTCTCCTCCGGTTCCAGTTCGACCGCCGAGAGACCCGCGACGACCTTCCAGGCCGGATGGTCCACGAGGTCGTTGTCGGCGTTGGTGCGGATGAAGGCGGCCAGCTCCGCCACGGACTCGAAACCGTAGAGGGCGTCCTCGTGACCGAGGAACGCCTCCCACTCGTCGTCACCGTCTCGCCAACGCGGTGCCCACAGGGTGACGAGATCGCCGTCGGTCAGGCCGAGCTCGATCGGGACGATGTCTCCAGAAGCCATGTGCGGAAGCCTATCGACCTTCCGCGTCAGGCACTATCCGGCCCGCCCCCATTCGTGCCCGCGGGCGGCTGCGCGGCGGGGACGAATGACTCGTTCAGTGTCGCAACGACCTTGGATCGCTGCGCTCCGGCGTCCTCGGCGGCCTGTCTGCAAGCCCAGACGATCAACTGCCCGACCTCGGCCGGCGGCAGCGATGTGACCGATTCCGCCAAGGTCAGGCCGACCAGTGCGCCGTCGCTGTTCACCTCGACGCTCACCGCGCCGTCCTCGGAGGTCCACCGCCCGCGCACCTGCTTCAACCCGTACAGCGCGGCTTCCAGCGCCTCCAGTTTTTGGGTGGCCGCCGCGACAAGGGCGTCCATTTCCGCACTCATACCGGCCTCATCCAGGTCGTCGGTCCCGTGTCCGCGTCGTCGATCCGGTCCAGCTCGTCCACCGCCTGCTGGCGGGTGGGCAGACCGAGCCGGTCGAGGATGTCCGACGGCATGCCCGACTCGGCGAGCAGTTCGCGCCGCCGCGCCCGAGCCGCGATGGCGGAACGCTGGGTGAGCCGCAGGATCTCGTTGGCGAGCGATTGTGCGCCGTAACGGTATTCGCTGCGCTCGAACTTGATCTCGACCGGCATGCCCTGATCGGTCGCGCGCACCGAGATGGTGCCCGACCGGTTGCTGCTGGACGCCACCGTGACGTTGGGAACCGGGGGTCGGGTCATGCCGTCGGCCTGTAGAAACCGTAGAAGTCCATGCCTGAGTTCTCCGTTCGAATCGAGCTGATCTGGACCGGGTCACCCGCCTCGACCAACTGGCCGTTCCCGATCACCATGGCCACGTGGCCGTCCCAGATCGCGAGGTCGCCGGGCATCAGATCACCGGCAGACACCGGTGTGGCCCCGTTGCCCTGGTCGCACGCGAGCCGGGGCAGGTCGACGCCCGCCTCGCCATAGGCGTACTTGGTGAGCCCGCTGCAATCCAATCCCGCGCCCGGGCTGTTGCCGCCCCAGACATAGGGCGTGCCCACGGCGCCGATCGCCGACCGCACCGCCGTAGCGGCCTGTTCGTTGGGCGCCTCCACCACGCTGCCGTCGGGCAGCGTGATCTTCACGCCCTTGCCGTCGTCGGGCGTGCCCGACGAACCGGTGTCCGGTTTGGGGGTGCCCGTCGTGCCGGGCGTGCCACGGGAACCGCGTGAGGACTGCGACTGCAGCGGTGTGGCCATCGCGGTGCTCAGAAGCGAGCCCGCCCCGTTGAGCACGCCGGACGCGGCGGACGCGGCTTGCTGCACGCCCGCGGCGGGGACACCGGCCAGTGCCGGGGTGGTCGGCGGCGGGGTGAGGTCGTTCATCGACGCGGTGTGCGTCTGCAATTCGTTCTGGACCCGGCCGACGACGTTGAGGGCCTGGTTGAGATGGTCGATCGCGGAGCCGACGAGCACCGTCAGACCTTCCGGCGTCGCCAGGACCGGCCCCATGCTCGCCGCGGTGTTCACGAAGGACTGCGCGATGTCGGTGAGATCCTTCTGGCCCGTCTCGACCTCGCCCGCGGCCTGGTTCACGACCGTCGCCATCTCGTTGCCACGATCGGAAATGGTGGCCGCGGAGGTCTGCACGCGTAGCGCCTTGGCGGTGGCCGCGTCGGCCGCCCGGCCGTCCCACGCGGCGTTCATTCCGTTGATGCTGTCGCGGCCCATCTGGTGGATCTGGTCGACCACGGACGAGGTGCTGCGCAGCGCGTCGGTGGGACCGCCCGCGGGCAGCACACCGCTGCCGAAGCTGGCGAGCAGGTCCAGGATCGGTTGCGCCAGTGCGTTGACATCGATCACAGGCTCACTCCACCTCGGTGGCCGCGTTTCGCAGCGCGCTCGCGTGGGTGGCGTCGGTCTCGGTGAGGACGGCCGCCGCGCCGGTGGCAGCGCCACCCATGCTGGTCAGCACTGCTGAGAGCTGGCCGATCGCCGCGACGTGCCCGGCGTGCGCCGCGGCGTAGGCCGCCATGAAGTCACCGCCGATCAGTCCCATGATCGGGCCCAGCAGCGCGGGCTCCGCCGCCGCGGCGCTCACCCCGGCCGCCGCCATCTCACCCGCCATGACGTGAGCGGTCGCGCCGTAGGCCGCAATGCCTTCGGTGTCCGCCGACATCTTCCGCATCAGAGCTTCCCCCATCTGTTGTTCCCAGGCAGAGTACGTCATCCACTTGGTTCGACGCGCGCTGTTCCGGTTCGGTTCCGCCGCTTCGGAAAAAAAGTCCGGTGGCATCCGGCGGCGCACCCGTGACCGACTTTATCGTTCCCTCATGCGCACCCTCACCGTGGACCATCCACTCGTCGCCGCCCTGCTCACCACGATGCGGGACGAGCGAACGGCCAATCCGGCTTTCCGTGCCGCACTGCGTGATCTGACCGGCATCCTGATCTACGAGGCGCTGCGGGACGCGGAGGTCGAGCGCTTCGAGATCACCACGCCGGTCGCTCCCACCGAAGGCATCCGGCTGGCCCGTCCGCCGCTGCTGGTTCCGGTGCTGCGCGCCGGGCTCGGCATGATCGACGCGGCCGCCGAGCTGATCCCCGACGCCAGAATCGGGTTCGTCGGGCTCGCTCGCGACGAGGACACCCACCTGCCGGTGCCCTACATGGAGTCGCTGCCCGCCGATCTCGCCGGCCTGCCGGTCTTCGTACTCGACCCGATGCTGGCCACGGGCGGCTCGATGCGGCACACCTTGCAGCTGCTCACGGCCCGCGGCGCCACCGACATCACCGCCGTGTGCGTCGTCGCCGCACCGGAAGGGATTGCGACACTGGCGGACTCGGGACTGCCGGTACGGCTGGTGACCGCCGTGGTCGACTCCGGACTGAACGAGAACGCCTACATCGTGCCCGGTCTCGGCGACGCGGGCGACCGGCAATTCGGCCCGCGCTGAACCCCCGCCGGGCCGCGGTCAGAAGGTCCGGCAGAAGTCGCGCAATGCCGAAAGGCGTTCGCGGGCAGCGGCTCGCGCGGCCGGAAGACCGGCGCGCGAGCCCACCGGTTCGACCACCTCCAGGTAGCACTTGAGCTTCGGCTCGGTACCGGAAGGGCGGACGACCACGCGGGACGAAACACCCTCGAAGATCAGCGCGTCGGTCCGCATCCGGCCCCGGACCCGAAGCTGATCGGTGTATTCGACCGGCTCGCCCGCGATCTCGCGCGGCGGGTCGGCCCGCAATCGCTCGACCACGGCGGCCGCGTCGGTGGCCGAGCCGAGCCGCAGCGACACCTGGTCGCCCGCGTGCAGGCCGAATTCGACCGCGTAGTCGTCGAGTTCGTCGTTCAGGCCGCGACCAGCGGCCTTCAACCGGGCCACCAGGTCGGCCACCAGGACAGCGGCGGAGATACCGTCCTTGTCGCGGACCGCCGCCGGGTCGACGCAGTGGCCGATCGCCTCCTCGTAGGCGTAGACCAAGCCGTCGCCCGCGCGGGCCAGCCACTTGAATCCGGTGAGTGTTTCCGCGTAGCGTCCGCCGCGCGCGGGAGCCAGCTTCGACAGCAGCCGCGAGGACACGATCGTCGTCGCCACCAGCGCATCATCCGGGGCGGTGCGCAGTACACAGTCACCCAGGAGCACGCCGGTCTCGTCGCCGCGCAGCATCCGCCAGGTGCCGTCCGGCCACGGGACGCCCACCGCGCACCGATCCGCGTCGGGGTCCAGTGCGATCGCCACGTCGGCGCCGACCCGGGCCGCCGTCGCGAGCAGTAGATCGGCCGCGCCGGGTTCCTCGGGGTTCGGGAACGCGACGGTGGGGAAGTCGGGGTCCGGTGCGAACTGCTCCTCGACCACATGGACGTCGGGAAAACCCGCCGCGCGCAGCGCTTCGACGGCGAGGTCACCGCCGACGCCGTGCAGCGGAGTGAGGGCGATCCGGATACCGGCCCGCTCGCCCGGCCCACCGATCCAGGAGGGTATTTCGGCAACGCGGCGGATATACCGCTGGACCACGTCGTCGTCGGCGGGGACGACCGCCACGCGGTCGATCGGCTCGGCCACCGCCTCGATACAGCGCTCGATCTCGGCGTCGGCCGGGGCGATCAGCTGTGACCCGCCGTCCAGATAGACCTTGTAGCCGTTGTCGGTGGCCGGGTTGTGCGAGGCGGTGATCTGCACGCCCGCGACCGCGCCCAGCTCACGCACCGCGTACGCGACCACCGGCGTGGGCAGCGGACGCGGCAGTAACGTCACCGGAAAGCCCGCCGCGGCGAAGATCTCCGCGGTCGCCGTCGCGAACTCGGCGGAACCGTGTCTGGCGTCGCGGCCGACGACCACCGTGCCGCCGCCGAGACAGCGGTCGCGCAGCCACGCCACGATTCCCGCGGTCGCCCTGCTCACGGTGGTGACGTTCATGCCGTCCGGGCCCTCGCGCAGCGGCCCGCGCAGACCCGCCGTGCCGAAGCGCAGCATTTACACCCGTTCCAGCACGCCGCGCAGCAGTTTGCCGAGGCGCGGAGCCGCGGCATGGCCTTCGGCGAGCACCTCGGCATGGGACAGATGCGCGCCGGTGACGCCGGCGGCCAGGTTGGTGACCAGCGAGATACCGAGCAGGCGCGCACCGAGCGCGCGGCAGGCGATGGCTTCCAGCACCGTGGACATGCCGACCAGATCCGCGCCGATGGTGCGCAGCATCCGGATCTCGGCGGGCGTCTCGTACTGCGGTCCCGTGAGGCCCGCGTAGACGCCCTCGGTCAGGCTCGGATCGATCTCCCTGGCCAGCGCCCGCAACTCCGGATCCCAGGCGTCGACCAGGTCGACGAAAGTCGCGCCTGCCAGCGGTGTGCGACCGGTCAAGTTGAGATGGTCGCTGATCAGCACCGGCTCACCGACCCGGAGACCGGCCCGGATACCGCCAGCGGCATTGGTCAGCACCACGATCTCCGCGCCCGCCGCCACTGCCGCCGACACCGGATGCACCACATCGGCGGGCTGATACCCCTCGTAGAGATGCTGGCGGCCCATCAGCAGCAGCACGTCGTTGTCGTCCACCCGAACGGAATGGAGCACGCCGACATGGCCTTGCGCGGTAGGCGTTCCGAAACCGGGCAGCTCCGGCATCGGCACCGACGCCCGCGGCGCCCCGATCTCCGCGGCCGCGTCCTGCCAGCCGGACCCCAGCACCACCGCGACCCGGTGGCGTGACACTCCCGTACGTTCGGCGATCGCCTCGGCGGCCTGTTCGGCAAGCATGATCGTCACCATAGCTGTGTTTGATTTGCCGCGCCTTCGCGCGGCGTGTTCGCGGCCCCCTTGTGGCTCGCGTTCGCGCGACCGCCGCTTGCTCCTTCGTCGCGTACGCGACGGCCGCGCGAACGCGAGCCGGGCCGCGAACGGAACATGCTCGGTCTCGCTTCGCTCGGAACCGGGAGTTGGGGTGCGCTGGGCGCGTGGATGCGCGGCTTTGGATATCGCGCACGCGGTTCGATGTGGTCGGCGGTTGTCCCGTCGACCGGTGATCAGTCGCGGGCGCGGCGAATGTGAGCCGGGCCGCGAACGGAACATGCTCGGTCTCGCTTCGCTCGAAACCGGGAGTTGGGGTGCGCTGGGCGCGTGGGTGCGCGGCTTTGGATATCGCGCACGCGGTTCGATGTGGTCGGCGGTTGTCCCGTCGACCGGTGATCAGTCGCGGGCGCGGCGAATGTGAGCCGGGCC
>NZ_JBIDDF010000005.1:302628-309112 GCF_043205035.1 Nocardia sp. NPDC047654
GCCGCGAACGGAACATGCTCGGTCTCGCTTCGCTCGGAACCGGGAGTTGGGGTGCGCTGGGGCGTTGATGTGCGAGTTCCTGGCATTGTGCGCGCGGATTCACCGGCTGGTCGTGAGATCGATCGGTGCCGTGGCTGTGTACGCGGCGGTCGGGGCTCGGGCGCTGAGTGGACTGTGTGGGGTTGGTCTGCGTATGCGATGGACGGTGCTTCGGTCTCGCTTCGCTCGATTCAGGAGTTGGGGTGCGGTGGGGCGGGGTGGGGTGTTCGACTCGACCCCTACCCGCGAGTAGGGGTAGCCGTCGGTGCCCGATACGCTGCACGGCATGCCGTATCTGGAACGCCACGGGGAAGTGTTCGTCGTCTACCTCGGCGCCGAGGGACAGACGGACAGCGAGAACCGTTTTCACCCGGACTGGATCGACGCCTTCCACGGGCTGCTGGACGAGGTCGAGAGCTCCGAGGGGCCTGCCGCGCTGGTGACGACCGCGACCGGGAAGTTCTTCAGCAACGGTCTGGACACCGATTGGTTGTTCGGCAATCTGGACAAGATGCACGGTTACCTCGACCGCGTGCACTCGCTCTACACCCGCCTGCTCGCCTTCCCGCTGCCCACCGTCGCGGCGATCAACGGCCATGCCTTCGGAGCGGGCGCCATGCTGGCAACTTCGCACGACTTCCGGGTGATGCGCGCCGATCGCGGCTTCTACTGCCTGCCCGAGGTACACCTCGGGATGCCCTTCACCATCGGGATGAACGCCCTGCTCACCGAGCGGCTGTCCAACCAGGTCTGCGTGCAGGCGATGACCACCGGCCACCGCTACCCGGCCGACGAGGCGATCGCCGCGGGCATCGCCGACGCCAAGGCCGACGCCGCCGAGTTGCTCACCACCGCGATCGAGCGGGCCGCGGCACTGGCGAGCAACCGCAAGCCCAACCTCCCCGTGATCAAGCGCGCCCTGCACGCGAAGGCCCTGGCCGGCCTCGCCGTCGCGACCACTCCGGAAAACCTGGCGTTCGCCGCGAGCTGACCCGCCGCACGCCGACGGCACGGCCCGTCTCCGCCCTACGCTCGACCGAGGTCCGATGGCTGCGTCTGCGAGGTAGTCGCCGCGGCACTCGTCCGGCATTCGCCGCAGCCACGCGGCGAACTACCGGGTAGCGGTTTCCGCGATGCCGACCAGTCCAGTGCCTGGGCGACGCGAGAACCGCGTATTACCCCACATTCCTGACGACTGTCAGCCACCGTAACGACGATGACGCCCGTAAACGGCGGGCCAGTGGCCGCAGCGGTCACCCCGACGCCCCCGGCGCACCTCAACCCCCGGTTTCGAGCGAAGCGAGACCGAGCATCCGCCGTTCGCGGCCCGGCTCGCGTTTGCGCGGCCGTCGCGTACGCGACGAAGGAGCAAGCGGCGGTCGCGCGAACGCGAGCCATAAAGGGGCCGCGAACACCCAGCGCCGAAGGCGCTGGAAAACAAATACAGTGCGAGACTGTGTTGCATGCCACCATCGCGCAGCGGGCGCCGAGAAGCGCAGCACGACGGCAACGCCGTGTGCGAGGTCGACGCTGTCGCTCGCAGTGACGCCGCCATCCGGGCGGCGGCCGCCGAATTGATCGGGCTCTCGCACTCGATTCACGACGAACCCGAGCTGGCGTTCGAGGAGACCCGCAGCGTCGCCAAGACGATGGCACCGCTGGCCGAGCGCGGCTTCGAGATCGAGAGCGGGGTCGCCGACCTGCCGACGGCCTTCCGCGCGCGCTATGGCAGCGGGTCGCTGACCGTCGGTCTCTGCGCGGAGTACGACGCGCTGCCCGAGATCGGGCACGCCTGCGGGCACAACATCATCGCCGCGGCCGCGGTGGGCGCGGCGCTCGGTCTCGCCGAGGTCGCCGACGCGCTGGATCTCACCGTGCTGGTGTTCGGCACGCCCGCCGAGGAGAGCGGCGGTGGCAAGGTGCTCATGCTGGAGCGCGGAGTGTTCGACGACGTCGCGATGGCGATGATGGTGCACCCGGGTCCGCTCGACATCGTCGGCGCCCGCTCGCTGGCTCTGGCCGACGTGTCGGTGGTCTTCCACGGCCGGGAGGCGCACGCCAGCGCGGCCCCGGAGCAGGGTCGCAACGCGGGCGACGCAGTGACGGTTGCGCAGGTTGCTCTAGGGTTGCTACGGCAGCATCTCCTGCCTGGCCAGCAACTGCACGGTATAGTCGGCGACGGTGGCGTAGCTCCCAACATCGTGCCCGGACGTGCGGAACTGCTGTATTACCTACGCGCAGTCGACTCCGCATCCCTCGACGATCTGACGCGACGAGCGTCGGCTTGTTTCGAGGCGGGCGCCCTCGCGACCGGCTGCACCCACGAAATCCGGACGCTCGCGCCGACGTATACCGAGCTGACCCCGGATCCGGAATTACTGCTGGCCTATCGCGAGCAGCTCACCGGATTGGGACGCGTGCCGCTCGCTCCGGAGTTCGAGGCGCAGCGGCCGCTGGGCAGCACCGATATGGGGAACGTCACCAACGTCATTCCGGGCATTCACCCGGTCATCGGCATCGATGCCGGTGGTGCGGTGACACATCAGCCAGGCTTCGCCGCGGCCAGCGTCAACGCCTCGGCGGATCGTGCGGTCCTCGACGGTGCGCTCGCGCTCGCGCGTACCGCAATCGCCGTCGCCCGCGATGACATCCATAGAGACAGGTTGTTGCAACGGCTAGTTCAACGACAGGAGGACATTCGGTGAGCACAACCGGCCGTTCGGCGGCGCAGGCGACGGGCCCGGCAGCGGGCGTCCGCGTGGCCACGGAGGGCCCCGGCAGCTCCGCAGCGTCGGAGACCGTGGGATCCGGGCGGGAAGCGGTGGAGTCGTGGCTGGCCGACCACACGGTCGATCTCGTCCAGTGGCGCAGGCACATCCACGCCAACCCGGAACTGTCCCGTACCGAGTTCGGCACGACCGAGTTCGTCTCGGCGTGGCTGACCAAGGCGGGTCTGACGCCGCAGGTTCTGCCCGGCGGCACCGGCTTGATCTGTGATATCGGACCGGACGGCCCGCGCATCGGCCTGCGCGCCGACATGGACGCGCTGCCGCTGCAGGAGTTCACCGGACTGCCCTTCGCCTCCACGGTGCCGGGCGTGTCGCACGCGTGCGGCCACGACGCGCACACCACCATCCTGCTCGGCACGGCACTGGCCTTGGCCGAGGCGCCGGAACTGCCGGTCGGCGTGCGGCTGGTCTTCCAGCCCGCCGAGGAGATCATGCCGGGCGGCGCGATCGACGTGGTCGCCGCCGGTGCGATGACGGGTGTGGAGCGGATCTTCGCGCTGCACTGCGACCCGCGCCTCGAGGTGGGCCGGATCGGCATCCGCGTGGGCGCGATCACCTCCGCCGCCGACACCATCGAGCTGGTGCTCGACTCGCCGGGCGGCCACACCTCCCGTCCGCACCTGACCAGTGACCTGGTCTACGCGATCGGCTCGGTCATCACCGGCCTGCCCGGCCTGCTCAGCCGCCGCATCGATCCGCGCACCAGCACCGTGATGGTGTGGGGCGCGGTGAGCGCGGGGAAGGCGCCCAACGCCATTCCGCAGACCGGCATGCTCACCGGCACCATCCGCACCGGAGATCACGGCACCTGGTCGTTGCTGGAGCCGATGGTGCGCGAGATCGTCGACGGCCTGCTGGCCCCGACGGGCGTGCGCTACCAGCTGAACTACCGGCGCGGGGTGCCCCCTGTGGTCAACGACGAGCATTCCACCCGCATCTTCGAGGACGCGATCCGCGCGCTCGGCCCCGACGCGCTGGCCGACACCCCGCAGTCCGGCGGCGGCGAGGACTTCTCCTGGTACCTGGAGAAGGTGCCGGGCGCGATGGCGCGCCTGGGCGTCTGGTCCGGCGAGGGCGAACAGCTGGATCTGCACCAGCCGACCTTCGACATCGATGAGCGGGCGCTCGCGGTCGGCGTCCGAGTGCTGAGCAATCTCGTGCTCGACGCGGGCTCTATCTGATCTCCAGCGCCTGCGGCGCTGGGTGTGCGCGGCCCCTTTGTGGCTCGCGTCCGAGCGGGCGAGACCCGCGCCTGCGGCGCATGCGCTTCGCCCACTCGGACGCGAGCCGGGCCGCGAACAGCGCTCGATGGCCTCGCGCTCGACGGGGCCGGGAGTGCGACAGCGGCAGGGTCGGCCGGGCCGTGAACGGTGCTCGATGGCTCGCGCCCGATGGGCTTGGAATGCGCCAGAGGTATGGCAGACCCGGAAGGGACGGCCATACCGCAGGCGCTGTGGTGTGACGCGGGTCAGCCGAAGTTGCCCGGGCCGACGTTGCGGCTGTTGCGAGTGCGTAGGGCGTGCACGTAATCCTCTGGCGCGCCCGCTTTTTCGGCGGCATCGGCGATCACGCCGATATAGCGTGCCGAGGGCAGGCCGCCCTCGTAGGCGTCCAGCACGTAGAGCCAGGCCAGCGTGGGCTCCCCGCCGTCGGCGTTGCGGGTGACGCGCAGGCGGATCTTCCTGTGGATACCGAAGTCCGAGCCCTCCCACCGGTCCAACCGCTGTTCGTCCTCCGGGGACACGTCGTAGAGCACGACGAAGACCCGGGAACCGGGGTCCTCGACGACCGTCGCGAGAGGCCCTTCCCAGCCGATGTCGTCACCGGCAAAGGTCAGCCGCCAGCCCTCCAACCAGCCCGTCCCGGACATGGGGGAGTGCGGACAGCGCTCGAGCATCTGCGTCGAGTCCATGTTGGACCCGTAAGCGGCATAGATCGGCACCAGCAAAGGGTAGCCAATAACCTTCACAGACCGCGTTCGATTGCCGCACCTGCGGCGCGGCGCGCGGCGGGGACCCCCTGCGCAGCGGTAACGCGGTCGGTAGTGCGAGGTGGTTGCCGGATAACGTTTACCCCGTGCCGGAGATCCCGGCGCGAAGCACGAGCGGAGGTATCAATGACCCGCATCGCGATCATCGGTGGCGGACCGGCCGGCTATGAGGCGGCTCTGGTGGCGGCCCAGCACGGAGCGTCGGTGACGCTGATCGATTCCGACGGGATCGGCGGGGCCTGCGTGCTGTGGGACTGCGTCCCTTCGAAAACCTTCATCGCCTCGACCGGCGTGCGCACCGACCTGCGCCGCGCTCGCGATCTCGGTATCACCCTGGACCCGAACCAGGCACACGTGCAGCTGACCGAGGTGAACGCGCGCGTGAAGGCGCTGGCGCTCGCGCAGTCCTCCGACATCCGCTCGAAGTTGCAGACCGTCGGAGTGACCGTGCTGGCGGGCTACGGCGAGCTGATCGAACGCGGCGGCGGCCTGGCGGCGCACCGGGTGCTGGCCAAGCTGGCCGACGGCGCGCAGCAGACCATCGAGGCCGAGGTCGTGCTGATCGCCACCGGCGCGAGCCCGCGCGTGCTGCCGGGCGCGGAACCGGACGGTGAGCGCATCCTCAACTGGCGTCAGCTCTACGACCTGGAGGAACTGCCGGAGACCCTGGTGGTCGTCGGTTCCGGTGTGACGGGCGCGGAGTTCGTCTCCGCCTACACCGAGATGGGTGTGCGGGTGAAGCTGGTCTCCAGCCGCGACCGCGTGCTGCCCGGCGAGGACGCCGACGCCGCGCTGGTGCTGGAGGACGCGCTCGCCGAGCGCGGCGTCGAACTGGTCAAGCACGCGCGCGCGGACGCGGTGGAGCGCACCGCCGACGGCATCGTGGTCAAGCTCTCCGACGGGCGCACCGTTTCCGGCTCGCACGCGCTGATGACCGTCGGTTCGACGCCCAACACCGGAGGCCTCGGGCTGGAGCGGGTCGGCATCGAACTCGACCGCGGTGGTTACCTGCGGGTGGACCGCGTGTCGCGCACCTCGGTGCCCGGCGTCTACGCAGCGGGCGACTGCACCGGCCTGCTGCCGCTGGCCTCGGTGGCCGCGATGCAGGGACGCATCGCGATGTACCACGCGCTCGGCGAGGGTGTCAGCCCGATTCGCCTGAAGACCGTTGCCTCCGCGGTGTTCACCCGGCCGGAGATCGCGACCGTGGGCGTCAGCCAGACCGCGATCGACAACGGCGAGGTTCCCGCGCGCACGGTGATGCTGCCGCTGAACACGAACCCGCGCGCCAAGATGTCGAGTCTGCGGCGTGGTTTCGTCAAGATCTTCTGCCGTCCCGCGACCGGCGTGGTGATCGGCGGCGTCGTCGTCGCGCCGATCGCCTCGGAGCTGATCCTGCCGATCGCCCTTGCGGTGCAGAACAATCTGACGGTCAACGACCTGGCCCAGACCTTCTCGGTGTACCCGTCGCTCACCGGTTCGGTGACCGAGGCGGCGCGGTTGCTGATGCGGCACGACGACCTCGACTGACAGAGAGGATGTGGGTGAGCACCTCCCGCTGGGGTCTGACCCATCGACTGACTGACTTGGGGTCTTCAACGGGATTTGTCGGCCTGGGCGGGAGGTGCTCGTGTGCACTCACTGGGTGTGGCGTTGTGACTTCATA
>NZ_JBIDDF010000006.1:0-226425 GCF_043205035.1 Nocardia sp. NPDC047654
TGATGCCGCGCCGAGAGTTCCTGCCACAACCCGGGTGTCTTCGAGGTCGTGGTGTTTGCCAGCGGGCCGAGCACGATCCCCGATGCCACCGTGTAGGGGGCGCCCAGCTTCGCCGTGGCGGCGGCGCGGGCGAACTGGCGGGCGAGCATCGCGTCCTTCACCCGCTCAGTGCGCCCCAGCGACTTCAACCCGACGGTCTGGGTCTTGTGCACGAACTTCGCCCACAAATACGTGGCGGTCAACGCCGCGAACGGCACACCGAGCGCGAGCATCATCCGCACACCCGACCAGTCACCGTCAGCGAGCTGGGCGGCACCGGACCACAACAGGGAGGCGGGCGTGGTCCAGGAACCGCCGGCCAGCGCCGATGTCGCGGGCAGCAGCAGGGAGGCGATGGCAAAGTTCCGAAGCCGGTGCGGCGCCAGCGGCCACCGCGCCGCCACGGCGACGATCATGACCAGCATCGCCACGATCACCAGCCCACACACCGTGGCCGTGCCCGCGAAGTCACCGACCGCCGACAAGTCCGGGAGATCGATGCCGTCGAGCTGGCGGATCGGCGGCTTCTCGGGGTGAATGCCGATGGACGGCGGCGGGTCCTGTACGACCATCGGCGGCGGTCCCTGGCTGATCGAGGGTGCGTCCGGGGTGGCGGTGTGCAGGGGGTCGCAGTCGTCGGGAGTGAGGATTGGGGTGCAATTCGGGTTGCTCATGATGCTGCTTCCTGAGGGAGATGAATGAGGGTGCGGCGACGACGCCGGTTGGGGCTTTGCTGCTTGGCGGCTTCGCGCATCGCGGCATAGCGGAGAAGAAATTTCGCCCATTCGCTGTCGAAGTCACGGATCACCAGATCCAGGGCGAGATCGCCGAATTCGTTGTCCGGCAGACGCTCCGATGCCGCGGTGACGTTCTTGAACACCGCAGGGGTGCGGCACAGGTACAGCACGCCGACCATCGCTTCTTCGCGGCTGTCGCGGGCGGCGCGGATCGCGCCTCGCAGCGCGATATCCATGTACTCGGGGTCCTTCTTCGACAACTCGACCTCGACCGCCCACCACCCGTGACGGCCCTTCACGACACCGAGGAACCGGCCGTCGTGCACGTGCGGGCGACCCAACCGCGGCTCCCGCCCGGTCGATACCTCCAGCTCAGCGGCCTTGCCTTTGCCGACAGTGCTGCCGACCCGGTGCCGCAATATGCGTTCCGACACCCACAGCTGCGGGTCAGAGCCGACGAGCATGATCCGGGCTTGGGCCACCGCCCGGTAGTGCTCGGCCAACCCCAACGGGGGATGCCAGTCGGCGGGACGCCATCCGAGATAACGGGCGGCGGTCACCCGCGTGGGCACCACCCACTTCTCCCCGGCCTGGACGTCTTCCAGCTCGTAGATGCGGCCCTCGGCGTGCAACTGCTTGGCCAGGCTGTAGACGTGGTTACGTTCCATGCCCAGAAACCAGCCCAGAACGTCCAACTGCAAGCCGTGCATGTCCACCAACCCGCGCAACGCCTGCGTCTTGCGTGGCGTCGACCGGCTCACCCGCTCCGCGCGCAGCAAGTCCTGAACGGTGGTGCGCGGCAACCCGACCCGGCGGGCGATGTCGGCCTGACTGACCTCACGGGCCCGCAATGCCGTGACCTCGCCGAGCACCTGTTCGACCTGCCGCGCCCGGACACCGAGCGTGCGGACGATCTGCTGATACGTCGCACCATTTGCCCGCAGTCCAGCGATGATCTGATCGCGGTAATCGAACTCCAACCCCGCGTAGCGATCCGGCCGCGCCGCCGTCCTCGTGTTGTGGTTCATCGGATTCGTTCCCTTCGATAGATGGGGGCCGCGCGGCGGGCGGCGATATCGCGGCGCGCCTGGATGGCGACCTCGCTCATGACCTCGGTCTCCGAATCCCGCTGCGTGGGTGCCGGTTCGGTGGTGGTCGCTTCGCTGCGGTCGCGGACGACGGTGCGTGCCGTGATCCCGAGTTGCTCGGCGATTTGGTCGGCCGACAGTCCCTGTGCGGTCAGTGCGGCGACCTGCTCCCGGTGTGCGTCGCGGAGTTGGGTCCTCGTTGGCGGTGTCCACCGCCCGCGCTGCGGCCGACCGTGCGGGTCGTCGAGCGCGGTTTCGTCCCACCCGAACGGCAACGCCCACCCGCGTTTGCGGCCGTAGTCGCGGGCCCGCTGCGACGGCCCGGGGGTCATCTGCAACCGGTCGAACAGGGCCTTGATCGCCCGCTCCCGCTCGGCCGAGATGGTCTGACCGGTGTGGTCGACCGGCAGGCGACGCTGAACCAACGCCGCGAACGTCGCGTGACTGGGATCGATCCCCAACTCCCGCGCCAAATGCGATTGCGGGTAACCGAACGCCACCAGCGCCTGCACCCGGCGACGAGCACCAGTGATCGGCACCCGCGCGTTCGCCTCGGCGACATCCGCGACGCGCTCTGGGACCTCGACGGCCAGGAGAGCGCGTTCGATATCAGCGCTGATGCGTGCGGTATCCGCGCGGGTGACGTTGACAACCGTGGCCTTGGAGACCCCGGCCAACGCCGCCACATGCGTCTTCCGCAACCCCGCACCCAGCAACCGCTCCACATGCGCCCGCGCCTCGCCGGCCTCGACGCGCGGCTGCCACCGGCCGTAAGCCATCTGCCGACGCCGCAACCGGTTGTAGGCAGGCGCACACAAACCCCGCCCCTCAGACCCGGGACCGCCACACCCGCACGGGCACACCGGGAACCGATCCGCCGCGCTCATCGGCTGCGCTCCCTGCCCTCACGGCCGTGACCAGCCGACCCGCGACGCGCAGCGATATCCGCCCGAGCCTGCAAGATGAACTCCCGCATCTCGCTCGCATCGATCCCACGGCGCTCACACGCATTGACCGAGCGCTGCCAGCGCGCCAGCTGCAACGCCTCCAACTGCGCGTCGGACGAAACACGCTTCGCCACCGCAGACTCCGCGTCGTATAGGTGCGCCTTCAGCGGCCCTCGTGACCCACCCCGAGCACGCAGCACCTGCGCCTCGTACTCACCACCAGGGCTCTTGCCCTCCCGGGCGAGCTGGCGACGGGTCCGCAGATGCTGCGGCGCCAAACCCCACGGCCACGTCGGGACACCGAACCGCTTGCCATCCGGATCGTGAAACCTGCTCATCGCGACCGCTCGATCCCACGGGAACGCTCCCGACGCAAACGGTCCCGATCAGCCGCGAGCTGGTCGCGGATCTTCACCGCCAACGCCGGACCATGGCGGTAGTCGAGCAACCGGTCCCACACCTCAGTTCGCTCGGCGTGAACCTGCGCCTGATGCTCACCGACGTGCCGTGCCCTCGACATCTCGAAGTCGTTGTCGCGGTAGCCCTTCGCCTCCGACACGTCGCCAGCGGTGAACACCATGTCGGCCAGCACACCGTGAACGAGATCCAAGCGGGCCTTCTCGGCCTCCAGCTCCGCCTGCTCCCGGCGGCGGTCCTGTGCGCTCACCGCGCCACCCCCTCAGGCAGCTGCGACCGCGGCACACACGACCCCGCAGGTTCAGCCGGAACCCCGGCATCCACCGGACGGCAGATGTTCGGCGACGGCACGTAGTCCTGATGATCGATCCATGCAGCGGTACAGCCACCCATCCCGATGAGCAGCAGCACACCGAACACGGCCAGCCGCACCATCAGCGGCAACAGCCCCAACGGGGCGAACACCGCACTGGTACCGGTGAACTCCGGACCAGCCATCGAATGCAGCGGGTTGTGTCCGCCACGGCGGTCGAAATGCGTGACCGTGTAACCCTGAACAGGCGGGTCCTGCCGCCACGGCGCGCTCATCGCCGGACCTTCCATCGCCTCGACGACCGCCAGAACGCGATCGCGCCCAGCAGCATCACCGCGAAACCGACAACCTCAGGCGCCGTCAGCACGAGGTAGCCGACCGCGATGGCGGCGACCGCAAGAATGAACGTCCGCGCCCGCATCAGCACTCACCGCCCTTGCGGCTACGACCGCGACGACGGCGGACCTGCGCAGACTTCAACGCGAGCCGCGTGTAGTGAGCCTTCCGAGCCTGATCAGCGCGGTAGGCGCGCTCCTCCGGGCTCAACAGCCCATCCGGGTCGACAATGCGGTCGAACTTGCTTGCCATCGCCGCCCGCGCCTTCGCGGTGCGCGCCGCGCGATCGGAAGTCTTCGCCCAGGACTCGTGCGCCGCGATACGCGCCTGCAATGTCCGCTCGACCGGGGTGCTCATGCCACACCGCCCGACTCGACCGGCTGCACCAAGGTGACAACCTCGGCCCGGCTGACGTAGAGCACCCGCGATGGGCGCCGTCGATACGCCTTCAACATGCTGCGGGCAATCCACCGGCGGACCGTTGTCGGGTGCACCTCTCCCGCCAAGCTGGCGGCTTGGCGCAAATTGATCAAATCGTTTGGCAGAGAGATGCTTTCGGGCGCGTCAATCTGGGCGCATACTGCGCGTTCGCGCTGGTCACTGACCGTCGGCGTTGGGCGCGCGGGATCTACACTTGACATGCTTCAGGGACTCCTATCCATCTGAAGTGCAGAAATGCTGGAGCGGGCGGCAACCCGCTTTGGCGATCACTCCCCGGCGGCGGCAACCGTCGGGGAGTTTTTTCTTGGAGTAGTCGCTGGGCGCTGAGCCCCATCGACAAGACCACTGTATATGTACAGTTGTATATGTACAAGAGCCTATGTGCAGCTATGCTCGCACAGCTTCGGCTCACACCCCCTGCCGATCGCGCATAAGCGGGAAGGGGCCAGATTGGCCCGTGTGCATATACAGTTGTGTAGGATAAGAATGATTTTCAATAAGAAACGGCTGCTCGCCTGGAAGGACTCAGTTCATGGCAGAACCTGCATACGTCTCCATCGCTGCGGAGTACGCCCGTGAGATTCGCAGTGGGGCGCTCCCCGCTGGCACCCAAATGCGAAGCCTCAACGAACTGGTCGAACGGCACGGCGTGTCGAAGATCGTCATCATCCAGGCCATACAGTTGCTAGAGCGCCAAGGACTCGTTCGCACCGTCCCTCGCCGCGGCACCTTCGTTACCGACCATCCGAACCTTGTTCGGGTCGCGCCCGAGCGTCAGATGGAAGACCCAGAAGACACGTTCAGACACGAATCCGACGGGGACATTCGTATCGAGCGCGAGAGCGAGCATCTTGCAGCGTCAGAAGGGCTTGCCGATGCATTCGCGATCTCAGTCGGCGACGAGGTGCTTCACGCGGTCACCCGCGCGACCGAGGACGGCCGACCGATCTCGATCTCGGACACGTACCAACCGATCGGAGCGCCGGACATCACGACTGCCACCGTCCTCGAGGAGATAGTTGCCGACCGGATTCCGCTGGCGTCACACGCTGCATGGCTCGGCACCCCTGCGGGTGACCTCGTTAAAGCGGTGCGCCAGCGGTATCTCGGTCCAGGCGACGATGTACTGATGCTGTCCGAGATCTCTTATCCCAGGGATCGGTACGACGCATTCGTGTTCCGGATGGAACTCAAGCAACAGCTGAAGCAGTCCCCCACCGAATAGGTGGTCAAGCGGGGGTCAGCGGCGAACCCAGCCTTGCGCTACATCGGCAAGGTTCCACCAGGAGACGTACTGGGCGTCTTCAGATTCCAGCGTCCACCCTGAGGTCAGCGCATCGAAGAAGGCGTCATCGCCAGTCTTACCGCCCTTGGGCTCGCCAACGAACAGAAGTCGATCGCCTCCGGCGCGACTGAACTCGTCGAGCGCCTTCGATGCCATCGCATTGCCCCAGCCAGGCGGCCAACACAGGAACAACACATAGTCATTCCGGCCTCGGATCCGCTCAGTGAACGAAACGAGGTCGCCTACAGGACACCAGGTGTCACGCTGACCAGATGCACTGGGGAAGGAGATATTCTCGGTCGCATCTGGCGGCTGCGAGTCATACGCGTCGACGTCCAGACCAGCGGCGGCCAGCTGTGCTGCCCAATAGCCACGGCCAGCGCCGAGTTCGACTACAGGCCGCCCAGCGCAGAATTCCGTCATCCAAGCGATCGTCTCCGGCGACGGAATCGCGTAAGCGTAGACCGCTTGCAGAATCGTCTGCGCGAACGCGAGTCGCGCACTGCCCTGCGAACGCCCGCCGTTGACCACTCGTCGCCCATCCCGATGGGAAACCGAAGGGGCCACGATGTCCCAGTAGGGATTTCGACTCTGAGTGTCGTCTCCCGTCATGTAGTTCACGAATCGAAGGTCGAATGCAGCGTCGGCCTGGTCGTCACCGCTACCGGGGATCATCGGCGCCGTGTCCAGGTAGTCGGCCACCTTCGGGTACTCGGTCCGGAGCCGCTGCTCGTCACCGAGTAGCGCGGCCAGCTGGTCGCGACGATCTGGAGAGAGGACGAACCCAGTCATGGACTCCATAGTGCCCGTATAGCCTTTACTGATGGTGTCGAATGCACGACAGCTGATGCGTTCGCCATCCGGGTCTCATTACAGCTTGTCTCCAAGACGCGCTCGGCGGTGGGCTGCTTTTGCGCGTTGGTCAGCAACGGACTTGCCGTAGCGGTCGAGCATCTGACGGGAGCGCCATCCGGCCAACATCATGAGGTCCTGTTCCTGGCCGCCGTTGGCGAGCCAGTTGTGAGCGAACCAGTGGCGCAGCATGTGCGGGTGAATGTGGTCGATGCCCGCAGCCTCGGCGCGGCGTTCCAACATCTGCCGTATGCCGTGGTCGGTCATAGGACCCTGCCGCCCGAGCCACAGCCGGTCGCTCTTCTTCGCGAATTGATGTTGGTTGCGGGCGCGCAGGTACCGACGCAGTGCGATGCGCGTCTTGTCACCGAACGGTGACGATCGCGGCCGGCCGCCCTTGCCGACGACCAGCGCGCTGTTTTCCTCGAAGTCCAGATCGTCCAGACCGAGGTTGGCGACCTCGCCGCAGCGACACCCCGTGTCCGCGAACAGACGGATGATCGCGTTGTCCCGCCGCGAATCGAAGTCGGTTCCGGCGCACTGGTCGAGCAGGGCCCGCAGGGATTCGAGGCTCGGCACCGGCACGAGCTTGTCCGGAGCGTCTGGCAGGCTCAGTTTGTCGAAAGGGTCGGATTCGATGATCTCTTCGGCCGCAAGGTATTTGAAGAACTGCTGAAGGCTCCGATACTGGCTGCGCGCGTACTGCGGGGACAGCGGCTCACCGGTCCGCCGGTTCGTTCTCGACAGCAGTGTCTCGATGTACCCGCCGATGTGGTCACGGGTGATCTCGGGCGCGTCTGTCGGGAGAGCCTCGGAGATCAGGTAGTCAGCAAAGTAGCCGATGTGGACCAGGTAGACATCGATCGTCTTCTTGGCGCGGTTCTTCCTCCGCAGCTCGGTCGCGAAGTCGTCTCGCAACTCCCGGATGTCGTCCAGCGAAGCCCTCCCCATGGCCCGATGCTACCGCAATAATCTATTCGTGGAAGAGCGCTGTTCTAGATCGAAACCTCTCCAGAAAAACAAAAACCCGCTGGTCAGCGGGTGTTTGTGGGGCGGGCGGGGCTCGAACCCGCGACCAATGGATTATGAGTCCACGGCTCTAACCGACTGAGCTACCGCCCCGTGCCGCGGGAACCGCGAGCGTTGTGGATGCTACCGGGTTCTATGGGGTGGAAACCAGTCGCCTGGCTTAGGGTGGAGGCTTCGGAAACTTACTGGAGGGTCAGGTATGGCCGGTCTGTTCACGAAGGTGCTGAAGGCGCATCAGTGGGTGTACGAGAACAGTGGTGGGCTGGTGGGGCATCGGCTGCTGCTGGGGAATCCGACGCTGCTGCTGCGGACGGTGGGGCGTAAGTCCGGTGCGCAGCGGACTTCTGCGCTGACGTACGCGCGCGACGGCGGGGACTATCTGGTGACGGCGTCCAACGGCGGGTCGCCGCGGCCGCCGGGGTGGCTGGCGAATCTGAAGACGCGGCCGGAGTGCGAGATCCAGGTCGGGCGGCGGAAACTGACGGTGCGGGCCCGGGCGACGTTGCCGGACGATCCCGAGTACGCCCGGCGGTGGGCGCTTGTCGACAAGGTGAACAAGGGTCGCTACAGCGCCTATCAGAAGCTGACCAAGCGGCCCATCGCGGTCGTGGTGCTGACCCCCGCGCAGCGGGATCAGTCGTCGCGATAGTCCTCGTCCCAGTCGTCCTCGTAGTCGTCGGCGTCGTCACGGTCGTCCCATTGCTCGGCTTCCTTGGGTGGCCGGCTGGCGAACGCCACGACAGCGACGACGAAGCCGAGGACCACGATGACGATACCGACGACGAGCAGAGTCTCCACCCCGGCACCCTAGCGCCGTCGTCGGGACCTCGCACTACGTCAATTGTCCAGTTCGCCGCTTTGTTCACACTGTTAACAAAGTGCGCCCCACGGCCGCTCGGGACTCGATGGCGGCATGCGCCCGATGGGCTTCGTCGAGCGGGAAGGTCTGGCCGATGACGACCTCCAAGCGCCCCGCGGCGACCTCGTCCTGGGCGCGCCGGGCCAGCGCCTGCCAATCGACATCCGAACCGGTGATGTCGAAAAGCCCGTAGACGGTGACATCGCGCGCCGCCGCGTCGTCCCGGTCCAGCGTGGCGAATTCACCTGCGGCAGCGCCGTATCCGAAGAAGCGCCCGCCGTCCGCGACGACCGTGAGGGCAGCCTCGCCGAGCGCGCCGCCCGCGCCGTCGAGCACCACGTGAGCGCCCGCTCCCCCGGTCGCCGCGCGCGCCTCGGCCGCCCAATCGGGCGCGGAGTAGTCGACCACCGCGCTCGCGCCGAGCCGCGCGGCCAGTTCCAGCTTCGTGGCGCCACGCGCGGCGGCGACGACGTTCGCGCCGGCGGCACGGGCGAGCTGGATCAACAGGACGCCCAGCCCGCCGGCCGCGGCGGTGATCAGCACCCATTCCCCCGGTTGGACAGCGGCGCGGTCGGACACGGCGAGCGCCGTCCTGCCGTCGTGGGTGAGCGCGACGGCCTGCGCCGGGGTCAGCCCCTCGGGCGAAGTCACCAGCGTGTCCGCCTTGGCCAGCGCTTTCTCGGCGTATCCGCCGATCGGCAGGCCTCCGCCGATGCCGCTGGCCGCGGTGGGCGTCGACACTCGCTTGCCGACCCAGGACGGATCGACGCCGGGACCGACCGACGCCACCACACCGGCGATCGCGCCGCCGGGCACGTACGGTAGCTCGATCCCGAAGAAGTCGGTGCCCCAGCCGGAACGCAGCCGAGTGTCCAGGAACATCACATCCGCGGCGGCCACGTCGACGACCACCTCCCCCGGCCCGGCCGTAGGATCCGGCAGCTCCCGCACCACGAGCACCTCTGGCCCACCGAACTCACTGGCTTGTACAGCCCTCATGACACACCCTTCGTCGTTCCTTGCCGTCCATCGACGAAGATCAGCATGGAACCTCAAGGCGTGTTGAGGTCAAATCGTGCGTCAGGAACCGCCGCCGCAGCTGGAACTACTGCCCCCGCCGCAACTGGAGCTACTGCCCCCGCCACAGCTGGAACTGCTGCCGCCGCTGCAACTGGAACTGCTTCCCCCACCGCAACTACTACCGCTCCCACCACCGCAACTACTGCCGTGGTGGTGATGGTCGTGGTGGTGGTGATGTCCGCCCCCGCAGCCGCTCGGCTGGTCGAACCCGCCGATCAACCCGGCGCCGCCGGCCGCCCAGAACGGATCCGTGGAACCCCCCTCGTGATATCCCCCGCTTCGATGCCCGACGCCCCACCCACCGTACGGTGGCGGCGGCAGGTACCGGTTGCGCTGCGAGCGGATGACGACGACCACGATGATGATCGGAACCGCCACGAGGAGCAGCACCATCAAAAGAATGAACAGAAGGATGAGTGCGCTCATGTCAGAACGGTAGCGGCCCATCGGCGCCCACGTACAGTGAACTGTGGTGAACTTCAGGTTCCGTAGATCTCCGGCGCGCGAGATCGACCTGGCGATCGTGCGCGCCGCCGTGGACGCGCTGGAACTGCCCGAGGCCGTCTACAAGACCTGCCCTTGGCAGCCGCGGGAATTGGTGGACAAGGGATTGCGGCAGTGGCTGTTGTGCTGCGGCGCCGCCATGCGGGACGACCAGGTGATCGGTATGCCGTCGCACGCGGTGGACGAAGCATGGCACGGGTTCATTCTGTGCACCAAGCTCTACGCGGAGTTCTGCGCGACCGCCTACGGCCGGTTCCTGCACCACTTCCCGGAAGGCGCCGGGCCCCCGGTCGATTCGCACGGCAGCATGGCGGAGCAGCTCGGCCGCACGGTGGTGGCGTGGGCGTTCGTGGCGGCTCCGGGCGAGGAATGCGTGCTGTGGGATCTGGACCGCCGGGTCGGCGTCGAGCAGCCGTGGGGCGTCGAGCCCGAGCGAGTGGTGGCCGTGGAGGCCGAACTCGCCCGTGCCCTCGCCTCCTGATCAGGTCAGCTTCACCCGCGCCGCCAGGAATCGGACGACGGCGGGCGCGAGCCGCCCGAAGTGGTATTGCAGGTGGGCCTCCGGGGTCACCGGCACGACGCTGCGATCGCCCTCGATGGCGCGCACGATCCGTTCGGCCACCTTCTCCGGGCCGTAACGCCGCATCCGATAGAGACTGTCGTAACGCTCCTGCTTGCGCTGCTCCTCCTCCGCGCTGACACCGGAGAACCGAGTGCGCCGCACGATGTCGGTGTGCACGATGCCGGGGCAGATGGTGTGTACCGAGATTCCGCGCCCGGCCACTTCCGCCCGGAGACAGTCGGAGAACATGAACACCGCCGACTTGCTGGTGGAATAGGCGCTGAACCCTTGTTGCGGACTGTAGGCCGCCATGCTCGAGAGGTTCACGATGTGCCCGCCGAGGCCGCGCTCGGCCATGGCCGGGCCGAACGCGCGACAGCCGTTCAGTACGCCGCCGAGGTTGATCCGCATCACCCGGTCGAATTCCGCCGCCGACGTCTCGAAGAATCCCCCGGCCTGTCCGATTCCGGCGTTGTTGATCAGGATGTCCGGCACGCCGTGGGTGTCCAGCACTGTCGCGGCGTGCGCCCGCATCTCGTCTTCGTCGGCGACATCGAGCGGATAGGCATGCGCCACACCGTGTTCGGCGGCGATCAGCTCGGCGGTCTCCTTCGCGGCCGCGAGATCGATGTCGGACACCACGATCTCGGCCCCGCGACGGGCCAGGGCGAGAGCGGTCGCGCGGCCGATGCCGCTGCCCGCGCCCGTGATGACCACCAGCTGATCGTCGAACGGCCGCCCGGTGCGACCCACCTCGGCGCGGCGCAGCGTCCGGGGCGCCGCCGAGCCGCCGAGCGTGTCGATCAGTTCGGTGGTCGCGGTGGCCAGTAATTCCGGATGCGAGAACGGCATCCAGTGCCCGGCGGGCACATCCCGCCGCCACAGCCGCCCGGTCCACTTGTGTTCGTCGTCGAATCCCGCGGGCCGCACGGCGACGTCGCGTCCGGCGACGATCAGCTGCACCGGCACCTCGGTGTGCCGCTCGCGCGGGGCGAGGATGCGCTGCACGATGTTCGCGCGATAGATCAACAGGCCGTCGACGATGTCGGCGCGGAAGGTCGGGCCGAGCCGCACGTTCGACGGCGCGGTCTCGTTCATGATCGAAACCACCCGCTGCCATACCCGTTCGGTCCCGGCCAGGCCGAAGGCGGCGCGCGGCAGCCCGGGAGTCATGAAGAAGAAGGTGTAGGCCGACGACAGCAGCTGGGTGAACGGCTGCCACACGTTGCGCGGGGTCGGCCGGGCCAGCCGGTTGCGGATCCACTTGCCGATGTGGTCCAGGTTCGGCCCCGACACCGAGGTGAACGACGCGACCCGGGTAGCGGCGCGCGGCTCGCACACCGCTTCCCACACCTGCACCGACCCCCAGTCGTGGGCGAGCACGTGCACGGGCCGGTCGGGGCTCACCGCGTCGGCGACCGCGAAGAAGTCCGCGGCCAGGCGATCGAGCCGGAAGTCGGCGGTGCGGCGGGTGCGGGTGGAACGGCCGTGCCCGCGGGTGTCGTAGGTGACGACGTGGAATCGCTCGGCCAGCCGCGGCACGACCGCGTCCCAGAGGTGATGGGTGTCCGGCCAGCCGTGCACCAGCACGACGGTCTCGGCGGCCGGGTCGCCGTATTCGTAGACGGCGAGGTCGAATTCGCCGCTGCGCACGGTTCGTTCGATCGCGGGGAGTTCGGCGATTTCGGTGGTGGTCATCATTCTCCTTGGCCGATCGGGAGGCCGGATCACAGGTCGAGCACGAGGCGTCCGCCATCGGCGCGTGAGACGCAGACGAGCATCGCGCCCGCCTCGCGTTCGGCGGCGGTGAGCACGCTGTCGCGGTGGTCGGGTTCGCCGGCCAGCACCCGGACTTTGCACGTGCGGCAGAAACCCTGCCTGCACGAGTACGGACGGTCGGGCCGGGACGCGAGGACGGCGTCGAGCGCGGTGCGCGTCGCGCCGACCTCGACGACCTCCCCGGTGGAGGCGAATTGGATTTCGAACGGCTTGCCGTTCACGATCGGTGGTGGCGAGAACCGCTCGGAATGCAGTTCCACGGACGGCATTTCCCGCACCGCGGTGGCGATCACGGCGATCATCGGCGCCGGACCGCAGCTGTAGATCGCGGTATCGGGACCGACGCCGGGCAACAGGGCGCCCGCGTCGGGAAGCCCGTGCTCGTCGTCGGTGCGCACCACGACGCGGTCGCCGAAGCCCGAGATCTCGTCGAGGAACGGCAGTGTCGCGCGGCTGCGCCCGGTGTACACCATCGACCACTCGATGCCGAGCCGGTGCGCCAGCCTGGCCATGGGCAGGATCGGCGTGACGCCGATGCCGCCCGCGACGAAATGCGGTCGCGCCGCCGGAGAGCCGTGGCCGGGCACGGCGAAGGGGAACGCGTTACGTGGACCGCGCACCACGATCGGCGAGCCCACCGGAAGGGAGTCGTGCACCTCCACCGAGCCACCGCCGCCGTCCGGGATCCGGCGCACCGCCACCCGGTAGGCGCGGACGTCGGCCGGGTCGCCGCACAGCGAGTACTGGCGCAGGCGGCCGGATGGCAGTTCGAGGTCGAGGTGGGCGCCGGGGCGCCAAGGCGGCAGCGCGCGTCCGTCGGGGGCGGCCAGCCGCAGGCCGACCACGTCTTGGTCGTGCGCCTCGATCCGGCGTTCGGTGACCACCAGCGCCAACCGCCGGTCGTCCACCTTCGGACGGGGATCGCGCCGGTTGACCAGCGTGGTCCAGCGCAACCGCGCCGAGGCGACCGCGTCGAACACCCGCACGGTGCGATCGACGTCGCGCCTGCCGAACAGATCCGCGGGCAGATGGTCGGGGACGGTCACGAGGCAATCGCCCGCGCCGCAGGGGATTTGGCCAGGTAGGCCACCGCCTGCGCGGTGGAGCCGACCGTCTCCGGGTGGTAGCCCGGCTGGAAGGTGCTCAGTGCGCTCCACAGCAGCGAGGGGACCCCGGGCAACGCGCCACGCCACATCGCGCCGAAGACTCTCGCCAGCAACCGGGGGTAACCGAGATCGGGCAGATCCCGGTCCTGGTGGACGAGGAACTTGGTGCCGCGCACCACCAAGGTCAGGAAGATCGGGAACACCAGCAGCATCAGCCCGGCGCGCCGCAGATAACCGGCGCCGAAGTAGACGGCCACGTCGTGCGCGACGTGCCGGTGCTCGACCTCTTCGGCCCCGTGCCAGCGGAACAGGTCGGCCATGCGCGGGTCGGCGCCGAACCGCTCCAGATCCGCGTTGAGCACCCAATCGCCGAGGTAGGCGAAGAAGTGTTCCAGGCAGGCGATGAAAGCCAGCCGCTCGACCAGCACCTGCCGCTCGGCCACACCGTCCACATCACGCGGCCCGAGTGTCCGGCGGAACAGGTACTCGGCCTGCCGCAGATAGGGCTCCGGATCGATGCCGTGCACGGCGAGCACCTCGTGCAGCACCTTGTCGTGCGTCTCGGCGTGCATCGATTCCTGACCGATGAACCCGAGCATCGCCTCGCGCAGCTTCTCGTCCCGCACGTACGGCAGCCCTTCGGCGTACGCGGCGCAGAACATGCGCTCGCCTTCGGGCAGCAGCAGATTGAGCGAGTTGATCAGGTGCGAGGCGATGGGTTCGGTGGGCATCCAGCGCAGCGGTGTGTCCGACCAGTCGAAACGCACGTTGCGGGCGTGCAGCGCCACCGCGCCCGGGTCGGTGTCGGGCCGCCGCCCTGCCCTGCGAAGTAGCTTCATCGATACTCCTCGATCCGCACGCGCCCGTACTCGTCGCGCGTTTCCTACATATCCGTAGCAAGCATCATACACATATATGGAACCTTCGGTAACACACAAAACGGCCACCCGCCGTTGTACGGTGGCCTCACTTCGCGACAGTCGTCACACCGGCCACGATCGCCACAAAACTAGAACATGTTCTAGTAGTCTTTTGCTATGGAACGATTGACCGGATTGGATGCCAGCTTTCTCTACTTGGAAACCGGAACCCAGCATCTGCACGTGTGCGCGCTGCTGATCCTCGACCCGTCGTCGGGTGACTACTCGTTCGAGGGCTTCAAAGCCGAACTGGCCCGGCGCATTCCGCTGATTCCGCAGATGCGCCGTCGCGTGTACGAGGTGCCGTTGAATCTCGACCATCCCGTCTGGGTGGAGGACGCGAATTTCGACCTCGACTACCACGTGCGCCGAATCGCGATCGCGCCCCCGGCCGGACGCCGGGAACTCGCCGAACTCGTCGGGGACATCGCCAGCCGGCCCATGGACCGCGATCGGCCGCTGTGGGAGATGTCGGTGGTGGAAGGCCTCGACGACGGAAAGGTCGCGGTGATCTGCAAATACCACCACGCCGCCGTGGACGGCGTCACCGGCGCCAACCTGATGATGCACCTGTGCGATCCGGAACCGGGCGCCGCCAAAGAGGTCCCCGACCAGCAGTGGCGCCCCGACCCGAAACCGAACGACTGGCAACTGCTCGCCGAAGCGGTGGTGAAGTTCCCGGCCCGGGCGGGCATCGTCGGCATGCTGCCGAAAACCGTCGGCATCGTCGCGAGCTTCGCCCAGCGCCGCCGCAAGAACAAGGCGGGCATGGCGGTACCGTTCTCCGCTCCCCGCACGCCCTTCAATCTCGCCATCACCCCGCATCGCGCCGTCGCGTTCACCGACGCCGAACTCGACGCCATCAAGGAGATCCGCTCCGCGTTCGGCGTCAAGGTGAACGACGTGGTGCTGACCGTCGTCGCCGGTGCGCTGCGCACCTATCTGGCCGGACGCGACGAATTGCCGGATCGCTCGCTCATCGCCTCCGTGCCGGTGTCCGTGCACGAGTCGACCCGGCACACCGCGGGCGTCAACAAGGTTTCCGCGCTGTTCGCGACGCTCGGCACCGACATCGCCGACCCGGTGGAACGCTTGCGCGCGGTGGCCGAGGCCAATCGCGGGGCCAAGGAAGAGCACGAGGTGATAGGTGCGGACTTCCTGCAGGACTGGTCGAAGTACGCCCCGCCGAACACCTTCCGGCTCGCGGCGCGGATGTACTCGTCGCTCAAGCTGGCCGAGGTGCACCCGGTGGTGCACAACCTGGTGGTGTCCAACGTGCCCGGTCCCCCGATGCCGCTGTACTTCCTCGGCTTCCGGGTGGACGGGATGTACCCGTTCGGGCCGGTGTTCCACGGCGCGGGCCTGACGGTGACCGTGCTGTCGAACAACGACAAGCTGAACTTCGGTTTCATCGCCTGCAAGGAACTGGTGCCCGACATCGGGGCGCTCACCGACGCCGTTCCGGGCGTGGTCTCCGAACTGCTCTCCGCGGCGCGGACATCGGGCTGAGTGCCGGTCGGCTGTCCGCCATCGCCGCCGGACAGGACCGAGCACCGTCAGATCTTCGCCGCGACGGCCTCGCAGGCTTCGAGCAACACCGGGACGAAACGATCGGCCTCGAGCACGCAACACGCGTGCCCGGCCGCGACACGGTGCGTGCTCGCCCCCGGGATCATTGTCGCCATCTCGACCTGGCGGTAGACCGGTACCGCCCGGTCGCGGGTCGTGACGACCACGGCGGTCGGCATCGTCAGAGTCGGCAGCCACGCGGTCGCGTCGAAGCGCCCGACCGCGGCGAGCACCTGGGTGAGCGCCCAACCACTGGTACTGCGGAACTCGCCCAGTGCCCAGCGATCCAATCGCCCCGGCGTCCAGGTGACCACCGGAAGCTCGGGCAGACGCCCCGCGAGCTTCTCGGCCCGGCGGTAGGAGTAGGGCCCCACGGCAGCGGCGAAGGCCGCGAACGTTCGGTGAAAAGCGTGCTCGCGCCATTTCTCGCGGAACCGATAGGGCGTCGCGCAGAGCACCAGCCCGCTCACCCGGTCCGGATGGCGATGCGCCGCCAGCAGGCCGACGATCCCGCCCAGCGAGAATCCCGCGCAGATGGCCCGGTCCAGTCGCAGCGCGTCGAGCACGGCCACCACGTCATCGGCGCAGTCCTCCAGGGTGAACCGCTCGGAGCGGATGCCGCGCCCGTGCCAGCGCTGATCGAACAGGATCACCCGGTACCGCCGGGCAAGCGCCGCCAGCGACGGGAACCAGGTGAGGTACGCGGTACAGGCCGTGGCGTGCAGCAGCACGAGCGCGGGCGCGTCCTCCGGGCCCGGGATGTCGACCACGTAGGTCCGGCCCCGGCCCGGCAGTTCGACCAGACGGCCACCGGGCACCTCGGCGATGTCGGGCACCCGGAAACGTCCACCGAACCGCGTCGCGCTTCGGTCGGGGTTCGTCATGACGCACCTCCCGAGCGGTCACACCGTGGCAAGTTTTAGAACGCGTTCTACACGATCATGACATATGCGCGTGCGACTCCCGAGCGATTACCTGGGTTACTGTCGCGAGACGTGCCGACACCAGGCGCATTTCTGTAACGTGTTACAGATAATTCGAGAGACGGAGGTACCCCGGATGGGGCGGTTGACCGGCAAAGTGGCGTTGATCAGCGGCGGAGCGCGCGGCATGGGCGCGGCGCACGCCAGGGCCCTGGTCGCCGAGGACGCGCGCGTGGTGCTGGGCGACGTGCTCGACGACGAGGGCGCCGCGGTCGCCGCGGAACTCGGCGACAACGCCGCCTACGTCCACCTCGACGTGCGCGAGCCGGGCGACTGGCGCAAGGCCGTCGACGAGGCGGTACAGCGGTTCGGGTCACTGAGCGTCCTGGTGAACAACGCGGGCATCGTGAACGGCAACCTGCTCGTCGCGTTCGAGCTGGCCGAATGGCAGCGGATCATCGACATCAACCTCACCGGCACGTTCCTCGGCATGCAGGCCGCCACGCCCGCGATGATCGAGGCGGGCGGCGGCTCGATCGTCAACATCTCCTCCGTCGAGGGCATGCGCGGCAGCCCGGGCCTGCACGGCTACACGGCCACCAAGTTCGCCGTGCGGGGGCTCACCAAATCCACCGCGCTCGAGCTGGCGCAGTACAAGATCCGGGTGAATTCCGTGCATCCCGGCCTGATCCGCACTCCGATGACGGAGAACATCCCCGAGGACTTCCTGCAGATCCCGCTCGGTCGCGCCGCCGACCCGGCCGAGGTCTCCGCGCTGGTGACCTACCTGGCCAGCGACGAGTCGTCGTACTCCACCGGCGCCGAGTTCATCATCGACGGCGGTCTGACCGTGGGCGTTCCGCACAAGAGCTTCGGCTGAGTCATCGGCCGGTGGCCAGCAGCACGAGGGGTGGCAGCGCCACCGACGCGAGGCCCATGAGCACGTTGCTCCACTTGTAGGCCACCAGCAACGCGGCGAATTCGCGCAGGAAAGCGCTCGGCAGGTAGTAGAAGGCGGTCCTGGCGCCCGTTACCTCGGCATCGAGGCGGAGGCGGCGCGCCAGGATCGCCGTGCGCAGCACGTGGAAATTGCTCGTCACCAGCACCATGCGCGTGGTGGCGCCGCGCTCGCCGAGCAGCCGCTTGGTGAAGAGCAGATTCTCCTCGGTGGTTTCCGAGCGATCCTCCAGCACCACGTGGTCTTCGGGCACCCCATGGCGGATCAGGTAGTCCGCCATGGCCGACGCCTCGGAAACCTCCTCATCGGAACCCTTGCCGCCACTGGCGATCAACAGCGGGGCGCGTCCCGCATCGGCTTCGCCACGGTAGACCTCGATCGCGCGATCCAGGCGCGCGGCCAGCAACGGCGGCACCTCGCCGTCGACCAACCCGGCGCCGTGCACCACGATCGCGTCCATCTCGGGACGATAGGACAGCAGGCCGTAGCAGAGCGAATACAACAGGAACGCCGCGAAAAGGAACCCGACGTAGCTGATCGCCATCGTCAGCGAGGCCAGCAGCACTACCAGCCAGCGATTCTCGGTCACCAAGGCGAGAGCCAGCACCACATAGGGCACCAGCAGCCCGAAGCCGAGCCCGAGCGGCAGCAGATTCGGCAGACGCCACCCCTCTCGACGCACCAATTGCGCGCCGTTGGCGATCGACAACCCGGCGAGCACCAAGACCAGCAGCGGCGACAGGAGCACCAGCAGCGGTGCGAGCACCACCGGCAGATCCCCTTCGCCGACCCGGCCCACCGCCCACGCGCCGACGAACCCCGCCCCGAGGAGCAGGAAAACGCCGTGTCCCAGCCGCCTGCGGTCCCTGCCGAATCGCACCGCGAACACACCGAGCAGGACCACACCGACCAGCAGAAGCACCGGGCCACGGTAGCCGACCGGGGGACGGCGCGCCCCTGCGTCGACAGGCGGCGCGGCTACCTCGGCTTTTTCCGATCGTCCCCTACAGTGTGCAGGTCCGGGCATCGGTCAAAGCGACCGGCGGCCGGGAGCATTCGACTTCAGCACACCAGCGTTACGGAACAGCACGTCGTGATGAATGGGAGTCGTCGAAAACCATGCTTCGATTGGTCATCGCCACCGCCGCGGCCGCGCTCTGCGTGATCACACCGCAAGCCGCAGCGCAGCCGATCTATCCCGCACCTGATCCGGATCCGTTCTACGCCACCCCGGCCGGTCTGGATCGCGCCGCACCCGGCGATGTCCTCGCCGTACGGCAGATGCCCGCACTGCCCGTGTTCCCGGGCTCGACGGTCACGATGATCAAGTTCCGCTCCACCAACTCCGTCGGCGACCCGATCGCGGCCACCACTACCGTGCTGACTCCGCCGAATCCCATCCCGGGTAGGCCGCTGCTGTCCTACCAGCACATCATCAACGCACTCGGCACCCAGTGCTCGGTATCCCGGGTGCTCTACACCAGCGACCCCAACCTGGCAGTGCGCGAAGCACCCGCGCTCAACGGCCTGCTGCTGCGCGGCTGGTCGGTCGCTCTCCCTGATCATCTGGGCCCCACCAGCGCCTACGGCGCCGCGAAACTCGGCGGCATGATCACCCTGGACGGTCTGCGCGCCGCCCGGCGGGTCGAGGGACTGGGACTGGTGGACAGCCCGATCGCCCTACTCGGCTACTCCGGCGGCGGCATGGCGAGTTCGTGGGCGGCCGCGCTGGCGCCGACCTACGCGCCGGAACTGCCGCTGGCCGGGGTGGCGGCGGGCGGGGTGCCGATGAATCTGGTCAAGATGATCGAGGGTCTCGGCTACGCGCCGCACGCGGCATTCGGCCTCGCCTTCGCGGCGGCCCTCGGACTGGAGCGGGAATACCCGGCACGGCTGCCGGTGAGCGAGCAATTGAATTCGGTCGGATTGGCGGTCCGCAACAGGATCGCCGACAGTTGCACGAACGAGATCCTCCTGGCAGGCGCCGGGCGCGGCATCGTGGACGTCGCGGCCTCGAATTCGCTGGCCGACGACCCGCGCGCTCGCGGGGTGCTCGAGGAGAACAGTCTGGAACTCTACGACGGTATTCCGGCCGTGCCGCTCTACCAATGGCGCGCGGAGAACGACGCGCTGATCCCGGTGGAGTCGGTCGATGCCACGCTCGGGCGGTATTGCCGTGCGGGCGTGCGCGTGCAATACGAGAAATTCCTCAGCCCGGACCATTTGTCCGCCGCCCTACTCGGAATCCCGTCCGCGCTCGATTGGTTGGACGCGCGCCTGCACGACGTGCCCGCACCGAGTAATTGCTGAGGGCGGCCCGGTCGGCGGCAATGCACCGCCGACCGGGAACGGATCGCTCCGCCACACCGCCACATCGGATCTCGCGGCGGGAGCTAGACGTCCTTGCCGCTCTCGTACGCGTTCTGCCGCGCTTCGTCGAGATCCGCTTCCGCACGGGCCTTTTCGGCCTCGGCTTCCTTCTGTGCCGCGTCCCGCTGGGATTCGGCCTTGTCCTGCTGGGCGCGACCCTCTTTCTTCAGGTTCTCGTCACCGGTGACGACGCCAGCGGCTTCCTTCGCCTTCCCCTTGATGTCCTCGACGACACCCTCGACAGCTTCCCGGGGTCCGCTCTGATGCTCCGGCATCACATACCTCCCATTGATTAGTCGGCTGACATCCGCCGCATACCCGTCCCCGACGTCGTCAATCGTCCTGTGACTCCCACCACCTGCCACATCCACAACCGCCAGACGCCGTCATCCGACGGAGAGGACTGCGCCGTTTGGCGAGTTTCCGGTGAGACGTGGCTTGAATGCCACTGGGCGGCAACGGGCCTCGTCGATACATTCGATTCGCCGAAGGCCCTGCTCACAAGGAGTCCGCCGATCATGAGTTATGTCGCGCCGATACTGATCGGCGTCCTGTACGCGCTGGCCATGTCGGCGATTCCCGAGCCGCATCGCCGCCGTTTCAATGCCGTCATGGTCGCCGGCGCGGGAGCCGCGTACCTCAGCGGAGGCGGATTCGGCGGCTGGGAATTCGTCTGCACCGCAGCCGTCACCTACTGCGCCTACCGGGGACTGGAGTCCTGGACGTTCATCGGCATCGCCTGGCTCCTGCATACCGCCTGGGACCTGTTGCACCACTTCAAAGGCAATCCCATCATCCCGTTCGCGCACGACTCGTCCCTGGGCTGCGCGATCTGCGATCCGGTGATCGCCGCCTGGTGCCTCTACGGCGGACCCTCACTGTTCCGTCTGCGCGGCGAGGCCGCCATTTCCTGACCGGCCGATCAGTATCCGGAGCGCGGCTCGAAGCCGGGGTCGGGGAGAGAGGGCGGCTCGGCCGGCCGCGGCTGCACGGGTTTCGGCTGCGGCGCGGGCTGCGGGACCCGTACGACGGGGGCCTCCACCGGCGGCGGAGCAGCGGGTTCCGGTACGGCAGCTTCGGATGCGACGACCTCCGGCACGGCGGCTTCGGGCGCAGCGACTTCCGGCGGCCGGTTCGCGGCTTCCGAAACGATCGGCGGCGCGGGCTCCGCGACCGGCGCCGGATCCGTAACCGACGTCGGCGAGACAGCGCCGACAGGCGCAGGCTCGGACGGCTCGCCGCACCCACCGACCGCGAGGGCGGCGATTCCGGTCGCGATCAGCAATCGAAGGGATCCGAATCGGCTGGTGCGCACGGTGCCAGGCTATTCGCGCACCTCGTCGACGGCAGTCGTCCATTCGACCGACAGCGGCTGACGGCGCGGCGACGGGATACTGGATCCTCCTGTGTTATCGAAAGATTGGGTGTGCGATGAGGTCGCTCCGAGGGAGGTCGACGGTCACCGCGGTGCTCGCGGCGGTGTCGTTGGCCGTCCCGATCCCTGGCACGACCGCCGTGGCCGATCCGGCCGGCGGGACCGCCCTGGTCGTTCTGGGCGATTCGTTCACGGCGACCGCTCCCGTCCTGGGCCATGCCGACGACGGATGCACCCGTTCGCCCTCTTCCTGGCCGAACCAACTCGCGGCGGCGACACAGCTGTCCGGGACGGCCCAATTCCTCGACGTATCCTGCAACGGTGGCACGATCGACACCGGCAACGGCTGGACTCTTGTGCATCAGGCACGGAAGGCGTTCGCGCAGGGTGGTTTCGGGCCCGACACCCGGGTCGTACTGATCCAAGCGGGACTGAACGACGTGTGGGGCAACTCGACCGGAACGGCGTTCCCCTCGACCGACTGTCTACTCAATATCGTGGCCGGGTGCGGGTTCGACGCCGCCGATCAGAACCGGCTGCCCGACTACCGCGCGGTGACCGGCTCCGGTTACGCCGATCGGGTACGCGAGGTCGTCACGTTCGTGCGTTACTACGCGCCGAAGGCCAGGGTGGCACTCGTGGGGTATCCGGAAGTGTTCCCGCCGGGACAGTCGACCGCGTGCATGGATCTCGCTGTGGCCGGACGGGTCGTCCAGCCGCGCGCGGAAGGCTATATCACGTACCTCGATCGAGTCCAGGACGCGCAGCGGACGGCCGCGGGGCTGTTGGGGATCGAGTTCGTCGACGTGCGCGCCGTCACCGCGGGGCACGCCAGTTGTTCGGACGATCCGTGGGTCAGCGGCCTTGCCGGCGCCGACTCACCGTTCGACGGCGCTCCGGTACATCCCAACGCGCGGGGCAACGGCGTCGTCGCCGACCGGATGCGACAGCAATTCGGGCTCTGAGCAGGCCTCGCCCATGCTGCCCGACCACCGTCCAAGCACCGAACTGCCCGCCCTCACCGGCGCTCGATGGTGGGCGGCCTTCGCGGTATTCGTATTGCACGCACTGGTATTCCTTCCGGTCTACCCCTTCCAGAAGTCACAGCTGTTCCGCACCATCCACGGCTTCGTTCCCATGCAATCGGGCGCGGCAGGGGTGACCTTCTTCTTCGTGCTGTCCGGCTTCGTCATCCACTGGTCGTGCCGCGACGGTAAGTCGGTCCGGCTGTTCTATCGCCGCCGGATCCTGAAGATCTACCCGACCCACCTGGTCGCCGCACTGGTATTCGTCGCCGCGGCGGGCGTACCGCTGGCCCGTCCGGTGGTGTGGGCGCCGAACATTCTGCTGGTGCACACCTGGGTGCCGAAGTGGACCACGCTGGGAGGGCTCAATGTGCCGTCCTGGTCGTTGTGTGCGGAACTGCTCTTCTACCTCAGTTTTCCCCTTGTCGCACCGGCTGTCGCCCGGATTCCGCGGCACAGACTGTGGTGGGCGGTCGCGGCGGTGCTCGTCCTGATCCTCGCCTTGCACACCGGCTTCTACCTCTGGGCCGACGGGCCCAAGGGAATCGCCAACACCTTCGCTCCGAGGCTGCTCCGGGGTGAGGTCTCCCCCGAGTTCGAAATCCACGCCTCACCACAATGGTTCGCGCAACGCGATATCCCGATTCCGCCGTCGTATTGGCTCAGCTACCTTTTCCCGGCATCGCGACTGCCCGAGTTCTACTTGGGAGTCCTCGCCGCTCGCCTGGTCGCCGAAGGGCTGTGGCGCAACACCCGGCCGGCCATGCCGCTGACGGCGCTCGCGCTCGGCTACGCCGCCACCTGGTTCGTTCCGGTGAACTACAAGATGTCGGCGCTGCTGGTGGGACCGATGGCGGGCGGTGGTGGCCACCCTGGCGACCCGCGACCTCGCGGGCGTCTCCGGTCTCAACGCCCGCCGCCCACTGATCTGGCTCGGTGACATCTCCTACGCGTTCTACATGATCCAGTTCCCGGTCATGGTGATCATCACCCGGCTGTTCATCGGCGGCCGGCGATACTCGATCGGCGGCTGGGCGATGTGGGCGACGGTCACTCTCATGGCATCCATCCTTGCCGCGGCAGCGATCTATCACGGCATAGACAAGCCGATCATGAACCGTTTCGCCGGACGATCGGCCCGCGAACGCAGACACTCGGCCATCGCGACGCCGAGTCATCCACCGATCAGCGCGCGGACGAAGCCGTAGGCGATCTCGTTCGCGGGCCTTCCACCGGCGGGCCCGTCGCGCAACGTGCACAGCACGATGATGGTGATGTCCGTGACGGGGTCGTAACCCATGAACGTCTGAAAACCCGGAATGGCCCCGTCGTGGCCCATCATCGGCCCGAACGACTCCAGCCCGAGACCGTAATGGATGCCCGCCGGATCGCTCCGGTTCAGCGGAGCCGCACTGTCGAGGCGCTGTCGCTGGAGCGGGGACCCGAGCAATTCGTCGCTGCCGACCAGCTTCCGGACGTAGGCGGCCAGGTCTTCCGCGGTCGAGATCACCGCTCCCGCGGCCCCGATCCACGAAGGATCGAGATTCGTCACATCGGTCGGCAGCAAGGTGCCCGCTCGGGCTGCCAGGACTTCGTCGTCCGGCAACCGCGGCGACGCGAGCGCCTCGACGTTGGTGCCGTACAGGTATCCATGCGGTGACGGCGCGGGCAGTGACACGTCACCGGCGGCCGGAAAGGACGTCTTCGCCAAGCCGAGCGGGCGGAAGATCCGATCCATGAGCAACGAGCGGATATCCTCCCCGGTGATCTGCTCGAGCAGCGACGCCAACAGGATCGTATTCGTATTCGAATAGCGGAACTCCGCGTCGGGTTCGAAATACGGCGGCGACGAGAAACCCAGCCGCAAGAGCTCTTCGGGCTCCCATGTGCGCCCGGGATCCTCGTCCATCGCTCGCGCGAGCCGCGGCGCCTCGTTGTAGCTGAACAACCCGCTGCGCATGTTCAGCAGCTCGGTGATCGTGATCTGCGCGCCGTTCGGAACGCCCGGCCGGTACTTCGACACCGGATCGTCCAGTGCCAGCTCGCCTTCCCGGACCAGTTGCAGTGCGACGGTGCCGACCATCGTCTTCGTAGTCGAACCGACCCGGAAGAAATCGTCCACCGTGATCGGGTCTTCCTGCCCGACGGTCCGCGTCCCGAACGCCTGACGCCAGACGGTGTCCGGTGTGCGCACGTAGACCACCGCGCCGGGAACGAGCATCGAATCGAGAACGCCGCGCACGATCGGCTCCAGCCTCCGGCCGAGGGCAGTCGATTCACTCGGTCCTGCGGGCGACTCGTGCTCGCCCGACTCGGTTCCGCTGCCCGCGACGACAACGGTCGCGTACGCGACGACCACTGCCACACCGAGCCGTGACCAGCGCGTTCTCCCCTTGTGGATGGTGTGTATCGGCATCAGTCACCGACCACGGACAGTGTGCCGTCGGTGAAATTCGTGACATAGACGTTTCTGGTGGCGGGATCGACGACGACACCGTGCGGGCGGGCCCCGACCCGGATCGAATTGCCGGCCTTGCCGGTCCGGGTGTCGATCGAAGAAATGGTGTTGCCCGTACGCGCGTCATCGAGACCGTGGTTGGTGACGTACACCGTCCGCCCGGGTTGATCCACCGCCACACCGACCGGCCCGAGCCCCACGCGCAGCGTCGCGGTGACCGCGCGGGTTCGGATGTCGATCACCGAGACGGTGCCATCGGCGTGATTGGTGACGTACGCGGTTCGCGTATCGGCGTCGATCGCCACACCCCACGGCTGGTTCCCGACATTGATGGTGGCGACCACGGCCGACGCGACGGGGTCGATGACCGACACCGTGTGATCGACCGCGCCGGGCGGGCCCGCGTTGGCGACGAAGACGCCGCGCGTACCGGGGTCCACGGCCACGCCATAGGGATGGCTGCCGACCGGGATCGTCGCGGTGACCACCCTGGATCCGGTGTCGATCACCGACACCGTGTTCGCCTCGAAGTTCGTGACGAAGGCGGTGTGCGCGGCGGAGTCGACGGCGATGCCGTACGGCCCCGCCCCGACCGCGATACTTCCGACCACTGCCCGGCTACGCGTATTGATCAGGGATACCGAGCCGCTTCCGGCATTGGTGACATAGGCGATGCCCGCTGCCGCGTCGATCGCGACCGCAGCCGGTTTCACCATGCCCGACGCGGTGACCGACGCGGCGGCGGACGTCCGGGTATTGATCACCGAGACCGAGTTGCCCGCGCTGTTGGTGACGAACACGCTTTCGGTGTTCGGGTCGACCGCGACGCCCCATGGTTGCGCCCCCACCGCGATCGTCGAAGTCACCGTCGCCGGAATCGCCGCCACGGCCGGCCCCCGGTTGCCTGCCGGGCTCGGATTGTTGCCGCCCGACGTCTTGCTGGTCAGCAAGCCGACGATGACGAGAACGACGGCTATCCCGGCGATCACTTTCACGCGGGTCGAGACGCGCTGGTAGAACGGGCGGCGGCTAGTGGGCCGAGGCGGAGCCGCCGGCGCGGGTGGTAGTACCGCCGCACCGGCCCCGCCGGTGGGGGCCGGGCCGCGCCATGGTGGTGTGCGCGTTGTTCGTGGTGGTGGCGATGGCGTTCGGGTCGTCGCGTGGGTGGCCGCGTCGGTGAGCGCCGCAAGCCAGTCCGCCGGGCGGGGCCGCTGCCCCGGCGTAGCGGACAGGGCCGCGTCGACCAGCACCCGGACCGGACGCGGCACGGCGGCGGGCAACCGGTGCGGATCGCGGGTGCTCTGGTCTCCGGCCAGCAGCCGCAGGACGAGCAACCCGAACTTATAGGCATCCGATCGGGCGGTCGCCAGTTCCTCTCCTGGATTGATCACCCGGACCTCCCAGTCCGGGGTCTCGACCTGCGCGGACACCGACCGGGAGCGCAGTCGCATGGCATCGCAGTCGATGAAGTACACCTTCCGGTCCGGCTGCAACGAGAACAGCAGGTTCTTCGGCGACAGGTCACCGACCGCGATGTGGTGGCGATGCAGAATCGTCAGCGCCTCTGCGGCGTCCGCCAGCAATTCGTAACGGTGCCGTTCGGTCAAGGGGATGCCCCGCCTCGCGAGGAAGGCGTCACCGTTGAGCAGGTGCTGGAACTCCGCGGTCTTCGACTGCACCGCCGAGGACATGGTCATCTTGATGAAGAACTCGTCCGGGATCGCGGGCATCACGAACCCGGTCACCTGCGTGGAGCTGTCCGCCTCCACCAGCCGGCACGGCCACGCCACCCGGGAGAGCAGATCCATGCCCTCGGCGAAGGGCAGCGATTCCAGATAGGCAGGCATCTCGTCCAGCACGTCGACCGAGACGCTGGGCAGCACAGCGGGTTTGTACTCCTTGTACACCACCGCCTTCGCGTATCTCATCCGCGCACCGGGCGCGCTGTAGACCACCCCTTGACCGCCGGAAGCCAGTTTGGTCAAAGGGCCCAGCTGACCGACCTTCACTCGCTGCTGTGTCACTGCCCGTCCCGTCAGTTCTCCCTCGGCCAGATGGCCACCAATGTGCGGTCGTCGTCGAAGGTCTCCCGCGAGAAATCCAGGGCGTGCGCGAATTCCAGCTGCGACGGCACTCGACCGGCGAGCACCGAGGCGAACAACGCGCCGACTTCGCCGTCGCCGCTCCCGAGCGGATCCCCGAATCCGTCGGTCCCCACCAGCAGCACCTGACCCGGCTCGACGATCACCGAGATGGGCTCGACTTCGTTCGGAACCCTCGGCAGCCCGCTCACCGCGGATGACGTCAACCCGGAGCCGGAAGCCGGCTTACCGCCGAGCACCGGAATGAAACTCGCGCCCGAGAGCAACCACACACCGGAGTCACCGACCCCGGCCAGGGTCGCCGACAACCCGCCGTCGGCGTGCTGCTCGCACACCACACACGTCAGTGTGGTCGCCAGCGCCTGCTCGGCTTGCTCGGCATCCGCTTGCGGCAGCGACAGGACGGCAGCCGCCCGCTCGGTCAACATCCACGCGGTGCTCTGGAACAGCGAGTGCCAGCCGATGTCGCCGAGCTCCTGCGCGGGCTGCTCTTCCAGCCACTGCGTGGCGTAGCGCACGGCGGTGGTCGAGCCGATGTGCGAATGCCGCGCCGCCGACACTCCGTCGGCTACGGCCACGATCAGTCGCTCCCGATCCGGCGCGGCGGTGACGGCGAAATCGTCCTGGCGCGGAGCACCGTTGTACCGGTGCAGGTATCCGCGCACCGATGCCGCGCGGATCGTGAAGGGGCCGCGCGACCATCCGTCGATCATGGTGTCCGCGCGGTACGGCGTTCTGCCGTATTCGTCGCCGACGGCTTTCGGCTCGAACGCCGGTGTGGGAGCACCGACGACGATCGGCGCGCTCGACAACCGGCTGGGTAGGGCCGAGGCGCTTTGCTCGGTTGCCGGTTCCGGATTCGCGACATCAATCGTGTCCGCCGGCGAGGAGTCGTCCGGCACGTGCTTGTCTCGCTTGCTCAGAAAGCGCATCACACCGTGTCCACCGCGAGCGAGACGAAGTTGTCCGGCTTCTCCACCTGAAGCGTCGCCTGGCCCGTCGCCAACGCCTGGCCCGAATTGATCACCGATTGCGTCAGCGCGGTGATGAATTTCGAGATCGCGACGCCTGTGTCGGTCCCAGCGGCGGTGATGAACGCGTACTTCGGGTTCGTGGCGACCCGCCTGATAACGTTGGCGTCGGCCTGCCGGATGCCGAACGCGAGAATGTTGGGACGCGCCGCGAAACTTGTCAAACGCGCGTGTTCGCTCTCCCAGCCGTCTCCCGGATTCGGCGCGCCGTCGGTGAGGAAGAACACCGCAGGCCGGTTCACCAGATAGCCGTCGGATTTCAGCGCGGTGATATCGCGCGGTATCCGATCGGTCAATTCGGCGAATGCCGCCGCGAACGACGTCGAACCACGAGCCCGCAGTTCCGGCATGGCGTCCAGATGCCGCAGATCGGTGGGCTCCAGGTAGCAGACCGCGGTGTCGGAGAACCCCAGCACGCAGAAACGTACCTTCGCCGCGGCCATGGATTCACCCTGCAAGGTGTCGAGCAGGCTGGTCAGGCCCGTGTTCAGATCCGCTACGTCGTCGACCATCGAATACGATTCGTCCGCGACGAAATACACCGGAAGAATCGTCGCCTTCGGTTCACTCATTCGGTGCCACTCCCTTTCACCTGCCACCCGGGCGTGCCAATGCTACCTTTTCCTACGAGAATTCACTGTCGGCCGTTCAACCGACAAACACGTTCGGCGCCGACAATTTTTCGCACGCGCCGCCGATCGTCACAGGTCGAGCCATCCGACGAGAATCAGCACCGCGACTGCGACGGCTATACCGATACCACCGATCCCCATCACGATGTCGCTATTCGTGAGATACCCGATCGCCGGCGCGAGCAGGCCGATACCACCGGTATAGGAAACAATGACGTGACCGTACTCGGCCGGCACCAGAAATGCGATGAGTCCGACAACGCCCTTTTCTCACGTCACCGGTCACGCAGGGCGGAAACGGTGACGAGGACCAGAGACAGCCCGATGGCCACGGCGATGCTCCAAGCGAATGCGCGCGCGCTCGGATCTGTGAGCACAGCGGCGCCGCTGAAGGTGACGGCGAAGGGTAGGAGCAGAAACGAGATGACAGCGATGGTGGTCTGATTGCGGCGATCGCGGTCCTCGGACACCCGATGACGCTCCTCGCTGCGGCGCCTGCGTGCCTGCGCTTCGGCGATCGCCTCGTCTTCCAGTCGAGCGCGACGGGCTTGCAGATACCGGGAGATGTCGTCCAGGTCCGCCACGACCTGCGCGTAGAGGTCGGTCATCCGATGCTGGTTCTGGAAGGCGCGCAGCACGTCCGCGACTTGCGCCCCACGCTCGGAGATGTTGTTCCACCACAGCTTCGCGCGGGTGTCGAGGATCTCGGCTTCCAGCGACTCGACCGGCCCCGCGCCGGTGCGGTCGACCCGGATGTCCGCGATCCGATCCGCGATGCGGTGCAAGGCGTTCAGTTGCAGTGAGCCGAGCAGAACGGCGTCCACATGGATCGACCGCACGTAAGCGCGTGCGACGGGGTGGAATTCGGTGGCGTCGGTCGATGTCAGTGCCGTGTAGGTCACGCCGTCGCGCAGAATCAACGCGCGCCAATCCCCCGACAGATGGACGACGTCAGCGAAGATCCGGGGATCGCCGGGGTCGGGCAGGCCGTCCGCCACCGACGTGCCAGACGCCAGAAACCACTGCCATCGCTGCAACGTGGACCAGGAACCGAGTGCCGCCGGATCGGAAATCGGCTCCGGCATCGGATCGTTCGTCCAGCAGAGGTGGGTGACGACGCGAGGCCTCCCGGACTCGAACGATACGACGTCGACAAGGCTGGACAACCATCGGCGGCCCTCCCCTCGCACCTCGGTGAGTTCGGACAACACGTCGACCGGCTGCTTCGACAGCTCCACGTGCGCGACGGCGTAACCGCCTTCTTCGCCCAACAGCAATTCCCAGCCGTGGACGATCGCACCCCGCCGGTCCGGCGGCTCACCGGTCGGCCGTCTGTGCCAACGGCCGGTGGCCGCCACCGAGTCCACCGCGCCGTACAGCGCGTCGTGCACGCGAGCCGAGAAGTACGCGGTCCGAGCGGTTCGGTCGGCGACCACCGCTTCGCCCCCACGGCCGACCGCGGCACCGGCACTCGGGATCGGCACCGGGAGCGGGCCGGGGAACCAGCCACAAGCCGATGGCATTCGATCGGCCTTCCAACGCACCCGAAAGATCAGGCACGCGAACACGTCAGCGGCCACGATTTCTCCTGAGTCCAGTGGTCACGGGCCTAGTAGCCTTCGATGGAGAACGCGTCGGCATACTGCTCGGCGCGCGGAGACAGCGGTGCGTTCTCGAGCACGATCTTCACCTCTCGCAGCACCTCGACGACACCGGCCAGCAAACCGACCTGCAACTTCGTCCACGACTCGGCGTCGTCGTCGGCGAGGACCTTCCGTCCGGTCAACTTGAGGCAGACCGCACCGAGCAATTCGGCATCGCGACTCGCGATCAACGCGTGCCCGTCGCTGTTGCGGAACCGCCGGACCGCGTCCATCCGCCAATCCCGGATCGTGTCGTAGACGCCGTCGATGCCGTACCGCTCCTTGGGCTCCTTGGGCTGCTCGCCCTTGAGCCGCCGGTCCAACGTCTCACCGAACGCGTGATGACAATCCAGGATCCATGACGTGAAATCGCGCGCACCGTGCAGCGGACGGCCGAGATCGAGCAGTTTGCCGTGATGCACGTGGCCGAACAGATCGCTCTCACCGCAGCGGCGCGAGAGGTCGTTCAACTGGGTCCGCAATTCCAGCAACTCCTCGGAGAGATCCCCGAGTTTCCGCCGCACTTCGCGGTCGACGCGGCGACCCGCGGGATGAAGCGTGTCGATCGTCGACTGCAGCCTGGCGCCGCCGGGACCGGACGGTTTGCCGACGTGATGTGCGACACCGGTGCCCAGATCCGCGAAATAGCTGTGCAGTACGTCTACCCCGCCGGTCCGGCTCGGATCGCCACCACCCACCCGCACCAGTTCCCGCAGCAACGCGTGGTTCGGGATCACACTGATATGCGGATCGCGCTCGCCCGGTGGACGATTCGTCTGCCACCAGCGCATGAACGTGTCGCGATCGCCGATCCCGACGGCATGGAGGTTGATGCTCAGGAATTCGTGCAGTTCCTCCATCAGCGAGACTGGATCGGCGATCGCGACCACGGCCTCGCCCGCGGTTTCCTCGCCCTTCTCTTTCCAGTCGGCCCCGTCACTGACCAGAACTATCAATCGGTCGTTACCCGGCACACCGTGGCGGTGCAGCAGGTCGGACGCGAAATGCAGGGCCTGTCCGATGTCGGTTGCCGCGTTCTCCGGCCGCAGCAGGCCGATGGCGCCCTGGAAGTCCCGCAGTGTCCGCTCGTCGTCGGGGCCCTGGATCTCGGCCATCGAGCCCGACCTAGGGAAGACGCACATCGACGTGGTGGTGAACTTCACCAGCGCGATACGGGCCACCCGCCCGGTCACGTGCCTGCGGATCTCGACCATATCCATGAGCGAACGCTTCAGGGCATCCATCCGCGATATGTAGGCGGATCTCCGGCGCGATCCGAGGCGGACGACGTCGGCGCGGTCCTCGATGTCGTCCCAGCTCATCGAACCGCTGCAATCGGCGAGGATCACGATGTCGACCCCGTTGCGATTGCCGGCCAGGAACACGTCCATTTCGGTCTCGGCGTCGATGTAGCACAGGTCCGTCCGCTCCCGCCCGGAGCGGTCGAAGACCTGGCGTACCCGGAAGGACTCCCCGTCGGCGTATACCCACGAGTCACCTCCGCCGAGATGGACTTGCTGGCCCACGATGTCCTTCGCGTTCCGCAACTGCTGGCAGACCTCGTCCAGACGGTTCTCGGTGAGCGGTTCCAGGACGATCCGCGCAGCCGGATCGCACGCCATCGCGCTCAAGCGCCAACCGTGCTCGTCGATCACGCCCAGCCGCAGCTCATCCACCAGATCAGTGCTGACGACGACGGATCCCTCCGCGACCGAAGGCGAGGCGATGATCCGCACCGCCGCCTGCCGCGACGAGTCGGCGCCCACCTCGAAGAGGCCGACCCGGGCGGTCTCGACCCGGCCGGACGTACCCTGACGATCCTCGGCGCTGACGGCGACGATATTCGCGGTGACCAGCCCATTTCCCTTGGCGACCTGCAACGTGTGCCGCCTGCTGTCCCATTCGGTCGATGTCATTTCCGCTCCACTTCGACCCTGACCCCCAGGTCGTTCGACGCCGCTCGCTTCTCCGCGCCGCCGCGTCCGATGAATCTGCCCATGTATTCCGGCTCGACGTCGACGAACAGCAGGTTGGACCGAGGCCGATAGTCCGCGAAGCTGATGTGGTTCGCCACCTCGGCGCGGCCGCGTGCCCGCAACCAAGCGGTGAGTTTGTCGAAGAGTTCGCGGCCGCGTTCCTCGTCTCCTTCGAAAACGGCCACGTCCTGTTTGCGTATCTTCTCGTGCTCCTGCAACAGACGGCGGACAGCATTGTCGGTGCGGCTGTCGTGCTGCAACTCACCGAACATCCGGTCGATGGAGATCATGTCCAGCTTGCGTGAACGAGAATTGATGAAGATATGCCGGACGATCGTCAACCGGGGCAGCCCGATATATGTGCGCCTGGCCTCGGAGCGCTGACCGCGCCGCCGATTCGCGGTTCCCGCCACGATCTGGAAGACGATCTGGCGGTCCTCCAGCGACTTCAGCCGCCGCGCGTGATCCGGGCACAGCCCGAGCCCTCGTTTATGTGGCCCGAAGATCTGCCAGCGATACGCGTGCCTGGCGCATGCCGCGTTTCCGCAAGTCGCGCGCTTGCCATCGACGACGAACTCGCAAGCGATGCTTCCGGTCGAATTGCATCCCGGGCCCGCGCATTCCGGGAATTCTTTTCGATAGCAATCGAGGCAGTACGACGTGTCGGCGCCGCCGGGGTGCCCGACCCGGTGCCGGTCGCAGAACGCGTTGCGTCCCCGGCATATCTCCCCGTTGCACCAGAACGTGGCCGCGGCACCGCACGCGCAGCTGGGCCGGTGGCGCGCACAGGTCGCGGTCATCCGACCCTCGATGACGACGGCGTGCTCGTCGCACACACGTCCCAGCCGATCCCCTTGGCCGCACCCGGTGCACAGGAAGGGCCCGTAGGTGACCTTGCCTTCCGCCGAGCAGGTCGTGCACTTGTGCCGGACCATGGCGGGCTCCAGGACACCCCGGATGGAGAAGGCCGTGGTGTCGTCGACCCGCTCCGGAGCGCGAAGCCGATCCTGTATCCACAGAACGCATGTCCGGTTGTCCCCCAGCGGGACAACGACCTTCTCGGCGTCGCGAAGGCCGGCGCCGTTCAGATGCTGTTCGATCTGCGTCCACAGCGCCCGCAACTCGGCCGCGTCAGTGGGCGGATTGCTCGTCTGCCGGATATCCAGCACGACATTGACGGGCTGATTCACGACTGCGCCCCTTCGGTGGAGCCCAGGATGATCATCTCGACGCTGGCGCGGCGATCGGTTTTGCGTGCGTAGGTTTGGTTGGTGATCAATCCGGCACACGCTCCCCTCGGCAGTCTGCGTGCCAGATCCATCAGCGCGTCCACCGCGGATTTCCGTTCTGCCTCGGCCACATCGAGACGCACGCAAACCCGCTTGTTCTGCGACAACCGACTGCCCAGCTCGTCCGGTACGCCATCGCCGAGTTCCTCCGGCGCGCTCAGTTCGAGCACCGTGGCGTTCGGCTGCCGCAGCACGCGGCGAATCTCCTTGCTGCGACCGAGGCGCGACAGCGCCGGAGCCAGATTGCGCGGCGGGCGACCAGCCAGCAGAGCGCGCAGCCGTTCATCCATGTCACGCTGCTCGGTCAACTGGTCCAACTCGCGAATGATCTCGTCGTCCGACCGGCGCTGACGAGCGGGGCGAGCCGGCCCCTTGCGCCCGTTCGGCGTCGAACGTCGCGGCCGGGCCGTCAGCTTGGTTCGCCAGGCCGCCTCCAAGGTTCCCAGGCTGCCCGGAGCGACCCGCCTGTTGTGCCTGGTCAGCTGGTCGTCCGCGAGCGTCGCCCGATCCCGCAGCAGTGCCGCGATCTGCTCGACTCCGAATGCGTGCTGCCTGCTCCAGACGGCCAGCAAGTCATTCTCGGTCTGGGCGTATTCCGGATGCAGCTTCGCGAGTTCCGGAGCGGAGAGCAAGGGCAGGATCTCGCGCGGCTCGATCTGCATCGCGCGCAGTTCGGCATCGAGGTCGTCGAGCAGATCGGACACCGACTCGGCCGCCGAGCGGCGAACGGTCGCCTGTTCCCGTGCCTTCCGCGGGTCGTCCGCCTCACGCTCGAACTCCCCGCCCATGCCCCTGGCGATGGCGTTCGATCGATTCCTGTCGAGCATCCGTTGCGGGACGGCGGGCATACGCCGACCGTCGCGCTCCATCATCCGCGCACGTACCGCGAGTGCTTGCAGCACGACCGCCTGCGCGACGGCCGAACTCGGGAAGATCTGCGCATCGAGGCATCGAACGCTGACATTCGGGATCTCCAGTTCCGTGTCACCGACCGGATTCACATCCATCACAGCGAAGCCCGATACGCGGTCGTCGCGGCGCAACGCCTGCTCGACCCGCCGCAGGTGCCGGACGGACGCGGAGGCGATATAGCGGGTGGAGACTTGGTCTTTCGATTCCGCCAGGCGCAGCGAACCACGTCCGTTGACGCGGCCCGCGACGAACAGCGCGCGCCCACTGAGCGCGACGAGTTCGGGGACGTAGCGCCGGATCAGGTTGCTGAGAATCTCCCGCTGCAGGTCATCGGCGACTTCGACGGAATGCCCGTCCTCGCACAGCCGACGATGCGGCGGGCCGCCCCAGGAGATGCCCGACGGCAACAGCGTCCCACCGGCCTGTCGCACCTGTTCCGCGGCGGCGGACACGACGTCGGCCAAGGCGCCGACGAGCGCGGCGCGCTGCGCGGGATCGCTGATCCAGACCGGCCCGGTATCGATCCACAGACAGCCGGGCCGGTTCGCATTGAAACACACTCGCGGGAACCCCCCGCCAGAACCGGACAACGCGCTGGATGACCGTTGCAACTTTCGATGCATTTCGTCGATATCGTCTGCGACGATTACGTAGCCCTTCAGAATTCGATGCCGTAATGGAGCATTTCTGTAGGCGCTTACGAGCACAATATATACCTCATCACCCCGGCGGCGATGCGAACGTTCACGTCCCGTCGCCGATCATACTTCCGATAATGTTACCGCTGAGCTACTCGGCGGAAGGCGCCAGCGAGGAGTCATATATCGCCGACTTCGACGCGTATCGAGCAATATCTTGCCGAGTCCATGCATTTCCCGGCAGAATCCCGACCGGCGTCAGCGGCGTCGTACCCGAACATCCACACCCGGATCCCGGGCGGGCGCGAACGGTCCCGCCGTCCCGGCAGCCTCGGTCGACGCGGTCCGCGAGGGACAGCTCCGGGCCCGTCGAGTCGCCCGCACCTTCGGCGTCGCAGCGTCGTCCGGACCGTCCAACCGCGACAGCCCGGGACCTTCGATGGTCAGAGGTCCTCGATGTCGATCAGCCCATCCTGCAATGCGCGGGCAACGAGGGCGGCCTTCGTCGGCGCGGGCCGGCCGACCGCGGCGTACTTGTCCCTGATCCGGGCCAGATGGGTATTGACCGTTCCCAGCGAGATGTATAGGCGCCGACTGACTTCCAGTTTGGAGTCCGACGCGATCCACGCCAGCAGCACCTCGATCTCCCGACTGCTCAGCGCCGGACGCTCCCGCGCCCCCAGCGCGGCGGGCAGCGGGTCGTTCCTGTGGTCGAACGCGACACTCATGAATTTTTCCTTTACAACACTTCGATATTGTTTTCGAGCTACTCGAAGACACGCTGCCGATTCCACGGGAACTCGGCGCGTATTCCACAGTTCTTCACCTCGGCTTCGCGGCGAGACCAGCCGAAACGTGTCTCGCGAGATGAACCGGTGGACAACAGAGAAGGATTCGTGACAACGACGAATCCGGTCGGAGGACGACAGCGATCCGACCGGCCGGGGTCGTGGACGCCTACCGCCGTCCGAACAGGTCGCGCAGACAGACCCGCAACAGGGCAACGGTTCCGACGAACAGCGTGAAAAAGATCAACGCACGCGACAGATCACCGGAGTTCCCGGCGTTGCCCGTATAGGCGGACTGGCCGTAGAAGAAGTACGCGACGTCGAGGAGCAACATCCCCGCCAGCACATACCAGGTCCAGAGGCGCCGCCGCGGGCCGTGGTTGATGCTAATCCGCTGTCGGCCACCATTGTTGGCGAAGATGCTGCCGCCGTTGTTGGCCATGTTGACTTGATTGTTCGCATTGGGATTGTTGTTCGATCCCGGCGAAGGGTGCATTTTCATCTCCTGCCGGGGCCGTCCAGCCTGATGCGCTGGGTCCCGTTCTGATTGGCGTTCACGATGCCGCCTTCACTCGCAACGTTGACCTGGTTGTTCTGCGTACCCGGCGCGGCTGCCCGCTGCCGATCGTCAGGCCGGCTCTCGACCTGCGGGGCGAGCCGCCCGAGTAGGCCGCGGACGTCTTCTTCGAGCGTCCGGTAGCGAATACGCCAGTATTGCGAACCGGAAAGGGCGCGAATGTCATTCGGAAGCTGCTCCGGGCTCGGCAGCGGCGTGTCGTCCAGCACCACGGGAACCACACGTATCCCGCGTTCGAACGCGGTGCGCAACTCCAGCCGCACCCAGTCGCGAGGGTTGTCGATCCGACGACGTCCGCGTGCGTCGCGCGCCTCGAGCCAATGCGGGCCGATCACCGACACCATCGTGTCGCACTCCTGGAGCGCCCGGCGTATCCGGCGTGCGTACAACACGCCCAAGGCCAGGGAATCCTCGTCCCGGAAGACGCGCGCCCTGCCGAGATGGTGGGCCATCTGCTTCGATATCTCGTTGACGGCGTAGACGCTGTCGACGATGCGGTAGTTCAAGAATATCTCCGTCAACTGGGGCACTCCTCGAGGACGGTTATCAGCGCAGCACGGCGCGATGGTGAAGATTTATGATGTGGGATAGCGGAGACAGGAATTAAACCGACCAGTTCGTTGCACCCCTCGCGTGACATCCTTCCGGATGCCTCGCGGTCACAAATCTCGTCCTCGACCGAAACACCACGGTTTTCGAATATAAGTCTGCACTCGAACCCGGATCCGGGCGACCGGAACAGCAAACGTTCGGTCATATACCCGACCGGGTGCAGCAAACGACCGCGCCGCGAAAGATTCTGGTTGGTTTATTTCCCTATTTCGGTCGACTTCCCGCCACCGGTGCTCGGCAGTCGACCTCACGCGGAGCCACGTGTCGATGTCTCAGTGTAGGTCGGCCTATTCCTTCCCTCGTCGCCGCGACGCATCGAAGCGGCGTTGTCGTCTCATGGTCGCCCCCGACGTATCCGATCCCGAAGACACTGCCGCCCAGCGCGATATCGCCCGCGCCGGTGGCTCAGGATTTCCAGGCCGCGAACTACGGCTCGCTCTCCAGCATCCAGCGGGCAGCCGACCGGCAACAGTGGTTGTCCGTTGCCGCTGCGAACGGCAACGGACAACCAGTCGTTCAACGCCTCGACAGGGCGGACATGAGAGCCGGTTGGATGTCGTGCAGCGCGGAGTGCCCGCGGTAGCGTCCGATCGTGCGAGCGAACTCGCGCAGATCGGCGCGGATGGTCATCGAGTCGACCGCACTGATGATGTCGAGCAATGGCTCGATCAGTGCGCACGCTCGGTCCAGCTCACCGAGCGCGGCGTACACCAATGCGCGGCGGGTGCCGAACCGAGCACGGTCACGGTCCGACTGCTCGAAGTTCTGCGACAACGCTCGATCGAACAGAGCGGCGGCCTCCCGGAGGTTGCCGAGGTCGTAGTGGCACCAGGCCTCGATGAGCACAGGCCGTTCATGCAGCGCTGACGGCCCCAGCGCGTTGTCCCCGGTGCGGTGTGCCGCGTCGTAAAGATTCGCGGCCTTGTCCAGCGCTCGCATCGAACTCGAATCGTCCAAGCCGATGGCGTACCCCTGTGCGGCTCCGAGCGCGGCCAGCCAGCGGATCCGAGGATGGACGGCGTGGTCGGCGAGCACTTGTTCGGTGAGGCCGGTCGTCGCGGACGAATCGCCGCGATACAGGCTCAGCACCGCCCGGCGGACGAGCGCGTAGCTGGTCATGTGTTCGTCACTGACGGTAGAGGCGTGCAGGACCGCCTGATCGGTCCACCACAAGGCGCCCCGCTCGTCACCGCACTCTTGCGCCATCCATCCGGCGAACTCCGCGGTACGCGCGGCGTGCAGCAGCAGTCGCTGACGTTGCTCGCCGGTGCTGTGCCGCGCCGAGGCGACCGCGGCATGCGTTTGAGTGACGACCATCGGCAGCACGATGCTCGGGCTGCTGGTCCGGCCGAGTTGTCTCGTCTGCTCGAACATCGCGCTCAGACCGGGCAAGACGACGGCGGAGCCGGTGAGCACCGGAGGGAACGCGGTCACCGGCGGCGCGTGCGACTCCCCGAGGTGGAATGCACCGGAACCATCCACCTGCAATCGGACGATCCACTCGGCCTCCGAACGGATGTCGTCATCGATCTCCGGATCGCCATCCGGTTGCGCTTCCGGCGGAGCGAGCATCAGCAGATCACCGCCGGCGGACAGGACCGTATCGCAGATGCGCGCCAGCGCCACGGAGGGCGACTTGTGCCCGTTCTCTATTCTGCTCAGGTGGCTCGTGCTGTAGTGCACGCGTCCGGCGAGCGTCCCCAGGGTCATCTTCTGCTCGACTCGGCGTCTGCGCAGCTCCGGACCGAATTCAGCACCTGCCATCATTACCTCGGATCCGTTGCCTGCCGGGGCGTCTCGTCCACGACGAGATACTCCGACGAATCTGCAACTGCCCCTTCGAGCCGGGGCCGACCGGCTACCACACCCCTTGTTGCCGAGAGTCTACCGTCCACCGCTTCTCGCGGTACGCGAATTCGTTGTCGGACAATGCCCGCTCAGCCGATGCGTCGATGCCCTGATTTGTCCGTCGCGGCCGTCCCGCTCCTGCTGCCGTACCCTGGCGACGCGGACCGGAATACTGAATTGCTCTCCGCCGGACGAGAATTGGGGACGGAATGGATACGGATCATCGAGTCAAGCACCTCGAGATGTTGCAATCCATCATCGCGCGGTTGAGTCAGCAGTCGTTCACGGTGCGCGGATGGTCGGTGACTCTGGTCTCGGTGATCTTCGCGCTGCTCACCGCGCAGGCTCGGCAGGGATCGGGCCTGATACTGCTGGCTTTGGCGCCTACCTGGATCTTCTGGGGTCTCGACGGGTACTACCTGAGCCTCGAACGCCGGTACCGTCAGCTGTTCGCCTCCGTCGCCCAGCAGTTGCGAGACCCGGCAGCGACCGGATTGCTTCCGTTCGACATGACCCCCGTTTCCGGCCGTCCGGCTCGCGATCTCGCGCGAGCGATCGTCACCCCCAGCGTGGCCGCGATCCCCGCGGTGCTGACCGCCCTGATCATCGGCTACCGGATAGTCACGATCATCAACGATTGAGAGGCGGCCGCGCACGGGTACCTACCCGGTCCCTGCCGCATACGGCGAAGCCCTGGCAGTCGATGCTGCCAGGGCTTCGCCGTGCCGGATTCGCTCAGTGCTTGGCGAGTTCGGGAGTCGCGGTCTCGAATTCCTCGGCTTCCGCCGGGGCGGCGGCCCGGCCCGGCAACAGCACGGCCATGACGATCACGAGCAACGCCAGAGCCGCCGAGACGAGGAAGGCCAGGCGCATGCCGTCGAGATGGGCGGTGACGAGATCCGCGCCTTCCGCGGCGCGGGTGGTGGCGTGCGCCGACATCACCGTCACCACCAGTGCGGTACCGAACGCCGCGGCGACCTGCTGCAAGGTGCCGAGCATGGAGCTGCCGTGCGAGTACAGCTGCTGCGGCAACGCTCCGAGACCGAGGGTGAACACCGGGGTGAACGCCGCCGCGAGCGACACCATCAGCAGAATGTGCAGGGCCAGCAGCTGCCAGTACGGCATGGTCATCGAGATCTGAGTGAACCCGGCCAGCGACGCGGCGATGCCGATCGAGCCCGGAATCACCAGCAGGCGCCCGCCGAGCCGGTCGAACAGGCGGCCGACCGTCGGTCCGAGCAGCCCCATCGCCAATCCGCCCGGCATCACCAGCAAGCCGGTGGCCAAGGGGCTCAGACCACGCAGGTTCTGCAGATACAACGGCAGCAGGATCATCGATCCGAGCATCGCCATGAACGCCACCGACATCAGGATCAGCGCCTTGGCGTAGGTGCCCGACAGCAGGACCCGCAGATCCAGCAGCGGCGTGCCGGTGCGCTGCAGGCGCAGCTGACGCCACACGAACGCAGCGATCAGCGCCGAGCCTGCGGCGACGATCAGCGCGGGGCCGGTGAGGTTGCCACTCTCGAACCGGCTGAGCCCGAACACCAGCCCACCGAACCCGAGCGCCGCCAGTGCCACGCTGGACACGTCGATCTGCCCGGCTTGCGGTTCACCGACGTTCTCCAGCTGACGCAGACCCAGCCAGGCGATGATCCCGGCGATCGGCAGCACCAGCACGAAAAGCCAACGCCACGAACCGATTTGCAGCACCGCTCCGGAGATCACCGGACCCATCGCGGGCGCGACCGAAATAGCCAAGGTGACGTTGCCCATCACCCGGCCCCGGTCCTGTTCGGGCACCACCGTCATCAGCGTGGTCATCAACAGCGGCATCATCACCGCGGTGCCGAACGCCTGAACGACTCGCCCGAGCAGCAGCACCGCGAACGACGGGGCGACCGCCGACAGCGCGGTACCGGCCAGGAAGACGCCCATCGCGGCGGCGTAAGCGTGCCGGGTGGACACACGCTGCAGGAACCAGCCGGTGGTCGGGATGACCGCCGCCATCGTCAGCATGAACGCCGTCGACACCCACTGCGCCGCCCGGTCGGTGATCGCGAGGTCTTCCATCAACCGCGGAATCGCGTTGATCATGATGGTCTCGTTCAGGATCACGACGAAAGTCGCGAGTACCAGCACCCGGATGACGGTCGGTGTCCGCCCTCCCGAGGCGGGAGCGGATAATTCGGCGGACATCGGATACCTCCGGGGCAATGGGTCGTTGACAAGAACATGTGGCCCTGTGCCGAGTCACCGGATCGGGTCCCGGCGCCACAGCTGTAGAGACGGCGTCGATTGCTCGAACTCATCGGGCGCGGGTCAGTATTCCGGTCGGCACCGACAGAAATCACCCGATTTTCCGGCCGACCCACCGCACACGCCTACCAGAAACCGCTGTTCAGCAGCCGCTCCCACCAGGTGCCGAAACCGAATCGTGAGCCTGGTCACTGCCCGCGAACCACTGGTTTCGGCGCTCGCAGCCCGTTCCTACGCCGACCTGCGGACGAAGACCACGATGTCGTCGAGAGCATCCTCGACTCGCCCGGCGATCTCGGGCTCGTTCGACAATCGGCGCACTACTGGAACCAACACGTTCTTCAGTGGGTGACGGCCGCGCGATTGCCCGATGGTTTCGGGCGAGATGCCCGAGAGCGGTGACCGCGGCCGCACGCACGCCGAAGTCAGGACTATCCAACAACCTCAGCGCACGGTCGGTCACCCACGCGGCATCCGGACCATGCGGTGCCACAGCGTCCACCACCCGACCTCATTCCCAGGGAGCAGGACCGGTCCCGGAGTTCCATGCGGCCAGCGCACGGCTGTCCACGAGCCGGATTCCGCTCCGGGCGGCTGTAGCGCGAGCGGGCGCGGTGAACGACGCCGTCGCGACCAGCGCGGCAATGTCGAATCGGTGCCAGGTCAGCAATCCACCGACCAGTTGCTGCATCTCCTTGTCACCGACCCTGCGTGTGATGTTGTACCGCTTGGCCTGCAGGATCAACCTGCGCCCGTCCGGAGTCGACGCGACCACGTCCGCGCCGTGGTCACCCGAGCCGCCCGAGACCTCCACCTGACGGCAACCGCTGTCGCGACACAGCGAAGCCAGCGCGTGCTCGAACTGCTTGTCATTCATATCGTGAAACGGCAAGACGGCACGTAGTCGCTTGTCCACGAGTTCCCGACGCCGCCGGATACGCGACTTCCACAACACCGCCGCGATTACTGCCACGACGACAACCCCCACCACCGCCGCGATAACGACCACAAGGTTGTCCCTGGCGAATCGCACCACCGGGGCCAGAACCACAACCCCGGCAATCCCGAACATCAACAGCAGAGCCACGTTGTCGGAGTGACGACGCCGTCTTGCCATGTCTCCCCCTCGGCGATGCCGGTCGATTGTCGGCGAAAAGAACCGTAGCGCAACCGACCGACAAACTTCCCCCGAATCCGGCTGCCCCACCCCCGCATAGCAGCGTGCACCCGACGGGCGAAATTCAGCATGTTCGAGTTCATCGAGCGCCGCACTTCTCGCGCTGATTGCGCATGTCCGGGTGATTCTCTCCCCCGCAGGCTCGCCTCGAGAGCGCCCCTGCGGTGCCGCGCTGCGACGCACAGCACGGTTCTTCGAACGGCGGTGACCAGCAGGCGCGTCGGCCAGGCGACCCGGTTAGGTCCATCACGACGCCGCGGTGGTACACAGGGCGGTCATGAGCGGGTTGCTTGCCGGAAATAAATACGGCCCCCGACCTGGCAAGATGAACTGCTGGTCAGAGGCCGTTTTCTGCTCCCCCATCTGGACTCGAACCAGAAACCTGCCGACTAGCTGAACGGTGCACTACTACAGACAACCGGATCTGTCCGGTGCAGTACGAAATACGCTGCGGGGCAGACGATGTGGCGGCCACGCGCTACTCGGAAGACTGTATGACACGACCCGGCACGACTGGGACCGGTCGGGACTTCGTGGAGACTTCATGGCAGCTTGGTTCCCCTGCTCGGCAACGCGCGGTCCTTGTCGGTGGAGGTGTGTAGATTGCTCGGCATGCCCTTGGGGGACCTTCTGAATGAAGTACTGACACTGCAAGCTGATCGGACCAACGACCCGAACGCCCCCGCGATGCGACGGCGAAGGACGTTGGTGGAGGTCGAGATTCGGGATCTGATCCGGGATGTGTTGTCGGAGCCGTTCCCGGCTTGGCAGGCCGATGGGAGCAACGGGAAGGGCGCGCCGGCCGAGACTCCGTGGACCCGGTTTTGCGACCTGGAGCGTAGCCCGAAGCCAGGGCAGGGGTGGTACGCGGTTTACCTGTTCGATGCATCCGGAGACAAGCTGTATCTGTCGCTGAACCAGGGCACCACCATTTGGGACACCGAGCGCCGTACCTTCGTGTTCCGGCCGAAGGAACAGTTGTCCGGCCGCGTGCAATGGGCCCGATCCGTGCTGGCCACCGATGGCGCCGCACCGAAGACGTTCACCGACATCCATCTGTCGGGCAGGTCCCAGTTAGGTAGGGCCTATAACTTCGGCAATGTCCACGGCATCGAGTATCAGGCCGGAGCTCTACCGTCCGAAGACGAGTTGCGTCAAGATCTGCTGCATATCGGCCGGCTGCTGGAGAAGCTGTACACGGTCGACGCCCAGACCGTGTACCTGCCAGGTGACGAACCCCCCGAGGTCGCTGACGTCGAACTCGCCGCGGATCAAGCCGCGGGCAATGTGCGCCGCAAGAAGAACGCCGGCCAAGGTTTTCGACTGGACACGCCCGCCAAGCTGGCTATCGAGAAGCACGCTGTCAAGCTGGCGACCGAACACTTCAAGGAGCTTGGTTACAAGGTCGAATACACCGGCGACAAGCAGTCGTACGACCTACTGGCCACACTGGAAGGCTTCGAAGACGATCCGCTCTATGTCGAGGTCAAAGGAACCGCTTCCCTGGGTGAGCAGATCCTCCTCACGCGAGCAGAGGTGGAGCATCACCTTGCACATCCGAACAATGCGCTCTTTCTAGTTCATTCTATCCTTTTGGATCGGACGAACGGCGCCACCATCGCCTACGGCGGCACACCAATAGTGAAACAGCCATGGAAGATCGATGAGGCCGGCCTGACGGTGATATCTTACAAATACCGCATCCCCCCGGCATAGGCTCACAAGGTGTCGCGCATATTGACTGGACTCACGAACAGGAATCGAGCTGCGGATTGTGACTGTGAAGGCGTGGTTGGAAGGCGAAGAGTTCGATCTGCAGGATCTCGCTGCGCTTTTCCCTACCGGCGATACCCGAGTCGTTCACGAAGGTGACGGCTATTTTCTGACATCACCCGATCTTGATAATCGATCGCCTGCGGCGCCTATTCAGCAGGTGGCAACCACAGCCTTGACTCGCATCAACGGGATCGGCCGCGCGATAAACCCTGATTTTCGCCCCGTTCGACTGAGCGGACGATACGACGATGGGCAGAATGCATTCGTCGCGGTGGAGGCATCGTTCGGAGGTCGCGCCAGACTGACCGTTGATGCGGTGGTGTGCAACGCCGACGGAGAGGAGATTCCTCAGCCATCGCCACCTGGCCCCGTATACGTCGACATGGCGTCCGACAAGGATGTGTCGGAAGTGCTGACCATCATGGGCCAATCCGGCGAACTCTCCTGGGGCGAGTTGTACAAGATCTACGAGATCATCCAGGACAGAGTTGGCAGTCTTTCTGCCCGAGGCTGGGGCATCGCAAAGAATACTGAGCAAGCCTTCACGGCCTCGGCCAACCATCAGGCAATCTCTGGGAGCAAGGCTCGACATGCACGTTTCAAGGGGTCGCCTCCAGGGGAATCGAAGCGGATGTCAGAGGAGGAGGCTCGTCGGTTCATTAGCGGCGTGGTCGCTCACTGGCTGAAAGAGCTGTCCGACGGCCACATGCCGATTCCCGGTTCGACGTAGAGGTCTGGCAAATCAGTCGCCGTCACGGCGAGCGACCGCTAGTGTCGGTGGGTCGATTCGAGGAGTGTAGGTCGGTGCACTCCGCTCGGTTGCAATCTACTGAGGAGAATGATGGAGGGCGACGACCAACTGATCGGACGAGTGGCTGAGTGGCTGCAGAACCAGGGCTATCCACTGGAGATGCGGACAGCGAGAGAGCTACAGTCCAGGGGAATTTGGGCATCGCTAGGGTGGTACTACACAGACGTGCAATCGGGCCAGCAGCGAGAGACCGACGTGTATGCTCGGGCGGATCGCGACGATGGACAATCAAGATCGGTGGAGGTCTGCTTGACCATCGAATGTAAGTCTTCCCGAGATAAACCGTGGGTTCTGTTCACGGATGATACAAGCAGCCCGTCGCTGTTTAGTATGCGGTGGCAACGCCTCGGTGTCCCGAACCAGGCCTGGTTGTGGAAGGCAGTGAGGAAGGCGAATTCCCGAAAGCTCCCCACTCCCCTATTAGACGGATATGGCCCCTTTGGCTACGCTTTGGCAAGAACATTCGCCAGTAAAAACGAAGATGTGGCGTTTAGCGCGATGATGTCTGTCGCCAAAGCAGCAGCCGGGCTTCGTGAGCAACTCGCTGCTGCTCATAAAGACTTTGGCAGTGATGATGCAATGCATGCTGTCGTACTACCGGTTCTGGTGGTCGATGCGCCACTTCTGAAATGCGAACTTGACGACGACGGAACCGAGCGGTTATCTAGGATCGATCGTGGAACAGTTCTGTGGAAGTATCAGCTCACGCCAGGACACCCGCCGTCCACGATCGTGACGATCGTGACACCCGCAGCACTTCCGTCACTCGCTGATGATCTGAACAAGACAGCGGATAGCTTGTACGCCAGTGCAATCGGGAAGAAACCGGCATAGCGCTACGTGCCGACGTGATGGCCCTGCTGGGTGGTGGATTGCACTCATAGGCGGGCTGGCTGCGCCTGCCCCTTATAGGCCTGCCTTTCGCGCGTAGAGGCTCCGGGGTCAAGAGTGGCGAAAGCCATCAGCGAAGCTGACGCCGTAGGCGCTCTTGACGCTGGAGGGGCGCGTGAACACAATGCAGGCCACCACACAGCAGGGCCAAGCGGCCGAAGGACGCTCAGTAGTTCGGCAACCAGGAGAAGGGGGCCGAGGCCCCCTCCGGGATCAGTACGGGTACCGCGCCATGGTCTCGAGGTTGCGGCGGATCTGGGCGTCGCATCGGTGGCAGCGCCACCGGATCTCCTGCTGCTCTCCGTAGGTGGGGTACTCGTAGAGGAACGGGACTGCGGCGGGGTTGTCGCATCCGCGAAGCTGGCAGGTATCGGGCTTGGTGATCATCGTTCGGGTTCCTCTCCGGTTGGGGTGGTCTGACTGAGGGCGTCTCGATCACGGCTCCGGCGGGTGTCAAGAGTGGCGCCAGCCATCATGCAGTGACGCCGTAGGCGCTCTTGATGCCCGCTGGTGGCGTGATAGCCCTCGGATCAGTCAGACCGCCACGGCCGGAGAGGAACTGGTGACCGGCGAGCCCTGTCGGCTGGATGCGGTGACGTCGTTCGTGTATCCGGGGACCTCGGCGGGACCACAGCCGGTGGACCGGGCAGAGTGCCGGCCGATTCGTGCTCGGCTGCGGGAGGTAAGTCGGGTACGGCTTCCGGCGTGCCCAGCACTGCTTCGGTTGATGCAGAAGCGACCAGACAGGAACTCCGTGCGCCCCGGCGGCCGAGCGGCGCCGACGCGCTCGACGCGCCGCGGACGACGCCTCATCAGTACGCGCTGCGCGTCGCAGCGCGGCGGCGGCGCGAAGCGCCGCCGGGGCGCTCTTGATCCTGTATGGCTAAATTCGGCAACAACTCGCACAACGCATGTATCGCAGGACACACGGCCTGCGAGCTCCCAACATCAGAGACAATTTCCCCGGCGCATGGCTAGTCAAGTGAGCGACAGCCGTGCTACTAGACGTCCGGATCAGGTTTCGCCATGAAGTCGGCCCCGAAGAGGTCGATGTATATTCCGAGAAGTTTTCGAAGAACTGCAAAGAACGAGATTACGAGATGCACAAGGATTGCGGTGCATATGCCCGAAGAAACACCCGCTTGCCATCTACCATTTAAGGCTAACCACGGCCACGATGCCAGGACCGCCAGACAGAGAGCCAGAATCATCGCAATTAATGAAACGTAGAGTGCTCCGGCGGCGGAATCGGCGACAAGTTCTTTCAGCCTCGTTCGATATTTATACTCCTCGCTTTCACTAATCTTTATTCGCAGGTTCGCCAAGAATACGAAGGTGCTTAGCATCGCTCCTACCAAGAGCGATGTAGCTGACAATAGCTGCGTAACACCGCTCAATTGGAAGCGAAATGCCGTGAAACAGATAAATACCACACCTGGCGCTCCGTATAATACGAACTTATCCAGACGGCTCGGTGGTTTATTGTTGACGCCACGAAGCGCGGTCGCGTGGTATGTAAAGATGGGCCATGGGCTGAATCGGCTTAGTTTGCCCACCTTGATATCCCCTGCCTAGTCGAGTATCTTCGGACGCCACTGGGCGGAAAGATCCACGTTCAGGTTATCGAGCGCAATTTTGGCCGTCGAAATAACCGCCTCTACGAACTCGCGCGCACTTATTGGCTCATCGGTATCAATTGGATACGTGAACCGGGGCCATGATGACGTAACGTCTATCTTTCGTTGGCGGCCGTCATGAACTGTAATGACTTGCTGTTCGTCAAAATCTTCATCCTTGAACCCACGAAGGCCAACGATACCCGCCAACTTCGGGGGCTTATTTGAATCCCTCATTGCGCGCACGGCGGACAATATACGTCGCTTCACCTCCGATCCATCGACCAGAGAGAGTTGGAGCCTGGCACTCTTAACGTTTTCTTGCGTGAACGCGGTTCTATCCGCAGAGCGAGTCGACTGGACAAGTTCGACGCCAGTAATTCCCACCCCTTCATCGCTCAAGAATTCACTCCACGCCTGCGCATCAACCAAATCAGAGGTAAGCCGGATGCATATTCCGTATTGCCTAAGTCGACTGTTCAGCATTGCGCAAATGGGTGCAGTGAGATGCGACCTCCCTCGCACCTCCGATATCATCAAGCCCGACACCCCGTATGGAGGAATAATGAAGAGAATGTGAAAGTCTTTTAATACAGCATCAGACAGCTTTATTTCACGCGGCGGGTCGTCGGGGTTTCCGCTTTCGACATCGAAGATCTCGCGCCTTTCGCCGTAGTCACCGCCCTGAGCTGTCAGAAGAATGCCCCACCCAGATTCTTTCACGACGGATATGCGTGTGTATATCGACTTTCCGTCATCCTTCTGCCCAGCACTGCTGGCATCTTCGATCACCTTCAAGACTGCGCTGCGGAGCCCCGTGGTGGCCTGCGGCTCAGTGAAGGGCACCCTATCGTCAGGCTTCCTGAGCGGGGTTACGTAGAGCTCCATGACCCGGTAGCCGAAGGTAGTCATGTATCGCCCCCTGTCATCCGATTCGAACCAAAAGCGTCTCCCATCGAAGTAGCCGCCGTCAAGCACACCTTACGTAACCCGCGAGTAAGGAGCAGACGGACAAGTATCGAACACGTGTTCGATACTTGTCAAGCAGTCCGGCTCCACGAAGGCCGCCGCGGGCACGACCCACGAACTAATACTGCTCCAATTAATGACGGCTTGTTTTATAAGTTGTAGGCGTAGTATCCAATGTAGCGATCTGCTGCGCGTTTAGAATCGGATAACGGCAATTGACTTGTCGTCGTGGCGTTTAGACCGAGGGCACAGCCGCCCGTCGGGGTCTTCCACAGACTCCCATTCACGACACCGGACGAGCAGGTTTGAAAGTGCGCCTTCGTTCATCTGAGCTACTTCCGGCCACGGTATACCCATTGCGGCAAGAGGTTCGGCTGCGCCATCGGTAGCAAGGATTGCCCATCCTGCACTTTTCCGTGGATAACTTCCAGTCAAAGAATGGTTCGCCGCTGCGGGGTCAGCCTCCGCGATCCAGTAGCCCCCTTCAGTATTTCGGTAGAAGCGTTCAGCGCGCTGGAGCGCTGCGAGAATTGCGTGATGCGTATCGTCGTAGCCCCTCCCGGCCTGCAGGCGACTTCGGTAGAGCTTGGACTCCGGCAGGTTGAGTTCGGTAAGACGCTCGTCCACGACCACCTCGTAGTTTCCGTCGTTTACGCCAATGACCGCCATCGAGTCCCCGAGGATCAGAATCTCGATATTATGTTCGTTGACTCGAAATATCGCCACGGTACTCGAAGGCGCGGATCCTGGCTGTAGAGAAAGTCGTGCTGCTGTAGTCGCAATCGCGCTTGACAAGATTGTAGGTAGTTCAGCGCGATCATCCTGAAGTCGACGCACCAACTCACGACTGAGTACGTCCACGTAGGCTCCGGCCGCTTTTCCATCAGCACTGAAAGACGACGCGCCATCAAGTACAACTACCGAACTGCCTGTCACAGCGACTCTGTCTTCGTCGGACTGCGCCGCTAGTTGAGCTGTGGCTACCTGCACTGTTTCACCATTCCGGCCTGTAGGGGCCAATGATGAGTCGACTATCGATTATTGCGAACTCCTCGTCGAAGTCCGCCTCGACAACGCCGCAAACGAATCTCTCGGCCGGCTCGAACAATGTGGCGAGGCTGCGGTCTATCCAGTGCGCTACCCCGAGCGATCCCACGCTAGTGATGCCAGCAATATGAACAATCACGCGCCCCTCATCGACTCGTCGAGAAAAATACCCTATATCGGTGCGCGTGGACCCGTCTTGACGAAACGGGGACTGGTGACGCCTACTGGTCCGCGCGTCGGTGATCCACCATCCTTCGTCAGTACGCTCGAAGTCGAAGACGGGGTCGTTGGCGAGTAGCCTTCGCGCCAGAGGTGCCGACTTAGGGCCGCAGACGACTACCGCGTCCCCTGCGGGGACCTCGTTGGAATCAGGATCGATAGCAAACCGGTTGGACGCCAACGACAGTCGAGTCAGCGTTGCTTCGATGGCCTCCTGTGTAGCCTGATCGGATGCATCGAAGTAAGGGCGTTCGCGGCCTTCTTCGAATCCGAACCTGCGCGGAATTCCGATCGAGACAGGCCCAACACCGAAAAATGCACGCTCCGGCTGCGGAGCGGTTGATCGAATCTGACTGATACGCCCCTTGGTGAGCCCGAGTAGTTCTGCAATCTCGGTGTAGCTCATCCCAAGTTGGCGGTGCGCTTCCTCAATCGCAGCCTTTCGCAGCCGAGCTAGCTCAGTGGCCCGCTGCTGATAGATCGTCATCAAGTCGGTGGCTTTTCGACCGCGACGGATCGGATCCGGGTCGTTCCGCACCTGGTCGAAGTCGTCAGCGAGAGCCATAGCTGCGAGTTTAGAGGGTCTTGACTTGGCGGCGCAGGTGGGCGTAGCCTCGAGTTTATACCCCCTAAATCGCACCGCGGTTGCTCACCTCGTGAGTTTAGAGGGCCTATACGGAGGTAGAACATGGCTATCAGCAGGGGTTTCCGGTTTCCGATCGAGTTCGGTAAGGCGTTCCCGCAGGGGTTGGTGTTGCTGGGGGAGATCGGCCCGGCGACGAAGTACAACCCGAATCTGAACGCGGCTCCGGAGCAGTTGATCGATTACGACCCGAAGACGGGTGAGGGTACGGCGTTGCCGTTGTGGAAGGCGACGGTGACCGATCCGCATGAGGACAAGGCCAAGCGTGCGAGTTTCGAGGTGTTGTTCATCTCGTCGCATCAGCCGGTTCCGGCGACTGAGGAGATCGTTCCGGGTACGGGGATGCGGATGATCCGGCTGGAGGGTTTGACCGCGGAGCCGAGGGTGATGGGGCAGGGCGAGTTCAAGTACCAGGGCTACCAGTTCCGGGCGACCGGGATCGAGGGTGACAAGAACACCCCGAAGGCCACCACCGCGGCCGGTAACGGCAACGGCGCGAAGGCGGGTGCGTGATGAGCCCCGCGGCGTGGATGAAGGTCACGACCTGGGCGCGCTCCGCCGATGAGCTGCCGGTGCAGGTTGAGTACGTCTCCAGCATCGGCATGGTCAGGGTTTCGACCGGTGTGGGGGAGCTCTATTTGCACCCGGAGGTCGCGGTACGTCTGCGGCAGCGGTTGGCCGACGCGTTGAACGACTGCCCCACCGTGACGCTCGTAGGCGAGTCGGCGATGGTCGCGGGTTCGAAGGCTGTGGCGTGATGTTCGGGGATGACCGTTCGGTGCGGATGCGGTTGGCGCCGGTGGCGGCGGTGTTGATCATCGTCGGTGTCGGTGTCGCCGCGTTCGTCCTCAGCTACGAAACGCTCCGCGACTTGGCGGAACTGGCGGGCATCCACGAGGACGACTCGTGGCTGTTTCCGGTGATCGTGGACGGCACCATCATTCAGGCCACGGTGTCGGTGATGGTGTTGTCCAACCGGCCGGTCGAGCGCCGCTGGTTTTCCTGGGTGCTCGGGCTGGGTGCGGTGGTGTCGGTGGCGGGCAACAGCCTGCATGCCTTCACCGATGGGCAACAGCTTCCGAACTGGGTGGCGGCGGTGATCGCGGCTGTCGCCCCGATCGCGCTGTTGGTCGACACCCATGGCGGGGTGATGCTGTTCCGCGCTGCTCAGCGCAAACCCGCAGAGCAACCGGCCGTGGAAGCCGTTCCCGAGCCTGAGCCCGATCCGGTGCCGGAACCTGAGGTGCCCGCGATCCCGGCTCCCGATCCCGACCCTGAGCCCGTGGTAACTCCGCTTCCGCCGGTTCCTGCTCCACCTGTCGTGGCGGTGGCTCCGGTTCGTCCACTGCGGCCGACTCGTCCGGTTCCTGTTCCTGTTCCTGTTCGTCCGCGCCCGGTTCAGCAGATGCTGCCGCTGGCGATTGGGGGTAACTGATGTTCACCAAATCCGTTCTCGCGGGAGCGCTGTTCCTCCCGCTGCTGACCACCGCGACCGCCCCGGCTGCTGTCGCAGTCTCGGATTCGCCTCGCTGCGCGATGTTCTGCGAGGACCAGCAGAAGCGTCCGCCGCGGGAGTGCGTGATGTTGTGCGATCAGCCTGCCCCGCCGGCCGATTCGAACGGTTGCCGTCTGTTCTGCGAACTGGGCAAGCGGCCCGACGCTGAGGGGGTGGCGTGATGTCGCTGACCGAAACCCTGGTGACCGTCGGTGCTACGGCGGTGGCCACGGGGATGATGTGGCAGTGGCGGCGACTCGGTGCCGGGACCACACCGAAGCCGGAAGATCACGCCGCGGCTGCCCCGCCGGAGCTCCGGCCCGCGGTGTTCATCGTGACCGATCCCGCGCAACTGGCGTTGATGTGGCCCGCACTCGGGCTGGGGTCGCGGGAGATCGGCTACCCGAACGTCCTGTCGGCCACCTACACCGAGTTCGGTATGTCGGCCGAGGTGCAGATGCTCGGCGGGCAGTCGCTCAAGGACTGGAACAACGACGCCACTTGTGCGGCCCTGGCTGCTTACTTCGGCGTCCCAGCCGTGACCGTCACAGCCACCGACCCCGGCTTCGTCCGCTTGGACCTGCGGGTCTACGACACCTTGGCCGACACCGCAACCCTGCCGGGCCTTGCTTCCGGGGTGGGTGTGGATCTGGAAGCGGTTCCGGTCGGCGTAACCGAGGACTTCGACACCTGGCGGGTGCGGGTGCTCTACGGGCACATCCTGCTCGCGGGTGCCACGGGGTCGGGGAAGGGCTCGGTGCTGTGGTCGATCATCGCCGCACTCGGCCCCGCGATCGAAGCCGGGTTGGTGGACCTGTATTTGGCGGACCCCAAGGGCGGCGCGGAGTTCGGCAAGGGCGAGAACCGGTTGTTCGTCCGCTTCGCCACCGACAATCCGACCATCCTCGCGATGCTGAACGAAGCCGTCGATTTGATGGACGAACGCCTGGCCCGGATGCGTGCGGCTGGGTTGCGCAAACTCGTCCCCACCACCGATGAGCCGCTGATTCTGATCATCATCGATGAGGCCGCCTCTCTGTCCTCGTACGCCACCCGCAACGAACAGGAGGAGTTCCGGCGCCTGACCGGCCTGCTGCTGTCGAAGGGCCGTGCGGCGGCGGTATCGGTGATCGCGGCGCTGCAGGACCCGTCCAAGGAGACGATGCCCAACCGGCAACTGTTCCCCGTCCGCATCGGCCTCCGGTTGGACGAACCTACCCAGAACGCCATGGTCCACGGCCAAGGTGCACGCGACCGTGGCGCACGCTGCGACGAGATCAGCGACCGAACACCAGGTGTCGGCTACGTCGGCGAAGACGGTTCGACCGAGTTCGTGCGGGTGCGGGCGTTCTTCGTCTCCGATGACGACATCGACGCCATCGTGGACGCCTACTCACCCGCACCTGAGATCACCGCTCCTACCGAGGATTACAGCGATTTCGACCCTGATGACCTGGGCGATGGTGAGGAGTCCGAAGACGGGCCGGTGGCGGCATGAAGCGGGGTTTCGTGACCGAGGTTCATGTGGTCGTCTACTGCGACGGCTGCGGCGACATCTACTCCGAGAGCGCCGGCGAGTCGATCTGCTTCGACTCGATCAACCAGGCCGTGACGTACATCAACGCCCGCAGCGGCGGCGTGGGCTGGGTGTATGACGGCGACCGCGTGTGGTGTGACGGCTGCCAGGCCACCGCCCGGTGTGCCGAGCACGGCCACTGCTTCCCCGAGTCCTGGCAAACCACCCTGTGGCCGGTGGGCTCCTCCACTTGTTCCCGCGCCTGCGAAGTGTGCGGCATCCCGGAAATCGAGGCCCTGCCATGAGCGACAACGTCCGCTCCATCCATGACCACGACGAGATCGATGCGGTGATCGATTCCCGCGCTCTGCGCCGCTGCCAGCTCGACCGTCGCGGTGTCGACCCGGTGAGAATCGCGGTGCATCTGCTGGTGGAGACCGGTGACGCACCGGGTTGGGATGCCGACCTGGACGACGGCTACCGATGGGACGAAGCGGCATGACCATCTCCGAGCCTGCGGTGTTCTTCTACCTGCTGCACCCCTCCCAGGTGAAACCCGGCGACGTCGTCTATGAGATCAACGACCGACCCTTGCCCGGCGGGCCGCTCATCCTCCGCGAAACACGACCCGTGCCAACCACTTCGGCTGGTGCGGTGTGGGAACTGGTTCCGGAGCAGGGCAGCCCGCAGCGGGTAGATGCCGACGGCCGGCTGAAGGTCGGACGAGACAACACCGTGAAGCGAGTGAATCCGATCGTGGCTGCCGCGGCCGGTCAAGTCCGCCGCAAGCGACGCCGCACCACTGATCTGCACGCCCCGTGCCGGGGGCAGATGACCTTGTTCGACCTCTCCACCTCGGAGGCTGACCGATGAACACCAAGCCCCACAACACCCGAAACAACCACACCCGGCTCGACGTGTTCGACCTGCTTGCCCTGGGCCTGCTCAACATCCTGTGGGGCACGCTCATCGGCCTGTGGTGGCTGCTGCTGTTCCCGATGATCTCCATCCCTCTCGCCCTGGTCGCCACCGTGTGGCTGCTGCTGGGGTGGCCGGTGGGTCTTGCGACTGCCGGGGTGTCCGTCGCGGGACTGCTGCTGTGGCAGCGCCAGCACCCGGAGACGTTCGACCGCTGGGTCACCCGACGTGCCCGCACTCGGGCGTTCACGTGGTGGCGCTACCGGCGGAGGTGGGCCAAGCTCATGACCGCCTGCCACCTGAGCATCACCCGCGGTGACCGCACCTTCATCCCGCGCCTGCTGAGTGTGGAAATCGGAATCTCGACCGATCGGGTTCGGGTGCGGATGCTCGACGGCCATTGCCCAGCCGACTTCGAGAACCGGGTGTCGCATCTGGCGCACGCTTTCGGAGCCCTCGACTGCCGCGCCACCATCACCGGACCCGGCACCATCGAGTTGGCCTTCGGCCGCTCCGATGCCCTCGCCGAAACCGTGGTGCTGCCGCGGGTGGATCACTGGACCAAGCCGGCACCGAAGTCCGGGAGGGCGGCATGAGGTTCTACCTCGGTACCCACCACCCCGGTTGGCTGCGACGTATCGCGGTGCCGCTGTTCGTCTCCGACCGCACCCTGCGCGACTACAAGCGACTTCCCCGAGCAGTCGAGCGGTGGGCACTGGATTCGGGTGGGTTCACCGAACTCAGCACCCACGGCACCTGGGCCAACGGCCCCAGCCCGCGGGAGTACGTGGCGCGGGTCCGCCGCTACGCCACCGAGGTCGGCAAACTGGATTGGGCAGCGCCGCAGGACTGGATGTGCGAACCGCGGATCGTCGCCAAAACCGGACTGAGCGTGGCCGAGCACCAGCGGCGCACGGTCGCGAACTACCTGGAACTGCGGGACCGGGCCGCGGGTGAGGTGGTGTTCGCACCAGTCTTGCAAGGCTTCGAGCTCGCTGATTACCTGCACTGTGTCGATCTCTACGACACCGCCGGGGTCGACCTGACGGCTGCGCCGATAGTCGGGGTCGGGTCGGTGTGCCGTCGCCAGGGCACCAAGGAAGCCGCGCGGATCATCGCCGCCCTGTGTGCCCGGCTGCCGGGAGTGGCGTTGCACGGGTTCGGGATCAAAACCATCGGACTGCGGCACTACGGGCAGATGTTGGCCAGCTCCGACTCGTTGGCCTGGTCCTACCACGCCCGCTACAGAGCTCCGCTGCCCGGCTGCACCACCCACAAGAACTGCGCCAACTGCCCCAAATACGCAGTCCGGTGGCGCACCCGCGTCCTGGATCTCCTGCCCGCCGACGCAACCGAGCCCGCTTCACACCGCCTGGACGGTGCCGCATGACCACACCCACCGCCGACAACAACGACCAGCAACAGCAGTCTGGTCGGCAGACCGCGGCGCAGCGCCGTAGCCTGCCGGACTTCCGGGACGTCGCCGAAGCGTTGGCCGACAAGGAAAAGGTATGCCGTAAGCCGGTGCCGATGCGGGTGGAAAACCCCCGCACCTTCGAAGTCTCCTACATCGGCGCACCCTGCAAATCCACTATCGCCTCGGTCTGCCCGGCCTGCGCCGAACAAGCCAAGTACCTGCGGATGACCCAATGCCGCGAAGGCTGGCACCTCGATCACGAACCAGAGGTCGACAAGAAGGACCCGACCGAACACCAGCAAGAACTCGTCGCGACCCGGGCGGACCTGTTCGACAACTATCAGCAGGCCAAAAGCGACGGCGACACGGTGGGGATGGATGCCATCGCTGAAGTCGTCGCCAGCATCGACGCAGAACTCCGCGACACCGGCTTGGCCAAGCGCCTGCCGCCGTTGGATGCTCCGGGCAAGGGGCGGCGGGTGCGTTCGACCCGGCGGCGTCAGGACATGCCGAACCTGCCGCGCCGACGGGTCTCCAAGACCACCATCGGACGCCAGTTCGCCGGTCGGTTCCGGCCGAGCATGTTCGTGACACTGACCCTGCCCTCCTACGGACGGGTCGGCTCGGATGGTGCCCCGGTCGACTTCGCCAGCTACGACTACACCCGGGCGGCGCGCGACATCGTGTTCTTCTCCAACCTGGTCGACCGGTGGATCAAGAACCTTCGCCGCGTGGTCGGCTACAACGTGCAGTACTGGGGCACCATCGAACCCCAGAAACGCGGAGCCCCGCACTTCCACGTCGCCCTGCGCGGTGCGATCACCCACAAGATCATCCAGCAGGTCACCGACGCCACCTACTTCCAAGCCTGGTGGCCCCGCTTCGATCCCGAAGACCTCGTCTACGACGGCGACCGTCTGCCGGTCTGGGATCACCAGCGCGCCGTCTTCGTACACCCCGACACATGTGAGCCGTTGACCGGGTTCGACGACGCCATCGACATCCTCGGCGAGGTCGACAACTGGGAACCCGCACACGTAACCCGGTTCGGGGTGCAGGTCGATTCCAAGGGCATCCTCGGCGGCACCGAGGAATCCAGTCGGCACATCGGCTACATGACCAAGTACCTCACCAAGTCCATCGGCGAAGTCCTGGAGGCGAAAACCCCGCGGGCGGCCGATCACTACGACCGATTACACAACCAGTTGCAATACGTGCCCTGCTCGAAGCAGTGCGCAGTGTGGCTGCGCTACGGCATCATCCCGGTCGGCGCCAGCGACAAGACCGTGCCCGGACGCTGCCGCGGCAAAGCCCACCGCCGAGACACCCTCGGCCTACCCGGACGCCGCGTCCTGAAGTCGGAGATGTGGTCGGGCAAGACCCTCGCCGACCACAAGGCCGACCGCGCAGAGTTCGTGCGCCAACTGCTGGCCGAATACGGCATCGAAAAGCCCGACACCTCGCACCTGCGCGTGACACCGGTCCAGCCCGGAGACCAACACGCGCTACCGCGCGATCACCTGATCATGGCCGCGATCGCCCAACGTAAAACCTGGCGCGCGGAATACGTCAAAGCGATGCTCGTGGCCAGTCCACCAGGGGCGCAGGAAACTTCGGCAATTCCGGAAGCGGCATAGGGAGGAGAGTTCGATGGATGTCACGAGGCGGTGGGTGGATACAAACGACGCGGCCAGGATTGTGTGCTGTCATGCCGAGGTGCTGAGGCGCTGGCATCGGACGGGGACGGCTCCGTTTGCTCTTCCTGCTCCGAAGCGGCGTGGTCGGCGGTTCCTGTGGGATGTCGAGGCGCTGGTGAAGGCGATGGAGGAAATTCAGACCGATGAGGTGGACGGTCGCCGTGGCTAGAACTGGTCGTCCGCCGCGTCCGTTGGGTGTTCCTGGGGTCGTGCGGCGGAGAGAGATTCGGCCGGGGCATTGGGAGGCTGACACTTGGGTCCGAGATCGGAGTGGAAAACCTCGTCGCGTTCGTAGGGTGTCGCCAGAGCGGTTCGACAGTATCGGCCGGCGGATTCCGGATCGAGACGGCAGCCGGGCGGAGGCGGCTGTTCTTGCTGCTGCTGCGGCGGTGGCTCCTGATCTCGGTGGTGAAGTGACCGCGAGCACCACGGTGGCGCAACTGTGGACGCATTACCGGGAATACCTGGTGAAGAAGGGACGCGCGGACAATACGCTCGGGTTGTATGACCGGTGGGCGAACATGCTGATCGGTGAATACGGGTTCCGCCGCATCGGTCCCGAGGAGTTCAAGACCAGTACCGCGGAGGCATTCCTGGAATGGGTGGCCGCGAATCACGGACGCGGTTCGATGCTGAATGCGCGCTCGATGCTGTCTGGGATGTTCCGCTACGCGGTGCGCAAGAACGCCATCGACGTAAATCCGGTTCGTGAAGCGGAGATTCCGGAGAACGTGGAGGCGAAGGGACGCACCGGTGGCGCGGCGACCATCGACGTCGAAGACCTGTGCTTCATCCTGTCGTCGGTGTACTGGTCGACGGTGCCGTGCCCGCGCAAGCTGACGAAGGCGGAGCAGAAACGCGGAATCCGCTCTTACGCACCACCGACGGTTGCGGAGTACTGCGAGGACGCTGACCTGGCGGACCTGATCGCGATCATGGGGGCAATCGGGCAACGTCCGAGCCAGGTGCTCGGCTTGGCGTGGCCGTTCTACAACAGTAAGAAGCGCACGATTCGCACTGTCGGCAAAGTGATTCGAATCAAGGGCAAGGGACTGGTGCGGGTGGTGAAGGACGACGACCCGAAGAACCCGCAAGGCACGATCGCACTCCCCGACTTCGCCGTCGAAATACTTGATCGACGTCGGGAACAGATGGAGCTCCGCAAGCGCGACAACCCACCGCCGGACGACTACGAAGTCGACTTGATCTTCCCGTCCTTCGAGTGGACTCTCCGCGATCCGGTGAACGTCAACCATCAGTGGCAGCGGGTTCGCGAAGCTCTCGGGCTTCCCGACGACTTGAGCCCGTATGCGTTCCGCAAGCTGATTGCGCTGGTGCTCGATGACGAGGGACTCTCGGCTCGCGTGACCGCCGATGTCCTCCAGCATGCCGACCCGGCGATGACCCAGCGCAAATACATGGCGCGGGGTCGGGTGCATCATGACGCCGCGGCGGTGGTGCACAAAGCGGTCATGGACGGACTGCGGGCTGACGATCGAACCTGGGACGGGAGTGGACGCCGAGCGCCTTTTAGGACACTTTCTGGACGTTTTCCGGGTTCGGATACGAATTCGGCCCCTGACCCTGCAAGGTAAACTGCTGGTCAGAGGCCGTTTTCTGCTCCCCCATCTGGACTCGAACCAGAAACCTGCCGATTAACAGTCGGCTGCTCTGCCAATTGAGCTATAGGGGATTGCCCTTGGCTCGTCCGGTTGGTATCGGGCGGGCCGAGGAGAAACTCTAGCGTATCGCTGGGCGGGAGCCCAAATCGTGTCGCTACCTGCGACTTGTCCGGGTGGGCCGGGTGCGGAGCTATCGGGTGTCCGGATCGACAGGCGCGTGGGGCGTCGGGCAGGATGGGGGCGGCGAACTGGCAACTGGGAGGAGCACATCGAGATGCTGCGGTTGATCATCGGCGTGGCGGCCGGGTACGTACTCGGCAGCAAGGCCGGGCGGGCTCGCTACGAACAGATCAGCGCCGCGACGCGCGCGCTGACCGAGAGCCCGGTGACTCGCAAGCTCGTGCTCGTCGGCAGGCAGAAATTGTCGGACAAGCTCAGCACCCGTCCCCGCCTGGAGCCGATGGAGCCGCTCGACGAGCGAACCACCGTGCTGGTGCCGCACGACCAGCTCCGCCGCTGACCTGCCGCACACCGGACCTCCCCGCGCTGCGCGGGGAATCCGCGCGTACCTGTACCGACGCGGCCGGACGCTAGGCTCCGGTGGCGAAGTCCCCGTGGCTGCCCATCGCCTGGGTGAGCAGGCTCTTGCGGTACTGCTCCAGGGCGACGAGGTCGCCGAAGAGGGCGAAGTAGGCGTCCGGCTGTTCGGTCGAGGAGACCCGCTGGAGCTTGGACTTCAGCTCGGCGATCTGCCTGCCGACCCAGGCCTCCTGGGTGCGCGCCAGGACACCGGCGACGAAGCGCGGGATGTCGGCTTCCGTTTTCACCGGTAGCGGCTCGTTGGCCAGCTCCGAGAGCAGGGCGCGCACGGTCAGGTCGTCGGTGCGGTCGGCGACGGCATTGACCCATTCGGCGCCGCCCAGCCCGATCGCCGTACCGCCCACCTCGGCGATCAGGGCGCGCAGGACGGCGTAGGCGGGATGGGTGAAGGCTTCGGCCTCGAGCGCGTCGAAACCGGCTCCGGCCATCGCCGGGTACTGCAACGCGGCGGCCAGCACCTGGCGTTGCGGCAAGAGCGTGGGATCGTTCGGATTCGGCCGTGCGGCAGGATGTTCGGCGACCACTTCGCGAGGCGCGGGCGCCCGCCCGACGCCGGCGGTGCCGCCGCCGTTGCGGTGCCGCTTGGCTTCCTCGCCGACGCGGCGCACCACGGTCTGGATGTCGTCCCAGCCGACCCAGCCCGCGAGTTTGGTGGCGTAGGCCTTGCGCAGGGCGTTGTCCTTGATCTGCGCGACCACCGGCACCGCGCGGCGCAGCGCCTCCACCTGACCCTCGGCGGTGTCCAAGTTGTGGTCAGCGAGCAGGCCGCGAATCACGAACTCGTACAGCGGGGTTCGGCGGGCGACCAGGTCGCGCACGGCGGCGTCGCCGGAGTGCTGCCGCAGTTCGCACGGGTCCTGTCCGTCCGGGGCGATCGCGATGTAGGTCTGACCGGCCAGCTTCTGATCGCCTCCGAAGGCTTTCAGGGCCGCCGCTTGGCCCGCCGCGTCGCCGTCGAAGGTGTAGATGATCTCGCCGCGCCAGAAATTGTCGTCCATCATCAGGCGGCGCAGCAGGGCTAGATGCTCGTCGCCGAAGGCCGTGCCGCACGAGGCGACGGCGGTCTTGACCCCGGCCAGGTGCATCGCCATGACGTCGGTGTAGCCCTCGACCACGACCGCCTGGTGGCCCTTGGCGATCTCGCGCTTGGCCAGATCCAGGCCGAACAACACCTGGGATTTCTTGTACAGCACCGTTTCCGGCGTGTTGATGTACTTGCCGGGCATGGTGTCGTCGTCGAAGAGCTTGCGGGCGCCGAACCCGATGACGTCGCCGGACAGGTTCCGGATCGGCCACAGCAGCCGCCGGTGGAAGCGGTCGATCGGGCCGCGCTGACCCTGCCGGGACAGTCCGGCCGCCTCCAGCTCCTTGAAGTCGAAGCCCTTGCGAAGCAGGTGCTTGGTGAGGGTGTCCCATCCGGCGGGGGCGTAGCCGCAGCCGAAGGTGTGCGCGGCCGCGGCGTCGAAATTGCGCTCGGTGAGGTAGTTGCGCGCGGCTTCGGCTCCCGGCTCGCGCAGCTGGGCGACGTAGAACTCGTGCGCGGCCGCGTTCGCCGCGACCAGCCGGGACCGGGTGCCCCGGTCGCGCTGCACCGAGGTACCGCCGCCCTCGTAGTTGATCTGGTAACCGATCCGGTCGGCCAATTGCTCGACGGACTCGACGAACCCGACATGCTCGATCTTCTGCATGAAGGCGAACACGTCGCCGCCCTCGCCGCAGCCGAAGCAGTGGAACAGTCCGTGATTGGGCCGCACGTGGAACGACGGCGACTTCTCGTCGTGGAACGGGCACAGGCCCTTCATGGAGTCCGCACCGGCGCGCTTGAGCGCGACGTACTCCCCCACCACGTCTTCGATCCGGACGCGTTCGCGTATTGCCGCGATATCGCGATCTGGAAGTCGTCCGGCCACGGCAGAGAGTCTAGGCGAACGCGAGGCCGACGCGCCCGGGCGGCTCCGCACAGCGAGTTCCGGTCGCGCCTGCCGACGAGCGGGTGGCCGGGCGGGCCACGGCGGCTCGGGCCGTGGCGGTGTCCGGTCTTCGATGGGTCATCGCGTGGTCGAACCGGAATCGCTCGCGCGAGTGTCAGGAGCGGTCGAGCTCCGCGCGGATCGCCCCGACTGTCTCGGCCAGTCGTGCCTGATGGGAGCCCTGCCAGTAGATCCGGCCGCAGTCGCGGCACTGCCGGAAGGTGTCGTAGTAACGACGGGTGAGCGGTTGCAGCCGGTCCTCGACCTCGGCTTTGGCGACTTCGTCGACGACGCCGCCGCAGCGCAGGCAGCGGGTGAACGGATCCAGGCGCGCGACGAGGTCGAGCCGCCGGATCACCTCGACGACCTGGTCGACCGGCCGATCCGACCGGATGTAGACGCCGTGTGTGACGTTGCGGCGCTTCAACAGGCCGCGGTCGCGAGTGAGCAGGATCCGGTGCTCGGCCGCCGACAGCTCGGCGAGTTCGGCGTCCGCGGCCTCCCACCGGCAGTGCACGTCCAGGCCCATCAGCCGCATCAGCTTGGCGAGACCGCCGAGATTCACGTCCGCGAGGAACCGCGGCTCACGCAATGGGTGCGGGCGAACCCTGGTCACGCGGCCGATGTCGAGCGTCTCGAAGACGGGATACGCGGTGATCCGCCCACCGGGACGTGGGTGATGGTCGAAGTGCGCCGGTTGTCCGTCGACCAGGACCAGGTCGACCTCCGTGTGCGGAACGCCCGCGGCCTCGATGACGTCCTTGACGGTCTGGTGCGGCCGGTAGGGCCGCCGCAGCACGGTGTACCGCTCGCCGGGCCGCAGGAAGTCGTTCAGCTCGGCGTAGACCCGCAGGTCGACGCTCATTCGACGAACAGCGCCATCGACGCCGTGAATCCGTGCAGCGCGTTGCGGCCCGCGATGGGCCCGATCTCGCCGGCGGCGAAGAATCCCGCGAGCGGGATGCCGTCGAGCAGGTCCTCGATCGTCGTGGCGTCGTGATCCGCGACCCCGAACATCCGCCTGCCGCGTCCGTTGCAGGTGAACAGCAGCGCACCGGCCGGACGCCCGGGAAGATCGGTGCGCGCCCGCGCCAATGCCGCACGCAGGTCCTGGTCGGCGCCGATCGCGTCGCGGACCTGGAATTGGACGGTCGTGCCGACCTCCACGACGTCACCCACCTCGATCGCCCCGCTGGACGGATCGGCGCCCAGCAGGCCGCGGATCAGGAAGTCGCCCTGCCCGGGCTCGGCGAGATGCTCGTCGACCACGAATCCGATCTGCAGGCCGCGCGCGAGCTGTTCCTGCTGGGCGGGCGGCAGCACGGCCACGATCTCGCGCAACCGCTCGATCGGGGGCAGGCCGCCGAGCCCGGTGATCACCGTGCCGTCCGCGCCGGTGACGGTGTAGGGATAGCCGATCGGCCTGCAGCCCTGGGACACGATCGGCACGCTGCGCAGGCCGGGGAGGCGCACGCCGACCGCGCCCGAGGTCACCACGGTGTGGTCGCGGAACAGACGGCTGCCTTCCGGGCCCCGTCCGCCGCTGACCAACCCGCCCATCACGACGGTGCCGGGCAGATCCGTGTTCACGTACTCCAGCAGGAGATCGGCCGGGAACGAGTAGGGGTCTGGCAGCAGCAGGTGGAAGTCGCGGGCGGCCTTGTCGAAGCGGTAACCGGCGAGCAACCCGCCGCTCGCCGTGCGGAGGAAGTCCAGCTGGAAAGTCTCGGCGGCGGGCAGTCCGGAGGCCAGCCACACCACCACCGCGGGCTCGTCCTCGATCTCGCGACGACCCGCCACGATGGCCTGGGCCACGCATCCGATCAGCGCGGGCACCCGGACCGTCCGGTGGACGCCGTACAGCACCTCAACGGCGTCGTCGGTGTGGACGCGGGAGGCGAGCAGCACAGCGAGCGACGGCGCCTCGCCCGCGAGCTGGTCGCGGGCGCGCGCTGCGGCTTCCCGGCCCGCTCGCCGCGCCTCGGACGCGGTGGAGAGCCCTACTCCGATCCGCACCCCTCCATGGTAGCCAACTGGAAGCTGTAACGAATACCATTGCCGCACAAGGCTTTTCATCGGGACGATGAACAGCACCGGGACAGGGGGCGGCTCGCGTGAGTCGACCGCCCCGGCCCTTCGGCATCGAGAGCAGGGCGGTAAGGATGCGGGCAGGTTGCGATTCGATAGCTGTTCGGCGACTCGCGACCCCTCATCGATCTTCCCAGCCCCGAGAGGTCCGGCCGGTCTGAGCGACAATGACGCGATCACAGTTTGCTTTACGGTCACGCGAGATCAGCATGTCGGCGCACCGCGGCACGACCTGATGAGGACAAGCGGGAGACATCGTGAGTCAGCCGTCGCGGATCGACACGGGCGAACTGCGGGCGATGGTATCGACACTGGAGCGGCTCATCGCCGACGCCTCCCGGACGGTCGGCGCGTTGAAGGCAGCCATCGCGTCCGCCGAGGCGCAGCTCAGCGCCCAACTCGACGATGCGAGCGCACTGTCTGTCCCGGTAGCGGAGTCCCGGGCTCCGGAGTCCACGCCCGAAGCATCGGCCGCGCCCGAGCGGCAGGCGATGCCCACCCCGTGGGCCCGAAGAGCCTCCGCGTCGACGCCGTGGTCGAGGCGGGTCGTCCGACCGTGCCCGACGGCGCCGAGCGCGCCGGTTCGGGTACCCGCGCCCGGCGATGCGGCGGCAGAAGTGCCCGCGCCTGCACGGCCACCGGCCGCCGCGCGCTACTCGGAATTCGACCCGGCAGCTCGTCGGACGGATGCCGTTGACGACCCGATATCCGTCCGGAGCGCGGATGTCGCGCACAGCCCTCCCTCCGCCCCGCAGGCCATCACCGTCGATTCGGCGCTGATCCAGAGGCCGGGCCGCGCAGAGCACTCCGCCCCCGTCCTACGAACCGACGCCGCGTCCTTGCGCCGGACGAATGCCGTTGACGACTCCACAGCGATCGCACCGACCGGCGCCGCATCCGCGCCGCCGGTCGAGAATCGCGCTCCAAGCTTCCGGCAGGCGAACAGGACCGACGACCCGGCCGGGCGCCCACAGATCGATGTGGGCGTGCAGAAGCCGCCATCGGTCCCGAAGATAGATATCTCGCACCGCCCCGAGCCTCTTCCCCAGCCCGCGACTACACACCATCGCGACTCAGCCCCGCGAGCAGACAGCGCCGACGGTTTCACGCATCGCCGACACGTCGACATCGCAGACGACTCGACACCGCTACCGACCCCGGCGGACCCCGCGCCAGGCCCGCCGAGCGGCGACGCACCGATTCGACAGACCGATCTCGCCGGCGCCTCCGCCTCGGCCCATACCGACTCCCCGGACATCCTCGAGCTCGACAACGCACCCCAGTCCGAGACGGCGCCGCCCCTCGAGGTCGCCCAGGACGAACCCATACGGCAGACCAGCGACGCGCACCCGACCCCTCCTACGGATTCAGCTCGAACGTCCGCACCGCAGCGAGATATCGCTTCTGCCCCTGACTCCACATCCACACCAGACAACGCACCCACCCCCGAGCCCGCATCGACATCCGTAGCCGCACTGGCACCACCCGCACCCGCAGCACAGACGACAGACCCGGACCTTCTCCGCCAGATCGACATGCCCGAGCACCTCGGACCCGTCCCGGCGGACGGCGGGCAGCGTTCCCCCATCGACGCCGGAGACATAGGGGGCACCGAGACGAGCGGAACTCCGCCCCCTCCGTCGACCGCCCAGCAGAGCGACACCACTATCGACTCCCCCGCCGCCCCAGCCTCCGAGATGGCAAGCGAGCCCACCCGTTTCCGCAGAAACGACACCCCCGCCCGGTCGACCGACGCCACGCCCCGGAGCGATCTGCCGAATGGTTCACCAGCCACCGTCGCACCCAGCCCGCCGATCGAGACCGCCGAGCCGCTCGCCCGCAGACAGCCGACGACCAGCGCACATGACGCGATAGGGACGGTCGCTGCCGAGGATTCGACCTCCGCACCGGAGACCGACGCCGCGCGCCACACCGCTCATATCCACCCGACCGGCGTGGCGGATCCCAGGGCGGCCGATCCGCGAACGGCCTCCGCGCCCATCCAGCCGACGGACCCCGGTGACGAACCCCCATCACGCCGACGAATCGAAACCACCCCCGCCGCTCTCCCATGGCTCGACACACTGCGCTTTTCCTGGATCGACGCCGCGCGCGGCGCACAGGTCACCCCGCCGAGTGCTGAATCGGCGGACGACCCGTCGGTTCACCGCAGGGACCCCGGACCGCATCCGCCGACCGACGATGCGAGCAACCGCACCCCGGCCCAGCGAACCGACAGTGCATCAATGGAACGAATCGGCCCCCGGTCTTCTCCGGAACCCATCGTGCGGGCCGACATCACATCTGGGCAGTCCGGCAGCACAGACGAGATCGAAGCCAACCGTAAGACCGGCCGCACGACTCATCAGGCAACCGGCCGTCGGAGTGATTCGCCCGACCGCACCGACGCGGCCGAACTCAGCCGACGAACCGACGCCCCGCGACCGCCCGCACCGATCGAAGACACCGCTACAGCGCACCGGCCCGGATCTGCTCAGCGGACGACCACCGCCGACGGCTCCGCCGCTGTCGACGCGGCTCCGGAAGGAACACGGCCGCCACAGGCGCGCAAGGCCGTCCCGCCGATCGCCGGCACCGGCGCTCCTGCCCAACGGACCGACGACGCCGCGGCCGCCCGGAGAAAAAAGCCCGCACACGTCGAGCGGAGCAACGCCACACCACGCCCCGCCGTCGCGGAGCGGACCGAGACCGCTGACGGGCCCGAGGCGCTTCGGATCGTCCGGGAGATGTCGGCGCGGCATGGGGTGGAAGTCGTCGGGTTCGACGCGGCGGACATGGACGTTCAGGTGGTCCGCGAGATCGCCTCCGCCATTGATGAGCTGCTCGCGAAATACCCGCTGCCGCTGCAGGGCGTCGAGTTGACCGACGGCGCGGAATCTCGCCCGAGGCCGGATCGCACGCCGACGGCGAAGCAGTCGGCCGAGACCGCGATCTGGATCGTCCTGGACCGGGCTGCCCTGAATCCGCCGCGGGCGGCGCCGGTGGAGACGCGAAGAGTATTTCGTAGACGTGGGCCCGCCGAGCGGCCGGTGTACAAGGCGGTCGTCCGCGAATTCGCGGGGGCATTGGACCTGGCGGGTGGTTTCCGGGCTCGGCAAGAAGCGTTGCGGACGTTGATCAACGAGTCCCTGCGCGGCGGCGGGGGTGGTGCCGGGCTGCTGGATCCCGGCCGGGCCTTGGTCGACGGCTTCACCGAGGTTGTCCTGCGGGGAGAGCGAGCGGGGGCGTCGGCCAAGGAGTTGCACGCGGCGCTGGTCAAGATGGCTCGAGCGGAGTCCACCGACGGCCTGTCGGCATGACGCCGCCCGGTCTAGACGTTCAGTTCCACCGCGACCCGTTCCAGGCGGCTTTCGGTGTAGGAGGCGATCTGGTCCACGACGACGCGCACGCGAGCGGTGTCGTCGGGGGCGGCGTTCCAGAACGGCAGCAGCAGCGGATCGAGGCTGTGCGGGGCGGTGGCCAGCAAACGATCGGCCACGGCGAGGATGCGTTCGCGCTGCGCGGCCTGCCGTAACCGGTGCGCCGGATCGGACATGACGTAGCGCAACGCGACGGTCTTCAGCAAAGCCACCTCGGCGGCGACGATGCGCGGAACTTGCAGGTCCGCCGCGTATCGGGACACCGGTTCCGGACCGGCCACCTCCCTCGTCGCCATGATCGCGGCGGTGGCGAAACGGCCGACGAGCTCGCTGGTCAGGCGCTTCAGCGCCACCGAGGCGGTGAACGTGCCGTCGTATGCGGTCACCGCCGCCACCACCGGGAGTTCCGACAGTCGTTGCGCGGCGGCGATCAACTCGTCGGCGGCCAGCGAGTGCTGGAACTGGCCGAGCGCCGCCAGCGCGTCCTGTTCGGCCGGGTCGGCCAGCGCGCGCAGGTCGATGCGGCCCGCGATCACGCCGTCCTCGACGTCGTGCACCGAGTAGGCGACGTCGTCGGACCAGTCCATGATCTGGCATTCGAGGCTGCGGCGACGGTCCGGCGCTCCCTTGCGGATCCATTCCAGACGCTCGGTGTCGACCTCGTAGGCGCCGAACTTGGTGCCGGGACCCGTTCGGCCCCAGGGGTATTTGATCGCCGCGTCGAGCGCGGCACGGGTGAGGTTGAGGCCCGCGCTGGCACCGTCGAGTTCGAGCACTTTCGGTTCGAGGCGGGTGAGGATGCGTAGGTTCTGCGCGTTGCCTTCGAACCCGCCGAACGCGTCGGCGAAGGTGTCGAGGGCTTTCTCACCGTTGTGGCCGTAGGGCGGATGGCCGATGTCGTGGGCGAGACCGGCCAGGTCCACCAGGTCCGGATCGCAGCCGAGTCCGTCGGCGATGCTGCGGCCGATCTGGGCGACCTCCAGCGAGTGGGTGAGCCGGGTGCGCGGAGTGTCCGCCTCACGCGGACCCATGACCTGCGTTTTGTCGGCCAGCCTGCGCAACGCCGCGGAGTGCAGCACGCGGGCACGGTCGCGCGCGAATTCGGTCCGGTGGCCGATCTCGAACTCATCGCGCGGCGGGCCGAGCCCGGCGGTCTTGGCGCGCTCGACGACGAGGCGTTCGGTGTCGTGGTCGGTGTACCGGGCGCTCAAGGTCTCACTGTCCCGCCGTGTAGGGGAAGTCCGCTGCGAAGTGGGTGAGCTGATACCACAGCAGGGCGCCGGTCTCCCGGGCGATGCCGTGCGCCTGGGATTCGCGGGTGTAGACGGCGGGACCGGTTCTGGTCGGCGCGGTCCACGCCGACAGACCTTCGTCCGTGGCCATGGTGCGGGTGCGCAGCGAATGCCAGGGATCGCTGACCAGCACCGCCGACGACATGTCCCGCGCCCGCATCGCCGTCGCCACCGCTTCGATGCTGCGCAGGGTGTCGGACCCGGTCTCGACGGCGAGGATCTTGTCGCCTGGCACCCCGCGCGCCTGCAAATAGTTCTTGCCCGAGGCGGCCTCGGTGAACAGATCGCCCTCCTGCTTGCCGCCCACGGTGATGACGCGCGGCGCGACACCGGCGCGGAACAGCTTGTACGCCTGGTCCAGTCGCGCTTCGAACACCGAGGACGGGGTCCCGGAGTACTGTGCCGCGCCGAGCACGACGATCGCGTCGGCCTTCGTGTAGTCATCGACGCGCGCGACCTGCCACACGCGGAAAGCGGTCCCGCCGACCAGCACCGCGCCCATCACCACCGACCCGATGACCAGCCGCCGCGTCCAGCGCAGCAACCCGGCGCCGAAGCCGTGCGGCCGGGCATGATCGGGAGCCGGGAGAGCCCGGGTGCGCATCGTTGGCAAATCCACTCCCCAAGTCTGCCAGGAGCGGCGCCGACCCCGGACCGGCAACCACCAGTGCCGGTTACCAGCCCCGGGCTCGCCAGTCCGGAAGGCTGGGACGCTCGGCGCCGAGGGTGGTGTCGTCGCCGTGGCCGGGGTAGACGACGGTGTCGTCGGGGTAACGATCGAAGAGTTTGGCCGAGACATCGGTGAACAGGGAGGTGAACTCTTCCGGGGCGGTGGTACGCCCGACGCCGCCGGGGAACAGCGAGTCCCCGGTGAACAGGTGGGTGCGTCCCGCCCCGTCGGTGAGCGCGAGGGTGATCGAGCCCGGCGTGTGCCCACGCAGGTGGACGACTTCGAAGACCAGGTCTCCGATCGTGACGGTATCGCCCTCGTCGAGCAGACGGTCGGGGCGGACCGGCAGCGGGTCGGCGTCGAGCGGATGCGCCGCGGTGGGCGCTCCGGTGGCGGCGGTGGTCTCCCGCAGCGCCATCCAGTGGTCGCGATGCTGATGGGTGGTGACGATCAGCCGCACCTGCCCCGGCGCCTCCTGCTCCACGAGCGCCGCGATGCGCGGCGCATCGTTGGCCGCGTCGATGAGCAGGGCCGCGCCGGTGCCGGTGCATTGCACCAGGTAGCAGTTGTTGTCCATGCCGCCGACGGACATCTTGACGATGCGGGCGCCGGGGACGTCGCGCTGCTGCGGATCGGAATCCGGGGACACGTGGCCGCTGTAGGAGCGATCGATGGTGATCACGAAACGATGCTAGCGAGCTAGATTCGTGCCATGTCACTGCCGCCGCGGATCGGCCTCGTTCGCTTGCTCGCGACCAGCGTCCTGTTGGCCGCGATCGCCCTGCTCGGCGTTCCGGAGAGCGCGGCGGAACCGCCGCCGCGGATGAGCACCTACGTGGAGGATTCCGCCGGCGCGCTGGACCAAGGGCAGCTCGATCGGGTGCGTGGTGCGCTCGACCAGCTCTACGCCGACCAGCAGATCCGGTTGTGGGTGGTGTACGTGCGCGGCTTCGACGGACTCGATCCGCAGCAGTGGGCCCAGCGCACCGCTTCGATCTCCGGGTTCGGCGAACGCGACCTGCTTTTCGCGGTCGCCACCGAGGACCGCGCGTACTGGCTGGAGGGTGAACTGCCCGGAGGCGTCAGCGATTCCGAACTCGACAGCATGCTGATCGGCGAGGTCGAGCCCGCCCTGCGCGACGGGCGGTGGGCCGACGCGGGGATCGCGACGGCCGACGGGCTGGACGCGGCCATGCGCGGCGGCGGGGTGAGCGTGCGCGCCTTGCTCGTCATCGCTGCGCTGGCGGTTGTGATGGCGGCGGGCCTCGTCTGGTACGCGCGCAAACGGCGTCGTGACCGAGCCGAGGCCGAGCTGGCGGCGGCCCGGCAACTGGATCCGGAGAACACGACGGCGCTGGCCGCGCTGCCGCTGGAAGCGCTGCACGCCCGCTCCCGCGAGACTCTGGTGGAGATCGACAACGCGCTCCGCACCAGCGGCGAGGAACTCGAACTCGCCACCGAGGAGTTCGGCGCCACCGCCACCACGCCCTTCCGCACCGCGCTCGACAACGCGAAAGCCGCTGCCGCCGAGGCCTTCGCGATCCGGCAGCGCCTCGACGACGCGATCCCGGAGACCCCCGAAGAACAGCGCTCGCTGCTGGTCGAGCTGATCGGCACGGTGGGGCGCGCCGACCACGAACTCGACGCGCAGGTAGCCGAATTCGACGCCATGCGCGATCTGCTGCTCGGTGCCGCGGGCCGGCTGGACGCGCTGACCCGGGACATCGTCGACGTCACCGCCCGGACACCCGGCTCGGAAGCCGAGCTGAACCGGCTCGCCGCCACCCATCCGGCCGGTGTCCTCGCGCCGATCGCGGACAACGTGCGGATGGCGCGGGAGCGCATCGCGTTCGCGGAGCGGAACATCGACGCGGGCCGGTCGGCGCTCACCGAGCCGGTCGGCGAGCAAGGCGGCGCGGTGGCCGCCATTCGTTCCGCCGAAGCCGCGATCGGGCAGGCCCGCGCGCTGCTCGACGCGGTCGACAACGCCTCGAGCGCCATCCAGCAGGCCCGCGACGGCCTACCGGCTGTGCTGGACGAGCTGCGCCGCGACCTCACCTCCGCCGCCGAGCTCTCCGCCTACGGCGGGCCGGAGCTGGCGGACGCCCGCACCGCGGCGCGGTCCGCGCTGGAAAAGGCGACGTCCACGGCGGACACCGATCCGCTGAGCACCTTCCACGACGCGGTCACCGCCGACGCCGATCTCGACCGCGCCCTCGCCGCCGCCACCGACCGCAAACTCGCCGTCGAGGATCTGCGGCGCAGGCTCGACGGCGCAGTCGGCGACGCCCGGGCCAGGATCGGCGCGGCCGCCGACTACGTGACCACTCGGCGCGGCGGCATCGATGCCGAAGCGCGCACCCGCCTCTCCGAAGCTCAGCGCAACCTCGACGAGGCGCTGCGGACGGGCGCGAGCGATCCGGCCCTGGCACTGCGGCACGCGCAGGCGGCGGCGGATCTGGCCGGGCGCGCCCTCCAGGCGGCTCAGGCCAGTGTGCGGGCATGGGAGGCGCAGCAGGCCCCCGCCGGTGGCGCGCAGGCGGGGGCGGTGCTCGGCGGCATCCTGCTCGAAGGTTTGCTGCGCGGGGCGGCCGGTGGCGCGCGGCACTCCGGAGGCGGCTGGAGCCCAGGCTCGTTCGGTGGTTCGTCCGGCTCCCGGCGGATCGGTCGCGGCGGGAGATTCTGATCGCTGCTCGACCCTGACCAGTCGACGCCGCAGGCGGTTATCGCTTCCAGCAGGCGGGACAGATCGGCTCGATCGCATCGTCGCGTACGAGGATCGGGTTCACTTCGGAACAGGTGCAGGATCCTCGACGAGCGGGAGGCGGCGCGGAATTGCGCGGCATGCCGATGCTCCGCCGCACCGAACCGGGCGGGCACGCCGGATCAGCGGGCGCCGACCGCCGCCAAGGCGGTCAGCTCCGCCCGCACCGCCTCGGGCAGGCCCTCGGCGTGCGCGCCGCCGCCGAGCATGCCGACGGCCAACTCGCCCGCGAAGGTGTAGGCGAGGAAGGTGACCGCGGCCGACGCGCCCGCGGACGGGCGGGGATGCGCCGAGACGTACACGATCTCGTAATCGGTGAACTCGAGGCCGGGGGGCATGCGGAACACCGGGACGACGCCGGTGTTGGTCACCGCGATGTGCCCGGCCAGCGAGTGAATCCTGGTCGCGCCGTAATAATCCGGGAAGTGCAGCACGGACTGCTGCACGACGCCGTCGGCCAGGTCGCGCGTCAGGCGGGCCGAAATGCGCTGTGCCAGTTCGAGCGGGTTGGCCGCGGGATCCACCTCCTCCGCGAAGGAAGCCAGACCGGCCATGTTGGTGCCCGCCGACGCGGCCACCGGCGGCTCCAGCCGGGTCCGCAGGTCGACGGGATACAGACAGCCCGAATGTGCCGCGCCGCCGACTGTCTCCCGTGCGTGAGCGCGTAGCAGAGCGGCGGTGAGCAAGCCGTTCACCGTCACGCCTGCTCTGCGTCCGAGCTCGACGATCCGGGCGGTGGCCTCCCGGTTCAGCCGCACACGTACCGGACGGGCGAGCGCGCTCGGTGCCGGCGGCGCGCTGTCGGGCGGCAGCTCCCGCGCCTGCGGCGGAAGCGGCTTGGTCACGTCCTCGAAGCCGGATGTCGTGGTCCTGGTGATGCCGCGCGCCGCGACATGCCACTCCAATGATTGCGGAATCCCCTGTGGCGCAAACTCGATGGATTGCCGTTCGGTGATGCCGGTATAGCAGTCCCAGAGTCGCGACAACAGCTCGACGCAGTGGCCTGCGTCGGCGACGCTGTGGTGCGCGAACAGCGTGATCCGCCATTCGTCCGCGCCCGAGCCGACGACGTCCAGATAGGCCAGTTGCGCCGCCGGATCCACCGCGGGAACGTCGAGCACCGCCACGTCGCCCTCGCGCACGGAGACCGGGGTCCACGCCGCCTCGTCCGCGGCGAGCAGATAGCCCTGTCCTGCGGCGTCTTCCACGATTCGGCAGCCGATCACCGGATACCCGCGCCGCAGCGTCGCGAATGCCTCCCGCAGCGCCGTCACATCGAGCGCGCCCCGCACCGACACCGACCGGCCCGTGTAGGTGCCATGCCGCACGAACCGCTGCTCCGACGGCGCCAGCATCCGAACCAGAGAATCCTCATCCCACAACACATCGCAAGGGTGCGGCACCACCGCCACGGGTGCAAACCGACCGGGCGGACGGATGCGGAAGACTGCCGGTATGAGTCTCGCGGCGCGTTTGGAGATCCTCGGCCTGTCCTCGGTGGAGGAACAGCTCAACCATCCCACCGTGGTGGGTATCGCCGAGGGCACCCTGCCCGAACCGGTCTTCCGGTCCTGGCTGGAGCAGGATTACCTCTTCCTGCTCGACTACGTGCGGGTATTCGCCCGCTTGGCCTGGCAAGCTCCGCAGGCTCATCTGGGCGACCTGGTCGACCTGGCACACGCCACCTACCACGAGGAGCTGTCGCTGCACCGCTCGCTGGCCGCCGAATTCCACGCGGATCTCGACGGCGCCACCAAAGGCGCGCCGTGCGCGGCGTACACCGCGTTCCTCCTGGACTCCGCCGCGTCCTACGGTGCGGGGCTCGCCGCCCTCTATCCGTGCATGTGGGGGTACTCCACGCTGGGCGCGCGACTGGCACAGCGCCCGCCCGCCGAACCGCGTTACCGCCGCTGGGTCGACACCTACGCCGATCCGGGCTTCGCCGCCCTCACCCGCCGCTGCGCGCAGATGATCGATGAATCCGGAGTCGACCCGGCCCGCGCGGAGGAGCTGTTCCGCGAGGGGTTGCGGCATGAACTGGCGTTCTGGGATGTTCCGCTGGATCCATCCACGCACGGATGAGTGACCTACGCTGACAGCGTGAGTCAGGACCACGTGCGGGCATCCGACGCCGATCGGGAGAAGATCGTCGACCGATTGCGTCAGGCGATGAACGAGGGCAGGCTGTCGCTGCCCGAATTCGACGAACGGCTGCAACAGGTGTATGCCGCCAAGACCTACGGCGAACTGACGCCGTTGCTGTCCGACCTTCCCGCACAACGGGAATCGCGGCCTGCGCGCGCGACAGGCGTACCCCGGTGGATCACGATCATGTGGACGCCGTGGGTGTTCGTCAACGTGCTGTGCGTGGCGATCTACCTGGCCACCGGCGCGGGCTACTTCTGGCCGTTCTGGGTGGCGGTGCCGTGGGGACTCGCGCTGCTGATCCCCACCACGGTCGGCATGACCACCCGCAAGAAGAGCCGCTGAACGCCGACGCCCCGTAGCCGATCACGACCACGGGGCGCAACGGCGGACTCAGGCGCCGATCAGGTGCTGGGCCAGGTAGCCCTCCACCTTGTCCAGCGCGATGCGCTCCTGGGTCATCGTGTCGCGCTCGCGGATGGTCACCGCCTGGTCCTCGAGCGTCTCGAAGTCGACGGTGATGCAGAACGGCGTGCCGATCTCGTCCTGGCGGCGGTAGCGGCGGCCGATCGCGCCCGCGTCGTCGAACTCGACGTTCCAGTTCTTGCGCAGTTGCGCGGCCAGGTCTTTCGCCTTCGGCGTGAGGTCGGCGTTGCGCGAGAGCGGCAGCACCGCCGCCTTCACCGGGGCGAGGCGGCGATCCAGGCGCAGCACCGTGCGGGTGTCCACGCCGCCCTTGGCGTTGGGCGCCTCGTCCTCGGCGTAGGCGTCGACCAGGAACGCCATCAGCGAGCGGGTGAGGCCCGCCGCGGGCTCGATGACGTACGGGACGTAGCGCTCGTTGGTCGTCTGGTCGAAGAAGCTCAGCTCGGTTCCGGAGTGCTCCGAGTGCGTCTTGAGGTCGAAGTCGGTGCGGTTGGCGATGCCCTCCAACTCACCCCACTCGTTGCCCTGGAAGCCGAAGCGGTACTCGATGTCGGTGGTGCCCGCCGAGTAGTGCGAGAGCTTGTCCTTCGGGTGCTCGAACAGCCGCAGGTTCTCCGCGGCGATGCCGAGGTCGGTGTACCAGGAGAACCGCGTCTCGATCCAGTACTTGTGCCACTCCACGTCCTCGCCCGGCTTGACGAAGTACTCCATCTCCATCTGCTCGAACTCGCGAGTGCGGAAGATGAAGTTGCCCGGCGTGATCTCGTTGCGGAAGCTCTTGCCGATCTGCGCGATGCCGAACGGCGGCTTCTTGCGCGCGGTCGTCATCACGTTGGCGAAGTTCACGAAGATGCCCTGGGCGGTTTCCGGGCGCAGGTAGTGCAGGCCCTCCTCGGACTCGATCGGGCCGAGGTAGGTCTTGAGCATCATGTTGAAGTCGCGCGGCTCGGTCCAGCGGCCGACGGTGCCGCAGTTCGGGCACGCGATGAGCTCCATCGAGACCGTGTCCGGATCATCGATCTTGTTCTTGAGCGCGTACGCCTCCTGCAGGTGGTCCTGCCGGAAGCGGTGATGGCAGTTCAGGCACTCGACCAGCGGGTCGTTGAACACGCCCACGTGACCGGAGGCGACCCACACCTGGCGGGGCAGGATCACCGAGGAGTCGAGACCGACGACGTCCTCGCGGCCGGTGACCATGGCGCGCCACCACTGCTTCTTGATGTTCTCCTTGAGTTCGACGCCCAGCGGCCCGTAATCCCATGCCGACTTGGTGCCTCCGTAGATCTCACCGCACGGGTACACCAGACCCCGGCGCTTGGCGAGGTTGGCAACGGTGTCCACCTTCGACTTGGGTGCCACGCGAGAATTCTCCATCCACTGCGAGTCGGAATTTTGCATTGCATGAACACGATAGTTTTGTGTCGATGCTGCGATTGTGCCCAGCCTATCGGCAGGCCCGGCGCCGGTTTCAACCGCACGGTTCGGCGCGCCCGTTTGACATGCGCACCTGTGCATACGCAAACTGGTAATGCTTTCCATTAAGGAGTTGGTGACATGACCGCCGAGACCGCCCCGGCACCGCCGCACAACCCGTATCGGTCGCCCGGCCCGGCGCCGGTGCCCGCACGATCCGTGCTGGAGGACGCGGGTGAGTTGTTGCGGGCGCTGGCAGCGCCGGTTCGGATTGCTATCGTGCTCCAGTTGCGCGAGTCACCGCGGTGCGTGCACGAATTGGTCGACGCGCTCGGTGTCACGCAACCACTGGTCAGTCAGCATCTGCGTATCCTCAAGGCCGCCGGTGTCGTGCACGGTGAGCGTTCGGGTCGCGAGGTGCTCTACGAACTCGTCGACGACCATCTGGCGCACATCGTCGTCGACGCCGTCGCGCACGCCGAGGAAGGGTGATTCGTGCCAGACAACACGACCGTTCCACAGAAACCGGTCGGTATCCGCAGCACCAGGCAGCGCAGCGCCATCGCCGCACTGCTCGGTGACATCGATGAGTTCCGCTCCGCCCAGGACCTGCACGACGAGTTGCGTAAGCGCGGCGAGGGCATCGGGCTGACCACGGTCTACCGGACGTTGCAGTCGCTGGCCGACGCGGGCATGGTCGACGTGCTGCGCACCGACTCCGGCGAGTCGGTCTACCGCCAGTGCTCCACCGGCCATCATCACCACCTGGTGTGCCGGCATTGCGGCCACACCGTGGAGGTGGAGGGCCCGACGGTGGAGGCATGGGCCGAGGCCATCGCGAGCGAGCACGGCTTCAGCGAGATCAGCCACACCCTCGAGGTGTTCGGCACCTGCACGACATGCGGGGCGGCGCGCCGACGCGACGGCTGATCCACCCGGTTAACGGCGTGTCCGGTTAACGCGGCCTCCACCAGCGGAGATTCACCGGCGAGTTCCTCGAACGCCCGGGCCGAGCCGAGCCCGATACGGAGGATCCGCCATCTGCTGGGGAGGCAGCGTGTCAACGACCATCGACTCATCCATACGCCCGGTGCGCCGCCGGGCCGTGACCGTCGCCGGGGCCGCGCTCGCCGTGGTCTCGGCGATGCTCCTCTCGGCGTGCGAGGGCAAGGACGGCACGCCCGTGGCCGTCTCCCCGACGCCCACTTCCGCGGTCGCGGTCCGGCCGGGCACCGACAGCGGGCAGTCGACCGTCCGCACCGTCGGCAAGACCGGCTGGTACGACGGATTCGACATCACCGTGGACAAGGCGACCGTCGTGCCGGACGAATACGGCGGCGCGAAGGTGCGCATCGACATCACCTACCAGAACACCACCCTCGACGACCACACCCTGAGCATCACGCCGTCGCTGCTGGTCGGCAGGGAAGTGGACGGCGGGGCGATCTTCGACAGCCCGGCGGTGCCCGGCAACGGCTCGGCCAGGGGCACCGCGACGACGTCCGTCGGGTCGGCCGAGGACGCCGAGCACCTCATCGACACGATGACCATCGTCTACGGCAAGGCCGCGGACAACCAGACCAAGATCCCGCTCGCCGCGGCGGGCAAGGTGGACAGCGTCCAGCCGAGGACATTGCCGATCAGCGGCACGCTGGTGCAGGACCAGACGACCATCCGGATCACCGGCGGCAGAATCAGCCCGAGCTACACCGAGAACGAGAACGGCAAATCCGATCTGGCGCTGCGCATCGCGCTCGTCGGCGGAGCGGGCATCCCCGCGGGCGGGACGAACATCTACTACGACTACTTCACCGTCCGGACCCCCGACGGCCAGACCGTGGCCGCCGACATCCGCGGCCCCATCAACGAGTTGCTCAACGCCAACGAGACCATCGACAACCCGAAGAACTACGTCGTCTTCGTGGTGCCCTCCCCCGGCACAGGCCCCTACACGCTGACGTACAACGCTCAGAAGGAAGAGGGCGCGGCCGGCGCGCCCACACTGTCGTTCACGGTGGGCTGATCCGGTCGCCCGCCGCCTTTTTCGGCGAACCTTCCCCGAGCCCCGCGAGAATCCCGAGGTGCAGTGGGGCAGCTGCGCCGAGACCAAGCGTCCGAGCCGAGCGCATTCACTTGCTGAAGGATTGCCGCAGTGCGAGAGAGGCGATGGGGACAACGACGTGTCACGCACAACGCCGCAGTGAAAACACCTCGGGACCGACAGGCGAGCCGCTACGGTCCGAGTTGGGTCAAGGCGCCCACCCCCTGCGGGTGCCCACCCACCCGGGGGGTGGACACTCTCCACCCCCCGGGGCCCAGGCGCTTCGGCCGCCCGGCCGGGTCGGCCGAGGACATCTCACATTCCGTACTGTCCTGCCACTGAACCGGGCCACGTCCTCGGAAAACGACACGGTCGCCGCAACCTCCCGGCCAGAGAGTGTCGCGACGACCGCGTGAACCCGACGCACAGCACGGCTGCGCGCCTGTGCTCGGTTCAGCCGACCGGGACCGCGGCCCGAGCCGACACAGGCGTCCGGGCCGGACGACCGCGCAGCGCGGCCACTCCGAGCAGTGCGAGCGCCAGCGCGCTCCAGACCAGCAGCACCGCCAGCGGTCCGGTCGCGGCGGCGCCGTCGAAGAACGCGACCGAACGCAGCAACGACGCGGCGGCGCCCGGCGGCAGCAACTGCCCGACGGCGCCCCACGGCTGCGGCAACAGCTCCGGCGCGGACGTGGCCGCCGAGAACGGATTGCCGATCAGCAGCATGGTGAGCGCGGCGATACCGATTCCGGCACGTCCGAGCACCGCGGCGAGGCCGACGACGGCGCCGGCGACCGCGAACGACACCAGCCCCGCGACCGCCGCGAGCACCGGATACGACCCGGGCACCACCGACATCCAGCCCTGGATGATCGCCATCCCGAGCAGTCCACCCGCGACACCGAAGGTGGCCAGCCCGATCACCTTTCCTCCGATTCCCGGGATCAGCAGCGACAGGAGCACGCCTGCCGCGATGCCGGACATCACCAGCGGCAGCACCATCGCACCGAACGCGGTGCCACGCGGATCGTCCGAGTCGGCGGCCACCACGTCCTCGACCCGGGCGGCGGGTGCGGCGGAGAGCTGCTGCCCGATCTGGGTGAGTTGCTGTGCGACAGCGGGACTGGCGCCGGAGGCGACCAGCACGCGCGGCGGTCCGTCGCCGGTGACGATCGCCCCGTAGACCTCCCGGTCCTCGATCGCGGCGCGAGCGGCGGCCTCGTCCGCGGGGGTGGTGATCTCGAAGGCGCCCGGGCTGTACTCGGCGAGCTTGCCGGTGACCATCGCGGCCTGCGGACCGGTGACGGCCAGCGGTAGGTCACGAGGCGCGATGTTCGCGGCCGGCCAGGCGAAAGCGATCAGCATCAGCGCTTGGAGCAGAGCGGCGCCGATGCCCAGCGCGAACGCCCGCTGCGTGGTGTTCATGACCTTCTCCTAAAAATCGAATGCTCGTTCTTTTTAGTTGAGCCTACGGTCGCATGCGACCCGGAAAGTTGTCAAGAACGGATATTCGTTTTATTTTTGGCCTATGCCCCGAGTCAGCGAAGAGCACATGGAACGCCGCAGGCAGCAGATTCTGGACGCCGCGCGGCTCTGCTTCGCCCGCAGGGGGTTCCACGAGACGTCCATGCAGGACGTGTTCGCGCAGTCGGGGCTCTCGGCCGGTGCGGTCTACCGGTACTTCAAAAGCAAGGACGAGCTGATCACGGCGCTCGCCACGGAGACGACGGTGTCCCTGCGCGTGGCCATGGCCGACGCGATCGGCCGTGACCCGCTGCCCACGCCCGCCGAGCTGATCACCGTGATCGCCGAGGAGGTCGTGCGGCGCAGCGGACCCGACGGGCCGGTGCGACTGGCGCCGCAAGCCTGGGCGCTGGCGCTGGTGCATCCGGGGGCGGCGGTGATGGTGCGCGAGACGATGATCTCCATGCGCGCGCTCTGGGTGACCTACGCCGAGCGCATGCGCGACAAGGGCTGGCTACCCGCGGACGCCGACCTCGACGCCGTGGCCAAAGCGATCATCGGACTGCTGCCGGGATTCATCCTCCAGCACCTCATCCTCGACGACCTCGACCCGCAGACGCTGGCGCGCGGCGTACGCACCCTGCTGCCCTACGGCGAGACCACCGGCACGAACGCCGGCTGACGGCCGGTCGCGGTCTGCCGAAGCGTTCCGCTACGCGTACGGCTGTACCCCGCGTGGTCGCGCCGGATCACCCGCGACCCCTCCGCACTGCAGATGTCGTGCCCTTCTCAGGGCAGCAGACCCTGCCTGGCTCGGCTCGCGTTGGACAGCACGAGCAGCAGGATGGTGGTGAGGGCCTGGTCGTCCAAACCTGCGGCGGGGAAGGTGTAGCGCAGGATGACATCGGCGAGCCCGCCGCGGGCGATCACGGTGAGCGAACCGAATTGCAGCGCGTTGTTGCGCTCGGCGACGCGCTTGTGCAGCTGCGCCTTCAGCGGGCGGTCCCAGGCCAGCACACAGGTGAGACTCAGCACGTCCAAGCCGGGCGCCAGGGTCACCGCGCGCAGCGAGCACAGCGCGCCCTCGTACTCGAATCCCAGCGACCCTTCGGGGTCGACCCGCACGTCGATGCCGTAACTCGACAGGCAGGCCCCGGCCCGCGCCTGGAGTTCCCGATCCGGCGTCACCGCTGCGTCCATGTCCGACCCGCCGTTCACTTGGTGCCGCCGAAACGGCGGTCCCGGGAAGCGTACTGGAGGCATGCCTCCCACAGGTTGCGCCGATCGAAGTCGGGGAACAGCGTGTCCTGATAGACGAATTCGGCGTAGGCCGACTGCCAGAGGAGGAAGTTCGAGCTGCGGAACTCGCCCGACGGGCGCAGGAACAGGTCCACATCCGGCATGTCGGGCTCGTCGAGGTATTTCGCCACCGTCGCCTCGGTGACCTTCTCCGGATCGATCTCACCCGCCGCCACCCGGCGCGCGATCTCCCTTGCCGCGTCGGCGATTTCGGCGCGGCCGCCGTAGTTGACGCACATGGTCAGGGTCATCACCGTGTTGTCCTTGGTGAGTTCCTCGGCGATCTCCAGTTCCTTGATCACGCTGCGCCACAGGCGCGGGCGCCGACCGGCCCAGCGCACCCGCACACCCATCTCGTGCATTTCGTCCCGGCGCCTGCGGATCACGTCGCGGTTGAAGCCCATGAGGAAGCGCACCTCCTCGGGGCTGCGCCGCCAGTTCTCGGTGGAGAACGCGTAGGCCGACAGCCACTTGACGCCGATCTCGATACAGCCCTCGACGGTGTCCATCAGCACCGCCTCGCCGCGCTCGTGCCCGGCGGTGCGCGGCAGCCCGCGCTCCTGGGCCCAGCGCCCGTTGCCGTCCATCACGAGCGCGACGTGGTTGGGCACCAGTTCCGGCGGCAGTTGCGGCGGCCGAGCTCCCGACGGGTGCGGCGCGGGCGGGCGGACGGCGCCCGCGTGCTCGGGCGCGGTCGCGGTGGCGGAATCTCGGCGGCGGATCACGGCCTCCATCCTGCCTGATCGCTTCCGCCGCCCCTACCGCCGCGTTGCTTCCTGCCGAATTCCGCGGTTCCACCGGCGCCGGTGACTTATTCTTTTCCCTATCGTGATACTGGGGAGGGGTTTCTCGAACGTGACCGATTTACCAGGCACCGCGACCGCGGCGGGTTTCCGGGCCACTCGTGAACTGCTCGGCCTTCCGGTTCCATGGTGTGCACGGTTCTTCGCGGTCGCGGAACGCACCGTCGAACGGTGGGAGAAGGGGGCCTTCCAGATTCCCGACATCGTGGCCAGGGAACTCGCCTCCATCGCGGACGAGACCGACCAGGTGGTCGAGGCCATGGTCGACGCCATCGACGCCGGGGAGATCTCGCCCCGCCTGCACACCTACCGGACCAACGACGACTACTGCAAGCACGAGCCGGACACCCGCTACCCGGCCACCTGGCATCGTGCCGTGTGCGCCCGGGTCATGATCGAGCTGCCCCAGGTAGAGCTTCAATTCGTGGAGTAGACCGCTCGATCAACGGCAGCGTGCGCAACTGACGTTCCAGATGCCACTGCAAATGCGCCGCGACCAGGCCGCTGGCCTGTCGCCGCACCGCCTCGGGCGTCGCCTCGACCTGCTCCCACTCCCCCCGCAACAACGCGACCAGCAGGTCGAGCACCCCCGGCGCGGGCGTCGCCGCACCAGGGGGACGGCAATGCACACACACCGCGCCTCCGGCCGCGACGTGGAAAGCGCGATGCGGACCCGGTGTCGCGCACTTGGCGCACTCGTCCAGTGCGGGCGCCCAGCCCGCGAAACCCATGGCGCGCAACAGGAACGCGTCCAGGATCAGTTCGTGCGGGCGCTGTTTGGCCGCGATGGCGCGCAGGGCGCTCGCGGTGAGCGCGTGCAGCCGGGGCGCGGGCGCGCGCTCCTCCCCCGCCAGACGCTCGGCGGTCTCCAGTACCGCGCACGCGGTGGTGTAGCGCCCGTAGTCGTCGATGATGTCGGCGGCGAACGCCTCCATCGTGTGCACCTGGGTGACGGTGTCCAACGTGCGCCCGGGGTGCAGCTGCACGTCGATGTAGGAGAACGGCTCCAACCGGGCCCCGAACCTCGACTTGGTGCGCCGCACCCCCTTGGCGACCGCGCGAACCAGCCCGTGCTGGCGCGTGAGCAGCGTGACGATGCGGTCCGCCTCACCCAGCTTGTGCTGGCGCACCACAACCGCCTCGTCCCGATACAAACGCACGTGCTCAGCTTAATTGCAGCGCCTGCGGCGCTGCGTGTTCGCGGCCCCTTTATGGCTCGCGTTTGCGCGACCGCCGCTTGCTCCTTCGTCGCGTACGCGGCGGCCGCGCAAACGCGAGCCGGGCCGCGAACGGAACATGCTCGGTCTCGCTTTGCTCGAAACCGGGAGTTGCGGTGAGCCGCGCGCGGGGTATGCGAACTCCGGACAGCAGGCACGCGACCCCAGCCGGGCAACCGACAGGCCTGAGGACGGTTCGTCGCGCAAGTCCGGCCGCTTGACGCACGCGCTCGGGCAGTTCGGTGCGCGGGCCTCACCTGGCCAAGAAATGCCAGCCGAGCCATGCCCATATGAGCACGGCGATGATTCTCGTTGTTCGCGTGCCGGTCAGGTACGCGATCGTTTCGCCGAGGGACGCGACCGAATCCCGGCGCAACCGCGTCAGCAGGATCGCGACGAGTGCGGCCGCCGCGATCAGGCCGAATCCGAGGAGGATGACGCCTCGGTCGCTCATCTCGACACCAGCCACCACCCGGCGCCCAGCCACATCAGCCAGCCGGCGAGCCGCAGCGGCCACTGTTCGAGTGCCGGATCCAGCAGCGTGGACAGTGTCGGGTGCTCGTCGCTCGGCTGATTCAGGGCGGGCTGCCGCGACAACGCGTAGACCTCCCACGCCAACACCGCGACCAGTAGCGCCGACCACACAGCCATGCCACGTCCGAGCCGGGTGGTGCACGGCGGCCGCGCGCTTCGCCCGCGGAACGCCAGCACCAGCGCGCCCAGCGCCGCCACCGCCACGATCGCGGTCGCCGGCCTGCTGAACGGGCTGGTCGCGGCACCACCTGCCGCCAGCACGAGACCCACGGTCAGCGCCGTCGCACGCCACGGGAGTCGATATGCCGAGCGCGCCGGTTGCTCAGTCACGTGCGCAGGATAAGGCCGTGAGTGGCCGAATTCGGGGAGGCGAGGCACCTACCTGATGGCGACGTGTCGGGCGCCGTCCCGGCACACCACGCGCGGTCATATGGACTCCCGACCGGCTCGATCCCCAGGCCCGGCGGGTCTTCGTGAGCGTTCGGCTGTCCGCGGCTACTCCGAGAGGGAGCGGCGCCGGTCCGAGATCGACGCGCGCCGAGCGCAGCTGGAGCGATTCAGCCGCTGGTGCGCATGAGTCCGGAGATCAGCAACAGCACCGACTGCTGGGCCTCGGCTCGGGCGCGATCGGGGTCTTCGGCGTGCGCGACGATCAAGGAAGCCTCGCTGATCACGCTGACGACGAGCTGGGCCAGTACGGGGATGGGGGCGTCGGCGATCAACCCGGCGGCGCGGGCGCGCTCGAGTTGCCTGGTGATCAGGCCGAGGCCGTGCGCGGATTCGAATTCACGCCAGGCCTGCCAGCCGAGCACGGCGGGGGCGTCGGTGAGGGCGATCCGCAGCATCGCCGGGCGCTGGCAGATCTCCAGGAAAAGCGCGAGCCCCACCGCCATTCCGGCCATCACGTCCTCGGAATCGACCGCCTCGATGGCGTTCTCGATCTCCGCGGTGATCTCGACCTCGATCTGCTCCAGCACCGCGAGGAAGAGCCCCCGTTTGTCCCCGTAGTGGTGGTGCAGCGCGCCCCGGGTGACGCCTGCCCCGGTGACCAGCTCTTCGGCCGAGGTTCCGGCGAAGCCGCGCTCGGTGAACAGGCGGCGTCCCGCCTGTTCCAGCGCGGTCCTGGTTGCGCGAGACCGGTCTTCCTGGCTACGGCGTGGCATGTAGCCGAGTGAACTCCAGGATCGATTCGGCGAGCAACTCGGGCTGGTCCTCCGACACGAAGGTGTAGGAGTCGTCGATGAGCTTCAGTTGCGCGTCCGGCAGGTCGCGGGCCAGGCGTTCGGCGAACGACACCGGGAACAGCCGGTCCTCGCGCGCCCAGGCCAACAGCACCGGGATGTCGACGTCGGCGAAGTGGCGCGCGGCTTCCAGCGTGTAGCGGCGATGCGCCGATTGCAGGAAGCGGCGCAGGTCTTTCCGGATCGCGGCGGAATTGCGGCTCGGCAGCAGATAGGAGTCCACGATCTCGGGCGGAACGGGCCGCTTGGTGACCCATCCGAAGGCCAGCGGCAGGCGGTGCAGCGCCCGGATCCGCAGCGCCTCGGTGAGGGGGCGCAGCGATCCCGGGATCTTCGCCAGCAGCGGAAGCGAGGTGAACGGCTGCGGCAGGAAGCTCTCGTAGCTGTCCACCGAGGCGAGCACGACGCGGCCGACGCGGGACCGGTCGCGGGTCAGCAGCACCTGGGTGATCGCTCCGCCGGTGTCGTTGGCGACCAGGGTGACGTCGGTGAGGTCGAGGCGTTCGAGGAACGCGGCGATGAGATCGGCGATGCCGATGGGGGTCAGTTCCGCGTCCGGGACCGGGATCTCGTGCGAGCCCAGCGGCCAGTCCGGCGCCAGGCAGCGGTATCCGGCCGCGGCGACCAGGGGCACGACTTTGCGCCAGACGTCCGCGTTGACGAGCAGGCCGTGCACGAAGACGACCGGCGCACCCTCCCCCGTCTCGTGATAGCGAATGCGGCCGCCGGGCAGATCCACCTCGTGGGTGCGGCCGAGAGTTCTGCTGATTGCCATGGGGTCCTCCCAGTGGTCGGGTTCCCGCCCACTGTTACATACATACCGTATGTATGTCTAGGTGCGGCTCGATGGATCAGCGGAAGACAGCCTCGACCGCGTCCTTCGAGGCCATCACCGCGGTCGCCAAGGAGGCGACGCCTGCGACGGACTCTCCGACCGCGTGCAGGACACCGGTGAGAACGATCCGGTTCGGCCGATCCTTCGCCGCCTCGACCGCCGCGCGCCGAGTCGTCTCCTCGACCAGCTGCCGGTCCTCCAGGTCGATGTCGCACCCACTGATCCGGTCGAGCAGATCGCTCAGCGAAGAACGCAGATCCTCCACCGCCTTCGATGGGGCCGCACCGTCGCTGCCGATCCGCCGCCGTCGGGCACGCACGCCACAGTTCCCGCAGAACGGGTAGCCGTCGCGGTTGAAATGCTGACACTCGGCGCATCGCACCTCGCCAGCCAAACATCCGGCTCGGGTCGAGCCGAGCGGAACCCGGAAGCCGTGCCAGCTATGGCCGGACACCGCCGTATTCGGGTTCGTTTCGGCTCGACAAGAATCCTTGTCAGCAAGATCTTGCACGAGCACTAGGCGATGCCGAGCATCGCGCGGAATTCCGCCTCTCCCAGCTCGTTCCACCGCTCCCGCGTACCCCGCAGCAGCGTGTCGAGATCCACTCGATACCTGCCGGAGGACAAGCTGCTACCGCAGGCGATCAACCGTGCGGCCAGGCCGGCCAGCGCCCCCGCGAGAGTCACCGCGGTGGCCAACTGCGGCCACGAGGGCAAGCTGCGGCCGACTTCGGTCAGCGAGTAGCGCGTCCGCGGCGTCACGTCGCTGCCGACGATGGCGGTGGCCAGCTCGATCCGTCGCGCCGGATCGCGCAGCTCGGCCGCCGTCAGGTCGGTCAGATCACCGGCCCGGCCGTGCAAGAGCGGATAGTCCGGTTCCAGGTCGTAGCGCTCCACGTCGACGAAGGAGCTGTCGCCGTGATCGGTCGCCATCACCACGGGGATGCCGAGCGCGCGGGCGCGCTTGCGGATATCCACTTTCAGCGCGAGGTCGTCCATCTCCTCGATGAGGACGGTCAGGGGCGCGGAGCCTCCCGGCCCACCCAAGTAGTCCAAGGCGTTCTCCGGCCGGTACCCCTCGGGGAAGGCGGCGATCTCGCTATAAGGGTCCAGCTCCAAGGTACGGCGTTGCGCCAGCGTCAGTTTGGGTTCGCCGAGATCGCACACCGACGCCTGAAGCCTGTTGAGGTTGGTGCATCCGAGAGTGTCGTGCTCGGCGAGCCGGAACCGCCGGGCGCCGGACAACGCGCAGACCGCCAGCGCGGATGCGCCCACGCTGAGCCCGGCCACTCCCACCACGGCGTCCGACCAGGCCCGTTGCTCGTCACCGGTGAGCAGGTGCCGGTTCCTGGCCGTTCGCAACCGCCAGAACTGCTCGCGGTCGGGCAGTTCGACAATGGTCCGGCGCCACGGGTACACGACGTAGCGGCTGATCCGGTCGACGGCCGCACCGTCCCGTACCGAGGTCAGGTAGTCCTCCAGCGCTGCCGCCGCGGCCGGGGTCCCCGCGGCGAACTCGGGCCGCTCGATCAACGCGAGTTCCCTTGCCGCGCTCGCCCAGCCGTCGACCAGCCGGTACCCGGATCCGGGTGCGCGCAGTTCGGCGATGCGCCGCTCGTCGTGTGCCGGATGCAGGATTTCGATCATGACCGCGCCCCCGTCCACCGGTGCTTGACGCCGGTCTCGAAACCCGCGCTGCCGTGCCGGTGCAGGCTGATCCGCGGCTCGGCGGCCGAGCCGAGCGTCTGGTGCAGGCGGCGGTATTCGCTGTTGGTGCGCAGCAGGGCATCGACCACCTTCCGCTCCAGCAGCGCGGTGAATCCACCCGCGGGGCAGACACCGTCGCGGAGCTCGACGCGCAGCCGCAATGTCTGGTCGAATCGCGCGTCGGTGTCGGTCAGCAGCACGAATTTTCCCGTGACCGTCGGGCTGACGTCCGGATCCTCCAGCGCGGCGCGGATGTTCTCCGGGTAGATCTCCAGCGCGTAGAACGACGCGGCGACATCGGTGCGCCGGTGCAGGGCGAGGAATCCGCAGGAGTCGGTGGAGGTGCGCACCGGCAGACGGTGACCGTGCGCATCGAGGACGGCGGCGAGTTCCGCGGCGGAGAAGATCCGGCCGACATCGTTGATCCGGTAGCGCAGCAACGGGATCGCGGTATCGGCGCTGAACAGGAATCGGCCTTCGGCGTCGACTTCGGTATACCGGTACTCCGCGTCGTACTCGACGAAGGTCGGCGGCAGGTGCGCCGCGCCGAACAAAGCCTCGCTCAGCGCGGGATCCGCGCCGGCCGCGCGGCGGACGGCGACACTGGTGCGCGTCTCGCAACCCATGATGCCCGCGTCGGCGGTGCCGTAGACGACGCGGATCTCCCCCGGCTGTCCCGGCTTGCCGATCCGGTCGAGCACGTAGTCCCGCCATTCTTCGGTGATGGCCTCGCCTGCCAGCAGAATGCGCAAGTTCTGGCGCAGCACCTCGGCGGGCGCCCGATCCAGCACATCCTTGACGAACGGGGGGTAACCGGCCAGGACGACCTGGTCGTAGTGCGGGCCCAGTTCGGCGATGTCGGCCAGGATCGTCTCCGGTTCGATGCCGGGTGCGATGGTCGAGATGCGGTGCCCGCGCTGACGCATCGCGGTGGCCGCCGCGTAGGTGTAGGTGCCTCCGATCCAATTGCCCATCGCGAAGCCGACGACCAACAGCGTGGACCGCTGCCGCGTCTGGAAACTGTCGCGGAACACCCGCGAGTAGAGCTCGATCGCCTCTTCCTGGGCGACGAGGTCCCTAGGCCAATAGCTGGGCCGGCCGGTGGAGCCCGAACTGCACGACCACGTCCCGGCCGAAGCGACGTCACCATGCCAGAGCAACATGCGCAACGGGTAGTGCCGCAGGTACTCCACTTTGGTCATCGGCGGCAGCGCGGCGAAGTCATCGGCGGTTCTGATGTTTGCCGGTTCGATTCCACGGCGCGCGAGGAAGTCGGCGTAGGCCGGCACGTGGATCGCCGCCCGGTGGAAGGTATCGAGGGCGCGGCCGAATCCGGGCCTCGGCCGGGTCGGCAACGACAGTGATGGTGCGGACATGGTGACTGTTTCCTTTCCTCCCACTGCGGCGATGCGCGGCGCACGTTCGCGGCGTGGGTTCTGGAAACAGCCTCTGAGCAGTGCGTACGGTCGAGAAAGAAGTCAATACAAGGTCCATACGACACGCCGCGCCGGCGCCCGGATCTCGCTAGACTCCGGTCATGACCGATGGGGGCGGGGGGCGGGTGGATCCTCGATCCATCTCCACCCGAGAGGAATTCGCGGCGGCCTTCACTCGACTGCGCACTACCGCCGGGTTGACCGTCCGCCAGGTCGTCGACAAGTCGGGAGGCCTGCACGGCACGGTTAGCGGATGGTTCGCCGGTCACCATGTGCCGACCGAGCAGAACGAGCGGATGTTCCGGGATGTTCTGACGGCGTGCGGCGTTCGTGACCCGGAGGGGCAACAGCAGTGGCTCGCGGCGGTCCGGCAGGTGCGTCCGACGAGCGGACGCAGGCGGAGCCAGGGACCTGTGCCCTACCGGGGCCTGGAACCTTTTCGACCCGATGACGCCGAATGGCTCTTCGGCCGCGCCGAACTCACGGCGGATCTGCGACAGCGCGTTTCGTCGCTCGCCGGATCCGAGCAGCGGATACTCATCGTCACCGGCGCCTCCGGCTCGGGGAAGTCCTCGCTGCTGCGCGCCGGACTGCTACCCGCGCTCCAGCGCGAAGGCCGCACGGCCGCGGTCGTCACCCCGGGCGCGCATCCGGCACGGGTACTCCAGGACCCCGCCGACGTCCTGGTCATCGATCAGTTCGAGGAGACCTGGACACTGTGCCTCGACGACGGCGAGCGAGCCGACTTCCTGGCCGCGCTCGCGGGCGACGCGAGCGGCCGGACCCACGTGCTGGGACTGCGCGCGGATTTCTACCGCCACGCCGCCGAAGAGCCGTTCTTGCACCACGCGCTGGCGCATCATTCGGTCCTGGTCGGACCCCTGAGCAAGCAGGCGCTGTGCGACGTCATCATCGAGCCGGCCCGCAAAGCGAACTGGACCGTGGAAGACGAACTCGTGCAGCTGCTGATCGTGGAACTCGCGCCGCGCGGGTCCGCCGAAGCTCACGACACCGGCGCTCTCCCCTTGCTGTCGCATGCTCTGCTGGAGACCTGGCAACGGTCCAGCCGCCGGAAGATGACCGTCGCCGACTACAACGCCGTCGGCGGAATCGCGGGCGCCATCGAGCAAACCGCCGAGACCGTGTATCGCGGTCTCACCGAGCCGCAGCGGCAGATCACCCGCCGCACGTTCCTGCGACTGCTCAACATCGACGACGATGTCACCACCCGTCGCCGGGTACAACGCCAGGAGCTGTTCTTCGACCACGACTCCGTCTCGAACGTGAACACCGTGATCGAGCGGTTCGCCACGCACCGCCTGCTCACGGTCGAGGAAGAGACCGTCGCGATCACGCACGAGGCGCTGATCGGCGCCTGGTCCCGGATGCACCGGTGGCTCGATGAGGATCGGGAGAGCCTGGCCGTCCACCGCAGGCTGACCCAGGCCACCCAGGTCTGGCTCGACAACAACGAGGACCCCAGCGCGCTGCTCGGAGCCGCGAGGCTGGAATTCGTCCAGGAGTGGACGCGCGACGACGGACATCGGCGAGACCTCAACCAGCACGAACGCGACTACATCGCCGCCAGTATCGCCCACCGGGCGGAGATCCAGGCCGGAGAACGCCGCCGCACCCGGATCTTGCAACGGATGGTCGCCGGCTTGGCGACCGCGCTGATCGCGACGATCGTCTTGACCGGTGTCGCACTGGTGGCCCGGTCGAACGCCGCGCACGCGCGAGACGAGGCGTTGTCGCGCCAGATCGCGCTCCAAGCGGAGCGACTGCGCGGCACCGATCCCGCGCTGTCGGCGCAGCTCGCGCTCGCGGCCTTCCGCATCCAACCCACCCTCGAAGCCCGCTCCGCGCTCTTGGACAGCACCGCGGTGCAGACGCCGACCCGGCTGCTCGGACCCGACGGCGGCACGCTGGTGGCCACCGACCGCTCCGGAGTCGTGCTCGCCGTCGGCCGCAGCGACGCCACGATCGACCTGCACCACCTGCACCGGAGCACCCGTTCCGGACAGCCCGGGTCGGCGGATTTCCGCAGCCGGATTCCCGCGCCCCGGCCGGGAGCGGTTCTCGGCTCCGTGACGATGACTCCCGACGGCGCACTGCTGGCCGCGGCATTCGGCGGCCACATCGATCTCTGGGACATCGCGAACCCGGACGCACCCCGGCCGCTGGCCACCCTCGCCGGAACCGGCGTCCAGTACCGCACGCTCGATCTCGGCCCCGACAAGCACTCGCTCGCCGCGACGACCACCACAGCGGAGATCGTCCGATGGGACATCACCGACGCCCGGCACCCGATTCCGCTGCCCGCCTGGCAGCTTCCCGCAGGCGCACCCGTCATCGCGTTCGCCCCGAACGGGAAGCTCCTCGCCGCCGCGGGAAACGCGGGCGCACTGCGCATCTGGGCCACCGACCGGGACGTTCCGCTGACGGACATTCCGCCCGATGGTTCCACGGCGCAGGCATTGTCGCTGCGATTCAGTCCGGACAGCTTCGTCCTCGCCGTCCCAGGACGCGCCAACGAGGTACGCCGCTGGGATGTGCGCGACCCGGCCGCCCCTGCGCCATTGCCCGCGCTGCGTGGATTCACCAGTTATGTCAACGACGTCGCCTTCAGCCCGGACGGCACCCGGCTGGCCGCGGTCAGCTCGGACAACAAGACGCGCGTGTGGCGCCTGGACACCGACCAACTGGAGATGGAACTGCCCAACCCGGTCATCGTGGTGTCGGTGCGCTTCGCCCTCGACGCGCACGCACTGATCACGGGCAGTCTCGACGGCACGGTCCGGATCTGGCCGCTGCCCGGCCCGGTCCTGCGCGGGGCCCAGAGCGTGGTCTTCCAGACACCGATCGATCGCAGCGGGAAGCTATTGCTCGTCGGCACCGGCGCGGGCGACGGCAGCGCCCACCTGTGGAATCTCGGCGATCCCGCAGCACCCGTCGAATACGCCGCGCTGCCCGTCGGCGCGGATGAGAAGAGTTGCGGAGCGGTCGCGCTGGCGATGGACGGTTCGAGGGCCGCGGTCGGCACCCGCGCCGGTCACGTACTGCTGTGGGACCTGCGCGATCCGGCGCGTCCCCGGCTGGCATCGAAGGTGGCCGCCGTCAACGGCATCGTCTCCGCCATGACCTTCACCCCCGACGCCAAGACGTTGGTCGTCGCGGGCCAGGACGATCCGACGGTGACGCTGTGGGACCTCGGCGACCTCGCCACCCCGCGATCGCTCGGCTCGCTCTCCACCGGTCCCGGGCTGCCGGGCATCGCCGCCGTCGACCCCGCGGGCACCCAACTCGCCATCGCCACGTCCAACGAGTCGGTGTTCCGCTGGGACATCCGTGATCGCGCCCGCCCCCGAGAACTACCGAAGCTGTCCGGATTCACCAACGATCTGGCCGCCGTGGCCTTCAGCCCCACCGCGCCGATCCTCGCGGCGGGCAGCATGGACCACACCGTCAAACTCTTCGACCTGTCCGACCCGGAAGCGCCCCGCCATCTAGCCACGCTGGTCGGCGCCGCCGACGCGATCATCACCGTCAATTTCGGCCCCGACGGCACGCGCCTGGTCGGCGGCGCCAGTGACAACGGCATCTGGGTCTGGGACATCACCGACCCGCGCGACCCGCGACGGCTGGCGGTGCTCAATGCCTACGCGGGTCGGGTCAACGATGCCGTCTACGCGCTGGACGGCGATCTGCTGCTGGCGGCGGGACCCGACCGGATCGTGCGCGTCTGGGCGACGGACGTCGACGAGGTCGCCGCCGAACTCTGCGACAGCGGCAGCGGGCCGATCACCGCCACCGAATGGCAGCGCTATCTTCCGACCATCGCCCAGCACGGTCTGTGCCCGCAGTAGCGCACTGCCGGGCAAGATGTTGCAGCCCATACCGCACGGAGGCAACCATCGACGAAAAGGTCTCGCGTGGTGGCTATTACGGGCCGATAGAGCCGGAGGGAGTGCCAGATCCGGCGTCGATGATCTCCCCGTGCGCGTCTGCGCGAGGCCCATACTTATCTTCTCGCCGCGGGAGGGAAAGTTTCCATCGGGATCACGAGAGGGGAAACGATTCATGCGACTTCTCGTCGCTTCACCGCTCGGAAACGTCATCGAACCGACGCTGTCGGCGTCCTTTCCGGCGGGGAAGGTCATCGTCGCCCGCGACCGGGGAGAGGTGGCCCACGCTGTAACCGGCATCGAGAAACTCGACGTGGTGATCGCGGACCTGGTATGGAACGGCCCCGAGCAAGAGTTCCGCTTCGACGGGTTGGATGTCCTGGAAATGGTGCGCGAAAGCCGGGCGGGCACTGCCGTTCTGCTGGCAGGCCAAGGGCACAGCATGGAGCAGGATCACTTGGACGAGGCGTACCACCGGGCGGACGAGATCGCGGGTGTGCACGAGAAAGCCACGGGGGTAGCGGCACTGCTCTCGGCGATACGACAAGCGGCCGACGGCGAACGCCTGCCGAATCGGCCTGCGACGAGAGGCATTCCGTCGCTCTATGAACTCTTCACCGGGCACGACGGAGTAATCGCGGGCCGGCTCGCCGGGGCGATCGCCTCCGGACGCACGTGGGACCCCGTATCCCTGGCAGCCGCGGCCGAAGTCGATCTCGACGCGGCCCATTCGCTCGCCGACGGCTATCTCGGACGAATCATCACGCAACGGCGCGAGAACGAATCCCACGGAGAGCTGACCCCCGCCGTCGTGTACCGCTGGTGTGGATTACACGCGCGCTATCTGATGAGTTGGTGCCGCCGCAACGGGCACACGGAGGTACTGACGCTTGGGGACGAGAGCTGATGGCGATCTGCGGACTCCCCGTGCGGACCGTGCCGTCACATGAATCGCGGGCCGAGGACATCGGCATGGCCGTTCCGGCGGCACCAACTGATCAGATAATGCGCGTGCTCACCGCACCAGCGGAAGACCGCCCCCTGGGTCAACGGCGTACCCTCCGGCAACTCCTTGCGGGCGAGAATGATCGGCCCGATATAGGTGTTGGTGGCCTTGTTGGCGGTATTGAGACCCACCCGGGCGACTTGGGCGAGAGAGTTGTAGTCCCAAGCGGATTTGGCCGCGATCGCACCGGCCAATCGGCCCGCCGTCTCACCACGCTGTTCGGTGAACAGCGCGCACAGTGCGGGCGGCCCCTGCCGCGGGGGCGCGATCTGTTCACTGCGGCCGGTCGCGGCGCGCTGGATGGCCGCGAGCAGCGCGGGGACGCCGGATGACTTGTCGTAGAACTCGGCGATCTCCGCCGCGCGCAGCCGGGCCTCGTCGAGGTGATCGCTCTCCATGCTGTGCCCCTGCGCGGCGAGCAGAACCTCGCTCTGCCGTTTGGTGTCACGCAGCAAGTCCAGGACATCCAAACCGTCGAAACGGTACTCCATTTCGGGTTTGTTCCAGATCAGATCCGAGATGACCACGTCGAACCGGAAACGTCCCACGATTTGACTGCGAACCTCGTCGACATCGGAGGCAACCGCGACGGTCGACGCCGGAAAATATTGCGACAGCATGGGAGCGATGATTCCCCCCAGTGGCGAGGCGACGAGTACTCGTAAGCTCGGTTCCATATCGCGATCTTCATCGCTGGCGATACGCGTCGGCAAGACGTCGAACGTCTTTCGAACCAGTAGGTTTCATAGCGCGCGTACCGAAGCGAGATCGGCAACCCGAGCCGAAGACCGGGATACGAACCCCGGTAGCAAGATCTTGCCGCGAACGGGACACTCCGGGCAATAATCCAGCGACATCATCAGGGAATGGCAACAATTCGGTCCACCGCCGATAATACGGGCCGGAAATCACTGCGAAGTTCGCCGATTACTTGCCCTCCTCGAATTATATGATTCTAAACCTGTGCACCCCCGATGGCTCTGGAGCACAGTTCCCACTACCGGAAGGCCGACAATGGCTGAAGTGTGTCCGCAATGCAGCAAGAAGACCGGAATGGACATCGGCGAGAAGGATCGCCAGGGCTGGCAGAAATACCAGTGCCAGATGTGCAAATTCGAATGGAAGGCGCCGAATCCCTGACCGTTCCCGCCGACCGTCCGGTGCGTGGCGCGCGTCCGAAGACGCGTGCCACCACAGGAACCGCACAGGTTCGAATATCTCGCAGTATCCGATTTTCATGCACCGTCACCAGGTGCATCGGGAGGGCAAACAGTGGCACATACCGTCGGTATCGATCTCGGTACCACGTATTCAGCGGTCGCCGTCGTCGGCGCGAGTGGTAGGCCGGAGATCCTGGTCAACCGGGACGGCGAGCGACTCACGCCGTCGGTGGTCTTCTTCGACTCCGAGGGCGTGCTGGTCGGCTCGATGGCCAAACGGTCCACGGTGACCGCGCCGCTGGATGTCGCGCAGTTCGTCAAACGGCAGATGGGCAACCCGGACTATCGATTCGTCACCTCCGACGACCGCGCCTACTCGGCCGAGGAAGTGTCGGCGATGATCCTCAAACGACTGAAGGAGGACGCCGAACTCGTCCTGGGGCCGGGGCAGGTCACCGACGCGGTGATCACGGTCCCGGCATTCTTCGACGACGCGCGACGGCGGGCGACCAGGGACGCGGGCACGATCGCGGGTCTCAACGTGCTGCGTGTGGTGAACGAGCCGACAGCGGCCGGGCTGGCCTTCGGGCTCGACCGCGGCAGCGGCACCGTCATGGTGTACGACCTGGGCGGCGGCACGTTCGACGTCACCGTCATGCGCATCAGCGACGGCGTGTTCGACGTGCTCGGCACCGACGGGTTGCACGAACTGGGCGGCTTCGAATGGGACAACCGGCTGATGCAGCACCTCAACGAGGAGTACATGGCCCAGGGGGGCGGCGATCTCACCGACGCGTTCGAGACCGAAGCCGACCTGCGTGAGAAGGCCGAACTCGCCAAACGCACGCTCAGTTCGACCGGGTCCACCCGAGTGGTGCTCAGCCACGACGGCGTCACCCGCACACTGACCGTGACGCGCGAAACGTTCGAAGACCTCACCAGCGACCTGCTCAACCAGTCGCGGGACCTGGCCCACTCCCTCGTGGAGGAGTTGAGTCTGCCGTTCGCGGACATCGACCACACGTTGCTGGTCGGCGGGTCCACGCGCATGCCCATGGTGGCGACGATGCTGGAGGAACTGACCGGCAAGCCACCGCTGCGGGCCGGAAACCCCGACGAGCTCGTGGCGCTCGGCGCGGCGCTGCGGGCCGAAGCCGAGACGTCGTCGAGCGCGGCGCGCAAGCCGGTGATCCTCGACGTCACTTCGCAGGCGCTGGGAACGGTCGCACTGAACGACAGCTTGCAGCCGGGCAACAGCATCGTGATCCCGCGCAACACCAAGATCCCCGCCAAGGCGAGCAAGGTGTTCGGCACCGTCGCCGACGGCCAGACCGAAGTGCGGATCTGCGTCACCCAAGGCGACGACGAGGACATCGACCACGTCCGGTTCGTCACCAAAGGAAAATGGCCCGACGGCGGGCAGCTTTTCGCCATCCCGCCTTATCCGGCGAATGCTCCGGTCCTGATCACCTTCCACTACGACATGGATCAGACCATCCAGGTCGAAATCACCGACCTCACCGCGGACAGATCACTCGGCACGTTCGAGGTCGACAACGTCGCCAATCTCAGCGCCACCGACATCCGGGCCGCCCGCACGAAGAACGAAAATCTCGAGGTGAATTGAGCATGACCACGACAACCGAAGAGTTCGTCAACTACTACGAAATCCTCGGCCTCGCCGAGACCGCCGACGAGGACGCCATCAAAACGGCCATCCGCGAACAGCGCAGAATGTGGAACAAGCGCGCGGGCCAGTCGGATCCCGTGAAACGCGCGCAGGCCGAAGTCCGGGTACGCCACCTCGGTCAGGCCGAACGCGTTCTGCTCGACGCGAATCGACGACGGCAATTCGACCAGCAGGCCAGGCAGTATCGGCCGGCGAGCAATCAACCGGCGCCGGTGGCGCAGAGCGGCCGGGACTGGATCGGCCTCGCCCGCGAGTACTTCGAGCGCGGTAACGCGCCCTCCGCGTACTACTGTGCCCGCGAGGCGATCTCGGTCAACGGCGCCGACCACGAGGCGTGGGCGGTGCGCGCGAACTCGTCGTTCGTCATGGGCAACTACAAGGACGCCGGCTTCGAGTTCCGGGAAGCCATCGGTCTCAAGCCCGACAGCCCGGAATACCACTTCGACTACGCCGAAGCGTTCCTGGCCACCGGCGCGTTGAACGAAGCGCTCGGCGAATACGAGACGGCACTGCGTCTCGCGCCCGGCGAGCCGCTCTACCGGACCGCCATCGCCAACGTCTACTTGCAGCAGAACAAGAACGACAAGGCGCTGGAACTGATGGAGGATGTGGTCCGGCATCATCCGAACGAGCAGATCTTCCAGTACTACCTGGCACTCGCGCTGGAGCAGGTAAACCTCGGCATGTGGTCGCAGGTGCGCAGCGGGGCGTACTGCATCACCTCCGAGGCCCAGATCGCCGTCACCCGCGACATGTCCGGCCGCGCGTTGAAACTCCGGTTCGACGACGGTCCGCTGCGCGCCTCGCTGCAAGAGAACATCGAACTCGCCGACAAAGCCGCCGAGGCCAGGTGGTTCCACACCGGTATGGGCCCATGGGCGGTGGCCCTCATCATCGGCTTGGCCCTGATACCCATGAAGGGCATCGGATTGCTGATCGTCGCCGCCGTCATCGCCGGCTACACGCTCACCCACCGCATGCCTGTCTGGAAGCACAACTCGAAGCGGTACGACATCGTCGAGCGCGGCATATGACGGCCCCGCCCGGTACCGATGATCCGCTGACAACGCTGGCCGGAGAGGTCGCCCAACTGCGCGACCTGTTCCACCGCCGGTTGCTCGAGGACAAGGCGAAGAATCGAGCCTTGGACGATCTGCACGAGCAGCTCTCCCTCGCCCGCGGAGGGTTCGCCGAACAGCTGCTCGCCCCGCTGTTCCGTGAACTGCTCATGCTCGTCGATCGCGTGGCGTCGCTCAACGACGAGCATGACGAGGTGCTCGGCAGCATCGTCGACGAACTGCACGAGGTTCTCGAACGCCGTGGCGTCCGGCGCGTTCCCGCCAGGGCCGACTTCGACCCCGACATCCATGAAGCGGTCGCCGCCGAGGCTTCCGACCGATCGCCGGGCTCGGTGCTGCGGGTCGTGCGCCCCGGATACGTCATGGGTGCGCGCCTCTTGCGACCGGAACAAGTCGTCGTCGCGGCTCGCTCGGCGCGATCCGAGTCCGTCGAGACGGAATCCCATATCGAAAGGTTCGAATAATGCGCAAGTCCCTCCGCACGGCCGTCGTGCTCTCCGCTTCGGCGGCATTCCTGGGCCTGGGCCTGCCGAGCGCGTCGGCGGCGACGACTACCGTGAGCGGTACCATCGGGTGCATCAACAGTGCCTCGCCGGTCGGGGTCTGGGTCCAGGCCAAGACGTCGAAGTCGGGATGGGCGCGGACCAAGGTCCCGGTCCGGCTCGGCGGCCACTCCAAGGTCGACTATTCCTTCGAGCTCGACAAAGGTGGCGACTACCAGGTGCACGTCGGGTGCGGGGGGACACCGCAGAAGTGGGCGAAATCGCTGAAATCCAAGGATGTCTCGGGCACCAAGAACGATTTCCTCTGCAACGACATGGAGAGGTTCTCGGTGGCCGCGTTCAACGCGCTGGTCGGCCGGATGTTCGGCAGGCCCGACCTCACCCAGGGCGTGCCCTACGGCGAGTGCAAGCACATTCGCTGAGGCGATCCTCCGGTCGGGCAGCTCGTCCGAGCACCACATCGCTGCTGCGGCGCGTACCGCTCCGGGGAGGTGGGTGACCCGCCTGGCGAGCACCGCCCCGGTCCCCTCCCCACCACGGCCGAGCGGAGTCCCACGGCCGCGCACCGATATGGACGATTGACCAACTTCGCGCTACCGTCTGGTGGACAACGACGAGACGGAGCTCACATGACGGTGTCCGATCCCGCACCCGGCACGCGGCGGATGGGGCTGGGGTTGGCCGAACTGGCGGCCGCGATCGCGGGCGGCTCGATCACGTCGACCGAGGCGGTCGGCGAGGCGCTGGATCGGATCGACGCGGCCCAGGGCACGCTCAACGCCTTCCGGATCGTGCGCCGCGAGCGGGCGCTGGCCGAGGCCGCCGACGCCGACCGGCGCTGGGCCGCGGGCGAACGGCTGCCACTGCTGGGGGTGCCCGTCGCGGTGAAGGACGACACGGATGTCGCGGGTGAGCCGACCGCGTTCGGCTGCGGCGGCGATTTCGCGCCGAAGACCGAGGACGCGGAATCGGTCCGCCGCCTGCGCGCCGCGGGCGCGGTGATCGTCGGAAAGACCAATACCTGCGAACTGGGCCAGTGGCCGTTCACCAGCGCCGCGTGGTTCGGGCACACCCGTAATCCCTGGGACCGCACCAGGACGCCGGGCGGGTCCTCCGGCGGCGCTTCGGCAGCCGTCGCGGCCGGATTGGTCCCGGCCGCCCTCGGGTCCGACGGCGCGGGCTCGATCCGCATCCCGGCCGCCTGGACGAATCTGGTCGGCATCAAGCCACAGCGCGGACGCATCTCGACTTGGCCGGAGGCCGAAGCGTTCTACGGCCTCACTGTGAACGGACCGCTGGCGCGCACCGTCGCGGACGCGGCGCTCCTGCTGGACGCTGCGGCCGGTCCACACCCTGGAGACTTGCACACGCCGGAGCCGATCAGCGCCTCGGACGCGGTGGGCCGCGATCCGGGCCGGTTGCGCATCGCCCTCTCGCTGCGTATTCCGTTCACCGCGACCAGAACCGCCCTGGCTCCCGAGGTCGAGCGGGCCGTGCGACGTACCGCCGATACCCTGCGCGAACTCGGGCATACCGTGACCGTGGCCGACCTGCACTACGGCATCCTGATCGGCGCCTCGTTCCTACCGCGTTCACTCGCCGGAATCCGGCGGGTATTCCACCGCATGCCCGGCCTCGAGGTAGACCCGCGCACCGCCGCCAACGCCCGGATCGGGCGCGTACTCGACGGCCCCGCCCTCTACGCGGCACGCCAACTGGAACCCCTGCTGCACAGGCGAATCGGCCACTTCTTCCGCGACTACGACGTCGTCCTCGCACCCACCACCGCGACTCCCCCGCCGCGCGCCGAGGAGATCGACGGCATCGGCGTCAACGCCACCAACAACCTCATCACCGCGTCCTGCCCCTACACCTGGCCCTGGAATGTCCTCGGCTGGCCGAGCATCAACGTCCCCGCCGGTTTCACCGCCGCCGGTCTGCCCGTCGGCGCGCAACTGATGGGCACGGCGAATTCCGAACCTCTGCTGATCTCGTTGGCCGCCCAGCTCGAATCGGAACTCCGATGGGACCGCCACCGCCCGGAGCCGTGGTGGTGATCTGAGTCGAATCCGGCTCGGGCCGTAGCGGTTCCGATCCGAGCGACGTGCCGAATCAGGCTCGGCATCCACCTGCGCGATGTACCTTGTGGGATGCGCCGAGTCCACGCATGTGTCGGTACGGCCGCCGCTGTGCCCTCGCGGGTTCCGAGCGCCGATGCCGCGGCTCTCGGCCGAACCCGGAACGCGAGGAGGACCCCGATGGCCGACCGTCATTCGGTAGACGCTCATGTCTTGGTGGTGCTCGACGAGGAACTACAGCCGACTCAGCACCGCGGAGACGTATCCGCAGGCCAATAACGCCTTAGATGATGCGATCGGGCCGAGGGCGTTGTCTTGCTGAGCAGATCCGACTTGATTGCACGGGCATATGCCCGCTTCGCCCAACACTTGAGCAACGAGCTCGCGAGGCTCGCGAGGGCTGACGCCGAACACGGCGTCCGGCCCTTCGCTCGGGAAGCCGAGGGCGCGGCTCGAGTACTCTCCGACGCCGACAGAGGTTTTCGCCGCGAATTCGATACCGGCGACCCGTCATTCCCGCATCCCCTGTTGGAACCCGGGTCCACACCGCCGGATCGTTTCTATAACGGAGCACGCCTGTGGCAGATCGATCAGGTGTTTCCCAGGGCTTTTCGCGGAAGAGAAGCCGCAGCCGAGGATGGCTATATCCGTACGGCGTCGCACAGCACCGCCGGAGACGTCGTATATCTGACCGACGGCACAGATATCGCCGGAGTGTACGGAACGATCACGAGCTGGACCGATGTCCGCGACGGCACGATGCGGTTCCATCCCGCGGGCATGGTCCTGGGTATCGACGCCAACCGTATCCGGGTGAATCCGATGATCGAAGAGGGGCATTCGGCGGCCAACTTCATCGAAGGCGTGAGCGACCGCGTATTCACCACTCCGGGCCGGGTAGACACATCCAAGATCGTCAGTGTCGAATTCCAGACCTACGATGACATCATCAACAACCCCGAGGTAACCCTGGTCGCCGACGGGTTCCCCGGCTTCGAAGGCCTGAGCCCACAGGCGCTACGCGACCCCGCAGTAGTCGCCGATCGCCTCTCCACCATCGCCGACGCCGTGCGAAGGAACTATCCGACGATCGACGTCACCACCGGCGCCAACCATCTCTCCAGCGACGAAGCGATCAGAACCTTCCTGGCGACATGAGCAGCGACAGCGCCGCCCCCCGCCCTCTCCATCCCCAGAGGGGTCTTCATGGCGACCGACGACCGAACCCCTCAGAACCCGAGTTTGCCCAGCTGTTTGGGATCCCGCTGCCAGTCCTTGGCCACCTTCACGTGCAGGTTCAAATAGATCCGGGTGCCGAGGATGTGTTCGATCTGCTTGCGGGCGTTGGTGCCGACTTCTTTCAGGCGGGAGCCGCCCTTGCCGATGACGATGGCCTTCTGGCTGGGGCGCTCGACGTAGAGCAGGGCGTGTACGTCGAGCATGTCCTCGCGCTCCTCGTAGGGCAGGACTTCCTCGATGACCACGGCCAGTGAGTGCGGCAGTTCGTCGCGTACGCCTTCGAGCGCGGCCTCGCGGATGAGCTCGGCCATCAGCGTTTCCTCCGGCTCGTCGGTGAGTTCGCCGTCGGGGTAGAACGCCGGGCCCTCCGGCATCTTCGAGGCGATGACGTCGACGAGGACCTCCACCTGCTCGCCCTTGACCGCCGACACCGGCACCACGTCGGCATCCGGGCCGACTAGCTGGGAGACGGCCATCAGTTGTTCGGCGACTTGGTCGCGGCTCACCTTGTCGATCTTCGTGACCACGCCGAGCAGCGTGGTCTTCGGCGCCATCTGCCTGATCTGCTGCACGATCCAGCGGTCGCCCGGACCGATCTTCTCATCGGCCGGGATGCACAGCGCGATCACGTCGACTTCCGAATAGGTGTCGCGCACAAGGTCGTTGAGCCGCTGGCCGAGCAGGGTGCGTGGGCGGTGCAGGCCGGGGGTGTCGACCAGGATCAACTGCGTGTGCTCGCGGTGCACGATGCCGCGAATCGTGTGCCTGGTGGTTTGCGGGCGTGAGGAGGTGATCGCGATCTTCGCACCCACCAGCGCGTTGGTCAGCGTCGACTTGCCGGTGTTGGGGCGACCGACGAAACAGACGAATCCGGAACGGAATTCCCGCGCGTCAGCCACCGCGAACCTCGCCGGATTCGGCGCTCACCGCGTCGGCCGCGTCGGCCGAGTCGTCGACGATCTCGAACACCGCGCCGTCGCGGTCGGTGAAGATGATCCGCGCCTCCGCCGACACCTCACGCACCGCGGTCACACCGAAGTCGGACAACCGCCCACCGACCACGACGGCCGCCTCGAATCCCTCCGCGCCGCTGGACAACGCCGCCGCCACGGCGGCTTGCAGCGCCGTCAGCCGCAGCGCGGTCAGCGTAACCTCACCGGCGGCGTAGGTGCGGCCGTCGGTATCCCGGATCGCCGCTCCGCTCGCCCCGCCGGTACGGCCGAGTGCGCCCCTGGCCAACACCACCAGCTTGTTGTCCTCGGCGTCCAGTTCGGTCATTCGCTGTCTCCGTCCTCGTCGCGATCGGCAGGGATCTCCCGCTCCGATCCGTTGGCCTTGCGCTTGCCATTGGCATTGTCCCCGTTGGTCTTCCCCGCGGGGACCTTCTCGCGCGCTTTGCGTACCACTACGGTGTTCACCCGCATCCGGCCACGCGCGTCCGCGCCGCCTTCGCCGCGCAGCACCAGCCCGTGCGCCTCGATCTTCGACCCGGGCAGCGGCACGCGCCCCAGCTCGTGGGCGAGCAGGCCGCCGACGGTGTCGACGTCCTCCTCGTCGATCTCCAATCCGTACAGCTCGCCGAGGTCCTCCACCGGCAACCGGGCCGAGACGCGGTAACGGCCGTCACCGAGATCCTCGATGGGCGGGGTCTCGTCGGTGTCGTACTCGTCGGCGATCTCACCGACGATCTCCTCGAGCACGTCCTCGATGGTCACCAGACCCGCGATGCCGCCGTACTCGTCCACCAGCAACGCCATGTGGTTGCGCCTGCGCTGCATCTCGTCGAGCAGGCTGTCGAGCGGTTTGGAGTCGGGCATGAACACCGCGGGCCGCATCACCTCGCGCACCCGTACCTTGCGGCTGCGATCGGTGTACGGCACCAAGTCCTTCAGATAGACCACGCCGAGGATGTCGTCGACGTTCTCGCCGATCACCGGGATCCGCGAATGCCCGGAACGCACCGCCAGCGACATCGCCTGCGCCGCGGTCTTGTCCGCTTCGATCCAGACCATCTCGGTGCGCGGCACCATCACCGCACGCGCCGGTGTGTCGCCGAGTTCGAAGACCGACTGGATCATGCGCCGTTCGTCGTCGGCGACCACGCCGCGCTCGCCGGCCATCTCGACCACCTCGCGCAGCTCGATCTCCGAAGCGAAGGGGCCGTTGCGAAAACCCTTACCCGGGGTGATCGCGTTACCGATGAGGATCAGCAGCCTGCTCAGGGGGCCGAGTAGCGCGCCGATGAACTGCAGCGGCAAGGCCGCGGCCAGCGCGATGGAGTACGCGTGCTGCCGGCCCAGCGTACGCGGGCCGACACCGATCACCACGTAGGACACCAGCACCATCACCAGCGCGGTGACCAGCAGCGCCCAGTTCTTCCCCCAGACCGTCATCAGCCCCGCCGCCAGCAGCACCGTGGCGCCGATCTCGCACAGGATGCGCAGCAGCACCATGAGATTCACGTAGCGCGCCCGGTCGGCGACGACCCGGCTCAACCGCACCGCGCCGGGCCGGTCGGCGCGCATCATGTCGTCGACGCGGGCGGGTGAGATCGTGTTCAGGGCGGAATCGACACCGGCGAAGGCCCCACCCACCGAGATGAGCAGGACCGCGAGCAGAACGAGGGTCAGCGAATTCACGCTTGACCCGAGGAGTCACCCGGTGTGGTGAAGCCCGCCTTGCCGAGCAACCGCGCGTCGCGTTCGGCCAGCTCGGCGCGGCGCCGAGCTTCCCGCAGGCTCTCGTACCACTCCTCGAGCAGCCGGGCCTGCAACGCGAACATCTCCTTCTCCTCCTCCGGCTCGGCGTGGTCGTAGCCGAGCAGGTGCAGGACGCCGTGCACGGTGAGCAGGGCGAGTTCGTGATCCAGGGAGTGCCCTGCCTTGCGCGCCTGCCCGGCGGCGAATTCCGGACACAACACGATGTCGCCGAGCATGGACGGGCCGGGTTCGGGGCTGTCGGGCCGACCGCCCGGCTCGAGTTCGTCCATCGGGAAGGACATGACGTCGGTCGGGCCGGGTAGGTCCATCCAGCGCATGTGCAGATCGGCCATGGTGTCGAGATCGACGAGCACCATCGACAGCTCCGCGGCCGGGTGCACGTCCATCCGGGCGATCACGAACCGCGCGACGCTGACCAGCTCTTCTTCGGGTACGTCGATGCCCGACTCGTTGGCGATCTCGATGCTCACCCGAACAGCCTACGATCCCCGCTATCGCGTCGGCGGAGCGGAGCCCCGCCCGGCGAGACGAGTTATCGCCGGTCCGACCGGTTCGCCGCGCGGCGCTGCGCCCGGTTGCCCGCGTAATGCGGGGCGACCTGCGGGCGCGTCTGGGCCTCGAAGCGGTCGTAAGCGTCGACGATGTCGGAGACCAGCCGGTGGCGGACCACGTCGCTGCTGGTCAGCTCCGCGAAGTGGATGTCTTCGATCTCGGTGAGGATCTCGCTGGCGGCGCGCAGGCCGGATCGGGCGCCGTTCGGCAGATCGACCTGTGTCACGTCACCGGTCACCACGATCTTGGAGCCGAAGCCGAGGCGGGTGAGGAACATCTTCATCTGCTCGGCGGTGGTGTTCTGCGCCTCGTCGAGGATGATGAACGAATCGTTCAGTGTGCGTCCGCGCATGTAGGCCAGCGGCGCGACCTCGATGACACCGGCCGCCATCAGCTTCGGAATGGCCTCCGGATCCATCATGTCGTGCAGCGCGTCGTAGAGCGGGCGCAGATACGGATCGATCTTCTCGTTCAGCGTGCCGGGCAGGAAGCCGAGCCGCTCCCCCGCCTCGACCGCGGGGCGGGTGAGGATGATCCGGTTGACCGACTTGGACTGTAGCGCCTGAACCGCCTTGGCCATGGCCAGATAGGTCTTGCCGGTACCGGCGGGGCCGATGCCGAACACGATGGTGTTGGCGTCGATCGCGTCGACGTAGCGCTTCTGGTTCAGCGTCTTGGGCCGGATGGTCTTGCCCCGCCGGGACAGGATGTCCAGGCTGAGCACTTCCGCGGGGGAGTCGCTGGAGCCCTCGGTGAGCATGGACACGGTGTGCCGAACGGCCTCGGGCGTCACCACGCGGTTGCGGCCGGTGAGCGCGACGAGCTGCTCGATCACCCGCTCGGCGAGCGCGACATCGGCCGCCTTGCCGGTGAGGGTCACGGAATTGCCGCGGACGTGAATGTCCGCGTCGAGCAGCGTTTCCAGTTCACGAAGGTTCTGGTCGGCCGAACCGAGGAAGGGGAACACGGATTCGGGAGCGAGTTCGATACTCGAGCGCACGGTGCGCGCTGCGGGACCCGAACCGTTGTCGCCGGCGCCGATGCCCGCCGCTGGGGTGGCCGGGTCGCCGATCTCGCCTTGTGTTCTCAAAAGTGGCTATAGCCTGCTTTCCGGTCTCGACTGCTGTATGGAGAGAAGTTTAACCCGCCCCACCGACACCGCCCAGTGAATATGCTGCGGGCGCAATCAGGTCCTCACGGGATTCCCCCACGTCGCCGCGCCCAATCCTCGGTGAAGTCACGAAAGCGTCGCACCGCCTCCGGTGGCGTCGCCGCGGCGGACCAGACCAGCCCCACCGCGCGAGCCGCGCCCGCGTCCGCCAGCGGCACCGTGGCCGGGCCGGACAGCGGTCCCGCCGACAGCGGGTCTTCGCCCGGCAGGATGGCCAGCCCCAACCCCGCCGACACCAGCCCGGCCACGGTGACGAGATCACTCGATTCGAACGCGATCCTCGGCCGGATATCCGCGGCGGCGCACAGTTCGTCGAAGATGCGCCGCATCCCGAAGCCGTGGTGCATGGTGACGAAATCCGCGTCGGCCACCTCCGCGAGCCGGACCTGCCGCCGCCCGGCCAACCGATGTTCCGGCGGCACCGCGAGGACCAGCGGCTGGCGCAGCACGGCGCGCCAGCCGATGCCCGCTGCGGCGGGGCGTGGCGAGACGATGCCCAGATCGGCTTCGCCCGCGAGCACCCGCTCGGTCACGGCTTCTGCCGCGCCCTGCCACAGGGTGATCGTGATCCGGCCGGAAACGCGCCGGAAACCGCTGATCAGCTGCGGCACCAGCGAGCCGCCGAAAGAGTGCTGAAACGACAGCCGCAGCACGCCCCCGGCCGGATTGGACCGATCGGCGAGCGCCTGTTTCGCGGCGTCCAGTTCGGATTGCGCGCGGCGGGCGTGCTCGTAATAGATCCGCCCGAACTCGTTGAGGGTGATCCGCTTCCCGTGCCGATCGAACAGGTCGACACCCACCCTGCGTTCCAATCGGGCCAGCATGCGCGACAGCGTCGGCTGCGCGAGGTGCAACCGATCCGCGGCCGCACCCACCCGCTCCAGTTCGGCGAGTGTCGTGAACCACTCCAGATCCTCACCGAGCACGCTCCGGCCTCCCTATATGTGAGCAGCGCATGAACTCCGCTCTCATTATTCATTTCCGTTCTCGATAGCGGCTGGTGATGCTGGTCGAAAGGAGGAAGCCATGTCCACGACGTCGAGCGGGGTGGCCCAAGACGCCGCCCACGACCGCAGGATCACCACCGCGCTGTTCGCGGCCGGCTTGACGACCTTCGCCTCCATGTACAGCGCCCAGGCGCTGCTGCCCAGCCTTTCGGCCGCGTTCGGCGCGACGCCTGCGCGAGCGGCGCTGGCGGTCTCGCTCACGACCGGATTCCTCGCGCTGGCGATCATCCCGGTGAGCGCGCTCTCGTCGCGGATCGGCCGGACCAGGGTGATGACCGGTTCCGCCATCGCGGCGGCGGTGATCGGACTGCTGCTACCGCTGAGCCCCTCATTGGATGTGCTGCTCGCCGGACGCGCGCTTCAGGGCGTCGCCCTGGCCGGTGTGCCAGCGGTGGCTATGGCATATCTGGCGGAGGAGATCGGCGGGGACGGGTTGGGCGCCGCGATGGGCATCTATGTGGCGGGCACCACGATCGGCGGGCTGGCCGGGCGGCTGATTCCGGCGTTCATCTCGGACATCGCGTCCTGGCGGTGGGCGCTGGCAGTGGCCTCCCTCGCCGCCGCGGCCTGCACCGTGTGGTTCGTTCGGTGGCTGCCGCCCTCTCGCGGCTTCGTCCAGCGGCCCGCCGGAATCCGCACGGTGCTCGGCGACCTGGGCAGCCAGTTGCGCCATCGCGGACTGCTCGCGCTGTTCGGGCTGGCGTTCGTGCTGATGGGCGGGTTCGTCTCGATGTACAACTATCTCGGCTACCGGCTGGCCAGGGCGCCGTTCAGCTTGCCGGAAGCGCTGGCAGGGCTGGTGTTCGTGCTGTATCTGGCCGGAACGGCGGCCTCGGCGGCGTCCGGACGGCTGACCGATCGGATCGGCAGGCAGTGGGTGCTCACGATCTCACTGGTGGCGATGACAATCGGGCTCGTCCTCACGATTCCCGATCACCTCGGTACCGTGATACTCGGCGTATTGCTCTACACCGCAGGGTTTTTCGGTGCGCACACCGCGGCGAGCGCATGGGTGGGCGCGATGGCCGAAGGCAATCGGGGCGCGGCGTCGTCGCTGTATCTGTTCGCCTACTACCTGGGCAGCGCGCTGGTCGGCGGCGCGGCCGGTATCGCTTACGCCCGAGCCGGATGGCTCGGCCTGACCTGCGGCATCGGCTTCCTGATGGTCCTCGCGGCGTTATTGCTGGGCGTATCGCATCGAGCGCAGCGCGAGGCGGCGACGCCCGCCGCTCCCGCCTCGGAAGCGGCACCTGTCCGGGTCTGACCGAGCACCGCGCCGATTGTCGCGCCACTCGGGGGGATAGTCACCAGCGCGGTGTCAGCGCGCCGAGTGCGCCGAGGGCGACCGCCGCCGCGGTGGAGGTACGCAGAACCGTCGGACCGAGCAAGGTCACGTCCGCGCCCGCCTCGGTCAAAGCGACGAGTTCCGCGTCGTCCAGCCCGCCTTCCGGACCGACCACGAGGAAGATTTCGGTGGCGTCGGCGAAGGGCAATTCGGTGAAGCGAGCGGTACCGGATTCGTGCAGCGCCGCGACGATCGCACCGGCGGCCTTGGCCTTCCGAACCAGCTCCAGCAGCTCTTTTGTGCGGTGCAGGTCGGCGACTTCCGGGATGTAGGCGCGGCGGGACTGCCGGGCGGCCGAACGCGCCGCGGCCCGCCACTTGTCCACCCCTTTGGCCGCCTTGGCCTCCCAGCTCGCGACGCAGCGCGCGGCCTGCCAGGGAACGACGGCGTCGGCGCCCGCCTCGGTCATCAGCTCGACCGCCAGCTCGGAACGGTCGGATTTCGGCAGCGCCTGCACGACGGTCACCGGTGGCGTCGGCGGGGCCGCGAGCCTCCGGTCGCGCACCGCCAGCTCGAGCCGGTCACGGTGTGCGGCGACGACTTCCGATTCGGCGAGCACGCCGCGCCCATCGGAGAGGGTGATCGGCTCGCCGACCCGGATACGGCGCACCGTGGCGGCGTGCCTGCCCTCCGGTCCGTCGAGCACCGCGACCGCACCCGGCTCGGGCACCTCGTCGAGGTAGAAGACCGTCGCGGCCACCTAGCGCCCGCTGAACGAGGCACGCAGCCGCGCGAACAGGCCGCTGTTGTGCTCGGACTGCGCCGACATCACCTCGGCGCGTTCGCGCTCGCGCATTCCCTTGTACTTGCGCAGCAGTTCGGTCTGCTTGCTGTCCAGCTTGGCCGGGATCACGATGTCCAGGTGCGCGAGCAGGTCGCCGCGCGCGCCGGAGCGCAGCCGCGGCATGCCGTGCCCGCGCAGCACCGAGATCTCGCCGGGCTGGGTGCCCGCCGGAATGGTCAGCTCGGTGGGGCCGTCGAGGATGGTGTCGATCACGACGGTGGTGCCCAGCGCCGCGTCGACCATCGGCACCCGGATGGTGCAGTGCAGATCGTCGCCGTCCCGGACGAAGACGTCGTGCGGCTGCTCCACGATCTCGACATACAGGTCACCCGCGTGACCGCCGCCCGGGCCGACCTCGCCCTGCGCGGCCAGCCGCACCCGCATGCCGTTCGCGACGCCGGCGGGAATCGGGGCGGCGATCTCGCGGCGCGCCCGCACCCGGCCGTCGCCACCGCACTTGTGGCAGGGGTCGGGGATGGTCTCGCCCGCGCCGCGGCAGGTGGGGCACGGGCGCGAGGTCAGCACCTGGCCGAGGAAGGACCGTTGCACGGACTGGACTTCGCCCGCGCCGCCGCAGGTTTCGCAGCGCACCGGCTTGGAGTTGCCGTTGGTTCCGGAGCCCTGGCAGATGTCGCACAGGATCGCGGTGTCCACGGTGAGGTGCTTGGTCACACCGACCGCGCATTCGGCCAGGCTGAGCCGGGTGCGGATCAGCGAGTCGGCGCCGGGCTGGACGCGGCCGCGCGGCTTGCGCGCGCCGGCCGATCCGCTCATGCCGCCGAAGAACGCCTCGAACACGTCGCCGAGCCCGCCGAAGCCCGCGCCGTTGAATCCGGCCCCGCCGCCGCCGGATTCCAGCGGGTCGCCGCCCATGTCGACGATGCGCCGCTTCTCCGGGTCCGACAGCACCTCGTAGGCGGTCGACACTTCCTTGAACCTGGCCTGCGCCGCCTCGTCGGGGTTGACGTCGGGGTGGAGCTCACGCGCCAGCTTGCGGTAGGCCCGCTTGATCTCCTGATCGGTCGCGTTCTTCGCGACGCCGAGCAGTCCGTAGTAGTCCCGTGCCACTTGAGTTCTCTAGTCCTTGGTCGTTCTCGACGGTGCCGCCGGTGCCCGCGCCGCGTTCGAAGCGCGCCGGCAACAGCATTAGTCTTGTGCACTCAACTTTATCCGGCCGAAAGGTCGAGCGTAGCAGTGGCGTCTCCCCGCGCTGGTCAGGTCAGCGCTCGGCGAGGACCTCACCGATGTATCGGGCCACGGCCGCCACCGATGCGATCGTGCCCGGGTAGTCCATTCGGGTCGGGCCGAGTACCCCCATTCCGCCGAGCACCGCTCCCGCCGCGCCGTAGCCGGTGGACACCACCGAGGTGCCACGCATCTGCTCTACCTGCGTCTCCTCGCCGATCCGCACCGTGACCGTCCCCGGATGCTGGGCCGCGGCGAGCAGCTTGAGCACGATGACCTGTTCCTCGAGCGCCTCCAGGACCGCGCGCAGCGAGCCGGGGAAACCGAAGTCGGCCGCGTTGCGGGTGAGGTTGGCGGTGCCACCGAGCACCAATCGCTCCTCGGGGTGCTCCACCAGGGTCTCCACCAGCACCGTGGACACCCGCACCAGCACGTCGCGCAGCCGCATCGGCGCGTGCTCGGGTAGCTCGGCGACCGCCGCCGAGGCCGAGGCCAGGCGTTTGCCGTCCATCGCGCCGCCGAGCATGCCGCGCAGCGCGGCCAGGTCCTCGTCGTCGATCAGCGCGCCGAGTTCCACCAGGCGCTGGTCGACCCGGCCGGTGTCGGTGATCACCACCAGCAGCAGGCGCGCGGGATTGAGCGCGACCACCTCGATGTGGCGGACCGTGGACGCCGAGACCGTCGGGTACTGCACGACGGCGACCTGCCTGGTCAGCTGGGCCAGCAAACGGACGCCCCGGCGCAGCACGTCATCGAGGTCGACACCGGACTCCAGGAACTCCATGATCGCCCTGCGCTCCGCCGCCGACAGCGGCTTCACCTCGGAGATCCGATCGACGAACTGCCGATAGCCCTTGTCCGTTGGGATACGCCCGGAACTCGTGTGCGGCTGGGTGATGTAACCCTCGGCCTCGAGCACCGCCATGTCGTTGCGCACCGTCGCGCTGGAAACACCCAGGTTATGCCGCTCGACCAGCGTCTTCGACCCGATCGGCTCCTTGGTCGCGACATAGTCCGCGACGATCGCGCGCAGGACCTCGAAGCGCCGATCCTCGGTGCTCGACATCGGCCCCACCTCCTCGCTCTTCGTCTCCGATCACGCCGTACCCGGCGCCGACGCACCGCGGCCACCACGCATCGCAGGCGAATCACGGTTCGTCCGTTCCGTCAGTCTAATTGTCGGTACCCGGAGCGCTCGCCTGCAACGCCTCCTATATCAGTGGGGGACGGCGCCGTCGATCAGCGCGGCCACGGCGTCGGGCCGGGAGACCAGCGAGGCGTGCGAGGCGTCGATCTCACTGGTTCGCGCTCCCATTCGCTGGGCCATGAAGCGCTGGGAGGACGGCGGGATGACCCGGTCCGCCGCCGAGACCAGATACCAGCTCGGGGTGCCCGACCAGGAAGGCGGCCCGGAGGGCTCGAGGTTGGCCTTCACCGCGATGGAGTGCTGATGGGCGATCATGTCGGCCGCGGTCGCCGGCCCGACGTCCTGGGCGAAGACGGCGTTGAAGCTGTCGGGCGCGACATAACCGTCCACATTCTTCCCGGCGACACCCGTGCCGTCGTCGACGACCTTCACTTGCAACGCGGGCGGCAGCAACTGGCTGCCCGGGAAGCGGATCGGGTCCAGCGCCGCCTGAGCAACCTCGCCTTGCACCGGTGCGAACGCCGCGACGTAGACGAGTGATTCGACCTTCGGATCGCGCACGTTGCTGATCACGAAACCGCCGTAGGAGTGCCCCGCCAGCACGACGGGACCGCTGATCGTGTCCAGCGTGCGCTGCACGGCGGCCGCGTCGTAGGCGGGCCCGCGCAGCGGGTTCTCCGGCGTGACGACGCGATAGCCGCGCTCGCGCAGCACGGCGGCGACGCCGTCCCAGCTGGTGGTGTCGGCGAAGGCGCCGTGCACGAGCACGATGGTGGGCAGCGGCTGCGCCCGCGCGGGCCCGGCGGACACCGTGGCGGCCAGCGCGAGGGCGAGTGCGGCCACGGCGCGGCGCAGGCAATGTTTGCTCGTCATCGGTTCTGTGCTCCTCATTGCTTCAGGAAGTCCAGCAGATCGGCGTCGAACGCCTTCTCGTAGTCGCCACACAGGCCGTGCGGGGCGCCCGGATACACCTTCAACTGGGCTCGGGGCAGCAATTTCGCCGTCTTGGCGCCCGCCGCGGCGAACGGCACGATCTGGTCGTCGTCGCCGTGCGCCACCAGCACCGGGATGTCGATGCCCGGCAGCTCGGCGGTGAAATCGGTCTCGGAGAACGCCTTCACGCAGTCGAACGCCCCCTCAAGCCCGACCTGCATGCCCATCAGCCAGAAGTGGTCGCGCAGCCCTTGCGAGACCTTCGATCCCGCGCGGTTGGCGCCGTAGAACGGGACCGACAGGTCCTTCCAGAATTGCGATCGATCGGCGGCCACACCGGCGCGGATGTCGTCGAACGCCGCGATCGGCGTCCCTTCCGGATTGCCTCCGGTCCGCAGCATCAACGGCGGAACGGCACCGAGCAGCACGGCCTTGGCGACGCGCGAGGTGCCGTGCCTGGACAGGTACCTGGTCACCTCACCGCCGCCGGTCGAGTGCCCGACCAGCGTCGCGTCCTTCACGTCCAGCTCGTTCAGCACCGCGGCGAGGTCGTCGGCGTAGTGGTCCATGTCGTGCCCGTCCCACACGTCGCTGGAGCGGCCGTGCGCGCGCCGGTCGTGCGCGATAGCGCGATAGCCGTTGCTCGCCACCAGCTTCATCTGGTTGTCCCAGGCATCCCCGTTCAGCGGCCAGCCGTGGCTGAACACCACGGGACGTCCCGCTCCCCAGTCCTTGTAGTAGATCTCGACGCCATCGGTGGTGGTGATCGTCGGCATGGCAGTTCCCTTCGATCTGGCTGGATGGTCGGATTACGCGTCACCGGACTCGTGGCCGCACCGGCGTGCCTCCTGGGCCGAACCGGAGCCGGGCTCGGTCGATCGCCGTTCGACAGCGTATGACGGGCGACCGCCGGAAAAACGACTCTCCGTGCACGATCTTCGGCTCAGAATGCACGGCCGGATCGGGGGTGTCCGTGCGAGGATTGCCGAATCTGTCTCATTTGCGACGGAGGCTGTGATGACGGTCGTGTTCGATTCGGACACCATCGCGCCGCACGAGCGAATGGCCGCAGTGGCCGCGGCGCTACAGGAGGCATCGGTCCCGTCCCATGTGGTGCTGGACGGGCCCGACGAGCGTGTGCACGCCACGGTCGACGTGTGGCGATTCGGCGAGGCGAGCATCTTCCGCACCCGTACCTCGGCCGTCCAGCTGGTCCGGACGCCGAAGCAGGTACGGATCTCACCCGCGCCGGTGCTGGCGGTCGCGGTGCAGCAGGCCGGCGAGGGGCGATACGACCAGGGTGACGTCCGGCGCGTGGTGCGACCGGGCGATCTGCACGTCATGGACCTGAACGCGCCCTACGATTTCGGCTGGCGCGGTGAGGGCGCCTCGACCTGCATGCACGTGCCGCTGGATCGACTCGGCCTGCCCGCCGAGCTGATCAGTCAGGCCGCGACGAGGGTGCAGGACAGCCCGCACTACCGGCTGGTGGCCAACCACATCGTCCAGCTGACCGCCGACGCCGACGCGCTCAGCGCCGACCCGGCGGCCGCGCTGTCCGGCTGCGCCAGCATCGAGTTGATCCGGGGGCTGCTGTTGTCGGCGGGCGGCGACGACGGCAACGGGTCCGTCGTCGTCCCGACCGACATCCTGCTGTCCAGCATCCGCGCCTATGTCCGGCGCAACCTGGCCGATCCCGACCTCGGCGCGCGACAGATCGCCAAGGCACACAACATGTCGGTCCGGCAGCTGTACAAGATCTGCGCGAATGCGGGGTACAGCCTGGAGCAGTGGATCATCAGCCAGCGGCTGGAGCAGGTGCGCGGCGATCTGGCGCGACCGGATCAGAAGCACCGGACGATCGCGATGATCGCGCGGCGCCAGGGTTTTCGCGATCCGAGCCATGTCGCCCGTCGTTTTCGCGCCGCCTATGGACTCTCACCCCGGGAATGGCGCAGGATCGCGCCGTCCGCGGACGAGTCGTAGCGGTTCAGCCGCGATCGGCGACTTTCGCTTGCTTGCCCGCCTCGGCGTCGAGGCCGAGCATCGCGAGTAACGACTCGCAGTCGGCGGCGTTCTCCGCGTAGCTGGCGACGGTGCGGGCGGCGACGGCGCACTGGCGCGCATTCGCCGCCTTCTCCGCTGCTCGCGCCTCCGCGAATTCGCCAGGTTCATGGATAAGGGTGATGTGCCGTGCCGACGCCATGTGTCTCCTTGGGGGTTGGTCGCAGACTACGCGGCCGGTCGGCGCCGCGTTACCGCAACGAGACACAAAGTTCGTCGTCTCGATGAATTCGTGATCTTTCACCGCGATCATTCGAGCAGCTCGCGGACCACACCGTCGGCCAGGAGGCGGCCGCGGTCGGTGAGGACGAGCCGGTCGTCGGCGGTGCGCGTAGCCAGGCCGTCGGCGACCACCCGGTCGACGGCGACGAGGGCGGAGGAGGCCAGATCGGCCAGCGGCAGGCCGGTGCGCAGCCGGACGGCGAGCATGACCCGCTCGGTGTACCGCTCGTCCGCGCTGAGGGCTTCCCAGCCCGCGGCGGGCAACGCGCCCGTGGCGGCTCGATCCGCGTACCGTGCAGGGTGCTTGACGTTCCACCACCGCACACCGCCGACGTGACTGTGCGCGCCCGGACCGGCGCCGAGCCAGTCGCCACCGTCCCAGTAGCCGAGGTTGTGCCTGCAGACCGCGGCGTCGCCCGCGGCCCAGTTCGACACCTCGTACCAGGCGAGCCCCGCCGATCGCAGTCGCGCGTCGATCCGTTCGTAGCGGGCGGCGAGCACGTCGTCGTCCGGCGCGGGCAACTCGCCACGGCGAACCCGCCGGGCCAGCGCGGTGCCGTCCTCGACGATCAGCGAGTAGGCCGAGACGTGATCGACGCCCGCGGCGAGCACCGCGTCCAGGCTGGCGTCGAGATCGGCGTCCCGCTCGCCCGGCGTCCCGTAGATCAGGTCCAGGTTGACGTGCTCGAATCCCGCGGCGCGGGCTTCGCGCGCGGCGGCGACGGCGCGTCCGGGGGTGTGCGTGCGATCGAGCACCTTCAGCACGTGCGCCGCGGCGGACTGCATGCCCAGCGAGACCCTGGTGAACCCGGCCGCCCGGATGCGCTCGAAGAATTCCGGCGAGGTGGATTCCGGATTGGACTCCGTGGTGACCTCGGCACCGGCGGCGAGGGTGAACTCGGCGCGCACGGTGTCCAGCACCGCGGCGAGCCCGTCACCGCCGAGCAGGGAGGGCGTCCCTCCGCCGACGAAGACGGTGGAGACCTCCGGCGTAGGGCTCGGCAGCGCGGCGAAATCCCGCGCGGCGGCGGCCAGCTCCTCGCGCAACGCCGCCGCCCAGGACTGCGGCGACGCGGACGTGCCGAGTTCGCCCGCGGTGTAGGTGTTGAAGTCGCAGTAGCCGCAGCGGGTGGCGCAGAACGGCACGTGCACGTAGATCCCGAACGGCCCGCCACCGAAATCGCGCAACACCGGCACGGACGTGTCGGTACTCGCGGACGCGACGGAAGAATTCACCTGTCCAGTGTGAACGTCGCCGGCCGCGCGCCGACGTCCGGGACTCCGCCACGCGCCGAGCGACCTCGAATTCCCGGCCCGGGCCGATTCGCGCGGTGAGCCCTCGGCCGTCGTGCCCGGTGGATCGGGACCCGCCGTGCACCGTTGGATCAGGAGTCGATGGCCTCTTCGATCGCGGGAACGGCCCGGACCCGGACCGATGGTGACCGTCTCAGTCCGACACGACCGGCGTGTTCTGGTTGGCGGTGAGCAACCAGCGGCCGTCCTCCTTGGACATCACGTACATCGGACTGCCTTCGCTGTCCAGCTCGCCGTCCGTGGTGAAGTAGCGCTGGCGCACCTTGACCGCGGCCACGTCTGGCCGGATGAACAGCACGTGCTCGACCTCGTAGGTCGCCGAGCCGTGCGCGGTGGCCCCCGGCAGCACGCGGGCGGTGAACTCGGCGATGGCGGCGCGTCCGTAGAGTCGGCTGCCGTGTCCGGTGGTCCAGATCGCGTCCTCCCGGAACAGCGCGACGAATTCGTCGACGAGTTCGTTCCGCTGGGCGTGCTGGACGCTCGCGACGACCGCACGGATGGCCTCGGTCTCTGCGGCGGTGTCGACCGCTGGGGTACTCATGCGATCAGCGTGCTACCTCGAGCCAACTCGAGGTCAAGCGGCGTGCGCAGCATCACTGACGATGCGGCGGGCGTATCACACGCCCGGTTCGGGCCTCGAACTATGACTGCCGTCACAAACCGGGTCGAACGTCCAGGGGATTTCCCGCGAAATGGCGGGAAATACCGGACGGGGGGTCGGAAGGCCCTCGCTGACGTGGCACAATAGGCCGCATGCGCGCTTTGGAGATTCGACTTGTGGCACGTCGCCACGTCGATTACAAGCGCGTGTGTAGCGCCTGCTGTCTGCCTCGTTCCCCTCGGTAGTTCAGCGCGCCCCGATCCCGGGTCCCCGGCGATCCCCGACTTCATCGGCCCGCTGACACCGCAGGCGTGAGTCAGCCCCTCACGCCCTTCAGCAGGATGTACCACCCACCCCGCAGGAGCGACCCCATGACGTCGAGCACCGACGCCGGTCCGACCGATCAGCCCACGCCCGAATCCCAGCCCGGGCATCGCGCGCGTCCCGACCGCCCGGCCTCCGAACGCCGCGTCCGCCCGGATCGCCCGCGTCCCGAGGCGACCTCCACCGGCCCGCGCGTGCGCACCGGCAAGCCCGTTCGCCGCAAGGCCGAGGGCCAGTGGGCGCTGGGCTACCGCGAACCGCTGAACCCGAACGAACAGTCCAAGAAGGACGACAACCCGCTCAACGTCCGCGCGCGGATCGAGAACATCTACGCCAGGACCGGCTTCGACGGGATCGACAAGGGCGACCTGCGCGGCCGGTTCCGCTGGTGGGGCCTGTACACCCAGCGCGAGCAGGGCTACGACGGCACCTGGACCGGCGACGAGAACATCGATCTGCTCGAAGCCAAGTACTTCATGATGCGCGTGCGCTGCGACGGCGGCGCGCTGAATCTCGCGCAACTGCGCACGCTCGGTCAGATCTCCACCGAGTTCGCTCGCGACACCGCGGATCTGTCCGACCGGGAGAACGTGCAGTACCACTGGATCGAGGTGGAGAACGTCCCCGAGATCTGGAAGCGCATCGAAGCGGTCGGACTGAAGACCACCGAGGCGTGCGGCGACTGCCCGCGCGTGGTGCTCGGGTCCCCGTTGGCGGGCGAGTCGCTGGACGAGGTCATCGACCCGACGCCCGCGATCGAGGAGATCGTGCGCCGCTACATCGGCAAGAAGGAGTACTCCAACCTGCCGCGCAAGTTCAAGACCGCGATCTCCGGCCAGCAGGACGTGGTGCACGAGATCAACGACGTGGCGTTCATCGGTGTCGAGCACCCCGAGCACGGCCCCGGCCTCGACCTATGGGTCGGCGGCGGCCTGTCCACCAACCCGATGCTCGCCCAGCGGGTGGGCGTGTGGGTGCCGCTGGACGAGGTGCCGGACGTGTGGGAAGCCGTCGTGTCGGTGTTCCGCGACTACGGCTACCGCCGCCTGCGCACCAAGGCGCGCCTGAAGTTCCTGATCAAGGACTGGGGCATCGAGAAATTCCGCCAGGTGCTCGAGGACGAGTACCTGAAGCGCAAGCTGATCGACGGTCCCGCGCCGCAGCAGCCGACCAAGCCGATCGACCACGTCGGCGTGCAGCGGCTGCGCAACGGGCTCAACGCCGTCGGCTTCTCCCCCATCGCGGGCCGGGTGTCGGGCACCGTCCTGACCGAGGTGGCCGACGCGGTGGAGCGGATCGGCTCCGATCGCGTCCGGTTCACCCCGTATCAGAAGCTGATCGTGCTCGACGTTCCCGACGACAAGGTCGACGCGCTGATCGACGAGCTCGAGCCGCTCGGCCTGCAGGCGCGGCCCTCGCTGTGGCGGCGCAATCTGATGGCCTGCACCGGCATCGAGTTCTGCAAGCTCTCCTTCGCCGAGACCCGCAAGCGCTCCCAGGCGCTGGTGCCGGAACTGGAGGAACGGCTCGCTGATCTGAACGCGCAGCTGGACGTCCCGATCACGATCAATATCAACGGCTGCCCGAACTCCTGCGCCCGCTCGCAGATCGCCGACATCGGGTTCAAGGGACAGCTGGTCGACGACGGCAACGGGAATCACGTCGAGGGCTTCCAGGTTCACCTCGGTGGCAGCCTCGGCTTCGACAGCGCCTTCGGGCGCAAACTGCGCCAGCACAAGGTGACCACCCAGGAACTGGGCGACTACATCGACCGTGTGGTGCGCAACTTCGTCAAGCAACGTACCGACGGCGAAAGGTTCGCCCAGTGGGCGGTCCGCGCCGACGAGGCCGACCTGAGATAAGTGTCGACGGGAGATCAACTGTGACAACCCAACTCGCGGAAAAGCTGTCCGAGGACGAACTCCGCGCCATCGCCGCGCGCGGTGCCGCCGAACTGGACGGCGCCTCGGCGACCGAACTCCTGCAGTGGACCGAGGACACCTTCGGCACGAACTACATCGTGGCCTCCAACATGCAGGACGGAGTGCTGGTGCACCTCGCGGCGGGCATCCGCGCCGGCGTCGACGTGCTGTTCCTGGACACCGGCTACCACTTCGCCGAGACCATCGGCACCCGGGACGCGGTGGAGGCCGTGTACGGAGTGAACGTGATCAACGCGCGGCCGGAACACACGGTGGCCGAACAGGATCAGCTGCTCGGCAAGGATCTGTTCGCCCGTGAGCCGAACGAGTGCTGCCGGTTGCGCAAGGTCGTCCCGTTGCAGAAGTCGCTCGCGGGATACAACGCCTGGGTCACCGGCATCCGCCGGGTGGAGGCGCCGACCAGGGCGAACGCGCCGCTGGTCTCGTTCGACGAGGCGTTCGGACTTGTGAAGATCAACCCGATCGCGCCGTGGTCCGACGACGAGATGCAGGACTACATCGAGAAGCACGGCATCCTCGTCAACCCCCTGGTGGAGGAGGGGTATCCATCCATCGGCTGCGCTCCGTGCACACGGAAGCCGGAGCCGGGAGCCGATCCGCGAAGCGGCCGTTGGGCCGGCCTCGCCAAGACCGAGTGCGGGTTGCACACAGCATGACCGAGTCAGGGCCCGGAGGAGGCAGCCTGCGTAACCACGTAGGGCCCCTCGGGCATGCGAAAAAGGACACAGCATGACCGAAACCATCCAACGTTCGTTCGGCATCACCGATTTCGACACCCTCGCCGCGCTGGAGTCCGAGGCGATCCACATCTTCCGCGAGGTGGCGGGCGAGTTCGAGCGGCCGGTGATCCTGTTCTCCGGCGGCAAGGACTCCACCGTGCTGCTGCATCTGGCGCTCAAGGCGTTCTGGCCCGCGCCGCTGCCGTTCGCGCTGCTGCACGTGGACACCGGGCACAACCTGCCGGAGGTGCTGGAGTTCCGGGACAAGGTGGTCGAGCGCTACGGTCTGCGCCTGCACGTGGCGAAGGTGGAGGACTACCTCGCCGACGGCAGGCTCACCGAGCGCCCGGACGGCATCCGCAATCCCTTGCAAACCGTCCCGCTGCTGGACGCGATCAGCGAGCACCGGTTCGACGCCGTGTTCGGCGGCGGACGCCGCGACGAGGAGCGCTCGCGCGCCAAGGAGCGCATCTTCTCGCTGCGCAACGCCTTCGGCCAGTGGGATCCGAAGCGCCAGCGCCCCGAACTGTGGAACCTGTACAACGGGCGCCACGCGCCGGGCGAGCACGTGCGGGTGTTCCCGCTGAGCAACTGGACCGAGCTGGACATCTGGCGCTACATCGCCCGCGAGGACATCGATCTGGCGAGCATCTACTACGCGCACGAGCGTCCGGTGTACCTGCGCGACGGCATGTGGATGACGCCCGGCGTGTGGGGCGGCCCGCGCGAGGGCGAGGTGCTGGAGACCAGGTCGGTGCGCTATCGCACCGTGGGCGACGGCTCCACCACCGGCGCCGTCCTTTCCGACGCGGCCGACAACGAGGCGATCCTCGCCGAGGTCGCCGCGTCCCGACTGACCGAACGTGGTGCGACCCGCGGCGACGACCGGGTTTCCGAAGCCGCGATGGAAGACCGCAAGCGAGAGGGTTATTTCTGACATGTCCGACCTATTGAGGCTGGCCACCGCCGGTTCTGTCGACGACGGCAAGTCCACTCTGGTCGGACGCCTGCTCTACGACACGAAATCCGTTCTGGCCGACCAGATCGACGCCGTCACCCGCGCGTCGGTGGACAAGGGTCTCGCCACACCGGATCTCTCGCTGCTCGTGGACGGGTTGCGCGCGGAACGCGAACAGGGCATCACCATCGATGTCGCCTACCGTTACTTCGCCACTCCCCGCCGCTCTTTCGTGCTCGCGGACACCCCGGGGCACGTGCAGTACACCCGCAACACCGTGTCCGGCGCGTCCACCGCGCAGCTGGTGATCCTGCTCGTGGACGCGCGCAAGGGCGTCATCGAGCAGACCCGCAGGCATGCCGCCGTGCTCGCGCTGCTCGGTGTGCCGAAGCTGGTGCTCGCGGTGAACAAGATCGATCTGGTGGACGACGCCGCCGCCGTGTTCGCCGCCATCTCCGCGGAGTTCAACGAACTCACCAGCACGCTGGGCTGGTCGAGCGAGGACGTGCTGGAGATCCCGGTCTCGGCGCTGCACGGCGACAACATCGCCTCCCGGTCGGACAACACCCCGTACTACAACGGCCCCTCGCTGATCGAGCACCTGGAATCGGTGCCGGTCGACGCGGACAGCACCGGCAGTCACGCGCTGGGCCTGCGCTTCCCCGTGCAGTACGTGATCCGGCCGCGCACTGCCGAATACCCGGACTATCGCGGCTACGCCGGACAGATCGCGGCGGGCGTGGTGGCTCCGGGCGACGAGGTCGTGGTGCTGCCCTCGGGCATCCGCACGACCGTCGAGCGGATCGACACTCCGGACGGTGAACTCGCGGTGGCGCAGACCGGGCGCAGCGTCACGCTGATCCTGGCCGACGACGTCGACATCTCCCGGGGCGACATCATCGCCTCGGCCGCCGACGCGCCGGAACCGGTCGACACCTTCGACGCCACCGTGTGCTGGCTGGGTGACAAGCCGCTGCGGCCGGGTGCGCGACTGCTGCTCAAGCACGGCACCCGCACCACCCAGGCGATCGTCGGCACGCTGCTGGAGCGCTTCGACGAGCAGCGGCTCGCGGCAGATCCGAGCCCGGAGGCATTGGAACTCAACGACATCGGGCGCATATCGGTGCGGGTCGCCGAGCCCATCCCGGCCGACGACTACCGGGCGAACCGGCATACCGGCAGCTTCCTGCTGATCGACCCGGCCGGTGGCAACACGCTGGCGGCCGGCCTGGTCGGCGATGTGCTGTCCGCCGTAGAGGTCGGCACCGGAGCCTGACATGGCAGCGCGGCGAGCACTTTTCGGCACTCCGCCCGCGGGCCGTCCGGGCTACGCGACCCCCCGGGCCGGGCTCGGTGGGAGCGCACCGCGACCGCCCGCGCTGATCGCGGTGGCCCACGGCAGTCGTGATCCGCGCTCGGCCGCGACGGTCGCGGAGGTGGTCGGCGCGGTCGCGGCCGCGCGGCCGGAGCTCGACGTCCGTACGGCGTTCCTCGATCTCACCGCCCCTTCGGTCGAACAGGTCGTGGATGCCGTTGCCGCCGAAGGTCATACGCATGCGGTGGTGACACCGCTGTTGCTCGGCAGCGCCTTCCACGCCAGGGTCGACCTGCCCGGACTGCTCGCCACGGCAGGCGCGCGCCATCCCGCGCTGCGGTTGACCCAAGCCGACGTGCTCGGCGTGGATGCCGGATTGGTCGGTGCGTTGCGCGACCGGGTCCTCGCCGCCGGTGGCGCCGCGCACGCCTCAGCGGGCCGGCGCCTGGGTGTCGCGGTCGCGGCGGTCGGATCGTCATCGGCCGCGGCCAACGCCCGGACCGCCGAAGTGGCCGCCCGCTTGGCCGCCCGCACCGGCTGGCATACCGAGATCTGCTTCGCGACCACCGAACCGTCCGTCTCGGAGGCGGTCTCGCGACTGCACGCCCGCGGCGCGGACCACGTGCTGGTCGCGCCGTGGTTCCTCGCACCAGGCTTGCTGACCGATCGCCTGGCCCACGCCGCGCCGCGGGCCACCCACGCCGATGTGCTCGGCGCGCATCCGGCCCTCACCCAGGTCGTCCTGGATCGCTACCACGCGGCGATCGCGGAGACACGCGCGCTTTCGGCCTGAGGGCGTACGCGAGAGCGGCCGCGGACGACGGCCCCTGTTCTCTCTCCCGGCTACCATGCCGCCGTTCCGGCGGCAGTGCCGCATGCTAGGAACATGGCATGGCCGAGTCGTTCCGCACCACCTCCTGCGCCAGCCACGGGCACCCCGAGTTCACCGTCGTTTTCACCGAGCCGCAACTGACCGGCATGGAGACCTGGTTGCTGTCCTACTTGGAATCCACCGTCGCGGCGGGCACGCGATACCACCCCGGCGAGACGATCCGCATCGGCTGGAATCTGGTCCGGGTACGCGGCCGCGACGACGGCACATTGGGGCTGGCCGAACGCACCGATGCGCAGAATTGGGCCGAGCAGGTCGATCGCACCCTGCGTGACGTCTGGTTCCAGCGCGAAGTCGCGGCCGGCGTCGGCCTGGCCGACCACCTCGACTTTCCCGGCGAGGATCAGCAGGCGATCGTCTCGTCGTGCGGGCTCGAGTCGCCGGTGCTGGTGCTGGCCCGCACCGCGACGAAGGACCCGGATTCCTCCGGTTGGTCGGTCGAGTGCTTCGAAGATCACGCGCACCGCGCGTCGTACTACACCACCCTGCTCGAATTGGCCGCCGCCATGCCGTTCGCGGTGCAGTTCTTCGCCCTTCCGGTCGCGACGACGGTGCTGATCGAAAGTCCCGAGATCACGCCCACCGGTGCCATCCGGCCCCACATCGTGGACGCGGACGGCGTGGAACTGCCCCCGATCCCTGGCTCTTACCTGGACTACCTGGTCAACGGTTCGCCGAACGATTAGCCGGACGTCGCGAGCAGATCCGCCACGACGGCGCGCGCGGTCGCGACCCCCGACTCATCGCCCATCTGACGGGCGGTGTGCGCCGCGCCGATCACGGCGTCCAATTCGAACGCCACGGCGTCGGCCGTGCGGCCACCGAGATGCCCCTGCTCTTGGGCCCGGCGAATCTGCTCCACCAAGAACGCGAGCCAGTCCCGGCGGTCTTCGGCGATGGCATCGCGCACCGGGCCCGGTCTGCTGTCGAACTCGGCGAGCGTCGCTACGCGGAAACATCCACCGGGAAACGCCGGCTGGACCACCTGACCGATCCAGCGCTCGACCAGGGCGCGCAGGCGCGGTAGTCCGGCGGGCTCGCTCAGGCTCGGCGTGATGACCTCATCGATGAAGACCTGCCGCGCGGCCTTCACCGCCGCGATCTGCAAGCTCTCCTTGCTGCCGAAGAGGGTCGCGATCCCGCTCTTGCTCAGTCCCAGATCTGTGGCCAATCGGCCGATACTGACGCCGTTCAATCCTTCGACGGACGCCACGTCGGCGGCGCGGCGCGCGATCGACGCCCGCGCCCGAGCGCCTTTCGCCAAGCGCTGATCGGTGCCGCGCGGCGGGTCGCCCGCGGTGACGGACTCGGTCATGACGTCATTCTTCCACTCCACTGTTGCACATACGAACGTATGGTCGTACTTTAAGTGAACGAACGATCGTGCGTTTTGTTTCCCTGCTTCTAAGGACTTCCCATGACCGACGCGTCCGTGCGGCTCGACAGCCCGCCGACCGCGCCCGCGGCTACCCGCACCTTGCTGATCGCCTGCGGCGCGGCATTCATCGCTTTCCTCGACCTCTCGGTCGTCAACATCGCCTTCCCCTCGATCGCCCGGGACTACCCCAGCACGGCCACCACCACGCTGACCTGGGTCGTCAGCGGCTACGCGGTCGCCTTCGCCGCGCTGCTCACCCCGGCCGGACGCTTCGCCGACGCGCTCGGACGCCGCAGGCTGTTCCTCGGCGCGCTGGCCGGTTTCGCCCTCACCTCCCTGCTGTGCGGGCTCGCGCCGACGGCGGGCTGGCTTATCGCGGGACGGGTACTGCAAGGCGGCACCGCGGCGCTGATGGTGCCGTCCGCGCTCGGCTTGGTGCTGGCCGTCACCCCGCGGGAAAAGATCGGCGCGGCCATCGGAGCCTGGTCGGCCGCGGGCGGGTTCGCCGCGGTGGTCGGCCCCGCGCTCGGTGGCGCGCTGGTCGAAGGATTCGACTGGCGAGCGGTCTTCGTGATCAACGTGCCGGTGGCGCTGCTGCTGATCGCGGCGGCAGCCCGCATTCCGGCCGTGGAGGGCCGTCCGTCGGGCGGCGGGTTGCCCGATCCCCTCGGCACCCTCGCGGTCGCGCTGGGTCTCGGCGGACTGGTCGCGGGCGTCACGGAGGGGCAGCGCTGGGGCTGGACCTCGGTGGGGACGCTGACCGCGCTGATCGGCGGTGGCTTGCTGGTCGTCGCCGCGCTCGCCCGTTCGGCGCGCCACCACGATCCCGCGATCGCGGTGGAGCTGTGGCGCAGCAAGTCGTACGCGCTGGCCAACGCGACCTCGTTCGTCTTCGGCGCCGCCATGTTCGCCTGGCTGCTGGCGGGACCGCTGTTCCTGGACGCGATCTGGGGTTACTCGGTGCTCGGCTCCGCGGGTGCGATGACGATCGGGGCGGTGGCGTCGATGGTTACGGCGACCGTCGCGGGCCGGGTCGGCTCGCCCGTCGTCAGGCGATGGCTCGGCGTGCTCGGTGCGTCGATGTTCGTCGCGTGCACAGTGTGGATGAGCACGGACGCCTTCGGCGCCACGCCGAACCTGTGGGCGGCGTGGATTCCGGCCGGGGTGCTCGGCGGCGGCGGCATCGGCTTCGTCGTCACGGTACTGGGCACCGCGTCCGCCAGTTCGCTTCCGCCCCAGCAGTTCGCCGCCGGTACCGGCATGAATCTGACCGCGCGGCAAGTGGGCGGCGCACTCGGTGTAGCCGTACTCGCCGCCGTGTTCGCGGCGCGTCCCGACGATCCGCTCGGCGCGTTCCACACCCTCTTCGCCGCGTGTGCGGGCATCGCCGTCGTGGCCGCCTGCCTGGCCGCCCTCCCTGCCCGTACCCCGTCATTCTCTTCCGAAATCTAGGAAACACAGTGAGCGACAACACTCTTCGCACCGAAGCCAACGATCCCCTGGTGCTGCCGCCCGAAGAACAGCGGCGTCTGCTCGCCGACGCCCCCTGGCAGCGCTACGCGGTGCTCGGCGACTCCATCGCGCAAGGCGTCGGCGACCCCAGCCCCGGGTACGAACCGGTGGGCTGGGCCGACCGCGTCGCGGCCGTGCTCACCACCGTCCGCCCGGATCTGGCCTACCTGAACACCGGCCGGATCGGCGCCACCTCCGCCCAGGTTCTGGCCGAACAGTTGCCCGGCGTGCTCGAATTCCGGCCGGATCTCGTCCACCTCAGCTGCGGCGGCAACGACCTGTTCCTGCCCGGCGGCGATCTCACCGAACTGCGGACGAACCTGGACACGATGTTCGCCGCGCTGGCCCGCACCGGAGCGCAGATCGTCACCTTCACCCTGGCCGATGTCTGGGAAGTCGAGCGCATGGCGCCGATGCGTCCTATGCGCGAGCGGATGGCCCAGCTCAACGACCTGACCCGCGAGCTCGCCGCCCGCTACGACGCGCTGCTGCTCGAGCTCTGGGACCACCCGCTGCGCCTGCGGCCCGACCTGATGAGCGCCGACCTCATCCACTTCAGCATGAGCGGCCACGCCGTGCTCGCCTCGGACATGGTGCGCACTCTGGCCGACCACGTGCTCGCGCCCCGCTGATCCGGGAAGACGTGGTGGAGGCCGGATCGGTCACGATGCCGCACCGTCCGGTCCGTAGCGGTCGAGCAACTCGGCGCCGAGGCGGGCCAGTTCGGCGCGCACCTCGGCAGGACCGAGGACCTCGATCGAGGCGCCCCAGCCGGCCAGCTGCTGGGCGAGCATCCATGCGGTGGGGGCGGTGACGCGGACCCGGATGCGACCGTCGTCGGCCGGGCCGTCTACGACGCAGTTCCTGCCCTGCTGGTCGCGCAGGATCGGCAGCAGGCGTTCGGAGATCAGCACGGTGGCGGCGGTGGTGGCGCGCCGCCGCTCCATTTCTTCGACCACCTGCGCCCAGGCGGCGGTGAGGTCGAAATCGTCCGGGCGGTGGGCCGGATCGTCGGTGAGCGACGCCTCGGCGATCCGGTCGACGCGAAACGTCCGCTGTCCCCGCTCGGTTCCCGCGACCAGGTACCAGACGGCGTCCTTGTCCACCAGCCCCCAAGGGTCGACCAGACGTTCGGATCGCGCGCCGGTACGGTTCGCATACCGCAGCCGCACCTTGGTGCGCTGCACGACAGCTCGTTGCAGCGAGGACACCACCGGCGGCAGCTCGCGATCGGTCGCCCCCCAGCGCGCCGGATCGATCACCACGGCATCGGCGGCCGCCTCCGCATCGCCGCGGAAGGTGTGCGGCAGCGCGCGGACCAGCTTGCGCAGCGCCGACTTGGCCTCCGGCACCGCGCCCGCCGAGGGACCGGCCAGGAGGAACAACGCCCGCGCCTCCCCCGCCGTCAGCCCGCTCAGATCCGTGCGCGCACCGCCCACCAGCGACCACCCGCCGCCGCGCCCCGGCTGCGGATACACCGGCACCCCGGCCGCCGAGAGCGCCTCGAGATCCCGGCGCGCGGTGGCGACGGAGGTCTCCAGCTCCGCAGCGACCTGCGCGGCCGTCACCCGCCCACGGGTCTGCATCATCAGCAGGATCGCCACCAACCGGTCTGCTCGCATGCGCACAATTCTGCCGTGAAAAGTGCTCATTCAGTGCGCACTTTTGCCCGGATGATGGGTTCTACAAGCAACGAATGAGAACGACTCGAAGGAGAACCATCATGCTGCGCGGAATGGCGACGAGCACCTTCTACGCCGACGACCTCGAGGCCGCCAAGGACTGGTACACCGAGTTCTTCGGCACCGAGCCCTACTATCACGTCCCGAACGGCTACTACGAGTTCCGTATCGGCGATTACCAGCACGAATTCGGTATCGTCAACCGCGCCTACGCCCCGGCCGGAGCGCGCAACGCCCCCGGCGGCGCGATCGTCAACTGGCACGTCGACGACCTGCGGGCGACCTTCGACCGGCTGCTGGAACTCGGCGCGACCGTCTACGACCCCATCACCCCGCGCGGCGAAGGCGGGGGCTTCGTCACCGCCGCGGTGGTCGATCCGTTCGGCAACGTCCTCGGCCTGATGTCGAACCCGCACTACCTCGCGGTTCTCGCCGAAACCGGTCCCGCGTAGACCGGAAGATCGGCGGCAGCGCGCCGAGGGCGTCGCCTCGTCAGGGACGGAACCAGCGCTCCAGCACGGTGGCGACGCCGTCGTCGAGGACGTGGCCGGTCACTTCGTCCGCGAGATCACGGACGTCCGTCGGCGCGTTGGCCATCGCGACCGAATGCGCTGCCCAGCGCAGCATGTCCCGATCGTTGTAACCGTCACCGATGGCCAGCGTCGCCTCGTCCGGCACACCGAGGGCGATGCGGAGCTGTTCCAGCGCCCACCCCTTCGACACGCCCTGCCGGGATACGGTGAGCCACGGCCCGTACTCGCCGTGCACCCAGCTCGCACCCGGCACTTGCAGGGAGCGCAGCGCGAGCAGCATCTCCTCCAGCGAACCGTCCGGCAGCCAGCCGTTCAGCCGCGGGGTCGGCTCGCTGCTCAACGCGTGGTGGTCGACGAGCAGGTACTCGCCCAGGGAGAACTCGCCGGGACCGGCTCCGGTGGCCCAGGTACCGATGCCGACCTTTTCCACGGCGAAGATCATCGCCGGGAACAGCGCGCGCAACGCCATGATCGCCGGCGCTGGGTCGAAGGACTGGATCGCGACCGGTTCCCCCCTGGCCACGTCGATGTGCACGGCTCCGTTCGAGCACAGGGCATGTCCTTCGAGCAGGCCGAGTTCGGTGAGCACCGGACGGGTGGTCAGCAGGGTGCGTCCCGTGGTGACCACGACATGCGCGCCCGCCGCCACGGCCGCGCGCACCGCCGCGACCACCCGCGTACTGATCGGTGTTCCCGTGTCCAGCAGCGTCCCGTCCACGTCCAGCGCGATCAGCTGGGGACCCCCGGATGCCATCAACCCATTGTGCCTCGGCGGCGGCGCACCCGCCGCTGATTCCGGCGTGCCGAGACCCGCTCGCGCGCTGGTCAATTGGGCATCGCCGCCCGCACAGCTACCGACCGCGGGCTCCACCGCCGCCCGCACCTCCCGCGGACGACCCGCCCGCCGACCCACCCACCGAACCGGACCGGCCCCGCGATCCGCTGGACGACGAAGCGCCCGAGGAGTTCCCGGAAGAGTGACCACCCGCCGACGACGCACCGCCCGGGCGCCCGCTCGATGAGCCGCCGGTGGAGGGCGAACCGCCCGCCGACGAGTTGCCCGCCGACCCACCGTTGGACCAACCGTGCGTCGACGAGTTGCCCGCCGACCCGGCCGAAGACGAACCCTCCGACGACGAATTGCCCGCCGACCCACCGGAGGACGCACCATGCGTCGAGGAGCTGCCCGCCGACCCGGCCGAAGACGAACCCTCCGACGACGAATTGCCCGCCGACCCACCGGAGGACGAACCATGCGTCGACGAGTTGCCCCCCGACCCGGCCGAAGACGAACCCTCCGACGACGAATCACCGGCCGAGGATGAGCCGTGCGTCGAGGAGGCGCCTGCCGACCCGCCCGACGACGACCCGTCCGGCGACTCGCCGGACGATCCGTTCGCGGAGGAGTCGCTCGTCGACCCACTGCTCGAGGGGGTTCCGCCGGAGGATGTACCCCCGGCGGCCCCGGAGGGGGAGCCCCCCGTGGACGGGCCCGCGGAGGAGGACGAATTCGAGCCCGAGCCGCCGTGCTCGTCCGAGCCCGTACCGGTGCCCGGTACGTCGGACGTCCCGGTCGACGGATTGCCCGGTGTGCTCCCGCCGGACGCCGGACCGGGCTCCGCCGGCGTCGAGCCGTTCTGCGGCGCGGGAACACCGGAGCCCGGTGGCGTCCCGGTTCCGGGCGCGGGCGGCTGACCGGGTACCTGTCCCGGCAGGCCGGGCTGACCAGGGGTCGCGGGAAAGGGCGGCTGCCCGATGTCCCCAGGTGCGGGGCGCACGACCGGTGCGAACGGCAGCGGATTCACGAAGTAGGCGGGATCGCCGTATCCCCGGTAGCGCAATCCGCCCGGGGCGCAGCAGTTTCGCGGGTCCCGATGCGAACCGAGCCGCGACTCCGCCACCGAAGGTCCATAACCGGCGCCGCGTGCGGCCGGTGTGATGAATCGGGTATAGGCGGAGGTCCGTTGCGCGAGCAGGGCCCGGCCCGAGTTCCAGGTGGTGGCGGACATCGCGGACCAGGCGTCGGCGAGCTGCTCGTTTCCGACGTCGACCAGCAGGCTCTCGGTCGGTACACCGAGGTCCGGCAGACGCTCGAGCAGCGGCGACAACTCGGGAACCGTAGGTCCGCCGAAGACCGTGACCGCCGACATGGCGACCGCGGAGACCACCGCGGCACTGGAGAACACCGCCACCCGCGGCGCGGTGGATCGGCCGTCCGAGGCGCCGAGCGCCATCGTGCGCGCCGCCATGAAGGCGGCGCCCGCGGCGGTCGCCTGCCCCGGGTCCGCCGAGATCAGCACGGGGGGGCCGAGTTCGGCGAGCGTCCGCGCCACCTCCGCGGGACGCGACGCACCTCCCACCAGCAGAATCCGGCCGATATCGGACAGGGTGATCCCCGCTTCCCGCACGGACTCGCGAACCAGTTGAAGCGAGTCCTGCACGTGTGCCGTGCGCAACCCGTCGATATCGACGATGGACGTCATCGACAATCCCGCGGACCCGGGCTTCACGTCCGGCGCGTAGCGCGCGATCATCGACCCCAGCGGCCTGCCGCCGAAGTCGTAGGAGCGCACCGGCTTACCGATCATCGGATGGTTGTCCCAGTCGGGACCGACCCGCACGATGCTCACGTCGAGGCTGGTGCCCCCGAGGTCGTAGATCAAGACGAAGCCGGTTTCCAGCGGGCCGTACTCGTGCTCCAGCCATTCCGCGGCCGCGACGGGTTCGGGTACCAGGAGCACGTCGCCCGCCCCGGATAGGTCCAGCGCTTGACGCAGCAAGGCGACCTGCTTGTCGGAGTACACGGCGGGATAGGTGGTCACCACACCCGCCTCGGACGCGCCCGGCTCGACCGCGCGGAGTTCGCCGACCACCGCGGCGACGAGATTGGCAGGCGACCAGATGCGTCCGCCGACGATCACCGCCTCCGGATCACGGGCGAGATCGGCGAAATCCGTGACCGCCATGCTGAACTGCGCGATCCCGCCCAAGCGCAGCCCGCCCGCGCTGTCGAAGGTCACCGCGGTGCGTCGAGACCGCACCGCCGGCCGTGGTCGGTCCGCACTGACCGAAGCCGTCACGGAGTTCACTGCACCAATGCTGAAACCCAGACCTGTAGTCATTCGCTATCCCGTCAACGCACCGTGACCACGTCCATCACATGGCGTTCCCCTGTGGCCGCGGTCGTCTTCCAAACAGCCACCACAGGTTAGCTGTTTCGGGTTCATAAGGATGCGCAATTGATACGGATCGTTCTACTTTCAGCAATAATCGTCCGAAATGCCAGGTAGATACGAGTCAGTTTGAGCGTCCAGCCCACTCGACACCGCGAATCATCCTGCGCTCCGGATAATTCCGCTACCACACAGCGATCACTGAATATCGGGGCCAACCAGACCGAACGCCGGTTTATCGGGCGAAAGCACACCGGGGGACAGACACCAACCGGTCGGTAACCAGATGCTTGCCATAACTGTACATTTCGGCCGATCCATCACTTCCGAAGTCGCATGACACATCAACTAGATGTCCGATACTCGCCAGCGTTGTGGTGCGGGTCCGGCTTGACTCGGTAGCGGTCCACCACGGAGGTGAGATCGCGAGAGTGGAGAGGGAATCGAACGATGGCAACACGGTTCACGGAGCAGGTCGTACTGATCACCGGCGCGACCTCGGGTGTGGGCAAGGCGGTGGCGCTGCGAGTCGCGAGCGAAGGCGCCGCGGTGGTGCTCGGCGCCCGGGGCAAAGACGCGGGTGATCAGGTGGCCGCCGACATCCGCGCGGCAGGTGGCCGTGCGCTGTTCGTGCCGACCGATGTCACGGTGGAACAGGACGTGGCCCGGCTGACCGACGCCGCGCTGTCCGAATTCGGCCGCCTGGACGCGGCATTCAACAACGCGGGCGCGGTGTGCGCCTTCGGCCCGGTCGCGGAGATCGATGAGGCGGGCTGGCGCGCCGATCTGGAGCTCAATCTCACCAGCGTGTTCTACGGCCTGCGGCATCAGGTTCCCGCGCTCGCGGCCTCCGGCGGCGGCGCGATCCTGAACAACGCCTCGAATCTCGGCGTGGTCGGCATGGGTTCGGTGGCGCCGTACGTGGCGGCCAAGCACGGGGTGGTCGGCTTGACCCGGGCCGTGGCGCTCGAGGCCGCCGAGCAGGGGGTACGGGTGAACGCATTGGTCTCCGGAGCTGTCGACACCCCGGCGTTCCGCAATTCCATGGGCGCGACTCCCGAAGGCGAGGCCGCCATCGCCGCGCTGCACCCGGTGGGCCGCATCGCGACGCCGGAGGAGATCGCCTCGTTCTGCGCCTACTTGCTCAGTCGCGAAGCGAGTTTCGTCACCGGCGCGGCGCTGGCCATCGATGGCGGATTCACCGCACGCTGACCCGCCGACCTGGGGACCGCCTCGAGATACCGGCGCGGCCGGGGTATCTCGAGGCGGGGTTCGTCAGGCGCGAGCCAGCAAGCGGCGGACGCGGCCGGGGCGGGCTTCCACCGCTCCCGTGGCTCGGACCGCCGGCTGCCGCAGCCGCACCATGCGATCGAATTCCGTGGCGGAACCGGCGGGTTCGGGCAGGCGCCCCGCGTTGAAGTCCGCGGCCAGCTGCCGCACCGTCTCCTGCGCGCAGGATTTGTTGGTGCCGATGAAGCCGGTGGGCCCGCGCTTGATCCAGCCGGTCACGTAGGTGCCGGTGACGACGGCGCCGTCCGGGCGCTCCAGCACCCGGCCCTCCTGGTTCGGGATCACTGCGGCCTGCTCGTCGAACGGCAGGCCCGGAACCGCGACGCCGCGGTAGCCGACCGAAGTGAGCACCAGTCCCGCGTCGAGCCGATCGGTCTGCCCGGTCGGCACGGCGCGGACGCGGCCGTCCTGATCGGTGACGAGTTCGGTGTGGCCGATTTCGAGTCCGGTCACCCGATCGGTCCCGTGGATCTCGGTGGGCGCGGCCAGGTAGCGGAACACGATGCGCTTGCGCTCCCCCACCGGACGGGTGCGCACGCTGTGCAGCATCCGCAGCTTCTGTTCGACGTGGAAGGGCAGTTCCGCGCCGAGTTCGGGCAGCTCACCCTCGACCACGATGTCCACATCGCAACCGAGCAGGCCGACGAATTCCGGCACGGTGAAGGCGGATTCGAGAGGGCCGCGCCGACCGAGCACGACCACTTCCTCGATCTTGCTCTCGCGCAACGCCCGCAACGCGTACGGCGCGATGTCGGTGTCCGCCAGTGTCGCGGGGTCACAGGTCAGCACGCGCGCGACGTCGAGCGCGACATTGCCGTTGCCGACGATCACGGCGCGCCGGGCGGACAGGTCGAAGGCATGGTCGACGTGATCGGGATGGCCGTTGTACCAGGCGACGAAATCGGTGGCCGACACCGTGCCCGCCAGGCCCTCACCCGGAATGCCGAGCTTGCGATCCGACGACGCGCCGACCGCGTAGATCACGGCGTGGAAATGGTCGAGCAGCTCGGCGTGCGAAAGGTGCGCGCCGACTTCGACATTCAGGTATGAACCGAATCCCGGCTGTGCGGAGATGACGTCGAACAGCTCGCCGACCTTGCGGGTCTTGTCGTGATCCGGCGCGACGCCGTGCCTGGCCAGGCCGTAGGGCACCGGCAGCCGGTCCAGCACCGTGACCGACACGTCGGGCTGGGTCAGCAGTTCGTCGGCGGCGTACATCGCCGACGGCCCCGATCCCACGATCGCCACCCGCAGCGGCGTGCGCTCGGTGTGGATCCGCGCCGCGGGCACCGGTCGCGCCAGCAGCGGGCGCGGCCGGGCCTGCCGGTAGAAATCGGCGTTGATCTCGATGAACGGCTTCTGCTCTGCGGTCAGCTTCTTCGCCGACACGATGGCGTCGACCGGGCACGCGGTGGCGCAGGCGCCGCAGTCCACACACGCCTTGGGGTCGACGTACAGCATCTCCGCCGTCCGGAAGTCCGGTTCGTCGGGCGTGGGATGGATGCAGTTGACCGGGCAGGCGTACACGCAGGACGCGTCGCTGCAGCAGGATTGGGTGACGACGTACGGCATGCCGGCTCAGGCGACCTTGCTCGCGGCGCGCAGCGGTTCCGACCGGTACCGCGTGCTGGGACCGTCGATCCCGAGCGCCTTCCAGACCGCCTTGGCGACCGGGTTCATCAGCCCGATGTCCTTGGCCAGGGCGCGCACGTCGCAGAAGTAGTCGCTGAAGACCCGCTTGGCCTCCTTCGAACCGAAGAACAGCTCTTTGCGGACCTCGTCCGGGATGCCGAACTCGGCGAAGAACGACCGCGGCGGAGTGACGATCGCGCGGCCGAGAATCCACATGACGAGCGGCATGGCCAGCGAGAGGACGAACTTCTGCGCGGGCTTGGCCTCCGGCACGTGGTTCTTCAGGAACTCGTGCGCGAAGGAGATGTGCCGCGCCTCCTCCGCGACGTGAATCGCCATCACGCCGCGCATGATCGGGTGCACGTCTTCGCCAGAGCGCAAGATCTGCTTCTGGATGTGGTCGATCGGTTCCTCACCGGCCAGCACGGCCATGAAGAAGAGGTTCGGGAACCAGGCCGCGACCGGCGCGCCCAGGTACTTGAACTTGCTGACCAGCGGGCCCATGCCGGGCACGTCCAGCCCGATGCGGTTGACCATCTCCTGGAACATCAGGGTGTGGTTGTGCTCCTCGATCATCTCGTGGGAGCAGTACCGGAACTCCGGCGAACCGTTCGGCAAGCCGAAGTTGTGGATGACCATGCCACTGATCAGGATCGACTCGAACTGCAGGCCGACCTTGGCGATATTCGCCTGCCGGTATTTGCCGACTGCGATCTTCTCTTCCTCGGACAGCGCCTGGTACCAGGGGTGGCGGGCCACGGTATCGGCCGACTCGGGCAGGATCCAGCGCTCCTCACCAGCGTCGGCGGCGAAGTCGGGATTGTCCCAGTCGATGTCCTCGAAGGGGTCGAAGTGCTTGTTGACCGATCCCTCCGACAGCAGCAGCAGCTTCGCGGCGTACTCCTGCGCCTTCTCCAGATCGGGATCGACTGCGGGTGTCACGGCTGCAGACATCGTCGTCACTGCCCTCTCCTCGATGGAACCGTTTAACTGTATCCCATAGTTACACCAACGGAGAGTCACGTCAACCCAACAGTTGCTGGGGCCGTCCGGCGGCGCGCGCCCTCATCACGCGCACCGCCGGACGGCCCCTGTTCTTCCCGGACCTCGCCGGAGCCCTAACTCACCAGCACCCCATCACCGGCCGCCAAGAGGGAGGTCCCGAAACCGAAGACCGCCGACATGCTCGTCACGACGACCACCCGGCCCAGCCGCCGACGGGTCCGCCGCGACAGCATCAAGGCCCGCGTGGCGGCACGACGACGGGTGCGGCGGCGCCGGACCCGGCGCTGTTCGGCCACCACCTCCGCCGCGACCGCGGTCCTGCGGCCGATGATCGCGGCGCCGTCGGCGGTGGTTCGCTCCGGGTCCGCGCCGGCGATCACCGGCCTGGCCAGTTCCGCCGCGAGCACCTCGGCCACCTCCGCCGGGCGCGCCGCCCCGCCGACCACCAGGACTCGATCGACATCGGCCATGGTGACGTCCGCGACCCGCAAGCAGCGGTAGACCACTTCGAGAGACTCCCGGACGTGCCGGGCGCGCAGTTCTCCGGCGAGCGTGTCGGCGACCGACTCGGAGACCGAGGACGAGGACAGGCCGGGTCCGGCGTGCTCGGCGATCAAGGCGCCGAACGCGCGTCCGCCGAATTCGGTCGAACGCAACGGAACGCCGACGATCGGATTGCGCGGGCACCCCGCGCCCACCCGGACCAAGGTGACGTCGAGCCCGGCGCCGCCCAGGTCGTAGACCAGCGTGAGACCCGGCATCAGCGGACCGCGATCGGCTTCCAGCCAGGCCGCCGCCGCGACGGGTTCGGCGACCAGGGCGACCTGCGTGAGTTCGACGCCGTCGAGCGCCGCCCGCAACGCGTCCACCTGCTCGTCGGCGTAGCGGGCGGGATAGGTCACCGCGATACCGAGGCCGGTTCCACATTCCGGATGGTCCCGCACCACCTCGTCGATCAGGCACTTGGCCACCGTGGCGACCAGGTCCGCCGGTGCGAGCGCGCGGTTGCCCACCCGCGCCCACGTGCTGGAACGCTGCGTGAGATCGGCGAATTCGGTGACCGCGCGCCCGTGCCGGGGAATCATGCCGACCCTGGCCACGCCGGTGCTGTCGAAGGTCAGCGTGGTCCGGCGCGTGATGGGCTGCGCCCGCTGCTTTTTGCGTCGCCCCGGCGGAGCCTTGGCCGAACCTTCCTCCGCGAGAACGGAAACCGTGTTCACCGTACCGATGCTCAACCCGAGACCAACCGCCATCGCAATCCACCCGATCGCCGTGCCGATTTGCTTCGAACGTCGTTTAGGCAACCACTCCGCGATCTTCGTGCCAAGTCCGGACAACCGATTGTCCGCAAGCCGCCTGTGCTCGACCGGGCCGTTTCCGCGTTCGCCGACGCCCTCACCTGGCAGACCAGCGCTACACATTCCGTCCAGTCGGATTTCCTTGCGACACGCGGGGATAGGTCGTGCCCGGCGGAAGTTTGCCGGTTTCCGGTTCCCGCCCCGAAGCTTCCCCGGCGACACCTCTACACATGGGGAGACTCCCCTTGACGAGTCCCCACAGCTCGGTGCGGGCGATTAGCCGATGGAGTGGACACCGGACCGCCGCCAGCCGTGGACACCCACCATCGCGTTCTGAGCCCAACACACGATCACCTCGCGACGACCGCATCGGGCCGCCCTCGACACCCGGGCGGGCCTCCGTGCCGCAGCCCGAGCGAAGAGAGCCGCCACCAACATGTCAGCGACCGCAGCAACTTCTCAGCGCAGCTGACCGAAAAACCTCAGTGGGTGGGAAGTTCCGGAATCCGAGTGGCGCGAACGTAGACCGTCTCTCCGTCCGAGAGCCGCAGCGCTTCGGCGTCGCCGCGGGTGACCTGAGCGGAGAACAGGTCGCCGGTCGCGGCATTGCGCAGCTCCACGCGTACTTCGAACCCGAGATGGACCACACGCTCGACCGTCGCCCTGGTGACACCCGCCGAGTCCGCGGTGCCCTCGTGCTCGGCGAGCGCCATGCTGGGGTCACGGCCGACGCGAATGTCGTGTGGCCGCACCAGATGTCCGTTGAGCCGGGCCACCGCGCCGAGGAACGACATGACGAACTCGTTGGCAGGCCGGTCGTACACGTCCTCCGGAGTGCCGATCTGCTCGATGCGGCCCTTGTTCATCACCGCGATCCGGTCGGCGACGTCGAGCGCCTCCTCCTGGTCGTGGGTGACCAGCACGGTGGTCACATGGACCTCCTCGTGCAGCCGGCGCAGCCAGGTCCGCAGGTCGGCACGGACTTTGGCGTCCAGCGCGCCGAACGGTTCGTCCAGCAGCAACACCTGCGGATCGACGGCGAGCGCGCGGGCCAGCGCCATGCGCTGCCGCTGACCGCCCGACAGCTGGGCCGGGTAGCGGTGCTGGAAGCCGTCCAGTCCCACGATGCCGAGCAATTCGTCGACGCGCTTGCTGATCTCGTGCTTCGGGCGCTTGCGGATCTTCAGGCCGAACGCCACGTTGTCGCGCACGGTCATGTGCTTGAACGCCGCGTAGTGCTGGAAGACGAAGCCGATGTCGCGCTTCTGCGGCGCCACCCGGGTGACGTCGCGTCCGGCGATGCTGACCACACCGGAGTCCAGCGATTCCAGTCCGGCGATCGAGCGCAGCAGCGTCGATTTGCCCGAGCCCGAAGGGCCGAGCAAGGCGGTGAGCTCGCCGGAGGGGATGTCGATGGTCACGTTGTCGAGGGCCGCGAACGTGCCGTAGTTCTTGTTCGCGTTGGTCACGGTGATCACTTGGTGCCCCGCTTACGTTCGAGGATGGTCATCAGCAGAAGGGTGATGAGGGCGATGCCCATCAGCAAGGTCGCGGCGGAGTAGGCGCCGAAGGTGTTGTGGTCGTTGATGTACCGGCCGTGCACGAGCAACGTCAGCGTCTGCGACTTGCCCGGCAGCGCGGAGGACACCATGATCACGGCGCCGAACTCACCGAGCGCGCGGGCCACGGTGAGCACCACGCCGTAGGTCAGGCCCCACCGGATCGCGGGAAGCGTGATCCGCCAGAACGTCTGCCACTTCGACGCGCCCAGGGTTGCCGCGGCCTGCTCCTGATCGTCGCCGATCTCGTGCAGCACCGGCTCCACCTCGCGCACCACGAACGGCAGCGTGACGAAGATGGTGGCGATCACCATGCCCGGCAGGTTGAAGATGACCTTGAAGCCCAGTTCTTCCAGGCCGCCGAACCACCCGCCCGCGCCCCACAGCAGGATCAGCGAGACGCCGACCACCACGGGCGAGACGGCGAACGGCAGGTCCACGATGCCCTGGACCAGGTTGCGGCCCGGGAACTTTCCCCGGACCAGCGCGAGCGCCGTCACGATGCCGAAGATCACGTTCACCGGGACGGTGATCGCGACGATCAGGATGGACAGCTGGAACGCCGAGATCGCCGCTGGCGTGGTGATCGAGTCGGCGAACGCGCCGATCCCGCGCTCGAATGTGCGCCACAGGATGATGACCAGCGGCAGCACCAGCAGCACCAGCAGGTAGCCGAGCGCCACCGCCCGCAACGAGATGCGGGTCAACGGATGCAGATTCATCGGGCCGCCTGCTCCTTGCGCGCGCTGCGTTCGGCGAGCAGCCGCAGCACGAGCAGCGTCGCGAACGAGATGGCCAGCAGCGCGACCGACACGGCCGCCGCGTTCACCGGTCGGTCGATCTCGATCTGCTTCTGGATGTACTGGGAGGCCATCTCGGTCTTGCGCGGGATGGCGCCGCCGATCAGCACCACCGAGCCGTATTCACCGATCGCGCGGGCGAAGGCCAGGCCGCCACCGCTGATGATCGCGGGCGTCAGGGCGGGCAGCACGATACTGCGGAACGTGGTCCAGTTGTTCGCGCCCAGTGAGAGCGCGGCCTGCTCGACTTCGCGGTCGGCCTCGATCAGCACCGGCTGCACCGAACGCACCACGAACGGCAGCGTGACGAACGCCAGCGCGACCACCAGGCCCGGCTGGGTGGCGTTCAGGTGGATGTCGATCGGGCTCTGCGGCCCGTACAGCGAGAGCAGCACGATGCTGGCGACGATCGTCGGCAGCGCGAACGGCAGGTCGATCAGCGCGTTGACGACGCTTTTGCCGGGGAACTCGTCACGGACCAGCACCCAGGCGATCAGCGTGCCCATCACCACATTGATCACCGCCACCACCACCGAGACCAGCACGGTGATGCGCAGCGAATCCAGCGCGGCAGGCGCGGTGACGGCGTCGTAGAAGCCGGACCACCCGTCCTCGAAGCTCGTCACGGTGAGCGCCGCCAGCGGCAGCAGCACGATGATGCTCAGCCACAGCACCGCGGTGGCGATGCCGAGCGGGCCCACCGAGCCGGTCACGCGCAGCCACGACCATTGCCTGCCGCGGGCAGGGCGCGCGGGGTCGGAGACGCCGGGACCGGTCTGCGCGGTCCCGGCGTTACTGCTCTCTGTCACAGTCGTCCAGTATCCGGTGTAACGGGGGTCACCCGGTCACTTGGTCGCGTTGTCGTAGATCACGGCGACCGAGCCGGTGTTCGGAGTGAACAGCTCCTTGTCCACGGTCTTCCAGCCGCCGAGGTCGGCGATCGTCCACAGCTTCTGCGGGGTCGGGAAGTCCTTGGCGTAGTCGGCGGCGATCTTCGGGTCGACCGGACGGAAACCCGCGGCGGCCCAGGCCTGCTGGCCCTCGGCGGTGAACAGGAAGTCGCGGAAGGCCACGGCCTTCTGCTGGTTCTTGCTGTTCTTCAGCACCGCGACCGGGTTCTCGATCTTGAACGTGACCGGCGGGACGATGTGCTCGATCGGGTCGCCGTTGCGCTCGGCGAAGATCGCCTCGTTCTCGTAGCTCAGCAGCACGTCACCGGTGCCCTGCAGGAAGGTCTCGGTCGCCTCGCGGCCGGACTTGGGCTGCACCTTCACGTGGTCCTTGGAGACCAGCTTGCTCAGGTAGTCCAGGCCCGCCTGCGGGTTCTTGCCGCCGTCGCTCTTGGCCGCGTACGGCGCGAGCAGGTTCCACTTGGCCGAACCGGAGCTGAACGGGTTCGGGGTGACCACCTCGATGCCCGGCTTCAGCAGGTCGTCCCAGTCCTTGACGCCCTTCGGGTTGCCCTTGCGCACGACGATCGTGACCACCGAACCGAACGGGATGCCCTTGGTGGCGTCGGCGTTCCAGCTCGCGTCCACCAGGCCCGCGTCGACCAGACGGGTGACGTCCGGTTCGACCGAGAAGTTGACGATGTCGGCCTCGGCCCCGTCCTTCACCTTGCGGGACTGGTCTCCGGAGGCGCCGTAGGACTGCTGGATCTGGACGCCCTTGCCCTGCTCGGTCTTGTTGAACTCGGGGATCACCTTGTCGAAGCCGGGCTTCGGCACGGCGTAGGCATAGAGGTTGAGCGTGCCGCCGCTGCCGTCCGCGCGGTCTCCTCCGGTCGTGTCGCTGGCTCCGCCGCCGCACGCGGTTAGCGCGACCGCCGCGAGTGCGGCGAGGGCAACGGCGCTGTAGCGTCGACGCGGCGAAAGCCAAGATTTGCGAGCCATCGAAGTGGACCTTTCCTGCGGACCGCCAGTTGTCCGGTAATACATCGGTGGCGGCGACCATCTGTTTGATTCAGCAGACCTGCCGATCGGGCGATACGGCAGCGGCGCGACTAGCGGCCACAACGGGCCGTTGGGGAAGGGCAGGCACATCTGCGCAAAGCGCGCCGGTCTACTGGGAAACGAGACGCGGATGTGCCCGGTTGCCGATCAGCGACAGTAGATGTCCGCGACCGCGAGATCACCGACAGCAATCAACGCCAATTCATGGCGGACCTGCGGTACGGCGCTCGAAGACACGGGCAGACTTTATCAGAGCCGACGACGGAGTTCGAATCGAAGAGTCCCAGGAAGGGGGCGGTTTCATCCCGTGACCAACGGTCCCCGATCGGGTACGCGCCCAGTTCCACCGCATCAGTACCCCAGGTGGAGCGCCGTGCCGACCGCACAGCGCTGGTTACCTCGAGGTCACTGGGCCGGGTCGGACGTGGTGCTGCGCACACTGCCGGGATTGCGAGCCGACCTTCAGCGGGCGATCAACCAGGCGACGACGACGAGCACCAGCAGGGCGACGAGGGCGAGCTGAACCCGCGACCGAGGCATCAGCGCGCCCCGCTCTGCACCGGGGTGCGCTGCTCGGCCGCCTGCTCGGGTTCGAGCATCACCGGCGCGCCGGCCGGGGCCGGCCGCACCGGCGAAGGGTGGGCGCCGTACCGGCGATCCAGGATGCGCAGGACGGCGCGCAGCACGCGATCGAGCCCGTAGGCGATGGCGAAGCTGATCGGGACCATGCCGACGAGGACCACGAGGAACTGCGGAATGAACGGCAGCCCCGCGACCCACAGCTCGAAGCCGTCCCACCAACCTGCGATGCGATGCACGGCTCCAGCCTAGTCGGTTCGCCTTCCGGCTCCACGAGTCCGTCGGCCAGGGCGGCGCAGCCGGGAAGCCGCGCGGTGGACGCCGGGCGCCCATCGGCCCGAAGATTGGGGTATGGCGTCCTCCGATGACCTCACCCTCAACGACTCCGACGGCTTGCCGACGAACTTGCCCGAGCCGACGGGCTCGACCGATGCCCACCGTCACGGCGCCTACCCGCCGATCGACGACTACGCCTTCCTGTCCGACTGCGAGACCAGTTGCCTGATCGCCAGCAACGGCGCGGTGGAATGGATGTGTGTGCCGCGGCCGGATTCGCCGAGCATCTTCGGGGCGATCCTGGACCGCAGCGCGGGTCACTTCCGGGTCGGGCCGTACGGCGTCAACGTGCCGGCCGCCCGCCGCTACCTGCCCGGCGGGATGATCCTGGAGACCACCTGGCAGACCGGCACCGGCTGGCTGATCGTGCGCGACGCGCTGGTGCTCGGACGCTGGCACAACAACGACCAGCGCAGCAAGACCCATCGGCGCACTCCGATGGACTGGGATGCCGAGCATCTGCTGCTGCGCACAATAAAGTGCGTGAACGGCACGGTGGAACTCGAGATGAGTTGCGAGCCCGCGTTCGACTACCACCGAGCCAGCGCCCGCTGGGAGTACACCGGCAAGGTGTACGAGGAGGCGACCGCGGTGCGCAGCGACGACCCGAGCGCCGGGCCGACGCTGGTGCTCACCACGGATCTGCGCCTCGGGCTCGAGGGCCGGGAGGCGCGCGCCCGCACCAGGATGAAGGAGGGCGACGAGGTCTTCGTCGCACTGACCTGGTCGGAACTGCCCGCGCCGCGCACCTTCGACGAGGCCGCCGACAAGATGTGGCAGACCACCGAGTGCTGGCGCCAATGGATCACGCTCGGAAAGTTCCCCGACCACCCGTGGCGCAACTACTTGCAGCGCAGCGCGCTCACCCTCAAGGGCCTCACCTACGCCCCGACCGGCGCCCTCATGGCCGCTCCGACCACCTCCCTGCCGGAAACACCCGGCGGAGAGCGCAATTGGGACTATCGCTACACCTGGGTACGGGATTCCAGTTTCGCCCTGTGGGGTCTGTACACCCTCGGCCTGGACCGGGAGGCCGACGACTTCTTCGCCTTCCTCAACGACGCGGCCACCGGCGACAACGGCGAGCCCGTTCCGCTGCAAGTGCTCTACGGCATCGGCGGCGAACGGCAGCTCGACGAGATCATCCTCGACCATTTCGGCGGCTACGACCAGTCCCGGCCGGTGCGCATCGGCAACAACGCCTACAACCAGGATCAGCACGACATCTGGGGCACCATGCTCGACGCGGTGTACCTGCACGTGAAGTCGCGCCAGCAGGTGCCGGAGACCTTGTGGCCGCTGCTGGTCCGCCAGGTGCACGCCGCCATCGAGCACTGGAAGGAGCCCGACCGTGGCATCTGGGAGGTGCGCGGCGAGCCGCAGCACTTCACCTCGTCCAAGGTGATGTGCTGGGTCGCGCTGGATCGCGGCGCGAAGCTCGCCGAGCTGCACGGCCAGTTCGAGCACGCCGAGGAGTGGTACGCGATCGCGGAGGAGATCAAGGCCGACGTCCTGGCCAACGGCGTCAACTCCGAAGGTGTGTTCACCCAGGTCTACGGCGGCGACACCCTGGACGCCTCCCTGTTGCTGGTGGTGCTCACCCGTTTCCTGCCGCCCGAGGACGACCGCGTGCGCGCCACCGTGCTGGCCATCGCCGACCGGCTCACCGAGAACGGCTTGGTGCTGCGGTACCGGACCGAGACCACCGACGACGGCTTGAGCGGCACGGAAGGAGCGTTCACCATCTGCTCCTTCTGGCTGGTCTCCGCGCTGGTCGAGATCGGAGAGATCCAGCGGGCCCGGCACCTGTGCGAGCGACTGCTCGGCTTCGCCAGCCCGCTGCGGTTGTACGCCGAGGAGATCGATCCGCGCAGCGGCCGTCACCTCGGCAACTTTCCGCAGGCGTTCACCCACCTGGCGCTGATCAACGCCGTCACCCACGTGATCCGCGCCGAATCTTCCCGGCACGCCGGCCGATTCCAGCCCGCGCACACGCCACAGGGGCACCCGGTCTGAGATTGGGAGGCCTCGATCCGACACCTCAGGGGCACCCGGCCTGATCCCGGCCGGGAACGGCCTAGACGGAGACGAGTTCGTCGGCCTCCTCGCGCAGCGCGCGCAGTTTGCCGAGTCGCGCCTCGAGGTCGGCGATTCGTTCCGGCCTGCGGTCGCCGTACTTGCCGTAGTTCTCCTCGGCCGACCGCAGCGCGTCGTCCGCGGCGCGCGAGACCTCGGTGGCGATGTCGGTGAAGTGGTCGCGCAGCACCCGCTGCATGGCGCGCAAGCGATTGCGCGACTCCTTGCCGACCTGGAAGATCACGTCGTCCATCAGGCGGGCGACCGCGACCTTCGCCTCGGCGCGGCGACGCAGCTTGCGGTTCTTGCGGTCGTCCCACAGCGCGTTGACGCCCAGCAGCACGCCCGCGCCCGCCGAGTACCAGTTCACCAGCGACATGCCCAGCAGGCTGGTGGCCAGACCGACCATCAGGATACCGCCGTAGGAGCCGCGCAAACCGGTCAGGAATTGCTGGGTGACACCGGCTTTCGCGCTCTCCAGAGGCTCCAGCGGCTGCACCGTCTCGAGCACTTCCCCCGGGTTGGCCAAGCGCAGGTCCGGTAGCGGAGGGGTCCGGTTGTCGGCCGGGAACTTGGCGGCCACCTGCTCGCACAGCTCCATCGAGCGGTAATGCGCCACGGCGAAGTTCTCCTCGACCGCCTCGCAGATGCGCGCGTCCAGATCGGCGCCGAATTCCTTCCACCGGCGGGCCGGATCGGTCTGGGTGATCTCGGTCTCGGCGTCGCGGATCAGACTGCGCAGCCGGTGGCGCAGGTCGTGCTCGATGTCGGCCATCAGCTCTGTCGCGCCGTCGACCAGCGTGACCTGCCAGTTCGCGGTGCGCTGGCGCAGCTGGTCGGCCTCGTCGCGGGCGCGGGCCAGCTGATCGGTGATCTCGGCCCGTCGCCGCGGGTCGCGCAGCGCTTCGGCCTCGGTGCGCAGCGTCAGTGCGAGGTGGTCGCAGACCAGGCGGATGTCCTGGACCGCCGCTTCCAACGCCACCGCGTCCGCGCGGGCCACCACGTAGTCGCGCAGGTGATCGATCAGCTGCGGCACCCCGGATTCGATGTCGCGCTGGTAGTCACCGGTCAGCCCGGCCTGACGGTGCAGCTCGGCGGAGACCGGCGCCACCGCGAAGCCGAGTCCCGCGGCGTCCAGCAGTTCGCGGTTGCGCTGCTGGGTGCGCGACCAGTGCGGGAACACGTCGATCTTGTTCAGCACGCAGATCACGGTCGGGCAGATCTGCTGGATGCGCTCCAGTTCGGCGATCTGCTCCATGGTCAGCTCGGTACCGGCGTCATCGACGTAGAGCACGGCGTCGGCCGCGGCGATCATCGACCAAGTGGTGCGGTTGTCGCCCAGCGCACCCGGTGCGTCCATGACCACGACACCATCGGCGAGCAACGGGCTCGGCTGGGTGAACTCGGCGCGGACGACGCCCTGGGTGGCCAGCGCCGGACCGGGGTCGAGCGGGTCGACCGACTGGCGTTCGGTGCGGCCGTACTCGGTCTGCCGCACCAGCGTCGCGGTCGGTTCCGGCCCGTATTCGACGATCACCGGGACGCTCAGATCGCTGTTCGTCGCACTGACCGAGGCGCCGACCAGGCTGTTGACCAGCGTGCTCATGCCGTTCTTCGGATGGCCGACGACCACGAGCCGTACCCGGGGATCGCTCACCCTGGCGTGGACCATGCCCAACCGGCTGCCGAGGTCGTCGCGTCCCGCGGATCGGGCCGTCTCCCGCAGCTCGTCGAGTATTCGGATGAGCGGGGCCATCGCGTCCGGATGTTTCACGGTCGCAGCCTTCAGCCCGGCAGCGGCAGACAACCCTCCTCCTTACTCTCGGTGACTTTTCGTTCTGGTACCCCCTGCGTTCACTCCGCAGTCCTCGGAACCGCTCGCGGCCCGGCTACATCAATGAGATGTCCGACACATCCGATGTGTAGTGATGCGTTTCCGCCATCGCGGATTCCGGCAGCAAGGCGTTCGTGAGGCCGCCGCTCGAGGCCAGTGTCAGCGCGGAGTGATCGTAGGTGTGCCCGGCGACCGGAAAACCGGAATCGGCCGAGTGGTCCACCGTGAGCGGCGCCGAGATGCCGTGCGGCTTCGGGTCGATCACCTGGGGCTTGATCGGCGCCTGGGTGGGCGCGGGAGCGTTGAAGGTCGGCGCCGGAGTGTACGGCTCGACGGTGGGAGCGTGCGCGGGGGCGCTGTAGGTCGGCTGGTCCGGCGCGGTGTAGGTGGGCTGGTCCGGGGCCGTATACGTCGGCTGCGCCGGCCTGCTGACGGTCGGTACGTCGTCGGTCGGCAGGTGGTTGGTCGGCGGGGCGTCGTGCGAGGTGCCGCCGGTGCCGGGGCGGCCGGTGCCGCCGCCCGGTGTCGTCACGTCGTCGTCCGGAGTGGTCGGGGCATGCGGCGCCGGGGTCTGGGTGACCGTCGCGCCCGGAGTCTTGGTGGTCGGCCCGTCCGGCGCGGTGGTGATGCCGCCGTGCGGCACCGTGGTCGCGCCGGGGAGCTTCGTGACGTCGATATCCGGCGTCTTCGGCGCGGACGGGGCGGTGGCATCGCCCGGAACGCTCGGCGTCGGCGTGGTCTTCACGATCGTCGTCGGGAGCGTCACCGTCGACGCGGGCGGCTGGGTCGGATGAGTCGAATGGGACGGATGCGGGTCGGTCACCGGGGCGGGCTTCACCGCGGGCGTCGGGCGCACGGCGTCGAACAGCGCGGGGACGGCCGCCGCCGGAGCGGTCAGCACGGACGGCCCTTCCGGCGCGGCGAACACATTCGCGATCGGGGTCGAGGCGACATCGGGCTGGATCGTGGTCTGCAGCGGAGTGGCCGCGACGACCGGAGCGGCGGCGATTGCGGCGGGCGCGGGCGCCGGGGCGACGGCAGGAGCCACCGACGCGGCAGGCGCGACCGTAGCGGCGGGAGCGACCGGCGCCGAGGCCGCGAGCGGCTGCGCGACGCCCGCCGATTGCGCCGTGCCCGCCGACGAGGACTGCGTGACGCCGGAGGCCGCCGACGACTGCGTCGCGGACGAGCCCGGTGACGTGAGTCCACCGAGCAGTCCGGGATGGCCGGGCCCATGCGGTTCGGTGACCGGGTGATCGATGCCGTCCGGCACGTGGATGCCGTCGGCCAGCCAGTCGGTGTACTCGTCGAGCTGATCGCCGACGTGACCGACCGCCATATCGACCTTCATCTCGGAGGTGAAGTAGATCCCGTTCGGGCCGAGCCCGAAGTCGACCTGCCACTGCGTGCCGACGAAAGCCCCCAGATCGCTGCCCGCGCCGACGCCGTCGAACGGATCGTCCGCCGTCGGCGCCGCGCCGACGGCGCTGTTTCCGGGCAGGTCGAAGACGGTGGAGCCGGGCGCGACGAAGCCGTTCGAGCCGGGCAGGCCGAACCCGTGCCCGGCTTGGCCGAGTCCGTGGCCGGGCAGGCCGAACCCGTGGCCGCCGGGTGCGTCGACATCGTTCGCCGCCTCGGACCGGACGCCGGGCAACGAGAAGCCGTGGGACGCGTTGCCCTCGGTCCCCGGAATGGTCAATCCGGATTCGGAACCACCGTCCGTGCCGGGGATGCCGCCGAGCCCGGGGACACCGCCTCCGGAGTGTCCGGGCAATTGCATCCCGTGTGCGCCGGACTCGCCGCCGGGCAGCGTCGGCAGCGGCATTCCGGCGTCGGTACCGCTGTAGTCGCCGAGCGAGGGCAGCGATCCCGCGGGGCTTGCGCCGGTGCCGGGCAAGGTGAACCCGGGGGCCGGGTTGACCGGCCCGGGGGCCGGATTCCCATGGGCGACCGGGCTGTTGGTGCCGTGCGAGGAGAACGGCGCGGGCTCGACGACCGGGTCCGGGAAGGTGATCACCGGGCTCGGCTGATCGGGATCGGGATCGGTGCTGTGCGCCCAGCCGGTGTGCCAGCTGTCGAGGCGGGATTCGCCCGGTTGCGCGGGGACGCCGCCGCCGTTGGCGGCCACCAAGGCGCCTCCGGTGACATAGGCGCCCGCTCGCGCGACCCGTGCGACGCCGGTGGCCACCCGGTAGGCGGTGTCGCCTGCGCGGTCGGCGCCTTCGGTGTCGTCGTCGAAGGGCAGATCACGCGTCATAGAAACTCCACTCTCGATTGTCCAGCATCCTCACCGCGCCGGTCCGACCGAGTGAAGATCACCCCAACAGTATTTCGGGAATACTCGCCTGTCACATTCTCCAGGACTGGAGAGAATGCCACTGTGGTGAGCAACACAACCCTGCCATCCGAATTACCGGATCGGAAGCCCCATTTCCGATGGCCTTTCGGACCGCGCACAGTCTCCGATACGCACCCTCACCAGGGCCGATCGCATCGTCGCCTGCGGCGGCGGACACGCCGGGAAAAACTAATGGAACTCTAAGAGTTGCCGAAGGAGTGCTGAAGATCCGCTCCGTACCGTCGAATTCGATGAAACAGCCGTTCGGCAGCATCGACGCACGGGAGAGGCGGACAGTGGGCGCAGCAACGCGAACCCGCCATCTCAGACTGTGGGATTAGATTGACATCATGGCCGGACAACGAATCTTGGTCGTGGACGACGAGGTTCGCGTCCTCGCGTCGCTGCGGAGGGGACTGGAGCTCTCCGATTTCGAGGTCGTCACCGCGGCCGACGGCGCCGAGGCGCTGAGTATGGTCCGCGCCACCACGCCCGACGCGATGGTCCTGGACGTCAACATGCCCGAACTCGACGGTGTCGGCGTGGTCACCGCGCTGCGGGCGATGGGCAACGACATACCGATCTGCGTGCTCAGCGCGCGCACCGCGGTCAGCGACCGGATCGCCTGCCTGGAGCGCGGCGCCGACGACTACCTCACCAAGCCGTTCGATCTGGGCGAGCTCGTCGCCCGGTTGAACGCGCTGCTGCGGCGCAGGCAGAAACCGGCGCCGCGGCCCGAGGAGGTGCGCACGGTCGGGCGGGTACGGATCGACCCGGCCGGGCACCGGGTGCTGGCCGAGGGCAGGCCGGTGGAGCTGACGAAGCGGGAATTCGAGGTGCTCGCCCTGCTCGCCGAGCACATCGGCGTCGTGCTCGGCCGCGAGCAGATCCTGTCCGCCGTGTGGGGATACGACTTCCCCACCGACACCAACGTCGTCGACGTGTTCGTCTCCTACCTGCGGCGCAAGCTGGAGGCGGACGGCGTGCCCCGGGTGCTGCACACCGTGCGCGGCGTCGGCTTCGTCCTCCGGGAGGAACCATGAGCAGGTCACCGTCGCTGCGCACCCGGGTAGCCGTCGTGTCGGGGGTGGTCGCGGCGCTGGTCACGCTCACCTTGACGATCACCTTCGCCACCCTGCTCGGCGCCACCGGCGAACGTCAGCTGGACCAGACCGTCTCGTCGATGGCGGTGCGGATCGCCGCGCCCCCCGAAGCGGCTCCCGCACCACCGTCCGCGGCCACGCTGTCTCCCGAACAGGCGCCCGCGGACGCGCGGCGGCCGGGCGTGCCCGCCGACGCCGCGATCACCCGGGTCGACGGGTTACCCGGCGTGCTGGTCGCGCTCGATCCCGATCGCGATGTCGTGGAGGCGGCCATTCATCGCAGTCAGCGCATCGGGCTCGGCATCGGGGTGGCGGGCGCGTTGCTGGCCGCCCTGCTCGGCTGGTTCCTGGCCGGATTCGCCGCCCGCCCGCTGCGCCGTCTGGCCGATGCCACCCACCGCATCGACACCTTGGAGGAACTGCCGCCGCTGTCCGGCCGCGGCGCACGGGAAGCCGAGGAACTCTCCGACGCGATCACCCGCATGCTCACCCGGCTGGAAGCCGCCCACCGCGCCACCCAGCGAGCGCTGACCGGCGCACGCGACTTCGCCGCGGTCTGCGCGCACGAGTTGCGCACGCCGCTCACGGCTTTGCGTACCGACCTGCAGGTCCTGGCCACCAAGGAGATTCCGGACCAGCAGCGCGGCGCGATCATGTCCGAGGTACTCCTCGCCGAACAGCAGATCGAGAACACGCTGACCGACCTCGAACGCCTCGCGGTCGGCGAACTCACCGGCCCGGACATCTTCGAGCCGTTCGACCTCTGCGACGTGCTGGACCGGGCGGTGCACGACGCACGACGCAGGCACCCGGGGGTGCGGGTGGAGCTCACCGAATGCGCTCCGGTCACGGTGACCGGTTCGCCCGGCGGCGTCGGGCTCATCGTCACGAATGCCGTCGCCAACGCCGTGCAACACGGCCGGGCCGAAACCGTCACCGTCAGCGTCCGATCCGGCCCGGAGGACATCGTGGAGATCCACGTCGACGACGACGGCCGCGGCATCCCCGAGGCGCTGCGCGCAGACGCCTTCGACCGTTTCGTCAAAGGCCCCGGCTCCCCCGGCTCCGGACTCGGCCTGGCCCTGGTCCGCCAGCAAGCCGAATTACATTCCGGCACTGCCGAACTCGACGAAAGCCCGCTGGGCGGAGCGCGCCTGCGCGTCCGGCTGCGCGCGGCGGGCTAGCCGCCTACTTCTTGTCCTTCGGCTTGTCCGAAGCGGCATCGGAGGACAGCGCGGCCACGAAGGCTTCCTGCGGGACGTCGACGCGGCCGATCGTCTTCATCCGCTTCTTGCCCTCCTTCTGCTTCTCCAGCAGCTTGCGCTTACGACTGATGTCACCGCCGTAGCACTTGGCCAGCACGTCCTTGCGGATGGCGCGGATGTTCTCGCGAGCGATGATCTTCGACCCGATCGCGGCCTGGATCGGCACCTCGAACTGCTGGCGGGGGATCAGCTCGCGCAGCTTGGTGGTCATCTTGTGGCCGTAGGCCTGCGCCGCGTCGCGGTGCACGATCGCGCTGAACGCGTCCACCGCCTCGCCCTGCAACAGGATGTCCACCTTCACCAGCTGCGACTCCTGCTCGCCCGACTCCTCGTAGTCGAGGCTCGCGTAGCCGCGGGTGCGCGACTTCAACGAGTCGAAGAAGTCGAAGATGATCTCCGCCATCGGCATCGTGTAGCGCAGCTCGACGCGCGTCTCGGAGAGGTAGTCCATGCCGCCGAGCTCGCCGCGGCGGGACTGGCACAGCTCCATGATCGAACCGATGAACTCGCTCGGCGAGATGATGGTGCACTTCACGACCGGCTCGTACACCGTCTTGACCTTGCCCTCCGGCCAGTACGAGGGGTTGGTGACCACGTGCTCGGCGCCGTCCTCCATCTCCACCCGGTACACCACATTCGGCGCGGTCGAGATGAGGTCCAGATCGAACTCGCGCTGCAGGCGCTCGCGCGTGATCTCCATGTGCAGCAGGCCGAGGAAGCCGCAGCGGAAACCGAACCCCAGCGCCACCGACGTCTCCGGCGTGTAGGTCAGTGCGGCGTCGTTGAGCTGCAGTTTCTCCAGCGCGTCGCGTAGGTCCGGGTAGTCGGAGCCGTCCACCGGGTAGAGGCCGGAGTACACCATCGGGCGCGGCTCGCGGTACCCGGTGAGCGGTTCGCTCGCGCCGCCGCGCGCGCCGGTCACCGTGTCGCCGACCTTGGACTGACGTACGTCCTTCACGCCCGTGATGAGATAGCCGACCTCGCCGACGCCGAGACCCTGGGTCGGCTTCGGCTCGGGCGAGACGATGCCGATCTCCAGCAGCTCGTGGGTGGCGCCGGTGGACATCATCTTGATCTTCTCGCGCGGGGTCAGCTTGCCGTCCACCACACGGACGTAGGTGACCACGCCGCGGTAGGTGTCGTAGACCGAGTCGAAGATCATCGCGCGGGCGGGCGCGTCGGCTTCGCCGACCGGCGGCGGGACCTGCGCGATCACCTGGTCGAGCAGATCGGTCACGCCCTCACCGGTCTTGCCGGAGACGCGCAGCACGTCCGACGGGTCGCAGCCGACGATGTGCGCCAGCTCGGCGGCGTAGCGGTCCGGGTCCGCGGCGGGCAGGTCGATCTTGTTCAGCACCGGGATGACCGTCAGGTCCTTGTCCAGCGCCAGGTACAGGTTGGCCAGCGTCTGCGCCTCGATGCCCTGCGCGGCGTCGACCAGCAGGATCGCGCCCTCACACGCCTCCAAGGCGCGCGACACCTCGTAGGTGAAGTCCACGTGACCCGGTGTGTCGATGAGGTGCAGCACGAAATCGGTGCCCGCGTGCTCTCCGGTCCGGGGCTTCCAGGGCAGCCGCACGTTCTGGGCCTTGATGGTGATGCCGCGTTCGCGCTCGATATCCATCCGGTCCAGGTACTGGGCACGCATCTGCCGCTCCTCGACCACACCGGTCAGTTGCAGCATCCGGTCGGCCAGCGTCGACTTGCCGTGGTCGATGTGCGCGATGATGCAGAAGTTCCGGATCCGGGCGGGATCGGTGAACGTCGTGTCGGCGAAGCTGGCGGGCACTCCACTCCTCATGGGTATCGGCAAACTGCCGTCCATCGTCCCATGATGCTGTGTTGGTTTTTGCAGCGCCTGCGGCGCTGCGTGTTCGCGGCCCCGGGAAGTCTCGCGTTCGAGCGACCGAGACTCGCGACTGCGCCGCCTGCGCTTCGGTCACTCGAACCCGAGACGGGCCGCGAACGGTGCTCGTAAGACGCTGTGTTGGTTTTTGCAGCGCCTGCGGCGCTGCGTGTTCGCGGCCCCGGGAAGTCTCGGGTTCGAGCGACCGAGACTCGCGACTGCGCCGCCTGCGCTTCGGTCACTCGAACCCGAGACGGGCCGCGAACGGTGCTCGTAAGACTCGCACTCGACGGGGGAGGGGTGTGGTCGCGCGGAGGGCTCGCGACGTCGCCGCCGCCGGGCGCACCCTGCTGCTCTCGGCGGTGATCATCGCCATCAGCCTCGGCACACTGGTCGTCTTCCGCGACGGGCAGCGGAGCGGGGATTTCGTCCGCTCGGTAGCGGATGGGCCGCATGTCCGACTCCATGGGCGGTTCGGGTCGTCGACGCCCTGACGACACAACGGATCCCACGCGGGTGAGAAGCGGCGGGTGCGCCGTTATTCTCCAGAGATGGCCCGAAGTTGGAACACCCTCGGCAAGCAGATCGGTCTGATCGCCAAACAACAGGGTCCCAAGATCGTCAAGCAGCAGCGGCCCGGGCTGGTCGACCGGCTGGTGGGGTCGCTGGCCCAGCGGCGCGCGACCGGTGTCGCGGTGCGGCCCGCCGCGTCCAGGCCGGTTCCGACCGCGGAGCGGGCCCGGCAGATCGTCTACTCGCCGCAATTGGACGGCCGTGCCGATCCCGGGGAAATCGTCTGGACCTGGGTGCCGTTCGAAGAGGATCCGAGCAACGGCAAGGACCGGCCGGTGCTGGTGGTCGGCCGCGACCGGCGCACGCTGCTGGGCCTGATGCTGTCGTCGAATCCGGAACGCGCTTACGACCGCGACTGGATCGGCATCGGCAGCGGGGCGTGGGACCACGACGGCCGCCCCAGTTGGGTGCGGCTCGATCGGGTGCTCGACGTGCCGGAGGCGGGCATCCGCCGGGAGGGCGCGATCCTGCCACGCAAGACCTTCGATCTGGTCGCCCACCGGCTCTGCGCCGAATACGCCTGGCACTGACGAGCATGTTTCGCGTGCTCGGGCCGACCAAGATCGCCATGCTTGTCACCGACATCGGTTTCCTGCTCTACTGGGCGATCGCGTTCGCCCAGGTGATCCCACCCGAATGGGCCTACAAGGACTACACAGACCCGATCCTCAGCGACTGGAACTACTCGTTCGTCGTCCTGGACCTGGCCGCGAGCGCCACCGGTCTGGCGAGCCTGGCCCGTACACCGGGCCGGCACACCCTGATGACCGTTTCGCTGACCCTGACCAGCGTGGCCGGGCTGCAAGCCCTCGCCTTCTGGACGCTGCGCGGCGATTTCAGCCCACTGTGGTGGGCGCCCAACCTCTTCCTGCTGCTGTTCCCCCTCCCGGCCTTGGTCACCTCGGTATGCGACGGGCCGCGGGAGCGCACGGCCGGCTGACGGTCGCGGCCGCGTCTTCGATCGGGCCGGGCGACCGCCGACCGGGTCAGGAGATCATCTCCCGGGAACGGCCGTACAGCAGGCCGTACAGCAGCGCACCGAGGGCGCCGCCGATCAGCGGGAAGACGATGAACGCCCAGACCTGTCCCATCGCACCGTCCTGGTAGGGCGCCACGGCGAGACTGCGGGCCGGGTTGACCGAGGTGTTGTCCACCGGAATCGACACCAGATGGATCACCGCCAGCGTGACGCCGATGGACAGCCCGGCCAGCGGCACGTCGGAGATCTGGTCGGTGGAGGACAGCACCACGAAGACCAGCAGCGCCGTCAGCATCACCTCGACGATGATCATGGCGGCCACCCCGTACCCGTTCTGCACCACCACCTCGCCGAGCGGTCCCCGGATCGCCGAAGGACTGTGCTTGCCCCACCCGTTCGCGCCGAGCCCGTCGACCGGCCGATCGTAGGACGGCAGGTTCTTGGCCAATGCGAAGAGCACGAGTCCGGCGAGGAGTCCGCCGATCAGTTGCGAGATCACATATCCCGCCGCGGACACGCCGCTGAGCCGGCCGAGCAGCAGATGCCCCACGGTCACCGCCGGGTTGACGTGACAGCCGGAGATGGGCCCGATCGAATAGACCAGGAACATCAGCGACAGGCCGAAGCCGAGCGCGACGCCCAGCGGCCCGACCTTCTCCCCCGCCAGCACCGCGGTGCCGACGCCACCGATGACCAGGACGAAGGTGCCGAGCGCCTCGGCGCCCCATTTCTTGCTCTCGGGAATCGGTTTGTTCTCGACAGCCTCTTCGACTACTTCCTGGGCCGTTGGAGACATCTGTCCACCTTCCGCGTTCCAGACCTGCGCTCGGACTAGTCGTGGTACCGCTTCGACAACAGAGCCGCTCGAAGAGCAACGGTTGCTCTGAGGACGCTACGCGAGTCGAGTGATCTCTACAACGACTTCGGGGTCCGCCGAGCCGCCCCTGGAGAAGAGAGCAGCAACAGCGGAACGTCGGCGTTGCTCGAGGGCGGTCTCAAGGAAAAATACTGGTCGACAAGGGTGATGCTCCCGGTCACGCCGGGCCGACACCGAAGTCTCGGCATCGTCGGGAGCGTGCCGGGCAACGAGGTAGCCAGAAATACACCACGTCAGGGGTACCAGCTGCGCGGCAGCATGCCGGGCGCACGGCTGCGATGCCCTCTGGAGCGCAGGTAGAGGCCCGCAGCACGAACCCGTGCCGGACGGAAGCCCGACCGCCCGACGGGCGATTACCCGAGCGGCGGCTGTCCGACCGGTCGAGTGTCGATTTCGTGCCCAGGACGGCGACTGGTAACCTCGACCTTCGGCGCTGCGTTACCCGTCCACCTCGGGTATGTCGCGCGCTCGACGAACTTTCCCAGGACAGACCAACCAGACAGGAACACGAGGAACCGGCGTGGCCAACATCAAGTCCCAGCTGAAGCGGATCCGCACCAACGAGGCGGCGCGCAAGCGCAACCAGTCGGTCAAGTCCGCGTTGCGCACCGCCATCCGCAGCTTCCGCGAGGCCGCGGCCTCCGGCGACAAGGACGCCGCTGCGGAGCGCCTCCAGTTCGCCAGCCGGAAGCTGGACAAGGCCGCCTCGAAGGGTGTCATCCACGCGAACCAGGCCGCCAACAAGAAGTCGGCCCTGTCGCTGGCCTTCAACAAGCTCTGATCCACCCGGTACCGCACGCCGGTACCGTGCTCGTGCTGTGACGCAGCCGCCGTGGCCTCGACGACCACGGCGGCTTTTGTCGTGCCCAGATGGCAACAGTGCCCCTCGCTCTTTCTACCTGGGGTTTCGAGATTCGGCCCGCGCCGAGTCAGAGGTTCCAGCTACCATTCCGCGCATGGTAACCGTGTATGCCAATCAGACGGTCGTTCGCGCCGAGGATCTGCCGGATGTGATCCGCGCGGCCGAGGTGCTCGGCTTCGGACTGAAGATCGAGAATGTGCTCGTTCCCGACGACGACGGCGGTTACTCGTTGGAGTGGATCGTCACGCGCGACGAGGACGTGCCTGCCTACGAGGAGTGGGACGGCCGCTACGAGGACGCGGACGACGATGGTGAACTGATCCTGAGTTCCTCCGGGGAATAGCCCCTGGTCACGACGCGTCCAGAGCGGCGACCAGCCGGTCGAGCGCCGCCTGGGAATCGGTGTCGACGGCGCGGTAGATGACGATCCGCTGGTCGGGATCCTGCACGGGAATCAGCACCTCGTAGCTGACGACCAGCGGACCCACCAGCGGATGCCGCAGCGGCTTGTTCCCCCGTCCCTGCACCCGCACGTCGTGGCGGGCCCACGCCTGCTCGAACTCCGGACTGTACGCGGTGAACTCGGCGATCAGGTCGGCCAATGCGCGGTCGTCCGGGTGCGCGGCCCATGCCGCGCGCAGATCCGCGATGCCCTCACGGATGACGCGTTCGCGCTCGACATAGAAATCCCGCATGCTCGGGTCGAGCAGGCACAACCACATGGAGTTTCGCTGCCGCTCCGGTAGCGCGCCGAAATCGGTGATCAACGCCGCCATCTCCCGATTCCAGGCCAGGATGTCGTAGCGGTGGTTCACCAGCATCGCGGGCAGCGGCGACAGATCACGCACCAGCATGGCCAGGGCGGGCGCCGGGGCGGTGCTCGGCTTGCCGTGGTCCGGCTGCCGCTGGAGCGCCAGATCGAACAGATAGGCGCGCTCGTCGTCGTTCAGGCACAGTGCCCGCGCCAGCGCGTTGAGCACCTCCACCGACGGACGCAGGCCGCGCCCCTGCTCCAGCCGCACGATGTAGTCGGTGCTCACGCCCGCGAGTTCGGCGACCTCTTCCCGCCGCAGCCCCGGTGTCCGGCGTGCCTGCCTGCGCTGCGGCAAGCCGAGATCCTCCGGCGTCAACCGCTCCCGGCGGGCCCGCAGGAAGGCGCCCATCTCCTGCACTCGATCCGCGCTGCCGCGACCTGCGCGGTTGCCGGGAGTGCCGCCGCCGGAGGCATCGCGGCGCCGAGTCGGATCCGCCGCGCTCTCGGGCTGTCCGTGACTACGTGGGCCGCCGCCGGACCCGACGTCGCGGCGCTGAGTCGAATCCGCGCCGTTCCCGGGCCCGCCTTGGGTACGCGAGCTACCGCCGGGCCCGAGCTCGCGGCGCTGGGTGGAGTTCACCGTGCCAGTCATCACCGTCGATCCTACGGCTGACTAGGACTGGCCTTCCCAGGATGAAGCTTCCCTTACTCGGCTTCGCGCGCCGTTGAAAACTGGCTATCGACAACACGGCATCGCGAATCACAAGGAGCTGGACATGTCCGGAGCCCGCACCCTCGACACCTACCGGCTGCTCGGCCGCTCGGGACTGCGAGTTTCTCCGCTGTCCCTGGGAACCATGACCTTCGGCGCCGATTGGGGCTGGGGCGCGGACCGGGACGAAGCCCGCAAGATCTTCGACACCTACGTCGAGCGCGGTGGCAACTTCATCGACACGGCCAACCAGTACACCAACGGCACCTCCGAGCAACTGCTCGGCGAATTCACCGCGGACAATCGCGAAAGCCTGGTGCTGGCCACCAAATACACCATGCTGCGCCGCCCGGGCGACCCGAACTCCGGTGGCAACCACCGCAAGAGCATGATCGGCTCGGTCGAGGCCAGCTTGCGCAGGCTGAACACCGACTACATCGACCTGCTCTACCTGCACGCCTGGGACTTCCTGACCCCCGTCGAGGAAATCCTGCGCGGCATGGACGATCTGGTGCGCTCGGGCAAAGTGCTCTACCTCGGCATCTCCGACGCGCCGGCCTGGCAGATCGCGCGGATGCAGACCATCGCGGACCTGCGCGGCTGGTCGCCGCTGATCGCACTGCAGATCGAGTACAGCCTGATCGAACGGACCGTCGAGCGTGACCTCATCCCGATGGCGCGGGACCTGGGCCTCGGCGTGATCCCGTGGTCGCCGCTGGCCAGCGGCGTGCTCACCGGTAAGTACAGCCGGGCCGATCTCGACCACGAGGCGGACGGTTCGCCCGAGGGCAGCCGCAAGAACGTGGCCGCCGCCAACGGCTCGCTCACCGAACGCGGGCTCGCCATCGCCGATGTCGTCAAGCAGGTCGCCGACGAAATCGACAAGACGCCTTCGCAAGTCGCGCTGGCCTGGACGCTGCGCGATCCCGCGGTCACCTCGCCACTCATCGGCGCCCGCACCGCGGCGCAACTGGAGGATAATCTCGGCGCGCTCGACGTGGAGTTCGACGCCGCCCAGCTCGCCCGGCTCGAACAGGCCAGCGCGGTGGACCTGGGCTTCCCGCACGAGTTCCTGAACCGCCCCATGACCCAGAGCGTCACCTTCGGCGACCTGAAGATCGAAGGGCGCGCCTGATCATCGACCCGTGCGACGGTGCGGAACTGGACCCGCACCGCCGCACAGGGCTGTGACCTCGGCGTCGCGCACTTCCCGAGCAGCGTCGGCTTACGGCGCATCGGTGCTCATATTCGGGGCCGCTGACCTCCTGACCTGCATCGCCCGGCCGAGGCAGCGGCGGTGTCTCGGCGTGTGATGGTCCCGGGCGTGTACTGGACGAACGAACGACGCCGCGACCAGCGCGAATTCTCGCACGTGGATCGCCGCGACCGGGTGATCGTCTTCACGTCCCGGCTACTGTCGCGCCCCCGGGACACCGCGCCGAGGCGATGCCGCAGAACCCGGCAGCACGGATCACATGGGCCCTGTCGCCGATCCGGGGAGCCGCGACCCCACGCCGACCACCGCGCAGCGTGCTTACCGATCCCCCTCAGACGCTCACGTGGCCGTTGATCCGACGACGGTGACGAGACTCACAGTCCGATCAGTTCGGGTGCGCCGCGCCGTCCACATCGTCGACCGCAACGACCGAGGAGAGTGGCCATGGACCTGGACGAGATCACGATGTGGACGCGCGCCGAACGTCTCGCCATCGCCGACCTCCTCGACGACCTGGACGACCACGAATGGACCGCCGACTCGCTGTGCCCCGGCTGGACCGTGCACGACGTCTCGGCGCACCTGACCCTGTCCAATCGGGTCACCCTCGGCGCGACGATCGCGGGAATCCTCCGGGCGCGAGGCGACTGGAACCGGATGACGGAGCGCATGGCACGCGACCGCGCGAGCCGCTACTCACCCGCCGAGTTGATCGCGCAACTGCGCGAAGGCGCCGCCTGGACTCGGCGAGCGCCGGGAGCCGGACCACTGGATCCCCTGATCGACACCATGATTCACGGGCAGGACATCGCCCGTCCGCTCGGCAGGCGACACACCATGCCCCTCGAGCAGGCCGTCGTCGCACTGGAACACGTGCTGCGCAGCCCGTTCTACGGCAGCAAGAAGCGTCTGCACGGTCTTCGCCTGGTGGCCACCGACGCGGAGTGGTCCTCCGGCACCGGCACAGCGGAGATCGAGGGACCGCTGAGCGATCTGTTGCTCGTGGCGACCGGACGCGCGGCAGGGCTCGCCGGATTGACGGGCACGGGTGTGGAAAGCCTCACCCGCGCGCTGTAGCGGTCGAGCCGGTCGGATGCCCAGACATGGATCACGAGGCCGTGTACCGCGCATCCTGGTCGGCGGTGGCGGCACGATACCTGGCGAATGGCCGACGGCTCGTAATCGCGAAGACCTCACTTAATCACGACTGCGGCCCGGTCGACGTGGTCATCCGCACGTCCCCGAACTCATGGTCGTCTCGATCCGCCGTGGTCACGACGTCCTCCAACCGGCCGGAGCGAACTGGCACCGATGTGACCGAGTAGGCCCACTCTCAGCAAGCAGGATGCGGCCCCTGCCGCAAGTGCCCGCCGCCGACCGCTACCCGCCTCCGTGTCGAGCGGGCCACTCGATCTCCTGCTAGGCCGACCGGATGATCGAACCGGCCCCGATCAGCCCGCGCCGTGGAGATCGAGTATTCGGGTGAGGGCGTGTTCCAGCGCGTAGCCCGCGTCGGCGGCGCCGCCCTTCACGTCGGCGTTGAGGGTCGCGACCACCTGGAGGGCGGAGCCGATGGTCGCGGGAGTCCAGTTGCGGGCCTGAGCTTGCGCCTTCTTCACCTTCCACGGCGGCATGCCGAGTTGCTGGGCCAGTTTGAACGGGTCACCGCGCCCGGCCGAGCCGACGCGCGCGATGGTGTGCACCGAATCGGCGAGCGCGTCGGCGAGCAGGACGTGCGGCACGCCGCGATCGTTCGCCCAGCGCAGCGCCTCCATCGCGCCGGGGCGATCCCCCGCCACCGCCAGTTCGGCCACGTCGAAGCCGGAGACCTCGGCTTTGCCCGAGTAGTAGCGGCGCACGGCCGCCACATCGATCTTCCCGCCGGTGTCCGAGGCCAGCTGCCCGCACGCCGCCGCCAGCTCACGTAGGTCCGAACCCACCGCCTCGAGCATCACTTGGACCACCTCGCCGGACACCCGCACGCCGGCGTTACGGAACTCACCGCGGACGAATTCGACGCGCTCCGCGGCCTTGGTCAGCTTGGCGCAGTCGTGGGTCACCGCGCCCGCTTTCTGCAAAGCGGGCGCGAGCGCCTTGGCCCGACCGCCACCGGAGTGCACGATGACGAGCACCACACCCTCGGGCGGACTCTGCGCCGCCTCGGTGATCACCGCGACCGCGTCCTTACCCGCTTCGGCCGCGGCCTCGAGGATGATCACCCGGTCCTCGGCGAACAGCGACGGGCTCAGCAGTTCCGCGAGCTCCGCGGTGCTCGCGTCCCCCGCGCGCAAGCGATCGACCGGCACCGCGTCCGGGGCCGGGGCCAACGCCCGCACCTGTGCGGTCAGCGCCCCCAGCGCTCGCTCGATCAGCAGTTCCTCTTCCCCCAGCACCAGGTGCACCGACGCGGGCCGCTCGCTCACGCCAGCGCCTCCCCGATGCCGGAGGGCGTCGCGCCCCGAGGAACCGCCGCATTGCTCCATCCGCCGCGCTCGTCCACAGCCCGATCCTACGGTTCCCAACCGACACCTCACCTAGCGGAACAGCGCTGGCGGCACACTGCCACGGCAATGGAGTCGCCCGGGTTCTGCAACCCGGCGACCGGTTCCGGCGCGATACCCCGCCACGTCGGTCTCTGGCCCCCGGTCCGGACGCCGTGACGCTGCTCGCCCGCCACGTTCTCTTCGACTGGCCGGACCCGCCGCTGCGCCGGATGCCCCGCCGACTCCGCCACCCCGCACCTGATTAACCGGCTGGATCTGCACCAGTGGCGATCTCCCCTGCGGGCAGCAGGTGGAGGTGCGATTCCGCCTGCTTGCCGGATCATCGTGACCTCGTCACGCGGAGATGTCCGTCGCTACCGGACACCACGATGTCGCCTTCCCGGTCCGTTCGGGACACCATGGCGCCGAGGTCGGACAGGTCCGCGAGGACGGCGGGGTTGGGATGGCCGAAGGTGTTATCGGCGCCGACGCTGACGAGCACCAGGCGGGGCCGTACCGCGTCCAGGAATTCTTTGGTGGTCGTGCGTGATCCGTGGTGCGGGAGTTTGAGGATGTCCGCCTGGATGGGGATCCCGGCATGCATCAGAGCCCGCTGCGCGGACGCTTCGATGTCCCCGGTGAGCAGGATCCGGCCCGCGGGTGTGCGGGCGGTGACGACCACCGAACGGTCGTTGGCGTCCTCGGTTTCGGCGCCCCGGACGGGTCGCGGACCGCTTCTGGACGGCGCGAGCACTTCGAGTTCGATCGACCCGAAACTCAGGAGGTGCCCGGCCGACAACTCCAGCAGCGGCACTCCCGCGCTTCTGGCGATGGCCGCGACCTGCGCGAGCCCCGAGGCAGGAGTACGGGCGTCACCCGATGGGCGCACCGACCTTTTGCTCTCGAATTCGGCTGGATCACAATCGAGTTGCTCGCGCCTGCTCCCGTAGGAGGAGTGCTCGTAGATGCCAGGCAGCAGCCTTCGCGCGTCTCTCCGGCCGGTCCGAGGGGTGCGATGATTCTCCGCATCGCGCTTCGCGGCACCGATGAGCCCCGGTGCATTCGCGGCCGGTGTAGCGGTCGGCACGGAGCCGCAGCCGGGCTCGACTTCGGAAGTCGGCCGGCCGGGGCCGGGCGGAGTAGGCGGCGCAAGACCGTCGAGCTCGTGGATTCCGACGGCGATCGCGTCGACCGCACGCTCGTGCAGTGCGCCGGTGAGCCCGTCGATGTGGTCCGCGTGCGGATGGGTGAGGATCAGCAGCGGGATGCGCGAAATGCCCAACCGGTCCAGGCAAGTGCGGATCGGGCGCGGATCCGGTCCGACATCGATGACGACGGCGGCGCCGGGACCGACCGACAGGGCGAGGCCGTCGCCTTGGCCGACATCGCATGCCGCGAGAATCCAACCGCTCGGCGGCCAGCCCGGATGCCAGAGCCGCACCGGGACCAGCACCACCGCGACGCCGAGCACCATCGCGGCGGCGATCCGCCGCACGGCTCGGGCACGCATGCCCGCGATCGCGCCCACCACGACGGCACCCGCGATCAGCCCGCCCGCCACACCACCCGGCACCGCGACGGATGCGCCAGGCAGCGCGGCCGCGTGGCGGGCCACCCACAGCAACCACCACAGCGGCGGCGTAGCGCAACGCAAGACCAGGTCGGCGAGCGGCGACCACAGGCTCGCGAGCACCGCACCACCCGCCCCCACGACGGTGATCGGCGCGATGACCGGGGCGACAAGGACATTCGCGAGCACCGCGACCAGGCTGAGCCGTCCGGTGAGCGCGATCACGATCGGCGTCGTGACCACGAACGCCCCGGCGGACACGGCGACTATCTCGGCGGGCACGCGCCACCATCCCCTGGCACGCAACCAGTCGCCCCAGCTCGGCGCCAGCAGGATGAGGCCGCCCGTCGCGATCACCGACAGCGCGAACCCCGCGTTCACGGCGAGCCCGGGCCACAGGGCGAGCAGCGCGATGATCGCGGCGCACAGCGCGGGCAGCGCCTGCTTACGACGACCCGTGAGCACGGCCAGCAGGGTGATCGCGCCCATCGCACCGGCGCGCAGCACGCTCGGGTCCGGCCGCGCGACGACGACGAACATGAGCAGCGCCACGGCGGCGACGGCCACCGCGCCGCGCGGGCCGAGGGTCAGCACGCGCACGACGAACAACACGACGGAGAGCAGGATGGTGAAATTCGCGCCGCTGACCACGGTCAGGTGCTGTAGCCCGGCGATCTCGAAGTCGTCGCGCACCTGTCCGGACAGCGCCGAGGTGTCACCGACGACCAGCGCGGGCAACAACCCTGCGGCGTCGGGCGGCAGTGCCCGCATGGCCGATGCCGCGAAATCGGTGCGCACGGAATCGGCGGTGCGCTGCCACCAGGGCAGCGGCCCCGCGGCGACCGGCGCTCCCTGTGCGTGCAGCGTGACGACGGTGAGGTCGGGCCGCCGCGGCTGGTCCACCCGGGCCCGGAACTCGACCGGGCCGCCCGGCGACAAGTGGGCCCACGCCGGTCCGGAAGCCAGGACGACCACCGCGCCACCGGCCCGCACCGTCACACCTCCGCGCCGGTATTCGCGCAGATCCGCCCGGACCACCCATTGCCGGTCCGCACCGGCGACTCTGGCACGCAGTGGTTTCGGGTCGTCCGTCGGGGTGACCACCACGCGCAGCGACTGCCCCGCCGCCGCCCGCAACGGATGGCTCGCCACCCGATGTTCCCGCCATGCCGCGGCAGCCGCGAAGCCCGCCCCCAGTACGACAGCCGCGAGGGCCACCACCGCTACCGCTCGCCGACGTTCGCCACGGTGCGCGATCGCCCACAGCAGCAGAACCCACAACCCGATAGCCGAAACCATCAACGCGGCCGCCAGTCCCACCCCGGCTCGCCACCCCGCCGTCACAGCCACGATCGTGGCGCCCCAACAGGACAGCGCGGCCGGTAAGAGGCGGGCGTCCAGCACCTGGACAGCGCCGGTATCCTCCGCCGCGACGCCCTGCTCCGAACCTCGAACGCCTTCGCCCGTGCCGGCCACCGGCGACTCCGCACGAGATCCCGGCCTCCGGCGAACCAGCTCGATCAGACCGCCTGCGGTCATACCCGCACCAACTCCCGCAGCCGGGCCAGCCGGGCCGGGCCGATGCCGTCGACCTCGCCGAGCTGCTCGACGGAGGTGAAGCGTCCGTTGGCCGCACGCCAGCTGACGATGGCGCGGGCGGTGACCGGCCCGACACCGGGAAGAGCGTCGAGGTCGGACTCGGAGGCCGTGTTCAGGTCGATCCGACCCGCCGGGCCCGACGGGCGGCTCGGTGTGGCGGCGGATCCGGAGGACGGACGCCCGCCCGCACCGATCGTGCTGCTGCCCTGCTGCGGTCCGCCGGGGCTCGGAGCGACCGGTCCGACCAGCACTTGGTCGCCATCCGACAACCGCTGCGCGAGATTCAGGCCGGTGGTGTCCGCGCCCGCGCTCGGGCCGCCGGCCGCGGCGAGCGCGTCGGCGACACGCGACCCTTCGGGGAGGCGGACCAAACCGGTGCGCTGGACCAGGCCGACCACGCTGATGACCAATTCGGCCGTCGGCGGGGTCGGGTCGACGCGCTCCCGTGGTGCCGCGACGGCGCTCGCCGAAGCGGCAGTACCCGGTGTTGCCAAGGCGACGGCCTGCCCGAGCGCCAACGGTGGCACCGGCCGGGCGATCGGGCGCTCGCGGAAAACGATCACGCCGGCGACGACCATCGCGGCGAGCCCGACGAGCGCGAGCGCACGCACCCCGCGACGCCCCGGATCGAATCGGATGCCCCGCAATCGTTCGGGCACGAGGCGGTGCCGCCAGTCGGGCCCGGTCACCGGCTCCGCCAGCCAGCCGGGGGACCGAACGCGACCGACATCGTCTTCGGACTCCTGGTCGGGGGCCGGATGGCCGGGCAACCGCGAGAGATTCCATTTTCCCGCCCCTCCGGAAGTATCGTCCGGCCCTGGTTCACCCTGTTGCGTAATACCATCGGCGAAGCCCCCTTCGTGTGTCGATCCGCGCCAGTCCTCGTCCTCCTCGGATCCGGTCGCCCGGGTTTCCACCGCTGTCCCGCCGGAACGAGATGTGGACGGCGCTTCCCCAGCCACCGGCTGGGGGCGATCGACCTGCGGCGTGCGACTCGCCGATCCTGAAACCGCTGGGAGTGAGGAGGTTTCGCGGGGAAACGGGGAACGCGCCCCCGCGCCGGACCGCCCCACGCGTTGGGCGGCCGCCCGGGCGGTACTCGACTCGCCCGCACGATCCGGCTGCCCGATCCTCCGTCCGGATTCGCCGCTGTGGGATCGTGCCGTCGCCCGAACAGACGGTGCCCGCTCGGCTTCCGGCGACGTCGTCTCGGTGCCCACACCGGCCGTTCTGCTCGCGCCGACCCGGGCGGTCAGTTCACCCAATCGCCGTCGCACCCGCTCGCGTTCGTCCTGTCGTGACATGGCGGCGACGGTAGTGCCGCCATACGGCGGGAAAATCGGTCCGACCAGCGGATTCGACGAACCTGTTGATAACTGGAGCGCTGTGCACAACTCGCCCTCGAGCGGTCGGCGCATTCCTCCGAACACGCCGCGTAGTTCACATACGAACTTGCCGGGACACGGCTCAGTGGATCCCGGCCGAGCGCACCGAGCCCGCCGGATCGGGGCCGACGCGCCGAGCAGACTGTGCCCCCGTCCAGCACCTTCCGGTCAGCAAACCTGTCGACGCCCACCATGCGGCACCGCAACACGGCGGGCAGATGACCGGCCTCGCCGATGCCGCGGCCGACTCGGCCGGCGGAGGATCAGAGGAATTCCCGGCTCAGCCCAGATCCTTGGCGAAGCAGTTCGACAAGGGCAACACCTCATACGGCGAGAAGATCGGAATACGGTGATAGCCGCTGCGCTCGTAGAAGCGAACGGCCTCCGGTTGCAGGTGCCCGGTTTGCAGTATCAGGCGAGGCTGCCCGGACGTGCGGGCGGCATCCTCGGCGGCGGCGAGCAGCACGGCCGCGGCGCCGGAGCCACGGTGCGCGGGACGGACGAACATCCGCTTGACCTCGAGTTCCCCCGCGTTCCACCGCAGGGCGGCATGGCCGACCGGACCGCCGGAGTAAGCGACGAAGGTGCTGTGCACGGTGGCCGGGTCGACGGCATTCGGATTCGTGGACAGCTGCTTTGCCAGGTGGGCATAGCGCGGCCCGACCTCGGCAGCCATCTCCGCGCGCAATGTCACCGCGTCAGGATGGTCCCAGTCCACCGAGGTCACGGTGAGCGGCGAACGGAGCGGCGGCCTCGACACACTCATGCCCCGACGCTAACCACACGACGAACAGCACGCCCGTATTCCGATCACCGAGATTGCTGTATTCGGCGACGTTCAGTGGCACCCGCCCGGCACCACCAGCACGCCCAGCGCCCCCAACCCCAAGTGCACCGCCAGCGCGGGTCCGAATTCGGCGACGATGAGTTCTCTGATGCCGGGGACGAGTTCGCGCAACTGGCCCGCGACGGTCTGCGCGGCGTCCTCGGCGCCGAGGTGCTGCACGGCCACCGCGGCGCCGTCCTCGCCGGCCGCGTCGACCGCCGCGGCGACGAGTTTCGTGTACGCCTTGGAGCGCGTCCGGACCTTCTCGCGCAGTTCCAGCCGCCCTTCGACGATGTGCAACAGTGGCTTGGTGACCAGCTCGCTGCCGAAGAACGTGGCCGCCGACGACAGCCTGCCGCCGCGGCGCAGCTGCTCGGTGCGATTGACCAGGATGAACGTGCGGGCACGCGCGGCGGCGGCGACCGCCGCGTCGTAGACCACGTCAAGCGGCGCCCCGCCCGAAGCTCGGCGCGCGGCGGCCAGCGCGGGCAGCCCGGTGGCGAGCCCGGCCCCCAGCGAGTCGACCAGGCGGACGCGATCGGCGGCGTCCATGTCGCGCACGGCCTGTCGCCCGGCCTCCCAGGTCCCGGACAGCCGACGGGAAAGATGCACCGCGACAACGCCGTCGCCGCCGCTGCGCTCCCAGGCCCGCTCGTAGACCTCGCGCAGCTCACCGGGTGAGGGGGCGGAGGTGGTCACGGTGTCGGAGGCGTAGTCGATGTCGACGGGATCCACGCCTTCCCGCATCGCCCGGCCACCGACCAGGACGTGCAGCGGGACAACGGCGATATCCAGTTCGTCGAGGTGTTCGGCAGGGAGGCCGGCGGACGAATCGGTGACGACCACGACTGCCACGGACTACCGAACCTCCTGCAGGGTCTTCACCATCGCGTTGGCCACCGCCGTGTGCCCGTCCCAGCCCCAGTGGATGCCGTCCGGGTTCGCCTCGCCGGAGAAGATGTTGTCGCGCACCGCTTCACCGAGGTCGACCAGCGGCACCGAGGTCCGGCCCGACCAGGCGCGCAGTGCCTCGACGGCCCGTGGCCTACCGGAGTGCACGCGACCGTAGGCCGCGCAGTCGTGCACCGACGGCAGTACCGCGACAACGGGCAGGCCGGGGCGCAACTGCGCCAGCGCCGTGCGGGACTGTTCCAGATAGTCGACGCTCACCTTCGGCGGAAGCGCCACGGGCCTGCCGAGTTTCGAGAGTTTGGGCTGCAACCAGTTGTAGGTGGCGCGCACGACGCGGCGCAGAGCAGGCGGGCGCACGTAGCGGATCAGCTCGCGCAGGGCGGTGGGCAGCGGCGAGGGCAGCGTGTCCATACCGCCGACCGCGAAGACCACCGCACCCGCACGCGGCACCGCGGCCCACACCCGGGGATCGCCGATCAGCGCCCAGTATGCGTCGCGGCAGGTCCAGCCGATCCGCGCGACCAATTCGACGTCCCAATCGAGCTCGGCGGCAACCAGATTCGGCCAGATGCGCGGATGGTCGGCGGGCAGTCCACCCTTCGGCCCGAAGTAGGAGAGCGAGTCGGCGATCACCAGCAGCACCGGGCGCGTGGCTTCGCGTGTTTCGGCCGGCTCGTCGGCGGCGAGGGATTCCGAAGCGGCAGCGGCCGGCTCGGACGCTGCGAGTTCGACTTCCCCTGACACGGCGGACCCGGTCGGCGCGGTGGCGGGTTCGATCACGGCGTCGGTGGACGGGGAGATCGCGTCGGCCGCGGACCCGTCCGCCACCGATTCGCCGAGCACTGCTGCCAGCCCATCCGGCGCGGCGGATTCGGCGAGCGCGTCGGCCGCGAGCTTGTCCGCCGCCATAGCAACCGGTTCACCGGGCTCTGGTGCGAACCCGATCGGCGCTGCGGCAATCGATTCCGCGATCGCCTCCACCGCGTGCACGGCAACCGGTTCGCCGGACTCCGCGGATCCATTCGGTGCTGCGGCGAAAGATTCGGCGTCCGCTGCCCCGGCTCCGTCCGCAGCCGAAGCCACCGATTCACCGAGCGCTTCCGCCAACTCGGCAACCGGTTCCGAGGCGTCGCTCGTGGTGGCGACGGGCGAGGTGTCGGCGGCGGCGGGCAGTCGCGGCTCCGCTCCGGCGACGGTGCCGCCCGATACGTCGTCCTCCGCGTCGGATTCCTCGACGGACGTTGCCTCGGGTTCGCGGGCAGCCGGTGTCGGGCCGCCGAACAACGCGTCCGGCAACTGCCGTTCGGGCTTGGCCGACACCTTACGGAACAGTTCGTCGGGGACCGATCTGATCGGCTCTTCAGAGGACATCCGGTGCTACCTTCGCCGCTGCGTTCCACACATCCAGACGCCAGCCGGGCTGTTCGATGCTCGGACCGTGACTGCTGAGCTGCACCCAGCTGGTGTTGGCCAGTCCTCCGAGGATCGGCCAGTTCTGCGGCGGCAGGTCGAGCAGCGCGGCCGTGAGGGCGGCGATCAGCCCGCCGTGCGCCACCAGGATGATAGTCCGGCCAGGCCAATCCTGTCGCTCGACCAGCAACTCCCGCACCACCGGCAGCGACCGCGCACCGACCTCGAGTTTGCTCTCGCCGTTGGGCGGGGTGTAGTCCGCGTTCAGCCGCCACGTCATGCGCGCGCCCGGGTAGTCGGCGTCGACTTCCAGGTGGGTCAGGCCCTCCCAGTCGCCGAGGTTGGTCTCCCGCAACCTGGTGTCGGGCACGACGGTGAGGCCGGTGTGCTCGGCCAGTGCCGTCGCGGTGTCGAAGGCCCTGCGCAGGTCCGAGGAGTGGATTGCGATGGCGTTGCGCGAAACCAGTTCGCGTGCGGCCTCTTTGGCCTGTCTGCGACCGAGTTCGGTGAGATCGGTGTCGATCTGGCCTTGCATCCGGTCGGCGGCGTTCCATTCGGTTTGGCCGTGGCGCAACAGGATCAAGGTGCGCACGCCGGCATGTCTGCTCACGATCGCGCCTCGTCCTCCGTCGCCGCCGAGCGTGTCTCCGGAGGCCCGGTGAGGCCGCTGACCGGCACTACGGGGCAGTCCTTCCACAAACGTTCCAGCGCATAGAAATTGCGCTCGTCGTTGTGCTGGATGTGCACGACGACGTCGACGTAGTCCAGCAGTGCCCAGCGGCCTTCGCGGGTGCCCTCGCGCCGGACCGGCTTGTGCCCGGCCGCGCGGAGCTTCTCCTCCACGTTGTCGACGATGGCGTTGACCTGGCGTTCGTTGGGCGCCGACGCGATCACGAAGCAGTCGGTGATCACCAGCTGCTCGGACACGTCGAGCACCACCACGTCCGACGCCAGCTTCTCGTCCGCGGCCAGCGCGGCCACCTGCGCGATCTCCACCGACTCGGTCGACGCCGTCATGCCCGCACCTCGCTGCGCTCGCTCACGCTCAGCTACCTTCCGCTGCTCCGGGCACATACAGGTGCCGCTTCGATATGTACTGCACCACGCCGTCGGGGACGAGGTACCACACCGGCCGGTTCTCGGCGGCGCGGCGACGGCATTCACTCGACGAGATCGCCAGCGCGGGGACCTCGATCATGGTCACCGCATCCGCCGGAAGATCCCGCAGGTGCTCTTGAAGGTGATCGATGTTCAGCTCGTACCCCGGACGGCTCACCCCGACGAACTTCGCCAGGTCGAACAGTTCCGCCCAATCCTGCCATGTCAGGATGCTGGCCAACGCGTCCGCACCGGTGATGAAGTACAGCTCGGCACCGGGATGCGCCGATTGCATCTCCCGCAGGGTGTCGACGGTGTAGGTCATCTTGCCGCGATCGATGTCCGCGCGGCTCACCGAGAATCGCGGATTGGACGCGGTCGCGATGACGGTCATCAGATACCGGTCCTCGGCCGGGCTGACCTGTTTGTGCGATTTCTGCCACGGTTGCCCGGTCGGGACGAAGATCACTTCGTCCAGGTCGAACCGGTGCGCGACCTCGCTGGCGGCGACCAGATGCCCGTGGTGGATGGGGTCGAACGTGCCGCCCATCACCCCGAGCTTGCGGCCGCGCCGACCTCTCTCGTGCATGACTGCCGAGCTTAACGGGTCCCGCACGGCCCGCACGGGCCGGTCAGTGAGGGGCGGGCACCGAACTGTGGACACCCGCCCGCAGTCCGGTCCGCCGCAAGCCTCAGGCGCTGGTTTCCGGGACGCCGCCGATTCTCAGCATGCGAGCCAGTTGTTCGCGGGTATGCGCGAGTTCCTCCGCCGCCTCGGCCGACCGTTCGGCCAGCACGGCCAGCTCGGCGGTCAGCGTCCGCATGGAGGTGAGCCAGGGTTCGGGATCTGCTCCGGGGGACACCTGGAGCCATGCGGCCGACCGTAGGCAAGCCGCCCGCGCCGCTACCGCGTCCAGCCGGGCCCACAGCTCGGCGGCGCGGTGGTAGGCCGCCACCGCCTCGTCGTCCTGCCCGCAGTGCTCGAGCGCGCCTGCGGCCGACGACGCCAGCTCGGCGTGCAGCTTCGTCCGTTCCGGATCGTGCTCGACCAGACGCGCCCCCTCGAGGAACTGCCGCGCGGCTTCGCGAGGGCGGTCGAGCGCGTCCAGGGAGCGGCCGAACTGCGCGCGTACCACCGCCAGTTCGCCGGACGGATACGGGAGGGCACCGCCGGCCAGCGCCTGTTCGAAGAGGGCGACCGCCTCGCCGTGGCGCTCGGCGCGGTGGAACGCGCGCGCGGCGACCACGGTGTGGTGCAGCACGTCCGGTTCGGACAGTCCCTCCCAGCGCGCGGCGGCGCGCACCGCGACGTCGGCCAGATCGAGCTCGCGGTCCGGCTGGCTCGCGATGGCGATGACCAGCTGCGCGCCGAGTTGGGCGGCCTCCTCCCCGGTCAGCACCGGCGTGCCCAGCGCCAGCGCTTCCCGTAGATGCGCTTCCGCCTCCTCGGGCGTATCGGCGAGCCGGGCGGCGCCGAGTTCGGCCAGCCTGCGCACTTCACCGGCTCGATCGCCGGAGAAGTCGTCGGCCGCCGGACCGCTGTCCGGCATGTGCGCAGCGCGGGGCAGCGTGCTGCGGACACCGAGCGGCAGCCGCTCGAGCAGCGGCTCGGCGGCGAGCCGGGCGGCCGTGCGCAGGCTGACCGCGCTGTTGCCGTTGCGGGCGTCGTAGCGGGCGCACAGCGCGCCGATCTCGGTTTCCAGCCTCGCGCGCACCGATTCCACCGTCCCGTCCGCCAGCGGAAGATCGCCCAGCCGCAGCGCGACCAGCCTGCGCAGCAGCACGCACACACCGGTCGCGAACGCGAGCCGCGCGCCCGCGTCGGCGCCGGAATCGGCCAGCCAGCTCGCGTGTTCGGCGAGGATCTCGAGCCCGCGCGCCTCGTTGCCGGTCAGCGCGCAGAATTCCACGTGCAACGCCACCGAAGGACGCAGGTCCTCCGTGTGCCGGACCAGTGGGTACCCGGTCAGGTGCGCGCCGCGCGCGGCCGCGACGCGCCCGGTGCGCACCAGCGGGAGTAATGCCTCGGCCAGCACGCGGTGCGGTTCCTCGGCACACGACCGGTCGCCGTCGAGCACGGGTTTCCACTGCGCCAGCCCGGCCTCGTCGTCACCGAGGTGCACGCTCGTCACACCCCACTCGCTGCGCTCACAGGCATCGCAGTCGGACATGCTGTCGCGCGCGGCGGCCCTGGCCTGCGCCAGCCACGCGGCGGCGGCCGCGGTGTCACCGATCTCGCGTGCGAGTTCGGAGCGCAGCGCCAGCACCGGGCGAAGGCTGTAGCCGCGCTGCCGATAGCGGTTGTCCAGCTCGTCGAACCAGCGATCGATCGTGGACAGCGGTATCGAGGGGTTGTCGATCATGCCCCAGGTCATCCATTTCAGGTACCAGTGCACCGAATGCGTCATCGGGCCCAATTCGGCGGGATGATCGTCGTAGACGCGCAGCAACCTGCCGTAGACGACGGGCACCAGATCGCGTTCGCCCGCGTAGGTGTAGGACTGCGCCAGCTCCAGCAGGACCCTGCCTTCGAGCGCGCGATCCGGACCTGTTTTCGCGGCCGCGGCCAGGGTCTCCAGTCGCTCGGTCCGCGTCCGGCCGTGCGGCAGCGCGTAGATGTGCGCCAGTGCGGCATTGATCTCGGCGGCGTCCATGCTCACTCCGTCTCTTCGCCGCGGTCGGCGGCGCGTTGGGTGGCCCAGCCGAGGAATTCGCCGAAGGCGCGGTTGAGCAACGCCGTGTCGGCCGCGCTCAGCGGACGGTGGGTCATCAGCAGCGCTTGGCCGTAGAGCGATTCGACCGCGGTTCTCAGGAAGGCCGGGTCGCCGATGCGGGACAACCTGCGCACGATCGGGCTGTGATGGTTGAGCACGAGCTGAGCACGCGGCGTCGTGACCGCCAACGCGCCGAGGATCTCGGCCCACAATTCGTCGGCGTCCTCGGCGGTCTGCGCCCTGGCGCGTTCGTTGCGGGCGGCGCGGCCGTCGAGGTAGAGCGCGGGCACCGTGACCGGGTGGAAGGCGCGCACGATCACATCGCACGCGAGCGGGTCGAGCACGGTCCGCGCCAGCGCCAGCACCGGGGCCAGGGCCAATTCCTCGCCGGGGTCGACCGGGTCGAGCGCCGCGGTGATCGCGCCGACGTCCAGGTCCACCACCTCGACGCCGGGTAGCAGCCGGGGTAGCTGCGCGACCAGCTCGCGGTCGTAGGCGTAGCCACCGTTGACGACGCCGATCCCCTGCGCGGCGGCGGTGGCCGCCACCTGACGGAACTCCTCGACCGTCGCGGTCACCCGCACGGTGCGGTGGTTGCGGGTGAACTCGGTGAGCGGCACGCGCCCGTCGGTGGTCTCGAAATGCAGATGCGGCAGCATGATCCGCAGCAGGTCGGCCGAATGCCTGGCCATCGCCTTCACTCCGAGCGCGTGTACGGACAGGAACGCGGCCAGCCGCTGGGGCTGTTCGGCGGCGATCTCGGTGAGCCAGTCACGGATCCGATCGCCGAGCACCTCACGCACCACGGCGAGCCGCTCGTCCTCGTAGAGCCCCTCCCGCGACGCGGTGGGCCGCAGCGTGTCGGTGTCGATCACCCCGCGCACGAAGAACGCCCAGTCCGGCAGTACGCCGCGCACCGCGTCGCCGAGCAACATTCCCTTCAGGTACACCCGGTGCGCACTGCTGTCGGACGGGTTTCCCGGCTGGGACAGCACATAGGCGACACCGCTGACCCCGGCCGCACCGGCCTCGAGTTCGATGACGTCGAGCGGGGGGAAGCCCAGCGTCCGGCGTCCGTATTCGAGCAGGGCGGCCCTGCGCTGGTCCGCCGACGCGAACACGCGCCGCCAGACCGGGACACCCTCGGTGACCGTCGTCACCCCTGCGTCCGACTCCACCGTCACCTCGTAGGGCAGCAGCGACCCGAACTCACGCGCCAGATCGGTCACCCGCCGTGGCTGGAACCACTCCTGCGCTCCCCCACGCGCGGTGAGCCATACGGAGGTGCCCGGCTCGGCGTAGTCCGCCGGGTCGAGCGCGCGCACCGAATAGGTACCATCGGCCGAGGCCAGCCACTCGACGGGCGGCGCCGTCGGGTCGATGGCCGATCGGCTGACCACTCGGATGGTCTCGGCGACGGTGAAGCAGGCCAGCAGGCCGATCCCGAACTGCCCGAGGAATTCCCGTCGAGCGCCTTCGATGTCGTCGCGCTTGGACGAGCGGCCGATGGTGGCGAGGAACCGGTGGACGTCGCTCTCGGTCAAGCCGATGCCGGGATCGCTCATCCGCAGGCCGGTTTCGCCTACGGTGAGCCGAATCGCGGTGGGCGCCAGCGGATCCAGTCGGTTGCGAGCGGTGACCGCGTCCACAGCGTTCTGCAACAGCTCGCGGAGAAAGACCCGAGGGCCGGAGTAGAGGTGATGCGAGAGCAGATCGACTATCCCGCGCAGGTCGACCTGGAACGAATAGTTGTTGTGCACCGCCGCCGGATCGCGCGGCGTTCTGTTCACCATGGCCGCCGATCTTGTCGGCGCACGCCAAAGGTTCGCTTAACGAACCCTTTCGGTCAGAGGGTCGGGCGCTTGCTCTTCGGCAGCTTGCGCACGACGGCCTCGTAGGAGAGATCGACCAGCTCGTACAGTTCGTTATCCGAGACGGCGCCGCCGAACTGGATGACGTTCCAGCCGTATCGCCCGATATAGGCCGAGGCCGTCACGTCGTCCGGATACACCCGGACCAGCTCGTCGGCCTCCTCACGAGTCCGTCCGCATTTGAGGCCGACCGACGTCGCACCGAGAAAAGCGAAGATCTTGTCGCCGACCTTGGCGACCACGTCGCCTTCCCACGGCTCGTCCTGCCAGGCTCCCGGCTTCGCCAGGCAGTAGCTCAGCAGCGCGGAATCGTCCATGCCGGTCTTCTACACCGGCAGCAGCCGCGAGACAACCGCGGTGAGCTGTTTGGCCGAGCGGCATTCGTGCATCTCGATCACATCGCGATATCTGTCGGCGGCGGAATCGCCGGAGCCCCACTGGCTGCGCGGTTCCGGATTGAGCCAGTGCGCGTGTTTGGCGACCTCGACCAGCGACCGTAGCGTGTTCAACTCGGGGTCACGATAGTTCGTGCGGGCGTCGCCGAGGATCAGCAGCGAGCTGCGGCTGGTGACGGCATCCGGGTAATCCCTGGCGAACCCGGCAAGCGCGTTGCCGTAGTCGGAGTGCCCGTCCAGCCCGACGACGCTCGCCTCACCGAAGATCCTGGCCATCGACCGATCCAGCTGGGTGTGCGGGTCGAAGAATCGGGTCACCTCGTCGATCTGGTCGACGAACGCGAAGATGCGCACCCGGGAGAACTGTTCGCGCAGCGCGCTCACCAGCAGCAGCGTGAAGTTGCTGAAGCCGGCCACCGAACCGGAGACGTCGCACAGCAGAACCAGTTCCGGGCGGCCCGGTCGCGGCTTGCGGTGCACCAGATCGATGGGGACCCCGCCGGTGGACATGGACGCGCGCAGGGTCCGGCGCAGGTCGATGGCACCGCGGCGGGCGTGCCTGCGGCGCGCGGCGAGACGCGCGGCCAAGATGCGAGCCAAACGCTGGGTGCTGCGCTTGAGTTCGGAGAGTTCGGCTTCGGAGGCGCGCAGGAAATCGACTTCTTCGGCCTGGCGGGCCACGCCGTAGCTCGCCACACGTTCGCGGCCGATCCGCTCGGCGACCCGCCGCCTGGTCTCGGCCTCGACGGTCGCGCGGAAACCGGCGATGCGCTGCCGGGCCGCGCGGCGGGCGATCTCGGCGTCGAACTCGCTCGCGTCCGGCCCGAGGGCCATACCCGCGAGGATCTTCGCCAGCAACGTCTGCGGCTGCACTTCTTTCAGCGCCTGATACGACGAGAAAGACGGGCCGCGGGCGGATTGGTACTGGCCCAGCTGCTCGACCAGCTGCGCGGCCAGCGCCTCCAGCTGCGGGGTCGCCGACTCCTGCGCCAGCAGTTGCGCGAGCAGTTCGCGCAGGGCAGGGATGTCCACATCACCCGAGCGGGTGTGCGGGATCTCGAGCTCGTCCCCGGCCGCGGCGCGTTCCCCGACGGCGACCGGGAACCACAGGTCGAACAGGCCGTCGAAGGTCGCCCGGTGGGTGGTGCGCCGCAGCAACGAGCACGCCAGCCCTTCGCGCAGGACCTCGCGGTCCATCAGGTCGAGCACGGTCACCACACGGCCCGCGTCGACCGTCTCCGAGGGGCCGACCGGTATGCCGCGCGCCCGCAGCGCCTCCACGAAGCCGACCAGATGCCCCGGAATACCGTGCGGCGCGCTCAGCGACGCGACCTCGGCGGGGACCGACCCGGCCGCCACGGCTCAGGCCAGCTTCAGTTCGGCCAGCGCGCGCTGGTGGTCGCTCTGGTGTTTGAGGACCACACCGAGAGTGGCGCGAACGGTGGTGTCGTCCAGGTCACGCAGGCCCAGCGCCAGCAGCGTGCGGCCCCAGTCGATCGATTCCGCGACCGAGGGCAGCTTCTTCAACTGCATGCCGCGCAGTACGTGCACGATCCGCACCAGCTGCGCGGCGACGGCCGCCGACAGCTCCGGGACCCGGCTGGCCAGGATGCGCCGCTCCAGCTCCTCGTCCGGGAAGTCCAGGTGCAGATACAGGCAGCGGCGCTTGAGCGCCTCGGACAGCTCGCGCGTGGCGTTCGAGGTGAGTACCACGAACGGCTTGCGGCTGGCGGTGATCGTGCCCAGCTCCGGCACCGTCACCGCGAAATCGCTGAGCACCTCGAGCAACAGGCCCTCGATCTCGACGTCGGCCTTGTCGGTCTCGTCGATCAGCAGCACCGTGGGATCGGTGCGCCGGATCGCGGTCAGCAGCGGGCGCGACAGCAGGAATTCCTCGGTGAAGACGTCGGCCTTCGTCTCCTGCCAGTCGTTCTCACTGGAGGCCTGGATGCGCAGGATCTGCTTGGCGTGGTTCCACTCGTACAGCGCGCGGGCCTCGTCGACGCCCTCGTAGCACTGCAACCGCACCAGCTCCGCGCCCGAGGTCTGCGCGACAGCGCGCGCCAGCTCGGTCTTGCCCACACCCGCCGGTCCCTCGATCAGCAGCGGCTTGCCCAGACGATCGGCCAGGAACACCGAGGTGGCGGTGGCCTTGTCCGCCAGGTAGCCCGTGCTCGCCAACCGTTCGAGCACGTCTTCCACCGACGAGAAGACCGGCTCCTGTACTGCGCTCTCCGACACCACCCGGCACCTTTCTTCCGAACCATCCCCCACGCTACGGCAGCGCGGCGCGGACACCGACTCGGCATCGTCCGCGGCCGCCGCGCATACCGGTCAGACCGGCCGGATCTGCCCCTCGCCCCAGACGATCCACTTCGTCGAGGTCAGTTCCGGCAGGGCCATCGGACCGCGCGCGTGCAGTTTCTGGGTGGAGATGCCGATCTCGGCGCCGAAGCCGAACTGCTCGCCGTCGGTGAAAGCGGTGGAGGCGTTCACCATCACGGCGGCGGCGTCGACCCGGCCGGTGAACTCGCGCGCCGCGGCGAGGTCGCCGGTGACGATGGCCTCGGTGTGGCCGGTGCCCCAGGTGTTGATGTGCTCCACCGCCGCGTCCAGGCCGTCGACGACCTTGAGCGCGATGTCCAGGGTGAGGTACTCCTCGCCCCAGTCCGCGTCGGTGGCCGGAACCTGGCCGGGGAGATCACCGTGGATGGTGACCCCGGCCCGCTCCAGCGCGTCGGTGAGCCGCGGCAGCGCGGTGTCCGCGATGGCGGCGTCGATCAGCACGGTCTCGGCCGCGTTGCACACGCTGGGACGGCGGGTCTTGGCGTTGATCAGGATCCGCTCGGCCATGGCGAGATCGGCGGCGGCGTGCACGTAGACGTGGCAGTTGCCGGTGCCGGTCTCGATGGTGGGCACCTGCGCGTCGCGGACGACCGCGTTGATCAACCCGGCGCCCCCGCGCGGAATGACGACGTCGACCAGTCCGCGGGCCTGGATCAGATGGGTGACGCTGGACCGGTCCTCGCTCGGCAGCAACTGCACGGCGTCGGCCGGGATATCTTGCGTGACAAGCGATTCGCGCAGCACCGCGACGAGCGCGGCGTTGGACCGCGCCGCCGAGGACGAGCCGCGCAGCAGGGCGGCGTTACCGGACTTGAGCGCGAGACCGAACGCGTCGACGGTGACGTTCGGCCGGGCCTCGTACACCATGCCCAGCACGCCGAGCGGCACGCGCACCTGCCTGATCTCCAGCCCGTTCGGCAGGGTCGAGCCGCGCACCACCACACCGACCGGATCGGGCAGCCCGGCCACCTGACGCAACCCCGAGGCGATCCCGTCGATGCGGGGCTTGGTCAGCCGCAGCCGATCCAGCAGCGACTCCTCGGTGCCCGCGGCCCGCGCCGCGGCGATGTCCTCGGCGTTGGCGGCCAGCACCCGATCGGCGGCGGCGAGCAGCGCGTCGGCGGCGGCGTGCAGCGCGTCGTTCTTCTGCGCGGTCGTCAGCTGGGCCAACGCCCGCGACGCGACCCTGGCCTTGCGCGCGGCCTCGTGCACCACCGCACGGACATCCGGTTGGGTGGTCGTTCCTACCGTCATGGGTACAGCCTACGCAAGGGGCGCAGCGCCGATTCCACCCGCTGGGCCGCGCCGACGCGGGCGCTCGGTCACGTGCGCGGCCCGGGCCGGGCGGCTACCGTCCGGCGATATGACGGTCGAACCGGACGCTCCCGCGATCGTGGTGCTCGGCAGCATCAACATGGATCTGGTGACCACGACGGCGCGCAGGCCCGTCCCCGGCGAGACGGTCCTCGGCAGCGGCTTCGCCATGGTGCCGGGCGGGAAAGGTGCCGATCAGGCCATTGCCGCGCAGCGAGCGGGTGGCGCGGTCCGCTTCCTCGGAGCGGTCGGCGACGACGTCTTCGCGGGCGAACTGCGCGGCGCGCTCACCGCCGCGGGGGTGGCGGCCGACCGGCTGCACACCGTCGCCGGGCCGAGCGGCATCGCCACCATCGTGGTGGACGACGACGGCGAGAACAGCATCATCGTCGTCGGGGGCGCCGACGCGCGGGTCACCGAGCTGACCGAGGACGACCTGACGGCGATCGCGGCCGCCGATATCTTGCTGTGCCAGTTGGAGATTCCGGTCGAAACGGTCGCCGCCGCGGCCCGCCACGCCCGTGCGCACGACACGAAGGTGCTGCTGAACCCTTCGCCGGTGCGCCCCTCGCCCGCCGAACTATGGGCGAATGTCGATGTCGCCGTGGTGAATTCGGGTGAGGCCGAAAAACCGGGGGCGGCTGTCGGCGCCGTCGCGCATGTGGTCGTCACCCGCGGGGCGGCGGGCGCGGACTATCGCGGACCGGATGGCGCTCGCCAGTCCCGGCCCAGCCCGCGGGTGGAGGTCGTCGACACCACCGGGGCGGGCGACGCGTTCACCGGTGCGTTGGCCGCGGCCTGGCAGCGCGGCCCCGAATGGGCGCTGAGCTGGGCGTGCGCAGCCGGAGCGCTGGCGACGACCCGGTTGGGCGCGAGCAGTTCGATCCCCGCCCGCGAGGAGATCACCGCCGCCCTGGCCGCGGAGTAGGGGCGCGCGCCACGACGGCTCCCGCTGCGCCCGAGCCGATATCGTGAGGGCATGGCCACCACGCCGGATCGTATCCCCGCCGACGGCGACACCGCTCCGATCCAAGGGGTCGACGCGTCCATGGTCGCCCTGAGCTTCGTGGACAACGCGGGCATCACGCGCGTGAAAGCCGTACCGGGGAAGCGGCTGGATCGCGCGTCCCGGTACGGCGTCGGGGTGTCGCCGTGCTTCGAGACCTTCGCCTTCGACGACGTGATGGCGGTCGGGCGCTATCTCGGCGGCCCCGACGGCGATCTGCGGCTCATCCCGGATCTGGCCGGGCTGACCGAACTGGCCTGCCAGCCCGGCTGGGCGTGGGCGCCCACCGACAAATACACCCAGGACGGCACCCGTTTCGTCGCCTGCCAGCGCCACTTCGCGACACGCCAGACGGCTGCGGCGCAGGCCGCCGGACTGCGGTTGGCCATGGCCTTCGAAACCGAATGGGCAGTGGGCCGCGCCGACGGCACCGAGGGCTTCACACCCGCGATCCACGGCCCGGCGTACGGCATGGTGCGGCTCGGGCAGGTCGCCGAATACGCCGCCGACCTGGTCGCCGCGCTCGAACGGCAGGGTGTGGCGGTAGCGCAGTTCCATCCGGAATACGCGCTCGCGCAACTGGAGTTGTCGGTCGAACCGTCCGAGCCGGTCGCCGCCGCGGACCAGGCGGTGCTGGTCCGGCATACGATCCGTCAGATTAGCGCGCGGCACGGCTGGCGGGCGCTGCTCGCCCCATGTATCGAGCCGGGCGGCGCGGGTTCCGGAGCGCACCTGCACCTGTCGGTGACCGACGAGGAGGGCCCCCTGTTCGCGGGCGGCGACGGCCCGCACGGCATGCGGCGGACCGGTGAGGCGTTCCTGGCGGGAGTGTTGCGGGAACTGCCCGCGCTGGTCGCGGTCGGTGCGGGCAATCCGGCGAGCTTCCTGCGGCTGGCGCCGTCGCGCTGGGCGGGGGTCTGGCAGTGCTGGGGCCGCGAGACCAGAGAGGCCGCGCTGCGCTTCGTCACCGGAGTCCGCGGCACCGAGGGGTGGGCCGCCAACGCCGAGATCAAATGTCTCGACGCGACCGGTAATCCGTACCTGATCGTCGGGTCGGTGATCGCGGCCGGGCTCGCCGGTGTGGCCGAACGCTTACGCCTTCCGGCCGAGATCACCGGAGATCCCGCGACTTTCGACGCCGAAGCACGCATGATGTCGGATGTGCGCCGCCTACCCACCACACCGGCCGAAGCCGCCGACCACCTCGCCGCGTCCGAGGTGCTGGCCGACGCCATGGGCGCCGAACTGCACGACGCGCTGCTCACCGTGCGCCGCGCGGAGAACGAGCGGTACGCCGCCGCGAGCGCCGAAGAGCTGGTCGCCCTGACACGGTGGCGGTTCTGACATGCTCACCGACGGGGTGCGGCTCACCGATCACCACTGCCACGGCGTCCGCACCGAGAACCTGGACCGGCGCGGGTTCGAGCGCCTGCTCGGCGAGGGCGCGCACGGAAGTTTCGATTCCGCGATCGGGCTCGCGGTGCGCCGCTGGTGCGCCCCCGCGCTCGACCTGCCCGCCCATGTCAGCCCGGATGTCTACCTACGTCATCGCACCCGGCTCGGCGCGAGGGAGGTCGCCGCGCGACTGCTGCGCGCCACCGGGGTGACCCGGTGGTGCCTGGACACCGGAATCGGCGGCAGCACCGCGGATTTCGCCGCCCTGGTGGACGGCGAGGTACGCGAGGTGGTCCGGTTGGAGGAGGTGGCCGAGCGGGTCGTCGCACAGGTCGGCGCGGTGTCCGGAGTCTACGAACGGATCGAGGCGGAACTGCGCGCGCGGGCCGCCCATGCCGTCGGGTTGAAGACGATCGTCGCCTACCGGTGCGGTCTGGATTTCCCGGTGCGGGATCACCCGCCGACCAGCTTCGCGCCCGAACACCGGCTCACCGATCCGCACGTGCTCGGCTGGCTGGTCGGTCTCGGGGCGCGGATCGGCGCCGAGTTCGGTCTGCCCCTGCAATTCCACACCGGGTTCGGCGACCCCGATCTGCGCCTCCGGCACAGTGACCCGCTGCTGCTCACCGATTTCCTGCGCCGGACCGCGGGCACCGGGCTGTCGGTGATGCTGCTGCACTGCTGGCCCTTCCATCGCCATGCCGCCTACCTCGCGCACGTCTTCGATCACGTCCACCTGGATCTCGGCCTGACCATTCCCTACGTCGGACAGCGGGCCGGAGCCGTGCTCGCCGAGACGCTGGAACTCGCCCCGTTCCGGGCGCTGTGCTACTCCTCGGACGGCTACGGGCTCCCGGAGTTGCACTACCTCGGCGCCCTGCTCTGGCGGCGCGGGCTGGGCAAGCTCGTCGACGAGTGGATCGCCGACGACGCGATCACCACCGCCGACGCCGAAGTGCTGGTCAACGCCATTGCCCACGGGAATGCCGGACGCGTCTACCGGGCACGATTCGAACACCCCGTGGGCTGACCCTGCACCGTCCCGGTCGGTCGGATATTCGGGTGCGCCGGGTGCCGCCGGTCCCTACCGTTGACAGTGAAGACCAACGGAAGGATCGAGACCATGTTTCCCGTCGAGCTGCGCGGCACCAAGGCGCAGACGCTCATGTGGGCCCACGAGCACGAGGTCGAGCAGTCCGCGCTGCGGCAACTGCGCAACATCGCCGCGCTGAAATGGGTCCACGGCGTCCGCGTGATGCCCGACGTGCACCTCGGCAAGGGGGCCACGGTCGGATCGGTGATCGCGATGAAGGACGCGGTGTCGCCCGCCGCGGTCGGCGTGGACATCGGCTGCGGCATGGAGAGCGTGCGCACCGACCTCACCGCCGCGGATCTGCCCGACAACCTGCGGTCGCTGCGGTCGCGGATCGAGGCGGCGGTGCCGGTCGGCTTCCAGGCCCATCACGACGCCGTGGACGTCACCCGGCTCGGCTCCCAAGTCGCCGGGCTCGGCGCGAGCACTACGACGCTACGGGCGGGTTGGGAGCGTTTCTGGGGTTCGTTCGGCACGCTGGACGCCCGGGTACAGCCGCGCGAGTCCAAGGCGCACAAGCAGATGGGCACCCTCGGCGGCGGCAACCACTTCATCGAGGTCTGCCTGGATCAGGAGCAGCGGGTGTGGATCCTGCTGCACTCCGGCAGCCGCAACATCGGCAAGGAACTCGCCGAGCGGCACATGTCGATCGCGCGCACGCTGCCGCACAACATCGATCTGCCCGACCGCGACCTGGCGGTCTTCGTCTCCGGCACGCCGGAGATGGAGGCCTACCGCCGCGACCTCACCTGGGCGCAGGAGTACGCGACGCGCAACCGCGCGGTGATGCTCGCCCTGGTCTGCCGTGCGGTCGCCGCCGAATTCGCCGAGCGTGGAGTGCGTTTCGAGCAGCCGATCAGCTGCCACCACAATTATGTGGCGGAGGAGCTGATCGACGGCGTGCCGATGCTGGTCACCCGAAAGGGCGCCGTGCGCGCGGGCGCGGGTGATCTCGCGCTGATCCCCGGCTCGATGGGTACCCGCTCGTACGTGGTGCGCGGCAAAGGGAATCCGGCTTCGTTCCAGTCGGCTTCGCACGGCGCGGGACGGCGGATGAGCCGCACCGCGGCCAAGAAGCAGTTCACCGTGGCCGATCTCATCGCCCAGACCGAAGGCGTCGAGTCGCGCAAGGACGCGGGCGTGGTGGACGAGATCCCGGCCGCGTACAAGGACATCGATGAGGTCATCGAGGCACAGCGGGACCTGGTCGACGTGGTCGCGACGCTGCGCCAGGTGCTCTGCGTGAAGGGCTGACCGTCGCGCGGCCGATGTCGCGCCGGGCGAATCGCTCACCCGGTGCGACATCGCGTCGCCCGGCGCGACGTCGCGTTCGAGGCAGCCTCGAGATGGCAGCGAACCCGACGATCCGGCAACCACCCGTTCCTCTGGCACGACGCCGCGATCGGCGCGGCCCGAGAACGGCGCACTCGCAGATCCGGCGAGCACCAGTGCCCACCCCTGCTCACCCGGTCGCCAGGGGCCGGGCGCGGCTCCCATGACAGAACCGGCGCCCCCTCGACAGGCGCCGGACGCACTCCCCCGTGGCCGACGGTCTGGATCTCCCGGAGACTTCCTCGATACCATCGGGTATGCCCTGGCGGCCCTCCTTCTTCGCACCCGCTCCGGAATCCGATCCGGCGGCGGGGCCGCCGGAGATTCCCGGCGTGCGCCGGTCGGAGGTGACCGCCCGCGGCGTGCGTTTTCACGTCACCGAGGCCGGTCCGGCGGACGGACGCCCGGTGCTCGCGCTGCACGGCTGGCCCGAGCATCACTACGCCTACCGCGACCTGCTCGCCGATCCACCCGATGGGCTGCGGATCATCGCCCCCGATCTGCCCGGCTACGGCTGGTCGGGCCCCGCCCCGCACCGGTGGGCCAAGGACGACGTCGCCTCCGACCTGCTCGCGTTGCTGGACGCGCTCGGCCTGGACCGCGTCCTGCTGGTCGGCCACGACTGGGGCGGCTACATCGCCCACCTGCTCGTACTGCGCGAGCCGCAGCGCTTCGACGCGCTGCTGGCGCTCAACATCGCCCACCCGTGGCAGACGCCGCGGGATTTCCTCCCGCACGCGTGGCGGTTCCTGCTCTACCAGCCCGCCGTCGCGGCGTTCGGCACCTACCTGCACCGGCGTACCCGCTTCTTGGAGCAGTTCGTCTTCGCCGGCGCCGTACGCCATCGCGAGGCATTCGGACCCGAGGTGATCCGGGCATACGCGGACCGCTTCCGCGACCCCGTCTGCGCCCGCACGGCGACCGACACCTACCGCACATTCCTGCTGCGCGAAGTGCCTCGGTCGGCCAAGCGAGGCGAACAACGGCGAGCCCAGGTGCCGATCCTGGCCCTGTTCGGCGTCGAGGACGCGGCGGTCCATCCGTCGCTCGCGTCCGCCGAAACCGCCCGTGCCGACGACTACCGGCTGGAACTGGTCCAGAACTGCGGCCACTTCATCATCGAGGAACGCCCGGACCTGGTCCGTGCCCGGCTGGCCGAGCTGGCGGCGGCGACCGCGCGTCCCGCTTGAGTCCGACCGGCGGCGAGCCGGGCGCCGCCAGCGCGTGGGAAGGATGCTCACCCGGCGCGATGGCGAGTATGTGAAACTCGGGGCTGAGCTGCGAGACCGCGGGTGAAGACAGCATAGGAGAAGCCTGCATGGTGCGCATCGGGGTCACCGGGCACACGAACTTCACACCTGCCACCGAGCCGCTGGTGTGCGCCGTGATCGGTGAACGTCTCGCCGCGTACGCCGCCGCGGACCTGGTCGGCGTGAGCTGCCTCGCCCGCGGCGCCGACTCGATGTTCGCCAAGGCGGTCCTGGATGCCGGTGGGCGGCTGGAAGTGATCTTGCCGTCGCGGAACTACCGGGAAGCGCAGGTGCGGCCCGACCAGGCCGACCTTTTCGACGAACTCGTCGATCGCGCGGCGGCGGTACGAGTGATGGACTTCGACGACGCGGGGCTCGCGGCCTACGAAGCGGCGAACGAGACAATGCTGGCGTCGTGTGATCGGCTGATCGCGGTATGGGACGGCGCGGCCGGGCAGCGCGGCGGCACCGGATCGGTGGTCGCGCTCGCTCGTCGGCGTGACGTGCCGGTCGAGATCGTGTGGCCGGAAGGCGCCGCCCGGCTGATCCGGTAGTCGGCGAGCCCGGTGTGGCGGCGGTCGGGCGCGCGGCCACCTGTCGGAGTCGTCGGGCACGATGGAGCGCATGACCACGGCCACCGGCGCGTCTTCGATCGACCTCACCGCCCCCGACCTGCGCGAGCACGCCGAACAGCTGCTGCGTGAGCTGGCCGGTGCTGGCGCTCGGCTGCGGGAGGACCAGTGGACCGCGATCGAGGCGCTCGTCGTACGGAGGCGCAGGGCGCTGGTCGTGCAGCGCACCGGCTGGGGAAAGTCGGCGGTGTACTTCATCGCCGCGAAGCTGCTGCGCAGGGCGGGGCGCGGGCCGACGGTGATCGTGTCGCCACTGCTCGCCCTGATGCGCAACCAGGTGTCGGCGGCGCAGCGCGCGGGGGTGGTCGCGGCGACCATCAACTCCGGCAATGTCACCGAGTGGGACGAGATCCACGCCGACGTCGCCGCGGGCGCGGTCGACGTGTTGCTGGTCAGCCCGGAGCGGTTGAACAACCCGGACTTCCGCGATCAGGTCCTGCCCCGGCTCGCCGCCGACGCCGGGCTGGTGGTGATCGACGAAGCGCACTGCGTCTCGGACTGGGGCCACGACTTCCGGCCGGATTACCGGCGCATCCGGACGCTGATCGCCGACCTCGGCTCCGACGTCCCGGTACTCGCGACCACCGCGACCGCCAACGACCGGGTGGTCACCGACGTCGCCACCCAGATCGGCACCGACACACTGGTGCTGCGCGGCACGCTGGATCGCGAATCGCTGCACCTGTCGGTGGTCCGCTTCGACGACGCCGTGGAACGCACCGCCTGGCTCAGCGGCCATCTGCACCGGCTGCCCGGCTCCGGCATCGTCTACACGCTCACCGTCGCCGCCGCGCACGATCTCGCCGACGTACTGAACTCGCACGGCCACACCGTCGCCGCCTACACCGGGCAGACCGACCCCGCGGAGCGCGAGGCTCTGGAGGCGGCGCTGCTGAACAACGAGGTGAAGGCGCTCATCGCCACCTCCGCGCTGGGCATGGGCTTCGACAAACCCGACCTCGGCTTCGTGGTGCACGTCGGCGCGCCGTCCTCTCCCATCGCCTACTACCAGCAGGTGGGACGCGCCGGGCGCGGCACCGACCGGGCCGAGGTGATCCTGCTCCCCGGCCCCGAGGACGCGCGCATCTGGAGTTACTTCGCCTCCGTCGCGTTCCCCCGTGAGCACATCGTGCGCGCCGTGCTCGACGCGCTGGACTCCGACCGCGCGTTGTCCACCGCGGCATTGGAGCCGCTGGTGGAGCTGAATCGCTCCCGGCTGGAGATGGTGCTGAAGGTGCTCGACGTGGACGGTGCGGTGCGCCGCGTGCGCGGCGGCTGGATCGCCACCGGCCGTCCGTGGACCTACGACACCGAACGCTACGAGCGCCTGTCCATCGCCCGCGAGGCCGAACAGCAGGCCATGATCGACTACCAATCCACCACCGATTGCCGGATGGAATTCCTGCGCCGCCAGCTCGACGACCCGGGACTTTCCGCCGACGCGGCGGATTCGCCCGGCTGCGGGCGCTGCGACAACTGCACCGGCAGCCGCCCCGACCGCACCGTCGCCGCCGACGCGGTGGCCGCCACCAAGGCCCGGCTCGACCGCCCCGGCATCGATCTCGCGCCCCGCAAACAGTGGCCCACCGGCATGGCCAAGCTGGGAATCCCGTTGTCCGGCAAGATCACCGGCGGCGCCGAGACCGGCCGCGTCCTCGGCAGGCTCACCGACCTGGGCTGGGGGCAGCGACTGCGGGCGCTGCTCGACGGCCCGGATGATCCGGTCCCCGACGCGGTCTTCGACGCCTGCGTCGCCGTGCTGCGCGAATGGGATTGGGCCACCCGCCCGCGGTCGGTACTCGCCCTGGAATCCCCGCGCTATCCCGTGCTCACCGCCACCCTCGCCGCCCGGCTGGCCGAGATCGGCCGCCTGCGGGACCTCGGCACCCTGCGCACCCGCCCCGACCGCCCACCCGTCTCGGCGGCCAACTCAGCACACCGCGTAGCCGGACTGTTCGACTCCTGGGAGATCCCCGACCTCACCGACGTGCCGGGCCCGATCCTGCTGGTCGACACCATCACCGACACCGGCTGGACCTTCACCGTCGCCGCCCACGCACTCCGCGCGGCCGGCGCCGACGCCATCCTCCCGTTCGCCCTGGCTACGCCGACATAGCGACGCCGGTCGGCGGACGGGGGGGCCGAGGCTTCCCCGGTCATGGAGGGTCGACTCCACGCCGTGCGGCACGCTCACCGGCGTGGGTCGGTGTCGGTCCAATCAAAAGCCTCGAACGAAGGAAGAGACCGAGTTACCCGGTACCTGAAGCGCCGGGCCCGCTGTGTCAGCCGAGAAGCCGTCAGCGGTGGTCCCGAGGCCGCGCAGCTCTTGCCTTACGCCTCACACCGGCGCGTCTCCTTGTTCCGGGTGAAGTCCGACGCGCTGGACGAAGTGCTCGGCCGCCGCGACTTCGGCCAGGGCTGGGACTACTTCATCGGAGCGCAGACCCAGCATGCGCCCTACTCGGCCCCGGCGCCCCGCAAGATGCGCGAACCCGCCGCTCGAAGGCGCGGCGCCTACAAACTCAGCGTCGCCCGCAGGCGGGCGTCGAGGGACTCCGTCTCCTCCGGGGAGAGCATGCCGAGATGTTGGGTGAGCCAGGGGCGATAGGCGCGGTGCAGTTTCAGGGTGTCGGCCCAGCCGTGTTCGGTGAGAGTGGCCAGCACATGCCCGGGGTCGGCGTCGCGCAACGGGACGACTTGCAGCCAGCGATAGCGCGAGGTGATCACCGCCGAGTCGGAGACCAGCACGACCGTCATGCGCCGCGGGAAAGGGGTGCCGTCACTGAGCGTCGGGGCGTAGCGCCAGATCTCGCCGCGTCTCATGCGGCGCCGGCGGCATCGTCTTCGGCGGCCTGGGTGAGCGTCACGTCGTCGTAGGCCGCGGCCAGCTCGGCCTCATCGTCGATGGCCAGTTCGGTCAGGCTGTCGTGCACGAGCGTGGAGCGCAGCGCGGCGTTGATCACCGCCGACAGGCTGCGGTTCTGGCGATCGGCGACCTCCCTGGCCCACTCGGCCACCTGCCGATCCAGCGTGACGGTCACGCGCGTCGCCTTGCTCATACCGGTATGCATACCAGAGCGGTGCAACGCCGGGAACCCGGCCGCGGCAAAGCTCGCGCCGGTTCGAAGTCGCGCGGGGCTTTCCTCCGCTTCGCCCACTACAGTCGATCCGTGGCCAGCAAATCCACCAGGTCGGCGATCGAGCTCGAGGTCGGCGACCATACGATCCGCGTCTCCAACCCCGACCGCGTCTACTTTCCGGAGAGCGGCGCCACCAAGCTGGATCTGGTGCGGTACTACCTGAGCGTCGGGGACGGCATCGTCAACGCGCTGCGCGACCGGCCCTGCATGCTGCACCGGTTTCCCAAAGGACTCGCGGGCGACAAGGTGCATCAGAAGCGGCTTCCCGCCGGCGCGCCGGACTGGATTCCGACTGTGCGGGTGTACTTCCCGCGCTATGGGAGGCATGCCGACGAGCTGTGCGTCGAGAAGCTCGCCGACGTCCTGTGGGCGGTGCAGATGTCCACGGTCGAGTTCCATCCGTGGAATTCGCGCGCCGCCGATACCGAGCGTCCGGACGAGTGGCGCATCGACCTCGACCCGATGCCGGATTGCCCGTGGTCACGAGTGCAACGGGTCGCCGGGGTCGTGCACGAGGTTCTCGACGAGATCGGCGCCGTCGGGTGGCCGAAGACCTCTGGCGGCAACGGCATGCACGTGTACGTGCGGATCGTGCCGGATCAGGGATTCCAGGACGTGCGCCGCGCGGCGCTCGCGTTCGCCCGGGAAGTCGAGCGGCGGGCGCCCGACGACGTGACCACCACCTGGTGGCGGCGCGACCGCGATCCGAAGATGCTGTTCGTCGACTACAACCAGAACGCCCGCGATCACACCATCGCCGCCGCCTACTCGGTGCGCGGCGTCCCCGCCGCCACGGTCTCCACACCGGTACGCTGGGACGAAATTCCCGACATCGATCCACGCGACTTCACCATGGCCTCCGTTCCCGCTCGCTTCGCCGAACTCGGCGATCTGCACGCGGGCATGGATGACGCGGTGTTCCACCTGGATCCTCTCCTGGAGTGGGCCGAGCGGGACAAGGTGGACGTGGAGCTCGACGAGGAGCAGAGCGAGGCCTAGCGCCGCGCCGAACGCACACCCTGTGACCGGTCGGCGCACGCCGGGCGGTGTTACGGTCGCAACGTCCCCGCTCGCGACCACGTTCCTACTGCTCCGAAGGAGGTCCGTCCATGAACCGACCGGCAGTGACGATCGCGATCGGCCCCGCCGACCCACCTCCCACGCTGTTGGAGAAGGCCGTCGTGGGGGCGGGCGCCACCCTCTCCGATCTCGGCGATGCGCGCGGGCTGATCTGGGCCGGCGACGCCGGCGAGTTCCCGGACGAATTGCCCGCCGGTGTGGAGTGGGTGCAGCTTCCGGCCGCAGGCGTCGAGGACTGGTTCGCCGCGGGTGTCATCGCCAGGCATCCCGGTGTGCGATTCACCTCCGCCGCAGGCGCTTTCGCGGCGAGCGTGGCCGAGCACGCGCTCATGCTGCTGCTCGCGGGTGTCCGCTACCTGCCCGAGCATCTGCGCGCGTCGGACTGGCGGCAACAGGACTTCTTTCCGCACGTCGGCACGCTGCGCGGCAAGACGGTGACGATCGTGGGCGCGGGCGGCATCGGCCGCGCGCTGATCCCGATGCTGGTTCCGCTCGGCGCGCACATCATCGCGGTGAATCGCAGCGGGCGTCCAGTCACCGGCCCCGGCATTCCCTCTTCGGTCGAGACGATTTCCGCCGATCATCTGGGCCGGGTCTGGCCGCACACCGATCACGTGGTGATCGCCGCGCCCGCCACACCCGCCACCAGGCATCTCGTCGGCGCGGACGAACTCGCGCGGCTCAAGCCGTCCTCGTGGATCATCAACGTCGCGCGCGGCAGCCTCATCGACACCGACGCGCTGGTGGCCGCGCTGGCCTCAGGCGCGATCGGCGGCGCGGGCCTCGACGTCACCGACCCGGAGCCGCTCCCGGCCGGTCATCCCCTCTGGTCGCTGCCGAATGCCATTGTCACTCCCCATGATTCGAATCCGCCGCAGCTGCGGTTGGCGGCCTTCGCCGACCACGTCGAAGCGAACGTCTCGCGGTTCCTCGAAGGACGCCCGCTGCTGGCGCCGATCGACCCCGCGCGCGGGTACTGAGAGCGTTCGCGCACAACAGAATTCGAGCCGAGAGGGCGTCGGCATTCGGCGGCGGTGGACGCGCCGGGCATGATCCGCGCGACCCCGTCCGCTGGCAGGCGCAGCGTGCCCGCCACTGCGGAAAGCGCTCGGCGGTGCCGGGCGGGCGGGCGTTGTCCGGTGACGAGTCGGGTGGCTCGCCCGATCGGCATCAGCCGGACAGCGCTCGGCCGAGGATCTCCTCGATGACCTCGCTCTTGGCGTTCGCGTAGTGCTGCACGAACTTCCAGTCCCGCCGCGCGAGAGCTCTTTTCGTACGCTCGTAGTACTCCCGGTCTTCGTCGTGCGTGCGCAACCAGTCGCGGAAGGCGAGGATCCGCTCGATCTCCGGCGCGCCCGACTCCGGCGCGAACACATGCAGATTCACGTTTCGGCGCGCACCACTCTCCACCCGGCGGACAAGACAGCGATGCTGATACCAGTCCGGTTGCCGGACGCGCAGCGCGTACCCGGCAGCTTCGAGAGCCGGTAGATAGGCGGCTTCGTCGTCGGCGTCGGGAACCAGCAGCAGGATGTCGATCAGCGGCTTGGCCGCGAGACCGGGAACCGACGTGGAACCCGTGTGCTCGATCCGCAGCGCCACATCGCCGAGTGCCGCGCGTATCACGGCTTCTTCCTCGGCATACCAGTCCGGCCACGCGGGGTTGTGGTCCTCCAGAACCACCTTGACCGCATAGGGCCGCACCTCGCCGACCGTCGCCGCCGCGATCTCGTCGTCGTCCAAGGTAGCCACACGTCACGGTAACCGGTTCGGATTACCTTTTCTAAATGTGCCATTGACAACTGGCACATTGATGGCTGATTCTTAGCGCATGACAAGGTCAACGAGGACCTCGGTCCCCGGCGTTCCCACCACGCCCTCGACCCGCGCCACCGTGGCCGCGGCGGCCACCAGGCTGACGCTTCGGCCGGTGAACTGCGCGGTGCCGATGAACGCGCCGGGCGTCTGGTTCGCACGCAAGCTCATCGCCACGCTGATGGCCGTCGGCGGTCCCGTGCCGCCCGGTACGTCCGTCACCCAGGTCCGGTCGGGCGCGGTGCGCGGGGAATGGGTGCGGGCGGCGGGCGTGCCGTTCGGGACGCGAGCCGTCTACTACATCCACGGCAGCGGGTACGTGATCTGCTCGGCGCGCACGCATCGCGCTCTCGCGGCTCGGCTGTCGGCGAAGACCGGGCTTCCGGTCTTCCTCACCGACTATCGCCTCGCGCCCGAACACCGGTTCCCCGCCGCCGCCGACGACGTCGAGGCGGGTTACCGCTGGCTGCTCGGCCGGGGCATCGCCGCGGAAGACCTGGTGATCGCCTGCGACTCCGCGGGCGGGCATCTCGCATTGGATCTGCTCGTCGAGAACGGACGACACCGCCGCCCGCAGCCCGCGGCCGTCGCGATGTTCTCCCCGCTGCTGGATCTGACCCTCGGCTTGGCGGCCGAGCGGGAACGCGTCCGGACCGATCCGCTGATCTCGGCCGCCGCCGCGAGCAGGCTGCCCGCGGCCTACACCAACGGTCACCCGGCCGACGCCGCGCGCCTGCGGCTGACCATCCCGCAGGGTCTCGCGCTGCCGCCGATCCTGGTGCAGGTCGGCGGCACCGAGATGCTCGCCGCCGACGCACGGGCGCTGTGCGAGATGGTCCGGCGCGCGGGCGGCAGCTGCGAACTCGAGATCTGGCCTGGGCAACTACACGTCTTCCAGGCCCTTCCCCTGGTGGTGCCCGAGGCCGACCAAGCCCTCGCACGCGCCGCCGACTTCCTGCGCGCGGCGCTGGTCGCTACCTCCGGTACGGAAAAGGTGAGCTGAGATGTTCGGATTGGACAAGCTGGTGGCCCTGGGCCGGGCCCGGCGCACGCACGGTGCGCGAGCCGTGGTCACCGGCGCGGGCAGCGGCATCGGCCGCGCGTTCGCGCTGGAGATCGCCGCCCGCGGCGGCCGGGTGATCTGCGCCGACATCGATGAGGCGCGCGCCGACGAAACGGTCGCCCTGATCGAACGCGCCCACCCGGGCGCAGCGCACGCCTTCCGCTGCGACGTGGCGCAACGCGAGGACGTGGAGTTGCTCGCCCGCTTCGCCGAAACGCTGTTCGAGCGCCCGGTCGACCTGGTGATCAACAACGCGGGCGTCGGGATCGGCGGAAAACCCGTGGGGCACATCGGCTTCGACGACTGGCAGTGGGCACTGGGCATCAACCTGTGGGGAGTCGTGCACGGCTGCGAGGTCTTCGCCCCGCGCCTGCGGGCGGCCGGACGCGGCGGCATCATCAACGTCGCCTCGGCCGCCGGATTCGCCGCAGCGCCTTCCATGGCCGCCTACAACGTGTCCAAGGCCGGCGTGCTGTCGCTGTCGGAGACCATGGCCGCCGAATTGAGCGGCACCGGTGTCGCGGTGACGGTGTTGTGCCCGACGTTCGTCCGCACGAACGTCGCGCGTGACGGCCGGATCACCAAGGAATCGGCGCAACTGGCCGACTTCCTCATGCGCTGGACCGGCTTCTCCCCCGAGCGCGTCGCGCGCACCGCCCTCGACGCGCACGACCGCGGCCAGCTCTATGTGCTCCCCCAACTGGACGCGCACGCCGTATGGCTGCTCAAGCGGTGCTTCCCCGCGCAGTACACCTACGTTCTCGGTCTCCTGGAGCGGCTGCTGCCCCAGGACCACTCGACCACCACCGACCGCACTCCGGTCACCGACAAGACAGGAGTCTGACATGGCTGCCATCGCGATGGACTTCGACGACATGCTCCGCAAGATCAAGGACCGCCAGTGGGCGCTGGCCGACATCGATTGGGACGCGCCGGGCCGCGAGACCATCACGCCCGAACTGCACGCCAAGCTCAAGCCGTTCATGGCCGATCTGATGTGGATCGAGAACGTCGGCGCGCGCGGCTTCGCGGCAATGGCCAAGAAAGCGCCCACCGAGACGTTGCGCGAGATCTACCGCTACTTCCATGCCGAGGAGCAGAAGCACGCCAACGCCGAGCTCGCGCTGATGCGCCGGTGGGGCATGCTCGACGGCGACGAGATCCCGCAGCCGAACGTCAACGTCAAGCTGGTGATCGACTTCCTGGACAAGTACTCCGACGACATGTCGCTGTCGTTCCTCGGCACCGTGATCCCGATGCTGGAGGTCGCGCTGGACGGCGCATTGATCAAGTTCATCATGGACGAGATCGAGGACCCGGTCTGCCAGGAGGCGTTCAAGAAGATCAACTCCGACGAATCCCGGCACCTGGCCGTCGATTTCGCCGTGATGGATCTGCTCGGGCACGCGGAGATGCGCAAGCTGTTCATCGACCTGGTCGGCGGCTGGGCCAAGCCCTCGCTGATCATCGGCGTGCTGAGCTATGTGCCGCTGCTGAACAAGATGCGCGACAACATCGTCGCGATGGGTGTCGACGAGGAGAAGCTCTACGGCGCGCTCAAGCGGTACGCGAACGTCGGCGAGCGCAGCGAATTCGCGCGCAGGCTGCCGATGTACCAGATCGTGAAGACGCACGGCGGCTGGGTGATCGACCGCGGTCACCCCTACCACCTGGTGGCCGACGCGCTGGTGAAGATCACCGGGTTGCTGCCGAGGGCACTGCTGCGCAACAACCCGACCTGGTCGAAGGAACTGACCTACGAGCCCGCGGCATGACAGGGAACCCGATGAGCACGCACACCCTGGACGTCGCCGTGATCGGCGGCGGGTTCGCCGGAATCGGCACGGCCATCCGGCTCAAGCAGCGCGGCATCCACGATTTCGCGATCTTCGAGCGCGGCGCCGCGATCGGCGGCACGTGGCGCGACAACACCTATCCCGGTGCGGCGTGCGACATTCCGTCGCGGTTGTACTCCTACAGTTTCGCGCCGAACCCGGATTGGTCGCGCACCTACTCCGGGAGCAACGAGATCCTCGGCTACATCGAGGCGATGGCCACGGAATTCCGGCTCGGTCCACACCTGCGCTTCGGGCACAACGTCACCGGCATCGTGTTCGACGAGCAGGCCGGAGTCTGGCACATCACGATCGAGGGCCACGCCGAGTCGATCCTCGCCCGCGCCGTGGTGCTGGCGTCCGGGCCGCTGGCCAACGCGAGTCTCCCGGACATCCGCGGCATCGAGACGTATCAGGGTCACAAGATCCACAGCGCCCGCTGGGATCACGACTACGACTTCACCGGCAAGCGAGTGGCGGTCGTCGGCACCGGGGCCAGCGCGGTCCAGATCATCCCGGAACTGGTCGACAAGGCCGCCTCGGTGAAGGTGTTCCAGCGCACGCCCGGCTGGGTGCTGCCGCGGGTCAACCGGCAGACCAACGGCCTGACCAAGGAGCTCTACCGCCGCGTGCCCGCCGCCGAACAGCTGGCCCGCCGCGCCTGGTTCTACGGCCATGAGTCGGTGGCGCTGGGCGTGGTGTGGAATACGCCGCTGACCAGGGTGGTCGAGCTGGTCGGCAAGGCACAGCTGCGCAGGCAGGTCAAGGACCCCTGGCTGCGCCGTCAACTCACCCCGGACTTCCGGGCGGGCTGCAAACGCCTGCTGATGACCGACGACTACTACCCCGCCTTGCAGCGGGATAACTGCAAGCTGATCACCTGGCCGATCGCCCGGATCTCCGAGCACGGCATCCGCACCGCCGAAGGCATCGAGCACCAGGCGGATTGCATTGTCTTCGCGACGGGGTTCGACGTCTCCAAGACCGGGACGCCCATTCCGGTGGCCGGGCGCGACGGCCGGATTCTCGCGGACGAATGGGCGCGTGGCGCCTACGCCTTCAAGAGCGTCGCCGTCTCCGGGTATCCCAATCTGTATTTCACCTTCGGACCCAATTCCGGGCCGGGGCACAACTCGGCGCTGGTGTACATGGAAGCCCAGATCGACTACCTCGTCGGCGCGATCGGCGTCATCCTCGACCGGGACCTGCGCATGCTCGACGTGCGCCAGGATCGGCAGGACCGCTACAACGCCGCCATCCAGCGCAAGCTTTCCGCCACCACCTGGAATTCGGGATGCCGCAGCTGGTATCTGACCGAGGACGGCTTCAACGCGACGATGTATCCGGGCTTCGCCACGCAGTACGTCCATCAGCTGCGCGCGGTCGATCTCGACGACTACCTCGTGGTCGAGCAGACCGCCGACCAGCGGCGACAACGGGTGGCACCGGTTTCGTAGGTGCCGGGAGACCGGCGGTGCGGACGATAGACTCGGTCCGCAGGGAGTTCAGCGGCGCGCCGCCGGTCCATCGGCGCCTGGTCAGCGAGGGAGGTGAGGTCGACGCCGGAGTACCGGATCGATGACCTCGCGCGCGCCGCGGGCACCACCACCCGCAACGTGCGCGCTTACCAGGAACGCGGACTGCTGCCGCCGCCGGTCGGCAAGGACGGCAGGGCCAGCATCTACGACGACGCGCACCTCGAGCGGCTGCGCCTGATCGACGCGCTGCTGCAGCGCGGCTTCACCACCGCGCACATCGCCGACTTCATCACCAGCTGGGAGACCGGCAAGGACCTCACCGAAGTGCTCGGCCTGCAGCACGCCGTGACGGCGTCCTGGGCCAAGGACGAGACCTTCGAGGTGCCCCGCGAGCTGATCGGCACCATCCTCGGCGCCGATGCCGACGAACTGGTCGATCGGTTGCGCGAGATGAAGCTGGTCCGGCTGGAGGGCGACACGGTGGTGTTCACCGAGACCCAGCTACTCACCTCGTTCGCCGAGTTGCACGAGTACGGCCTGGAACTGCGCACGCTCATCGAGATCTACGCGAAGGTGGCCGACCGCATCGATGACATCACGCACATCATGATCACCGCGGCCAAGCAGCACATCATCGATGAGCACGGGCCCGGCTGGATGCCCGACACCAGCGGCGAAATCGCCGAGACCACAACGATGCTCAACAAGATGCGCGAACTGGCGGTGGCCTCGGTGCACGCCACGCTCGCCCGCTCACTGGACGTCACGCTGCGCCGCGAACTCGGCGATTATCTCGCCACGGCGGCCGAGCGAGAGAAACAGCGCAGCGAATCCGGCCGCGACGTACCCTCCTAGACAAGCGCAGAGTGCCGACCTTCGACGGATGGAGTCGCAGTGGCGTCCGACCGACCGAGAATCCCTCCGCTTCCGCTGGTACGGGCCGTCGAGTCGGTGCGCGGCGCCTTGGCTCTGGCGTTTCGCAAGCTGGTGCCCGGACACGTCGCACTGATGGAACTGATCGCCGCCGGGTGGATCACGCAGGCCATCCACGCCGCCGCGGTGCTCGGCGTTGCCGACGAACTCGCGGCGGGACCGCGCTCGGGTGCGGAGCTCGCGGCGGCGGTCGGCGCCGACGAGGGCGCCCTGCGTCGATTGCTGCGACTGCTGATCAGTCACGGCATCTTCACCCAGCGGCGCGACGGGCGCTACGCGCTGACGCCGATGGCACGAGCCCTGCGCCGCGATGCCGACGTGTCGTTGCGCGACGCGGTGCTGTTCTTCGGTTCGCCCGGGCACCGCAATCACTGGTCGCATCTGGTCGACGCGGTGCGCACCGGCGAGCCGGTCGGCGAGAAACTCGACGGGATGCCGTTCTTCGACTACGTCCAGCACGATCGCGAACTCGGCGAATTGTTCGACCGCGCGATGACCAGCATCGGCACCTTGGCGATGGAACCGCTGTTCGCGGCCTACGATTTCGGCCGCTTCGAGACCCTGGTCGACGTAGGCGGGGGCGAAGGGACGCTGCTCACCGAAATCCTGCGCCGCGCACCCCGATCGCGCGGCATCCTGTTCGACCTGCCGGAGGTGGTGGCCGACGCGCCCGCTCGGCTCGCCGAGCTCGGTCTCGCCGATCGCTGCGCGGTGCACAGCGGATCGTTCTTCGACAGCGTCCCCAAGGGGGGCGATGCCTACCTCCTCAAGCACATTCTGCACGACTGGGCCGACGCGGACGCCGGGCGCATTCTGCGCACGCTGCGTGCGGCCATGGACCCCGACGCCCGGTTGCTGATCGTCGAACTGGTCGTCCCCGAGCACACCGCCCCGCATCCGAGCAAGTACATCGACTTGGAGATGCTGGTCAACGCGGGCGGCCGGGAACGCACCGAGGCCGAGTACCGCGAGTTCCTCGCCCGGCACGGATTCACGCTGACCAGGCGCGTGCCGACGGCCTCGCCGGACAACGTGCTGGAGGCGCGGCCGAGCTGACCGCCGCGAGCCCAGAAACGCCGACAGCCGAAACGTTTTCGCTGATCGTCGGCTACGGCACCGTAGCGGGGACGAGGAACGCGAGGGTGGCGATCCCCACGGCGCCGTCGGCCACGCAGGTGACGCGCATCGGCTTGCCGACCGGCGTCTGTTGCGATTCGAAGCCGCTGTAGTAGCCGAACGCCGGCCCGGACCGCCCCGACGGCTGGAAGAAACCGAGACATTCGGCCTCCAGCACCGAGGCTCCCTCGCCGCTGTGGCACAGCGCGGCCGCGTCGGTGACGCCTCGGTCGACATAGCAACCGGCCGGCTCCGCTCCCGCGGGCCCGGCTCCGGCCCAGACGAAGCCGCCCGCGAGGAACAGCAGAACGGTTCCCGCGCCCACTCGCCGTATCGTGGTGTGCACCGCAATCCCTCCTCGGCAGATCTCAGCCATACCCGGTTGTTGCCGTGCGGGGTAATCGCTTCGCCCCCGCGTCGCGAACCCTTTCTGATATTCCAGCAGAACCGGAGCGGACGGTCGAGCACGACACCGCCTCGAAATCGCGGTTTTTCAGGACGGATGCCGGAAGGCCGTGGCATCCCCGTGCGGTACATCTCTTGTCCCGGCGTCGGGACCGCTAGGCTACGAGCAGCATTGGCGGGTTCGGTGAGGATGTGATTCGGCCGTGGAATGGACCTTCACTCCGGACGAGTTCGCCTATATCTGGCGCGAGACCGACCTGGACCGCCACCCTTACCCGCTGCGCATCCTGGAGACGCCCCGCACCGAGGACGAGGCCGAGAAGTTGCGCATCGCCCTCGCCGAGCGGCTGCCGCTGCGCTCCGACCCCGACCTATCGGCCTGCCTGCGCATTCTGGCCAAACCGCACACCAGGATCGTGGCGATCGGCGGCGCGCATCAACCGGGCAGTGAACTACGGTTGCTCGCCGCCGCCATCTACGATCGCGCCGTGCTCGCCGTGCAGGAACCCGGCGCGGGCTCGGATTTCGGTGGCCGCGTGCGTATTTCGATCGGCCACAGCACCAAACTGGGCCGGCGGATCGCGGCGCTGCTGCCGAGGACGCCCGCGGGCCGCGAACCCGCTCGGGTCGCGTCCGGTGACGCGGTACGCGACCAGGAGACCGTGCGTGCGCGGCAACAGGCGGCGCCCCGAATCCGCAAGCTGCTGCTCGAACCGCATACCGCCGAGGGCCACATCAGAATCGAACCGCGATTGGATCGTCCCACCCCGCCCCCACCGATCCACTACACCTGGATCGATGTACGCGATGACGGAAGATACCTGATCAAAGCGGGCGACGAAGTGCGGATCGCCCCCGCTTCCGCCGAGCAGATCGCCCTCCAATTACAAAAGCGCATACCGATATAGCTCGTTTTCGCGGCCGTGGCCGCCGACTAATGCTGACCGGGCACCGAGCTTCCGGTTAGTCTGAGGCGGACCGACCGATCTCAGGGGTGAGCGATGACGATCGAGACCAGCCGAGCCGATATCGCCCGATTCAAGGAGGCCGCGCAGAGCGGGACCGTCCAGTTCGATCCGGCGGCGGCTCGGCAGTGCGCTGAAATGTACGAGCGGCAGGCCGATCGGCTGCTCCACCTACAGCAGCGCCTCCAATCCGCCGCGGACCTCGGCGGTTTCGGTGGATTCGTCTCCGCACAGCAATTGCAGGCCGGTTTCAGCCACAAGGCGCGGGACGCGGCGGCACTGCTCGACCACTACATCGAAGCGGCCTACCGCATGAAGGAAGCATTCTTGATCAGCGGAGGACTGTTCGAAGAGGCCGACGCCGCGAGCGCCGCCGCCCTGCGCGCGGTCCAGACGAGGTTGCCCCGATGAGCGGCTCCGATCCCACCTACATCAGCTCGATGGAGCATTTCGAGTCCCTGCGGCACGAGGAGATCTACGCGAAGGCGCAGCAGATCGACGCCGCGCAGGTATTGCGCGCCTCGACGATCTGGCTCGAGGCGGCAGGGGCGCTCACCACGTCGTTCCCACTCACTCGGGGCAGTGTGGACCGCGTGATGGACACGGCCGGATGGAAAGGCGCCGCCGCCGACGCCGCGCAGGCATGCGCGCGCAGTTTCGCGGCGTCGGCCGACGAGCTGGCCGCGGTGCTCGGTCAAGTGGGCGCCCGGCTCGGCGGGGTCGCCGCGGCCGCCGAGGCGGTGAAACTCGCGGTGGTGCCGCCGGGCGCTTCCGGGCCGGTCGGCGCGATCGCGCGACTGCTGGAAGCGGCGCACGTCATCAACGCGCAGATGGCGCAGGAGGCGCTGCGCCAGGAAGCCGTGCTCGCGATGAACATGGTCTACAAGCCCGCCTACTCCGCGGCGGGAACCGCCGTGCCCGCGCTGCCCGAACCACCCGCTGTGACGGCGCCGGCCGCACCACAGGCGCTCTCCCCCGGCACGCCGAGGTACTCGACACCCGAGCCGGTGCTGCCGGATGACGAATCATCGCCGAGCACCACGCAACCCACACCTGATACCACGCAACCCACACCCGACGCTCCCGAATCGTCCGCGCCGTCCCACCCGCCGTCATCGCCGACACAACCGGCGCCGGACGCACAGCAGACTCCCTCGGCGCCGCCCGCCCAGCAGACGCCACCACCGCAGCAGTCCCCCACCGAGACCCCGGCACCGCAGCAAGCTCCGTCCACCCAGACACCGACGCCACAACCCACGCCGTCGCCGTCCCCCGAGCCCGCACCGCAGACACAGCAGGCGCCCTCGACCACACCTCCGCAGCCGAGTCCTGCTCCCACACCGGACATTCCGGAGCCCGTGCAACCGCCGAGCTCGTCGGCGCCGCCACCGCCTACCGAACCACCCGCACAGGTTCCCGAACCGGCACAACCGCCGAGCTCGTCAGCACCTCCACCGCCTCCGCCCGCACCGCAAACTCCGGAACCGGCGCAACCACCGAGCTCGTCGGCACCGCCACCGCCCGCACCGCAACCCCCGGAACCCGTGCAACCGCCGAGCTCATCGGCTCCCCCACCACCACCGCCCGCACCGAGCCCACCACCGCCCCCGCAACCCCCAGCTCCGGGCCCCGGGGTTCCACTGCCCGATCCGGGTGGCCAACCCGGCGTCACCGGCCCGGTGGAAGGCAACCAGCAGCAGATACCGACGACCAACCAACCGGGCGTCGTCCCGTCCTGAGGCCGGTCCGCCGCCTCGGTCACCACGCCGGGGCGGCGGGGAGTTCCCGGCAGCATCGCGCCGGGCGCTCAGCGCATCTCGGATGCGGACGGTGCCACCACGCCGTCTGTACAGCTCCCAGCCGTCACCGCACACCCTGATGTCGACCGGTTGCGAACCCAGAACCGCTTCGTGTCGCCGCGACGGCCACCGGCGGACAGAGTTCGGCCGAGCCGCGATCGACCCGCCCGTACTCGCGAACTACTCACCTGGGGTGCACGAGCAGATGAGTTCTCAGGTTGGGCCCGGGGCGTCAGGTCGGGACGAAAGAGCGCATGGCTGTGCCCGACATGCCCGCAGCCAGTGCGAAATCAGACCTTGACCAGGTCGTCGGCGTGGATCACGGGGCGTTGCATCGTGTCGGGGAGTTCGGCGGTGGAGCGGCCGAGCATGCCCGCCAGTTCGGTGCTGTCGTATTCGACGACGCCACGGGCGACGACGCGGCTGTCGGGGGCCACCAGGTCCACCACGTCACCGCCGTAGAAGCGGCCCCGCACGCCGACGATTCCGGCCGCGAGCAGCGATCGGCGCCGGTGCGCCACCGCTTGGACGGCGCCGTCGTCGATGAGCAGGGCGCCGCGGCTGTCGGCGGCGTGCCGGACCCAGAACTTGCGGGCGGACAGGCGCACCGGGCGGGCGGCGAACGCGGTGCCGACGGTGCCGGTGGTCAGAGCGGTGGCGGCCGACGAGGCGGCGGCCAGCAGCACCGGCACGCCCGCGTCCGCGGCCAGGCGCGCCGCCGACAACTTCGACGCCATGCCGCCGGTGCCGAGCGCGCCGCCGCTGCCCGCGATGACGCCGTCCAGGTCGGCACTGCTGCGCACCTCGGGAATCAGCGTGGCCGCGCCCTTGCGTGGGTCGCCGTCGTAGAGGCCCGCCACGTCCGACAGCAGTACCAGCGCGTCGGCGCCGACCAGGTGGGCGACCAGCGCGGCGAGCCGGTCGTTGTCGCCGAAGCGGATCTCTTCCGTTGCCACGGTGTCGTTCTCGTTCACCACGGCCACCGCGCCGAGCGAGCGCAGGCGGTCGAGGGTGCGCTGGGCGTTGCGGTGATGCTCGCGGCGGGCGAAGTCGTCGGCGCTCAGGAGCACCTGCCCGACCGTGCGGTGGTACCGGGCGAACGACGTGCCCCAGGCGTGCGCGAGGGCCAGCTGCCCGACGCTCGCCGCGGCCTGCTTGGTCGCCAGATCACGCGGGCGGCTGGTCAAGCCGAGTGGCGCGATGCCCGCGCCGATCGCACCCGAGGACACCACCACCACATCGGATCCGGCGCGCATCCGCGCCTCCACCGCGTCGGCGAGCAGATCCAGCCGCGCGGTGTCCAAGCCGCCTTTCAGACTGGTCAGCGCCGACGAACCGATCTTCACCACGACCCGGCGCGCCGCCGCGATCGCCCGCCGCGCCTCGCTCAGGCCCGACGAATCCGCCTCGGCAGTCATGGATTTCATCTGTATCGCCACCGAACTCCCTGCGCCACAATCGAATCCACGTTAGCCGGGACCGTTGCCCCGACCATACCCGGACCGCCCGCGGTCGAGCCCGCCGAACGCGGCATCCGCCGCGAGCGCACGACTCGACCGTCCACGTCTACTCCTCGTCTTCCCGCACCAGACCACGGCGCACGCGGGACGCGTGCTTGCGCTCGGCCGCGCTGACCCGGTCGGTCTGCTCCAGCCGGATGTCGGTGCCGCGCCCGGTGGGCACCATGTCGATACCCGCCGAGATCTGGGGTTCCCACTCGAATGTCACGTCGCCGATGGTCACCGGCGCTCCCGGCTCCGCGCCCAGCCGCACCAGCTCGTCTTCCACGCCCAGGCGGGCCAAACGGTCGGCCAGGTAGCCGACGGCCTCGTCGTTGTCGAACTGGGTCTGCCGCACCCAGCGCTCCGGCCGGGTGCCGCGCACGATGAAGCCACCCGGCTCCTCCGGGTCGGCGAGCACGCTGAACCCGGCGTCGTCCACCGCGATCGGGCGGATGACCGGGCGCTTGGGCGCGGCCTGCGGATGCTCCTCGCGGTACCGGCGCACCAGGTCGGCGAGGGCGAAGGTCAGGGGGCGCAGGCCCGCCCGGCTCACCGCGGAGATCTCGAACACCGGCCAGCCGCGCTCGGTGAACTCCGCGGTCACCATCTCGGCCAGTTCGGCCGCGTCTGGCACATCGATCTTGTTCAAGATCACCACACGCGGCCGGCCCGCCAGGTCGCCGAGTTCGGCGTCCGCGCTCAGCGCGGGCTTGTAAGCGGCGAGTTCGGCCTCGAGCGCGTCGACGTCGGACACCGGGTCGCGGCCCGGCTCCAGCGTCGCGCAGTCCACCACGTGGGCGAGCACCGCGCAGCGCTCGAGGTGCCGCAGGAAGTCCAGGCCCAGACCGCGCCCCTCGCTGGCCCCAGGGATCAATCCGGGCACATCGGCGACGGTGAAGGTGGTGTCGCCGCTGGCGACGACGCCGAGATTGGGCACCAGTGTGGTGAAGGGGTAGTCGGCGATCTTCGGCTTGGCCGCCGACAGCACCGAGACCAGCGAGGACTTGCCTGCCGAAGGGAACCCCACGAGCCCCACGTCGGCGACCGACTTCAGCTCCAGAACCAGGTCGAGTTCTTCGCCGTCTTCGCCGAGCAGCGCGAAACCCGGCGCCTTGCGGGCCTTCGAAGCCAGCGCGGCGTTGCCGAGCCCGCCGCGACCGCCACGCGCGACGATGAAGCGGTTGCCCGAACCGACCAGGTCGACGAGCACCTTGCCGTCGTCGTCGAGTACGACGGTGCCGTCGGGCACCTTGAGCACAAGATCGGCGCCCTGCTTGCCGTCGCGGTTGCCGCCCTCACCCGGCTTGCCGTTGCCCGCCTTCGCGTGCGGGTGGAAATGGAAGTCCAACAAGGTGTGCACGTTGGCGTCGACCTCGAGGATGACGTCGCCGCCGTTGCCGCCGTTGCCGCCGTCCGGCCCGCCGAGCGGCTTGAACTTCTCACGGTGCACCGAGGCGCAACCGTGGCCGCCTTTACCCGCACGCACATGCAGTACGACACGGTCGATGAACTTGGACATACGCCGAATCATCCTCCTTCGGGACTGGTCGTACTGGGACTGTTCGTTCGAGAACACGAAAAACGGGCCAGGGTTTCGAGACCCTGACCCGCTCGCTGTGTATCCGGAAGTGGTTCGGCGGTCAGGCCTGAACCGGCTCCGGGGCCACGATGTTGACGGTCTTGCGTCCACGCTTGGTGCCGAACTCGACCGCGCCCGCCGACAGGGCGAACAGGGTGTCGTCACCGCCACGGCCGACGTTCACGCCGGGGTGGAAGTGGGTGCCGCGCTGACGCACGAGGATCTCGCCCGCCTTGACGGTCTGGCCGCCGAAGCGCTTGACGCCGAGTCGCTGGGCGTTGGAATCACGCCCGTTGCGGGAGCTGGACGCACCCTTCTTGTGTGCCATAGCTGGTTCTCCTCGGGATGTCTTACTTGATGCCGGTGACCTTGAGGACCGTCAGCGGCTGACGGTGACCCTGGCGCTTGTGGTAGCCGGTCTTGTTCTTGAACTTGTGGATGCGGATCTTCGGGCCCTTGGTCTGCTCGACCACCTCGGCGGCCACGGAGATGTCGGCCAGCTTCGCGGCGTCGGTGGTCAGCTCGGCGCCGTCGACGACGAGGACCGGATTCAGCGCCACGGCGGTGCCCGGCGCGCCCTCGATCTTCTCGACCTTCACCAGGTCACCGACCGCGACCTTGTACTGCTTTCCGCCGGTCTTGACGATCGCGTACGTTGCCATCGGTCGGCTGCCCTTCTTCCTGTAGTGCTCGGCACTCGTTCACGCGGCGACACCTCCGGTTTGATGCCACCGGAAACCGCCACACGACTGGTCTGGTAATCGCCACCGCCTCGGCATCTGGTGGCTCTCGGTACTGAACTGTCGAGAACCGGGCCACGGAGACAAAATATGTTGTCACCGGGCAGCGACTGTCCAAGATTACAGGACGGCCACCGCCACGACCAAACCGGCGCCCACCCCCGCTGCCGAGCGATGCCACCGGTTCGCTGCCGAGACGCACGTGGCCCCCGCCGGAGACGCCGGCGGGGGCCACGGAACGTGCGCGACGACTCAGTGCGACGCGTCCGGCGCGCCTGCCGGGCGGCCGACCGCCCGCCTGCGCGGCCGACCGCGCTGCGGCAATTCGACCGGTTCCGGCTGGGAGTAGTCGATCGCGGGCGCGGGCGCCTGCTCCCCGGTGGGCAGCACGAACACCGCTCCCGAACTGTCCGCGGCGGGCGCCGCGGCCGAACGGGCAACCCTCCGGCGACGAGACGGACGGCCCGCTCCCGGTTGTGCGACACCGTTGGCGGCGGCACCGTTCTCCGATGCCGGGACGGACTCGGCAGCCGGGACCGGCTCGGCGACGCGCTCGGCCTCGCGAGCCGGAACCGACTTCTCGACGGCGGCGGGCTCCTGCGCCTGTACCGGCTCGACCCGCTCGACTTCCTCGATGACCTCGACCACTTCGGCGGGCTCTGTCTCCGGCTCCTCGGCGGGCACCGCCACGGCGGCCTCGACGGTCTCGACGGTCTCGGCGACCACTCGCTCGTCGGCGGGCTGCTCGGCGCTCCCGGCCCGCGGCTCGGCGGCGGTCTCCTCGGCCGGTTCCGGCTCCTCGTCGGTCTCCTCCGAGTGGTGCGCGGCCATCGCGAGCGCGACCGGATGCGCCCGTTTGACGGCCGCGTCTTCCTCGGGCTCGATCGCGGGTCCGGACCCGTTGGCGGGCTGTGCCGGTGCCTGCGCGCTCTTGTCCCGGCCACGACGCCTGCGCGAACCGCTCTCCTTGGTGCGCCCGGCGGCCTCTTCGCCGGAACCGGGCTCCACCGGATAGGCGTGCACGAGGATGCCGCGTCCGTGGCAGTGCTCGCAGGTGGTGGAGAACGCCTCGACCAGGCCGGTGCCCAGCTTCTTGCGGGTCATCTGCACCAGGCCGAGCGAGGTGACCTCGGAGACCTGGTGGCGGGTGCGGTCCCGGCCCAGCGCCTCGGTGAGGCGGCGCAGCACCAGGTCGCGGTTGGACTCGAGCACCATGTCGATGAAGTCGACGACGATCATGCCGCCGATGTCGCGCAGCCGCATTTGGCGCACGATCTCCTCGGCCGCCTCCAGGTTGTTCCTGGTGACGGTCTCCTCCAGGTTGCTGCCGCCGGAACCGGTGAACTTGCCGGTGTTCACGTCGATCACCGTCATGGCCTCGGTGCGGTCGATCACCAGGGTGCCGCCCGAGGGCAGCCACACCTTGCGATCCAGCGCCTTGGCCAGCTGTTCATCGATCCGATAGGTCTCGAACACGTCGACGCCGTTGTTCTCGTGCCGGTTGACCCGGGCGAGCAGGTCCGGCGCGACGGTGCCGATGTACTTCTCCACCGTGCTCCAGGCCCGGTCGCCCTCGATGACCAGCTTGGAGAAATCCTCGTTGAACAGGTCCCGGATGACCTTGACCAGCAGGTCCGGCTCTTCGTAGAGCGTCTTGGGCGCGTTGTTGTCCTTGCCGGTCTGCTGCTGGATCGTGCGCCAGGTGGCCTGCAGCCGCTCCACGTCGCGGGCCAGCTCGGTCTCGCTGACGCCTTCGGAGGCGGTGCGGATGATCACACCGGCGTCGGAGGGCACGATGTCGCGCAGGATCTCCTTCAGACGCTTGCGCTCGGTGTCGGGCAGCTTGCGGCTGATCCCGGTGGAGGTGCCGCCGGGCACGTACACCAGGAAACGCCCGGCCAGGCTGATCTGCGTGGTCAGACGGGCGCCCTTGTGGCCGACCGGGTCCTTGCTGACCTGGACCAGCACCTGGTCGCCCGGCTTGAGCGCCTGCTCGATCTTGCGCTCCTTGCCGCCGAGCCCGGCGGCCTCCCAATTGACCTCACCGGCGTAGAGCACGCCGTTGCGGCCGCGGCCGATGTCGACGAACGCGGCCTCCATGCTGGGCAGGACGTTCTGCACCCTGCCGAGGTAGACGTTGCCGACCATGGACGCCGAACCGGTGCTCGTCACGAAGTGCTCGACCAGGACGTTGTCCTCGAGCACGGCCACCTGCGTCGCGGTGGGGTGGTCGGGGAAGGACTTCTCGCGCACGACCATCACGCGATCGACGGCTTCGCGCCGGGCCAGGAACTCCGACTCGGTCAGGATCGGCGGACGGCGGCGGCCCGCCTCGCGTCCGTCGCGACGGCGCTGCCGCTTGGCTTCCAACCGGGTGGAGCCGGTGATGCCCTGGACCTCGTCGGCCGCGGCGGCGCGGCTGCGGGTCTTGTTGCGCGGTTCGCGCTCGTGCACGACCGTGTTCGGCGGATCGTCGTCGGCCGATTCGCTATCGCCCGACTCGCCGGCCACCTTGCGGCGACGGCGGCGACGGCGGCGACGGGTGGAGCCTTCCGGCGTACCGTCCTCGTCCTCCCCCTCGCCCTCGCCCTCGGCAGTCTCCGTGGACTCTGCGGACTCCGTGGACTCCGTGGACTCCGTGGACTCCGCAGCCTCGGCGGACTCGGGAGCCGATTCGTCCTCGTTCTCGGACTCGTTCTCGTCGCCATCGCCATCGGACTGCTGCTCGCCGCGGCCACGGCCGCGTCCGCGGCGACCACGGCGCCTGCGGCGGGGCTGTCCTTCGTCATCCTGCTGGTCGGCCGACTCGCGCTCGTCCTCGGCGGGCTCGGTCTCGTCCTCGGCGGGCTCGGGCGCCCGCTCCTCGGTACGCCGAGTGTCGCGCTCGGCGCGACGCTGCTTACGCGCCTGCTCGGCCGCCGCGGCGTCCGGCGACAGGAACAGCGGCGCCTGCACTGCGGCGGCGGCCTCGAACACCGCCGGGGCCACCGGCTCGGGCTCCGGTCGCTCCGAGTGCGTGAACAGTTGCGTGTGCTGGGTAGCCGAAGTGCCGGTCGGCACGGGCGTGGCGCCCGGCACCTCCGGCGCGGAGAAGAGGACCCCGGCCCCGGTGAAGGGCGTCTCGGCGGGCGCTTCCCGCCCGGATCCAGCCGATTGTCCGCCCGCGACCGGGGCGTTCGCCGCATCCGCTGTGGCGTCCTCGGGAGGCTCGGCGGGCTGCGCCGGTGCAGAGGCGTCTACCTGGCCCGCGGCGGGCTGCGCGGGCGCGACGTCCGCCTCGACCGTCACCAAGGCGTCGCGCACCGACTCCGCGACGGCCCGGTCGACGTTCGACTGGGCGCTGCGCGCGTCCGCCCCCATCTCGGTCAGCTTGGCCAGGATGCGCTTGCTCGTTACCCCCAGCAGCTTGGCGAGTGCATGAACTCGGATTCGCTCCGGCAATTGTTCGGCATCCTGTGATGTTGTTTCCAGCGGCTCTTGATCGGCCACGAAGTCTCCTCGGGCCCCCGGGCGCGTCCCTCCCGGCGGGAGTGACGCGGCCGACGCGGGGGCGCTGTCCGTTCGACCCGCACCCGGTGGGCGCGAGTTCAAGTGGTCTCGCCCCGCGTGCCCGGTTATCTCTCGGTTTTTCGTCGTTCGGGCTAACTGGTCACGCGGCGCCTGGCTGTATGGCTGAACTCCGCGGTACGAGCGCTCATCCAGCGTGCCTGCGCGGACAGCCGACCCTGTAACCAGGCCGTTTGTCCATGGCAGCGATGATCGGCATCGAACCGTGGTGTCATCCGGCTGCGCTCTTCACGTCTCGTTCGCGCACCTGCACGAACAGTCGGTATCGAAAGCAGCCGATGCCAGTATCCCACACCGCGCGCCGGGCGTTCGCCATCGGCGCTCGAACCGGTCCGGCCCGCGGCGCGAACACGCCGGTCGCGGCGGCGCGGGCACGGCGCTCGAGACTCGGTCAGGCGGGCCGATCGGGGAACCAGAGCGCGATCTCACGCTTGGCCGATTCGGGTGAATCCGAGCCGTGGACCAGGTTCTCCTGGGTCTCCAGAGCGAAGTCTCCGCGAATGCTGCCGGGCACGGCCTTCTCCACCGGGTCGGTGCCGCCCGCGATCTGGCGGAAGGCGGCGATGGCCCGGGGGCCTTCCAGGATGGCCGCGACGACCGGGCCCGAGGTGATGAACTCGATCAGGGAACCGAAGAACGGCTTCTCGGCGTGCTCGGCGTAGTGGCCCTCGGCCAGTTCCGCGGATACGTGCTTCAGTTCGAGGGCGGCGATCTTCAGGCCCTTGCGCTCGATACGTGCCAGCACCTCGCCGACAAGGCCACGGGCCACACCGTCCGGCTTGATGAGTACCAACGTCTGCTCAGTCACGGCGCACAGCCTATCCGGCCCACTTTCCGGGCACCGCACCAGCGGTCGGACTGACCGGCGTCCCGGTGGCGCGGCAGCCGCGCCCGCGTGCCCTGCGGTTACGACCGCTGGATGCGCTGACTGGGCAGCAGGCCCTTCTCCATCCGGCCGCGCACGTCGGCGCGCAGCACCAGCAGGAAGCCCCAGACCACGCCGAACACCACGCCTATGACGCCGATGGACACGTGGATGAACGCGCCGAGCAGGACGAGCACCTGGAGTCCGAGGTTGAACGGCAGCGCCCAGGACCGCCGCTGCACCCCCGCCCCGAGGAACATCACCACCGCGAGAACCACGAGGTAGGTGCCGGACAACCAGGTCACCCCGCCGCCGACGTCGGCGACCACCGGCAGCGCCAGCAGCACCACGATCGCCTCGAGCACCAACGTTCCCGCCATCACCCCGCGGAAACCCTTCCACGGGTCGGTCGCGGGCGCGGGTACCGCTTGCTCGCCTCGGTCGGCCGGTTCGCTCATGCTGTGCCCTCCTCGGCATCCGCCGGGCTCTCGGGATGTCCGGCGTTCGTGCGGCGGTTCTCGACGAGCGCGGGCCCGCCGAGGTCACCCAGGCTGCCGTCGGTGAGCCCGGCGCTCACGCCGGGTCCTTCCCGAACAGCGCGCGGGCCGCCCCGGCCGTGACCACCGACCCCGTCACCACCACTCCCGCGCCGGAGACCATCTCGCCCGCCTCGCCCACCTCTTCGGCGATCGCGATAGCGGTCTCCAGCGCGTCGGGCAGGGTGGCGGCGGAGACCACGCGCTCGTCGCCGAACCGCTGCACCGCGAGGTCGGCGAGGGTCTCCACGTCCAGCGCGCGAGGCGAACCGTTGCTGGTGACGACGATCTCGTCGAACACCGGCTCCAGTGCGGCGAGGATGCCCTCGGCGTCCTTGTCGCCGAGCACCGCGACCACACCGACCAGCTTGCGGAAGTCGAACTCCTCGGTCAGCGTCGCGGCCAGCGCTCGCGCGCCCGCCGGATTGTGCGCGGCGTCGATGAAGATGGTCGGCGCGCTGCGCATCCGCTCCAGCCGCCCGGGGCTGGTGACGCTCGCGAAACCGGCGCGCACGGCGTCGATGTCCAGTTTGCGCTGCGCGCCCGCGCCGAAGAACGCCTCCACCGCCGCGAGCGCGAGCACCGCGTTGCGCGCTTGGTGCTCGCCGTGCAGCGGCAGGAAGATCTCGTCGTACGCCCCGCCCAGGCCCTGCAACTCGAGTTGCTGCCCACCCACCGCGATCTGCCGGGCGAGCACGCGGAACTCGGCGCCCTCGCGCGCGACCGCGGCGTCCATCGCCACGGCGCGGCGCAGCAGCACCTCCATCGCCTCGGGGTCCTGTTCCGCGATCACCGCGACGTTGTCGCGCGGTACCAGGCTCTCGGGTGCCCGCTTGATGATCCCGGCCTTCTCCCCCGCGATCGAGGTCAGATCCGGGCCGAGGTAGTCGGTGTGGTCCAAGCCGATCGGTGTGATCACCGCGACCTGCCCGTCGACGACGTTCGTGGCGTCCCAGGTGCCGCCCATCCCCGTCTCGACGACCGCGACGTCGATCGGCGCCTCGGCGAAGGCCGCGAAGGCCATGCCGGTGAGCACCTCGAACTTGCTCATCGCAGGCCCGCCCGCGGCCGCCGACTGCTTGTCGATCATCTCGACGAAAGGCAGCAGTTCGCGGTAGAGCTCCACGTACCGGGCCGGGGTGATCGGCGCGTTGTCGATGCTGATGCGCTCGGTGGCCAGCTGCAGATGCGGGCTGGTGATCCGGCCGGTGCGCCGATGCAGCGCGGTGAGCAGCGCGTCGATCATCCTGGTCACCGAGGTTTTGCCGTTGGTGCCCGCGATGTGGATCGCGGGGTAATTCTGCTGCGGCGAACCGAGCAGGTCCATCAGCGTGGCGATCCTGGTGAGCGACGGCTCGATCTTGGTCTCCGGCCAGCGCCGGTCGAGTTCGGCCTCGACCAGCGCCATCTCGGCCAATTCCACCGGCGACGGGCCGGAGCCCAGTCGCGCTCCGCCGCCACGGCGCTCGTCGTCGCCGTATTGCGGTTCCGGCTCGTGGTTCACTTGCCGCTCAACTCCGCCAGTCGCGCCCCGATGCGTGCCACCTCGTCGGAAGCGACCTGCTGCCTGCCGCGGATCTTGTCGACCACGTGCTCGGGCGCCTTCGCCAGGAACGCCTCGTTGCCGAGCTTGGCCGCGGTGCTCTGCAATTCCTTCTGCGCGGCGGCCAGATCTTTCTCCAGCCTGCGGCGTTCGGCGTCCAGGTCGACCGCGCCCGAGGTGTCGAGCTCCACGGTGACCGTCCCTGCGCTCAGGCGGACCTCCACCGACGCGGTCGCGGCGAAGTCGGCGCCGGGCTCGGTCAGCCGCGCCAGATTCGCCACCGACGCCGCCTGCTCGCCGAGCCCCGCCTCGTCCACGCCGATCAGCTTGGCCGCGACCTTCTGCTTGTCGGCCAGGCCCTGATCGCTGCGGAACCGCCGGATCTCCGTGATCAACCGCTGGGTGTCCGAGACGCGTTGCGCCGCTTCCTGATCCGCCGGCACCCCGGAGGCCTGCGGCCACGGCGCGATCACCACCGACGCACCGCCGGTCAGCGCCTGCCACAACGACTCGGTGACGAACGGGATGACCGGGTGCAGCAGGCGCAGCACGGCGTCGAGCACCGACCCGAGCACCAGCTGGGTGGCCTCGGCGCGGGCGCCGTCGGCGGCGAACTGCACCTTGGCCAGCTCCAGGTACCAGTCGCACAGCTCGTCCCAGGCGAAGTGGTAGAGCGCCTCGCACGCCTTGCCGAACTCGTAGGCGTCGAACGCGGCGTCCGCTTCGGCGCGCACCGCGTCCAGCCGGTCCAGGATCCAGCGGTCGGCGTCGGTGAGCTGCGCGCGATCGGGCAGATCGCCCACCCGCGCGCCGTTCATCAGCGCGAACTTGGTCGCGTTGAACAGCTTCGTCACGAAGCTGCGCGAGGCGAGCACGTGCGGCTCGCCGACCGACAGGTCACCGCCGGGCTGCGCGCCGCGCGCGAGGGTGAACCGGGTGGCGTCGGCGCCGAAGGTGTTGATCCAGTCCAGCGGGTCGATGCCGTTGCCGCGCGATTTGGACATCTTCTTGCCGAACTGGTCGCGGATCAGGCCGTGCAGGAACACGTCCTTGAACGGCACCTGCCGCTCGCCGCTCTTGCCCGCGGTCAGCGCGGCGTCCTCGGCGACGTAGGTGCCGAACATCATCATCCGCGCCACCCAGAAGAACAGGATGTCGTAACCGGTGACGAGCACGCTGGTGGGATAGAACTTCTCCAGTTCGGCGGTGGCGTGCGGCCAGCCCATCGTGGAGAACGGCCACAGGCCGGAGGAGAACCAGGTGTCGAGCACGTCCGGGTCCTGCACCCAGCCCTCGGGCGCCTGCTCGTCGGGCCCGACGCAGACCACTTCGCCCTCGGGGCCGTACCAGATCGGGATGCGGTGGCCCCACCACAGCTGACGCGAGATGCACCAGTCGTGCATGTCGTCGACCCAGCCGAACCAGCGCGGCTCCTGGCTCTTGGGGTGGATCACGGTGTCGCCGCTGCGCACGGCGTCACCGGCCGCCTTGGCCAGCGACTCGACCTTGACCCACCACTGCATGGACAGGCGCGGCTCGATCGGCTCGCCGGTGCGCTCGGAGTGCCCGACACTGTGCAGGTACGGCCGCTTCTCGGCGACCACCCGGCCCTCCCGCGCGAGCCGCTCACGCACCTTGACGCGCGCCTCGAACCGGTCCATGCCGTCGAATTCGGTTCCGGTGCCGGTGATCCGGCCGCGCTCGTCCATGATCGTCGGCATCGGCAGGCCGTGCCGCAGACCCATCTCGAAGTCGTTGGGGTCGTGCGCCGGTGTGATCTTCACCGCGCCCGAGCCGAATTCGGGATCGACGTAGTCGTCGGCGATGATCGGAATCTGCCGCCCGGTGATCGGATGTTCCAGGGTGGTGCCGATCAAGTCCCGGTACCGCGGGTCCTCCGGATGCACGGCCACCGCCGTGTCGCCGAGCATGGTCTCCACCCGGGTGGTGGCCACGACGACGTGCGGCTGGTCGTCGTCCAGCGACCCGTAGCGCAGCGAGACCAGCTCGCCTTCCACGTCCTCGTACTTGACCTCGATGTCGGAGATGGCGGTGCGCAGCTCCGGCGACCAGTTCACCAGCCGCTCCGCGCGGTAGATCAGGCCCGCGTCGTAGAGCCGCTTGAACATGGTCTGCACGGCGCGCGAGAGGCCCTCGTCCATGGTGAAGCGGTCCCGGCTCCAGTCCACGCCGTCGCCGAGCGCACGCATCTGCCACTGGATGGCGCCGCCGGACTCCCGCTTCCAGTCCCAGACCTTCTGCACGAACAGTTCGCGGCCGAAGTCTTCCTTGGTCTTGCCGTCCACCGCGAGCTGCTTCTCCACCACGGTCTGGGTGGCGATGCCCGCGTGGTCCATCCCGGGCAGCCAGAGCACCTCGTAGCCCTGCATGCGCTTGCGGCGCGACAGCGTGTCCATCAGGGTGTGGTCGAGCGCGTGGCCCATATGCAGGGTGCCGGTGACGTTCGGCGGTGGCAGCACGATCGAGTAGGCCGGCTTGCCGCTGCCCGGGTCGGCGGTGAAATAGCCCGCGGCTACCCAGCGCTCGTACATCTCGGCCTCCACCTCGCTGGGAGTCCAGCTCTTGGGGAGGGCATCGGCACGATTACGCGTGTTGTCAGGGGCTGCGCTGGTCACCCCGCGATTCTAGAGCGCTTCGATCCGCCGACTTCGGGTCGGTCGGCCCCGGTCACCGCTCACGCGGATCCGCCGGTCGGCGCCACGCCGGAAATCGCGAGGCATATCCGCCTGCCGATTCCGCCTGCCGAGTGGCGCTCGATACGAACCGTACGGAGCTAATTACGTGACGGAGACAAAGGAAGGCGGAGTCTTCGGTGGATGAGGGACACCGAACACTCCGCCTATGTCAGTAGCTTACCGGCGATCCGAGGCCGGGCCTGGAATCCATAAGTAATTCTCAGCTTCCGCGTTTCGTACCTCGATATTCCCCCTCAACGGGCGAGCACGGTGACGTCGGCCGACACCAAGTCACCGTTGATCGCGATCGCGGCGGTGGAACCCGCCCCGGCGGCGGAGATCACCTGAGCTGCCGGATTGGCGACGTTGCCCGCGGCCCAGACGCCCGGCACGCTCGTGCGCCCCGTCGCGTCGGTCACCACCCAGCCATCGGCGTCGAACGCGCAGCCGAGCCCGACCAGCACGTCGTCGTTGCTACGGAAGGTCGGCGTGACGAACATCGCCGTCCTCGGCACCGCTCGCCCGTCGGCCAGTTCCACGCCGCGCAGCCGGTCGTCCACCACGAACCGGGCCACCTCGCCCTCGATCAGCCGGACCCCGCGCGTGTCCAGGTGAGCGCGATCACTCTCGGACAGGGGCATCGTGTTCGGGAAGAAGACGACGTCGTCCGACCACTGCGGCAGCAGCAGCGCCAGATGAACCGCGCGGGCCAGGGCGCCGGATTCCGTACCGCCCAGCACCCCGATCGGCTGGTCCCGGACCTCGTAACCGTGGCAGTAGGGGCAGTGCAGCACGTCACGGCCCCAGCGCTCACGTACTCCGGGCAACTCCGGGAGTTCGTCGCGCAGCCCGGTGGCCACGAGCACGCGGCGAGCCCGCAACGCCCCGCCGCCGCGCAGCCGCAGCGTGTAGTCCGACTCCGCCGTCCGTTCCGCGCCGACGACGACGTCATCGATCAATTCCGCGCCGTAGCTCGTGACCTCGGCGGCCCCGGTCGCCAGCAGCTCGGCCGGCGGCATCCCGTCCCGGGACAGGAACCCGTGCATGTGCTCGGCCGGGGCGTTGCGCGGCGCACCGCCCCTGACCACCGCGACTCGCCGCCGCGCTCGGGCCAGGACCAGCGCCCCGGACAGTCCCGCCGCACCGCCACCCACGATCACTACGTCGTATGTCTCGCTCATTCGCGATCACCTCCACGGCTACCGTGCCGTCCCCGTCCCGATTCAGCAACTAAAATTGCCAAATTAGGGAAATCGGAGTGCACTGGGGACATGTCCACACCCCCGGCCGTCACCCAGGCCCTCGCCGACATAGGCCCACGGCTGAAAGCGCTGCGCACCCGCCGCAACGTCACGCTCACCGCGCTGGCGGAGAGCACCGGAATCTCCAAGAGCACGCTCTCGCGGCTGGAGTCCGGCCAGCGAAAAGCCAGTCTGGAACTGCTGCTGCCGATCGCGATGGCCCACCAGGTTCCGCTGGACGAACTGGTGGCCGCGCCCAAGATCGCCGATCCCCGGGTCAACTCCACGGCGCGAAAGCTGAACGGAATCACCATCCTTCCGCTCACCCGGCAGCCGGGACCGCTACAGGCGTTCAAGATCGTCATTCCGCCCGAGCGCTGCGACCCCGACCCGAAGGTGCACGAGGGTTTCGAGTGGCTCTACGTGCTTTCCGGACGACTGCGGCTGGTACTCGGCGAGCACGATCTGGTGCTCGGCCCCGGCGAGGCCGCGGAATTCGACACGCGCCAACCGCATTGGTTCGGCAGCGCGGGCCGGGGCCCGGTGGAAATCCTGAGCCTTTTCGGGTCGCAGGGTGAACGAATGCATCTGCGCGCACGGTCGGCGGGTCGCAAACCGGGGTGATCACACTGTCTGAAATGTCCGATATTGCCGAAACGGTGAAAACGAAGGACCCTGGAGAGGGTGAATACCCCAGGCGTCCCACCTCCGGTGAATCCCCAAGAAAAACCAGGGTTTTCCCGGTTGCCGAACACGTGTCGGCTGCGGACCCTGGGAGAGGTGAACCCCCCGCTGGAATCCGTGCACGCGTACGCCCCCGAACCCCGGCTGCCGATCCTGGTCCCGGACGCGCTGCACGATCTGCGCGGTCGCGCGATCGCGGAGATCCGGTACCCCGCCGCGGCGGCGCTGATCGTCGCGGGCGTCCCCGGCGCGGGCAAGAGTACCGCGCTGCGCAAGTTCTTCGGCGCCGATGCCGCGGCCACCGCGCCGTCGCGCAGCGCCGCCGGGGTACTGGTGCTCGACTCGATGCAGGCACGCAATCGCTGGCGGCCCAAGCTGTGGTGGCTGCCCTACCTGTTGTGGCGCCCGCTGGTGCACGCCGCGCACTTCTTGGCCATTCGTACCGCGCTGCGCGAGGTCACCGGCCCGGTCGTCATCCACGACTGCGCCACCTTCCGCTGGGCGCGCACCCTGATCGAGCACTGGGCGGCGGATCGCGAACTGCACCTGCTCATGGTCGACGTGCCCGCGGCGGTAGCGCGCGCAGGCCAGCACAGCCGTGGCAGGCGGATCAACCATGTGGCGTTCCGGCTGCACGTGCGGCGCTGGCGGCGGCTGATGCGCGCGGTGTCGACGGAGCATCGCTCGGCCGCCCGCGCATCACGGTCGGTGGTCATCGTCGACCGCGCGACCGTGAACCACCTGCGCTGCGTGACTTTCGCCTGACCGGCGCCGATCAGGGCACCAGAACGGTCAACGCCGCGGGGACCGCCCGGACGGTGATCGGCAGGGTGCCCGCCGGTTCGCCGTCGGCGGTGGCGGGCGCGCCTGCCGCGGTGAGCGTGACCGCGGCGGCGCGGAACTGCTTGACCTCCGGGTGATCCTGGCGTTTGCCCGCGGACAACGCGGGCAGCAGGCGCAGCATCTCCCCGCGCGACAACGCGCCCACCACGGTCAGATCCAGTAGGCCATCATCCATGAGCGCGTCCGGGCAGATCAGCATGCCCCCGCCGTAGGTGCGGGTGTTGCCGACCGCGACCATGACCGCCTCGGTCTCCAGCACCGAGCCCGCGCCGGGGTTGGTCAGCCCTTCGGTCACCGCGTCCACCAGTTCGACCCGGTAGGGCACCGTGAAGCGCCCGGAGATCTCGGCCAGTGCGGCGGCGGTGTAGCGCAGTCTGCCTCTCGGCCAGCGCATCTCGTTGGCGCGCAGAGTGACCCGCGCGTCGAATCCGGTGCCGGCCACCGTGGCGAACCACATCGGCGGCACGGACGACTCGATCCGGCCGAGATCGATCGTCCTGGTCCGCCCGCGCAACACCAGCGCCGCGGCGGCGACCGGATCGTCGGTCGGCACCCCGAGTTCCCTGGCCAGATCGTTGCCGGTGCCCGCGGGGATCATGCCGAGCGGAACCCCGGTCTCCGCGACGGCCGGAAGGGTCACGTTGATCAGCCCGTCGCCGCCGATGCAGACCACGGCATCGGGTGCCGCGCCCGCGACCGAATCCCGCACCTGGCGGACCGTTTCGGGGGCCGAGGGAGCGCACACCTCGGTGACCTCGGCGCCGCCCGCGCGCAGGCGGGCGATGGCGGCGGTCGCCGCATCGCTTCCCTTGCCGTGCCGGGACCGCGGATTGGTCACCACCGTGACCTTGCGCACCGGGGAATAGTCGTTCACGGCACCAACTTTCCGGGATTCAGGATGCCGGCCGGGTCGAGTTCGGCCTTCACCGCCCGCAGGACACGCACACCGAGGTCGCCCACTTCGTCCGGGACCCAGGGACGGTGATCGGTGCCCACCGCGTGGTGGTGGGTGATGGTGCCGCCCGCCGCGACGATGGCGTCACCCGCGGCGCGCTTGGCGGCCTGCCACTGGGCCAGCGGGTCGTCCAACTGTTTGGCCACCACGGTGAAGTACAGCGACGCGCCGGTCGGATAGGTGTGCGAGATGTGACACATGACCAGGGGCGGCGTCCCCTGCGCCGCCAGCGACTCGGTCAGCGCCGCGGTCACCTTCGCCTTCAGCGCGCTCAGATTCGACCAGGTGGTGGCGGTCTCCAGCGTTTCACAGAGCACACCGACGTCCAGGAGCGCGTCACGCAGGTACGGCGCGGCGAAACGACCGTGCTCCCACTCCCGGGCCGGCGTCTCCCCCAGGGCCGAGCCGCCCGCCGCGGCCAGCACGGCACCCGCTTCGGCGCTGCGCGCGGTGACATGCGCCGCGCTGCCCTCATAGGTGGTGACGGCCAGGCACCCCGCCACCGGGTTGCCGCCGATATCGCCGGAGCGGGCGAGATTGATTCCGGTCTCCGCCTCGTCGGAGAGCCGGAGCACCGTCGGCGCCGCGCCCGCCTGCACCACCGCGCGCAACGCGGTGGCGCCGGTGGCGAAATCCGGGAACGACCATGCCTGGTAGGCAATGGTTTCCGGGACCGGGTGCACCCGCAGGGTGACCTCGGTGATCACACCGAGCGTTCCCTCCGATCCGACGAACAGCTCGCGCAGGTCCGGCCCGGCGGCCGAAGCGGGGGCGCGCCCGAGTTCGAGCGTGCCACCTGGCGTGGCGATCCTCAGCCGCTGCACCATGTCGTCGAAGCGGCCGTAGCCCGCCGAGGCCTGGCCCGACGACCGCGTCGCCGCGAAGCCGCCGATGGTGGCGAACTCGAAACTCTGCGGGAAGTGGCCGAGGGACAGTCCGTGCGCGCCGAGCAGTTCCTCCGCGCGCGGACCGGTGAGACCGGCGCCGAGCGTGGCGGTGCCGCTGATCGGGTCGATCTCGGTGACCCGGTCGAGCCTGCGCAGATCCAGGGCGATCACGGTGTCGAAGCGACCGCGCACGGGATCGACGCCGCCGACGACGCTGGTGCCGCCGCCGAACGGAACCACCGCGACGGCGTGCCGCGCGCAGTAGGCGAGCACGGCGAGAACCTCGTCGTGGTCGGCGGGGAAGACGACGGCGTCCGGCGCGTCCTGCGGCCCCTCGGCCCGGCGGCGCAGCAGATCGGGTGTGCTCTTCCCCCCGGCGTGCCGCAGCCGATCGCGGTGGTCGGCCGACACGTTCTCCGCACCGACCACCTCGACCAACCCGGCTCGCCGCGCGGGCGTCAACGCCGATTCGCGCAGTGGCACGTCGCCCTCATCGCGGCGCGCCACCGGATTGCCGGACACTCCGAACACCTGCGTCAGCAGACCACGGATCCGCTCCGAAAGTGGCTGGTGCCCAGCCGGGATACCCCAGGCATCCCAGACCATACTCGCGGCCGACCCGGCCGGGCCGGTCTTTGCCGACGGAGCCGGATCGCCGTCGGTCTGCTGCTGCGTGTCCACCATGCGTTACAGTTTGACATAGATTGTCAAGCAGTAACGCACGCACGCTCGGACCTCGCCGACGCATTCGCCGTCGGCCGACCTACCACCGGTGGTGATTTTTGACCGCTCCCGACGAGACCGCCCTCTCGGCGACCGACCTGGCGATTCTCGACGCCGCCCGCGCCTGCGTGGAGGAGTTCGGCGTGCGCCGCACCACGCTCACCGAGGTGGCGCGCCGGGCGGGCGTCAGCAGGCCGACCGTCTACCGTCGCTGGCCGGATACCGGTGCGCTGGTGGCCGAACTGCTGGTCCGCGAACTGCGCGGCATCGTGGCGGCCACCATGCCCTCCGCGGGCAGCGCACGCGTCAGGCTGGTCGAGGGCGTGGTCGCCGGAGCGGCGATGATCCGGTCGAATCCGTTGTTCGGCAAGATCTTCCGCACCGACACCGATCTGATGCTCACCTACGTCTTCGGCAGGCTGGGGCGTAACCAGCGCGCGCTGATCGAGCTGTTCGCGGCGGGCATCCGCGACGGGCAGCGGGACGGTTCCATCCGCGCGGGCGATCCGGAGCGGATGGCCACGATGCTGCTGCTGATCGCCCAGTCCGCGGTGCAGTCGGCGGGCACCGTCGCGCCGCTGCTGGCGGGTGAGCACCTCGACACCGAACTCCGTCGCGCCATCGACGGGTATCTCGACGATCACGCCCGCGAGGCGGTCGAAGACTCCACCCGAAAGCGGCCGTGCTGAGTACGCGTCAGCCCGGTTCCGCCGCATTCGAAAGGCATTGTGATGACTGTTGATTCGGGGCAAACCGGAGATTCCGCGTTGAACGCCGCGCGCCGCGCCGCGGATCTGTCCCGGCTCGGCGACAGCGCCGAGATCGACGTCCTGGTGATCGGCGGAGGCGTCACCGGCGCGGGCGCCGCCTTGGACGCCGCCGCCCGCGGACTGCGCACCGTGCTGGTCGAGCGCCGCGACCTGGCCTTCGGCACCAGCCGCTGGAGTTCCAAGCTGGTGCACGGCGGCCTGCGCTACCTGGCGAGCGGCCGGGTCGGCATCGCCCACGAGAGTGCGGTGGAACGCGGCATCCTCATGCGCACCACGGCCCCGCATCTGGTGCGCCCGCTGCCCCAACTGGTGCCGCTGCTGCCGAATGTCGATGCGGTGCAAGCGTCGCTGGTGCGCGCCGGTTTCCTGGCCGGTGACCTGCTGCGGCGGGGCGCGGGCACCCCCGCGGCGATCCTGCCCCGTTCCCGGCGCGTCGCCGCGGCGGAGGCCGTGCGGCTGGCGCCCACCGTGCGCCGTGCGGACCTGCGCGGCGGCCTCCAGGCATGGGACGGGCAACTAGTCGACGACGCGCGCCTGGTCGTCGCGCTGGCCCGCACCGCGGCGGCCCACGGCGCGCGGATCCTGACCCGCGTCGAAGCGAGCGAGGTGACCGGGAATTCGGCGACCCTACGCGACACCCGCACCGGCGAGACCCTCACGGTGCGGCCGCGCACCGTGGTGAACGCCACCGGCGTCTGGGCGGATCAGGTGGATCCGAGCATCCGGTTGCGCCCGAGCCGCGGCACCCATCTGGTGTTCTCCGCCGCGTCCTTCGGCGGCCTCACCGCGGCGCTGACCGTGCCGGTGCCCGGCAGCGTCGGCCGGTTCGTCTTCGCCTTTCCCGCCGCGCACGGCCGGGTGTATCTGGGCTTGACCGACGAGGACGCGCCGGGCCCGGTACCCGACGAGCCGAAGCCCACCGACGACGAGATCGGTTTCCTGCTCGACACCATCAATCCCGCCCTGCGTCAGCCGTTGACCCGCGACGATATTCGCGGCTCGTATGCCGGATTGCGTCCCCTGTTGCAGACCGCCGACGACAGCACGTCCGACATCTCCCGCAAGCACGCCGTGCTGCGTTCACCGACCGGGATCATCACCATCGTCGGGGGCAAGCTCACCACCTACCGGAAGATGGCCGAGGACGTGATCGACGCGGCGGTCGCGCACGGCGACCTCGCCGCGGGACCGTGCCGCACCCGGCGGCTGCCGCTGGTGGGTGCGGTCTCCGGCGCGGCGCGCGACCGCATCGACGCCCCGCCGGTGCTGATCGAGCGCTACGGCAGTGAGGCGGCCACCGTGCTGGCCGCCGCGCGCCGCGATCCGTCGCTCGCCGAGCCGGTGGCGCCCGGCATCGACGTGCTCGGCGCCGAATTCGCGTTCGCGGTCTCCCACGAGGGGGCGCTCGAGGCCGCCGATCTGCTGGATCGGCGCACGCGCATCGGCCTGATCGACGAGGACCGGGCCGCCGCGGCGGCCGCGGCCGCGCGCGCCGTCGCCTGACGGCCCAGCGGGCTCAGTCCATCGACCAGTCGCGCAGCTCCGCGCGCATGCACGCGCGCGGCCAGCGGTCGAGGCCGTGTGCCCGTTCGCCGGCACGCACGGCTACCAACCCCGGGGTCTCCTCGTCCGCCGACAGGTACCGGAAGCCGAGCCGCCGGTAGTACGGGCCGTTCCACGGCACTTCGGTGAACGTGGTCAACGTCATCGCGGGCAGCGCCGCGGCGGCGGCCCATCGGGCCGCCCGGTCGATCAACCGCTTGCCGATCCGGCGTCCCGCGTGGTCCGGGCGCACCGAGACCTGCTCGATATGCGCGTTTCCATCGATCACGCCCGCGACCAGGTAGCCGATCGGCAGGTCGTCCTCGGTCCACACCCAGGCCCGTCCGGCTCGCTGGAACTCGCGCAACGTGGCCACCGAAGGAGGTTCGTCGTCGGCCACGGCCGTCATCCCGATCTCCGCGAACGGTGCGCCCGCCGCGCGTTCGATGTCTTGCAGCACGGTGAGGTCTTCGGTTGTCGCGGCCCGGATCATCGGCCCATTGTGATCCGCCAACCGCGGCGCGGACCAGCGAATTTCACTCCGCCCGCGTGGCGAGGATGCCGTTGAGCAGCACTTGCACGGCCCAGGCCGCACGCGCGTCCCCCTCGCCCGACAACAAGGCGTCCCGCATGGCCACGACGGTCGGATAACGGTCGGCGGGCAACTCGGCGAAGCGCCGCTCGATCGCCGCGAGGTACTCCTGCTCGGTACCGCCGCCGGTATTGTGCGCGCTCTGTTCGGCCGCCGACGCGGTGATGTGCAGAAACAGCAGGTCCACCGCCCATGACGCGGTCCGATCGTCCAGTCCCGCCTCGATGAGCGAGCCGAGCATCAGTTCCATCAGCCGTAACGCGTTCGGACTGCTCGGAATCACCCCGAGCGCGACCAGCGCCAGCCCTTCGTGCCTGCTCATCGCCGCCACCATGGCGTCGGCCAGCGCGGTGAGCCGTTCCCGCCAGCCAGCCCCGGCGGGTTCCGGCACGGAACCGAGGACGTGGTCGAGCATGGCGGCCATCAGATCGTCGCGATTGGCGACGTACACGTACAGCGAGGCGGCGCCGGTATCCAGGTCCTGCGCCACCCGGCGCATGGTGAGCGCCGCCGCGCCATCCCGGTCCAGGACACGCAGGCCGGTCTCGACGATCACCTCGCGACTCAGCGGAGCTTTGGCCGGGCGGGCCCGGCGGCTGACGGCTGCTGCGCTCATCAGCCGAGCATAACCAGGGACGAACGCCGTTCGGGTGACCGGCGCAGGTCCGCCACGGCAAACCATGTCCCGGACACCGGGCCTGGAGTGTCACGGCGGCACGATCAGGCCACCAGGAACCTCGACACGCTGCTGCACGATCCGCGCGTCAAGGGCTGGTTCGGGTGCGCGACCAGAAGATCCGCGCCTTCACCCCCATAGGAAATGCGGTCCTATTCCATCGGGCCTGACTCCTCGACGAGCCGGAGCCGCCACGACATCGTCGTTATCGTGACGGCCATCTGACGTGACGGCGCAAGCACCCACCGTGGAGGGGCCCGGTTCCCCATGAACGCAGCTTCTCGGCGCGACGACGCCCACAAACGAATTCGCCGACGACTCGAAGCGCGGACGCGCGGCGAACCCTTTGTGGGCGTTTCGAGCATCTTCGCGTTGTGACTCACGACATAGTCATGATTCTCCGAGTATGAACCGCCGCCGACTGCGGAAAAGCCCACAACGCGCAGCTCACAGCCCCCCGGGATGGCGGCAGGGACCGCACGTGAGAACGCGCGCGACAGAATGCGATTCGGCGGCCGGGCAGCGCGGCGGACCATATCCGCATTCCACTTCGCGATGCTCGCACACCCCGGTTCGGCCGTCGCCGACGCTCTATGCTGGCTTCGGTATGCCGGTAGTGCGCCGGGAAGGAGGGCGCGGGTGCGCAGTAAACCGTCCACCGTGGGAGTCGCACCGGGCGACGGGCTCGTCGCCCGCTTCGGCGCGGTCGTCGCCTACCTCGGGCCCGAAACGACCTCCACGGACCGAATACTCGGCACCATCGAAGCCGTGGCCGAAGGGGAGCATCCCGGCGCCGCACTGGCGCAACGCTTGGCCGCGGTGATCTTCGGCAGCACGGTGCGGCCGCCGCCGTTCGGGGTGGTCGCGCCGACCGACGACGGCATGCTCATCCTGTTGCGCGGATCGGTGACCGCGGAAATCCAAGGCGCCGAGGGCACCCGCCTGCTCCACGGCGGCCGTGCGTTCACCTGGGTGGACGAGATCGTGCGCGAACCGGTGCGCCGCATCACGATCGGCGCGGACACCGGTACGCCGCCGACCGCGCTGCCGCGCACCGACTTGCGCGCCGGCGTGGTTCCCGGCGGCGGCTTCGTCTTACAGGCAGCGGTGCGAGGCGCCGGGAAGGCCGGCGAGCCGCGCACGTCCGCGCCCTCAGCGCAGGCCGAACCCGAGCCGACGGCGGCGGCCGGTTTCGCGGCGACACCCGAACCCACGAGTGCCGCCGACGCAATCGCGCAGGCGGCGTCGACCGGCATGGACGCGGCGCCGACCGTCCGTCCGGCCGAGTCGGCCAGGCCCCTCGCCAAACCACGACCGCCCCGGCCCGCCGCGGATCGACCGCTCGCGTGGTCCCAGGTGCAGCCCGCGCACGAATCGGTCGCCTTGCGCAATCCGCTCGAGTACAGCGGAACGCGAACTCCGCACCCGGCCACGTCGTCCGGCGAGGCGGCCGTCGGCGCGCTGGTCACCGAGGAGGGCGCGGCCTACCCGCTGAACCGCGCCTACGTGATCGGGCGCGGACCGCAGGTGGACGAATCGGTCCGCGCCGCCACCGCCACCCCGATCGTCATCCAGCGCGACCGCCACGTCTCGCGCGTGCACGCCTACGTATCGGTCGACGGCGGCAAGGTGTACGTCCGGGACGCCGCCGCGACCTCCGGCACCTTCATCGCCGGTCCCGGCACCGACCAGTGGACCCGGATCAGCACCGCCCCGACCGAACTCCCACCGGGCTGGCGCGTCCGCATCAGCGAACGAGTCCTCACCTACCGCGGCGACGAGCAGCGCACAGGCGCGACGGATATCGCCGGAGCGCGCCGCCGCTCCTGACCGCCGGATCCCTCGACCGACCGGTTCCGGCAACGGCCAGCGGAGCCGGATCGGCACCTCCCCACTGGACTCCCGCCGGACCGGCGCGTCCGCATCAGCCGCCGACTCCTCACCGGCGCCGAACAGCGCACAGGCGCGACCGATATCGCCGGAACGCGCCGCCGCTCCTGACCGCCGAACCCGGCACCGGCAGGCGGACCTCGATCCGCACCGCCACGACCGAACTCCCACCGGGCCCGCGCGTCCGCCTCAGCGAACGAGTTCTCACCCACCCCGGCGACGAGCAGCGCACAGGCGCGAGGGCTAACGCTGGAACAGCCCGGTCCGACATGCGCCGACAACGGCCCCGGCACAACCGACCCCATCGGGCCACGGCGATGGCTGTTCACCAGGGTCGACAAGTGTCAGGGCGGCCACGGCACCACCCCATCTCGCCGCTCCTGCGTGACGGGCGGCGTCACGGTATGCCACGGCTCGGGTGTGGCGACGGCCGGTCGGACGGCCCCCGCCCGGTTCGGGCCGCGCGGAGAGGAGAATGGCGGCATGCACCGAAACGGACCGAAGCGGGACATCGATGAGTCCGAGCTGACGGTGACACCGCCCGAAGAGCAGGCCGCGGGTGTCACCGCCGTGACGGTGGCGCTGAAGCGCTCGGTCGAGGAGATGGGTGTCATCCGGACCGCCCGCACCCTGGCGCGGGTCAATCAGGTGCACGGCTTCGACTGCCCCGGCTGCGCGTGGCCGGAGCCGACCGGTCACCGCAGGCCCGCCGAGTTCTGCGAGAACGGTGCGAAGGCAGTCGCCGAGGAAGCCACGCTGCGCACGGTGACCCCGGAGTTCTTCGCGACCCACTCCCTCGCCGAACTGAGCGAGAAGTCCGGTTACTGGCTCGGGCAGCAGGGCAGGCTGACCCACCCGATGGTGCTGCGGCCCGGCGACACCCACTACTCCCCCATCGCGTGGGACGAGGCCTACCGGTTGATCGCGGACACCCTGCGCAGCCTCGACTCGCCCGACGAGGCGGTGTTCTACACCTCCGGCCGCACCAGCAACGAGACCGCGTTCCTCTATCAGCTGCTGGTGCGCAGCTACGGCACCAACAACCTGCCGGACTGCTCCAACATGTGCCACGAGTCCTCCGGCGCGGCGCTGATCGGCTCGATCGGGATCGGGAAGGGCTCGGTCTCCATCGACGACTTCGCCAAGGCCGATCTGATCGTCGTCGCGGGACAGAATCCGGGCACCAACCATCCGCGCATGCTCAGCGCGCTCGCCGCCGCCAAGGCCGAGGGCGCTCGGATCATCGCGGTGAACCCGCTGCCGGAGACCGGACTGCTCGGGTTCCGGGACCCGCAGACGGTCAAGGGCGTCACCACCGGCGTACCGATCGCCGACGACTTCCTGCAGATCCGCCTCGGCGGCGATATGGCCCTGTTCCAGGCGCTCGGGCGCCTTCTGCTGGAAGCCGAAGATCGCGCGCCGGGCACGATCGTCGACCGCGAGTTCGTCGATGCCCACTGCGCGGGCTACGCCGAGTACGAAAAGCACGTGCGCGCGGTCGATCTGGCCACCGTGCTGGAGGCCACCGGGCTGAGCCGGGCCGAACTCGAGCGCACCGCCGAGGCGTTCGCTCGCTCCCGCAACATCATCCTGTGCTGGGCGATGGGCCTGACCCAGCAGACCCACGCCGTGGCCACCATCGAGGAGGCCACCAACCTGCTGCTGCTGCGCGGCATGATCGGCAAGCCGGGTGCGGGCGTGTGCCCGGTGCGCGGCCACTCCAACGTGCAAGGCGACCGCACCATGGGCATCTGGGAGAAGATGCCCGAGGCTTTCCTCGACGCCCTCGATCGCGAGTTCGGCATCACCAGTCCGCGCGAGCACGGCCTCGACACCGTCGCGGCCATCCGCGCCATGCGCGACGGACGCGCGAAGGTCTTCTTCGGCATGGGCGGCAACTTCGTCTCCGCCACCCCCGACACCGCCGTGACCGAGGCCGCGCTGCGCGGCTGCGCGCTCACCGTGCAGGTGTCCACCAAACTCAACCGCAGCCATATCGTGCACGGCCGCACCGCCCTCATCCTGCCCACCCTCGGTCGCACCGATCTCGACCTCGCCCCGGACGGCACCAAACGGCAGGTCTCGGTGGAGGATTCGATGTCGATGGTGCACCTGTCCACCGGACGGCTGAAGCCCGTCAGCGAGCATCTGCGCGGCGAGGTCGCGATCGTCTGTGAACTGGCCCGGGAACTCTTCGGCGCAGGCCATCCGGTGCCGTGGGCGCGCTTCGCCCGCGACTACGACAGCGTCCGCGACGCCATCGCCCGTGTCGTGCCCGGCTGCTCCGACTACAACTCGAAAGTCCGCCGACGCAACGGATTCCAGCTCCCCCATCCGCCGCGCGACGCCCGCGAATTCCGCACCGCCACCGGTAAGGCGAACTTCGCGGTCAACGAACTGACCTGGCTGCCGGTCCCGGCGGGCAGGTTGATCCTGCAAACCCTGCGCAGCCACGACCAGTACAACACCACCATCTACGGCCTCGACGACCGATACCGCGGCATCCACCACGGTCGCAAGGTGGTGCTTGTCCACCCCGACGACATCACCGCGTTCGGCTTCCGCGACGGCGATCCGGTCGACATCGTCTCCGAATGGACCGACGGCACCGAACGCCGCGTCGAGAACTTCCGCCTCGTCTCCTACCCGACACCGCGCGGCAACGCCGCCGCCTACTATCCCGAAACCAATCCCCTGGTGCCGCTCGACCACGTCGCGAAACGGTCGAACACCCCCGTCTCCAAAGCGGTCACCATCCGGCTCGAAGCCCGCCCGGCATGAGCGGTCAGGCCCGGAGGCGGCAGCGCAGCGTAACCACGCAGGGCCCCGCTCATGCCGACGACAAACACAGCATGAGCGGTCAGACCCGCAGGCGGCAGCGCAGCGTAACCACGCA
>NZ_JBIDDF010000006.1:226519-269674 GCF_043205035.1 Nocardia sp. NPDC047654
ACACAGCATGAGCGGTCAGACCCGCAGGCGGCAGCGCAGCGTAACCACGCAGGGCCCCGCTCATGCCGACGACAAACACAGCATGAGCGGTCAGACCCGCAGGCGGCAGCGCAGCGTAACCACGCAGGGCCCCGCTCATGCCGACGACAAACACAGCATGAGCGGTCAGACCCGCAGGCGGCAGCGCAGCGTAACCACGCAGGGCCCCGCTCATGCCGACGACAAACACAGCATGAGCGGTCAGACCCGCAGGCGGCAGCGCAGCGTAACCACGCAGGGCGAGAGGCACACCGCATGAGCCGCGTCACCGCCCGCCGCCGGATGCGACGGATCACTCCGGACGCGGACATCCAGCGCCCGGACACCCTCGCTGTCGAAGAGCCGCTGGAAATCCGCATCGGCGGCCAGTCGCTGACGGTCACCATGCGCACCCCCGGCGATGACATCGACCTCGTGCACGGCTTCCTGCTGAGCGAGGACATCATCCGCTCCGCCGAGGACATCGTGGCGGCCCGTTATTGCGCGGGCACCGATGACCAGGGCCGCAACACCTACAACGTCCTCGACGTCACCCTGCGCACTCCGGTCCGGGCGCAGACCCGCTCCTTCCTCACCACGGGAGCCTGCGGGCTGTGCGGCAAGACCGCCCTGGACGAGGTCCGCACTCGCACCCGGTTTCCCTTGCCGCCCGGCGTGCCCGCGGTGGACACCCGCGCACTGGCCGCCATGCCCGGCATGCTGCGTGACCGGCAGTCGGTGTTCGACGCCACCGGCGGCCTGCACGCGGCGGGCCTGTTCACCGCCGAAGGCCGGCCGCTGGCGGTGCGCGAGGACATCGGCAGGCACAACGCGGTGGACAAGGTGATCGGCTGGGCACTGCGCGAATCCCGGGTCCCCGCCCACGATCTGGTGCTCATCGTGAGCGGGCGCGCCTCGTTCGAACTGGTGCAGAAAGCCGTCATGGCCGGGATCCCGATGCTCGGCGCGGTCTCCGCACCCAGCTCGCTCGCGGTCGACCTGGCCATCGATGCGGGGCTCTGCCTGGTCGGCTTCCTCCGCGGCGACACCATGAACGTCTACAGCGTCCCCGAGCGAATTCGGGTCGAGCCGGGCGCCGACTCGTTGTTGGCCTGACTCACTATTGCCCGCGCCGGATACCCGTTTTACCGTGACTGCACGGAGCCGAAACGGGTTCGGCGAGAACGGAGCGACCGATGCGGATCTCGGTGCAGGGGAACTCCGAGGGCCTGCGGGTGCGGATGCGGTTCGAGCAGCACCGCCGCCTGCTGCTCACGCGGATCGTGCTGGCCGTCTTGGCGGTGCAAGGAGCCGTCGTCGGCCTCTGGGCCGCCCTGGCGCCGCATTCCTGGTACACCAGTTTTCCGGGGTTCGGCATTCGGTGGGTGGCGGCGGACGGCCCGTACAACCATCATTTGGCGGCCGACGTCGGGTCCTTCTTCCTGGCGCTGACCGCGGTGACGATCGCCGCGCTGGTCCTCGACCGGACGACGGCGGCCCGGATGGCCGGCATCGGGTGGCTGACCTTCGGTGTCCCCCATTTTCTGTACCACGTCCTGCACAAGCCGGCCGAAATGGGCGCGGCGAGCTTCGCTGCCAGCCTGATCGCGGCATTCCTGCTGGTGGTCGGTGGAGCGGTCTGCGTCTTCGCCCCGCCGCGAGGCGACCTTCCTTTGTCGGATCCGCAGCCGGTCACGGTGCGTTTCCCGCGCCGCCGTACGCGGCCGTCTCGTTGACCGGCCCGGTCGGCCTGCGAGTGCGGGACGCCCGTGGGAGATCACCACGGGCGTGATCCGGTGCGTCCGCGGATGCGCCGCCGAATTCCCCGCCCGTCAGTCCTTCAGCGCTTCGAGCAGTGCCGCGCGCTGACGCGCGCCGAGACCACCGATGCGGCGATCCTCGGGGATCTCCGCCTGGTCCATCAGCTTGGCGGCCTTCACGGGCCCGACACCGGGCAGGGCCTTGATCACCGCGGCCACCTTGGTCTTCTTGACCAGCTCGTCGGAATCGGCCTTCTTCAGCAGGTCCGCGACCGAGACCTTGCCCTCTTTCACCTTGCCGATCAGTTCGGAGCGCGCCTTGCGGACCGCAGCCGCCTTGGCCAACGCCTCGGTGCGCTGCTCTGCGGTCATGGTAGGCAGTGCCATGTCTCCTCCGCTTCCACTCGTCACTCGAACATCTGGTTGACCGGACCGAGTAAACAGCACGCCACCGAGAGCGCAAGCTCGACACACCGGGGCACGAACAGCGGAAATAGCGATGAATTTCCCCGGTTCGCGCCGTCGGAACCGGTGAACGGCCGACGCTCGACGGGCGAAAAGGACGAAAGGAACAGCGGCGGTAACACGGGCGGCGGCTTCCCCGACAGACTCAGCGAACACCGAGCACGGAGACGGTTCAACGTCGAACCAGGGGGATCAACGGCGATCCCCCGTACCCGCCGCGGTGAACGACAACCGAACACGGTCACACCCGCACAGCCGTGCCAGCATGGCGGCATGCCGAACGCCCCGCACGCATTGCCCGCGATGCTCTGGCTGTGGGCCGGGCGGGCGATCTATCGCGGGCCGTCACTGCGCCTGGACGCGCATTCGACCGCGGTCGACTGCCTGGCGGTCGGGATCGATGCTCCGTTCACCCTCGCGGCCGACGGCATCGCACGTTCCGTGCGCAGCGCCCTCGTGCCGCCGCGCCGGGTCCACCGGGTGATCACCGACGGTGACCACATGATGTTCTGCTACTCGGATCCCGGTTCGCCTGCCGCTCGCGCCTGCCGCGAGCGAATGACGCGGTGGGACAACGAGTTCGGGCTGCGCCATGCGGCGGAGGACGCACTGGTCACGGTATCGGGCAGCGCTCGCCCCGACCCGGGATCGCTGGCGGACCTCGCCGGTACGGCGCCGATTCCCCCGCTGGACGTTCGCATCGCGGCGGCGCTCGCCGACCTCGACGCACATCCCGCCGCCACGTTCCCCGCCGCGCGGTTCGCCGCGACCGCACATCTGTCTGAGTCGCGCTTCCTGCACCTGTTCGCCGCCCAGACGGGGACCTCGTTCCGGCGCTACCGCCTCTGGGCCAGGATGCTCGCCGTGGGGCGTGCCATCGCCGGAGGCGCGGACCTCACCACGGCCTCGGCCGAGGCCGGATTCGCCAGTCCCTCGCACTTCAGCGACGCGTTCCGCACCCTGTTCGGGCTGTCCGCTTCCGATTTGCTCGCCACCGGCGTCCAGATCGTCGTACTGGACGGGCCCGAGGGGATCGAATCGGGCACGCGAACTTGCTAGGCTGAAAAAACTAGAACACGTTTCACTTCGGAGGAGACTCGATGGCCAAGCAGATCCGCGACGTGGTCGAGCAGTACGTCAAGCTGGTCGGCTCCGGCCCGACCGAGGACATCGTGGCGCTGTACGCGCCCGACGCGATCGTGGAGGACCCGGTCGGCACCCCGCCCAAGCGCGGCCACGCTGCCATCCGCGAGTTCTACGAAGTGATCGCCGCGCTGGATCGGGAGACCGAGTTGCGGCCGGAGAACATCAGGATCGCGGGCAATCAGGCCGCGTTCCCGTTCACCATCGTCACCAAGGTCGGCGGACAGCGTTTCGTCCTGTCGCCGATCGACGTGATGGAGTTCGACGAGGAAGGCCGGATCACCGGGATGCGCGCCTACTGGAGTCAGGAGGACATGCGGGTCGAACCCGAGTAGTCGTGCGGCGGCCGGGTGCGCCACGTCACATCGCGGCCCCATCACATTCCGGCACGGTCTCTCGTCCGAGAAGTAGGAACCACATCCGCTGATCGAAGGAGATCGACATGGGCGCCACCCGTATAGCCGCCGTCACCCCGCAGCAGGCCGGCCCGATGACCAAGTTGCTGTACCGGCTGGCAAAGCGCCGCTTCCGGGAAGTGCCGGAGCCGTTCGCCGTCACCGCCAACCATCCGAAACTGCTCGCCGCCAACGCCGTCCACGAAACCATGGTCGACAAGGCCAGCACCGCCCTTCCCGCCGTCATCCGTGAGATCGCCGTCTACCGCACGGCGTGGACGATCGGTTGTTCGTGGTGCGTCGACTTCGGCGCCATGCTCATGCGCCTGGGCGAACTGGACGTCGCGCGGCTGGAACACATCGCCGACTACGCGACCTCGCCGCTGTACTCCGACGACGAGCGCGCCGCCATCGCCTACGCCGACGCGATGACCGCCACCCCGACCACGGCCACCGACGAGCAGGTCGCCGACCTGGAGCGGCGCTTCGGCCGAGCGGGCGTGGTCGAGCTCAGCTATCACATCGCGCTGGAAAACTCACGCGCCCGGTTCAATTCGGCACTCGGGATCACCGCACAGGGCTTCAGCACGGATTCCTGCCGGGTGCCCTGGGCGTGAAAGCGGCCGTGGCGCTGCGGAAACGCGCGGGGCGACCTGGCACTTCGGCGCCGCGGGCACTCCGGACTGTCGTTAAAGCCCGGAATGCACTAAGAATAGGAGGTGTTGACGTCGCCTGGCCGTGCCGCGGTCGACGAGCTGCCGTCGCGAATTTCGCGCAACGGCAGGCCGTGCCGGCGTCTTCGGTTTCTCGAGTTCCCCTCCGCTCAACCCTTTGGAGCCGCATGCTCGACGAACAGACCTCGGACGACGACGTCGCGCGGCTGGCGAGACGGGTCGAGAAGGCCCGCGGCCGTCTCGCCTACCAGTTCGACCCGGCGCTGACCGGCGCGCTGTCGGAGGAGGAACTGCTCGCGGAACGCGAACTGGCCGAACGCATCCGGACGCAGGATCGCGACCAGCGCTGGAAGCAGGCCGAGGCGTCCGCCGCGGCGTCCGACCGGGCGCGCAACACCTCGGAGGCCATCGAGAAGGCCGAGATCAGAGACCTGCTGCTGGCGCGCAAGGCCATCGCCGCGCAGCGGCGCGCGTCCAGCCCGCATGCCAGGCTGGCGTCGCTGTACCGGCACCGTTCGTGGTCGCTCGGCTCGCTGGCCGGCGTGGTCGCCGCCGGGATGCTGTGGTCGGCGGTCAACGTCCAGCACAACATCGCGCCGGGTGGCCCGACCGACCCGCTGTACTGGTTCAGCTACCTGCTCGAGGCGATGATCAGCGTGTCGCTGATCATCATCATGATCGGCACGAACAAGGTCACCGAGTGGGGCGTGCTGGACAACCGCAGCCAAGTGGCGGCGGCCGAAGTCGCCCTGCTGACGCTCACCGTGGGACTCAACACCTACCCGTACGTGAGCGAGGGGCGGTGGTTCGACGCCGCCGTGCACGGAGTAGCCCCGGTGATGATCGGCGTCGCGCTGCTCATCCACGACGCCGCGAGCGCCCGATACGGACGCGCGATCAGCTACGCCACCGAGCAGGTGCGGAACCTGCCCGACCCGACCGGCCACGACCCCTTGCCGGAACCCTCTTCGGAGGACATCCGGTCCAGCGCGGACGCGGAGTTCCCGATGAATCTGCGCGCGCCGTTGGTTCAGGGCGCACACAGCTAGATCTATCGGTCAGCGGCGCAACAGGAGTCGTCACCGAACACGGCGTCCGGCGGGTGCGAACGACAGTCAGGGCCGGCGGGGGACGTGAGCCGTCGAGTGCAGACCGGCCCTCGTCCACCACACCGGTGTTCAGTACGGGTATCGGCTTTCGACGGCGTCCTTGGCCTCTTTGAGCCCGCACCCGGTGAGTTCCCGGTACCGCTTGATCGCGTGAATCTTCTTGCCCTGCGCCAGTAATCCGTCGATCTCCGCCATGCCGTCACCCCGCGGGACCGACGGAACGGCGCGCGGTGGTGCGGCCGACGCCGGCGCCTCGATGCCGAGCTGGGCCATGATCAGATCGAGTTTGACGTGCAACGCGTCGACCTTGCGCTCCAAGCGCCGGTTGGCAAACATGACCCATCGTAACGATCGACGCCGCTCCTCACGCCGCGTCGAGCACGGCGTCGGCGAGACTCGTCCGGGTTTCGAAACGCCCGAGGTCCTCGGCCAGCTGCAGCAGCCGGTCCACGCACCACGCACCGGTGACCAGGCGTAGCCGGCCACCGGTCTGCGTCAGCATGCTCCGCGCGTCGACCAGGACGTACAGCCCGGCGACGCCGAAGAACGTGACTTTGGAGAGATCGACGACCACCAGGGGCGCCGCCGTACCCAGTGAACCGATCAGTCTGCGACGGAACACCTCGACGGTGTAATAGTCGACCTCGCCCGCAAGGGCGCATAGCGTGACCTGGTCACTCGGGGCCGTAACGGAGATCTTGAGCCGCTCCGCAGGGTGATCGGCATTGCGAGCGGCGGTGAGAACGTACGTGGGATTGGCCAAGCCTGCCGACATGAGGACCTCGGTCCTGTCGCCCGCAACAATCTCCCGAGGAGGTGCTTGCGGGGTGCTGATGCGCTCCGGAAGACCGGGCCGCCGGAACTAGGCTGTTTGCTCAACCCTCACGAAGGTGTACCCCCGGGATGGGGCCGCCACACCCGTATTACGCCGACTTCTCCCGGCGCTCCGGCCGCTGCGCCTTGCGCGGCACGATGGTGGGCAGCACGTTGTCGTTGACCGTGTCCGCGTTCACGACCACCTTGGCGACGTCGTCGCGGCTGGGGATGTCGTACATCGCGGGCTGGAGGACCTCCTCCATGATCGCCCGCAGGCCACGCGCGCCGGTTCCGCGCAGGATCGCCTGATCGGCGACCGCCTCCAGCGCGTCGTCGGTGAACTCGAGGTCGACCCCGTCCATCTCGAACAACCGGACGTACTGCTTGACCAGTGCGTTCTTCGGCTCGGAGAGGATCTTGACCAGCGATTCCTTGTCCAGGTTGGTCACCGAGGCGACCACCGGCAGACGGCCGATGAACTCGGGGATCAGGCCGAACTTGATCAGATCCTCGGGCATGACGTCCGCGAAGTGATCGGTCGTGTCGATCTCGGCCTTGGACCGCACCTCGGCGCCGAAGCCGATACCGCGGTGGCCGGTGCGGTCGGAGATGATCTTCTCCAGGCCCGCGAAAGCGCCCGCGACGATGAACAGCACGTTGGTGGTGTCGATCTGGATGAACTCCTGGTGCGGGTGCTTGCGCCCACCCTGGGGCGGCACGCTCGCCTGGGTGCCCTCCAGAATCTTCAGCAGGGCCTGCTGCACGCCCTCGCCGGACACATCGCGGGTGATCGACGGGTTCTCGCTCTTGCGGGCGATCTTGTCGACCTCGTCGATGTAGATGATGCCGGTCTCGGCGCGCTTGACGTCGTAGTCGGCGGCCTGGATCAGCTTCAGCAGGATGTTCTCGACGTCCTCGCCGACGTACCCGGCCTCGGTCAGCGCGGTGGCGTCGGCGATGGCGAACGGCACGTTCAGCATCTTCGCCAGCGTCTGGGCCAGATAGGTCTTGCCGCAGCCGGTGGGGCCCAGCATCAGGATGTTGGACTTGGCCAGCTCGACGGTCTCGCCGCGGCTGTCGCGACCCTTGTCACCGGCCTGGATGCGCTTGTAATGGTTGTAGACGGCCACCGCGAGAGTGCGCTTGGCGGTGTCCTGGCCGATGACGTAGTTCTCCAGGAAGTCCCGGATCTCGGCAGGCTTGGGCAGCTCATCGAGCTTGACCTCGCTCGATTCGGCGAGTTCCTCCTCGATGATCTCGTTGCAGAGATCGATGCACTCGTCGCAGATGTACACCCCTGGTCCCGCAATGAGCTTCTTGACCTGCTTCTGGCTCTTTCCACAGAACGAGCACTTCAGCAGATCGCCGCCATCTCCGATGCGCGCCATCTCGTGGGTCCCTACTTCCTTGTCCGCGTGCAACCGTCCGTCCAGGTTGCCAGCTGTCCACCACTTTCGCAGCCGCAAACGCATCGACTGAATCGTGGCCGGTGGGCAGTGCTGTCAACCGGGAGCAAAGGTCCCTAGGTCGACCGTACCCGGTGTTCGGGACGGAGGTCGACAACTCGCGCATGTTTCTCGCGCGGGTTGTGCGAGTTGTCACGACGCCGAAAGGCGGACCGCCCGCCTGACCGGCATTAGAACACTCCGGACCGCACCTCGCGCCGCAGCGGGGTTCGAACACATTCTCGAACCGCGGCGGCGCGACAAGCGGTCCGGCCGGGCGGCATACCCATGGCATGCTTCCCGGCCGGAATTCCCTGTCATAGAACGATTTCCGAGCGTACCGCCGCCGGGATCGGCGATTCGCCCAAGTCGTCCCGGCCGGGCCGGAAACGACTATTCGCGCGTTATTTCTGCGCGCTGAGCTTGCGGTAGTCGAACACCGTGTCGATGATCCCGTATTCCTTGGCGTCCTCGGCCGTCAGGATCTTGTCACGGTCGGTGTCCTTGCGGATGGTGTCGGCGTCCTTGCCGGTGTGCCGCGCGAGCGTGGTCTCCATCAGGCGACGCATGCGCTCGATCTCGGCGGCCTGGATCTCCAGGTCCGACACCTGACCCTGGATGCCACCCTCCAGCGACGGCTGGTGGATCAGCACGCGGGCGTTGGGCAGGCAGGCCCGCTTGCCGGGCGTGCCCGCGGCGAGCAGCACCGCAGCGGCCGAGGCGGCCTGGCCCAGGCAGACCGTGGCGACGTCGGCGCGCACGTACTGCATGGTGTCGTAGATGGCCATCAGCGAGGTGAACGAGCCACCCGGCGAGTTGATGTACATGGTGATGTCGCGGTCGGGGTCCAGCGACTCCAGCACCAGCAGCTGCGCCATGATGTCGTTGGCCGAGGCGTCGTCCACCTGCACGCCGAGGAAGATGATGCGCTCCTCGAACAGCTTGTTGTACGGGTTGGACTCCTTGACGCCGAAGCTCGAGTGCTCGATGAACGACGGCAGGATGTAGCGAGCCTGCGGGCTCTGCGGCGCGATGCCGGACAGGCCGGCGCGCGGGTCGATCGAATTGGCCATCTTCGTCTCCAAAGTCGGTGCGGCGGCCGGACGTTCGAGGTGTCCGGGGGCCTGTGGGTGATCCGGTGCGTTACTTCTTGGCGCCGTTGGCCTGGTTCGCGTGGCTGATCACGTGGTCGATGAAGCCGTACTCCAGGGCTTCGGACGCGGTGAACCAGCGGTCGCGGTCGGCGTCGGTGGTGACCTGCTCGACCGACTTGCCGGTGTGCAGCGCCTGCAGCTCGTTCAGCTCACGCTTGGTGTGCGCGAACTGCTCGGCCATGATCGCGATGTCGGCCGCGGAGCCGCCGATCCCCGCGGACGGCTGGTGCATCATGATGCGCGCGTGCGGCAGCGCGTAGCGCTTGCCCTTGGTCCCCGCGGTGAGCAGGAACTGCCCCATCGACGCGGCCAGGCCCATGCCATAGGTGGCGATGTCGCACTCGGCGAACTGCATCGTGTCGTAGATGGCCATGCCCGCCGTCACCGAGCCGCCCGGCGAGTTGATGTAGAGCGAGATGTCCTTGGTGGGATCCTCCGCCGAGAGCAACAGGATCTGCGCGCACAGCTTGTTCGCGATGTCGTCGTCCACCTGCGTGCCCAGGAAGATGATGCGCTCACGCAGCAGGCGCTCGTACACCGAATCACTGAGGTTGAGACCAGCAGTCGCGGTTGTCATGACCCCTGCCTGGTTGATTGTCACGGATACCTGCCTTCTCTCGCCGGCTCGTTGCGGAGTGCCACATAGCCATCACTGGTCGGATATGCCGGACCCCATCGGGCGGGCCATCCGACTTGTCGTCACAAACATTAACGAAGCAGGGCGGCACCGAACTCCCGGTACCGCCCTTTCTTCGCTCACAGCGCAATCAGCGCACCTCTCGGGCGTCGAGCACGCCGACATTCCATGAAATTATTCGGCGTCCGCAGCGGCCGTCTCGACGGCCTGGTCCTCGTCCGCGGAATCGGCGGGAGCGCCGAACATTTCGGCGGTGTCCACCGTGTTGCCCTCGGAGTCGGTGACGGTCACCTTGCCGACCACGCCCGCCAGCGCCTTGCCGCGACGCACGTCCGCGAACACCGCGCCGAGCTGGCCCGCCTGCTGCACCTGCTGGATGAACTGCTCCGGCGACATGCCGTAGCGCTGCGCCTGGAACAGGATCCGCTCGGTGAGCTCGTCCTGGCCGACCTGGGTGCCCTCCGCCTCGGCGATCGCGTCCAGCAGCAGCTGGGTCTTGACCGACTTCTCGGCGGCCTCCTTGGTCTCGGTGTCGAACTCCTCGCGGGTGCTGCCCTGCGCCTCGAGCGCCTCGGCGAACTTGGCCTCGTCGTGATCGAAGCCGTGCACCGCGTCGTGGGTCACGGCGTCGATCTCGGCCTTCACCACGGCGTCGGGCAGCGGCACCTCGACCTGCTCGAGCAGGGTGTCCAGCACCTTGTCACGGATCTCGCCCGCCTGCTGCACCTTCTTGACCCGCTCGACTCGGCTGCGCAGATCGGCCTTCAGCTCTTCCAGCGTGTCGAATTCACTGGCCAGCTGGGCGAACTCGTCGTCGGCCTCGGGCAGCTCGCGCTCCTTGACGGTCTGCACCGTGACGGTGATGACCGCCTCCTTGCCCGCGTGCTCACCCGCGACCAGCGTGGAGGTGAATTCCTTCGACTCGCCCGCCGACAATCCGACCAGCGCCTCGTCCAGGCCCTCGATGAGCTGACCGGATCCGACCTCGTGGGACAGGCCGGTCGTGGCGGCCTCGGCCACCTCCTGGCCGTCCACGGTCGCCGAGAGATCGATGGAGACGAAGTCGCCGTCCTGCACCGGACGCTCGACACCGCTCAGGGTGCCGAAGCGCTGGCGCAGCGACTGCAACTGCTCCTCGATGTCCTCGTCGCCGACGGTGAACGCGTCGACGGTCACCGCGATGCTCTCGTAGTCCGGCAGGGTGATCTCCGGACGCACGTCGACCTCGGCGGTGAAGGCGAGTTCCTGACCGTCCTCGATCTTGGTGATCTCGATCTCCGGCTGGCCGATGACCTTCACCTCGGAGGTGGTGACGGCCTCGCTGTAGCGACCCGGCAGCGCGTCGTTGACCACCTGCTCGAGGATCGCGCCGCGACCGAGGCGGGCCTCGAGCAGCTTCGCGGGCGCCTTACCGGGACGGAAGCCGGGGATACGGACCTGCTTGGCCAGTGCCTTGTACGCGCGGTCGAAATCGGGCTTCAGCTCCTCGAAGGGCACCTCGACATTGATCCGGACCCGGGTCGGGCTCAGCTGCTCGACGGTGCTCTTCACGGACATGCTCCTTGTTCGTTGTTCGTACTGGTTGACGTTCGGTGTGCGGTGCCTCCCCGGCACTCCGAAGTCGGAACGGCGGATGAGGCGGCCCTACGCTGGCTACCGCGCTCCCCCGACCGGCGCAGATCCGGACCGGAGTCCCGGCCTCGGCCGAGACGACGAGGAATGCGGCGTACGCCACGCATCCCGACCAGGTTAGTTGACCGGCCGAGCGGACCTGCATCCGGCGGTGGCTCCGCGGGCCGCGAGGGCCGCGGTCACTTCCCCACCGACACCGCGTCGGTGACGAAGACCAGCGTCTCGTACGGCGCGATGCCCCGCCCGCCCGCGCCGTAGCCCAGCTCCGGCGGCACGATCAACAACCTGCGCGAGCCTTCTCGGACGCCGACGAGACCCTGGTCCCAGCCGTCGATGACCTGGCCTGCGCCGAGGTCGAGCTGGAACGGCTTGCCGCGACCGAACGAACTGTCCAGCGTCTTCTTGTCCGACCAGGTGACCAGCGCGTAGTTCATGGTGAGCTGCTGCCCCGCCGCGGCGCCGGGCCCGCTGCCCTCGATGAGGTCCTTGACGATCAACTGCTTCGGCGGGTCGCAGTCGTCCGGGATGGTGATGGTGGGCGCGGCGCCGAAGCCACCGGTGACGCCGATGTCCTCGGCGGTGCACTCCCGACCTTTGCTCTGCGTGGCCGGGCGCTGCGCGGGGGAAGGCCCCGCCGCCGCGGTAGTCCTCGTCGCGGAGACGGTCGTGGCGGTCGGCTCGTCGTCCGAGCCGCAAGCCGCCAGCGCGATGGTCGTCGCGGCGAGGGCGCCGATACCGATGATCCTTCCGAGAATGTGCATGCCGCGGACCCTAGACCACGAGCGGGCGCCGGGCGGGGCGAGCTTCCCGCGACACGCGCGGACCGCCGCGGGGAGCCCGCTCCGGCTAGGCTGGCGATGAATCTCCATCCGGCGTTGTCGATTCCGATCGGCAACCGTTGCAGGACCGGGACGGCGGTCACTCGTGGCGGCGCTGTCCTCGATACCCGAACGTGAGGAGAGTCGGCGTATGACCCACATGGCGAGCGCAGGTGGCGACACCTCGGCGGACAACGTCGGCAGCACCGGCGGCCGGACCGTCGCCCCGCGTCCCTACCGGCTCGCGGACGTGCCGGGTCCGTTGGAACGCGACGAACTGGCGTCGATCGACGCGTGGTGGCGGGCCGCCAACTATCTCGCGGTCGGCCAGATCTATCTGATGGCCAATCCGTTGCTGCGCGAGCCGCTGCGCTCCGAGCACATCAAGCCCAGGTTGCTCGGGCATTTCGGCACGGTGCCCGGCCTGAATCTGGTCTGGGCGCACGCCAATCGCGCGATCCGGCAACGCGGGCTGAACGCCGTCTTCGTCGCGGGCCCCGGGCACGGCGGTCCCGGGCCGAACGCGTGCGCCTGGCTGGAGGGCACATACTCCGAGCTCTACGGCCACATCTCGCAGGACGCGGCGGGCATGGGCGCGCTGTTCGGCCAATTCTCCTTTCCCGGCGGGGTGCCGAGTCACTGCGCGCCGGAGACTCCAGGCTCCTTCCACGAGGGCGGCGAACTCGGCTATTCGCTGCTGCACGCGTTCGGCGCCGCCTTGGACAATCCCGATCTCACCGTGTTCTGCGTGGTCGGCGACGGCGAGGCGGAGACGGGACCGCTGGCCACGAGCTGGCACGCGAACAAGTTCCTCAGCCCGGCGCGCGACGGCGCGGTGCTGCCGATCCTGGCGCTGAACGAGTACAAGATCGCCAATCCGACCATCCTGGCGCGCATCCCGGAATCGGAACTGCTCGCCTTGCTGCGCGGATACGGCTACGAACCGATCGTCGTCGCGGGTGACGATCCCGCGGCGGTGCACCAGGCGATGGCCGCGGCGGTGGACACGAGCATGGAACGCATCGACCGGATCCAGCGCGCCGCGCGCGGCGGCGGTGACGGGGCGCGGCCGACCTGGCCGATGATCGTGCTGCGCACACCCAAGGGCTGGACCTGTCCTCCGGTGGTGGACGGCGACCAGGTCGAGGGCACCTTCCGGGCGCACCAGGTGCCGTTGCCCGGCGCGCGCACCGATGCCGGGCACCGCGCGGTCCTGGAGCAGTGGCTGCGCTCCTACCGTCCGGAGGAGCTGTTCGACGACAGCGGCGCACCGGCGCCGGAACTGATCGCTCAGGTACCGGGCGGCGATCGGCGGATGAGCGCCAATCCGGTCGCCAACGGCGGCGCGCTGCTGCGCGACCTGCGCCTGCCGGACTGGCGCGACTTCGGCGTCGATGTGCCCGCGCCGGGTGCGACCGAGCACGAAGCCACCCGGGTGCTCGGCGGCTGGCTACGGGAGGTCACCAGGCACAATCCGGACAACTTCCTCACCTTCGCGCCGGACGAACTGGCCAGCAACCGGTTACAGGACATCCTCGAGGTCACCGGTCGCAACTGGCAAGCCGAGATCGACCCCCGGGACCAGAAACTCGACCGCACCGGCCGGGTGATAGAAGTGCTGTCCGAACACATGTGCCAGGGTTTGCTGGAGGGCTACCTGCTGACCGGCAGGCACGGCGTGTTCACCTGTTACGAGGCCTTCATCCACATCGTCGACGCGATGTTCAACCAGCACGCCAAATGGCTCGACGCCAGCTCGGCGGTGCCGTGGCGGCGTCCGATTCCCAGCCTGAACTATCTGCTGTCCTCGCACGTCTGGCGCCAGGACCACAACGGCTTCACCCACCAGGACCCCGGTTTCCTGGACGTGGTGCTGAACAAGAAGGCCTCGATCGTGCGGGTGTACCTGCCGCCGGACGCCAACACGCTGCTGTCCACCTATGACCACTGCCTGCGCTCCCGGCACTACGTGAACGTGGTGGTCGCGGGCAAGCAGCCCCAGGCCGACTGGCTGTCGGTCTCCGAAGCCGCCGAGCACTGCGCGCGCGGGATCGGTATCTGGCCGTGGGCGGGCCACCGGGACGAGGCGGGCGCCACACCGGATGTGGTGCTCGCCTGCGCGGGCGACGTACCGACGCTGGAGACCCTCGCCGCGGCCGCGATCCTGCGCGAGCGGCTGCCGGAGTTGCGCGTCCGGGTGGTCAACGTGGTCGACCTGATGCGGCTGCAACCGCAGGACGAGCATCCGCACGGTCTGCCCGACCGCGAGTTCGACACGCTGTTCACGCGGGACCGGCCGGTGATCTTCGCCTTCCACGGCTATCCGTGGCTGGTGCACCGGCTGGCCTATCGGCGCACCAACCACGGCGAACTGCATGTCCGTGGTTACAAGGAGCGGGGCACGACGACCACGCCGTTCGACATGGTGATGCTCAACGACCTGGACCGATACCACCTCGTCATGGACGTGATCGATCGGGTGCCCAGTCTGCGTGAGCGCGCCGCCGGACTGCGGCAGGAGATGGTCGACGCGCGCTGGACGGCTCGCGCGTGGACCAGGGAACACGGTGCGGACATCCCCGAGATAGCCGACTGGAGCTGGCCCTACGGGAGTGACCGCGGGTAAGTACGATCGACCGTATGGAAAGTGGCCCGCACACCGCCGAGATCACCGACAAGCGACTGCTGCGCGGTGCGCGAACTCGCGCCACGGTGCTGCGGCAGGCGGTCGACATCGCCTCGCTGGACGGATTGGACGGCCTCAGCTTCGGCAGGCTGGCCGCCGACACCGGGCTGAGCAAGGCGGGAATCCAGACCCTGTTCCGCACCAAGGAAGCACTGCAACTGGCCGCCGTCGACCACGCGCGCGACCGGTTCGTGGAAGCGGTCGTCGAACCGGCCCGTTCCGCGCCGCACGGCGTCGCCCGGCTACGAGCTTTGCTCGACCACTGGATGGTCTACGCCGAGACGCCGCTGTTCCCGGGCGGCTGCTTCCGCGTCGCGACCATGGCCGAATGCGACAGCAAGCCGGGCCCGGTGCGCGATGCCCTGTTCCGCGATCAGCGAGCGTGGGTAGGGCTGCTGGCACGGGAGCTGCGCTCGGCGGCGTCCGCCGGTGAGATCGCCGAATTGGACGCGGATCTGGTCGCGTTCCAGATCGATGCGGTGCTGTGCGCCACCAATACCGCTCTGCGACTCGGCGATCCGGAGGCCGCCGACCGCGCCCATCGCATCGTCGAAGGCTTTCTGCGACCGCTCTGAGCAAGCGCCATACGTTTCGGGTATGACACGGACCAATTGGTCGTTACTCCAGCGCATTCGGAAATCCCGGACAGGTGGCGTCGGCACCTTGTATCTTGCGGACAACGCGTTCCACGCGTTTCCGTAGCAGTCCCCCCATCCGTCGCCGTTGCCGGAGGGCGCGCAGAAGGGCGGTTCTCATGAACCACACAGCCGAAGCGACCGGGTTGGAAATCCTAGGTGCGATCTTGATGGTGGCCTGGATGGTCGTCATGTGGGCGGCCGTCGGCGCACTCGTCGTCGCGTTGCGTAAACCCCTGCGACCATGGATGTTCCGTACCGCACTCGGTGTCATCGCACTGGGCGTGGTGGCCCAGATAGGACACTTCCAGGAGCACGTGGCACAGGTCGGGTACTGGATCCAGCACCCGAACTCACCGGCGTGGATGACCCCGTGGGGCACCGGCCTGGCCAACGGATTCGGTCAGGTCAACCACATGAAGCCGGCGCTCGGCATGGAACTTCTGCACTTGGTGGGCAACTTCCATTTCCTCGCCGGACTGGTCGGCATCGCCCTGGTCACCCACCACGCCCTGGAGAGCAAGGCACGCAAGTGGGGTCGCATGGGCGTGCTGATGCAGGGCATCCACGGGCTCGAGCATCTCGCGCTCACCCTGACGGTCGCCTTCGGCACCAAGGCGATCGGGCTGTCGACCATCTTCGGCCTGCTCGACCCCGGCCCCGGCGCGGCGACGTACCGCATCTGGTGGCACTTCCTGGCCAACGTGATCGGCACGACCATCTTCGCTGTCGCGCTGTATCACCTGTGGCGCGAACGCGCGGTGATCGAAGCCCCGTTCCGCGACCCCGCCGCCGCGAAGCCGAAGCGCGCACCGGCCGCGGCCGAGGGTTCGGGCGCCCCGGCATTCGCGGCGGTGACCGAAGCCTGATAGACAGACCGATCTCGCACGCCTCGACGCGGCGCACCAGCGGCGTAGCGGCGTAGCGGCATTCCGCACAGACGCAAAGGGCGTCCGCCATCCCGGCGGACGCCCTTTGCGCGCATAGAGCAGCCCTCGGGACACACTGCCGACCGAAGCGAGGAGTTGCGGCCCTGAAGCCCCACACGGCCGATCGAAAGCTAGTGGTGCGGTCTACCGGATCCTGCAACGCCAGTCGATCTCCCAGCGCCGCGACCGCTCATAGTCGACCACCAACAGGTCGCCGGCATCGCCGTGCGCAGAGCTAGCGCAACGGATCATCCCGCTCACAGCGGCAACCAGGCGGACGAGCACTGCGGCCCATCCCCTGTCCAGCCGTCCCGATCCCGCGCACCTGCTGAAGCCACCTCTCCGGGAAGACAACAACCCTTCCCAGACATGAGAAACCCCTCGACAAAATATCGACCCGTCGATTAATGTGACGTTATCCAACGGCACGATAGATAGGGACCCGCGGATCGGACCACACCGGACCGATCCCGATCCCGAGGTGGCGAGATGAACGGACGCGAACGATGACCGGCATCACGCCGCACCAGCGACGGACACAGACCTGGCTCGTCCGCCCGCTGATCGTGAGCGCGATAGCGGCCACGCCGGAAACCCCGGCGTCGACCGAAGCGCTGGCCGGGCCCGACACGACCGTCGCCCCGCGCCCCGCAGCAGACCCGGGCCGCCACGGATACGACAGGCCGGGCTCTCCCCATTCCGACGACCGGGACCGAGCCGATCGGCACCGCCCCGCGGACGACATGTCCGCGACGGATGCCACCCCGATCCCCTCCCCACCCCCACCTCGCGCGGCAACCCCGACCACCGACGTTCGCCGCACCGCCGCAGCTCGCGCCGTACCGCCGTACACAGCGCGAAATCCGAACGGAGACTTACGATGACCGCCAACACCACTCATCTCGCTGCCCGACTGCTCGCTTGTGCCGCGATCGTCGGCACGCTCACCGCGGGCGCCGCGGGCATCGCCGGAGCGGAGTCGCATTCGGGTCCGTCCAACCCGCGCAACGGCACGGGTGACACCACCGGTTGGCACCACATCGACCCCATGGGCTACCACCATCGCGACAGCGACCGGCTGGACGCCGAGGAGGCCGACCAGGCCGTCCGCGACTACCGCCAGCGGCAGAACCAGGCGGCACCGGGCGACGTCCCCACCGGCGACGAGTCCGACGGCTCGAGCTGGTCGCGGGTGGCCCGCCCGGACGGCACCGGCTACACCGTCTGCCGGGCGCAGGCCACCTGGTGCCGGTGACCGCAGGACCGGCACACCCTCGCGCACTCGAAACCTTCCGTGACGTCCCTCTGGACTGATCGTCCCGCTATCTAGCGGCACATTACTTGAAGTATCACCATTCCCGGAAATCCACTCCGACCGGGATAACGCACGAAAGAGAAACACTCATGATCAAGATTAGCGGGCTTCGCCGGCCGACCGCGTGTGACGACAAGCGCGGCGGCACGGTACGGACGCTCACCCTGCTGGCGGCGGCAGCGGTGGCGGCGGGCGGCCTGAGTTTCGGCGCGGGCACCGCCGAGGCTCAGGGCGCTGCCTGCCTCTGGGCGGGGGGAGCCTACGGCCAGGGCACCACGGTCGTCGCAGGCGGCTGGACCTTCGCCTGCGGAACCGACGGACTGGGCGCGCCGTACTGGCATCGGGGAGCCCCCGCGCGGCAGGCCAGCACCGTGCCGAACCCGGGCGCCTACGCCCACCCCGCAGGCCTGTTCAGCCCCGGCGCCCGGCAGTACGGCACGGAGTACAACGACTACTGCGTCGGCAGCCAGCTCATCGAGGGTTCCGAGGACGTCTACCAGGTGGTCTCGGACGGACGCGGAGCGCTGTGGTGGAAGGCCGCCGGCTCGATCGACCAGTGGGCCTTCGATCCCGGTAGCGGCCCGCAGCGGTCCTGGCGGTCGTCGAGCCTGTGCTACGACGGCTCGCTGACCTGACCTGACCTGACCTGCCCGATCCCGGCTACCGCACGCCCGTGACCGTCACGACGGTCACGGGCGTGCTCGCGTTCGCGCGGGCCGCCGCTCGGATTCCAGCCGGATCCGCTCGGCGAGGTGATCCGGCACGTGCCAGCTGATGTCGGCCCTGGTGGCCGCCATCAGCTTCCTGCGCACGGACGCCACCTGGGCATCGACCGTCCGGATGGAACTGCCCCGGCGCGCGGCGATGGCACTGTTGGCCCAGCCCGCCGCGGCCAGCACCGCCACTTCGCGTTCCGCCGGCGTCAACTCCTCCCAGCGCGAGGCGGTGGACCTGGCCTGCGGGCGCGGGTTCGGCAGCTTGTCGACCGGCAATCTGCCGAGCAACAGCAATTGCAGCTCGTCGCGTTCGGGACGCAACCGGGCGCCGCGCTGGACCGCCGCCGCGTGGGCCTCGGCGCCGATGACCGCGGTGACCGCCGCGACGGCTCGAGCGGTGCCGCGAGCCACCAGCGTCACCCGGTCGGCGACGATGCCCATCGAGCGGTGCAGGGTGGCGATTCCGCCTTGCAGATGGGCGATCTCGGTGGCGGCGGCGATCGCCTCGGCGCTGCCGGTGTCGCCCGCCTCGATCCGGGCGGACAGCAGATAGGTCAGCGCCATCATGCTGAAGTGCGCGACCCAGCCCGCCGTCCAGGTGTCCCCGGTGATCAGTAGGCGCTCCAGGGTGGACTGACCGAGTTTCACCGCCTCCCGCGGATCGCCGTGCCGGGATACCGCGATCATCCAGGCCAGCTCCGCCCAGGAGGTCGCCCAGCCCGCGTCGGAAGCCACGGCCCGGTCCAGATGCCTGCGCGCGGCCCCGAGCGCGACGTCCGCGTCGCCCAGGTTCGCGTAGGTGAGGGCCTCGAACAGTTCGCTGCGCTGCTCCCCCGCCCGGTCGCCCAGAACGGCGAACTTCCGGCGTGCCCTGGCCAAGACGTCCACCGCCCGCAGGTCGAGGTGGATCAGCAGGAGTTCGAGGCCCCAGGTGAATTCCACCGCGGCGGGCAGGCCGAGGTCGGTCGCCGTCGTCGCACGCCAGCCCGCCCGCAGCTCCGAGGGCAGGCACTCCGCGGCGCATTCGTCCAGCAATTGCGCGGTGTAGGCGTGTCTGCCCTGCCAGATGGCGATCCAGCCCACCAGTGCGGTCGCATTGATGCGCAGCCGCGTCGGCGGCGGCTCGACCTGCGCGGTGACCTCCAGAGCCTGCTCGGTCAGACTGGTGATGGCCCGGTTCGAGCCGGTGATGAACGGCACGCGCAGCGCCATCAGCGTCGCGGCGGTTTCCAGTCCGACCACCGCCTCCTCCGGGTCGGTGAGGCTGGTCTCGACGGCGATGAGAATGTTGTCCCACGCCGCTCGCGCCCACGCGATCCACTCCTGCTCTCGCGGGCCGTACCAGGTGGCGGGCCCCGCGGCGACACGGTCGCGGTAGTGCCGTCGATGCCGGGCGAGCAGTCGCGCTTCGTCCAGGTGGTCGCCGCGGGTGGACAGCCGGTCGCGCACGAAGACTCGGACGCTCTCCAGCAGGTAGTAGCGCACCGTCGCCGCGGTGATGTGGGCCGACAGCAGCGAGCGTTCGACCAGGCGCTCGAGCAGCCCCTCGATCCGCTCGGGGGGTAGCGCCGGGTCCGCGCACACCGCCACGATCGCGTCCACTTCCGCCCCGCCGGACTGCGTCTCGTCGTTCTCGGCGTCGCAACCGGTGGCGAAGACCGACAAGCGCTCCAACAGCAACTGTTCGGGCGCGGGGCACAGACCGTAGGACCAGGCGATCACGTCGCGCACGCTGCGGTGCCGTTCGCCGACGCCACCCCTCGCGCCATGCGTCCACTGCAGGCGGCGATCGTCGGTGTCGCCGGACAACTCGCGCAACACGATCGCGGGTGGCCGGTGCAGCAGCCGCGCTGCGGCCAAGCGGATGAACAGCGGGTTGTTGTCGACGTGCCCGCAGATCCGGGTGGCGATGGCCAGTTGTCCGGGATCCTCGGGAATCGGCCGTCCGGTGCGCTCGGCTCGCCGCCGGAACAGTTCCAGGGCGTGCACACTGGACAGCGGCGGCACGGTCACCAACTGCTCGTCGATCCAGCCGACCGGCTCCCGGCTGGTCGCGACGATGGTCAAGCCGGGGATTTCCTGCAGCAGGCCGACGACGAGCGGACCGACGCCGCCCAGCACGTGTTCGCAGTTGTCCAGCACCAGGATGGTCCGGTGCGTCTCGTCCTCGGCGCCGGCATCGGTGAGGGTCTCCAGCAAGCCGTCCCACGCGGAGCGGCCCACTATGCCGTTCTTCGCGACGGACAAGAGCACTTCCTCGGCGACCGCTCCCGTCTCCGCGCCGGGCGCGAGGCGGGCCAAGCGCGTCCAGTGCACCGTGTGCCGTGCCCCGCCGCGGTATCTGCGCACGGCTTCCACCGCCAGCGTGGTCTTGCCGATGCCGCCGGGCCCGACCAGGGTGATCAGCCGGGCGCTCGACGAGTTCAGCAAGGCGTCTATCCGCCGCAGTTCGGCATGCCTGCCCACGAACTCCGCGGGCGCGGCGGGGCCGTTGCCTCCGCCGCTGCTCACCTCCGACATGCCGACGCACCTACCGATCCGGAAAACCACTGCTCGAGCAGCCTAATGGGCGCGTCCCGTCCTGCCTTTGCGGCTACGGCTCGGCCGCCGCTCGGATTCGTATCGGACCCGGTCGACGAGCTCGTCGGGGATGTGGGCCGCGATGTCGGCGCGGGAGGCGATCATGAGCTTCTGCCGGATGGCGGCCACCTGCGCGTCGACCGTCCGGATGGAGCTGCGCCTGCGGCGTGCGATGGCGCTGTTGGGCCAGCCGGCCGCCGCGAAGACGGCGACGTCGCGTTCGGCCTCCGAGAGGTCGCTCCAGCGCGTGGCGGGCCGCCGCGACACCGGCCGGGAAGCGGCCTGCCGGTCCGGCCGCCGGGCGGGCAGCGCCGGATCCGGGGCCGGAGACCACAGCGCGTCGAGTTCGGGACGCAGCCGCGTCCTGCGTTCGGCGGAGGCGTAGGCGCGGTCGCCGAGCACCGCGCGGGAGACCTCCGCGGCGCGGCGCATCTCGGCGGCGATCAGCGGGACCCGGTCGACGGATATGCCCATCGATCGCTGACGCGTCTTGAATCCGCCTACCAGGTAGGCGATTTCCCGCGCGGTGTCGGCGGCCGCGGCGGGATCACCGCCCTCGGCCCGCTGCGCGACGAGGACCTGGGCGAGCGCCACGATGTGCGCGCCCACCGCCCAGCTCGCCGTCCAGGTGTCCGGTTCGCCGCGGTAGCGGGTGAGCACCCCGTGGGTCAGCGTCAGCGCCTCGGTGGCGGACCCGTGTTTGGCGAGCGCCACCGCGCGCGCGATCTCGGCCCAGGCGCGCGACAATGTCGAACCGGACGACACCGATCGCTCCAGGAAGCGCGCCGTGTTCTCCAGCGCCTGCCGCCGGTCGCCGACGAGGGCGGAACAGAACGCCGCGAACACGTCGCTGCGTTCGGCGCCGATGCGATCGCCCTGTTCGACGAATTTGCGGCGGGCCCGAGCAAGGACGGTGACAGCGCGCGGGTCACCGCGCACGAGCATCAGCTCGAGCCCCCACAGCCACTCGACCGGGGCGGGCAGCCCGAAATCGATGTCGGTGTAGCGCGGTCCAGCTCCCGGGGGGAGGGCCGCGCAGTCCGCGAGCAGTTGCGGGATGTGATCGGTCCGCCCCTGCCACAGCGAGATCCAGCCGAGCAGCGCGGTGGCCAGGTCGGCCAGCCCGGAAGGGCCCAGTCCGGAGGCCCGGGTGGCCTCCAGCGCGCGTTCGGTCAACCGGGTCAGCGCGCCGGCGCCGGACTTGACGTACGGCACCTTCATCGAAAGCAGGACGGTGGCGATCTCCAGCGCGACCACGGCCTCCGCCGGGTCGGCCAGACCGGATTCGATGCCGAGCACGATGTCGTTCCACGCCGAACGCGCCCACGCCAGCCAGGCCTGATCCTGCGGTCCGAGCCAGATGGCCTGCCCGGAGACCACCTTGTCCCGGAAATACCGGCGGTGGCGCGCGGCGAGCCGGTCGAACTCCCCGCGGTCCCGGCGGCGCAGCCGCTCCCGGGCGAACACGCGGACGCTTTCCACCAGATACCAGCTGACCGTGGTCGCGGTGAGATGCGCCGACAGCAGCGACTGTTCGGTGAGCCGCTCCAGCAGGTGTTCGATCGCGCTCGCGGGCAGGGCGTCGTCGGCGCACACCGCGATCGCGGCGTCGAGCTCGATGCCCCCGCGCAGCGACTCGTCGTCGGTCTCGTACCCGGCGGCGAAGACCGACAGCCGTTCGAGCAGCAACTGCTCGGAGGCGCCGCACAGCGCGAACGACCAGGCGATCACGTCGTAGACACCGCGGTGACGCTGCTCGGCGCCCGCCCGTGCGCCGTGGGTCCAGTGCAGGCGTTTGTCGTCCGCGTCGCCGGTGAGTTCGCGCAGCACCATGACCGGCGGCTGGTGCCGCAGACGCGCCGCGGCCAGGCGGATGAACAGCGGGTTGTGGTCGACCCGGCGGCAGATCCGGGCGGCGACGGCCACCGCCTCGCGGTCGTCGGGGATCGCCCGTCCGATGAGTTCGGCGCGCTGCCGGAACAATTCGAGCGACTGCCGCGGCGACAGCGGCGGCACGGGCAGGATGTACTCGTCGGCCCAACCGATCGGTTCGCGGCTGGTGGCCAGGACGGTCAGGCCCGGCGCGGATTCCAGCAACTCGGCGATCATCGCCGCGACCACGCCGAGCAGGTGTTCGCAGTTGTCCAGGACGAGGACAGCACGCTCGGTGGAACGGTTTCCGCTGGTGAACGTGCGTACCAGCGCGTCACGGGTCGGTGGCGAACTGAGGTCGGTGCGCACGGCGGACTGCATCACATCCTGCGCGGTGGCGGTGCTGTCGGCCTCCAGCCCGGCCAGCCGCGCCCAGTACACCGGCCTGCGCCGGGCGTGCGCGCCACGGCACAACGCCTCCGCGGCCAACCGCGTCTTGCCGATCCCGCCCGGGCCGACCAGGGTGATCAGGCGGGCGCCGCTGTCCAGCAGCGCGCCCAGCCGGTCCAATTCCGTTTCCCGGCCGCAGAATTCACTGGTGGATGCAGGCAGCACGTCGCCACGTGCCTGAACCAGGGACATAAAACGAAAGTTAGCCGACGACGCGGCCACGCGCTCGACAATCAGAGGTTACGCAAAGGTCAAGCCCCTGTTTACCAGGGCAGCGGACCCCATTTCCGCGCCGATTGCTACCTCGCGGAGGCCATCTGCTGGTAGTGCATCTGGACCACCGCGCTGTCGAAGGTCATCACGTCGACGAGTTGCAGCCCCGAGACCACGGCGGGCGTCGGGAACAGCGGAATCCCGCCACCGAGCAGGATCGGGTGCACGAACAACCGGTACTCATCGATCAGGTCGTGCTTCATGAACTCCGACGCCGTCTCCGCGCCGCCGAACAGGACCATGTCGCATCCCGGCTGTGCGCGCAACGCGGTGATCTCCTCGACGAGGTCGTCCCGGACCACGCGGGTGTTCCAGCCCGCGGAGGACAGGGTGCGGGAGAAGACCACCTTGGGCGTCTGTTTCCAGCACCGCGCGAAATCCACGTAGAACTCCGAGATCGCGGGATCCACGTCGGCGGTCGGCCAGAACGACGCCATGATCTCGTACGTTTTGCGGCCGTAGAGGAACAGGTCGGCCGAGCGTAATTCGTCCAGGAACGACTCGCACAGTTCCTCGTCCACCACCGGCCAGTGGATCTCCTGATCCGGCCCCTCCGCGAAGCCGTCGAGCGACATCTGCATCCACAGCGTCACGCTTCCCATGTGCCCACACCCATCTGCTGCCCTTGTGCGACTTCCAGATTGTCGGGGAGAGCGACACTTCGGCGCATCGGTAGGTCGCCGGAAGACATACTTAAGTAGACGAGCGTAGGTAGCCTCGCGGCGCGCGAACGCGCGCCGGATGACACCAATATACCGTTGATCAACGGCACGTTACTGCTACGTATCGCCAATGATGGGAATCTGAAACGGAAATATTTCGACCCAAGGGGGTGCGCGCCGCCGGTCAGCTCTCCGGCAGCGTCTCCGCCAGCTCGGCGTCCTGGTCGAGATACCTTGCGATGAGCCGGTTCACGAGTTCGGCGGTGGTCTCCGCCGGGACCGCCCTGGTCGTCTCCAGCCGCTGCGCGAGTTCGGCGACCTGTGCCGGGCCGCGATCGGAATCCTGGAACGACGCCCACGCGGTCCGCCGGAACAGATCCACGTAGCGCCGGGCGATCCGCTCGGCGTCGGCGCGCAGCTTCTCCAGTTCGCCGAGCACCTCGTCGGCCGGGATGCCCACGGCCGCCATCTGCTCGAGGCTGTGCGCCAGACGGCGATCCGCGATGCGGTAGGTCGCCGCGTCGACGGGTTCGTACAGACCCGCCGCGACGACCCGGGCCAGACCGTTGGGCACGTCGCGATAGCGCTCGGCCAATTCGGTCGCCGCGATCGTTTCGCCCGCCTCGACGGCGGCCGCCTCGGGCGAGCCGGGCTCGGCGACACCGAGGATGTCCCCCAGATCGTCGCCACGATCCCAGGCGTTGAGCAATTCCCTGATGCCGTTGAGTTTGATCCCACGATCGAGCAACCTGCTGATGGTCCGCACCCGGTTGAGGTGGTCGGCGCCGTAGAAACCGGTACGCCCCTTGACCTGCGGGGGCGGCAGCACGCCCCGTTCGTGGTAAACGCGCAGGCTGCGCACGGTCGTACCGGCCTCCCGCGCCAGCTCGTCGATCGTGTACTCCACACCCGCAGTCATACCTCAAGGAAACCACATCGCAACACGGGACGGCCGCCGGTGCGCGGCCATTGTCGGGGCGACCGACCGGTCCATAGCGACATTTCAGCAAACATCGTCCGCACAGGGCGCCGCCACCTTCCGAGCGCTCGCCCGCCACCGGTCTTCCCGCCTCTGGAAATCCCCTCGATGCCGGGTCCCGCCGCCGCGCCTATCCTTCCGGCATGGGTGAATCCGCGGGCCTTCCGGCCAGTCTCGCCGACCGCGAGCGCGCGATGCGCGAGCTGACCCACCACCTGGGCACGGGCCGACTGAGCCTGGCCGAATTCGACGAACTCAGCGCGGCCGTCGCTGCCGCGACCAAGCGGAGCGAACTGGCCGAGCTGTTCGCCGACCTGCCGGGCAGCACACCGCCCCCGGCCGAGGTGACGCCGACCAACCCGCTGCCGCGCCTGGTCGTTCTGGCCGGCGCGGCCGTGGTCTTCTCGGTGGTGCTGGCGGTGACCACCGGCAACTGGCTGTGGCTGCTGGTGATCCTCGCCGCGCCCGCGCTTTTCATGCTCACCGCGCGCACCACCTGAGACCGGTTCACCACCTCGACTTCGGCCGCACGTAGTTGGCCAGGTCGACCAGGCGGTAGCGGTGCAGACGATGCGGGGCGATGCGCGCCAGCGCCCGCAGGCTGGACTCCAGCCCGCGTTGCAGACCGAGCAGGGTGAACGGGAAGCCGAGCAGGGTCGCGTCCGGATCGGCCGACCGGCCGCCGCCGCGCACCCATTCCAGCGCCGCACCCACCACGATCACCTGCAACTGCAACGCCCTCGGTTCGTCCGGCGCGGCGTCCAGCCGCGCGGCCGCCTCGAGCAGGTCGGCCTCGGTGGTCTCCGGGATCGGCTGGGAGACCAGCAGCAGGCATCCGGTCATGCGCGCCACGCTTTGATACCGCGATGCCTCCGGCACCTGATCGAGGACCTCTACGGCCTCCAGCAAGCCGCCGTCGGCGGCGAGTCTGCGGGCCAGTCCGAACGCCGCGCTCACCACGCCGTGATTGGTCCGCCACACCGTGCGGTAATACTCCTCGGCGAGCCGATGCCAGCGGTCGTCGGCGCGGTCGCCCAGATGCTGGAGGGTGAGTTCGGCGGTCGCCGCCAGCGCCAGCGCTGGGGCGATCTCACCGGGCAGCATGCCGTGCACCAGGTCGAAATACTCGTAGGCGCGCTCGTACTGGCCGTCCAGCAGCGCGGCGACCGCCGAATACCACTCCAGGCGCCAGTCCGTGCCGTAATCGGGCCGCAGGTCGGCGAGCCGATCGCACGCCGGCACCACCTCACCCAGGTCCAGATGGGCGCGCACCGCCGTCAGCGTGCCCTCCAGCTCGAACGTCTCCGGCTCCGGGATGGTCCCGGAGACGATCCGGTCGGCGGTGCGGCGCAGGGCGTCCAGGGCATGCCGGGGATCGCCGTGCAGCAACGTGGACAGCAGGTCGGCGCTGGGGTCCTCGCCGTCGATCATCGGCACCGGCAGGGCCGCGACGACGCTCGGCGCGTCCAACGCGGGCAGGCGATGGCGCCCGTCGGTCATGCCGTCGGTCTGCCCGATCAACGTCTCGATGCCGAAATCGCCGCGCATGGCACCGAATTCCAGCGACGCCTGCGGATGTTCCTTACCGGTGTCGTAGGCGAGCACCATGCGCAGGACGCCCGCGAGCTGGCCGTACATCGCGTAGGCGGTGGGGAAGCGGCGGCGCGGCTCCGGATGGGTCGCGCGGCACAGCAGCCGGTACAACGCCGGATAGTCCCGCAGCAGCGGCTCGTCCTCGGGCGAGGGAATGCCGGGCAGCTGGTGTCCGTCGGCGTTCTTGGGCATGTCCAGCACCAGAGCGGCCAGCGTCCGCCCCACGGTGTAGATGTCCGAGGCGACGGTCGGGCCGGTCTCGGTGATCTCGGGCGCTTGATAGCCCGGAGTGCCGTAGATACTGCCGTAGGACTCCATCGCGGCGACCGCGCCGAGATCGATCAGCTTGACCTCGTCCTCGCTGACCATGATGTTGTCCGGCTTGAGATCGTTGTAGGCCAGCCCGAACGAGTGCAGGTAGTCCAGCGCGGGCAGGATCTCCATCATGAAGGCGATCGCCTCGGAGACCGGAATGCGTTCGGGCGCACGTAGATCCAGCATCCTCTTCAGCGAGCGCCCGCCGACGTACTCCATGACGATGTAACCGTCGGCCACGTCGCGCCCGGAACGGTGCTTGACGAAGTTGTGGATCTTGACGATGCCGGGATAGGCCACCTCGGAGAGGAATTGGCGTTCGGCGAGGGCGACCACGTGCGCTTCGAAGTCGAGCGGGTTCTGCAACCCCTTCAGCACCACCCAGCGATCGCTCACATTGCGATCGACCGCCAGGTAGATCCATCCGAGTCCGCCGTGGGCCAGACAGCCCTGGACTTCGTACTGGTCGGCAACCATCTCCCCCGGCTGGAGCAGGGGCCGGAAGTTGAACGGCGAGGCGCAGCGACCGCACTCGCCCTCGACGGCGCCCGACCCGGCCGCACCGGTGCGGCCGACCGGCTGCTGGCATTTCCAGCAGAACCGTTTGTGCTCGGGCACTTCCGGGTTCTGCATCACCGCGGTGCGCGGATCGAGCGGGCTCACCTTGGGCATGGACACCAGCCCGCCGCCCAATCGCCGCGCGCTCGGCCGCGAGCGCGCGCTGCGCCCGGAACCGGGTTCGGACTCGGCCTCGAGTGCGCCGAGCAGCAGCCGCTCGGCGGTGCCGATGGTCTCCTCGCCCACGACGGCGGGGCCGGTCGGCGGTCCGCCGTCGCCGGGCGCCGGGTCGACGGCGCCTGCACGTGGGTTCTCGACGTACCGCGGTGTGGACCACGGATTGGGTAGTCGTGGGGCCACCTCGGTTTTGAGCAGATGCCGAGTGGCCCAAGGGTGGGAAGTTCGCCGAGGCACCTCGGTGCCGCGCATGCGCCGATTCGCCCACGGATGCGCAAGTGGACGGTCGGATGCGCTGGGGTGCTCCGGCATACGAACCTCTCAGACCCGCCGTTGAATCGCGGTTTCATTCTGGTCCGCCGCCTGTCGATGCGCGCGTGTATTGTTCCCGACATTGGGAATATATCCGCCCCGGGCGAACGGCCCGGGGCGGATACTGCTTCACTCTTCGTCGGGCTTGTCGAGGATCACCACCGGGTCACCCGATTCGCGGCGCGGCCGCTCGGCCAGGACCGGGAACTGTCCGGTGATGCCCTGGCGGATCTCGGCGATCTGGAGCACCCGCTTGCGGGCGAGGAACCAGCCGCCCACCAGCGCGGGAACCATGATGACGACCATCGCGAGCACCGCGCCGCGCTGCACGTGGTCATCGCTGCACGCCATCAGCACGACCACGGTCGCGAGGAACACCAGCGTCGCGAAGCTCGTGTACGGCGCGCCGATCAGCCGGAAGGACGGACGCTGCGCACGGCCGGTGCGCGACCAGCGCCACAGCTGCAGCTGGCAGATCACGATCGCGGTCCAGGCGAAGATGGTGCCCAGCGCCGACATGTTCAGCACGATCTCGAAGGCCTGCTCCGGCACCACCGCGTTCAGACCGACGCCGATCAGCGCCACCGCGCCGGTGGCGAGGATGCCGACGTAGGGCACGCCGCCGCGGGACATCCGCGCCGCGATGGTCGGCGCGCTGCCGTTCATCGACATCGAGCGCAGGATGCGGCCGGTCGAGTAGAGACCGGCGTTCAGGCTGGAGAACGCCGCCGTCAGCACCACGAGGTTCATCACAGAACCGGCGCCGTCCACACCGAGCTTCGAGAAGAACGTCACGAACGGGCTCTCACCGTTCTTGAACGCGGTGTAGGGCAGCAGCAGGGCGAGCAGCACCAGCGAACCCACGTAGAACAGCGCGATCCGGGCGATCACCGAGTTGATCGCGCGCGGCATGATCTTCTCGGGGTTCTCCGCTTCACCGGCTGCCGTACCGACCAATTCCACAGCGGCGTAGGCGAACACGACTCCGGTGGTGACCAGGACCAGCGGAAGCAACCCGGTCGGGAACAGCCCGCCGTGATCGGCGATGACGCTCGGGCCGGTGACCTGGCCGTCGATCTTGAACCGGCCCGCGAGGAACACCGTGCCGACGATCAGGAAGGTGACCAGTGCGATCACCTTGATCAGCGCGGCCCAGAACTCGAGCTCGCCGAACCACTTCACCGAGACGAGGTTGATGCTCACCACGACCGCGAGGGAGACCAGGGCGATCAACCACTGCGGGATGGCCTCGAACGCTCCCCAGAAATGGACATACGTCGCGATGGCGGTGATGTCTACGATCCCGGTCATGCACCAGTGGAAGAAGTACATCCACCCGACCGCGAACGCCAGTTTCTCGCCGTAGAACTCGCGGGCGTAGGAGACGAACGATCCCGAGGAGGGGCGATGCAGCACCAGCTCGCCGAGCGCCCGCAGGATGAAGAACACGAACACGCCGCAGATGGCGTACACGATGAACAGGCCGGGGCCCGCGCTGGCCAGCCGGCCACCCGCACCCAGGAACAACCCGGTGCCGATCGCCCCACCGATCGCGATCATCTGCAGCTGACGCGGGCGCAGCGACTTGTGATAGCCCGAGTCCTCGTCTTCGAGCGCGGCAGCCTGCGCGGGCGCATCCGCTGGTGGTCGAACTGTGGTCATGGCGATGGCCTTTCAGGTGACGGCGATCATAACTTCGCTCAATGTACCGTTACATAGCGGCACGTTCAATAGCGATTGGCATGTTGTAACACGCTGGACATCAAGAACTTTGAGAAAAGGGCATCCGAGCAGCGGCGATCGCGGCGAGATTCGTTGATCGTGCCACCAGATATCGGTACGCTCAGTGGGACAAACAGGACGAGGGAGCGCAGATGGCCTGGTTCGAACGGGAATTCATCGCGGTCCCAGAGGACCGCAAGAATCAGCTGGTCTACAAGTGGCCGGACGTCAACATCCGGCGCTACAGCCGCGCGATGGTCAACGCCGACCAGCTCGCCCTCTTCGTCAAGTCCGGGCGGGTCGTGGCCGCGATGGGCCCGGGACGCCACCGCATCGACGCCGACGAGCTCCCGGTGCTCGGTGCGCTCGTCGACACCCTCACCGGCGGCAACTACTACCGGGCCGAACTGTATTTCGTTTCCACGAGGGAGTTTCCGGGGATTCGCTTCGGCGGCCGGCTGGACGACATCCTCGATCCGGTCAGCGAGCAGGTGGTGACGCTGCGCGTCTTCGGCGAGTTCGCCCTGACCGTTCGCGACCCGGCCGAGCTGCTGACCGCGCTGGCGGGCACCGCCGATCTCACCGACCCGGACCGGGTGCAGAGCTGGTGCGCCGACCTGCTGCTCAAATCCATGAAGATGGCGGTGACCCAAGGGGTCGCGCGCCGCGACTGGCCGGTGCTCGGGCTCTCGGCACAGCTGCAGCCGATCGAGCAGGCGGTGCTGCGCCAGACCAATACCGCGCTCTACGAATACGGGCTGCGCATCCCGAGGATGGGTAACTTCGACATCAGTCTGGCGCCGGAGGACGCCGACCGGCTGAAGCGACTCGCCAAGGACGTCAAGTACATCAGCCTCACCGGCGATTTCCAGCGCTACGCCGCGGGCGAACTCGCGCTCGGCGCGAGTCAGGGTTTCGCGCGCGGACACCACGGCATGGAAGGCGGATTCCTAGGCGCGGCACTGAGTCTGAACGCCATCGGTCACCAGGTCGGCAACCACTCCCACGCGCCGCAGCTTCCCGCCGCGGCGGCGGAGACGGCTCAGACGTCATGCGCCGCTTGCCAGGGCGCGAATCCGGCGGGCGCGAAGTTCTGCATGAACTGCGGGGCGCGCCTGGTGACGCAACCGAGACACTGCACGAGCTGCGGCGCGGAGTCGAGCCCCGGCGCCAAGTTTTGCGGCGAGTGCGGAACGCCGATGCCCGGAGGCTGACGCCGAGCGCCTGCCTCCGGGCATCGAGTGGTCGATCAGCCCGCGACCGTCGGTGCGACGGCCGTCGCATCACCGCCGCTCACCATGCCGCGGACCTGCCGTGCCGCCACCGAGAGCGCGGCGAGATCGTGCGTTTCGGCGGCGAAGATCTGCGAAAGCGACGCACCCGCACGGGCCAGCCGCGAACGGTTGGTCGACTCCCAGTACGCGATCTTCTCGACCGTGCTGTCCTGCGGCTCGGTGGCGGTCAGCACGTCGAGGGTCAGCGACCGCAGCGAATCGTAGAGATCCTCGCGGACCGCGAGCCGGGCCAGCGCCCGCCAGCGCCCGCCACGCTCCAGCTTGCCGACCGCCGTCAGCAGCCGCTCGATCTGGAAGTGCTCGTTGAGCGCGTAGTACAGCACCGCGACCTCCGCGGCGTCGCGGTCGGCGATGTCGGCCAGGTCGAGTACGTCCAGCAGCGGGAAGCGGTGGATCAGCCCGAACGCCTCCTCGGCCAGCTCCTGGGGCGCGCCACGGCTGATCGACCGCCGCGAACGCTCGGCGAGATCCTCGGTGAGGTAGCCGGTAAGCCACGTGGGCACTCGGCCCGACAGGGCGCGCACGCCGTCGCGGTACCTGGCGATGTCGGCGCCGATCGCGATGGGCTGCGGCCGGTTGGACAGCAGCCAGCGTGCGGCCCGGTCCAGGGTGCGCTTGGTCTCCAGTTCCAGTTCGTTGCGCGCCGCAGTGGACATCGGTGTCTGCCTGATCCGCTGCCAGAGGTCGTACAGGTCGAAGATCTCCACCGCCGCCCGGTACGCGCGCACCGCGTCGTCGGTGGTCGCCCCGGCCTCTTCCGCGAGCCGGAACGCGTAGGTGATGCCGCCGTAGTCCACCATCTCGTTGACCACGACGGTGGCCACGATCTCGCGCCGCAGCGGGTGCCTGCCGATCGCCTGCGCGAACCGCTCCCGCAGCGGCGCGGGAAAGTAGGCGGGCAGCACCGACGCGAACGCCGGGCTGTCGAGCAGATCACCGGCCAGCAAATCGGCCTTGAGCGAAAGTTTCACGTGCGCCATGAGATTCGCCAGCTCCGGCGAGGTGAGACCGGTCCCTTCGGCGGCGCGGCGGGCCAGTTCCGCTTCCGTCGGCAGGGCCTCCAGCTCACGGTCGAGACCGCGACGCTGTTCGAGGTCGTTGATCATCCTGCCGTGCACTCCCGACATGCCCGCCGCGTCGGCCCGCGACATCCCGAGCCGGAAGTTCTGCGAGATGTTGTCCCGCAGCACCAGGTCGGAAACCTCGTCGGTCATCGAGGCCAGCAGCGGATTGCGCTCGGCGACGGCGAGTTCACCGCTGGAGACGACGGCATCGAGCAGGATCTTGATGTTGACCTCGTGGTCGGAGCAGTCCACACCCGCCGAGTTGTCCAGCGCGTCGGTGTTCATCCGTCCGCCGTTGCGGCAGAACTCGATGCGGCCCAGCGCCGTCGCACCGAGGTTGCCGCCTTCGCCGATCACCTTGACCCGCAATCGGTCGGCGTTCACCCGGACCGCGTCGTTGGACTTGTCGCCCACCTCGGCATTGGTCTCGCTGCTCGCTTTGACGTAGGTGCCGATCCCGCCGTTCCACAGCAGATCGACCGGGGCCTGCAGGATGGCCTTGATCATCTCCGGCGGCGACAGGGTGGTCACGCTCGCGGGCAGGTCGAGTGCCGCGCGCACCTCCGGAGTCACCTGGATCGCCTTGGCGGAGCGGTCGTAGACGCCGCCGCCGGGGCTGATCAGCGACGTGTCGTAATCCGCCCACGACGACCTGGGCAATGCGAACATCCGCTGCCGCTCCCGGTAGGACCGCGCCGCGTCGGGAATCGGGTCGAGGAAGATGTGCCGGTGGTCGAAGGCGGCCACCAAGCGGATGTGCTCGGACAGCAGCATGCCGTTGCCGAAGACGTCGCCGCTCATGTCGCCGACGCCCACGACGGTGAAGTCCTGGGTCTGGGTGTCGAGTTCCATCTCGCGGAAGTGGCGTTTGACGCTCTCCCACGCGCCCTTGGCCGTGATGCCCATGGCCTTGTGGTCGTAGCCGGCCGAACCGCCGGAGGCGAACGCGTCACCGAGCCAGAAGTCATAGCTCTGCGCGACGTCGTTGGCGATGTCGGAGAATGTCGCGGTGCCCTTGTCGGCCGCCACCACCAGGTAGGTGTCGTCACCGTCGCGGCGCACCACCTGCGCGGGCGGAAGCACCTCCCCGGTCGCGCGGTCCACGTTGTCGGTGACGTCCAGCAGGCCGGAGATGAAGGTGCGGTAGCAGGAGACGCCTTCCGCGCCGAGCGCCTGCCGGTCGGCGGCCGGATCGCCCGTGGCCGCAGGCGGTTGCTTCACCACGAAGCCGCCCTTCGCGCCGACCGGCACGATCACCGCGTTCTTCACCGCCTGCGCCTTGACCAGACCGAGGATCTCGGTACGGAAGTCCTCCAAGCGGTCCGACCACCGCAGACCACCACGGGCGACGGAACCGAATCGCAGGTGCACGCCCTCGACTCGCGGCGAGTACACGAAGATCTCGAACTGCGGCTTCGGTTTCGGTAGTTCGGCGATCGCGTGCGGATTCAGCTTGACCGACAGGTAGTCCAGCGCGTCGCCCGCCTCGTCGCGCCGGTAGTAGTTGGTCCGCAGGGTCGCCTCGATCAGGCCGAACAGGGCGCGCAGGATGCGGTCGGTGTCCAGGCTGACCACCGCGTCGATCTCGGCCTGCAGCCGTTGGGCGATCTCCGCCGCCCGGTCCGCGGCCTGCGCGCCGACGCCGTCCGGGTCGAAGTACGCGGCGAACAGGTCGATGCACGACCGCGCCGTCGCCGGATGGCTGAGCAGGACGCGGGTGATGTTCCCGAAGGTGTAGGCGAAACCGGCCTGCTGCAAGTACTTCGCGTAGGCGCGCAGCAGGGCCACCTCACGCCAGTGCAAGCCGGCGCGCAGCACCAGTTCGTTCAGGCCGTCGACTTCGGCGCGGCCGAACCACATCGCCGTCACCGCATCCGGAAAACGCCGCCGCACACTGGTTTCCGGCAGCGACGCCGCGTCCATCGAGTGCCCCAGCTGCGCGGCCGGCTCGCTGTCGAGCGCTTCCCGCAGCGGTGCGGCGGTCACCCGAAGCCCGAAGTCGTAGATCCAGCGGTCCGGCCGGTCGGCCAGCGTGATGCGATAGGGCCGCTCGTCGACCACCTCGACGCCGAGGCTGTGCAGCACCGGCAGCACCCGGCTCAGCGAGACGCCCTCACCCGCGACGTAGAGCGTGAATCGCCATTCGGCGGCGCCCGGGTCGCCCTGCCGGTAGAGGTCGGTGTCGATCGCGCCGTCGGACAGCCGCTCGAGGCGCCGCAGATCGCTGAGCGCGTGCGCGGGCTCGTGCTCCTGCTGGTAGCTCGCCGGGAAGGCCGTCGCGTACTCGGTGACCAGCGCCTGCGGCATGTCGGAGGCGCCCGCCGCCTCGGCGACCAGACGGTCGCTCCAGGTCCAGGTCGTCGCAAGCAGCAACTCCTGGATCCGCTCGCGATTCTCCTCGGAGATGTCGGCCGCCTCGGCGCCCGGCTTGCGGTGCACCGTGAAGTAGACGACGGCCAGTTCCGATTCGGTGGCCCGCGCCGAGTACGCGATCTGCTCGGCATCGAACTGCTCGCGCAGGATGTCGCCCATGCGCACGCGGACCTCGGTGGAATAGCGGTCGCGCGGCATGTAGACCAGGCAGTAGATGGTGTCGCTGCGCGAATCGCGCCGGATGAACAGCCGCACCTGGCGCCGCAGGCCCAGATTCATGACCGCGGAGACGGTTTCGAACAGCCTGCGCGCGTCGGTGGAGAACAGCTCCACCCGCGGGAACGACTGCATCATCTCCAGCATGGCCTGGCCGGAGAACGAGTCGAGGCCGAAGCCCGCCCATTCGATGACCTGCAGCACGCGCCGCGAGATGACCGGGATGTCGAGGATGTTCTCGTGCAGGCCCGCGACGGTGAAGGTGCCGACGAAGACGTGTTCGCCCTTGACCATCTTGACGGTGTCGCCCCAGGCCGCGCGGCCGCTCGGGTCGCTCGCGCCGTAGTCGGCCACGCTGATGAAGTACAGGTCCCGAGACCCGGGCAGCAGCGAGTCCACCGACCCGTTGGCCATCCGAAGGACCGTGCGCTTCGCGCCGACCACGGGCACGCTGATATCGGCTTCGGCGCCGTTGCCGAGGACGCCGAGCCCGGTGCCCGGCAGCTGCCACGGTTCGAAGTCGGCGTTCGCGCTGGGCGCGGAGCGGCGGAAGTGGTAGTAGCCGTAGCCGAGCGGCGTGAAGTGCCCGTCGGACAGCCAGCGCAGCAGCCCGGCGGTCTGCGGGATCTCCGCGTCACCGGCCCACTGCGCGGCCTGATCCAGCTGGTCGGCAACGGTATTGAGCACTTCGACCATGGTCGGCGTGTCGTCGGCGACCCGGCGCAGGTCGGCAAGCAGCGGCGGCAGCGCCTGCTCGATCCGGTCGACCAGTTCGTCGGACAGGCCCGCGCCCAGCTGCACGTGGATCCACGACTCGCGCAGCGTTTGTCCGTCCGCCTCCCCGGCCGGCTCGGCCACGCCGTCACGCGGCGCGATGGACAACACCCGGCCGTCGGCGTCGCGCGAGACGTCGAACACGGGATGCACGACTTCGGTGACCGTCGCGCCCAATCGCCGCAGCGCGGCGGTCACCGAGTCGACCAGCAACGGCATGTCGTCGTTGACGATCTGGATCGCGGCGCCGACCCCCGCGCTGTCGTCCGGACGGTAGACCATGGTGGTCGCCGAACCGGGCGCGCGGGTGGCCGCCAGCTCCAGATGCTGACGGAAGATCCGCTCGGCCCGGTCCGTGATCGCCGACGCCGAGGGACCCGGCTGGATCCACCGGAAATAGGCCGCCTCCAGGTCGGTCGGATCATCGCGGAACCGCTTCGGTGAAATCGTCTGCTGGGTGGTTGCCACCATCGATCCGTTGCCTTCCCGAGAACTGCGCTCGTACGTGTTTCGTACTTCACATAACGTACCGCTGGATAACGGCACAATCAACAGTGTAACAATAATTTGCCAGGACGGACATGGGTAACGCCGTCCGGATCAGGGATTTTCTGGAGTCCGCCGGAAGAGGCGCGATCAGATCAGCGGACCAGTCCCGCCCGCGACATGAAGGTCTGGGCGCCGGCTCGACCGGCGAAGGTACCCGTTTCCAATCGCAGACCCGTCCGGGTATCCGCGTACCAGACGGTTGCCGAAGGTCCGATCGCCGCGTAGACAGGTCCGTCGACGAGGGCGGAACCGCCCGCGCCGCGCCATCGAGAAATGCTGTCGGCCAAACGATCCTGCGCAACCAGTTCGGCGTAGAAGGTCACGTCCCGGCCGCCCGCGATACCACCGAAGAGCATCGGGTCCGTGGCGGCGATGACGCACTTCTCCCGCTGGCCGCCGGAATCCAGCGGCTGACAGGTCGCCGCCGTGCGCAGCAGATCCGGCATGGCTCGGACCGGCGCGGTTCCCTGGAGATTCGAGGGCAGCGACAGCGAACAGGACCGAACCGCCAGAACCGCGGCGATCACCATCACCAACGCGATCGCCCCGACCGTGTACCACTGCCAGCGCGGATAGGCCTTGTGCACAAGGCTTTTCGCCTCACCACCGACCTTCTCCGCGATTTCGGCGACCTGCGTGGGCAGCTTCTCCGCGACGGTTCGCGCCGTGTCCACGACACTGCGCAGCGGCGCTCCGCAGTGCGCGCAGCGGGAATCCGCGCCGGTGTTGCGATGCGAGCAGTACTGGCAGACCAGTTCGGGCAGCGTGGACACTTCAGCGCCCCGTGATGACGATGGAGGAGATCGCGGTGGTGTTGATCGACGGATCGCCCTTGGACTCCAGGACGGTCAGCACGATCTTCGAGGCACTCACCGTGGGCTCGGTCTTGGTCACCACCAAGGTCCGTTGATCGAGCGTCGGCTGCGTGTAGACGGTCTTGTTGCCGTCGTCGAACTGGTACGAAACCCGGCTCACCGTGCGGTATTTCGCCCACTGGTCACTGCCGTCCGCACTGATGTGATCCCAGCCGGGCACGATGCCGATCGAGTCGATCTGATACGTCTTGCCCAGGTCGATGGTGATGACCTGGCCGTCGACCTTGTAGGCGCGCACGCACGACCACGCCTTGCCCGTCTGGCTGCCGAAAGCGTCCATCGCCGACGTGCTGCCGGGCGGGCATTTCGACGTCGCGGACTTCGGCTGGATGATCGAACTCGCCGGCGGTGCGGCCGAGGTCGAGGGCGCGGCCGAGGTCGGCGGCGGCGTGACGACCAGAAGCTGATCGTTCGCCGTGTTCTTCTCCTTGCCGCCGGTGGTGACCAGCAGCAGCACCAGCAGTACGGCGACCACGGCGGCGACGATCAGCGCGACCCTGGGTTTGCGCAGCTGGACGAGCGCGTCCTTGGCCATCTGCTGCACGGGCGCGAGCCGCTCGGACGGTGCGGCGGTTGAGCGCGAGGGTTCCGGTTCCGGTTCGGCCTGCACGTTCGATCGGGCGGCGACCGAGGAGTAGTCGTTCCCCAGTTCCATCGCCGGAGCCGATTCCTCTGCCTGCCCGTTCAGCAGCGCGAGGATTCGCTCGCTCGCCTTCGGGCCGTCACCGGTCCGACGCCGCGGCGCGACCTGCTGCGGCTCCGAGTCGAGGTCGGGCAACCCGAGCGACGCGGTGGCGAAGTCGACGCTGTCGCCGTGCTCGGTACTGCCGCTGAGCTCCATGCCGCCGATCGACGGCGCGGCGGAAGACCCGAACGAAGAATCGGAGAGCAGTGCGTCGAGGACCGCACCTCGATGACGGAGAAAAACATCTCCCGGGTCCTCGGCGGGCATGGTCCGGATCGTATCCGGACCGAGCCGGCCGCCGAGCCGGTGCTATTCCCGCTGGAGAGAACAGCCGACCGGTCGGGTCAGCGCTTCTTCTCCTCGGTCACGAAGTACTCCGGCGGCACGTCGAACACCCGGGCCAGCGCGATCACCAGATCCAGCCGCGGGATCGCGTCACCGTGGATCAGCCGGTACAGGCCGGACTGCGACACCGGCACGTCCGGGTAGGCCAACTCCAAGTGCTGCGCCAGCGAGTAGAGCGTCAGCGACCGCGTCGATCCGTCCTCGGTCGAGACCACGGATTCGGCGATCAGCTCCGACAACCGGCTGGAGAAGATCGCCGCCGCGGCCTGTCTGGGGGTTAGCGCGTCCCCGGCGTCCTGATGAGTCAGATCGCCGCCATCGGAATGGGTGTCCGCTACCACGGTGATAGACATTAACCGACCGCTCCCATCAGCTCACGCGACGGCCACCGGGTTGCGGAGGTGCAACCACGGGTCCCGATGCTCCCGCGCTGTGCGCGGGCGGTCCGTCGACGGTTTCGAAATATCGTGTTTCGCCTCTCGGCTCGATCAGCTCGACACGCACCGTGCGCATCGGAATGCTCACGTCGACCGCGGTCGCGCTGACCTGGTTGATCGCGAGATCGACCGCACGCCTGCGCGGACCGCCGGGCTCGCTGATGGTGACCGTCGTGTGCGCGCTCGACGCACGCGGCGGCAGGTGATCGAAGACCGCGATGGTGGCCGGTGTCTCCGCCTCGGTGGTTTGCGTGCCGGTATGCCCGTCACCCGGATCGGCCAGGCGCATGGACCGCGGATCGCCGACCGCGCTCACCAGTTGGCGCCAGCGGTCCGGACGCGCCGAATGGATCTCCACGTCCGCGCCGACCACCATCGCCCGCAGGATGATCTGCTGGGCGACGGGCAACCTGGCGTGCACATCGATGGTGCGCCTGCGCGGGTTGAACCGGGCCGGATCGAACAGCGGCAGCGCGAGAGTGTGGCGCGGCTGGCCGCTGATCGCGCCGAGGATCTGGCCGTTCGGGCCGATCGCGATGGCCAGATCGGCGACGAGTTCCTCCGGTGCGATGTCGGCGCCGGACTCGAAGCCGCGTAGCGCTCGGATGGAGGAGCCGGTCGGCAACGACGCCAGCAGGGCGTTGGACTGGTCGCCGCGCAGTAGCCGCAGGTAGTCCGGCGGCTCGGTGGTGACCGCCGGGCCGATGAACCGGACGATGGCGCGCGGCCCCCCGGTGTCGTCGGTCAAGCTCACCACGAGTGTGGTGCGGCCGCGGTTCCAGGTCCAGCAGTCGTCGAGGCTCTCCCCGCCCAGCCGGGTCCAGTCGATCAGGAAGCTCGTCACACACCGGCCCGGCACCGACGACTCGAGATTGCTCCAGGTTTCCCGGAGGTCGGACAGTTCGACGCCGGCGTGCAGCAGGCGCGTCGCGTCCCGTAAGGCGGCGGCGGGCAGCGCGTGCGCCGCGATACCCCGCTCGCGCAGGCGGCTCGCGATCCGATGCGTGGCGCTGGCCAGCGCTTTGGGGGCGACCACCGCGCACGGACCGCGCTTGCTCAGCGCCGCCAGGTTGCGTTCCTGGTCGAGCCGGACAACCAGCCAGGTGAGCCGGTCCCCGACCACCGGGTGGGTCCCGATCAGCTGGTCGTAGAGCATGCTGTAGCTGCCGGTGGAGCGGACCCGCTGACCGGTGGTGACGATGTCGATGTCCACCGCGATGCCGAACTGATCCAGCATCGGGAACAGCACGTCGACCGAGATGGTGTCCTCGGTGTACAGGGTTCGCTCGGCGATGACGGTGGGCAGGTCGAGATTCGGCGCGAGCTGGATCATCGCGATCAGCGTGCTGCCCGCCTCGTTGATGCCGCACACGCCGGCGGCCACCTGCACGTCCCGGATCCCGGCGGCCTGCGTGCGTTCACGCGCCCGGGCGGTCCGACCTTTCCGGTAGGCCGCCCAGTCGAGCAGCCAGCGAACAGGGGTCCGTTCGTTGACCCGGACGGTCACCGTCACGACCAGGACCGTGACCACCACCGCGCTCACCCACCACGGCGTCTTGGCCGACAGCCCGACCAGGAGCGGGCTGCCGACGACGACGAAGGCGGCGAACGGACCACGCTCGACGCCGGCGACCCGTACGCTCGGAAAGCTCACCGGCGCCTCCGCATCACGGAGTTCATGCGACTGCCGAGGAGGCCGAGCAGCACCGCGGCGAGGATGACCACGGTCGTGGTGATCGCGGGCCGCAGATCCTTCGGGCGCGGCGGAGGGGGCACGGGCAGTTCCGTGGAGCGGAACAGGCCCGTGGGTTGCTGCGGCGGAGTGCGGTAGCTCAGAGCGGCGAGCGGGTCGATCACGCCCGCGCCCACCACGTTGTCGATGCCGCGCGCCGGCGCGTGCGCGCTGGCCTGCAGGCGGGCGGCGATCTCGCGCGGAGTCTCGTTGGGGAAGCGCGACCGCAGCAGCGCGGCCACACCGCTGACGTAGGCCGCGGCGAACGACGCGCCACCGACCGGCACGAGTTTGTCCGGTTCACCGACGCCGTTGATCAGGCCACCGCCACTGGGGCCGAGCGATTCGATGCCGGTGCCGGGGGCGGCGACCGAAACCCACGGCCCGGTGAGCGAATCCGGCATGGGGGCGCCGGTCGCGGTGGTGAATCCCACGGTGAGCACGTCGGCGCCGAACCAGCCGGGCGTGGAAATGGTCTTCACGTCGCGCCAGTTCCGCGGGTCCGCGGGCCGCGTCGGGTCGATATCCGGATTCTGCGCGCAATTGGCGCCGCCTCCGGCGTTGCCCGCGCCCGCCACGATGAGCGCGCCGCGCACATGGACGGCATGGCCGATAGCCGCCGACAGCATGGACTGGTCCACCTGAGCGTCCACCGGGAGGCAGACGGGCAGCGACACGGTGATCACACCGGCGCCTTGGTTCGCGGCGCGCGTGATCGCCCGGGCCAGCGTCCGGATCTCGATGGCGGTCCGCTGGGTCGGATCAGAGCTCGGCCGTTCGGGGCTGAACGCGCCGGAGCGGGTACGGATGGAGATGATCCGTGCGTCCGGCGCCACCCCGGTGAAGCCATCCCCTGGATCGGGAGTGGCCCCGATGATTCCGGCGACCAGCGTGCCGTGCGCGTCGCAGTCGGACAGTCCGTCGCCACCCGCGGCGAGATAATCGCCCCCGCCGACCAGGTTGGGCAGGCGCGGGTGCGGCTGCACTCCCGTGTCGATGACGGCGACGGTCACTCCCGCGCCCCGGCTCAGTGCCTTGGCGCGGCGCAGGTCCAGCGCGAGTTCCGCGGGTGGAGTGCGGGTGAGGTCGCTGTCGGGCAGCGCACCCGCGGCCAGGCAGCCCTTGTCCTGCTTCATCGGCTGCTCGGGCCCCGGCGGGTCGTCCGCGGGCGGTGCGCCGATCACGACCTGGGGCGGCTCCAGCGCGACCGCGGGAGCGGCGGGGACGGCCAGCATCACCCCGGCGAGAACCGCCACAGCGGCACTGCCGACCTTCATCAGATCCCTCGCATCGCGGTGTAGACGCCCATGATCCAGAAGGCGATCACCGGAACCACCAGGATCAGCGCGTATTCCACCAGGTCGATGACACGGCGGGTGACCGGCGACAGCCGTTTGCCCGGCAGCCGCAGCGCCGCGACGCAGGCGAGACAAGCCGCCGACGCCACCACGAGGCCGACCACGAGACGCGAGGCCGGGCTCTCGTACGCGCCCACCAGGACGAAGCCGACGCCGCAGACGGTGACCACGGATCCGGCGACCAGCGCGATCGCCTGGACCCGATCCGGGTGCCAGCGGGCGCGCATCGCGAGCAGGCCGCCGATCGCGGCAGCCATGACGATCTCCCGGATGCCGCCCGGACTGACCGCGGCCGCGATCACCGCGGCGACCGCGAGCACGGTGGAGATCGCGGCCATCAGACCGCGCAGGCTGGTCACCGCCAGTCGGGCGCGGCCCTCGATACCGGCCTCGGTAGCGTTGCGCTGCTGCTCGCCGACCGCGGTGTGCTCGTCGCCTTCGCGCACCGTCTCCGCGTCGAAGATATCGGTCAGCGTGGTCGGCGAGACCTCGTTGCCCGGGTCCGGCAGATCCGGCGGCCGGATGCGGGCGATGACCACGGCCAAGCGCGGCGCCGCGGTCAGCAGCACGATCGCGACGAACACCGTGCCGCCCGCTACCTGCCCGACGGACAGATCCGCGTAGGTCACCGGCAACGCCGCGATGGTGAGCATGATGCCGAGCACCGTCACCGCCATCAGGGTGGCGATGCCCATCTTGCTCAACCGCATCATGGTGGCGGCGGCTACCGCGGCGACCACGGCTCCGGCCGCCAGATTGGCCGCGGTGAGCGGGCCGGGCTGGTCGTAAGGGGGCGGCACCAGCATCGCGCCTCCGGCGAACAGCAGCGGCGTCGCGGTCAACGTCAGCCCGAGGGAGATCTTCGCCGCGGCATTGCGCCGATGGGCCTGCGCGGCGGCCGCCCAGCAAAGCCCGCCGAGCAGCAGGGCCGGCAGTCCGCACCACAAGGTCGAACCGGTCATCGTCCACGACCAGGTCAGCATGGCGGCCACCGCCGAGGCGCCGATGCCGAGGACGGTCAGCCCGACTATGGCAGCGGTGTTCGCGTCGAACTCGGCGAACTCGCGCTCGTTGATCAGGGCGAGCGCGTCGGTGATGTCCTCGACCACCGGCGTGAAGACCTCCGCCGATTCGACGACCGACAGCATCAGCACGGTGCCGTCGGTGACGTCGTGGTCGGCCAGGCTGCGCCAGCGCGGAATCGGCGCCTCGCCCGGGCGGGCCAGGCTCCACTGGCCCTGCGGCGGGGTGAAATCGACGCTCTCGTCATCGATCGCCGAGGCCAGGACGACCAGCAGGTCGTCGATGAACGTCTCGATGGTGAACTTGGTCGGCACCACCACATCGACCTGATACGTGGAGACCATCACGGCGATCCGCGCCCGTGCGACCTCCGCCGACGGCTGCGTCCCGGCAGGCGCGGGCGCGACGGCAGTGCTCATGCCTCCGCCTCGCTGACGCTCGGCTCCGGCATGACCACTGGGGTGGCTGCACCTATTGCTCGCTCGCTACGCTCGCTCATGCCTCCGCCTCGCTGACGCTCGGCTCCGGCATGACCACTGGGGTGGCTGCACCTATTGCTCGCTCGCTACGCTCGCTCATGCCTCCGCCT
>NZ_JBIDDF010000006.1:269772-298803 GCF_043205035.1 Nocardia sp. NPDC047654
CTCGCTGACGCTCGGCTCGCTCATCGCCACCCTCCGCGGTCACCGTGGTTGTCGGCGCCACTGGAGAGGTATCCGGGGAATCCATCGGCCAGCCAGGCGGCCAGCTCCTCGAACGCGAGCACGGTCTCCTTCTCCAACAGCCGCAGGTCGATCTCGCCGCCTTCGGCCAGATGCGCGTCGTAGGGCAGCACGCAGGTGGGGCGCTGCGCGGTTTCGAACAGCTTCTCGATCGCGTCCACGTCGACGGTCGGCTTCAACGGCTGGTGATGCACGATGCCGACGATCGACTTCGCGATCAGATGTTGTAAGCCGTGCGAACTGAGCCAGTTCAAGGTGGCCACCGCGCCGGTCACGCCGCCGACGGTGGCCGGGGTGACGACCACTACGGCGTCGCTGGTTTGCAGCACCGTCGCCGTCGCCGAATCGAGTACGCCGGTCCCGCAGTCCACCACCAGCAGATTGAAGTGCTTGCGCAGGGTTTCCACGGCGGTGCTGTATTCGCGGCCGGACAGCGCCTCGGTGGCCTCGGTGGACCACGGCGAAGCGATCACGGCGAGGTCCGACGAATTGATCGAGGTGAACGACTGCACCGCGGAGAACGCGTCCAGGTTCTGTGCCTGCGCCAGATCGCGCAGGGTCAGGCCGTACGGATGCCTGCAGGTGCGGGTGGAGAGATCCCCGAAATCCGGGTTGGCGTCTATCGCGACCACCCGGTCCGGGCGCAGGCCCGCGAAGGTCGAGCCGAGCGTCGCCGCGGTGGTGGTGCGCCCGACGCCGCCCTTCACGCTGATCACCGCGATCTGATAGGTCGTGGTGAGCTGGCGCCGGATGCGCGTCTTACGGTCCTCGGCGCGCTGCTCAGCCGGCGAAAGCCCCAAATTGAAGCCGACTTTGTTGAGCGCGCCCCGCATGCCGGAGCTGGAACGCAGCTGCGCCCGCTTCGCTGCGGAGATGTCGGCGAGCAGTTCGATCGAGCTGAGCGCGGCGGGCAGCACCTCGATCCGCGGGGTCGGCTCGTACGCCGAGTGGTCGACGCGTTCGGGGACCCAGGGCGTCGCGGATCCGGACTGCCACTCCTCATTCGCGGATGCGGCATTGGTCCGCGCGATCGCCTGAGACACCCGGGCGGCCGCCTGCTCCGCGCGGTACTGCTCGGCGGACTGCTCATGGACCGAAGGATTCTGCGCCGCTTGTGGTGCCGCGGGAGGCGCTACGGAGTAGTCCGGCGGAGGCGTGCTCGCGGGCGGTGGCGGCGTGCTCGGCTGCGGCGGGGGCACGTTCGCCTGCGGCGGAGGCACGTTCGCCTGCGGCGGCGTGCTCGGCGGCGCCATCTGCGCATTCGCCTGCCGCGGCGGCGTGTTCGCACTCGGTGGCGGCGTCACCGCCGCATGCTGCGTGGGACGGGGTTCGGATTCCCCGGCGGACGCCTGCGGCTCGCGCGGCGCACCGATCACGGGGTCGGCGTGGGAGAACTTCTCGGCGTCCTGCCGGGCCTCGGGGGCGGGACCCGGCGCGACGGCCGCGTCGGTCAGCTCGTTCGTCGGTGCGAAGTACGCGTCATAACCGCCGCGAGCGCGCGCGGATTCGGCCGAATGACCGTTGATGCTCGGTGCTCGGTTCATCTCCGTCGTCCTCTCCACAACCACGGTCCGACGTTCAGTTCAGTCTGCTTGTGTCGAACCAACTTCGACCGGGCAACAGGTCGATGAGCGCCCCGATGCCCGACCGCAAGGCCGCATCGTCGCCGGGGGCGAACGTGGACCATATCTCTCCATCCATCGCCCTGCTCGGGGTGACGATCAACCGCCCCGACAGCGTGTCGAGCACGGTCACCGACACATCGGTCTCGGGCGGGCTGCCGTCCCGGTGCTCGATCACCAGGATCTCGGCCCGGCGAGCCACCTCGTCCAGCGCCCTGGTGAGCACCGTCGCGGTGTGCGGCTGGGCGCCCAACTCCAGCAACGCCTGTCGTCGCTCGTCCGGTTCCGACGGTACCTCGCGAAGCTGCTCGACCGTGGTGGTCATCGGCGTGAACCGCAATGCCTCCGCAGGACCGAGCGCGGCGGTCAGCGCGGCCGTCACCGTGTCCAGATTCTGACCGTCCTGATACATCGTCTGGATGACCACGTTGTCGTCGCTGCGCAGGGCGAGCACGTGCGTGTCGCCGCTGCGTACCAGCGAAAACCGCAGCATTCCTTGCGGTTCCCCGTCCACTCCGGTGACCAGGATCCTGGCCACCAGTTCCATGTCCGGCCGGTACAGGCACCGCAGCCAGTGCTCGACCACCGGGTGCACCCTGTCACCGTCGATGATGCCCACCTCGGTGAGTTCCTGCGCGACGACGGCGTGCACCCGTTCTCGATCCTCGAGCTGATAGATATTCGGCAGCAGCGCCAGCACCGGAGGATACGAGTCGATGCCGACCAATTCTTTCAACAAAAGAGCGGCATCGACATTGAGATCGATCGCTACCGGATCCGCTTCCAGGGGACGAGCCTCCTCTCCTTGGACTGGAACTCGACCACGGTGGACCTCACCGCGCGGGTCCCGGGTCTACGGTCGCCGACTCGTCGACGTCGCTTCCGATGACACCGACCAGGAGCAACTGCTCGTTGTCCGACTCTTCGAGCTCTTCGAGTTCGTCTCGACGGTCGGCGTCGCCGTACTCGATGACGCCGATGACCGGGGGTTGCTCGAGGACAGGGACATCTTGCGGTTCGCCGGGCACGAACACCTTCGACTTCTCGCGGTCCTCGTCGCGCCTGCGTCGGCGCATCTGCGCCTTCGGCGCGGTTGCTCCACGCGGTGCCGTCGGACGCGAACCCGGCCCGCCCCCGGTCGGATTCGGCGAGGCACCGAACGCGGTGCCGCGGCCGAGGGACCAGTTGGACGGCATCCGGAAACCGCTCGCAGCGCCGGGTAGAGCACTCAGCCCGCCGCGAGTCATGCTGAGCGCGACCATGCTGCCCGATCCGCCGTACAGCCCGGCCAGCGTCGTCGAGTCCTGCGATGTTCCGATCAAACCCTGCTGGTCCATCGAACCGGTGCCGGAGCCGTCCAGCGAGGAATTACCGAGCGAATCCGACAGTGACGATGGGTTGTCCATGTCGGGCAACTGCTCGGTCGGTTGGGTGGTGTCCACCGGTTGCGTGGTGTCCGCCGGTTGGGTGGGATCCGTGGTTTGGGTGGGATCAGTCGGTTTGGGATCGGTGGGATCCGGGTTGGTCTTGGCCGGATCACCCCCTGGATCACCGGTCTGATGGTTCCCCACGTCGTTTTGAATCGTGTGGGTGCCGTTGTCCAGCGGGTTCTTGATCTCCGGCGAAACGAAGTTGTAGGTCGTTCCATCGGGGATCGGACCACCACCGTTGACGATCGGAAGGGGCACTTCCGGCGTCGGCAACCCGGCCAGCACGGCGGTGGCCGCCCCGTCGTAGCCGACCATCACCGCGGCCGCTGCCGCCGTGATGGCCAGATACTCGAGTTCACTCAGCGCCATCGCCGCCAGCGTGAGCGGGGCCAGTTGCGTCGTGCTGGCGGCGGCGAGAGCTGCTTGCTTCGCATACCACTCCGCGAGCCAAGCCTCCACACCCATCATGGCTTCCGACGCGCTGCCGAAAATCGCTCCCAGCTCCGCTACGGACTTCGCGGCATCCGCCGCGACCGCTGCCTGTCTGTGCAACCAGCCGGCGTGCTGACGGAACGCCGCTTGAGCACGATCGGACGACGGCCCTTGCCATGCCCCACCCATCATGGTGGTCGAGCCGTCGGTCCCGCTCGCAGCGGCGGCCAGCGCCGCGGCCAAATCCGCGTAGGCGGCCGCGGCGGTTTCCAGCGCGAATACGCCGGGCCCGGACAACAGCCGGGCGATATTCACTTCCGGTGGCAACGCAAGGTAATCGACCATGGCATCGGCCTTCGCTCGACCGGCTCCGACTACTCGCCGAACGCTACACGTTTGGCGGTAATCTGGCTGTCACCAGAAGCATCCGCCGCGCAATAGCAGGCGTCCACCTCGGGCAGGTGCGGCTCGGCGTTGATGCGATGCCCCACTCCCTGCGCCGTCTTGTCGAAGAGGTTGGTGGCGAAGCCGAAGAATGCCTGGGTGATGCGCCTGCTCACGTCGTCGCAGCCCGGCGGAAGCGGCACACTACCCGCCGCGGACGCAACCATCGTCCCGGCTAGATCCGTGGTTCCGGTGCTCATTTGCGCGGCGATAGCGGGAAGTTGCCCTGGAGTGAGACTGAAGTACATGGAGAGCTCCTAACGAAGGGCGCCGTGCTCGCATCGAGCGGTGCAATCAGAACGTTAAGCTATTCCCAATCATGGGGATAGCGATTCGCTGCGCATCGAGCGCGCCCGGCCGCATCATCGCCGCCCGTGAAAGAACCACTCCCACACCCCGACTGAACGTCACGTGACGCGACTTGCCGACCCGCTCCCCTGGTCGAATGGCATCCCCGACATGCGATCGCCCTCGACGATGTCCGAGTGAACGAACACGTCGAGGGCGACAGCGAATATTGGTCGACCGGTATCGTCTCGAGCGCCGGCTGGAGCATCAACCGGGCGCTCGAGACCGCGTTGGATCGACCGTCACCAGACCGGCTCGCGATCGGTCCGAGCCGGAATGGCGATTCGAACCATGCAGTCGCTAGAGCCCGATCTGCGAGAACCGCGAGGCCTGGCCCTGATCCACCACACGGAACTGGCCGTCGATGCCGGACACTCCCTTGGTGGCGGCCTTCAGCTGCATCAGGGCCTCGTTGTACTGGTCGATCTGCTGCTTGACGCGAGTCTGCAGGTCGCCGTTGGAGGTACCGGCGTCACCCTGGAAATTCTGCGCGAGCAGTTTCGCCAGCGTGTCCCGCTCCCCCGCGTCGACGGTCATGTCGCCGAGCACCTTGTCGGTACGGATGACCAGACCCTCGACGGCATCGTAATCGTTCTTCAAAGCCATTTTCCGAAACCTTTCCCTATTGTTTTCTGCTGCAGATCAGGCATCAGAAATTGAGGTTGTATTTGTTGACCTGCGACGCGTTCTCCTGGTCCTGACTGTCGAATGTCGCGCCCGAGGTGTTCAGCGCGTCGACGATCTCCATGAAGGTTGCGTGCAGCTTTCCGCCCTTGTCGAGAGCGCCCTGCATCGCCTGCTGGATGGCATTTCCGGTCGCGCCCTGGACGGCGGGCGCGTACTCCATCTTGATGCCCTCGAGAATACCCATGTGGTTCTTGAAGGTGTCGGCGTGCGTGAAGAACTTCTTGGCGACGGCATTGATTTCGGACGGGTCGCCGGTGTAGCCGATGGGCATATCTGTTCCTATCCTATAAGGCGTTTACCTTGCCTCGGACGGATTCGCCGAGGACGTTGACAGCGTGTGCGTCGGAATCGTCGATGCGCGGGTCGGGCCATCGACGTCATCGACCACACCGATTACAGGGGGTTTCTCCAGTACCGGCACCTCCTGGCTTCCTCCGGGAACGAACACCGCCGCTGGATCTCGGATTTCCTGTCGTTCCGGTGGCGTCCGCCTCATTCGCGATGGCGTCGCACGGGCAGACCTGTGCCGACACACCTCCGGCGGCGCGTTGCCGAGATCCGGGAGTGCCATGGTGAGACTCCAATCGAACGCGACTACCAGCTCGGAACGAGCGGCTGCTAAGGAAAACGGTAATTTATTCCCAACCTTGGGATGGACGCTGAAGTCAGAGCTGCTGGGGCACCCAGGCCACCTGGACGAGATCTCGGCGAGAGTTCATGGGCTCCACCAGGATTCCCCGGCCGGGCGGTTGTTTGGTAGCTCGGACATCACCGATCAGCACGCCGTCGAGCTTCGAGCCGTCCATGATCAGTCCCGAGGAGTTGAGGTTCTTCATCTGCCCGATCACGTTGTCGTACAGCGCGGTATCCGCCTGGGCGATATTACGTGCAGCGATCACGTGCAAGCCGGTGTCGCGGCCGTCGACGATGATGTCCTTCAGGGGCTCAAGGGGGTTGAGAGCGCCACGCTGCGCGATCATGTGATAGTCGTCGATCACGACGAAAACCTCGGGCCCGGTCCACCACGACCGCTCCGCGAGCTGCCGAGGGGTCACGTTCTCCGGTGGGCGCCGCGAACGCATCTTCTCCACCAGCGCCGGTAGCGCATCGCGCACGTCGCGTTCGTTGGTCACGTGCCCGATGAGCATCTCCTGAGGCACCGTCTCCAGATGCCGCCGGCGATAGTCGATCAGCAACACGCGGGCCTGCGAGGGGTCGAACTGGTGCCGGATGGACTCCAGCATCGCGGCCAAGGTGGTGGATTTACCGGACCCGGTCGAGCCGAGCACGATGAAGTGCGTCGAGACACTGAAATCGATCGTCGCGGGCCGCAGATCGGATTCCCGGAGACCGAACGGCACGATCAGACGCTGAGCGAGCGCCTGCGGCGCGGGCCACCCCATACGCACTTCGTCCATGCCCACGCGGGGAGGAAGCAGTTTGACCTGCGGCGCGCGCCGGTCGGCATAGCGTTGGGCGACTTCGGCGCTCGCGGCGGCGAGGCCCTCTGCGGCCGAGTCCGATTCTCCTACCCCGTCGATGCGCGGCAACGCCGTGAGCATGTGCAGGCCGTCGGTCGATATACAGCGCCCGGGCCGATTGGCGGGGATCGCCGCGACCACAGCGCGGTGGACATTGAAGGTCGTGTCGGCCAGGTCGCCCAGACGCATCTCGAGGCGAGTCTGCATCAGGTCCTTGATCGCGGGGCGAATAGCGATCCAGCGTGAACTGCTCACCACCAAGTGAATGCCGTAGTTCAAACCCTGCAAGGCGAGGGATTCCATCACCGGGGTGTACTCGTCGTAGTACGGGCCGTTCGTACCGAACCCGACGTCCCATCCGTCGATGACCAAGAAGACATCACCGTAGGGATCACGGTCGAGCCAGGGCGCCCCACCCGGCCCGTCACGCACCGTGCGGAACTTCCGGATGGTGTCGATACCGAATTCGGCGAACAGCGACTGCCTGCTCTCGAGCAGGTTCGTCACCAACGCGATCGTGCGCCGGATGCGGTCGCCGTCCCTGGCCGCGGCGACCGATCCCACGTGCGGGAGATTCGCCAACGACGACAAGCCGCCGCCGGAGAAGTCCAGGCAGTAGAACTGCACCTGTTCGGGAGTATGGGTCAGCGCGGCGGACAGGATGAACGACTGCAGCGCCGTTGATTTGCCGGACTGCGTACCGCCGACGATGGCCATGTGCCCGCCACCGCCGGACATGTCGACCGACCACACGTCCTGACGCTGTTGACGCGGCTTGTCCACCAGCGCCAAGGGCATCTGCAACGCTCCCTGTGGCACGGCGCGGATCATCCGCTCCAAGGTGGGCGGCGTGACCAGCGGCGGCAGCCACATCTTGTGAGCGGGATTTCCGTGCCGGGCCAACTGCTGCAACACCGCTTCCATCACGGTGATCGACTCGCCGTCGGCTGCCTCGGGCGCTTCCTGGACGACCACCGGCTCGACCACCGCGGGGCGAGTGTCGGCGATATGCCCGGCGGTGAAGCGTTGCGGTGGCCGGTATCCGCCGCCGGGCCGTCGCGCGCGTTGCGCGGAGGCCGCCAACACCTGCGCGGGGGGCGAGTACTTCTCGCCCACGTACGCGGCCTGGAACCGCTGGAGGTCACCGGAGCCGACTCGTAGATAGCCCGCACCCGGCTTCTTCGGCAGGTGGTAGGCGTCCGCGGTGCCGATCGCGTCGCGTGAGTCGGCGGTCTGGTTGGTGCGCAGGGCGATGCGGTAGGAAAGGTGCGCTTCCAGCTCGCCCATCCGGTTGGCCGGCACCTTCTGCGACGCGAGCAGCAGGTGGATGCGCAGTGATCGGCCCAGTCGGCCGATAGCCACGAAGAGCTTCGAGAAGTTCGGGTACTGCTCGAGCAACTCGGCGAACTCGTCGAGGATGATCAAGAGCGTGGGCAGTGGTCGCAGGTCCGCGCCCTGCTCCCTGGCGCGCTCGTAGTCGGCGACGCTGGCGAAATTGCCGGCGTCACGCAGAATGCGTTGCCGCCGCGCCATTTCGCCGTTGATGACGTCTTCCATACGGGTGACGAGGTCGGCTTCTTCTTCCATGTTCGTCACCACGGCCGTCACGTGCGACAGGCGGTCGAATCCGAGGAAGGTCGCGCCGCCTTTGAAGTCGACGAGAAGCAGGTTCAAGACATCCGGGGAATGTGTCGACACCGCCGAAAGCACCAGCGTACGGAGGAATTCGGACTTACCCGATCCGGTCGCGCCGATGCACATGCCGTGCGGGCCCATGCCTTCTTCGGCCGATTCCTTGATATCGAGATAGACGACACCGCCGGCCGGGTCGTGACCGAACGGAATGTTGAGACGTGCCCGGTCCTCGTCGCGACGCCGGATCCACACTTGCTCGACGCGAATAGCGCCGGGGTCGGAGACGCCGACCATTTCCTCCCAAGACGTGCCGCCGCTGGCCTGCTCGGCGGCAACCGCCTCCACCACGGTGGACAACCGGTACGGTGAAAGACTGCGCGCCATCGACGTCATGGCCGCCACGGACAGCGAATCGGCCACTCCGACGCGCCGCACCCCGCGCGGGGACACCTCGTTCAGCGAGCGGTCCTCGGTGACGCTGAAGCGCAGCGCGCGCGGGAGATTCTGCTCCGAGGGACCCAGCCGCAGCCACGTGCACCCATCGATGCCGGAGATGTCGCGATCGCTCGCTGGTCCGGCGACGTCGACGATCAGCAGGTAGTGCGTGCGATCCAGAGTGGGTTGCGAATTCGCCGAGAACGGACCGCGATTGAGCCCCGCGAGCACCTTTGTGCGCAGCTCCGCGACGGTGCGGTACACCATCCGGCTGGAGCCGATGGCGTCGGTCTCGTTCGGATGCTGGGTGTGCGGCAGCCATTTCAGCCACGCCCATTCCGGCGCGTCCGGATCCGACAGCACTGCCGCGACCGCCACCTGGTCCGGACCGTGTAGCACCGCTACCTCGGCGATCATCGCGCGGATCAAGCCGGTCACCAGCTGCGGGTCACCGTCGATGCCGACCTGCGGCGCGGACAGCAGATTGATCGCGACGGGCATGCCGCCGACCGTGGAGTACGCCTTGGCGAAACGGGTCAGTTCGACGACGCCGACCGGGTCCAGATCGGAGGTGGGCGCCGCTTCGGGAACGATGACGCGCACCTGGTTGGCGATGCGCCCGCGGCCGACCCGCACGCGCAGGAACTGCGGACTCGCGACCTGCACCTCCCACATCCGCTTGCCGCCGATCAGCCGGGCGATCTCGTCGGGGCCGGGATGGGTGTAGCGCAGGAAGGCATACAGTTCGGCTTCCGCCGCGTGCACCGTCTTACGGTTGTCGGTGAGGCTGCGCAGGTAGTCCTTACGTTCCTCGTTGAGGCTCGCCGCGCCGCCGCTGGAGTTGCCCCCGAGCGCGCCGCCCATCATGCCGAACATCGACACCAGCATCATGGCCGGGAACATCAGCATCATCGGGTTCATGGTTCCGCCGCCGCGGAACATCATGACCATCATCCCGCACATGGCCGCCACCATGACCACGGGCATGATCATCCGAAGCCGCGATGCCGGAACCGGCCTGGGCAGCTCGGTCGGCGGCTGCAGCCGCAACTCGGTCACGGCGGGGGCTTTCGGACCGCGCACCGTCCGGGCGGGCCGGACGAATCGGCGAGTGCTGGTCACTACGAACCACCGAGCCCGGCGACGACCTTGTTGTTCGGAATTCCGTCGTGTTGAATGCGAGCTTCCTTCTGGGACAGTGCGGGTCCGACCGCGAACAGCGAGATGATGCTCCACGGCGCCGGGACCGGAGCCCGCAGTCCGAGGGCGATCAGGGAGGGATCGGTACCGCCGCTGCTGCTCGGATCGGCGATGATGCCGTAGCGGACGCCGCTGTCGGACACCCAGTAGAGCGATTCCCGCAGCGGAGACCCCGCTTCGGCGCCGGTCACCTGCACGAAACGGCCGGTGTCTCTCGGCAGGTACGCCGCGTCGGCGGTGGTGCCGCGCGACGCGGCGGAGGTCACCAGGTCCACCGCGCGCCCCTGCTCGTCTTTCGTGAGCGGCAATTGCCTGCCCACCAACAGTTCCATGGCCGCGTTCGGATCGCTTCCGGTGCGCGCCCAATGCAAGCAGGTGACGCCGGACCGTTCCGGATCGACCAGACGAATCGGACGGACCGGGTAGGACGCGGTGCCCGGCCACTGTCCGGGGCGCAGATTCGCCGCGATCACGTCGGGCCCTACCGCGCGAGTGGACACCGAACCTTGCGAGTCCGCGTTCCGCACCATCGCCGCCAACACGGTGCTGATCCGCACCAGCCCGGTCTGCGAGACGAGATAGTACGAAGCCCCCTGATCCGGCGCCGACACGGTGAGTACCGACCCGACCGGCGTGGTGAATCCGTTGTTCAGCGTGATCGACTCCCCCTTACCCGGCACGTCGGGCACTCGCAGCGGAGGGGCCTCCGGAATGGCGTTGACCAGGCCCTTGGAAGCCGCCATCACCGGAGCGGTCGAGTCGATGCCGAGCGCCATGGCCACCGCGGTGTTCGCGAGGTCGATCGCGGCGCGCACCACGCCCTTCTCGGCATCGCCGTACACCAGCCAGGTCGTGGTGTCGTCGCGCAGCAGACGGGCCTCACCGTCACCCAGCGGGCGGTTGGCGTCGCCGTCCACGGTCAGCGGACCACCGATCGCCGTGGTCCGCACCGCGGAGCGGCTCAAGGTCGGCAGGCCGGTCGAGGGGTTGACCGGCGCGGCCGCACCGGTTCGCGCCGTGTCACAGACCGTCCACGACGAATCCCTCTCATCGGTGTCGACGATGCTGCCGGGCGCACCGGGAATGCCGACCCAAGGCCCGCGCGGGTACTTCGACAGCTCGTCCCGCGAGACCTGCACGGGCTTGTCGGGAGAACCGACGATCAGCCGTGCCGAGGTGAGATTCAGTGCCGGGAACAGCCGGTTGTTCAACCGCACGAACAGCGCGCCGGTGTCCTTCTCCGCCACGATCTTCGAGTCCCCGACCTTCTTGGCGGGTTTGAAGAAGGCCAGCACGGCAGCGCCCGCGATGAGCACGCACGCGAGCGCGATGCCGATGGACAAGGCGGTCGAGCGACCACGTTGCGGATCATCGATCATCGACGCGTCTCGACGGACCAGCGCGTGCTCTATCCGGCGCAGCAGAAAACGCCAGCCGGAAATCTGGTGTTTCGTCACAACCCGGAAGCGCGCCACCGGTTCTCGTTCCTTCCGCCGCCCTGCCAACCACACCGTAACCAGCGGTCACAGCATGAATACGACCCCTATTCCCAACTCTGGGAATCGGATCAGCGGACGCCTCACACTCGCGTGCTCGGCGCCAAGCCCTCCAGCGCCGCGCTGACGTCGAACGCGTCGATCGTCATGAGCTCTTCGTCGGTCATCGCGGCGATGTCCGCGTTCTCCCTGGTGAAGCGGTAGTCACGCTCGGCTTCGGCGGCCTCCACCACGTTGCGCACGAACCGGCCGTTACCGGCCAGATCGATCAGCCGCCGTCCGTTCTTGGTCTGCCCCGCCAACTCCTCGCAGCGCAGGCGCAGCACCTCGCGTGCCTGTTCGGACAGGATGGAGTCCTTGTTCCGTGCGATGTGCTCGGCGATCTGTACCAACTCGTCGGCGCCGTAGCTGGCGAAACGGATGCGCTTGGTGAATCGCGAGGCGAGGCCGTCGTTGGACGCGAGGAACCGATCGATCTGGTCCTCGTATCCGGCGATGATCACCACGAGCTTGTCCCGATCGTTCTCCATCCGCGCCAGCAGCGTGTCCACCGCTTCCTTACCGAACGCGTCGCCGCCGGAAAGACCCTCCTGGATCAGCGTGTACGCCTCGTCGATGAAGAGCACACCGCCGAGCGCCGAGTCGATCAGCGCATTGGTCTTGGGCGCCGTATGACCCAGGTGGGTGCCGACCATGTCGTTGCGGGACACCTCGATCACGTCGGCGTTCTCCACGACACCCAGGCCTGCGAAGATCTTGGCGATCACGCGGGCGATGGTCGTCTTACCGGTGCCGGGCGGACCCGAGAAGATCAGGTGCTGCGACTTCGAATCCACGGCGAGCCCGCGCTTGGCGCGCACCTGGTCCATCAGCACGCCGGACTTGAGCCGGTCGACCTGTTCCTTGACCGAATCCATGCCGATCTGCGCCTGCAACAGGTCCGAGGCCTCCGTGAGGAGACTCTCGCGCTCCGCCCGCGCCGCGGTGGCGGCCGCCTCGCGCGGATCGTCACCCGTCTTCGGGTCCCACCTGTTGGTCCGGGACGCGATGAGTTCCGCGGTGGCGACCTCGAATCGGTACGACTTGTCCCGCACCGCGCGCTGCCATTCCTCGCGCTCGGGCCACAGCGCCGAACCCTGGAGCCCCTTGAGGACCTTCTCGGCGGCGTCGTGATCGCCGTTGTGCCGCATCAGCATGCCGAGCAGGAAGTGCGCGTCGGCCCAGATGTAGGACAGACTGCCGGAGGAACTGTCCTCCACGATCCGCTGCGCGCGCGGCATGGCCTCGCCGAAGCGGCCCAGGTGCGCCAGCGACTGGGCGGTCATCAATTCGGCGGCGATGTCGAGCAGGCCGTCCTCCAGCGCCGGTCGCGCGGTGCGCAGGGCGAGCACCTCCGGCCATTGCTTGGTCCGGAAGTACAGCGACATGCGCACGAAATCGGAGACATCGTCGCGGGGAACCTCGTCGAGAATCGCCGCGGCTTCCTGCCATTCACCGCCTTCGGCATACGAGCACGCCTGCGCGATGGCGATCTGATCGCGGTCGGCCATGGCGACGCGCAATCCGTACATGCCGATCTCGACCTGGCACCACAGCGCGCGATCGACCAGCCCGGCCCGCTGCTGGTCGCGGTAGAGATTGTGCACCGAGCGGTAGGCGCCGTAGATCACCTCCGAGGTGACCTCCCCCGCCATGGCGCGCCCCAGCCAGGCGTCGCACATGTCCGGGTCGAGATCGGTGGCGGCCCGAAACGCGGCCGCCGCATGCTGCTCGTTGCGCACGCCACCGGCGACCAACCCAAGATTCTGAACACCCGTGTAGAACGCGTCCTCGGCCGCTGACACTCGGACTTCCCTTCCGCCGATCTAGCCTGCTCGAACGATAGATTCCGGCGGTCACGCTCCGGACTCGGCAACTTCCCAATGATGGGAAGCGTGGTGGCGCCGCTCGCCACGGCCACCACATGCCAATTTTGAACGTGCCGTCAGTTAACGGTATGTTTACCTCGGGGTCGGCAATCATCCGCCTGCAGACGACCCCTTCGGCGGCGGCTGGCCAGCCGCGATCCGGTCCACCAGCCGCCGCGCAGCAGGTCACAGCGTTTCCGCAAAATTCTTGCCGCTATTTAGGTGCACGCTATTGAACGTTCCGACAGAAGAGGGTACTGTCTGAACACAGATCGCCGGTCCCTCATCCCGACGATCTGAACCCAAAAGCAACGGCCGGTGGCACCGGCAGGCCACCGGCCGTTGTGGGGTTGGACGCCAGAGCCGCAGCCTCGATGGTCTACGTCTACCACTGCCAACCGTCGGACTCAGCAACCCATTCCCGCATCTGGGAATGGGTTTTCTTGCGTCACGGGCGTTTTCGGTCAGGGAGGGGGCGGGTCGACGCGATCGGAGGCCGGAGCCGTTACCCGCGCGGGCGCCGGGGGCGCGTCGGCGACACCGGCGCTCACCGCGCCGTTTCCTTCGGAACCCTTTTCCGGCACCGAACGCAGCGGCGGCCTCGTGGACGGCGCGTGCACCACGGCGGGAGCCTCCCGCGTCCGGCGTTTCTTCGCCCACGGAGTGGCCGCGGGCCGACGTACTTTCGGCGGAACCTTCGCGGGATGTGCCGGCTTCGGAGCAGGATCCGACGCGACCGGCGGTTGCCCCGCACGTCCCCATGGAGTGGCCGCCGCGCCGGTCAGCGGACCTCCCATCTCGGGACTGCCGGGGGCGCGCGTGTCGACCGAGGGCAAGTCGCCGACGGCTGCGGCGAGGCCCGACTCGGAGCCGGCTGGGCGAACCTCGGAATCGAACGCTCCCGGTACCGGAACCTCGGGCGCCACGTCGAGGGCGGCCGCCCGCGCGGCGCCCGCGCCGTCCCGCGCGGATATGGCATGGGGGCTCGCGCCTTCTGCCGACCGGTCCGCGTTCGGGTTCGCGTCGTTCGGCGCGACGCCGGCGGCCGGCGACATCTTCGCGGGATCCGATGCCGGATCACGAGGTTGGGTCCCAGCGGGTGCGGCCGACCGGTCGCCGGTCCGGTCCGGCGCACCCGCGCCGCCCCCGTCTCCGTTTCGATCGGCCGCTCGTTCCCCGGCCGCTGCGGGGTTCGCGGCGTCGCGCATGGCGGCAGGGACGCGCGCATCACCGATCCCGTGTCCGGCGAGGACCGTCGGCCCTGCCGCAGCGGCGGGGCCGAAGCGTGCCTCGGGCTGTTCGCCGTGCCGGCGAATCAATTGCTCCGGAGTCGGTACGGGTCCGGGGGGAGAGCCGCCGGCCGTCGGGGCGGGAGGCACCGCGTCGTCGAATGGCGTCGATGTCGTGAAGTCGAGTGTCGCGACATTCTCCGCGAACGTCGCCGCGTGCCGCATGATGTCGTCGGCGTGATCGTCGAGCACTTTCGCGAAATGCTGCACCGCGTCCGGGTCGATGCGCAACGGCGTGGGTTTGCCCGACGACGGGATGTCCAGCGCGTCGCGGGTGGCGTCGTAGACGATCCCCTTGACCATGTCATCGATGGCCTGTTCGAGCGGTTCGATCGCCTTGCCGATGACTTCGGCGACGATGTAGCCGATCAGGTACTGCGCCATCTCCTCGCACAGCCGGCGCGCCGCGGCGGCGACCAGCGGCGCGGAGGGAGCGAGCGGCGGTGTGATCATGATCGAGGCGTAGGCCGCGGCCAGGGCGGCGAGTTCGGCCAGGACGGCCACCTTCACCGCGGTGATCACCGTCGCCGCCACCTCGAGTGCCTGCCCGACGAGCTTGCACGCACTCTCGAGTTGCCGCATGTGGGTCGAACTCATGGTCGCCCACGTGGCGACGAGCTGCTGGTAGGACTCCCCCGAGTAGAACGCCCCCATCTGGTCTATCACGCCGGTCGCCGAGTCGTGCGTGCCCTGCACCTGCTCGGCGAAGGTGCGCACATGCCCGGCGAGGGCGCGTACGTCGTCCTCGTTGATGTCCGGGTACGGGACGCCGCAGATGTTGAGGAAGAGCGCGACCTCGCTGGGAATGTCTATAGCCACGCTGCGCTCTCCTCCCCGATCATCGGCTCACAGCACGCGCACGACGACGGCTTCGCTCGGCATACGCGACCACTTCACCGTCGAGCCGGTGTAGGGCGCCTCGATGACCATGCCGTTGCCGGCGGCCAGCTGCACGTGCTCGGGCCCGCGCGTGCTGAATGATCCGGCGGGGAACACCAGGTCACCTGGACGCACATCCTCGGGGTGCACGCGGACGCCGCTGTAGATCTGCTCGTACGTCGTTCGGGGCAGCACCACTTCGCCGTGACTGGCCTGGGCGATGGCGTACTGCGTCAGCCCCGAGCAGTCGAACCCGCCGCCGCTGGGTCCGCCCGCGCCGCCCCCGCCCCAGACGTAGGGCGTACCGAGCCAGTCGCTGGCGGCCAGCACCGCGTTGCTGCCCTTCGTCCCGTCGGAGCGGACCGTGTTGTTGCGGCGCAGCCGGGAAGCGGACCTGGACCTCGAGCGCGTCCGTCGCCGCCTGCGCGGCGCACCGCCGTGCCTGGCCTGCCGGGTCGCCGGCGTCGCGGGCGGCATGATCTGCGCGGCCTGTTGCCGCGCCGCGGCGACATCGGCGTCGACCTGCTTGGTGGCGTTGGAAATGGTGGACTGCGCGGCATCGAGCAGCGCGGGACCGCTGAAGCGGGTATCGCCCACCGCGGCGATCGCCTGCATCCGGCTCTGGAAATCCGCGATGTGATTGGTCAGGCGGCCGCGGCCGTTGACCGTTCCGTCACCGGACTCACCGACGGTCTTGCCGACGATGCTGTCCTTGCCCGCATGCGATTCCGCGATCGACAGCTGCATGCCCTGCGCCTCGCCGTACCGTACGGCCACCGCCCCGGACGCGACCCGCAAATCGGCGGCGAGCGCTTGGGTCGCGCTCGCCGCCTGGCCGGCGGGTTGGCCGTCGCCGTACAGCGCGAGCAGCGATCGGAGCACTCCGTCCAGGTCGTTCGTCAGTGCCTGCGCCATTCGACCGACTCGCCATCGCTCATCACCGACCGCCTCTCACACTCTTCTCGTTATTGTGTCGCCCGGACCGATCCGGCCGTATTCCCATTCCTGGGTGGGTAATCGAACTATGAACCACTTCCCAGAATCGGGAAGCGGAGACAATGGGGGGACTTCTGAGAGGCGGTGGCGGCGGCATGGTGACGACGGCGACGAATACCGAAGCCAAAAAGGCGGCGGTGTCGGCATCCGCCCCCCTGGGGAGCTACGCCTCCGAGGCCAAGCACTTCTGGCTGGTCGATTTGCACTGCCCGGCCGGGGCGTCGGAAGGGCTGCGCGCCTTCATCGCATTGGCCGACACCGCCATTCAGACCGCCGTGGACCTGCTCGGCCGTGGCATGACCACTCCCCCGCCGAAAGTCGACGACCTGCTCAAGCCCGCGATCTACGAAACCCTCGGCAAAGGCGAGGCGGACGACGAATACCGCAAGACCGTCGACAAGGTCGAGGCCAGGCAGCTGAAATTGCTGCAGATGGACGATCAGGTGGTCAAGACCTCGGTCACGGTCGCGGCCGAACAGGTGCAGGCCCTGCGGTCCATCAAAACCATCGTGACCGAACTGAATACGAAACTGAAGGCCGCGGGCAGCGCCAAACTCAAGCCCGCTCAAGAGCTTCCCTTGCTCAAGGCGGTCGCCGCCGCCGTAGAGGCGGTCTACGACAAGGTGACCGCGATCGCCGACCTCAACGAGGACATGGCCAACGGCAAAGGAAAGGGCAACTCGAACGGCGGTGGCCAGAACGGCGGAGGGGGCACGTCCGCCGGCAGCAGCGGTAGTGGCGGGGGTGGTGACGGAGGACTGTCGTCGCTGCTGCCGATGCTCGCGATGCTGCCGATGGCGGCGATGCCGCTGATCTCGCAGATACCCGAGATGATGCAGAAAGCCGACGAGGACAAGGCGAAGAAGGCCGAGGAGAACGAGCACAAGGGCGCTCCGGGACAGCCGGGCCAGGCACCGCCGCCCGGCAATCAGGCCGCGCCCGCTGCCGCAGCGCCGCCCCCGGCGGATTCGAACGCGCAACCGCCCGCCGCACAACCGGCCACCGCGGAGCCCGGCGGCGTCACCGCCGCCCCGGCGGCGAATACCGCACCGGCCGAAGATCCGAACGCCACTCCGACGGTGACCACGGCACCCCCCGTGATACCGGTTCGGCTGACCAGGGACCGCGCCGCGTCCGACCGGCCCGGCGGGGAGCCCACACAGGATGCGGCTGTCGTCGACGAGCAGGAAGCCGAAGCGAGTCCCGTCATCGAGACATAGCCCGATCCAGCGCCTTTCCGGTCGGCAACCCACTGCGCCTTTCGCCGATTCGGTGCCAAGGGAGGCGGCCGGCGCGCTACCGGCGTCGTACCGATCCGCGCACGTCGCATGGATGGAGCCGGGCACCGGCCGGAACGGGTCCGGGAAGCGGTGCGGCTCGATGAATTACTGAGAGCCCCCCGGTGCAGTTTCTGTCGATCACACTGATCCGCCGGCCGCCGCAGCGCGGCACCGGGCCGGTAGGAGCGGCCCGGGAAGGCGCTGCAGCGCCATCATCGAAGTCGATCACTCGATGCGCGACAACCGCTGCCCGTCTCGGTCGGTGACTGTCCGCGACCTGCCGGGGCTCCTGCCGTAACCGGTCATGCCTTCGCATCGCCTCGTCGAGCGTGCCCCGGAGTCGGAATAGTTCGTCGTCGAATTGAGAAAAAGCGCTGCCCGGGTCGCGGCAGACGGGCCTGCCGCGACCCGGACAGCGCCGGTCCCTTACCGCGGAACGTTTTTCACGATTGCTCCGAAGGCGGCGGTGGCGTCGAGGGCGCGGCCACGACGGTAGGCGGCGGCCCTCCGGCGACTTCCGGCGCGGTGACCGACGGAACCGAGGCGGGCCGGGCGACGCGCTCGGGCTGCACGGCGGTGGAGACGGGCGCCGGGGTCGAGACGAACTGCGGGTGCAGCGTGATCTGTTCATGGGCATAGACGGCGTCGCGCAGCGTCTGCCTGCTCGGCTCGTTCGCCAGCAGCAGCACCAGTTCGTTGCAGCGCCGCTCGAAGACCATGCCGCGCAACGGCGATACCCCGGCGTCCATTCGCAGCTGCCCGATCTCCACCCGGCCCACGTCGACCCGCTGCCCGAGCATCGACGCCGACAGCAGGTCGTCGGCGTCGCGCAGTTCGTCCCACAGCTCGCGCGACACCGGCCTTCCGGCTTGCAGGTCGGCCAGGATCCGTTCCCGGACTCGGCGCGACGCGGCGGCTTCGGCGGGTACCGATCCGGACCGGCCGACCTGCCCGTGGGCATCCACGGCCAGTTCCACGCAGCGCGACCGCACCTGGGTGTCCGGTACCGACGAGACGTGTTCCAGGCCCGCGATCGAACCGGTCAAGCCGAGACGGTCGGCCGTATCCGGGGTGAACTCGCGCAGGTCGACGTCGTAGGACGGGCTGACGAGCCCCTCCATCGCCGCTTCTCCGAATCGTGAGCGCAAGCCCGGATCGATCGGCCCGGACGAGACGAGGGCCGACAGATTCGCGTTCGCCTTCGCGCCCCAGGCGAGGCCGAATTCGGCCAGCACTCGGGCCGGGTCGGTGACGCCCTCCCATGGCGATCCCGCGCCGTCGTCGGCGGCGAGCAACTCCTCCCAGTTCCACGGAGTGGAGACCTCGCGGGGCAGGAACAACCCGGCGGGCAACCAGCCGCGGCCTTCGTTCGACGTGATGAAGACGCCCGTTCCCCCGGGACCCCGCATCACCGCGACAGCCCAAGCCATGCCCACCGGCGAGTCAACGGCGGCGAGAACGCTGCCGAGCAGCGTCTTGGCCAGCACCAGGTCGTCGTTCACCTGGCCGCCGACCACGTACGCGGGTTCGGCCTCTTTGTCCTTCGCCGAGGCGACGGCGGCGGCGAACGGGCTCGCGACCGGCACCGGCATGGGCGGCATGTCCGTTCGGCCCGTCGCGCCGCTGGGCGGCTGCGCGGCGGCTCGATCGTCCGGGGTCGCGTTGAGCGGGCCGACTCCCGCCGGCGGCACGCCCGCCGTCGCCGGCGCGGTCACGCCGGTGCTCGACGGCCCGCCGGGTGTCGACGTTCCGGTCGCGTTCGGCGTGCCCGCGCCATTGGTGCTCCCCGGATCTGCCGAAGCGGCGGTCGCGCCGGGCTGCACACCCGTACCCGTCGGCGATGCTGCCCCGTTGGGTCCGCCCGGCGAAGTCGCGAGCGGGTTGTCCTCGGCGGTGCCGGGGCCCGCCGCAGCGGGATCGGTGGACACCGGCCGGGCCGAACCGGGATCGGCTGTCACGGGGCCATCACCGGGCGCGGACCCGGGCGGCGTGATCGGACGGTCCGAACCGAACGGATCGGTCGAGGTTCCGGGGGGCGCCGTCGGGGACGGTGTGTCGGTCAGGCCGCCTGCCTGCCGGATGTGACTCGCGAAATCCTCGTCGGATTGTTCGTAGGCGTTCGCGGACGCGCGCAGCGAGTCAGCGGTGCGATCGTGTTCGCTGGCCAGCGCCTCACCCGCCCGCTGCCGGGCGTCGTAGTACCGTTCCAGCGCTTCGTAGACCGGATAGGCGATCTTGCCGTAGGTGGGCAGGAAGTTCGCGAGCCATTCCGTGGGCGGTTTGGCCCATTCCCTGGTGTCGTGCGCGACCCGGTCGTGCTGGTCGGCCAGCTGACGCAAAACGGCAGGGTCGATTTCCATGCTGTTCGGCATGCTCGATCAAATCCTTTCCCACCACACGTCCCCCTATTGTCGATTCTTCCCAGAGATGGGGAGTGCGAGACGGTTGCCCGGTGCGCGGTCGCTCCAGGGTCGGTATGCGGCGACGCGTTACTCGACGCGGGCATTCGGCTTCCGCTCAGCGGCCCGGCCCCGCCGTGATGGTCGGTCGCCGAGCGGGCGCGGCGGGGGCGGGAGCCGGTGCGACGAAACCCGGGTGACTCACGATCTGCGCGTGCGCGTATACCGCGTCGCGAAGAGTCTGCCGAGTCGCCGCCTCGGCGAGCAGCAGCACGAGTTCGTCGCACCGCCGCTCGAAGACCATGGCGCGCAGCGCGCTCATCTCCGATGCGTGCCTGCCGCCGGCCTGGTCGGCGCGCAGCTCACCCAGCGCGACTCTGGACACATCGGCGCGGTGCGAAAGCATTGTCGCCGTGAGCAGGTCGTCGGCATCCCGAAGCTCCTCCCACAATTCCTGCGAGACCTCGCGGCGCTGCCGCAGTGCGCCGAGGATCCGCTCGCGTGCCGCGGGCGCGCCCAGCGCGGCAGGCGAGCCGAGACCGGCCTTGTGGACGCGAGCGTGCGCGTCCGAGGCCAACTCCCAGCATCGCACTCCGAGCTCCGACTCCGGTGTGGCCGCCGCCCGCCGCACCAGCGCCGCGGCCCCGACCAATTCGAGCCGGTCGGCCAGACTCGGCTTCGGTGCGCTGAAATCCATCGCCGACGAGGCGACCACTTCGCCCTCGATCGGCACGTCACCCAGCTGCCGTCGCAGCTCGGCATCGACGTCCGCCGAGGAGGCGATCGCGGTCAGCCGGGCGCCGGACCTGCGGCCCCAGGCGATCCCGAACTCCGCCAGCACGCGTGCGGGATCGGCGACGCCCTCCCACGCGTCCTCGGCCACCTCCCACACCCACGGGGTGGATAGCTCACGCGGCAGGTACAGCCCGGCCGGTATCCAGCCGCGGCCCTCGTTCGAGGTAACGAACGCGCTGATGCCGCTGGGATGGCGCATCACCGAAACCGCCCAGCCGAGCCCGAGGACGGCATCACCGCCCGCCGCCAGCACTCCGCTCAACAGCGTGCGGGCCAGCACCAGATCGCCGTCCACTCGCTCGCCGAGGACGAATGCCGGGGCGGCCGCCGACGTCATGGCCGCACCGACCACAGTGCGCATCGACTCGTCGCTGTCGTCCGCGCCGTCCTTACCCGCGCCGTCCTTACCCGCGTCGGTGCGCTGCTCGGTCCGTTCCGGTGGCTGCGCTTTGGCGGCGCCGCCCGCACCCGGTGGCGGTCCCGCGCTCGCCGCCGTGATCTTGGGGGTGGCGCCCGGCCCACGCGATTCGCTGGGCGGAGGAGCCGTCTGCTTCGCCTGAACTTGCGGCGGGGGGACAGAGCCGGCCTGGGCCGCCGGAGCGGACACCGCCGGTCCAGCGGGAGCGGCCGAGGCAGCCGGTGCGAAAGGTGCGAAAGGTGCGGTGGAAGCAGGGGCCGCGACCGGTGGCGGAAGGATCAGCGGTGGTGGCACCGACGTACCGGGGTCGGCCGCGGACGCGGAGGAACCGGCGAACTGCTCCGGCGCTTCCGTGTCGTGCGATTCCGCCGCCGAAACGGTGCCGGAGCGGTCGGGGGTCGCGGACTCGGCCGCCTCGGCCGGGACATCGGGATCGCTCCGATGGGACTCCCGCGCATCCGGACCGGCCGAATCCTGAGCATCGATCTCCACCGGGGCATCCCGTCCCGGTGCCGTGTGCTCGATGCCGGTGACCTGCCCGCGCGGCGGAACGCCCGCGGCGGGCAGACCGTGCCCGTCCTCCAGGCCACCGCCCGGCGCGGTGTTCACCGGGACAGTCGTCGGTCCGCCGGGGATGTACTGATCCGGCGCCGGTCCGGTCGACGGCGGACCGGAGCTGTCCTCGGTGGCAATGGGATCGGGTCGCTCCCCGAGCGGGTCACCGGGCAGCAGGGGGCCGAACGGATCGGTGGTCACCGGTCGGTCGTCGACATCGTGCGGGAGCGTCGCGACCGGGAAATCGTCTTTCGGCCGATTCGTCCGCGGCGAGCCGTCGTGGCGTGGATTGCCGGAGTGGTCCTTCGCGGGCCGGTGCTGGTGATGGACGTCCCCGCTGTGGTCGTCCGCACTGCGGTGGCCGGGTTCCCAAGGCCCCGGCTGCCCCAGCGCGTCGGCGATCAAGCCCAAACTGGGCAGGCCCTGCGGGCTGATCGAACCGAGTGCCGCGCGAACGACATCCTCCACGTCGTCCCTGGCGGCGGCGATCATGCCGGGGATCCGATTACGGAGGGCCTGTGCATCGGATTCGTCCTCTTCCGCCGCGGCCGCGCGTCTCGTCGCGTTGATCCGCGAGGTGGTCTCCTCGACGATGTCCAAGATCTTGTTGCGGGTCCGATACACCAGGTCGGAAAAATCCCGGAAGGTGTCCGCCGCGGCCTCGAGCGCGTCGGCGAACGCCTGCGGGTTCATCCGCTGGCGCAGCATGTCGTCCTTGATCGGTTGCAGACCGGCACTGGAACGGGCATGTTCGTCGAAGCCGCGGCGTTTGCTCTCGGCGTCGAGCAAGTCCAACGCCCCCGCGCCGTCTCGCGCGAGACGTTCCAGCGCGCTCCAGTCCCCCGGTGAGATCGCCGGCCAGTTGTCGCCGACGATCGCGTCCCAGTACGGACTGTCGCGCTCCGGTTCCATCAGCGAGTCAGACGGATTCGGTGCGGCGACGCACCACGGCGGCACCGGCGTGATCGGCGTCGGCGTGGGTGTAGGACACCTGGGCGGTGACCTGTGTCGTCGCGTCCACGCGGCGGCCGTTGGCCCGCACCGCGCGCTCGAACGTCGTCTTGATCCACTGCGTGTGCGCCACCAGTCGCCGGTCGATCTCCGATTCCGGTCGCCGTGGCGCGACGAAACCATCACTGATCTGCCCGACCTGGCCGCCGATCGTGGCGATCGCGGTCCGGAACTTGTGCGCGGCGGCGACCACCTCGTGCGGGTCGTCGGTATCGAATGCGTCGGTCATGTCGCTTGTCCTGTCTCGCCGTTGCGGCGGTCGGCAACTCAGGTGTCGCGTCGGAACTCGGATTCCTCCATGGCGCGATACGACGCCTCGGTCGGAAGATCGAACGAGTCGATCGTGTAGGAACGGGTCCCCTTGAACTCCATCTCGGCCCGCAACCCCACGCGCGATTTCGCGTGCGCCAGCCGCGCGAGCTTCACGATTTGGGACGCCAACCACTCGTCGCCGTTGTCGCGGGCGTCATCGGTGATGTACAGCCCGATGATCTCTCCGTCCCGGTCGCATCCGACGCCGACGGTGTGGTCGGGGTTGAACACCTCGTAGGTCATGTTCCGCCAGTCCGGTGCCGCGGCCTCCGACTGGTCGTCGTCATCGAAGTCGTAGTCGTCCACCTGGATCGGGTGCATGTCGGTCATCGGCTGGTCTCCGAGAATCGTTCGCCGGGGCGGGAATCGGTCAGGTAGTCGGAATCGTCGGTGACCGATTCCAGGCGCGCCGCCAGCGCGGACCAGGCGGCGTCCTCGATACGCATGATCTGGCGCAACTGCCAGAACCGGGCACCGAGATACAGCTCCCCCGTGCCGTCCGGGGCCACGTCCAGATGGTCGGGACCTTCGGTAGCCGGGTTCAACGTCACCGCCGTCACCGGCGGGCGGGTGTCGTCGACGTTGACCAGGGTCGCGCCGCCCCCCGGAATGAAACTCTGCCGCAACCGGGCGCTGCTGCCGATGGCGACGTCGGCGCTGTTGGTGGTGATCGTGACCTCAGGATTCAACAGCAGTTGCAGCACCCAGGACCGGGCCGTCTGCTCCGGGTGATCGGCGTTGATCGCGATCGTCAGGGTCGCCGCCAAGTCGACCACCAGTACCGCGTCCGTGGTCGTGACACCGGCGATCACCAGACGCCGGGCAGTGCCGACCGGGTACGGCAGGTCGTCGGCGGCCAACGACACCACGTCCGCGCCGACACCGCCGCCGGTGGCGGGATGCGCGGAGACGGTTCCGGTGGCGACGTCGATCGTGTAGGCGACGATCGTCTCCGAGATGCCCTCCGCCACCCCGGCCAGCCGGACCAGCCCCTCGTCGTGCAACCACCGGACGGTGTCCGCGACGGTGACGTCCGGTGCGGGCTCGGTCATCCGGACTGCCCCGGAGCGGTGGCGACCGGCTCGGTTCCCTCGACGGGCGTCTCCATGACGCTTTGGTACTGCCGCGCCGCATCGGCGGTACTCTCCCGGATGGCGGCCATGATCTCGGCTACCAGTTCCGGGCCGGTGAGGCGCGCAGCGGTCCCCGGAGCGAGGTAGAGATCGGTCAACTTGCCCATCGCGTCGACCTCCGGGATGACCGCGCCGCTCGGCGACGGCCTGCGGGCCCGGATGTTGTCGATCTTCTCCCGCATCTCGGCGATCCGGTGCCGGAGATCGCGGGCGGCGTCCAAAGCCGCCTGCACGTCCGGGTGGATGGAACTCACGACTCCACCTCGCTGTGCTCACTCATGCGTTACCTCCGGGTTGGGAAGGGTTCTGGTTGCTCGGTGTGGGCGTCGGGGGGGTGACGGTCGGGGCGATGGTCGGCCGTTCGCCGATCACCGCTTCGGTGTGCGGCGTGTCGTCGACATACATCAGGCGGTCGGGATGCCACGCCACGACCCGGTTGCGGTCGTTGTTGCTGCCCGAGTTGCCCATGCCCGGCGCCATCGGCATGTACGGCATCATCGGCGAACCGCCGCGCGCGGCAGTGGCATTGGCGGCCGACGAGGTACCGAGGGGTTCGATGACCGATGCGCGCGGCATACCCGACCCCAGGGTGGCCGCCGCAGCCACCGGCAGGGCGCTCGCCGCGACGGTTTCCGCCTCGATATCCGGGATGCCGACGCCGGGGCTGCCCGAGGGCATCCCGCTCGGGCTGCCCGTACCGAGCCCGCTCGGGATGCCGAGATCGTCGTAGCCGTACTCGTCGAGGCCGTAGTCGTCGTAGACGTCCGACGCGTCCGACTGCCCGAGCTGACTCAGCGGCATTCCGGCCGAAGCCATCGCGCTCATCAGGGCGGGCAGCATCTGGGTCAACGCGCTGGAGTCGCCGCTGCCCTCGCCCTTTCCCGCGCTCTCACTGGCGCCTTCACTCGCTCCGACCTTCGAGCCGACCTCGGTGGAGTAACCGGTGATCGTCTCCGCCGAACGAGCGTTCTGCTCGTTGAATTTGGCCAAGGCCGCCTGGATGCCGAGTTCGTTCTTGGAGCGCATCGCCGTGATCAACTCCTTACGCGCGGCGATGATCTCCTCCGGCGTGGGGTGTTTGGCCTTCGCGGTGCGGAACGCGTCGCTGTAGGTGTCGATTCCATCGGCGAGCATCCCCAGGCCGGTGCCGAGCTGGTCGAGCCACCCGCGGCGCTGGCCGAGTTCCGTCGCCGCCGCGGTGCCGACCGGCTCCCAGTGCTGCATCGACTTCGCCGCCGAGTTCACTCCCTCGATAGCCGCCAGATGGGGGCCCCCGGCGAATTTGCGCAGCGCGTCCGCGAATCCCTTTGCCGCACCGGGCCCGGGACCCGAGTGCAACTGCTGTGCGAACGTCAACGGGTCGACCGCGCCGCCCGCGACAGGGAACCGCAGCGCGGGCGGGCGCCGCTGGCCGATCTCCTGTACTTCGCCGACCGGATTGGCGAGGATCTCACCGCCGCTGCCATTGATGGTCCGGGCGCCGCGGTCGTCGGCCTCGGTGTAATCCACGGCTGCCGCGCCGATGTTGTACGCGGTGCGCTGGATATCGGTGAGCACACCGGCCATTCCGTTCAACAACGAAGCGGCCTGCGCATTGAGCTGCGGCACTGCGGCTGCCGAGATCGGGTCAGCCCCCGCGGGTACGACCCATCCGCCCGGGATCGCCGCCCCCGTGTCGCGCGCCATCGCGGCGAGTTTCGACGCCGCAGCGACGAGTTCCTGCGGATCCACTTTCAGCGCCATCGCGACCTCCTTTCCTCATCTGCCGCTGCCGCAATGCTCGCGCGATCAGCCCGCCGCGACAACCGGCATTGCCGCGCTCGCGGACTGATCGGCCGAGCCCGGCGTCGAAGGGGGCGCCGCCCCGTCCGCCGGCGCGGTCATTTCGATGCCCTTCGGATGCACGAACCCGGTGAAGCTACCGAATTCTCCTGCTTTATCGGTCATCTCCGGCGGGTTGCACGGTTTGAGCTCGCCGTCGATGACGGCCTCCAGCGTGCCTGCGCCATCGTCGGAGGGGAATACCACGAGGATCGCAGTCCGCTTCTCCCACACGGCGACGTCTCCGGTCATCAGCTGGAACGGGTCGACGGGAGCGCCGATCTGCTTCTTGTCCGACCACTTCGCCGACGTCTTCTCGTACGCCTTCTGGGCGTCGGTGGCGCTGCGATTGCCGAACGCCGCGTCCAGGGCTTGGGCAACCATCGCGGAAACCTTCTGTGTGCGTCCGTCGGGAAAGGTGTATTCCACGCTGCCGTCGGCGCCCGGGGTACGGCCCGGCGCCACCGTGGGTTGCGTGGAAGACGTTGTGCCGGCGGGCGTCCCGGTGTGCTGCGTCGCCGGAGCCGTCGTGGACGGCTGCGCGACCGCGGGCTGGGCCGTAACCGGCGGCGCGACCGGCGGCGGAGCCACCGCGTCGAGTTCGTCGTCGTAGCGGCTCGGATCCAGGTCCCTGCGACGGCTGTTCAAGTCCTGGTCGGCCATGTTCCGCATCATCGCCTGCTGCATCATCATCGGCAGCATGGAACTCATCATGTCCATGCCGGAGCCCATCGGCGACGCGGCGGGGGTCTGCGGCACGTTCGGCATGGTGGGGGTCGTCACGCCCGGCGTGGTCCCGCTGGGGTCGAGGCTGCTCGGCGTCTGACCGGTCGAGCCGGGGCTACCGGGGGTGTCCAGATCGGGCAGCGTCGTGCTGGGACTGGTCGGGTCGTCGAGATCGTCCAAGCCGGGGGGGAAGTCACTGTTGTCCACGGCCGGCGGGATCGTCGGGTCGGGGGTGCCGGGGGTGCCGGGGGTCGTCGGCCAGTTCGACGTATCGACGGGAGGCGGAGTGCCCGCCGGGTTGGCCTGCGCCGCCTCCAGTTTCTTTATCTGATCTTGCAGGTCCTTGATCATCTTCGTCTGATCATCGATATCCTTGGCCACACCGCTCTGCCCCTGCCTGACGGCATCGATCTCGCTCGCAAGGGAATCATTGGCGGCGCTGACCCAGGTCAAGATATGGCTGTCGATCTGGATGCCTTGAGGTGGAGCGATAGGGGCCATCGCGACGACTTTTTCGTCGATTACCTTGTTGGTCGCTTTCTGCCCCGCCTCGGACCATTTTCCGGATTCGCGTATCGAGTTCACGAGCTCGGTGACGTTGCCGTTCAGGTCGGTGTACGACCGCTGAAGTTGCACCGCTACTTCCGCGTAGTTCGTGAAACTGCCGATGTTCGCAGGGGGGACCTGCGGCACTTCCGGAGCTTTGGGGGGATCGCCCTTGGAATCTTTGCCGAGAATCTTCCAGATCCCGTCGAAGTTTTGATACAAGGTCTTGAAGCAGGAATCGGTGAAGACCGAGAAGACCCATTCAGGGGGGTAATTGCCCTCCTGAATCTTCTTTCGATCGGGCATCAGCATCGGGTGCATGTCGGCCATAGCGCCACCCCTCAGCTGGTGCTAAACGTCGTCGATGCATTCAGTGGCTTGGTCGGCAGCGTCGCAGGGTACGACTGCCCTTGTCCCGGACCCGAGCCCGGCCCTCCCGAATGCGAGACGCCCGAAAAACCGGCACCCACGCCGGCACCGGTCAACCAACCGCGAGCCGCATTCAACGACGCGCCGCGCCCGGTCCACGCGGCTCCGATGTTCGCGGCCGGATTACGGACACCAGGGTTGAACGCGCCTGATGCCGCACGCGTGAGCAGATTCCGCCCCCCCGCGTTCGCCATGGCCCGGGCTGCGCCACCCGCCCCGCCTCCGAGCAGTGCAAAGGCACCGGTTTCGGCACCATTGCTCAAGGACTCTCCCCAACTTTTGTCCTCGACCCAATGGTCGTAGAGCGTCTCGGTCGCGAAGCCGGCCAGAGCGCTACCCGCCGCAACGCCGAACGCCGTACCGACACCCGGGACGACCGACCCGAGCGCGCCACCGGCAACGGTGAGGCCGGTGGTCAGCGCGAACTTACCGACACTCGACCATGGAATGCCGAAGAAGCCCATGAGATCACCTCCCGGGTGCTAGGCGGAACGCCGGTGCACGGCGGTCGACTGGTCTTCACTTGCGTCCATTGCGGCCGACACCACCTGGGTCAGAGGCTCGCAAGGCTGGTGCCTCACCACGGCAAAGTCCGCCTTTCGATCGAACTCCCCATCGTCTACCGGAGCGGTGTACGCCACGATCGACCATGAGTGAGACCTACTTTCGACGTCTTCATTGTCGAGGCTTCCCAAGGAGGGGAAGCGGGGCGCTGGAAGAACCTGGGAGCCGGTCCGAATCCAACTACACTGACTTGCGCGAATTGTCCAGGCTGCCAAATTAGTTCACAGCGACTTGTGAGGATGGGTTGGATGAACGTCTGCGACCCACTGCTCGAACCTACCGCTCGGGCATCCTCCACCTGCCGATGGCACCGACAACCGGGGGACGATCATGACCTCTGCTGAAATTTGGCCCACCGGGGTCGAGGTAGCAGCGCAAGAGCCGGAAACGGCGGAAGACGAGCAGACCGGACCGGTGACGCCGTGGTCGAGCCGGCCGGATCAGCAGCGGTCACGGCCGGGTACGGCCGTACCGGGGCAACCGAGCGTTCCCCCTCCGCCGGGTCAAGCGGGCGCTCCGGCGCCCGGTCAATCCAATGGCGCCTGGCAGCCGGGTCAGGCTGGTTCGCCGAGCGTTTCGGGTCCGTCGGGTGTGCCGGGTCAGCAGCCTGGTCAGGCTGGTGTTCCTGCTCAGCCGGGTGGTGTGCCGGGTCAGGCGGTGCCGGGTGAGGGTGTGCCGGGTGG
>NZ_JBIDDF010000007.1:0-260523 GCF_043205035.1 Nocardia sp. NPDC047654
GGGGGGGGGGGGCCGGGGGGCCGGGGGGGGGGGGCCCCCCCCCCCCCCCCCGGGGCGGCGGCGGGGGGGGGGGGGGGGGGGGGGGGGGGGGGGTGGGGGGGGCCCCCCCCCCCCGCCCCCCACCACCGTGCATGGAGATCATGGCACTACGAGCCGAATCGCTACGCGAGGCGCCGTGCCGAGTCCCCGATTGAGATACCGACGGTATCCGAGCGGATCGCGCTTTCGCAAATCAGGGCAGCGCCCCGCAGTTGGTCGGCGCGGGCTGGTTCGCGAGCCGCTCGGTCATCCACTGCTGGGAGGCCACCAGTGACGGGAAGAACGCCAGCACGTGGGTGGCCCGCAATCCGCTGATGACGCTGGGCAGCTCGCCGTTCGCGTTCAGCTGGACAGGAGCGCCGCCGCCGCACCACCCGGCCGCCAGTTCGCGGACGGGCACGTACGGCGCGCCTTCGTCGATCGGGCTGGAGGCGATGAGCACGGGCACTCCCGGAGTGAGCGTCCCGACGCGCTGATCGTTGAACGCCGCCTTCAGGATCGGGGACTGATCGATCACCGCGGTGAGCGGTTGCCCGCTGGTGGTCCACTGCGAGGTGTTCGGGAACTGCTGGGCCAATCCGAGCGGTACGGCGCACTTTTCCAGCGACTCGCGCAGGATCGCCTTGCCGGTGTCGTTGAGTTCGGCGTCGAGCACCGGGCGGGTTTCGGGATAGTTGGCGGCGATGCCGTTGAGAATCCACGCGAAGGCGGGTCCGAGGGCGGGACGGCCGTCGTTGAAGCCGATGAAATATTCGTCGTCCACGACCGGGCCGCCGGCGTAGGCGCCCCGCACGTTCAACTCGGGGGCGTAGCTCGGCTGCAGTTCGGCCGCGGCGGCGGAGGCCATGCCGCCCTGGGAGTATCCGTACAGAATGACGGGCGAGCCGGGATGCAGGCTGGTACCCGGCAATTGCAGCGCCGCTCGCGCCGAGTCGATCAGCGCGTAGGCCTGAGATTTCCGGTTCAGATAGTCGTGCACCGCCGGCGTACCCAGGCCGTGGTAATCGGTCACCATGACCGCCATGCCGCGGGCCAGCAGCGTGTACAACGCCAGCACGTCGTATTCGACGATTACGTCGAACGGAGGCTGGTATTGGATGAATTGCGCCAGCAGTTTCGAAGGCGCGCACTGATCGCCTTGTCCCTTCGTGCCGACCGCGTAGGCGATCAGCGGGCGCTCGCCCGGGCCCGTCCACGGCTGGGCGGGTTCGAGGTACGTCCCCACCACGGCCGCGCGGTCGCCGTGGGTATCGCTGCTGGTGTACATGATGCGCGTGGACGTGGCGGGGACCTGTCCCGGCTGTCCGGGGACCGAAAGCGCCAGTCGCGACGATTCGGTGCGGATGATGGAGCCCGGCGCGCCCTCCGCCGACGCGGGTGGAATGTAGAAATCGTCGCCGGCCACGGCTTCAGCGGCCGGTTCCGTCCATGCATGGGGGGCGGCGACCGCCCCGGCTCCGACGACGATGAGGGTTCCCGTCAAAGCTGTGGCCAATCTGAGTATTCGGCTCCTCACGATGCGATCCTTCCTGCGATTTGGGATACCCATGGCATCTAGAATCGGATACTGAGAGTATCTGTAAGGGGTCGAGATTGTCCGGGAATAGCGATGAGTGTCGGCGGCTTCGGGGAGAACGGCGTTCGCGGCCGACTCGAGCGCAGAGCCAAGCGCGGACGCGCACTGTATTGATCACCACCGCCAAACGGCTTTTCCTGGAGGACGGCTATCAGGCGACAACTCTGGACAAGGTCGCGAAAGCCGCGGGTTTCACCAAAGGGGCGGTGTATTCGAACTTCCGCACCAAAGACGACTTGTGTCTGGCCGTGCTCGATGAAATCCACGCCGAGCGGGCGGCGGAGGTCGCCGAGATCATCGCCGCGCCCACGGCTGCCGCGCGCCTGAAGCGGATGACGGAGTGGGCCGAGCGGGTGGTCGGCGACCCCGACTGGACGCAACTCGAACTCGAGTTCAGCGTTCACGCGCGACGCGACGAGCACCTCCGTGCCGAATTGGCGAGCAGGCTCGCCGACATCGCGGGAATGGTCGGCGCGGCGTTGCGGGCGACGGAGGATCTCGACACCCCGATGCCGAGGGCCGAAGCCGCTGTCGCGGTGCTGGCGCTCGGCGTGGGGCTGGGTTTGTTCCGCTCGATCGATCCCGGCATCCCCGTCGCGGGGATGATCTCCGCATTGCGTGCCATCGCGGGATTGTCCCCGAACGGCTGATATGACGGCGGCCGGCCGCGTCCCGTCCAGGCGGGGAGTGGGTGGAAACGCTGGAGTGGTGTTGCGGCCACCCCGAAGGCGCTAATATAAGTCAAAACTTATTCAAGGAGGTTTCCATGCCACTGTTGACCGATCCCGCAGCCATCGCCGGCCTCGTCACCCGCGAGGTCCGCACCGGATCCCGCGACGGCGCGCCGACGCGGATCGCCGTAGCCCGCCGTCGCTACCCGACGGATCAGGCGGATCTGTGGGACGCGCTCACCGATATCGAGCGGATTCCGCGCTGGTTCCTGCCCGTCAGTGGTGACCTGCGCGTCGGCGGGCGCTACCAGCTGGAGGGCAACGCCAACGGTGTCGTCGAGGAGTGTGATGCGCCGGAACGTTTCGCCGTGACCTGGGAGATGGGACCGCAGGTCTCCTGGCTGACGGTCCGTCTGGCCCCCGCCGAGGACGGCACCGAGCTGGAGTTGGCGCACGAGGCGCCGGTCGCTCCGGAGTTCTGGACGCAATTCGGACCGGGTGCGGTGGGCGTGGGCTGGGATCTCGCCCTGATGGGCCTCGGGCTGCACTTGGCGAGCGGAGATCCGGTCGACCCTGCCGAAGGGATGGCCTTCCCGACGACGCCCGAGGGCATGACGTTTGTACGGACGGCGGCGCTCGACTGGGCGGAGGCGGCGGTCGGCGACGGTGACGACCCGGCCGCCGCGAACGCGGCGGCGCTGCGGACCGTCGACTTCTACACCATCGACCCCGAACACGGCTCCGAGGCCTGATGGACCGTTCTCCCGCGAAGATCTTCGAGGCGCTCGGCGACCCGGTCCGCCGGTTCATCCTCGAAACGGTGGCGACCGATGAACAGCCTGCGGGCGCGCTGGTCGCCGCCGTGCGGCAGCACACGCCGATCTCTCAGCCCGGCGTCTCCCAGCACCTCAAGGTGCTTCGCGACGCCGGGCTGGTGCGGGTCCGCGCCGAAGGCACGCGACGGCTGTACGCCCTCGACTCGGAGGGTATCGATGCCGCCAGGGCATGGCTCACCGGACTGGTCGACCCCCTGCACCAGTTCGCTCAACCGCTGGACGCCCTCGCGACGGAGATCGCCCGCGGGAAACGCGCTCGCCGCAGTGCCGGGACCGGTCGGCCCGGCGAAGAGGATTCCGGTAGTCGCGCCCGCCATGCGTGACCCGCACGGGTGGCGGGCCACGCATGGCTGCGGTCAGCAGCGTCCGAAGACGACGGCCGCGTTGTGGCCGCCGAAACCGTAGGAGTTGTTCAGCGCGTATTCGATGTTCTGGGTGCGCGCGCTGCCGTGCACGATGTCGAGATCGATCTCGGGGTCCTGATTGTCGAGGTTCAGCGTGGGCGGCACCACCCCGTCCCGGACGCTGAGCACGGTCAGGGCGGCTTCCACCGCGCCTACCGCGCCTACCGAGTGTCCCAACGCGGATTTCGGCGCGTAGACCGAGGCGTGGTCGCCTACCGCCGCTCGGATCCCCCTCGCTTCCGCCAGGTCCCCGAACGGAGTGGCAGTGGCGTGCGCGTTGACGTGGTCGATATCGGTGGCGCTCACGCCGGCCGTTTCGATCGCGCGGCGCATCGCTCGAATGTTCCCCGCGCCGTCCGGGTGGGGCAACACCATGTGGTAGCCGTCGGCGGTCAGGCCCGCGCCCATCAGGCGAGCCAGGGGCTTCGCCCCGCGCGCCCGCGCGTGGTCCTCCGACTCCAGCACGAACAGCGCGGCGGCTTCGCCGAACACGAAACCGTCGCGATCCCGGTCGAACGGGCGCGACGCGGCTTCGGGTTCGTCGATCCGTGTGCTCAATGCCCGCATCATCGAGAATCCGGCCACCGCCAGCGGATTGATACGGCCCTCCACGCCGCCCGCGACGACGATGTCGGCCTCGCCGAGGATGATCGAACGCCACGCGTGCACCAGCGCCTCGCATCCCGAAGCGCAAGCCGAGACGGGCGTGATCACGCTGGCTCGCGCGCCGAGTTCCAACCCGACCACCGCGGCGGCGCCGTTCGGCATGGCCATGGGCACCGCGAAGGGAGACACCTTGCGGTAGCCCGCCTCGCGCATCAGGTCGTTGGACTCGATGATCGTGTCGGCGCCGCCGAGACCGGTGCCGATGCAGACGCCGAGACGATCCAGATCGACTTCCGGCCTGCCCGCGGTGTCCCAGATCCGATTGCCCATGACATAGGCGATCTGCTGGACGTAGGACATGCGGCGCTTCTGGACGCGACTGAGTTCGTCGGTCGGATCCAGTTTGAACTGGCCGCCGATGTCGACGGGAACCTGGAAGCGCTCGAAGTCGGGGTCTTGCACCTTCGCGATCCCGGTTTCCCCGGCGAGCAGTCCTTTCCACGTCGCATCGGTGTCGGCGCCGACAGCGGTCGACATCTCGATAGCAGTCACGACCACACTCCGGAACCCTCCGTTGGTGGTGGAGAAGTCCGTGATATCGGACATCAAACCCCTTCTTTCGGCTTGTCGGCTCGGACGCTCAAGCGAGGCTATGTGCGCGCCGGAAGGCTGGGGTAGTAGCCCGAGTGCCGATCACCGCTACGATCGGGCCATGGAAGCGGATGGGGGAGCGCGTCGGGTCACCGTCGTCATTCCTGACGAAGTGGTTGTTCTGGATGCCGCGATTCCGATCGACGTATTCGGCTCCGACCCCAACTACCGGCTCGAGGTGTGCGCGGTCTCGCCGATGGCGACGACCTCGGTGCCGGGGTTGTCCTGCGTGGCGACGGCAGGGCTGGAGGCTCTGCGTCACGCGGGCACGGTGGTGGTGCCCGGTTACGCGTCGTACGGGGAGCCGCCGCCGGAACCGGTGCTGCGAGCGCTGCGCGACGCCCACGGGCGAGGCGCGCGAATGCTGTCGATCTGTACCGGTGCTTTCGCTCTGGCCGCCGCGGGACTGCTGGACGGCCGTCCCGCTACGACGCATTGGCGGGCCGCACCGCTGTTGCAGAGCCGGTATCCGAACGTCGAGGTTCATGCCGATCGCCTGTTCGTGGACGACGGTGACGTGCTGACCTCCGCGGGTGTGACCAGCGGGATCGACCTCTGCCTGCACGTGGTGCGCAAAGACATCGGCGCCGCGGCCGCCAACGAACGCGCCCGCGACCTGGTGGCGCCACCGGTGCGCGAGGGCGGTCAAGCCCAGTACACCCGGCAGTTCCTGGAGCAGACCTCCACCGGCCTGCTCTCCGATACACGGGCGTGGATTCTCGCCAACCTCGACCACCGGCATTCGCTGGAAGATCTCGCCAAGCGATCGAATCTCTCGCGTCGCAGCTTCATCCGGCGATTCCGGGAGGAGACCGGTACCTCCACGCACGTCTGGATCACCAGCGCGCGCCTGAACCAGGCGCGGGAACTGCTCGAGACGACCGAACTCCCCGTCGACCAGATCGGCTATCGCGTCGGCCTCGGAAATCCGGCCAACACCCGCGCGGTGTTCAAGCGTCACCTCGGTGTCAGTCCGGCGCAGTACCGGCGCACGTTCACGATCGGAAACCGGCGGGGGCCGGGGACCTAGCCGGGCAGCCGCTGCGCGGGATAGCCGTGCAGTCGCGGATCGGAGTCGCCGACGACGACGGGATGGCCGACCAGCTCGAACATCGCGGTGTCGGAGTGGTGATCGCCGAACGCCGTGCAGGCCGACAGGTCGACGTCCGCCCGCTCGGCGTAGCGCAGCAGGGCCGCGGACTTGTCGGCCCCGACCATCGTCGCCAGGACCTCGCCGGTGTACTTACCGGCGGCCGTCTCCATCGTCGTACACAGCACCGAGGTAGCGCCGACGGCTTCGGCGATCGGGCGCAGCGCCGGGGTGAACGAGCCCGATACCAGGATGATGCGAGTCCCGGTGCGAGACAGTTCCTCCAGCCTGCGCCGTACCGCGAGATTGAAAAACGCCGGGTCCGCGACGCGGCTCGCGAACCAGTCGTCGCCGACGAGTCGCACGTCCGCGAGGTCGCGGCCGGCCCATAGCCGGTAGAACCACCGATGAGATTCGGCGCGGCTCATCCCCGCCGCCCGCAGCGCCCGGAACTCCTCGACCACGCCATCGGCCTGCGCGCCGCGCCCACGGCGCCGCGCGTCGAACACGAACAAGGACAGGAAAGTGACGCAACGGACCAATGTTTCGTCGACATCCACGAAAGCCGCTGGGACAGCGCATTCCTCGCCACCACCTGGCCTCGCCGGCCGATCCGTGTGGGTGCGGCCCGTGGTTTCTCCGCGTTGCCTCATGGGGCCGTGGCCTCTGCCTCGACGGCGGAATCGCTGTGCCGCTGTTGTTTCGTCGTCCCCGGCGGCCGGTCACCGCGAGGGGTGGTGATACCGCAGAGCTTCAGCAACGGCGCTGTCATCGCGGTGGTGATCAATGCCATCATGACCAGCAACGAGTACAGCCGCTCGTCGATGACGCCGATCGTCAGCCCGATGTTGAGGATCACCAGTTCCGTCAGGCCTCGGGTGTTCATCAGCGCCGCGAGGGCCGCTGCTTCCGCCCTGTCGCTGCGGCCGAGCCGGGCGGCCAGGTAGGTGCCGCCGAGTTTGCCCACGAGGGCGGCGAACATGATCGCGGCGAATTCGGCGATGCCGGCGCGATCGATGGCACCGAGATCGACTTGCAGGCCGGCCACTACGAAGAAGGCGGGCAGGAAGATGCTGCTCAGCAGTTGCGCGCCGCTGTCGACGGCCGCGCGCAGCCGCCGGGGGAACACGACCCCGAACAGGAATGCGCCGAAGATCAGATGCAGTCCGAGCCATTCGGTGGCGGCTCCCAGCAACAGTGCGCCTGCGACGCCGAGGAAGACCATGTTGCTCGTGTTCTTCTCGGAACCGACGCCCGCGAGCCGGTCGAGAGCCGGACGCACCGCCCACCACAACACCACGACCAGCGGGACGAACAGCAGCAGCCGCCAGTGGTGATCGAGGCCGGGCCGGGCGATGCCGATGACCACCGCCAGGACACACCAGGCGAGCACGTCGTCCAGCGCGGCGCAGGTCATGGCCGACTGGCCCAGGCGGGTGCCGAGCAGCTTGCGGTCGTGCAGGATCCGGGCCAGCACCGGAAAGGCCGTGACTGCCAAAGCGCAACCGATGAACAGCGCGAAGTTCAGCCGGTTGCCGCCGTCGTGCCGGGCCAGTGCCCACAGCGCGATGACGGAACCGAGCGCGAAGGGTACGAGGTAGGCCGAGAGCGCGATCCCCGCGACCGACCGCCGCCGTCCGGCGACCGATCGCAGATCCATCTCGAGACCCGCCGAGAACATGAAGATCATCACGCCGACGTTCGCGAATGCCGTGAGATACGAACGAGTGTCGTGCGGAAAGACCGTCTCGGACAAGTGTGCCCCGAGAACTGTCGGCCCCGCGAGTATGCCCGCCACGATCTCGCCGATCACCGCGGGCTGCCCCACCTTCTCGGCCAGCCAGCCCAGCAGGCGTGCCGCGCCCACGATCAATACGAGGTCCAGTAACAAGAAGATCATTTGGTCGCTCGGCAACGGCTCGACTCCGTTCGACATTGAGGACATCGCGGGACCGGATCCGATGTTCGCACGGGACATCGCCGTCACGCATCGACCGCAGCGCGGAACCCCCGAAACATGGACTGCCTGCACTGAGACGATATCTCATCCGCCCGGCGGCCGAGCGTGCAGAGTGATCTACGCCACATCCGCCATGGCGCCGGGACGACTGGCGCAAAGTTGTGCATCTCTGTCGCGAATGGTACTGGCTGGTCGCTCTTTTCGTTCGGAATACTTCGAGCCATGGCTTGCGCCGGTCGAGGGCGCAGCCGAGGGGAGTCGACGTTGTTCGAAGATAAGACGGTACTCGTGACCGGTGCGGCAACCATCATCGGCGCTGAAGTCGCTCGGGTCTTCGCCGAGTATTCCGCGAATGTCGTACTGGGTGACATCGATACGGACGGGGGGAAGGGGGCGGCCGCCGAGATCGGCGACCGAGCTGTCTTCGTACCCGTCGACCTGCGCAGCGATTCGTCGATCGAGTCGTTCGTCGCGGAAGCGGTCGACCGGCACGGACGGATCGACGCGCTGGTCAACATCGCCTGCGTCTACGGTGACGACGGACCGGGCGGGGATGCGCGGGCAGCGTGGCTCGAGGTGCTGAACACGAATGTGGTCGGTACGGCGATGTTGTGTGAAACGGCGCGACCCGCGTTGCGGGACACCTCGGGGTCCATCGTGAATTTCACCTCTCCCAGTGGACGTGTCGCTCAAGCCGGGCGACTTCGATACCCCGTCAGCAAGGCCGGGTTGTTGCAGCTGACCCGCAGTCTCGCCCTGGAGTACGCGGGCGACGGAATCCGGGTGAACAGCGTCTCGCCGGGCTGGACCTGGTCGCGGGTGATGGACGAGATCACCGAGGGGGACCGGGCCCGCACCGACGCGGTCGCATCCCGGTTCCACATGCTGGGCAGGGCGGGTGACGCGCGCGAAATCGGCGAGGTGGCCGCGTTTCTCGCATCGTCCAAGGCGAGCTTCGTCACCGGCGCCGAGTGGACCGTGGACGGCGGCTACTCGGCGCTGGGGCCCGAGCAGACCACTTCGGCGATCGAGCTCCTCCTGCGCGAGTCGCAGGCAAATTCTCTGGCTTAGGACTCAGGACATGACTGCAGCAACAATTTCGGCCACCTCCCTGCTGTCGGCGGTACGTTCGCTGGCGCCCGACCTGGCGGCACGTCGCAGTGAGATCGATGCCGAGCGCAGGCTTCCGATGGACATCGTCGAGCGGCTTCGTGAGATCGGCGTCTACCGAATGGGTTTCAGCGCGGAGATCGGCGGCCCGGGTCTGACCTCGCTCGAGCAGTTCGAGGTCGTCGAGGCGCTGTCCTACGGGGACACGGCCACCGGCTGGTGTGCCATGATCGGCGCGGCGACCGGCATCTACGCAGGCTATCTCGACGAGCGCGCCATCGCGGAGCTGATGCCGTCGCAGGATCTGATCACGGCGGGACTGATCTTCCCGGCCGGCCGCGCCGAGCGGGTGGCCGATGGCTACCGATTGACGGGCCGGTGGAAGTTCGGCAGCGCGATCACGCACGCGGACCTGGTCATGGGCGGCGCTTTCGTGACCTCGGGCGGCCGGATGGAGGAGACCGCGGAAGGCGGGCCGCTGGTGCGGCTGTTCTACATGCGCCGCGATCAGGTCGCGGTCTTCGACACCTGGGACACCACGGGTCTGCGCGGCAGCGGGAGCAATGATTACGCGGTCGAGGATCTCTTCGTGCCCGAGCATCATTCCTTCGCGTTCGGCGAAAGGAAGAGCTGTCGCGGAAAGCTGTCCGAGCCGGAGGCTCTGGCCCGGATCATGCCGGGTGTACCCCTGGGAACGGCTCGTGCGGCCCTGGACTACGTCCGTGGCATCGCGGACGGGAAGACGGTGACCGCCACCGGTCAGAAGTGGGCCGACAACTACCGTGCCCAGTACCTGCTCGGTGAGTGCGAGATGGAGTACATCGTCGCCCGCGGCGCGGTCGTCAACACGCTGACGGAACTGTGGGACGCGCTGGAGGGCAAGCGTTTCGCGGAGCTGCCCGCCGACCTCAGGATCGCGAGCGCGTTGGCCAGGACCAACGCGTTCCGCGCAGCGCAGCGCATCGTCACCCGTCTGTGCGAACTCGTCGGCACCGAATCGATCTACCGGCCGAATCCGCTCGACATCTGGTTGCGTGACACGAACACGATGGCACGGCACATCATCGCGCACGACCAGGTGATCCAGTCCACGGGCGCCTTCGTGCTCGGCGGCAGACCGGAATTCCCCTTCGTCGTCGGACTGGGCTGATCGCGATGGATCTCGACAAGCGCAAACGGCTGCCGTCGTTGACCGGACTGCGGTTCTTCGCGGCATTCTCGGTCTTCGTCTTCCATGTGATGCTGCCCAACTCGCCGATACCTCCGTACAAGCCGGTGAACCTCTTCTCCGATCCGGATATCGCGTACGACGCGGCGTGGGTGGTCGGCAAAGCCGGATTCCTCGGGGTGTCGTTCTTCTTCATCCTGAGCGGCTTCGTGCTGACCTGGTCGTGGAAACCCGGAGCGAGCAAGCTTCAGTTCATCCGGCGGCGAGTGGTCAAGATTTTCCCCAACCACCTGACGCTCTGGGTGGCGTCGATGGTGTTGTTCGCGGCGGCTATAACACCGTGGAAGGCGTGGCTGCCGAACCTTTTTCTGCTGCACGCCTGGTTTCCGCAGAATTATATCAATGCGGGCGTCAACACACCGTCGTGGACATTGTCCTGTGAGCTCCTCTTCTACGTACTCTTTCCATTTCTGATTCCGGCGGTCCTGCGCATCGACGCGAAATATCTGTGGTACGGAGCCGCATCCATGGTGGCCGGCATGGGCGTGATCGTCCTGCTGACCGCGTTCGTCATCCCGAGTTCCGAGAAATCGGAACTCACGCCCATACCGGTGCTGCAACTGTGGTTCGGATATCTCTTTCCGCCGACGCGTCTCTTCGAATTCTTCCTCGGCGTGTTCATCGCCCGGATAGTGGCGGAGGGGCGCTGGCCGCGCATTCCACTCTGGACGGCGGTGGCGGCGGTCGGCGCGGGATATGTGGTGGCGATGTACACGCCGTTCTACGTCGGTTTCGTCCTGGCAACCGCGGTTCCGCTCGCGCTGCTGATCGGTGCTGCGGCCCAGTCCGACATCGAGGGCGCGTCGAAGTTCCTGTCGAGCAGGCTCGCGATCCGGCTCGGCGAGATCTCGTTCGCCTTCTACATCTGTCAAGGCGTGACGGTGTTCTACGTCCGTCGATTGATGAACGCCGCTACGTTCAGTGCACCGGTCGCGGTGCTGCTGATCGTCCTGTTGTTCTGCCTGAATCTCTTCGCCGCATGGTTGTTGTTCACTTTCGTGGAATCTCCGGCGATGCGCCGCTTTGCTCGGCCGAAACGATCGACGGTGGTCGGAGAAAGGGTGGCCGGCTAGGCGATCCGCTGCACGACCGACAAATTCCGAAATGCCTGTTCGGAGGCTCGTGGCGTTGCCACGGGCCTCCGGATTATTTTTTGTCGCGGTGTGTCGGAATGTGGTTGCCCGGCAGTCTGTTCGGAGGTATCCTGGGAGTGTTATAAACCACAGAATCGGTTGTGAACGTGGGGGGTGTTCGATCGAATGGACTACGTGATTCAGATCTGGCTGTGAGCATCGGGGCTCGCCGATACCGGATATCGTATGGAATCCGACGCCTGAATCCGTGTCCTACTACGACGTTCTGATCGCAGCAACCATCGCACGGCTCGATCCGCGCTGATAGCGGAATTTTTGCCGTGCGGTCCGGTTGCGTGCGCTCGTTTGGTGTGCCCGGAAGGTAGTGATGAGTACGACTGTCGACAATGGCTCCGAGCGTGTGCAGGAGCTCGGACAACCACAGCTGAAACCGAAGCCCGCCGATGATGTCGGATCGGTTGCCACTCAGATACTTCGCATGGTCTTCGCACGCCGGCGCAGTGCCGAACCGAAGTCGCTGTGCGACTCGGCCCCGTGCGCGGACTGCTTCGCACCGCACCTGAGCAAGGTGAGCCGGTACATCGAAGCAGGTGTGCCGGTGCATTTCATCATCCCCGCGTTCCCGGCGAAGTCGCGCAACCGCCGCAAGACGCTGGGGCGTCTGCCCGATATGGCGGAGACCCTGGCGATCGAGTCCCTGCAAGGATTCTGCGACCAGATCTCGGCCGTCTACCGGCCGGGCGCCATCGTCACGATCTGTTCCGACGGGCATGTCTTCAGTGACGCGTTGGGCATCCCGGACCCGCACGTCGACCATTACGGTGACGAGCTGCGCCGCATCATCCGGTCGACCGGCGGCGGTTCCATCGGGCTGTACGGGCTGCGCGACGCCATGCCGGAGATGAGCTGGGACGAACGCAGGCTGCGCCTGCTGAAGGAGTACTCCGACGGCATCGACGTGCTGCGCGAGGCGGTCCGGACCGAGGCGGCGGCCCGGCGGATGTTCAACGGAATCCACCGGTTCATGGTCGAGGACAATGCCGTGCTGTTGCCCGGGCTGTCGGCCACCCAGCGGCGGAACCGATCGAAGGAGACGGCTTACGAAGTGGTGCAGCGCAGTCAGGCGTGGAGCCGTCTGATGGTGGAGATCTTCCCGGACGCGGTGCGGCTGTCGATCCATCCGCAGACGAATCACTCCGAGAAGATCGGATTCCATCTCTTGCGGACCCAGGACAGCTGGCTGACTCCGTGGCATGGCGTGGTGCTCGACGACGGAACGAATTACACGCTGGTCAAGCGGATGCATGCCGAGGAACTCGGCGCTCGCTTGGTGTGGCGCAACAGTCGCCCCAGTCATTTCGTCCTCGGGCGGACAGCAGAGACCGAATCAAGGCAAGACCTAGGAAACTCATGACGAAAAGCTTGAACGAGGTACTGCTCGAAGGTGAGCCGCTGCGGCCGTTCGGCCGTCTGGTGGCCTCCGATGTACCGGGGCGGACGCTCGCCGACGTGCCGATCGAGGAACTGCTCGCACTGACGCTCGGCGCGAAAGTGTCGGTACTGCGCGGATTCGGCCTCCTCGGCAAGGCGGAACTCGAAAACTATTGCCGCGCGGCCGGAGAGATCCTGCAATGGAACTTCGGCTCGATCCTCGATCTGGTGGTTCGTGACACCGCCGAGAACTACCTCTTCGACAAAGGCGATGTCCCGTTCCACTGGGATGGCGCGTTCGCCGAGCACGTACCGCGGTTCTTCCTGTTCCAATGCGTGCAGGGCGAGGGCACGGGCGGCGAGACCGTGTTCTGTGACAGCGTCCAGGTCTATCGGGACGCGCCGGAAGACCTGAAAGAGCTGTGGGCCCGCACCACGATCACCTACCGGACCGACAAACTCGCGCACTACGGCGGCCTGGCCGAATGGCCACTGCTGGGCACTCATCCGGCCACCGGCGAGACGACGATCAGATATGCCGAACCCTTGGACCCCGCGCGTTACGCCAATCCGCTGTTCTTGACGGTCGACGGCATATCGGCCGAGGACGGCGTCCGAGTGATGGAGGACCTGCGCGAGCGGCTGCACGACGCGCGCTACTGCTACGCCCACGAGTGGCGGACCGGCGACATCGTCGTGGCCGAGAACCACGCTCTGCTGCACGGCCGGAATGCGTTCACCGAATCGGTTTCCCGGCACCTCCAGCGCATTCAGATCATCTGAGCAATGGGCCATCAGAGAGGAATATCAATGGCTGCACCGATCTCTCGACCAGCAACCGAGTACGACGTCGTCATCATGGGCGGTGGTCCCGCGGGATCCACGCTCGCCGCGATGCTCTGCCGCGAAACCGATCTGCGCGTGGCGATCTTCGATCGCGAGGTGTTCCCGCGTGAGCACATCGGTGAATCGGGTGCGCATCCCCTCGTCCCCGTCCTGCAAGCGAGCGGGGCGCTGGAGAAGGTGCTCGCGAGCGAGTGCTGGATCCAGAAGTACGGCGGCATCTACCAGTGGGACACCGACCGGCCGTTCGTCGGCTTCTTCGAGCACGCGGACTACCTGGCCGACGGCGTGTACCGCTGGTCCGTTCACGTCAATCGCGCGGAATTCGACACCGTGCTGCTCGAGCACGCCGAGTCCTGCGGCGCCCACGTCTTCCAGGGCGTGCGGGTGGCGAGCTTCCTCCTCGACGGGGGTGCGGCCACGGTGGTCCTGGAAGACGGAACCGAGGTCAAGGCAGGCTATTTCGTCGATGCGTCCGGGCGGGCGAATCAGGTGGCCGCCCGCGGGTCGCAGCGCGACAAGCAATGGCTCTCGGACTACCGCAACGTGGCCGTCTGGTCGCACTACCGCAACTGCGTGCCCGCACAACGCGCGGCCGGTGACTGGAACGTTTTCCGGGACGAGAACTTGTCGCCGATCTACGCGGTGGCCTTCGAGCACGGATGGGTGTGGTACATCCCGACGCCTCGGCTGGTCGACGGCACTCGGGAAACCGTGTGGTCGATCGGCATCGTGACCAATCCGGAGTCGATCGCTCGCGTGGATCTGCGAGATCCGGACATCTTCCTGAAGACGATCAAGTCGATCCCGGTGCTGCAGGACCTGGTGGCGAACGCGGAACCGATTCGTCGGGAAATGCTGACCGCGACCAACTATTCGCGGGTCAGCGATTGTTTCGGTTCGTACGCGGATCGCTGGATGGCGGTCGGGGACGCGTCGTACTTCGTCGATCCGCTGTTCTCCTCCGGGATGTCCTTCGCCGTCACGCAAGCGTGGGCGGCCGCATTGGTGCTGCGCAAGACCTTCGACAAGGACTTGGACGAGCAATCGAAGGAAGACCTCTGGCGTGACTACGACGTCGAGTGGCGCGGGATGGCGGAGACATGGGCGCTGAGCATCGACCAGTGGTATCACGAGATCTCGCGCTCGCATCCGGACAGCCCGTACTGGAGCGCGGAAGGCCGGCGGGTGGAGGTCGACAACGCCACCGAGGGCACCTTCCAGGCGCTGCTCAACACCGCCTTGGTGCCCGACCTGCTGAACATCATGACGAAGGGCACCCGCGACCCGCGTGACCTGGCCACCGAGGGGCCCTATCTGCGGGCCTACACCGCCGCCGACGCGGTCGAGCTGGCACCGGAGGACATCGTGACGCTGTCCCCGGACGCACGCATCCGCACCGGTGTGGCGGCCGACATCCCAGGCTTCAAAGGGATGTCGCCGCCGTTCGAGATTCCGCAGGCAGCTCGCGAAGGACTGGCCGCGTACTGGCGAGACCCCATCGCCAACAGCGAGGCGGCGCCGTCGCCGCTCGCCGATACCGTGGACTGCCATCGGATCTACTCCGCGTCCGATCCGGGCAACGAGGTGCGATGCCTGGATCGAGACGGGGGCAAGGAGCTGTGGGAAACGCTGAACCGCGGTCCGGCACGGTGGTCGGAGCTGGCGCCACGGTTGACGGTGCTGCAGGGACGCGCCTTGAAGCGCTTGCTCCGCGCCGGGTTGGTGGTGGCCGGGCCGGAAGCGCTACAGCAGGCCGACTAGGTCGAAGGCATGAGATCATTGGCTGTTCTGGCCGTCGACGACGTGATTCCGTTCGATCTCTCGGTGCCGCTGGAAATCTTCGGGCGGGCCCAGCAGGAGGACGGAACTCCGGCGTACGAGGTCCATGTATGCGGGGTGAACTCCGACGTCCCGTCGAAGTTCTTCGAAATCTCGTGTCTCGGTGACATCGAATATCTCGAGGAGGAGGCTGGAACCATCATCGTTCCGGGAGCGATGAGTTACCGGTCTCGGCCGTCGGAGCGGTTGCGAAAGGCATTGGTGCGGGCGCACGAGCGGGGTGCGCGGGTGGCATCGATCTGTCTCGGCGCGTTCACCCTCGCCTCGGTCGGGTTGCTCGACGGAAGGCGGGCGACGACGCACTGGATGGCTGCCACCGAATTGTCGAGGAGCTACCCGCGGGTGCGCGTGGATCCCACGGTGCTGTATGTCGACAACGGGAGCATCCTGACTTCGGCGGGGGCAGCGGCAGGGCTGGATCTGTGCCTCCACATGGTCCGGATGGATTACGGGACCGCCGTGGCGGCGGATACCGCCCGGCTCTCGGTGATGCCACTGACCCGCGACGGGGGACAGGCGCAGTTCATCGCGGAACGTCCGCGCTCGGAGGCGGGCAGCATGTCGCTCAATCCCACCTTGGAGTGGGCGGAAGCGATGCTCGGTGAGAAGATCACCGTGCTGGATCTCGCGGAGCGAGCCGGCGTCAGCAAGCGCACGCTGATCCGGCGCTTCCACGAGCAGGTCCGGATGACGCCGAACGAGTGGCTCCAGACCGTCCGGGTGCGCAAGGCCCAGGTGCTGCTCGAGACGACCATCCTCACGATGGAGTGCATCACCGACCAAACGGGATTCGCCTCGGTGGCCGCGTTCCGGAAGGTCTTCCGCAAGACCGTGGGGATCACGCCGCAGGCGTACCGGCGGGCCTTCCGCTGATCAATCCGCGCGGGCCGCTCTCTCGCCGTGGATTCGCGAATCCACGGCGAGACCCCTGGTCGCCGGTCATCCCGTCGAGGTGGCTCGCAATCCTGCTCGCACAGTTGCCGGTCGGCGGCTCGTATTTCGTCGTTGCCGGAATGTAGTTCATAGTTGGTGCTCGGGTCCCCACGGCTAAGGAGATCATGGTGCCAACCGCCAATTTCGGTACGAAGGACGATCCTGGTTTCGAGCTGGAGCAGAGTCCCGATCTGATCGTGGTGCGCACGCACAGCGGTCGTGGGATCCGGCGGCAATCGGGGTCGGTGCGCACACCGCTGAGCGGTGAACTCGATGACGCGACACTGGTGCAGGCCTACCCGGAGGCAGGAGTCGAGGTCTATCGCCTGCCCCCGGGGTCGAGATCGGTGGAGGAACGCACGCCGGCGCTGGAGGCCGCGCCGGAGGTGCGGTTCGCCGGACATGTGCTGGTGGACCCGGTGACCGGGGAGCCGGTGCTCTATACCGAGAACATCTTCGTGAAGTTCGTCGACCACGTCGACCGCGAACATTGCCTCGCCGTCCTGGCCGCGGCGAATCTTACTGTGAAGCAGGTGGTTTCGTACGCCACCAACGCCTACTTCACGGCGGCGCCCGAGGGCACCGGCCAGCGGGTCTTCGACATCGCCACCGCCCTGCTGAATCGCGACGACGTCGAGTACTGCCATCCGGAGCTGATCCGGCACCGGGCCAGGAAGACGATCTTCCCGCAGCAGTGGCATCTGAAGAAGACCACCATCGGCGGTGTCACGATCGACGCGCACGCGGCGGTGGAAGCCGCGCATGCCCTCACCCGCGGGGCGGGGGTGACGATCGCCGTGATCGACGACGGTGTCGACATCGACCATCCCGAGTTCGCCGGTGCCGCGAAGATCGTCGCGCCACGGGATGTCACGGCGAAGACCGATGATCCGCGCCCGAAAGACTCCTTCGGCACCGGCCCCGACAACGGTGACAACCATGGCACCGCGTGCGCGGGCGTGGCGTGCGCCAACGGCACGGCCGGAGCCTCCGGAGTGGCGCCGGAGGCCGCGCTGATGCCGATCCGGCTCGCCTCAGGCCTCGGATCGCAGGCGGAGGCCGACGCGTTCGGGTGGGCCGCCGACCACGGCGCCGACGTCATCTCGTGCAGCTGGGGCCCGGCCGACGGCAGGTGGTTCCAGCCGAACGATCCGGCGCACAACCGGGTGGTGGCGCTGCCCGCGAGTACCAGGCTGGCGATCGAATACGCCGTCACCAGTGGACGCGGCGGCAAGGGCTGTGTAGTGCTGTTCGCGGCGGGCAACGGCAACGAATCCGTCGACAACGACGGCTACGCCGGTTTCGCGAAGGTGATCGCGGTCGCGGCATGCAACGACACCGGCAAACGCAGTGTCTACAGCGATTTCGGCAAAGCGGTGTGGTGCGCGTTCCCCAGCAGCGACTTCGGGCACCGACCCTTCGGGCATCCCGACGCCCTCACGCCCGGGATCTGGACGGTGGATCGGCACGGGGCGAACGGCTACAACCCCGGCACGGTGGCGGCCGGCGACGCGGCGGGTGACTACACCAACGACTTCGGCGGAACCTCCAGCGCGTGCCCGGGCGCCGCGGGAATAGTGGCCTTGATGCTGTCGGTGAATCCGGACCTGACTTCGGACGAGGTGAAGAACCTGCTGAAAGACGCCTGCGACAAGATCGATCCGCAGGGCGGCGGGTACGGGGCGGACGGGCACAGCGACAAGTACGGATACGGCAGGCTGAACGCGCTCGCCGCCGTGCGGGCGGCTCGGCCCGCCGAGACCGAGTCCGCCGCCGGTGCGGTGGTCACCGTCGCGGGAGACTGAGGCGGTGGCGGCCGGCGATGCTCAGCTGATCGTGGTGGACGCCGCGAACGTCGTCGGTGCACGGCCCGACGGGTGGTGGCGCGATCGGGCCGGCGCAGCCCGGCGATTGCTCGAGCGGATGACCGGAGCGTGGGCGCAGCCGACCGAGCCCGCCGAGGTGATCGTGGTGCTCGAGGGAGCGGCGAAGGCCGCGGTCGACGCGGCGGCGGATCCGGAATTCGGCGGCGTGCGCGTGGTGCGTGCGGAGGATTCGGGCGACGACGCGATCGTCGGCGTGGTCGCGGCGGCTCGGGCGGAAGATAGCAGCCGTTCGATCACGGTGGTGACGGCCGACCGCGGACTGCGTGCCCGCGTGGCGGCCGCGGGTGCGGCGACGGTGGGGCCGAACTGGCTGCTGGACCGCCTGGGGCCGTGATGCGGTCGGCGCCGGTAAGTCGGTCTCGCATTGATACACCTCCGGCGTTTCACCCATCCGTCCAGTCCGTTTTGCGGCACTCTGAGCGGTATGACCGCCTACGACGTCGTGGGGATGCCGTTGCTCTACCTGGTCGAGATCTCCGAGCCAGGTTACTTCAATCGGCCGTGGTGGAAGATCGCGAGCACCGGCGCGCCGGGGCAGGTTCGTGCCGCGCTCAGCGAACTGGCCGTCCGGGTCGAGCGCGACATCCAGCGCGCCGGAGGCGGGGGCCGGTGCTGGTACCGCTACGACGTGCGGTGGCCCGACGGCGCCGTGCTCGAGTGTTTCCAGGGGGCGATCCGATCGGTGTTGATTCCCGGCGAGTTGCGCTGCCTGGCCGTGGCCCTGACCTCGGCGACAACCGTGGATCTGCGCTCCGCCGAGCGTCCGCCGTACTGATCACGCCGTCGCACCCGACAGACGAGCAGAGCCCCGATGGCTTCGGGGCTCTGCGGGTGAATCGGTGGCTCAGTCGAGCAGAGCCGGTTGTCTGGCGCCGTCCTGCTTCGCGGCACCGTCGGACTCGGACCGGGTCGCCGGGTGCGCGCCGGCTTGCATCGGGTCGAGTGCGGGATCGATGTCGATCGTGCGGCGCAGCGGGCGGTTGGGCAGCAGCGCCGCCGCGATGAGCGCGACGACCGTGGCGCCCGCGGCGATGAGGAAGATCCGCCCGGTCGCGTCGCCGTAGGCGGCGCGCACGATGGTCGCGATGGGCGCGGGCAGGGCGCCGAGATCCAGATTGCTGCCGCCGGAGGACTTGGTCTGGATGCCGAGCCGGGCGAAGCCCTCCGCGGACAGCTCGCCGACCCGGGTGGCCAGGACCGAACCGAGCACCGAGACCCCGATGGCGCCACCGAAGGTGCGGAAGAAGGCGACACTGCTCGACGCTGCGCCGATGTTGTGCACGCTCACCGTGTTCTGCACGGCCAGGACCAGGTTCTGCATCATCATGCCGACGCCGAACCCCACGACGGTGATGTACCCGCCGACCAGCCACAGGCTCGTCGCGTGGTCGATCGTCGACAGCAGCGCGAATCCGACAACCAGCAGTGCGGCGCCCGCGACCACGAAACCCTTCCACTTGCCGCGCCGGGTGATCAACTGGCCGGAGCCGACGGAGGCGATCAGCATGCCCGCGACGAGCGGGATGGTCAGCACGCCGGCCGCGGTGGGGGAGTAGCCGCGTGCGGTCTGGAAGTACTGGCCCAGGAAGGTGGTCGCGCCGAACATGCCGACGCCGACGGCGATGGAGGCGATGATCGCCAGGCCCGTGGTGCGTTCGGTGACGATCGGCAGCGGGATGATCGGCGACTTGGCGCGGGACTCGACCCACACGGTCGCGAGCAGCAGCAGCACGCCGGAAGCGACATAGATCGCCGATTCCCGCGAGACCCAGTCGTAGTACCCGGCCTTTCCGGCGAACGACACCCAGATGAGCAGCACCGAGACACCGCCGGTCAGCAATGCGGCGCCGAGCCAGTCGATCGACACCCCCTCTTTGCGGTCGGTGGGCAGTCGCAGGGTCCGCTGCAAGAGCGCCAGCGCGATCACGGCCAGCGGCACGCACACGAAGAAGCACCAACGCCAGCCCAGCGGGCTGTCGACGATGACACCGCCGAGGACGGGGCCGCCGGACATCGAGACCGCCATCACGGCGCCCATGTACCCGGAGTAGCGCCCGCGTTCGCGCGGCGCGACGATGGAGCCGATGATCGCGACGACGAGCGCGGTCAGTCCGCCCATGCCGATGCCCTGGACGACGCGCGCGACCAGCAGCACGGGAACGTTGCCGGCGAATCCGGCGATCACGGAGCCGACGACGAAGATGACGATGGCCGATTGGACCAGCGCCTTCTTGTTGAACAGGTCGGCGAACTTGCCCCAGATCGGCGTGGAGGCCGCGTTCGCCAGCAGTGCCGAGGTGATGACCCAGGCATAGGCGGTCTGCGATCCCTGTAGGTCGCCGATGATGGTGGGCAGCGCGGTGGCGACGATCGTGGTGCTGAGCAGGGCGGTGAACAGCGCCGCGAGCAGCCCGGTCATCGCTTCCAGCACTTCGCGGTGGGTCATCGCGTACGGGTCGCGTCGCGTCACCGACTCGACTGAACTAGACATCTACTTCCTGACTCTCTTTCGAAACCGGCTGATGCGCGTGCACCGCACTGCTTTGTGCGTGCGCGGTCAGTGCGTTGCGGAGCTTTTGCACGGCGACGCACGCGCCCTCGGCGTCGTCTTCGCTCCAGTCCGCGAGGACGTTCTGCAAGCCCCGCGCCCGCGAAGCGCGGACGCGGTACAACAGATCCCGGCCCTCGTCCGTCACCCGGATGAGGGTGGCCCGCCCATCGGTGGGATCCGCGTGCCTGCTGATGTAGCCCGCGCCGACGAGTTCGGTGACGTGCCTGCTCAGTGCGCTCGGGCTGATGCACAAATCCACGGCGAGGTCCACCTGCCTGCACGGACCTTTGGATTCGAGGGTGCCGAGCACCCCGATGCCGCCCGGAAGCAAGTGCCCCTCCTCCGGATGCGCGAGCACGGTACGGATCGCCCGGCCCATCAGATAGAGCTCTTTGATCAGGCTCTGAGCCGTATCGGGTGAGACTGCCATGTCCGCTCCAGACGAGATAAGTTGCTTGCGCTATGCAACTATATAGTAGTTGCTTGCGCTAAGCAAATAGTGTCCACGGACTCCTCCTCCGTGCCGGGCCGGCGACTCGCGGAGGGGCTGACGGATTCGCAGCTATCGGATTGCGGAACAGCGGGCGACCACCGACCCCAGGGTGGGTACGGGCCGACCCCGGGGTTTGCTGGACGGTCCCTAAGGTCTCTGTTCCTGCGGTTACGGACGCCGGAGAGTAGTAGCCGACGCCGATACCGAACCCTATCGAGGAACTACGAGATGCAGCCCACTTTCGTTCACCACGTAAGGCAGCAAATTTTCGAATACGGGGAGACCCGGTCCTACACCTACCTGCGTGAGGCCGGACGAGGGCTCAGCGAGGAAGTCGTCACCTACCGCGAACTCGACCGCGACGCCCGGGCTGTCGCGGCCTGGCTGGCGGCGCGTCCGGAATCGACCGAGCCGGTCGTGCTGCTCTATCAGGACGGGCTGGCGTTCCTGCGGGTGTTCCTCGGTTGCCTGTACGCCGGGGTCGTGGCCGTTCCGGCGCCTGTGCCGCACGATGCGGGCAGCGCCCGGCGTGTGGCGAATGTGATCGCGGATTCCGGCGCCCGACTGGTGCTCACCACAGCGCATTTTCAGCCGCTGGTCGCGGCGGCCACGCACGCGGCCGTGGTCACCACCGACGGTCACCTCGGTGACCCCGACGCGTGGCAGATGCCCGACATCGACTCGGGGACGATCGCGTTCCTGCAGTACACGTCGGGATCGACCGGCACCCCGAAAGGGGTCGTCGTGACGCACGGCAATCTCCTGCACAACGAGGCCGCCATCGCCGAGGGCGGGATGAATGATGCCGGTACCGGCGTCGGTTGGATTCCGCACTTCCACGACATGGGCCTGATCGGAATGCTGCTCGGGGCGGTATACGCCGGTGCGAACCTGGTGCTCATGGCACCGACGACGTTTCTCAAGCGTCCGGTGCGCTGGCTGCAGGCCATCGACAAGTACCGCGCGACATTCACCGGCGCGCCGAATTTCGCCTACGATCTCATCGCGCGCCGGGTGACCGACGAGCAGTTGGCCGACCTCGATCTCAGCACCCTCGAGATCGCGCTGAGCGGCGCGGAGCCGGTCCGCGAGCAGACCATGACGGCGGTGCTGGAACGTTTCGCACTCGCGGGTTGGCGGCCGACGACGTTTCGGCCCGCCTACGGCCTGGCCGAGGTGACACTGCTCGCCAGTGCGGCATCGACGCCCTCGGTACCCGTCTATCTCGACGTGGGACGCGATGCTCGGCTCGTCGGCTGCGGACCGGCGGCCGGTGGTCTCGACATTCGCATCGTCTGCCCGCACACGCTGCAACAACTGGGAGACAACACCGTCGGTGAGATCTGGATTCGCGGCGAAAGCGTCGCCGCCGGCTATTGGAATCGTCCCGAAGAGACCCGCGAAACCTTCGGTGCACACCTCGGCGCCGTGGGGCCGTTCCTGCGTACCGGTGATCTCGGCCTGCTTCGGGACAACGAGCTGTTCGTCGCGGGCCGCCTCAAGGATCTGTTGATCATCAACGGCCGCAACGTCTATCCCCAGGACGTCGAGGAGCTGGTGCGCCGGCTGCATCCGGCGTTCGCCGACAGTGCCGGCGTAGCCGTGTCCGTCGACGCGGGCGGCCGGGAACGACTCGTGGTGCTGCAAGGCGTCAAGACGGCGTTGCAAGGCGACGCCACGCTCGCCGAACTCACCTCGGCGATCAAGGTCGCGGTGTCCCGCGGGTTCGACGTGCCCGCGCCGAACGTCGTTCTCATTCCACCCAGGTCGGTGCACCGCACCACCAGCGGCAAGGTCCAACGCAGCTCGATGCGGGAGGCGTTTGTCCAGGATCGCGTCGTGGGTGTCCTGCACGAGGATCTCGAACCGGCGCTGCGCCGGTCCGTGACCGCCTGATCGATCGAAAAACCGCCGAGGAGCCGAAACATGTTCACCAGCACCATCACTCGTCCGACCACCATCCAGGATTGGCTCGTGGAGCGCGTGGCGGACTACACCGAACGCAAGCCACACGAGGTGGATCCCGTCGTCCCGCTCGCCGAGCTGGGCATGGACTCCGTCTCGGCGGTGAGCCTGTGCGGTGAGATCGAGGACCGCTGGTCACTCGAGGTGGACCCGGTGCTGGTCTTCGAGTACCCCACCATCGCCGACATCGCCGCTTACCTGGCCGCCGAATTCACCCTCGCCGCATGACCGATATCGCCATCGTCGGCCTCGATTGCCGATTTCCCCAAGCACCCGATCCGGCCGCGCTGTGGCGGCTGCTGATCGAGGGACGCGACGCGATCTCCGAGGTGCCGTCGAGCCGCTGGAACGCCGCCGACTTCCACGACCCGGCCGGTGCGCCCGGCACGATCAACACCCGCAGCGGCGGCTTCCTGGACGACGCGGATGCGTTCGACGCCGACTTCTTCGGCATCGCCCCGCGCGAAGCCGAGGCGATGGATCCACAACAGCGGTTGCTGCTGCAAGCCACCTGGCGGGCCTTCGAAGACGCCACCCTCGACCCGCGCGGCGAGGCCGGTTCGCGGACCGGCGTCTTCGTCGGGGTGATGGCCAACGAATGGGCCAACTTGCAGATGAGCGACTACGCCGCGATCACGCCGCAGCACGGCTCCGGCAACGGGTACTTCATGACCGCGAACCGGCTGTCCTACCAGTTCGACCTGAAAGGACCGAGTGTCGCGGTCGACACGGCCTGCTCGTCGTCGCTGGTCGCGGTGCACCTCGCCTGCGGCGCGCTGGCTTCCGGCGAATGCGATCAGGCGGTCGCCGGTGGCGTCAACCTGGTGCTCACGCCCGCCGTCGGGGTGTTCTACACCCAGGCCGGTCTCTCCGCGCCGGACGCTCGGTGCAAGCCGTTCAGCGCCGACGCCGACGGCATCGTGCGCGGCGAGGGCGTCGCGGTACTGGTGCTGCGCCGGCTCGCCGACGCCCAGGCGGCGGGTCTGCCGATCTACGCGGTGATCAAGGGCAGCGCCGTCAATTCCGACGGGCGCAGCAACGGCATCACGGCGCCGAACCGATGGGCGCAGCAGCAGGTGATCGGCGCGGCGTGCGAGCGTGCGGGCGTACGGCCCGAGCAGGTGGATTTTCTCGAGGCGCACGGCACCGGAACTGTGCTCGGCGACATGATCGAGGTCAAAGCGCTGGGCCAACTGCACGGGCGAAACAGGCTTCGCCCCTGCGGGATCGGGTCGATCAAGGGCAATCTCGGCCACACCGAGGGTGCCGCGGGCGTTGCGGGCTTGATCAAGGCCGCCCTCAGCTTGCGGCACGGCGTGGTTCCGCCGTCACGGTTCGCCGACCAGGAGAACCCGCGGCTGCGGATGTCGCAGCAGGGTCTGCGTCTGCTCACCGACCCGATGCCGCTGGAGGGCCCCGGCTACGGCGGAGTCAGCAGTTTCGGCATCGGCGGCACGAACGCCCATGTCGTGCTGGGCAGCGCACCTGCGGCCGAAACGTCGACGGCGTCCGGCGGGGGAGTGCTCACCGTGTCGGCGAACGACGCGGAAGGGTTGCGGCGCAACGCCCGTCGGCTCGCCGATGCCTTGGCTTCCAGCCCGCCGGATCATTTCGCGCAAATGTGCTGGACGAGCAACCAGGTCAAGTCGTCCGGTCGTGCCCGGCTCGCGATCGCCGCGGCGGATCGCGACACCGCGATCGCGCGGCTGCGCGAGGGGGCGGATACCGGGGTGGTGCGACCGCTGAGCGTCGGCTGGATGTTCACCGGGCAGGGTTCGCAATTCCCCGGAATGGCTCGCACGCTGGACGCGGCCAGTCCGCTGTTCCGGCGCGCCTTGGCGGCGGTCGACCAGGTCATGGCCGCCCATCTCGGTCGCTCGGTGCGCGAGCTGATGCTCGACGAGCACACCGCGATCGACCGCACCGATCTGGCGCAACCGGCGATCTTCGCGATGGAGTACGCCTTGGCGAAGTCGCTCGCCGACCTCGGTGTCCGTCCGGCCTGGGTGATCGGGCACAGCATCGGCGAGTTCGCGGCCGCCGCGGTGGCGGGAGTGTTCGATCTGGACGACGCGTGCCGTCTCGTCGTGGCACGCGGCGAGCTGATGCAGCGGTTGCCCGCGGGGGGAGCGATGCTCGCCGTGCGAGCGGACGCGGCCGACGTCGCGGACCTGCTCGCCGACCGGACGGAGATCGCGATCGCCGCCGTCAACGGACCGAAGGAGATCGTGCTGTCCGGCGCCGCCGCGGCGATCACCCGGACACATGAGGCGCTCGCGGCGCGCGGGGTGGGCGCGAAGGCGCTCACCGTGTCCCACGCCTTCCACAGTCCGCTGATGGAACCCATGCTGGAGGGGTTCGCGTCCGTCGCCCGCGAATGCACCTACCGGACACCGGCTCTGCCGCTGTACTCGACCGTGCGCGGTCGCCTGCTCGACGCGACCGAGACGATGGACGCCACGTACTGGACCGAGCACGTCCGCGCCACCGTCCGCTTCGGCGAGGCCATCGAGGCCGCCCTCGGCACCGAACCGAGTCATGTCGTCGAGCTCGGGCCGCGCCGCGTCCTCGCCGCGCAGGCCGGCCGGACCCGCCCGGACCTGGCGGCGCGCTGCCTGACGCCCAGCCCGGGGCCCGGCGCGACCGGGGGCGAACTGGCCGGCACCGTCGCCGCGCTGTATCGCGACGGATTCGATCCCGACTGGGATCGGCTCTACGAACCCGCGCAGCGCGTCCGCCGTCGGCTGCCCGGTTATGAGTTCTGCACCGACCAGCGGTTCTGGCTCGAACCCCGCGCCACCCCCACGCCTTCCGCACCAGCCGAGGAAACCTCCATGGACCAGTTGATCGCCCTCTTCCGTGAACAGAACGCCGTGCTGGCGAGTCTCGCGGGCGTTCCGTCCGCCGGGCGCGCTCCGCAACAGGCGGGCGCCGCGGCGGCGGTCCCGCAGACGGTCACGCCGCAACCGATCGCGACGCAGACGACCACGGACCTGCCGATCGCCCCGGAAGCCGTCGCCGGTGTCGTACGCGCGGAGTTCGCCAGGGTGAGCGGTTTCCCGGCCGATCGGCTCCGCGATGCCCAAACTATCGGCGACGACTTGGGATTCGACTCGCTCATGCTCACCGACCTGATCGCCGCGCTCGTGCGCAAGCTGCCCGGAGCGACCATCGACCCGAGCCGGTTCACCCCCGCCACGACGATCGGTGATGTGATCGCTCAGGTCTCGAATCAGGGGGGCGCGCCCGTCTCGCGGCAAGCCGCCGTACCCATGATGGCCGAGGCGCCCGAACCCCGGCGCGCGGTCATCGAGCCGGAGTACCGGATCTCGGATTTCGCTGAGGTGAAGGCGATTTCCGACCGGGTATCCGGTCTCGAAGCGCTCGGGTTGTCCAATCCCTATTTCTTGATCAACGACGGTGTCACGCGGGACACCTCCGTCATCGACGGTGCGCCGGTGATCAACTTCTCCAGCTACAACTACCTTGGGCTGTCCGGTCATCCGGCGGTCGTCGCCGCCGTGCAGGACGCGGTGGCCCGCTACGGCAGCTCCTGCTCGGCCAGCCGGATCCTGTCCGGTGAGAAGCCGGTGCACCGCGAACTCGAGGCCGAACTCGCTGCCCTGCTCGGCACCGAGGACGCCATCGCGCTGGTGGGCGGCCACTCCACGAACGTCACGATCATCGGACACCTGGTCGGACCGGAGGACCTGGTGATCCACGACAGTCTCGCCCACGACAGCATCATGCAGGGCTGCAAGCTGTCGGGCGCGACCCGCCGTCCGTTCCCGCACAACGACCACGCCGCACTCGACGCGCTGCTCACCGAGATCCGCCACCAGTACCGGCGGGTGCTGATCCTGATCGAGGGCGTCTACAGTCAGGACGGCGACATCCCGGACCTGCCCGCGATCATCGCGGTGAAGAAGAAGCACAAGGCGCTGTTGATGATCGACGAGGCGCACAGCGTCGGGGTGCTCGGCGCGGGCGGCGGTGGGATCGGCGAATACTTCGGCGTGGATCGCGCAGATGTCGAGCTGTGGTCCGGGACGACATCGAAGGCGCTCGCCGGGTGCGGCGGGTACGTCGCGGGCAGCGCGGAGCTGATCCGCTTCCTGAAGTACACGACGCCCGGATTCGTCTACAGCGTCGGCATGACGCCGATGAACGCGGCCGCCTCGGCCGCGGCGATCCGGCAGTTGCGGTCCGAGACCGAACCGCTGGAACGGCTACGTCGCAACTCCCGGCTGTTCCTGCGACTGGCCCGGGAAGCGGGGATCGACACCGGCGACAGCCACGACACTCCGATCGTCCCGTGCATCGTCGGCGACTCGCCGAAGACGCTGAGACTGTCGAACGCATTGCTGCGCCGCGGCATCAATGTCAACCCGATCCTGTACCCGGCGGTGCCGGAGAATCTGGCGCGCCTGCGGTTCTTCGTCACCGCCTGCCATACCGAAGATCAGATCCGCGAGACGATCAAGATCCTCGCCGAAGAAATGACCTTGCTCGCCGAGAGCTGACGCGCGGCTCGGTTGTCGCCGGTCGAACCGAAACAGGCCGGTGGTGACCAGCGCGTGGCCTTCGCAGCGGTTGCGTCGTGTACCGCCACGCGCACCGGACCGCTGTAGCATCAGCCCGAGGTGCCATCGCCGCGGGTCGCAGCGACGACTTGGCGGGGCCGGGCGGACGATGAGGGCCGAGCACGGTGTCCGCTGCCGCGGGTGGGGGTCCGAACGTCGTCGACGGGGTGCCGCGGGCGTGTGATCTGCCGGATGAAGGTTCCAGCGGCGTTTCGGCTCCAGCCGCGTGCGGCCGGTCGGCTCCCGATCCGATCGTGCACCGTGCCGTCGAGCCGATCGATGCCGGCTACCGCGGTGGACGAGGCCGCCTGCCTCGCCGCCGACCGTAGCGACGCATCGGAGGTAGTGGACGGCCATGATTCGCTCGATCGTGCGAACCGCGCTCGCTCTGACGGTCGCCGCCGGTGTGTGCTTCGCGGGTACTCCGCCACCCCCGGCGGCCTCCGCGCCGCTCGGCGTCCTCGTGACCGGTGGTGAGGTCTCCGGCCACGCCGCCGACGGAGTCGTCGAATACCTGGGCATCCCGTTCGCCGCGCCCACCGGGGGCGAAGCGCGGTTCGGGCCGCCGCGCCCCGTTCCGCCGTGGCCCGGTGTGCGCCCCGCGCGCGAGCACGGGCCGCAGTGCGCGCAGAACGGCTACTTGCCCGGCGTGCCGCCGATCGGCCAGATCAGCGAAGATTGCCTGACCATCGACGTATACGCGCCGGACCGCGCCCGCGATCGCCCGCTGCCCGTCATGGTGTTCTTCTACGGTGGCGGCTATATCAACGGCTCCAACAGCGAATACGACGGGCCCACCCGGATGGTCGCCGACGGCGACGTCATCGTGGCCGTTCCCAATTACCGCCTCGGGCCGTTCGGCTTCATGTCGCTGCCCGAACTGACCGCCGAATCCGGCGGCGCCACCGGAACGGTCGGCATCCAGGACCAGCAGGCCGCTCTGCGGTGGGTGCGCGACAACGCCCCCGCCTTCGGTGGCGATCCGGGCAATGTCACGATTTTCGGTGAGTCGGCAGGCGGCGTGAGTGTCTGCACCCACTTCGCCGCACCCGGCTCCGAGGTCCTGTTCGCCAAAGCGATCATCCAGAGCGGAGCCTGCGCACAAGCGCCCCTGGCCCCCGTCGATCCCGGCGACGCCTTCGCGCGCTCGCAGCGCTACGCGGAACGCGTCGGATGCGGGGATCCCGCGACCCGGCTGGCCTGCCTGCGCGCACTGCCCGTAGCGGCACTCCTCGACGCGCCGGACGTCGAAGCCGACGGGCAGACTCCCGTGTGGGTGCCAAGCATCGACGGCGTCGTCATCACTCGGACACTCGACGCGGCCTTGGTGGGGGACGCGAGGAAGACGCCGCTCATCGTCGGGTCCACCAGCGCGGAAGGCGCGCTGAGCGTCGCCGAAACCGACTACGCGCGCGGGCACGTCCCGGACGCGGCGAGCTATGAACGGTACGTGCGCGAATCCTTCGGCGCCGACGCCGAGCGAGTCCTGACCCGCTATCCGCTCGACCGATACCCCTCACCGGCGGCCGCCCAGATCGCGGTGATCACCGACAGCCGGTTCGCCTGTCCCGCGCTGTTCACCAGCCGAACCGCGCGCGAAGCCGGACATCCACTGTGGCAGTACGAAGTCGATCAGGCGCCGCTCGGTGCCGACAATCCTGTTCTGCCCGGGGCCTTTCACTCCTCCGAGCTGTTCTATCTGTTCACCAGATTCATGGGCGTGCCGATTCCCTGGACGGGTGCGTCCGCCGCTTTCGCCGCGCGAATGCAACGCTGGTGGACCACCTTCGCCCACACCGGTGACCCGAACGATCCGGGTCCACCCGAATGGCCTGCCTGGCCGGAGTCGACCGGGCACAGCTCCGATGGACCTGCTCTGATCATGCGGGCGACCGGCAGCGTCGTGACGGAGGATTTCGCCGCCACGCACGACTGTGCGTTCTGGGCGGAACGCGACCGCTGAACCTGTCGTACGCGTGTCGCTGTTGAGCAGGCCCGGCACTCGACGAAGTGAGAACTCGTCCGTTGCTCGATTCGCCGATCCGACGGCCCGGTACGCGCAGGGCGCTGCCGGCCGTCCGTAGGCAGCGAAGCGCTCTCCGATGGGCCCCGCTCTCGAGCGAAGTGACCCTGCGCTTCGGTGCATGACCGCCGGGCTCGCCCGTCGCGCGGTGGCGGCCCATGCGTGGCCGGGAACCCGGCGCCCCGGGATTAGGATGATGATGGTCACCGCGAGGGGTGCGCGGTCGGGACGTCTGCTTCGATCCGCAGGATCCACGGTGAAACACCGCAGGTAGGAGCATACTGACGCGATGAACGAATCGGGCGACCGAATCGTGGACACGGCCGAGGGAGCGGTAGCCCGGGTGGTCGGCGCAGGCACACCGCAGACCACGGGGAGCTTCCGATTCTGGTTCGCCGATCAGCGGTGGGAGTGGTCGGACGAGGTCGCCGCGGTGCACGGTTACCCGCCCGATTCGGTGACGCCGACGACCGAGTTGCTGCTCGCGCACAAGCACCCCGAGGACCGCGATCATGTCGCGGAGGCGATCGAGAAGTCGGTCCGCAACGCCGAACCGTTCTGCAGCCGCCACCGCATCATCGACACCGCCGGAGCGCTGCACCACGTCCTCGTGCTGGGCGACACCATGACCGACAAGGACGGCACCGTCGTCGGCACCGCGGGCTACTACGTCGACCTGACCACCACCATCGCCGAGGAACGCCAGGATCTGCTCGACGGCACGCTGCCGAAACTGTTCCGGGCGCGCGCGCTGATCGAGCAGGCCAAAGGCGTGCTGATGCGGGTCTACCGGATCAACGCCGAGCAGGCGTTCCACGTCTTGCAGTGGCGTTCGCAGGAGACCAACGTCAAGCTACGTGATCTTGCCGCCCAGCTCGTCACCGAGATCGACCACCTGCCCCCGGCTCCCCCCGCGGTGCAGACCGCCTTCGACCACATGCTGCTCACACTGCACGAGCGCATCCCGAAATCGTGAACTCCGCCGCGTCCTAGCGCCCCCGGAGCAGGGCACCGGCTCCATCGCGCAGCGCGGCCACGGAGTCGACCAGGACGATCTGGGCGCCGGTCGCCAACGCGGCCACCGGAAGGGCTTCGTCGGCGCGGCGCATCTCACCGGCCGCGGCGTTCGCCGCCGGGCCGAGCAACGGGTTCGGAGCGGTCCCGGCCAGCACCAAGCGATCGCCCAGCGCCGAACGGTCGAGCAGCAGGCGCTCCACGGTAGCGGCGCGCAACGCCGCTGTGGTCGCGGCCAGCCCGGCCACCGCCAGGCCGTCCGGACGGTCGATCTCGGCGGTGAAGCGGTCGAGCACCCGACGGTGGCGCAGCGCCGCCACCCGGTGCAGGATCTCGCGGACTTCCGCGTCGAGCGCCTTCGGATCCGACCCCGGCATCAGCGTGCCCGCTTCGGCCTCGACCACATCCCGGCCCTTCGCGTCGAACACCGCCCGCAGCTCCGTCCTGGCCCGGGCCTCTCCGGCGAGCACGACGACTTCCGCGTGCACGGTTTCGGCCAGCCGGTCCAGTTCCCCGGCGAACTCGCGGATGTCGCGTCGCGTGGTGTTCTCGACCCGCTCCCGGATCGTGCGATGCGTCCAGTCCTCACGCCGGATCTCCGGCGCCGGATGGCCGACGTCGCGGAGGGTCTCCTCCGCTTCGCCGCCGTGGCCGTCGAGTGCGTAGAGTTCCGAACTCACTCGGTCTACGAACGCCACGACGTGCGGTATCTTCTCGGCCTGCACTTCGATCAGCGGCAGCAGGTAGGGCAGGGGCGACACCCGAACGATCCGGGCGTGCGGCGGGCTCGGCAAGCGTTCGTCGGCGAGCACCTCGGTCTCGTCGGCGATGAGCATCCTGCCGCAGCGCCCGCGCGGCGGGGGATGCAATTCGATCGCCTGGGCAAGCAGCCGCCGGATCCGCGGGCGGGCGCCGCTGCGGTCCAATTCGGCGTCGATCGAGCGCCAGCGCGACTCGGTGCCACGCGCCGCGTCTTCGGTGTCGAATGAGCTATCGAAACAGACCGAGGCGAAGGGGCCGTGTTTTCGAATTATCCGGCGGAGATCGGCCATCGGTATCACCTGGTTTCCCTGGCTGTGGACGCCTGCACCGAGACGGGCGGCGAGAATCGGGCATCCACCCGGTCGGAGGGCGTCGGTGCCCGGGTGACCTCGTCGTGTGTGCCCACAGCTTCGGTTCGGCGAACCATAGTCGGCGGGTACCCGGGTGCCTCGGGCCGAATCAGCCACCACAGACCCTTGCGCGGCCCCTTCCCCGCATCGGCCACACTCATTGCGCGCGAGGGATTTCCGCCCTTTCCGCCGTTGACGGGCTCGGGCCTCGCCGATCCGCGCCTGATCGGCGCCGTTGTCGATGGTCACCGCACGATATCGACCTCCCCGGCCCGTTCGGAATCGCGCAGCGAGCGTAGTCGCGCGTTACGCGATGTCGACGAGAGCGATCCGCCGATCCGAGCCGCCCGCAGGTGCGGGGCGCCGCCACACCGGCACCCGCGGGCACGCGTGCACAGCCACGGCCGTCGGTGAGCGGGATAGGTGATTTTTCGCTCGCTGTCCTTTTTCGGTTTCGTGTAAGAAAGCCGGTCGAACGCATGTTTTCACTGATCAGCGGGTTGAATTGTAACCAAGCGACCGCTTGGTGTCCGAATCGTGAACCGTAAAGATCGGTTTGTTTCAGGTGTGCTGTGGTAAATGTTGGAGGTATCGGTTCGACAGCGCGGTCGTTCCGATAAATGGGGCGAGGAACCCGCGCTGCTCGATGTTCAGCCGATTCGACGCGCTCTGGCGCGAAACCACCGGCGCGCACGAACACGAGGGCTCTCCGCAAGTACGTGTGCGGCAACGTGCACCAGCGCAGAGGAACGTCATCGTGATCGAGAAACCCGAAGCGCCCGTCGCGGACGACGAAGAACGAGATCGGATCGTATGGCCCGACCCCAGCCCACTGAGCGGCTGGTGGGCCGAAGTCATGGCTCATCGCCGGATCACCCGGCCCCACACCTCCACCGCCGACCCGCGGCACAACTGACCGGACCGACGGGGTCGCCCGGCCCTCCGTGACGTGCGGACGGCCGGACCCCGACGATCCCGTAGGCGACGCCGCCGTCGGCAAGCGAGCCGTAATTGCGGGCTGTACGCCGCTTTACGGCGCCTTCGTTCGAATCGCGCCTGTGGAAAGTGTTTTCCCGGCGCGGTGAACGTGTCGGCGGTGTAAATAGCTTGTTGCGGCGGGTGACTCGCGCGCCGCGAAAATTCGCCGAGTTTTTGCGCGACAAGCGCTTCGAACCGCGCGAAATCGAAGGTTCGACCCGAGTTCCGCTGTACCGCCGGATGGAACTCCTCGCCCCGACCTGATCGCCCGCGAATTCCGGGCCGCTTCGGCGTGTCTGCCGCATGGTCGCGTCCCTCCCCGCTGCCGGTTCGCGCGAAGACTCTCTGACTGCCAACGGGTTTGGCGTCTGCTTCAATGGGTGGTCACATTCGGCGGGAGGACACGGGGGCGTGATGTCCGGCACCAGAGCTGTCTCCTTTCGGGGAGTCGATGTGCTCGAAGATCTGCTGCGTTCGTTGGTACGGCGGCCGCCGCGCGGCGAGCGGATGCTGCCGACAGTGGGTCTGTGCGGCGATCTCACCAATGTCGAAGCATGCCTGGACATGTTCGACGCGGCGCTCGGCGGCGCGGTGCACGTGGCCGCGAACGTCGACGCTCTCGACCCCTTGCCCGACGGCAGCTCCCTGGTCGAGGACACCACGCCGGGGCTGACCGCACTGCGCCGACTGCTCTACAACCTCTGCAAGGGTTTGTCGGCGGACCGCTTCGGGCGCTTGCGCCCGTTGCCGTTCCGGCGCTATCGGTTGGCCGAGTGGTTGATGGCTCGCAAGCTGAGTTCCGACAACGAACTGGACGAGCTGGCGACATTGCTGCGCAGGGACTTCGGCCGGTGGGGCGAGGAATTGCTCGGTGAAGCCGAGGCCACGGTGGGCCCGGTGCAGCGAATCGTGCTGGGGCTGTTGCGCATCGTGCTGCCCACGGCCGTGTTCCGGGCGCGCACCGGCGGCAGGATCCCCGGTGTGGGGCGGGAGTTCCGGTGGTTCATGCGCCAGCAATACCTGGCCCCGGAACAGTCCAGCCAGTTCGTCGGATTCGCGCACCGCCTCACCGAGGGCGCCAGGCGCCACGAACACGCCGAGCATCTGGCCAAGCTGCTGGTGCACGCCTTCCTCGAAGACCTGCGCATCGCCTACCGCCGGCGCTGGTGGAGTCTCGGCGCGGCACGGCGCACCACCTATCCGGTCGCGATCCTGCGCGCGCTCGACGGCGAAGCCGGTCCCCGGCTGCTCGACCTGATCAACGACGTGCGCAACGAGACAGGCAAGGACGATCCGCTGCTGGTGGTGGCGGGCACCCGGACGCCACCACCGGGCGTCACCGCGCGCCCGGTGTACCGGGTGCGGCGGCTGTACGAGATCTGGGTGGAGGAGTTGCCCGTCGAGCGGCAGCGGCAGCGCCCCCGGGCCTGGCAGCTGTGGTTCGACGTGCCCGCGACCGGCCCGAACGACGACGAGCCCGACCCGTTCCGGCGCATCCAGCCCCCCGATCCGCCGTGGTGGGCGCGGCGGGCGGTGTCGGCGACCGCGATGTTCCTGGTGGTGGTGCTGGCGATGGCGGCGGCCGGATTCGCGACATGGCGACCGTGGCGCGCGGTCGCGCCCGCGTGCGCGCCCGTCGCGGCCGACCGGTGGGTACGCGTCGTTCCCGGCACGGACGGCAGTTGCGTCGGTTTCAGCGCCTACGATCCGGATGATCCCGCGGTAGGCGGACGGGGCTTCCTGTTCGCGAGCGACGAGCCCGGCAGCGGCCGTCTGGTGGAGGTGCAGCGGCGGGTGTACAAGCAGAATCTGCTGGCCGAGCAGCTGGCCAGGGAGCAGCCGGCGCGGCCGCTGTTCACCCTGGTGTACTTCGGCCAGCTCGCCGGCGTTCCGGGCGATTACCCGGCGCAGAGCGAGGACATCGAGGGCTTGGCGCTGGCGCAGTACGGCGCGCTGGAATCGGTCGCCTCGTCCGACGCCCTCACGCCCGACACCGTCCCGCTGATCCGGCTGCTGCTGGCGAACACCGGTCCGGCCAATCTGCAGGGTCCGCAGGTCGTCGATCTGCTGAGGCCGCTGATCCGCGCCGAGCCGGGCATCGTCGGGGCGATCGGACTCGATCAGAGCCGGACGGCGACGCTGAGCATGATCAATTCGCTCACCGGTCTCGGCATTCCGATGGTGGCGCCCAGTCTGTCGGCCGACGAGATGGTGCTGTCCTCGCCGCTGTACTTCCAGATCGCCCCGCCCAACCATGCGATCGCCGACATGATCGAGCAGTACCTGAATTCGCTTCCAGGGGCGGCCGGGCGCGGCGTACGGATCTTCCACCGGCCCGACCCGACCGATCTCTACACCACGAACATGGCCGCCGACCTGCACATTCTCGCCAGGGGTGGGCGAGCGATCTGGGATGGCTCCTGGGACGTGCGCGAGGCATTCACCGGGGCGGACAACACCGACGCGTGTGACGAGGTGCTGTTCTTCGCGGGCCGGGATTCGGAATTCCCCGACTTCCTGCAGAGCCTCAACCGAGCATGTGGCGACCAGCGGGTGCTGTTGATCGCGGACGATTCGGTCAACCGGTTCATGGCCAGCGCGGACCGGCGCAGGGCGGCCAACAGCGCGCGCCCGCTGGTCTACGTGGCCAAAGCGAGCCTGGTGACCTGCCGGAACAGAGGCCAGGGCCGACGCAGCCGGGTCGAGTTCTACCATCTCGCCACCACCGTGGATCCGGACATCCCGAGCTGGAACGCGTGCGCCGAAGCCGACAAACCGCTCGGCGAGCGCGTCCAGTTGCATCCGCTGGGGGAGCGGGTCGCACTGACCTACGACGCGGTCGGATTGTTCGTGCGCGCCGTGCAGTCGCTGGCCCCGGCCGTCTCGGGCGTGTGGACCGAGCCGATCCCGATCAGCGCGGCCGCGGTATGGGCCGCGCTGCGCGACCTACCGCGGCATCCGGCCATCGAATCCAGCAGCGGCGTGCTGGACTTCTCGGTCAGCCAGGGCGCCCACGCGGGGCGGGTGGCGCACGACAAGTGGGTCGGCATGCTCAGTGTGGAGCAGATCTGGGATCCGTCGAGCACCGCCGAGCCCGTGATGATCTACGGCTGTGGCCGGGCCACCGCCGACGACACCGCGCAGTGCCGTCCCTACCCGCTCGGCGGCGGCTGACCGGCCTCGACACTGCTCGGCTCCGAAGTCGCGCTGAGGGGCTCGGCCAACTCCTCCAGCGAACGGCCCTCGGCCCGCACGCCGTAGGCCAGTTCGACCAACCCGGCCGCGAACATGGCGAGCGCGCCGATGACGAACGCCAAGGCGGTCTTCCCTGGCTCGCCATCCGCGGTCAGTTCGGCGAACACCAACGGCCCCGCGACGCCGCCCGCGACGGTTCCGATCGCGTAGAAGAAGGCGATGGCCATGGCGCGGGTCTCCATCGGGAAGATCTCGCTGACCGTCAGGTAGGCGGCGCTGGCGCCGCACGACGCGACGAACAGCACGGCGGTCCAGCAGGCGGTGAGGGTCGTCGCGGTCAGCTGCCCGCCCGCGAAAAGCCATGCGGTGCCGAGCAACAGCACGGCCGAACCGAGATAGCTGCCCGCGATCATCGGCTTGCGCCCGACCGTGTCGAACAGCTTGCCCAGCAACAGCGGGCCGAGGAAGTTGCCGAAGCAGAGGACCGCGAAGTAGTAGCCGACCCGGTCGACGGGGATATCGAAGGATTTGGACAAGATGAGCGCGTAGTTGAACGTGATGGCGTTATAGAGGAATGCCTGCCCGATGAACAGCGACAAACCGAGCACGCCGCGCCGTGGATAGCGCCGCACGATCACCTCGGCGAGCTCGCGGAAGGAGACGGTCCGCCGCTGCCGGATCCGGATTCGCTGATCGGAGACGTCCGACAGCGCGGCGCCCGCGTCCGCTCGGACGCGCTCCTCGATCGCGGTGACGGTGCGTTCCGCGTCGTCTTCGTGACCGTGGATGAACTGCCAGCGCGGACTCTCCGGGACATGCCTGCGCACCAGCAGGATGACCAGTCCGAACACGGCACCGAGCGCGAAGGTCAAGCGCCAGCCGACATCCGAGGCGAAGAGGTCGGTGTCGAGCGCGACGACGGACAGCAGCGCACCGCCGACGGCGCCGAGCCAGTAGGTGCCGTTGATGACGATGTCGATGCGCCCGCGGTACTGCTTCGGAATCAGCTCGTCGATGGCGGAATTGATGGCCGCGTATTCGCCGCCGATGCCGAATCCGGTGAGGAACCGGAAGAAGACGAACCACCACATCGAGAACGACAGTGCCGTCATCGCGGTCGCGAACAGGTACACCGCCAGGGTGACCAAGAAGAGCTTCTTCCGGCCGAATCTGTCGGTCAGCCAACCGAAGAAGAGCGCGCCGGAGCCCGCGCCCGCGACGTACATCGCCGCGGCGAGACCGGAAACCTGTGCCGCCGTGATGTTCAGGCCACTGCCCGGTTCCGACAGCCGGGCGGCCACGCTGCCGACGACGGTCACTTCGAGCCCGTCGAGGATCCAGACGGAGCCGAGCCCGATCACGATCATCCAGTGCCACCGCGACCAAGGCAGACGATCCAGCCTGGCCGGGATGTCGGTCGATATGGTCCGCACGGATCACCCCTTCGGAAGACTGACGGTCGGATACCCCGAGCCGCCCCGGCCAACCGTGCCGTGGGCTAGGCTCGGATCCCGAGTGAAACGTGTTCTAGAAAGTGGTCCGCGATGAAGACGATCTACGCGCTGTGGGGCGTGCACGACCTGCTCGCGGCGGATCCGGCGCCGCGACGGGCGGGGGCCGCGGCGGTGCAGGCGAACATCGCGGACGCGGCGGTCGAGGCGGCGATGTTGCGCATCACGACCTTCGACGCGCCGGTGCAGGCCGTCGTCAGCGTCTGGTGGGACGGGACGCCGCGCCCGGACGCGGCGGAACGAGCGCTGCGCGGCGTGGCCGAGCGGGTGGCGGGCTGGCACGTCGAGGAGGCGACTCCGATTCCGCCGCCGGTCACCGCCGTGGGCGAGCGGGCGCCGGGCCTGTCGAACATCGCCTTCCTGCGCAAACCGGACGACCTCTCGCAGGCGGACTGGCTGGACCGCTGGCGCAACCATCACACCGCGATCGCCATCGAGACCCAGGCGACGTTCGGCTACGTGCAGAACGTCGTGACCGGTCCCGCCACGGCCGGTGCGCCGGACATCGCCGGAATCGTGGAGGAGCTGTTCCCGATCGAGGCGCTCACCGATCCGCACGCGTTCTACGGCAGCGGCGGCGACGCGGCGGAGCTGGCACGCCGCATCGAGCGGCTGGTGACCAGCGTCGCGACCTTCGGCGGCGACCGCAACCTGGATGTCGTACCCACCAGCCGGTATCGGCTGCGCTGAGCGGTTCAGCGGCCGGGGGAACGTTCTGCCGATTCCCGCAATGCGACTCGGGCGGCGCGCACGGCGGGATGGTCGCCCGCACCGCGCCGATAGGCGAGGCGGGTTCGCCGTCGCGTCGGCAGCGCGCCGAGCGTGACGCCCGGAGGACAATCCCGCGTCCCGAATTCCGGGACGAGGGCGACTCCTTGACCGGCGGCGACGAGTGCGAGGACCGTGCCGAAGTCGTCGGCGTGATGCCGGATCCGGGGCGTGAAGCCCGCCGCCTCGCACGCGCGCACGGTCATCGTGTGGCACAGCGTGCCGGGTGTGCTCGCGATCCAGGCACTTTCGCGGTGCGCGGCGAGTGGTTCGGCCGATCGCGCCGCGAGATAGACGATCTCCTCGAGCAGCGGCTCGCTGTGCAATGCGGGATCGGCGGGGACCGGCACGTAGTCGTACTCCTGGATCAGCGCGACATCGAGGGTCTCGGCGCGCAGTGCGTCGGGCGCCAGCGCCGGATCCAGCTCGGTCACACGCAGTTCCAGCCGGGGGTGCGCACTGCTCAGTGCGACGAGTGCGGGGGAGAGGATGGTCCGCACCGCGGTGGGGAACGCTCCGATGCGCAGCGTTCCGGTGAGTTCGGCGCGGGTCGTGGCCAGCTCGGCGCCGGCCTGTTCGAGCACCGCGAGAATCCGCTCGGTGTGCTGGACCAGCGCTACGGCCGCCGGGGTCAGCGTCACCCGCCGGCCGGTTCGCGTCAGCAGCGCCACACCCGCCTCCCGTTCCAGGGCGGCGAGCTGCTGCGAGACCGCCGACGGCGTGTAGGCGAGGGCTTCCGCGACCGCGGCGATGGTCTCGCGATGCGACAGTTCCCGCAGCAGCCGCAGTTTCCGGACATCGAGCATAAGTCGAGCTTATGGTCTGCGACAGAAACGTGAACTGGATCTGATGGTTCGGCGCGGTCAGGCTGGACATCATGACACTCGCAGGTCTTCTCGTCCCCTTGGTCACGCCGTTCACGGACGACGGCGGGCTCGCCGCAGGCGCGCTGGAGCGGCTCGCGCACGAGGTGCTCGACGACGGAGCGGCCGGCATCGTCGCGCTCGGCACCACCGGGGAGCCCGCGACGCTGACGGCGCGGGAGCGGGCGCGAGTGGTCGACGTGTGCGCGGGCGTCTGCCGGGAACGCGACGCGCCGTTGCTGGTCGGCGTGGGATCGAACTCGACGGCGGCTTCCGTCGAGGCACTCGCCGGTCTCGATCCGGGCAGCACCGCGGCGCTCACCGTGGTCCCGTACTACACGCGACCGTCCGAGGCGGGTGTGCTCGCGCACTTCCGGGAGCTCGCCGCGGCGTCCCCGGTGCCGCTGGTCGTCTACCACATCCCGTATCGGACCGGGCTTTCCCTCGGCACCGACACCTTGCTCGCGCTCGCGGATATTCCCGAGGTCATCGGCCTGAAGCATGCGGTCGGCGCCATCGATGAGGCAACCATCGCGCTGATGAGCGCGCGACCCGACGATTTCGCCGTGCTGGCGGGCGACGATCTGTTCGCCGCGCCGCTGCTGGCTCTCGGCGCCTCCGGTGCGATCGCGGCCACGGCCGCCGTGCACACCTCGTCGTTCGCGGCCCTGGTCGCCGCGTGGCGCACCGGTCCGGTCGACCTGGCGCGGTCGCTCGGTCACCGGCTGGCGGTACTGTCGGCGGCGCTGTTCGCCGAACCCAATCCCGTGGTGATCAAAGCCGTGCTCGCGGCGCAGGGCCGCATACCGAGCGCGGCGGTACGGCTGCCGTTGCTGCCCGCGAGCGAGGCCGCGACCCGGGCCGCCTTGTCCGCGCTCGCGAAATTCCCGACATCAGGAACGGGCGATGGACTGGTATTGCGGCCGCGAAGGTGCCACGCTTAAGCGGTGACACAACCTCCGGATACCCAGGCGGCTGGGCCCGACCCGTCGGCCGACAAACTGGACGCGGCCGTCTTCAAGGTCGCGGGCGTGGTCGTGCTCGGCGCGATCATGTCGATTCTCGACATCACCGTCGTCAGCGTCGCGATCCCGACCTTCCAGCGCGAGTTCGACACGAGTTACGCCATCGCGGCGTGGACGATGACCGGCTACACGCTCGCGCTGGCCACCGTGATCCCGCTGACCGGGTGGGCGGCCGACCGCTTCGGCACCAAGCGGCTGTACATCATGGCTCTCACCTTCTTCGTGCTCGGCTCACTGCTGTGCAGCACGGCGTGGAACATCGAATCGCTGATCGCCTTCCGCGTGATCCAGGGCTTGGGCGGCGGCATGCTGATGCCGCTGGGCATGACGATCATGACCCATGCCGCCGGTCCGCAGCGGGTCGGCAGGGTGATGGCGGTGCTCGGCGTGCCGATGCTGCTCGGCCCGATCGGCGGCCCGATCCTGGGCGGCTGGCTGATCGAGAACTTCAGCTGGCACTGGATCTTCTTGATCAATTTGCCGATCGGCGTGGTCGCCCTGGCGCTCGCGATCATCTTGCTGCCCGGCGACAAGCCGGAGCCGTCGGAGTCGTTCGACTTCATCGGCATGCTGCTGGCCTCGCCCGGCCTCGCGCTGTTCCTGTTCGGCGTCTCCTCGATCCCGGGGGAGGGGACCGTGCTGGCGGCAAAGGTGCTGATTCCGGCCGCCGTGGGCGCGCTGCTGATGGCCGCGTTCGTGTTCCACGCGTTGCGCACCGAGCACCCGCTGATCGATCTGCACCTGTTCCGCAACCGGTCGCTGACCTTCGCGGTGCTCACGATGGTGCTGTTCGCCATCGCGTTCTTCGGAGCGGGCCTGCTGCTGCCGACCTACCTGCAACAGGTGCGCGGCGAGTCGGCGCTGCAAGCCGGTCTGCTGATCGCGCCACAGGGCATCGGCGCGATGCTCAGCATGCCGATCGCGGGCCGTTTCGTGGACAAGATCGGCCCGGGCAAGATCGTGCTCGTCGGTATCGCGCTGATCTCGATCGGGACGGCGTACTTCATCCAGCTCGACGCCGACAGCTCGTACCTCCCCATGATCGGCGCCCTGGTCGTGATGGGCCTCGGCATGGGCTGCACCATGATGCCGATCATGACCGCGGCGATCCAGACCCTGACCCACCAGCAGGTGGCTCGCGGGTCGACGCTGATGAACATCGTCAACCAGACCGCCGGTTCGATCGGCACGGCGACGATGTCGGTGGTGCTGACCAACCTGCTGAACAACCAGCCGCTCGCGCGTCCGGCGATCGCGTCGAACTTCGATCCCGGCCTGGCGAGCCAGCTTCCGCCGGGGGCCGTCGAGACCGGTCTACAGCAGGCCGCGGAAGCGTTCAGCCACACCTATGTGGTGGCGCTGGTGCTGATCGTGCTCACCTTGATCCCGGCATCCTTCCTGCCACGCACGAAGCCGAAGAACCCGGAGGCGGTCGACGCCGCCACGGTGGTACACGCCTAGGTGTACGCGTCCCGAGATCGCCTGTCCGTCAGGCGATCTCGGGACAATGTCGGCCAGTTTTCGCCCGATCGCCCCGTGCATCCACGCCGGGGACGCGTTTGGAGCAGCCGGTCGGGTCCGGTCCAGGACGATCCGGACGACCGGGGCCCGCCACCTGATGGGCGAGGCGAATCCCGTCCGCTGCCGCTGCGTGCGGCACCTGTGCGCGTTCCGCTCACCGACGGCTTCGAAGGCCGTCGAACACGATCTCCGCGGCACGCCGCCACGACGGCGAGCCGGTGGTCTCCCCGAGCAGCGACAGCGCCCACACCAAGTTGACGACGTCCTCGTCCGTCGCGTCGGCGCGCAGCGCACCGTCTTCCCGGACGCGCGCGAGAACGGCGGACAGCTGCGACATTCCGCGGTGGCAGGCTTCCGCCAGCCGAGCCGCCGCCGGATGATCCCCGGTGAACGCCTCGAGCAACCCGCGATCGGCGGTCAGCCGGATGAGCAGGTCTTCCACGAATCCGGTGAACGCCGTCCACGCGTCCGGCTCGGCCGCGGCGCGGGCGGCGATCTCGTCCACGGCCGCCAGGCGTGGGGGCAGGAGGGCGTCGATCAACGTGTCGCGGGTCGGGAAATGGTTGTACAGCGTTCCGATGCTGACGCCCGCCCGCCGCGCGATCTCCTCCAGAGAGCCCTCGAGGCCCTGCTCGGTGAACACATCGGCCGCGTGCCGCAGCAATTTCTCGCGATTGCGGGCGGCGTCCCGGCGCAGCGGTTTGGTCACGCGGCCATTCTACAAAACTGAGGGAAGCCTCGATTTCATGCTACGGTGATAAATCGAGGGGGTCCTCAGATTCAAGGAGAGTGTATGGCCGAGCAAGCAACCGCAGTGATCGTCGGCGTCGGGCCCGGCCTCGGGATGTCGATGGCCCGCCGTTTCGGTCGGGAAGGATTTCGTGTCGCGCTGGTCTCGCGCAGCGACGCGAGGCACGCGGCATACCTGGCCGACCTGGCGGCGCGCGGTATCGACGCCACCGCCCACGTCGCGGACGTCACCGATCGCCCGCGGCTCGGTGCGGTACTCCACGACATCCGCCGCGACGGCCCGATCGGAATGGTCTATTACGGGCCGGGGCCGACGCAGCAGCCGGTGCCGATCACCGATATCGACGCCGAGACGGCGCGATCGGCCTTCGAGTGGGTATGGCCGGCGGTGGACGTGGTGAGCGATGTGCTGCCCGGCATGCTCGACCGCGGCGACGGTGCGTTGCTCTTCGCCGGTGGCCTTTCCAGCGTCCGCCCCATGCCCATGCTCGGTCACACCGCCCTCGCGACCGCCGCGCTGCGCAACTACGCGCTCACCCTCAACGCGGCCCTGGCCGGGCGCAACCTCTACGCGGGCACCCTCACCATCGGCGGTCTCGTGGAGCGCGGGGACATCCACGCCATGGTCACCGCCGACCCCGCGCGCTTCGGCAGCGCGGAAGGCCACACCCTCGATCCGGACGACTTGGCCGAGACCGCGTGGAACATGTATCGCACCCGCGACCGGGCCGAGGAGATCTTCGACGCCCTCGGCGGATGACGCTGTGGCTCAGCCGTAGAGCGCGATGAAGCGGTCCAGGGAGCGCTCGATATCGCCCTTGACCGCGCGGGCCACACCGGATCCGATCGGACCGAACAGCGGCGCGCCGCCGAGTTCGATGTCGACGGTGACCTCCGAACCGGAGCCTTTCGGCGCGACGAGCAGCTGCAGGCCCAGTTTGGTGCCGCCCTTCCCCGTGCCGGTCAGTTGCAGGCGGCGCGGGGGCTCGGCGGCGCGCACCGTCCAGGTGACCCGGTTGCGCAGGCCTTTCACCGAGGCGATGCCGACCAGTTGGGTGCCGACGGTCAACTCGGCGGGAACCTCACCGCGCCATGCTTCGTGCATGGTCAGCCATTTGTCGAGTTCGGCGAGGTTGGAGGTGTGCGTCCAGGCCTCCTCGGGCGAGATCGGGACGTCGACCGAGACCTTCAGCTTTGCCATGGGCGCATGGTATCCGGCCGGTGGCCCACCCGGTCGAATTCGAACACCCGCCAATACGTTTGTGGACAGGCCGGTGAACACCCATTCCGCCTGCTGAGTTCCAGCGTCCGGCCGCACCGGCCGCTGCGCCTCCGGTGCCGTTTCCGGTGCTCATCCCGGGTGCGGGCCCGTACGCAGGGCGAACGTCCGCGGGTTGCACCGCAGCCCAACATTATTGCGCAGCTATGTCGCGATCCCCGGCAGGTATCGTCCCAGCTCCGGGAAAACGGAAAGTGTCGATGGGATCGGCAGAGACTTCGTTGGAATGCTGCTAATGTGCGTTTGGTCGGGTTCTGGTTACCGTTCGGATACGATCCGGGCGGTCGGCGATTGACGTGTAATCGCCTGTCCTGCGGGCACTGTGCGGTAGGCACTCTCGGTGAGTGCCGGTGCCGTCGCGGGGTTCCGGTACTCCGACGCGGACCCCACCGACCGGTCCGTTCATGGTCGGCAGGCGAGGGAAGGCGAGCGAAGCAGGATGGCAGTGGGCCGATTCCTCGAGACCAGTCAACGACGAAAGAACTGATGAATCAAGATATCGCCGTGGTGCTTTCATGGATCCTCGCCGCCGCTTTGGTGATCGCCGTAGCGGGGGCGTTGTACGCAGTGCAGTATGCCAGGGCTCAACGGGCCAAGCTCGAGGCTGTGAGCAGGGAACAGCGCGCGACGGAGGACACGCTCGAGCGGTTCGCCGCCACCACGCTGCCCGCGGTGGCCGAATCGATCCGCCGGTTCGAGTCGCAGGTGCCCCCGGTCGAAGTCCAGGCGGGCATGGAGAATTCACGGCTCGCGCAGATCCTGCGGTGGATCTCCGAGCGGTACGCCGACGATCTGAGCCTGATGCGCTCGGAGACCAGGGACCTGACCAACAACGAGGCGCAGCAGGCGATCAAGGCCGCCGAGGAGTCCGCGCGCACCGAGGTCGCCTCGGCGTCGCGCCAGGCGACCAGCGCCGCGGTGCGCTCGTTCGGTACCTCCGTGGTCAGCCTCGGCGCGGATGTCAGCCAGGTGGTGAGCGCCGCGCTGCGTGAGCATCGCGACGACGCGGTGTACGAAACCCTCACCCGCATCGACCACACCGTGCAGCAGATGATCCGTCAGGCGCAGTCCTATGTGATCGTCTGCGGTGGTCTGCCCGGCCGTCGCTGGCCCGCGCAGACGCTGACCGACGTGGTCGGCGGCGCCATCGGCCGCGTCCGCGAATACCTGCGGGTGCGGCCCAACCAGCTCGATCGCGTCGTGATCAGCCGCGCGGTGGAACCGCTCGTGCACACGCTGGCGACCCTGCTGGACAACGCGTTGCGGTACTCCCCGCCGACTTCCTACGTGGACGTCAACTTCCAGGAGGGCCATCACGGCGTCACCGTCATCATCGATGACGCGGGCGTGCGGATGAACGCCGAGCAGATGGAAGAGGCCCGCCAGGTGCTCGCGCACGAGCGGCCCGTCGACATCCACCAGCTCGGCCCCTCGCCGAAGGTCGGCTTCCCGGGTATCGCCGCGCTGGCCCGTCGCTACGGTTTCACCGTCTACATCGACGGCCCGAACGTCTACGGCGGCATGCGCGCGATGGTCTACATCCCGGAGTCGCTGCTGGTCACCCCGCAGAACGTCCAGGAGGTCGCGCCCGTGGCCGAGGCCAAACCGGAGCCGGTGACGGTTCCCGCGCAGGACGCGCCGAGCGAGCAGCCCGGCGAGGACGAGCACTCGCTGACGGTGAGTGAGATCACCAGCGGTGGGTTACCCAAGCGACGACGCAGGACGGTCGCGCTCGCCCCGGTCGGGCCGCGCACCGAACCGGGCCTCGCTCGCCCCGAGGTCGCAGCAGCTTGGCATACCGGCTCCAAGAGCGGCCGCGCCGCCGCATCTGATGACACGGAAGGGATGACATCCTGATGGCCACACCCGTGACCGACAGCAGCAACAAACTGGGCTGGCTACTCGAAGATCTCAGCATCACGGGTGTGCGGTTCGCGGTGTTGCTGTCCGACGACGGCCTGCGGATCGCGCACTCCACGGGGATCGCGCGCGACGAGGCGGAGCGCTTCGCCGCGGCGGCCTCCGGCCTGCGCTCGCTCGGCAAGGCGCTCGGCGAGTTCTGTGGCGATTCCGCGAATGGCGTCCGGCAGAACATGACCGAGTACGACCAGGGGATGATCCTCATCACCGCGGCGGGCGAGGGCGCGTTACTCGGCGTCGCGACCACCAACGAGATCGACGTGGGCCTCGTCGCCCACCGGATGAACGAGCTGGCCGGTCGGGTCGGACGCGAGCTCGGCAGCCAGCCGCGTAGGCGCGTAGACGGCAGCGAAATGCCATGATCGAGCGCAGCGAGCGAGTCAAAGGTACTGCGCCGCTGCGCATCACGGAGCCGAGCGAAAGCGAGGCGACGTCATGAGCAAGCCGCGGCGCGATCCGGACCTGGTCCGGGCCTATGTGCGCACCGGAGGGCGTACGCGTCCCACTCGCGAGCTGGACCTGGTTACTTTGGTCCTGACCGCCAAAGATCCACTCCCCGGCGCGTCGCCCGATGCGCGCCGGGTCATGGCCCTGTGCAGCCGTCGCGGCGCGCTGTCGATCGCCGAGATCGCGGCGTATCTCGACCTCCCGCCGTCCGTCGTGAAGATCGTCGCGTCCGATCTCATGGACGGCGGGCACCTGGTCACTCCCACCCCGGCCGAGTCCCTGCCGGAGATCGCTCTGCTGGAGGAGGTACTCAATGGGCTCCGTGCTCTCGCCGTCTGATCGCGCCGTCGACTACGTGCCGGAGACCGTGACCCGCTCGGTGAAACTGCTGGTGGCCGGCAATTTCGGCGTCGGCAAGACCACGTTCGTGAGCAGCGTCTCGGAGATCAAGCCGCTGCGCACCGAGGAGACCATCACCGAAGCCAGCGTCGGGGTGGACGACATGGCCGGACTGCCCGGCAAATCGCAGACCACGGTCGCGATGGACTTCGGCCGCATCACCCTCAGTCCCAAACTCGCGCTCTACCTGTTCGGTACTCCGGGCCAGCAGCGTTTCGTCCCCTTGTGGGAGGAGCTGGCCCGCGGTGCCCTCGGCGCGCTCGTGCTGGTGGACACCCGCCGCATCGAGAAGTCCGACGAGGTCCTCTCGGTGCTCGAGGAACGAGGCGTTCCCTATTCCGTGGCGGTGAATCAGTTCGAAGGCGCGCGGCCCTATCCGTTGGAAGAGGTGCGCGATGCCCTCGACCTGGAACCCGGCACACCGCTGACGTTACTGGACGCGCGTGATCGAGGCACGTGCCTGCGTTCACTGATCACGCTTGTCGAATTCTTGTTCCACCGTTTGGAGTCTCGCATTTGACCACGCCACAGTCCTCGACCTTCCCCGCACACCTAGCCACCGGCGCCTGCCCGGTCGCGCACGGATCGCCGATCGACAGCGACGGTCCCAGGATTCCGCTCTACGCGGAGGAATTCGCGGCCGACCCGCACGGGATCTACCGGGAGATGCGCAGGCGCCACGGATCGCTGGTCCCGATCGAGCTGTCGCCCGGTGTGCCCGCCACGCTGGTGATCGGCTATCAGGAAGCCGTGCGGATCCTCAACGATCCCGAGCACTTTCCCGCCGATCCCCGCATGTGGCAGAAGAACATCCCCGAGGACTCGCCCATCCGTCCGATGATGGAGTGGTACCCCAACGCGCTGCGCAACAGCGGCGCCGCGCATGCCCGCTACCGGGGCGCCTACACCACGAGCATCGATGCCATCGACCTGCACGAGGTGCACTCGATGGTCGAGCGCATCGCGATTCCGCTGATCAACACCTTCTGCGAGGTCGGATCCGCCGATCTGGTGACGCAGTACGCGTTCCCGCTCGTCTTCGAAGTGTTGAACCGGATCGTCGGCTGCTCGACGGAACTGGGTCAGCGGGTCGCCACCGGCATGGCGATGCTCTTCGACACCGTCGAGGCGGCCAAGGGCATGCAGATGCTCTCCGAGGCATTGATGGAGTTGATCCACCAGCGCCGCGCGGAGCCGGGCGACGACGTCACGTCCCGGCTGGCGCATCACCCGGCCAATCTGAACGACGAGGAGATGCTCTCCAACCTGATCAGTCTCTACGGCGCCGGCATCGAGCCGCAGCAGAACCTGATCACCAACACCCTGCTGCTGATGCTCACCGACGACCGCTTCGGCGGCGACGTCCTCGGCGGCAGCCTGTCGACGCGCGACGCGCTGGACGAGGTGTTGTTCAACGACCCGCCGATGGCGAACTTCTGCATCACCTATCCGCGCCAGCCCATTCTGATCGACAACACCTGGTTGCCCGCGCATCAGCCCGTCATGGTCAGCCTGGCCGCCTGCAACAACGACCCGGCGATCCGCGGAGGTGAAACCGCGGGCAACCGGTCGCATCTCGCGTGGGCTGTCGGACCGCATGCCTGCCCGGCGAAGTCGGTGGCGTCCGTGGTCGTCCAAGAAGCCATCGACCAGCTCCTCGACGCGCTTCCCGAAATGCGGTTGGCCGTGCCCGCGGATCAAGTGGTCTGGCGGCCCGGCCCGTTCCACCGGGCGTTGGCGGCTTTGCCGGTCGTCTTCCCGAAGTCCCCTCCCTTGAACATGGCGTAAGGAGAAGCGTCCCGATGTCGCAAGAGCCGATAGTCTTGGATCTGACCGGGTCCGATATCCAAGGCGAGGCCGCGCGGCTGCGCGAGCGTGGGCCGGTGGCCCTGGTGGAACTGCCCGGCGGGGTGCCCGCGTGGTCGATCACCGATGCCGTGGTGCTCAAGACCCTGTTGGCCGACGCGCGCGTGTCGAAGGATCCCCGGCAGCACTGGGCGGCGTTCATGAACGGCGAGATCACCCAGGAGTGGCCGCTGCACCCGTGGGTGGCGGTCGACAACATGTTCACCGCCTACGGCACCGAACATCGGCGGCTGCGCAAGCTGGTCGCGCCGGCGTTCACGCACCGCCGCACCGTGGCGCTTCGACCGCGCATCGAAGCGATCACCGCGGACCTGCTCGACGGGCTGGCGGCGACCCCGCGCGGTGCGGCCGTCGACCTGCGGGAGGGCTACGCCTATCCGGTGCCGATCCAGGTCATCACCGAGCTGATGGGCGTACCCGACCATTTGGGCCCCGGCGTGCGGAAATGTGTCGACGGATTCTTCGACACCTCCTTCGGGCCGGAGGAGGCCCAGGCCAACTATCTCGAGATGTACCGGCTGATCAGCGAACTCGTGGCCTATCGGCGGGAGACGCCTGGCGATGACATCACCAGCGTGCTGATCGCCAGCCGGGACGAGGAGGACGGCTCACAGCTGACCGAGAAGGAACTCGTCGACACCCTGATGCTGGTCATCAACGCCGGGCACGAGACAACGGTGAACCTGCTCGACCAGGCCATCTTCGCGTTGCTCACCCACGCCGACCAGCGCACCGACGTGATGGCGGGCCGGATTCCGTGGTCGGACGTGGTAGAGGAGTCGCTGCGCTTCGAGGCGCCGGTAGCGCACCTGCCGCTGCGCTACGCCGTCGAGGACATCGATATCGCCGGTGTCCGCATCCCCAAGGGCGAGGCGATCCTGGCCTCCTATGTGGCCGCCAACCGCGATCCGAAACTGCACGGCGCCACCGCGGGTGAGTTCGACCCGCGGCGATCGACCAAGGATCATCTGGCCTTCGGTTACGGCGCCCATCACTGCCTGGGCGCGCCGCTGGCCCGGCTGGAAGCCGAGATCGCCCTGCCTGCCATCTTCCGGCGCTTCCCCGACATGCGCCTCGCGACCGATCCGTCCGAGCTGGGCACCGTGCTCAGCTTCATCTCCAACGGTCACTCGGAGCTGCCGGTATTCCTGGAGGCAACGGAGTAGTCCGGTCCGCACCGATATCTCGATCACACTCGCCGGCATCGGGGCAGGCCGTCCCGTATCCGGACGCGGCGACCCGCGTATCCCCCGGGGATACGCGGGCGGAGCTGTTTCGGCGCAGGCGAGTGCGGGACGCGATCGCGCCGACGTGGCGCACGAGATATGCTCTGCCCCGGCGAGATTCGGCGTAGTGTCGAATTCGCCACGCTTGCACGGCAATTCGCATCCCGCGACCCGGGGCACGTGTCGTGCGCCCGCCCTGCTCGTCGAACGTTCCGACTTTGGAGTCACGGTTTGACCCACCCACAGTCCTCGTCCTCCTCCAGCGGCTGCCCGGTCCGGCACGGTTCACCGGTCGGCGCCGACGGCCCCCGGGTCACGCTGTACTCGGACGATTTCGCGGCGGACCCACATCACGCCTACCGGGAAATGCGCCCGCGGTACGGTTCGCTCGTTCCGATAGAACTGTCCCCCGGTGTGCCCGCGACGCTGGTGATCGGGTATCACACCGCGCTGCGCATCCTGAACGATCCCGACCATTTTCCCGCTGATTCGCGGACGTGGCAGAAGACCGTGCCCAGTGACTGCCCGGTCCTGCCGCTGCTCGAGTGGCGCCCGGCCGCGATCCGCAATTCCGGCCTCGAGCATGCCAGGTACCGGCAGGCCACGGTCGCGGCCATCGATGAGATCGACCAATTCGCACTGCACAACACGGTGGAGCAGATCGCCGTTCCCCTGATCAACACCTTCTGCGGCGACGGCTCCGCCGACCTGATCGCGCAGTACGCGTTTCCGCTGGCGTTCGCGGTGATCAACGCGATGCTCGGCTGCCCACCGGATATCGGGCAGCGGGCCGCGATGGGACTGGCCGCGATGTTCGAAGGCGTGGAGGCGGAAAAGGGCAACGCGATGTTCAACGACGCGATGGCGGATCTGGTGGCGCTGAAACGGTCTCAGCCCGGCGACGACATCGTCACCCGCATATTGCAGCACCCCGTCGACTTCGACGACACCGAGATGGTCCAGCAGGTGCTGATGCTCTACGGCGCGGGCATCGAGCCGCAGCAGAACCTGATCATCAACACCCTGCGTCTGATGCTCACCGACCAGCGGTTCGCGGGCGGCATCCTCGGTGGCAGCCTGTCGACCCGGGACGCGCTGGACGAGGTGTTGTTCACCGACCCCCCGTTGTCGAATTACTGCGTCACCTTCCCGCGTCAGCCGATTCTGATCGACGGCGTCTGGCTACCGGCGCACCAGCCGGTGGTGATCAGCATGGCCGGATGCAACAACGACCCGGCGATCAGCACGGGGAAGTACACCGACAACCGGGCTCATCTGGCGTGGAGTGTCGGACCGCACGCCTGCCCGGCCCGGTCGGTGGCCTATATGATCGCCCAGGATGCCATCGACCAGCTGCTCGATGCGCTGCCCGAGATGCGGCTGGCCGTTCCCGCCGAGGAGCTGACCTGGCGACCGGGTCCGTTCCATCGATCGCTGACCGCCCTGCCGGTCCTCTTCCCGGAATCCCCGCCGCTCCCGGTCTTTTCGCATCAGCCGGAGGGAAGTTCGGCGTCGTAGCCGCGCTCCGTTCGGCGAGTTGACCCTGCCGCGTTCCGTTCCGAAGGAGGTTGCCGTTCAGAGGTCGTCGTGCACACAGCTGATGAGGGTGTGCGCCGGCCTGTCACCGATTCCCCGCATCACGTCGACCTACGCCGTCGCGGCGCGCACGCGCCGGGCGATCGCGTTCGTCGGAATGTTCGTTCCTCTGGAGTTTCGTCTTTGACCACGCCACATTTCCCGCCGTCCACATTCGCGAACGGGTGCCCCGTCACGCACAGCTCGCCGATCGATAGCAGCGGCCCTCGCTACCCGTTGTATTCGCAGGAATACGCCGAGGATCCGCATCAGGCCTACCGCGAGATGCGCCGGCAGTACGGTCCGCTCGTCCCGGTCGAACTGTCGCCGAACCTGCCCGCCACGCTGGTGATCGGCTACCACACCGCGCTGCGTATCTTGAACGATCCCGACCACTTCCCGGCCGATCCGCGCACCTGGCAGAAGGACGTTCCTGGCGAGTGTCCGGTCCTGCCGATGCTGGAGTGGCGGCCGAACGCGCTGCGCAGTTCCGGCCTGGAACATCTGCGCTACCGGCAGGCGAACGTCGCGAGCATCGCCGGGGTCGATCTGCACGCGCTGCATGGAACCATCGAGCAGATCGCCATCCCGTTGATCAACGCGTTCTGCGAGGACGGTGCGGCCGATCTGATCAGCCAGTACGCGTTCCCGCTCAGCTTCGCGGTGCTCAACGCCATGATCGGTTGTCCGGCGGACATCGGCCAGCAGGTCGCGACCGGCATGGCCGCCATCTTCGAGGGCGTGAACGCGGACAAGGGCAACGCGATGCTCACCGACGCGCTGTTCGAACTCGTGCAGATGAAGCGCAAAGACCCCGGTGACGACATCACCTCGCGGCTGTTGCGGCACGAGGCGGGCCTGGACGACGTGGAGATGATCCACCAACTGGTCACGCTCTACGGCGCCGGTATCGAACCGATGCAGAACCTGATCGTCAACACGCTGCTGCTGATGCTCACCGACGAACGGTTCGCGGGAGACTTTCTCGGCGGGAGCCTTTCGACCCGCGACGCCCTCGACGAGGTGTTGTTCAACGACCCGCCGATGGCGAACTACTGCGTCAGCTATCCCAAGCAGCCGATCCTCATCGATGATGTCTGGCTGCCTGCGCACCAGCCGGTCGTGATCAGCATGGCGGGCTGCAACAACGATCCCGCGATCGGTGTCGGTCAGCGCACCGACAGCCGCGCGCATCTGGCGTGGAGCGTGGGGCCGCATGCCTGCCCTGCCCGATCGGCCGCGTACCTCGTGGTCCAGGACGCGATCGATCAGATCCTCGACGCGTTGCCCGAGTTGCGCTTGGCCGTGTCGCCCAGCCAGTTGAACTGGCGGCCGGGCCCGTTCCACCGCGCACTGGTGTCGCTGCCCGTGGTCTTTCCGAAATCCCCTCCGCTGACCGTCTTCTAAGGAGTTCTCGATGGACACACAGCCTCTAGTTCTCGACCCGACAGGCGCCGACATCCAGGGTGAATCCGCGCGAATCCGCGCGCGCGGGCCGGTGGCCCTCGTCGAATTGCCGGGCGGTGTGCGGGCGTGGTCGGTCACCGACGCCGATCTGCTCAAGCGGTTGCTGGCCGATCCCAGGGTGTCGAAAGACGGCAAGCAGCACTGGCCCGCGCTCGTCAACGGCGAGATACCCCAGGACTGGCCGCTGTTGCCGTGGGTCGCGGTGGACAACATGTTCACCGCCTACGGCGCGAACCACCGCAGACTGCGCAAACTCGTCGCGCCCGCGTTCACCCACCGCCGCACCCAGGCGATGCGCGCCATGATCGAGCAGATCACCGGTTACCTGCTGAGCGAACTGGCGGCCACACCCGCGGGCGAAGCGGTGGACCTCAGGGAAGGCTTCGCCTACCCGCTGCCGATCCAGGTGATCAGCGCGCTGATGGGCGTCCCGGAGTCCCTGAACGCCGGTCTGCGTACGTGCGTCGACGGTATCTTCGACACTTCGCTCGGGCCCGAACAGTCGCAGGCGAACTATCTGGAGATGTACCGGATCCTCGGTGAGCTCGTCGCCTTTCGGCGTGAAACGCCGGGTGACGACATGACCAGCCTGCTGATCTCGCACCGGGACGAGGACGACGGTTCGCAGCTGACCGAGCAGGAGTTGATCGACACGCTGCTGCTCGTCATCAGCGCCGGGCACGAGACCACGGTGAACCTGTTGGATCAGGCTGTTTTCGCCTTGCTGACCCACCCCGACCAGCTCTCCGAGGTGACCGACGGGCGGGCGACCTGGACCGACCTGATCGAGGAGGCGTTGCGCTACGAGGCGCCCGTGGCGCATCTTCCGCTGCGCTTCGCCACCGACGACATCGAGATCGACGGACTGCGCATCGCCAAGGGCGAGCCGATTCTCGCGTCCTACGCCGGGGCCAACCGCGATCCGAAGCTGCACGGCGCCACCGCGGGCGAGTTCGACGTGCGGCGAGCGACCAAGGAGCACATGTCCTTCGGGTACGGGGCGCATCACTGCCTGGGTGCGCCGCTGGCCCGGTTGGAAGCCGAAATCGCCCTGCCCGCGCTCTTCCAGCGCTTCCCGAACATGCGCTTGGCGGCCGGACCCGATGAACTCGGTACCGTGTCCAGCTTCATCTCCAACGGACACGCCAGGCTTCCGGTGTACCTGGAGCCGGCCGAGTAGCGGCGGACACGCGCCCCCGGTCGCGGCCGGGGGCGCGTGCTCGCGCGAGAGAGGTTCTCCTGCGGCGCACTTGACGAAGCGGTGGTCCGGGGCCGAGAGTGCGCTGATGGTTTCCACCACCGAGGTGGCCGGCGCTACGCTGCGCAAGGTCACGATTCGCCTGGTGCCCTTTCTCGGGCTGCTGTACTTCGTCAACTACCTGGACCGGGTCAACATCGGGTTCGCCGGACCCAGCGGTATGAAGGCCGACCTCGGTCTCACCGAGACCGCCTTCGGATTCGCCTCGGGCATCTTCTTCGTCGGATACCTCCTGCTCGAGGTGCCGAGCAACTTGGCGCTGCACCGGTTCGGCGCCCGGCGCTGGATCGCCCGGATCATGGTCACCTGGGGTCTGGTGGCCACGGCGATGGCGTTCGTGCCCGACGCCACCGTGCTGTACATCCTGCGGTTTCTGCTGGGTGTGGTGGAGGCGGGCTTCTTTCCCGGCATCCTGCTCTATCTGACCTACTGGTTCCCGCAGGCGCAACGGGCGCGGATCGTGGCGTTGTTCATGACCGCGGTACCCATCTCCACCGCGCTGGGCGCGACGGTGTCGAGCCTGATAATCCAGTACGGCGACGGGGTCTTCGGGCTCAGCGGCTGGCGGTTCATGTTCTTGGTCGAGGGGCTGCCCGCCATCGCGCTGGCGGTGGTGACGTGGTTCTACCTGACCGACCGTCCCGAGCGGGCGACCTGGCTGGCCCCCGCGGAAAGGGAATGGCTCGCGGGCGAACTCGCCGCCGAGCAGGCCGCGCTGCGGAGCGCCGAGCACTGGACTCTGCGTCGTGCGCTGACCCATCCGCGGGTGCTCGGGCTCGCCTTGGTCTACGGCGGCATCGTCTACGGCCTCTACGCGCTCGGCTTCTTCCTGCCGACGATCATCGACGGCTTCCAGCAGCAGTACGGCACCCGGTATTCGGTGGTGCAGCGCGGGCTGATCAACGCGGTGCCCTACCTGATCGGGGCGATGGTGATGGTGTGGTGGGGGCGGCACGCCGACCGGACCGGCGAGCGCGTCTGGCACGTCGCGCTGCCCGCGCTGCTCGGCGGCCTCGCCATTCCGGCGGCCCTGTATCTCGGCGATCCGTTCGCCGCGATGATCGCGGTCACCGTCTGCGCGGTGGGCGTGCTCGCGGCGCTGCCGACGTTCTGGGCCCTGCCCGGCACCTTCCTGACCGGTGCCGCCGCGGCGGGCGGCATCGCGCTGATCAACTCGATCGGCAACGTCAGTGGTTTCGTGGCGCCGTACGTCACCGGTGGGCTGAGGGACGCGACGGGAAGCCAGCGCGCCGGGCTCTGGGTGGTGGGGCTGTGCATGATCGCCGCCGCCGCAGGCGTACTGACACTGCGAGGGCGCGCAGGCGACGTTCCGGTGCGCCGGAAGCCGGAGCCGTGATCTGCCGACAGCGGTGCTCACTGCCGGGTCCGGCACTGCTGAACCGGTGGCGACGGGGCAGATCGACCCACGAGTGCACCGGTGCGCTCGCAATGTGGCGACCGCCACCATGCGTTTTCAGTGTCGGCGCGTAAGTCGTTGTGGTGGACTATCATCCACGGGATGTAGACCGGAATGAGCCGATCTACACGGGCCGTCACCCGGGCTTCCCACCCTTCCGGCTTCGCCGTCTCAGACGACCGGCCGCCTCGGTTGTAGGGTGAGCGCCGCCCGGTCCGGCATGTTTGCGCGACGGTCGCGCGGGCATCCGGGGAAGACGTTGCATCACGCTGGGAGGACCGATGGCTACCGAAGACCGGACCGCAGTGTTCGACGCGGTGGTCGCGGCGGCAGACTATCCCGTGCTGCTGGTCACCGCGCAGGCGGATGGCCGGCGCGCCGGTTGTCTCGTCGGATTCGCGACGCAGGTCAGCATCGAGCCGCGCCGGTTCTTGATCGGCCTGTCCAAGAAGAATCACACCTACCGGGTCGCGCAGCGCGCCGAGCGGCTCGCGGTACATTTGCTCGGCAGTGAACAGCTGTCGCTGGCGCGGCTTTTCGGCGGTGAGACCGGCGACGACATCGACAAGTTCGTGCACTGCGACTGGCACGCGGGTCCCGATGGCATTCCGGTGCTCAGCACGGTGCCCAGTTGGTTCAGCGCCCGCATCCGCGAGCGCTACGACTTCGGCGATCACGTCGGAATGCTGCTGGAACCCGAGGACGGCGACGTGCGGCGACCCGCCGCCGAGACTCTGCATTATCACTCGGTGGCGGATCTGGTTGCGGGCCACGCCGTCTGAGGAGGTTTCCGGCGCCGACGAGTGCTCGGTCGCTACGTCCGTGCGTTCGCAAGATCGAAGCGCGCTGCGAAGGCGGACAACTCATCGCGGGCGCGCTCCGGGTCGCCCGTACTCGCGCTCACGACGATCCGCGTGACGCCCTGTTCGGCCATTCCCTCGACCCGCTCGGCGGGCATGTCGATCGATCCCCAGCGGGTGTATTCGAACGCGCTGGGATCCCGGCCCGCCGTATCGGCCGCGGCATGGGCGATCTCCAGCTGGGTGGCGCGTTCGACCGGCCCGAGCACCCCGCCCGGGAAGTAGCCGTCGCCGCGGGATCCGGCCCGGCGCGCGGCGGCGCGGCTCGATCCGCCGACGTGGATCGGCAAAGTTCCGCCCCCGGTGGGTTTCGGATAACTGCACAGGTTCTCGAACCGGAAGAACTCGCCTTCGAAGCTCACCCCGTCCGCGCCGCCGGACCACAGGAGCCGGAGCACGTCGATGGCCTCGTCGGCACGGCGGCCCCGGGTGGCGAAATCGACGCCCACGGCCCGCGCCTCGCCGGGCAGCGTGCCCAGGCCCACCGTGAGCAGGCGCATCCGTCCTTCGGACAGGACGTCGATCGTCGCCAGGCGTTTGGCGAGCACCACCGGATGGTGATAGGGCAGCAGCAGCACCGCGGTGCCGAGCAGAATCCGATCCGTTGCGGCGGCCACGAAACTCAGCGCGTCGAGCGGGTCGGCGAACGGCACCGTCGGCGTGAGCTCCATCGGCCCGATCGTCGCACCCGGGTACAGCGCGACGTGCTCGGGCAGGTAGATCGCCTCGAATCCACAGCGTTCGGCGTGCTGGGCGTAGGCGATCAGTCGATCCGGGTCGACGCCGAAGAAGGGGGTGCTGTAGCTGACCGCGAATCTCACCTCGGCTGCTCGATCCGGTCGAACTCACAGGCCGCCGCGAGCCGGTCGTTCAAATGACCACGCACCTGCGCCAGCCGTTCCATATACGAATCGACCTCGGCCAGCTTGCGCCGCAACGTGGAGACCGAGTCCGGGCAGACGTCTCCGGAGCCGTTGCCCGCCCGCAAGCAGGTGACGAACGGACGGATGTCGTCGAGGTCGAACCCGGCGCCGAGCAGTTCACGGATCTTCGCCACGATCCGCACCTCCGCGTCGTCGTAGGAGCGGTACCCGTTGGCCGCGCGGCGCGGCCGCACCAAACCGTGTTCCTCGTAGTACCGCAGGGCCCGGGTACTCGTGCCCGCCCGCTGCGCCAGTTCGCCGATGCGCATCCGTCCTCCTTCGCCGCCGTCACCGCCACGCTAAACCTTCTCGTCGACGTCAAGGCAAGCGGCCGAGAGCGCTGCCCGGCGTGGTCGCCCGAGCGCTACCGCGGTCTGCGAGTGTTCCGCTCCGGCGTGGTGTGGCGCTCGGCCAAGAACGCCGACATCGCCTCGGCGACCGCGGCGGGCTGGTCGAGCATCGAAAGGACGTAGGCGTCATCGATCTCGACCAGTCTCGCGCCGGGGATGAGTTCGGCGAGCCTGCGGCCGTGCTCGCGCGGCATCACCTTGCCCGCCGACGACCACAGGATCAGCGCGTCGCCCTGGAAGTCGCGCAGTGCCTCGGTATTCGCGATCAATTCCGGCTTGCGGAACCCCGACTTGGTGTAGGCGAGCAGGTCGCGCCGAATCCCGGCATCCCGCAGCCCCGGTTCGGTCCAGTCGCGCACCAGCGCGTCGGACAGCGGGCGCCGCGCCATCCAACCGAACAGCAGCGGCGAGCGACGCAGCCATCGAACGCGTAATTGCCGCAGCGCCAGTGAAACGCCGCCCGGCAGATAGGTGGCGACGGTGGCCATCTTGCCCGGCAGGCCGGGCGGGAAATTGTCGAACGCCTCGCACGGCAGCACGATGAGCCTGCCGACGCGTTCGTCGAGCCCGTAGGCGGTGAGGAACAGCGCACCACCCCAATCGCTGTGCACGAGCGTGACATCCCGCAGATCCAATGCGGCGAGAAGGTCGGCGACGAGTTGATTAAGGCCGCGCAAGCTCAGGTCCACACCCGGCCGCAACGGTAGGGGATGGGCGCCGAGCGGCAGGTCCGGCAGCACGTACCGGAAGCCGTCGGGCAGGGAGTCGATGACCTCGTCCCACACCGTGTGGTTCATCAGCAGACCGTGCAGCAGAACGACCGGCGGTCCTTCGCCGCGCTCGACGTAGTGCACCCGGCCCACCGGTAACTCGACAACGGGCATGTCCGCCTCCATCCGAGCGATCACTCTAGAGTAGTTGCTCTAGTCTGGAACGGTGACCGAGAAGATGTCAACCAGCACCCGGGAACGCCTCGTCACCGCGATGGCCGAGCTGATGCGGACGCAGGGCTACGCGGGCACCAGCGTCAAGCAGCTCACCGTGGCCGCGAGCGCGCCTATGGGGTCGCTCTATCACCACTTCCCCGAGGGGAAACCGCAGATCGCCGCCGCGGCGCTGCGCACGTCCGGAGCCGCGTATCTGCAGTTGCTCCCTCTGCTGTTCGACGCCGACGAAGACCTGCGCGAGGCGATCCCCGCCGCGTTCGCGTCGGCGGCCGAGCAGATCGAACAGACCGGCTGGATGAACATGTGCCCGGTCGGCACCGTCGCGGGTGAGGTCGCCGACAGCGAACCCGGCCTGCGCGAAGTCGCCGCCGAGGTCATCGCCTCTTGGATCGACGAGGGCGCCGACTACTTCGCCCGCCGCGGCTTGCCCGCACCGGACGCCCGCGAGCTCATCCTCGCCGTCCTCGCGGCGCTCGAGGGCGCTTTCGTGCTCAGCCGCACCCTTCGCTCGACCGAACCCTTGCACGCGGCCGGCCGGTCGTTGCGCGCCCGCATCGAGCAGATGCTGAACGGGGTGGGCGAATAGCAGATCGATCCGGCGCGAACCGATTCGACATCATCGACGCGAGGGCCTGCGGCGCGCGGGCGACCAACGGGCGTGATCCCGGAAGCCGGGGTTGACGACTCGCGGGTCTTCTCCGGTCTCGAGAATATTCCCGATGGACTCGACATCAGCCGTGAGCATCGCGCGGAAGGACTCCTCGGTAGCGCCCGCCGCGTGCGGCGTGACGAGAAACCTGTCGTCGCCCAATGCCATCAACCCGAGGGGATCGTCTTTCGCGGAAGGGGCGGGCACGATGTAATAGCCGTCCATGGCAGCGGCCGCGAGGCGGCCGTCGAGCAGCGCGGCTCGCAACGGCGCTGGATCCACGAGCTCCGCTTCGGAAGTGTTGAGCAGAATCGCACCGGGCTTGACGGCAGCCAGCTGCGCTTCACCGATCATCCGGGCCGTCTGCGGGCCGTATGAAGCATGGAGACTGATGACATCGGACTCGGCGAGCAGCTCGGCCAGCTCGACCCGGCGAGCGGGGATGTGCTGTTCCAGTTCCGGTTTCGCTGTTCGGCTCACGTAGACCACGCGCATCCCGAACCCATCGGCCGCCATCCGGGCGACGATAGCGCCGATGGTCCCCATTCCGACGATACCGAGCGTCTTCGCATGAAGGTTGCGTCCCTTGCTCTCGGGCCATCGACCGGCCTTCGTTTCCCTTGTCAGGTCCGTGATCCGGCGCCACGCGTCGAGCATGAGACCGATCGTGAATTCCGCGACCGCACGTGCGTTGGCTCCTGGCGCGTTGGTCACCGCGATTCCCGCCGCGGTCGCTGCCGCGATATCGATGTATGGCTGATATCCGACGCCCATGAACGCTATGACTCGGAGGTCGTCGGCAGTGGACAGCACGGTGGCGGTCGCACGCTCCACACCACCGAGAATGTATGCGTCCTTGCCTATCAGCGCGCGCGCCAATTCGGCTTCGGATAGGTCGTAGCGACGAACATCGACTTCGAGATTCCGCTGACGCAGCCATTCGATATCGGCCGGTGTCGGGTCGGCCCCGGTCAGCAAGGTGCGATAGCGGCTCGATCGAGCGCTCATCGTCATGCGTCCTTCGCGGTGAGCCGGGCGGCGGTGTCTCGCAGCAGTCGCGCGCCCTCCAGCACCAGCCGCGGGTCGCGGGCCAAGGCGACCCGGACGAACTCTCGCCCGCGCTCCGGCTGATTCCAGTAGAAGTTCGTTCCGGGTAGAACGTGGACTCCCTCCCGAATCGCCTCGTGGACGAAGAGCTCGCAATCGAGTCCCTCCCGCAGGCGCAGCCAGTCCACCGAAACAGGCGACCGCAAGTCGGTGAGGAATTCTAATTCACCGTCCGGCAGAATCGATCGGAGGATATCGCGGTTCTGTAGTACGGAAGGAAGGATGCTGCGCTCCATGCCATTCTTGCAGCTGTCCTCGATGAATTCTGTCAGCACTCGGAGATGGAAAGGGGAGACGCTCTGCAACAGGTCGTCGTGCAGCCGGTACATGTCTTTGTACATATCCGGACTGCATGCCGTCAATCCGACCTTGATTTCACTGGTCGGCCAGGTCTTGCCCGTGTCTTCGAGGACGATATAAGAGATTCCCGATTCCTCCAGGACCTCGTACTGCGACCAACCGATGGGTTGAGGCGAGAAGAAGCGGAAGGAGGCGTCGAGGACCAGGGTGCAACGACGGTCGGCGCAACACTGGACCAGCGTTCTGAACTCCGCTTGCGACAGTGTCCATCCGGTGGGGTTGTTGGGCGAGACCAACCAGATCACCGCGGGTTCGAGCCGGGTCATCGCCGCGGGCAGGCGTTCGACGGTGCAATCTTGTTCCGGCAGCGGTACGAGCTCGACATTCTCTCGGCGCAAGATCGATGAGATATTGTCGAAGACCGGCTCGATCAGGGCGACTCGCTTGCCCGCGCGAGCGCAATGACTTACCACCATCGTTATCGCGGACGATGCGGAATACGACAGCATATATCTGGACGCATCTCCGTGCATCGGCTCGCCGGCCAGACGCAGGAAAGCGGCGAGGAACGTTTCCTCCAGCTCGGATTGCGATTGCTCGCGCGCCTCGTAGAATAGCTCCGGGAACCGCTCGACGATGTTGTTCTGCGAGGCCGTCAGCGGTTGACGGCAATGGGCATCCGAAAGGTTTACGGCTCGATCGAGACTGCGTCGCTCATATGTAGTGCTGGTAGTGTGCCCGAGCGGGTTCGGAAGATTCGAACAGTGCGTGCGAATAGATGTCACGGTTGATAAACCTTCGAGATGGTAGGTGCATGCGGGGGCGTGTAGTTTTGTGGCCGTATCGGATGCTCACTCGGCTGAGGGCGAAATCCGGACAGCCGGCAGTTGGCAAGACCCGGGAGTTAAACCGGGCGTCCGCTCCATGGCGAGTCTTTTCGCTCGTGCGGTGACGGAGTTTCGGTCCAAGGTGTCGGGAAGCGTTGCCCGGTCCGGACGGCCTCGACGGCTTCGGAACCCATGGACGGTACGGCCGCGATCTCCGTTCGGTTTCGGTGTCCGGGAACGGGAGGGTCCGCATTCTTCTCGGAAGTGTCACTTCCGTCGGGCCGGGCGTCGAGGGAGCCATAGATATCGTCGCCGAGGACGGCGTCCACTATCCGCCTTGTCGTGGTGACGATGAGTTCTCGACTCACTTCGTCGGGCGCCCCGGGGGTAGGGGCAGCGCGCGCCGCGATCCGGCCCAGCCCGATTCCCGCCCCGATACCGATCGCGGTCGCGGAGAGGAAGCCGCCTGATGAACCGGCGAAGTCGACGGACTGGCTCGCCAGAATGCTTCCCATGGCCACGCCAACCCACATCAGGCTGAAATGAAAACCGAGGGCTTCACCGAGTGCGTCCTCGGAGACAACGGCATTCATCCGATCGGTGCTGGCCGGGAAAACAGCACCGGCCAGCACTCCGACGATGAAAACGGCTATGGCCAGCGAAACCGGCCCGGTGGCCAGGGCACAAGGCACCACGCCGATTCCGAGCCCGACCAGCAGGACATACGGCGAGATGGTTCTGGAGATCGCGCCGTAACCGTACCCGCCGGCCACCGCACCGGCTGCGCCTATGGCCAGCACCAGCCCGATCGACTTCTTGGCGTGGAAATCGTGCATGGCCGTGATGACACTCAGTTCCTCCGCACACAGGACTGCGGCGGCCGCGGCGTATCCGATATTCGGCGCCACGAAACCGATCTGCAACCAGAATCGCTGAGGGGTACGGCGTGATACTCGGCTCGGACCGGTTCGCAGCGGTGGATTCTGCCGCAAGAACACGACCCCGCAACCCACGGCCACCAATCGGACCACGAGCAGCACTACCCCCGTGTCCCAGATACTCATCGCCGCGACACCCAGCGGCGGCCCGACCAGGAGCGAGATATCCGCGGTCACCTCGTACGCGGCGAGCGCCGGTCGCCGCTCGCGTTCGGTCGTGGCGACCGTAATGGCCTGTTTCGCGACGTTGATGATCGGTATCTCGAACCATGCCGCCAACGCCGCCAGCAGCAACAACAGCGGAAAGGGGGCGAATGGTGCGACCAGCCAACAGATCCCGTTCACCACGATCGCCGGTGCGAGAGTGGGCCGCAGGCCCGAGCGATCCAGCCGCGGGCCGCGCTGTAGCTCGGTGCCCGCCATGCACAGGTAGACCACGGTGCTCAGAAGGCCCGCAGCGCCGTAGGAGAGGTCCAACGTGTGCCGCACATGCATGACCAGCAACAGCGATTGGGAGTTGAGAACAGTCCGGAACAGCAGACTGAACAAAATCATATTGCATACTGTTCGATTTGCCAGAAGCTCTCGGTAGGCTTTCACCCCCACTCACCTCTCGGGGCGGGAATCCTACTCTTGGAGGTGATCGGCACGGTTTCGCTCAGGCGAACTCTCTTCCCGTGTTCGCTACCATGCCTTCGTGATCTATACGCACCACGTCTTCGATTGTCGTGCGAGAACTGCCATATTCGACAAGTCATTCATCGACACGCAATGCTAGGCGACGGATGTCGTCTCGAGCAGACCGCACAACTCCGGGATCGCGACCGAGACAGCGTGCGCGAATCGGCGCAATGACTGTGCGATGCCCTCGGCCGCGCTGAGGTGGATGTTGACAGCGCCGGGCTGCACGAGGTAGCCGATCCCGATGCATCGGTCGGCTGTCGGCCCGAAACCGAAGAATCGAACGTTGACCGATGACACGGCACTCGTGCTGAGATAGTCATCGCGCAGAATTCGCCAACCGGGAGATTCGTGCAGCGCCAGCGGCTCACCGCCGTGGAGTCGCTGGATTCGCAGTAGCTCCGCGAGGTGCCGTTCGGGAGCACGCCCCGCCTGGCAGTCTCTGGTGTGAGCGACGTGTACCGCCGCGGCGGTGCGCAGCGCTTCGGCCCGAGCGGTGGCCGTAGCGGTCTCGTCGTTCATCAACGCGACGAAACGAACGACTTCGGGGGTGACCACACGGAGGGCTTCTGTGCGGCCGTGGCGGTAATGCCGCACGGCAACGGATTCATAGGTGGTGCCGAGCGATCCCCTGGACCGCTGATGAGCGAGTTGGTAAGCCATCTGTACCAACGCATCCGGTGATATTCCGAGCCGTTTGGCTGTGTCCGAGCCGAAGCCGTCGAGCGTGACGACCTCCGTGGCGGTCCCGCCCGCTTGCTCGGCGAAGTCGGCCGAGGCTTGCCGAATATCCTGCCGGATAGCCCCGTCGAGACGGAATTCGACCGGTGATATCGCGGGCGCCCGTCCCGGCTCGTCCGCCGAGATCGCTGTCGCACCCGCCAGAACCGCGTCGCACAAGCCGGCCACGGTGGTTCCGTCCAGGCCGGACTCCTCGATGTTGACGCCGGCGCGACCATCGGCGAACACGATGAATGTCAACGCTTTGTCGTACCAGCGGTTCCCGCCGTCGCCGTGCATGAGCTGGTTACACGCAGCGAGTTCGTCTCGGGGCGCGAAGTCGTCCAGCGCGAGGCAGAACAGCGCCGTTTCGATCGTCTCGAATGCGGCGACGTTGTCCGGATCTTCCATGAGGGCCTGGCGAGCCCTCGCCCAAGTGGTGCGTGGTCCAGTTGTCAGCGCACCCGGCGACACCTCCCCGGCCGGATCGGCTCTTCTGATCGCGTCCAGCCCGGCGATCAGGTCCTCGATGGAATGCGGGATGCCGTCCGCCGCGACGACGTCCATTCGGAACGCATGACTTCGGAAGAAGACGACGATGTGCCGGGCCGTCGACGGGCCGGGCTCGGCGGCACTGTAGGCGGAGCGCACGGTGTCGCACTCGATGCCGGGGATCCGGGTGGTGGAGAACAGGCGCCTGTTCTGATGCATGGACAGTGGCCGGCCGCGCAGCAGCACAGGCGCTACCATCTCGGCGTCGAGTTCGAATTTGTACGCGGCGGTACGGAAGATCAGTTCGGCGGCACGTTCGAGTTGCCCATGTTCCGAGTCCGGGAACAAGAAGAAGGAATTCGCGTTGTACGCGATACTGTCCCGATAGCCGAGATGGCGAGAGTTCCAGAATGCGTCGAGCCAACTATGGACGCCGGGTGTCCGATCGAATCGCTCGATCTCGCTTTGCCGAGTCCGCGCCGGACTGTCCGGTGCGAGGAACTGCTCCACGGCCGCTTTCGTGGCAGTGAGTTCCTCGTCGGTCAGCAACGGCGAGCACCTCTCGAGAAACCGTTCGCACGTTTCCTCCAATGTCGGGATGGGAAGCCGTGGCAATTGCTCGTCGTAATCGTATGTGCTGACGGACATCCCGGTGGCGAGTTTCTCGGTCACCGTGAGAGTGTCTCATCGCTACCGCAGCGACTGACTCCAACGGTGGGAATGCCGAAGGAGGCTTTTCCGCGGGCGGTACGCGGATCTTCGAGCTGGACTCACCGCGGTCGGCCGGCTCGGCGCGGGCATCGAACCCTGCTCCCCGCGCAGCCGCTGACCAGCGCGAACACCACCGTAATGGCCACCTTCGGCTCGTCGGCCGTGGCGGTGCCGCCGCCTTGCGAGCGCGGAGCGAACCTGAGGTGGCGGCGGCTCTGCCGGTGTCTGCAACCCTGCCGGTTCCCGCCCTCGAGGCAGCTCGGCGACAGCCGCGAGACATGCTGCGACACAACGAATCACGGTTGTGGTCTCGAACGGACCGGCACCGATGCCGGAAGCTGTCCATCGGCGGCGCGAAGGGAGGTGGCATCGGCAAACGCGCATCCCCCGTACGCATGCCCCCGAATATTCGGGCCGACCCATATCCATGTCGAGGGCCACCTCCTGGTCGCGTACGCCGAAGCAGTCTGTCCGACAGGAAGTTTCACAGTATCGGATGTCTCGAATCGCGCGCTCCCCACGAGTGGGGAGCGCAATGGGCTGTGGTCTGCCCGGTCCCCCCGGGCAGCCGACGTGAGACACAGTCTTATCGCTGTGTAATCGAGCCGGTCATAAACCAGACGGAAGCGGACAAAAACGGACGAAAACGGATCGCGATATGCATTGCCGCAGCGCTGGTTTCAGGGCCTTAATGGTTACAGCCGGGCAACCAAAAGGTCGAGCACCCCCCGGTGCAGGTAATCAACTCTGAAAAGGGGCAATGCCATGCCTACTATCACTTCGGTATCGCCGACCACGGGCCCGACTTCGGGGGGTAACAGTGTGGTTATCACCGGAACCGGATTCACCGGGCCGACCACGGTGCGATTCGGCGCGACCGCAACGACTTTCACCCTGGATTCCGATACGCAGATCACGGCGATCGCCCCGCCCGGCGCCGGCACCGTACAGGTCACCGTTGCCAATGCGGGTGGAACCAGCAATGGTTTTCCGTACACCTATGTCGTGCAGCCACCTGTGGTGGCCGCGGTGATTCCGAATTCCGGGCCGTCGACCGGTGGAACCCTGGTTTTGATCGTCGGAACCGGCTTCACCGGAGTTACTTCGGTCAAATTCGGTGCCACGCCGGCCACGCTCTTCTTCGGAGTCTCCAGCACGCTGATCATCGCGATCGCTCCGCCGGGAACGGGTACCGTGCCGGTCACCGTCACCACTCCGGCCGGTACAAGTCCGGGAGTGCCGTACACGTATGTCTCGGTGCCGACGCTGATTTCGATCACGCCGAATACCGGGCCGGTGACCGGCGGTACCGCGGTCACGATCACCGGCACCGGATTCACCGGCGCCACCGGTGTGTTCTTCGGTTTCCTTCCGGCAGTGTCGTTCACGGTGAATTCCGACACGCAGATCACCGCGATCACCCCGGTGGGATTCGGTCCGGTGCCGGTCACGGTCACCGGTCCGGGCGGCATCGCCACCGGCGTGTTCTTCATCTACAGCTGACGCCGCCGCCCGCATGTGCCCGAGCCTGAGGCAGTAGTACTGCGCAGGTGGCGGCATCCGAAGGCCGGAGGGGTCGACCCTGATGCACGGGTCGGCCCCTTCGGTCGTGGTGAGGTCGACTCGGGGTCGTCGGACGACTCGATCGTCGGCGGGCCGGAGACACCGGTACGGCGACCGCTGCGCGACGCGGAGCGGCAGGCGAGCTAGAGGATCGGTAACCGGTTCACGCGGTCGGAGCCGCGGGGTGGGGCCCGGGAGTATGTGGCGGGGCTCGAGCGGAAGAACGGGTGGACGCTGGCCGAGCAAGCCGGTGAGGTGAGCCCGGACGGGATGCAGCGGTTGTTGCGGTGGGCGGACCGGGACATCGACGGAGTCCGCGACGATGTGCGCTCGTATGTGACCGAGCGGCTCGGTGACCGGGACGCGGTGCTGATCGCCGATGACACCGGTTTCCTGAAGAAAGGCATCCGCTCGGCGGGGGTGCGGCGCCAGTACTCCGGCACGGCCGGGCGGACGGAGACCTGCCAGATCGGAGTGTTCCTGGCGTATGCCTCCCGCCATGGCGATGCTGGAACGGGCAGTGTCGGCGAAGGTGCCGTTTCGGTGGTTCACCGCCGACGAAGCCCACGGTCAGGTCAAGTACCTGCGGGTATGGCTCGAACAACACGACATCGCCCACGTACTGGCGACCCGCCGCAACGACACCCTGATCGCCGGCCTGTTCACCGAGGCCCGCGCTGACGAGCTCGTTGCCGCGCTCCCGCCCAAGGCGTAGCAGCCGATCTCCGCTGGTGCCGGTGCGCACCGCCCCCCGACTACGACTGGGCGCGGGTGCCGATCCGTATCGGGTGGGAACTCGGGCGCGGGCACTGGTTGCTGGCCCGGCGCAGCATCTCCAACCCTGCCGAGTTCGCCTACTACGTCTGCTACGGACCCCGCAGATCCACCATCGCCGATCTGGCCTGGATCGCGGGCGCCCGCTTGGCGCATCGAGGAATGCTTCCAGCAGGGTGGGTCAGCGGCTCGGCAGCATCTGGGCCAGAAATGCGGCTGTATCGTGGCGGGCGTGCGGCAAGAGTGTGAAGTGGTCGGCCGCGGGGTAGACAAGCAGGCGGCTGTCGGTGCCGCTTTGTTCGAGTTGTTGCTGGAGCAGGACGGTGGTCGGGATCGGTTGCACAGTGTCGGCTCCGCCCTGCAGAAGCAGCAGCGGCCGGTCGTAGCCGGTCATGGGCGCGGCCATGTACTCGCGCAGTGCGGCGGTCAGGGCCGGATCGGACAGGGGTTCGGCGAACAGCTGACCGAAGGGACGACCGGTGAGGGCTTGTTCCGCTGACCTCAGGCAGTCTTCCCCGGACTCCGCGATGGCCACCACATGTTTGCCTCGTTCGCTGAGGTGGTCGGCAACGCCCAGCTCCGGATGCGCGTGGTCGAGGCCGGCCAGGATCATCAAGACCCTGAGCTGCAGTCCCGCGGGGAGCGGCACAGCCAGGCCCGGTCCGGAGAGCGCGGAGATCAACTGCTCGTAGTTGCTCGTCGGAGCGAATGCGGCGGTGCCGCGCAGATCGAGTTCCGGTGCGTAGCTCGAAGACAACTGTGCCGCGTGCAACACCGCGTGCCCGCCGATCGAATGTCCGGCCAGCGCATAGGAATCCGATAGGTCCGGCTCGACGAGGCGGCCGGCGCGGACGATATCGAGCACCGCGTGTCCTTCCGCGCGCCCGGAAAGATACTCGTAGCGCCCGGGCGCCCCGAGCCCGATGTAGTCGGTGGCCACCACGGCGTACCCCTGGGCTAGCAGGTCTGTCAGCTGCGGTGTTTCGTCGTGTGTATCCGCGATCCCGCCGAGGAGATTGGGTGCACACCCCTGTGCCATCCCGCTCGTGCCGTGCGCCCAGGACACTACCCGCCACCCGCCCGGCGGTGCAGCCCCGGCGGGCAGGTAGACGTTTCCGCCGCTGATCGCCGGCTCGCCGTCGCGGCCGGTGGTTCGATAGACGAGCCGATACCCCTCGCCCGCCGCGGGAATGAGTTCGGTCGCCTCCAGCGACCGGGACGACACGATGGCTCCGGGGCCGCTCGAAGCTACCGGGTCCGCCGCTGCCACTCCTGCGACCGGTACCGCGCATCCGGCGACCAGCAGCGCCGAAATCGCGCGTCGTACGGCGATCCGCACGCCTGGCCCGGTTGTCGTATTTCGCATAGAACGCCTCTCATGTAATGGGGTGAACGAAAGGAAGGTGCCGGGTATGGCCGCTTCGCCGACCGGCCGTATAGCCCTCGACCGGCGGCCGGAGTCGGCACACCGCACTCGCGGGCACGAGCGACTACGCATGTCGGCCCGCTCGCCCGAAGGGGAACGGTGCCCTTTCACGAACCGCCGTGAGCCCGCCAGATCGCCGACGGGTTCGGCGACTGAGGCGGGCACGTCTGCTCGCTGGGCCGTGCCAGCAGGTGGGTACGGAGGTAACCGAGGATCTCGGCGCGGGCCGGCCGGGCCGCGGGAACCAGCCCGGGCATGGAAAGGAAGGCGTGCACCGCGTCCGGATAGTGCGTCAGCGTCGCGTCGACGCCCGCCTGCCGCAGGCGGTCGGCGTAGGCCGGGGCCTGGTCCGCCAGCGGGTCCAGCCCCGCGGCTTGGATGAGCGCCGGGGCCGCCCCCTCGAGGTCGTCACGCAGCAGGGGGGTGATCGTCGTGCGATCGAACGGTTCGGGAATCGCGAAACGCAGCATGGCACGGCAGAAGGCCGGCGTCGGGCTCGGTGCGTCCGCGTTCTCGGTGAACGAGTGATAGTCGAATATACGGTCGGTCCAATCGAGTTGCGGATTTATCAGCACCTGCGCCCGTACCGCCAGCCCGAGTTCGCGGGCGTGGATCGCAGTGAGCGCCGCGAGCGTGGCTCCCGCGCTGGCGCCCAGCAGGGCGATTCGGGCGGGGTCCGCGCAGAACGCCGGGGCCGATTCGGCCAGCTGGGCCGCGGCGTCGTGGGCGTCTTCGACGAATGCGCCGATGCGATGTTCGGGGGCCAGCCGGTAGTCGACGGAGGTGACCACGGCCGGAAGGTTCGCCGCCAAGTGCCCGAGCAGCCAATCGTCCTGATCCGGGGCACCGCCGAGGAATCCGCCGCCGTGGAACGCAATGATCAAAGGCAGCGCCGAGTCTTCCCGTTCGGGCCGGTAGACCCGCACGTCCACGCGTCGTTGTGGGAGATCGAGTGTGTGCGTGGTGATGCGAGCGCGCTGATCAGGCTTGCCGGTGACCAGCCTGCCCAGTGCCGAGCGGCGCTTGTGGGCCTGAGCCTCACGTACCTCGATGATCTGTTCGGGGGTGATCGAATCCCAGTCCGGCTCGGTGGTAAGCGCGGACAGAATGCGAACTCGCAGTGGAACTTTGCCTCTCACGCCATCGATTCTCGATCCGGTGGGCACGTCCCGCGTCCGTCAGCGGTCGGCACTGTCTACGTCGATCCGCGTACGCAGATCGCGAACGTCTGCGCGGGAGGTCGTAGCCGCGCGGACGTCGACGAGGACCGAGCCGTGTGGCGGCTGTGCCGGACGAATGCGATCGCCGCGGGCTGCCGCAGCCAGGGCTGGGTCAGCCCGGTCTGGTAGGCGATGACGACCAGCAGGGCGTCGCCGTCGGCGATCACCCGGATGGCGTGCAGCAGTTCGGCGGCTCGCGCGTCTTTGCGCAGGAATCCGCTCGCGCCCGCCCGCGAGGCATGGGCAGCCCGCTGTGGGTCGACACCTTCGATGTTCGCCCCGGAGAAGTCTGGGAAGTCGTGTTTCGAGCATCGAATCCGGGCATCTGGATGAATCACTGCCACAACCTGCCGCACGCACATCAGGGGATGATGCTGCCCGTACGCTACGACGGTGTCACCACTCCGTTCGGCGGCATGCGGGACGCAGGCTCCCGACGCCACCATTGACGAGCGCACCGGCCCGCAGCCCTGGCGCGGCGAGGTCCTGCTGCGTCCCGGCGTGCTCGCCTTCAGCGGATCGATCGGCCCGACCGGCACCCACGCCCACCACGCCGTCCAGGTGATAGTCGGGGCCGGCCCGATCACCGTTGCCGGCGACCACGCCGAGTGCACCGGTACCCACATGATCATCCCCGCCGATGCATCGCATCGCGTTCTGCGCGGCGCCCCCGCAGGTATCGCGGTGTTCCTCGATCCGGACAGCACCGCCGGTCGTGCCGCCACGCACCGCGCCCACACCGCCGGCTGGTCCGGTGGACCGGCGCTGTCCCTGCCCGATCAGGATGCGCCGGTGGCCGCGGCCGTCACCGAACTGATGGCGATCTTGGCGCCGCACAGCACAGCCGTCTCCCACGCCGTCCGCCACCCGGCGGTGGCCTCCGCGCTGCACTGCCTGCCGGTCGTCGTCGCCTCCGGGACCATTCGCACCGCCGATCTCGCCGCCCGCGTTGGCATTTCGGCGAGCAGACTGACACATCTTTTCACCGCTCAGGTCGGGCTGCCGCTGCGCCGCTACGTGCTCTGGTTGCGGCTGATGATCGCGCGGGACGCGGTGGCCGGCGGCGCGGACCTCACCACCGCCGCGCACGCCGCCGGGTTCGCCGACAGCGCCCACCTGACTCGCACCTGCCGGGAGACCTTCGGCCTGCCGCCCTCGGCGCTGAGCCGGAACCTGTCCTGGCACAACGATTCGCGTTAGCCGAATCGTTCAAGCCGGATGCGGTGTCGAGCCAGCACGCTCAACGCATGCACACGACCATACTGTTGGCGACACAACGAATCACGCGGTATGCCTACGTACCGTTCATGCTGCTCGGGCTCAACGGGCTCGGTATCGCCCTCTCGGCTGCGGGCGCCCCGAAATACTGGCTCCTCGCGATCCTGGCCTCGGCGATCGCAGCCTCGTTCCTGGCCGAACGGATCATCCCGTACGAGCAGGGCTGGAACCACGACCTCGGCGACAGTCGCCGCGACCGCATCCACGCGATGGTCAACGAAACTCTGATCCTGATCAGCGTCGCCGCCATTCCGCTGCTGGCCGCGATCGTCCCGAGCGCGCGGATCTGGCCCGGCGAGCTGCCCTTCGCCGGACAGGTCCTCCTTGCCGTACTGATCGCCGACTTCGGCATCACCACGGTGCATCTGGCCAGTCACAAGATCGGGCTGCTGTGGCGATTCCACGCCGTGCACCACAGCGTCACCCGGTTCTACGGACTCAACGGCCTGATGAAACATCCCGTCCACCAGACCGTCGAGATGGCCGCCGGCGTCGCGCCGCTGATTCTGCTCGGCCTGCCCGTCGACGTGGCCTCCGTCCTCGCCCTCGCCGTCGCGATCCAGCTGCTGCTACAGCACTCCAATGCCGACTACCGTGTCGGTCCCGCCGGATACGTCCTCGCGCTCAACGCGGGCCACCGCTTCCATCACCTCAAGTGGGCCGGTATCGGCGACGTGAACTTCGGGCTGTTCACCCTGCTCTGGGACCACCTCTACCGCACCTACTCCTACGATCCCGGCCGGCGCTTCACCTCCGAACAGCTCGGCATGGCGGCCAAACCCGATTACCCGGTCGACTACGCCCGCCAGCTGATCCACCCGTTCACCGCCGCGGGCGGCTGCGGGACGACCACCACGAACACATAGACGCGACGCTTCGCTTCGACCACGCCCAGCGCGCCGTGTCAGCTGTCTGGCATCTAGCCGACACCCAGCTCTCGGCCACCCACCCCGGATGCGAATTCCCGCCAGCGCCAAGCCCCGCCCGCGTCGCGAGCCAGAGGTGGGGTGTCTTCCCCCGCGCCGGCGCGCAAACCGGAGAGCAAATGCCGGATGGCATCGACCGCGGTGAACCGCGGCGTCCAGCCGAGCTCCGCCCGCGCGCGGCCGGTGTCCAGGATCGGCAGGCGCATCACCGCGTCGAACAGGTCCGGCGCCGCGGGCAGGGTCCGCGCGTGCCACCCCATGGCGAGCGCGGCGCGGACGAGTCCGGGCGGCACGGACACCACCCGGGCACCGAACAGCTCGGCCAGCCGGTCGCGGTCGATCACCGGTTCCGCGGCCAGATTGAACGGCCCACGCGCGTCGGTCGCGATCGCGAGCGCATAGGCGCGACCGACGTCGTCGCTGTGTACCGCTTGGAAGCGCAGGCCCCGTGGAAGCGGCAGGATCGGCGGGAGCCCCGGCCGGATCAGGCGATTCGGCAGCAGCGGCCCGGCGAACAAGCGCCGCTGCTGGCTGGCGGTCTCCCGGCGGAAGATGAACCCCGGGCGCATCCGCACCACGCGGCGATCCGGATTCTCGGCCTCGAACCGATCCAGCAGCCGTTCGACATAGGCCTTCTCACGGGTGTACGCGGCAGGCGGCCAGCCATCGGTCGGCCAGCTCTCCGGCACCGGCTCGTCGTCGTGGCACGGGGAGTAGGCGCCGACCGACGAGGCGTAGATGAAAGCCGGGACCTGCGCAGCGGCCACGGCACGCAGCACGCGCTCCGTGCCGCCCACATTCGCCCGCCAAGTGACCATGGGCTGATGGCTGGGCTGGAACAGCCATGCCAAATGCACCACCGCGTCGGCGCCGTGGAAGTGGGATTCCAGGTCGTCGGTTCGCACGTCCGCCCGCACCCATTCGACGCCATCCCACGACTTGCTCGGGACGCGTCGCGCGATTCCCACGATCGAACCGACCCCCGCTTCGGCCGACAGGGTCTCCAGCAAGCTCGTCCCCACGTTTCCGGTGGCACCGACCACGACTACGCGCATATCTGCTCCTCGGCTCGGCGGCGAGATTCGACAGCGATGTACCCAGCCTCCGGACGACGACACCCGGCCATCCGTTCCAGCTGGATAAAGATGGAAACAGGCGGGGAGGACGGCCGCGCGGCCGTCCTCCCCGCCTGTCGTCGGGAAAAGCTCAGATATCGGATTTGGCGAGGCGCTGGGACAGCAGCTCTTTACCCATCCGACCGCCTTTACGGCTGTCGGCCTGCGCCTTTCGGAAGAATTCCACCAGCTCGCTGTCTCCGTCGCGTTCCGCGTCCCGGATGAACGTATCCAGACGCAGAGCATTCTCCAGGGACGCTTCGACGAACCAGATCAGGTTGTAGTCCTTGTCCCTGGTGCCGGTAACGGTGCCCGTTTCCTGCTGCTCGGCCATCTCCACTCCTCTCGCTTCTTCGGCGTCGAGCGGCGCGCCTGCTCAGTCCCGTCCGAGCGCGTGCGCCAGCTCCTTCTTCGTCATCTTCGAGCGGCCTTCGACATTGCGTTTCTTGGCCTCGTTGTACAGCTGGTCGCGCGTCGGCCCTTGTGCGCCGCTGTGCGAACGCTGTCCGCCGCGCTGTTGCGGCGACTTGTCGTTGGTCGACGTCTTGCTCGCGGTCTTGGACTGCCCGGACTGGGCGCGGTTCTTGTTGACCGTGCGAGCGGCGATCTCCTTCGCGCGACCGGTGCTCGCGCCGCGGGTTTTCGCGGAGTCCTTGATGTGCTCGTATTGGCGTTCCTGCTTGTCCGACCAAGCTTTCGGCATGTGATCACCTCCTGTGATGGCGGTTTACCCCGCAGATCGCCGCGCAATCCGGCTCGGGTCTGCCGCTTGCTGCCTCCGCTCCCCGAGCGCTCGACGTCTGCCGTGGTCGTAGCGACGGGCAGTCGTCGAGCGGCTCGATTCGTCAGCAGTTGGAGGGCGCGGGCTCTCCGCGAACCCGGCCTTCGAGCCATGCCGCCACCGCGGGAGCGCCCACGGCCGCCGCGGACAGATGGTCGATCGCGGGCACGTGCACCATCTGAACCGGTACCCCGGCCCCGCACCACCGTCGGGCGGTGCTGTCGATGGCACCGATCGGAATCAGCGGGTCGGTCGGCGAATGCCATTCGAAGATCGGAGTTTCCGGCGCGCTGCCGTAGAGCTCGACGCTGTTCTCCTCCACCACCGACCAGGCCTCGGGCATGTTGAAGACCGAGGTGCTGTCGGTCATCTCGCGCGCGCTGCCGCCGGCGCCGATGGCAAGGATTTCGTTGGTGCAGCTGTTGGCCATGGCGTCACGGAGCGCGCGGCCGCGCCCGTTGAGATTCGAGCTGATCACCACGCGATCCGGGTACTCCCGCTCCAGGCCGATCGCCGCCGCCATGGCCAGACCGAAGGCAGGGTGCGGATTCAAACCCAGCCCCTCCGCCATCGCCACCAGGTTCATCGGAGCGCCGCCGAAGGCCGCGCCCGCCAGCCGCACGTCAGGTGCGTAGGACGGTTGGAGCGCGGCCGCCCAGGCCGTGGCGAGACCGCCGCCGGAGTAGCCGGCCAGCGCCACTGGGCTCTGCTGAACGGCGAGTTCGGGCAGTTGTCTCGCCGCCCGGATGCCGTCCAGCGTGATCTGGCCGCCCAAACGTCCGGCCCCGAGTGCGAACTGCGGTCCGAGATGGTCCGGCAGCGCCAGGCTCCAGCCCTGTTGGACCAACACGTTCAGCATCGGCGTCGCCATCGTCAAATTGAAATCGTTCTCGTAGAGCAGGTGCGATACCGCGCAGCCGGTACCGAGCGAATTGATGAAGTGCTGATACGACAACAGCGGCATGCCGGGCCGCTGGAAGGCGGGGGTGACGATCGTGGTGGTGGCCGCGATCGGCACGCCGTGCGAATTGGTGGAGCGGAACTCGACCAGCCGGACGGCGGCGCCCGGGAAGGACGCCAGCGGCGGCAAGGGCCGCACCGCGAGCACGTCACCTGGTCGGTGCGCCGCCAGATCGGCTGGGGCGGCGTAGAACGGGTCCGGATCGGGCAGCGGATATATCGGCTCCGCGGTTGCCGTCGTCGACAGCAGCAGGGTGAGTGCCATGCCGCCGACCGCACCGAGGGCACGGACCGAACCCATGCGCCCGCTGCCCAGGATACGAAGAAATGGACGAGTCACGACCGTTGACCTCCAAGGGTAGTTCGCCGCATTCGTCGATCAGCCGGCTGGGTTGATGTACCGCCAGCAAATTACCAGCGACACGAGGGGGTGAAACCGGAATCGGTCAGAAAGGCCGTTTTACGGGCGGTAGAACTTCGAATTCTTCCGATCGAACGCGGGTATCGTGATGACCAGCAATCAGTTGGCCATCCTTGTTCGTCGCGTCGATTCGAAGGCGCCGGCGACATCCGCTCGACTGCGGCGCGCCCTGCGTGCGGTCGAGCGGCCCGGCAAGCCCGGGGGTTGCGACGAGGGGCGAGCACGGCTTGGCTGGATCACATACACAGTGATGAGGTGCAGGACGAAGGAAGGAGCGGTCATGTCCAAGACAGCAACCGAGAAGGTCCGCGCATCCGGCTCCGAGGCGCGGGAGACGGCACCGCCGGTGCCCGGCACCGAGACCGGATCGAAGGCCGAATCGAAGACCGGGTCGCGCCCCGCGACCACCGCGCGCGCCAGGTTGCGCGTGCCGGTTCCCACGGTCGGCATGCGGATGGCCCGCATTCCGCTTCCGCCCGGGCCGCGCACCGTCGCGACCGGAGTTTCGTCGGCGACCACGGCGGTGCGCAATCGGGTACCGGATCGGGAGTCGTTGCTCTATTTCGGCGGGCTCGGGGCGGCGGCCGTCACCGGGCTGGTGTCGTGGCCGGTCGCCGGGGCGATCGGCGTCGGCGTCTGGGTGGCCGAGCATGCTCGTCGTGCTCCGGAGACCGTGCGGAGTGGGAGCGAAGGGTGATCTGACGTCGGCATCGCTCGCCGCGGCTCCCTGGCTTCGACGTGCCGCCCGAGTGCGGCGGTTCGCGCGATCCGGCCACCGGGTTGCGTAACCCGGTGCACGTCACGTCGTCGTTTGGCCGATTTCGATGGCCGAATCCGGTTCCGCCACAAGCCGCCCCGCTCTGCGTGACGAACGGAGCCGTCCGGCGCCACGGGCGTAAGAATGTCGTTCACCACGAGCACCCGCGCTGCAAGGACGGTGCCCCGGACGGAGTTCGCGAGGACTACCAGTCGACCACGCCGAGCTCGTGGAGCTTGCGGAAGACCAGCATCGAACCGGGTGCCACGTGGTCCATCGCGGCGTACTCGCTCACGGTGAAGTAGCGCAGTTCAGCGATCTCGCTGGTCGGGCGCGGGTCGCCGTCGAGTTCCGCGGTGAAGCAGGTCATGTGCAGGCGGGTGCCGGGGGAGTGGCCGTACGCCTCGGCGTGGAACACCCCGAGTTCGTCGCAGGAGACGACGCCGACACCGAGTTCCTCGCGCACTTCGCGGTGCAGTGCCGCCTCGGGCGTTTCGCCGGGGTCGATCTTGCCACCGGCCATGTAGAAGACGTCTTTGCCTGCCGAGCGCGCCTGCAGCAGGCGGCGATCCCGGATATGGGCCAGCGCGGACGTGCGAATCACCGGCCCACTGTACTGAGCGGCCCGGACGGGACGCCAACCGGATTTCGCGCGGATCGGCCGGCTCAGCGCTCGAGGACGGCGCGGTGCAGCAGTTCGCCGATGCGCCGGTGGATCAGCGCGGTGTCGTCCCCGTCGGCGACGAACTCCAGGAACAGCGCCGCACCCGCCGCCAGTGCGATGACTGCCCTGGCGTCGAGTTCGGCCTGCCCGCGGGGTTCGGTGGCACCCGGCCGGGCAGTCCCGCCACGGCGTCCGGTCGTGTCACCCGCGGCGAAGAGCGCGGCCGCCGGTGTGCTGAACCCGGCCCACAGCCGGTGGCGCAAGTGCGGGTCGTGATCGAGCGCGGTCAACAGCCCCGGTACGGCGGCGCGAACATCGGCGCGCGCGAACAGTTCCCGGCTGCCGCGCAGCACCCACTCGATCCACCCGTACTGGTCGGTGCCCTCGAACGGGCCCAGGTCGGGTGTCTCACCCAGAACGGCGTGCAGCACCAACTCCGCCTTCGATTGCCAGCGGCGACCGATGGAAGCCCGGCCGACTCCGGCGCGTGCCGCCACCGCCCGGACGCTCAACTCGTCCCATCCGACTTCGGCCAACATCTCCCGGACGGTCGCCAGCACGCGCTGCTCGACCGACTCGTCCCGAGGCCGGCCGACGCTCCGGGGCCCCGACCGCGGGTCCTGTGCCGTTTCGCCCATGCCGCTTCCCGCCTTCTATTACGATGCCACTGGCATCGAATTTATGCCGATGCTTCGGGCAATTGTCGCGGCGCGCCGAAGGCGCCCCGTGGCCGACCCGGACAGGTGAGCTCAGGGTGACGAAGGAATGTGATGGGCGGACGAAACGGTCGACCGCGGACGGCGGGGCGGGGAACGGAAACGCGGGAGCGGTCGACCGGAAACGACAAGGGGTAGCCGGGATGCGAATCGCGGTCACCGGCGGCACCGGCTACCTGGGTGCGCATACCGTTTCCGCACTGCTGCGCGCGGGGCACAGCGTCGTCCTGCTGGTCCATCCGAGCGAATCGGTCCCGGCGGCGGTCGGCATGTTCGATGCCGGGCCCGAAGCGCTGTCGGTGCTGCCGGGCGACATCCGGGATCCGAAGGTGGTCGAGGCGTTGCTCGACGGATGCGACGCCGTCCTGCACGCGGCGGGCGTGGTTGGCACCGACAACCGGCGCGAGCAGTTGATGTGGGAGGTCAACGCCGACGCGACGGCCACCGTGCTGGCCCGCGCGACAGCGCTCGGACTGGATCCGATCGTGCACGTCGCCAGCTACAGCGCCCTTTTCCCCAGCCCCGATCCGGTCATCACGCCCGACAGCCCGACCGCGCGCGGCCGCAGCGCCTACGGCCGCACCAAGTCGGCCGCCGATCGGATCGCCCGGGCGTTGCAGGCCGCGGGTGCGCCGATCGTCATCACCTACCCCTCCAGCGTCGTCGGCCCCGGCCTCGGCGCGCAGGCCGGGATCACCTCCGACGGCTGGGGCGCGATTCTGCGGGCCCGGATCGCACCGCGGATTCGCGGCGGGATGCAGATGATCGACGTCCGGGACGTGGCCGCCGTGCACGCCGCCGTCATGCGTCCCGGTCTCGGACCGCGGCGCTATCTGTGCGGCGGTCACCTGGTGGCGTTCGACGAGATCGTGGACATCCTGGAAAGCGCTGCCGGACAGCGGATCCGGCGGGTCCCGGTGCCGAAGGCCGCGCTGCTGGGACTCGGGCGGCTCACCGACGCAGCCGCCCGCTTCCTGCCGATCAGCGCCGGGCTCGGTTACGAGGCCGCGTGGTTGCTGACCACCGCCACGCCGACCGACGATTCCCGGACCCTGGCCGAGCTCGATCTGCGATGGCGGCCCATCCGGGACGCCATCGTCGAATCCGTACGGCGCGAGAACGGTTCGCGCACATGAGGGACCGCGAGCCGGTCAGATCAGCTCGCGGGATACGGCGGCGACCAGACCGCCGTCGATGATCAGATCCTGGCCGTTGACGTAGGACGCCTCGGCGGACGCGAGGAATGCCACGGCGTCGGCCACGTCGTCGGCGGTACCCAACCGGCGGCTCGCCACTTCGGCCAGCACGGCGGTGTGCGCGTCGGGGCTGACGTTGTCGTGGAACATCGGAGTCTCGATGTACCCGGGGCTCACGGAATTGACCCGGATCCCTCTGGGTCCCAGCTCCGCCGCGAGGGTACGGGCCAGGTTGTGCACGGCCGCCTTGGTCGCCGCGTACAGCGAGGCGCCGGGCAGGCCGCGATGCAGCGTCCACGACGCGTTGATGACGACCGCGGCGTGCGCGGACAGCAACGGCAGGGCTTTCTGGATGGTGAAGAACACGCCTTTGAAGTTCGTGTCCACGACGCGGTCGAACTCGTCTTCGGTGATCTCGGCGTTCGGCTGGAAGGACGCGACCCCCGCGTTGGCGAACACGACATCGAGGCGGCCGTGCCGGTCGCGGATGGCGGCGGTGAGCGCGTCGAGGTCGGCCAGACGCGCCGCGTCGGCTCGGATCGCGAGCACGCGGTCGCCGCCGTGCAATGCGTCGGCCGCGGCGTCCAGCCGGGTCCGGTCCCGTCCGGTGATGACCACCCGCGCGCCTTCGGCGAGCAGCCGTCGTGCGGTCGCCAACCCCATGCCGCTCGAGCCGCCGGTGATGAGGGCGACCTTGCCGTCGAATCGGGAGATGTTGTGCGTCATGGGAATCAGCGTGCCGAAGCGTCCCGGAACCGAACAGTGTCCAGTTGACCTAGGTGTGGCACCACCAGGTTGCGGTCACACCGGGGCGAGTCGGCTGCGCATCAGCCCGTCGACCCGCTGCGCGGTCTCGGTGCCGGGTTGCGGGTTGTAGAGCACCAGGAACCAGTCCGGATGGTCGGCCACCGCGAGGGTGGTCGTGTCGAACAGCAAGTCACCGGCTTCGGGATGGCGCACCGCCTTCACGGCTTGGACGGCGGCGTCCACGTCGTGGCGGGCCCACAGCCGCGCGAACTCGGGACTCGCGGCGGTGAGTTCGCCGACCACCCTGCTGAACTCGGGATCGCCGGGGGCGTGCGCGGCGTCGGCGCGGAAGGCGGCCACGACCGCGGGCGCGATCGCGGTCCACGCCACGTGCATGGCTCGGTACCTGGCGTTGGTGAAAAAGCTGATCAGGCAGTTGTGGTCGGCGTCGCTGAAGCCGAAGACAGTTCGTGCCGCGTCGTTGACCGCGAGCAGATTCCAGTAGCGGTCACGCAGCACCGCCGGGCGCGATCCCCACGCGTCGAGCAACCGGAGCAGCTCGGGGGTGACCTCGGTGTCGCGGGCCCGGCCGGGTGGCGGCGGGTTGAGACCGGCGAGCAGATACAGGTGTGAACGTTCCGGCCCGGAAAGGCGCAGTGCCGCGCCGACCGCGTCGAGGACCTCCGCCGACACGGTGATATCGCGCCCCTGCTCCAGCCACGTGTACCAGGACACGCCGACACCGGCGAGCATCGCGACCTCCTCCCGGCGCAGGCCGGGTGTCCGCCGCCGGCCCACCGCCGCCAGGCCGACGTCGTGCGGGGTGAGCCGTGCTCTGCGGGTGCGGAGGAAGTCACGGAGCTGGGCGCGCCGGTGCGGCGCCGCCGAGGTTTCGCCGGTCATAGGCACGGCAACAACCGGCGGAACGGATCAGTTCCCGAGGTACACCGGGAATGCTTCGAGGTCGTTCTGGGTGAGCACGGGGAGGTTGCGGATCTCTTCGACCGGCACGGCGAAGCGCAGGCCGGGGAAGCGGGCGAACAAGGCGGGTAGCGCGATCCCGGCTTCCAGGCGGGCAAGGGCCGCGCCGGGGCAGATGTGCGGACCGTATCCGAAGTCGCCCAGGCCGACAGCGCACCCCTCGCGAGCCGGAGTTTGTTGTTGCAGTGCGCCTATCGCCGCTGAGCAGCGGACAGCGCAGCTTCAACGGCTGCCTGTGGGCTTGACGTCACCACGGCGGACTCGATGGGTTTGCCGTCGCTGTCGAGGATTTGCCAGCCACCTATCGAGACGATTGGAACGTTGCCGCGCCTGTTCGCCAGCGCCAGTTCGGAAAGGGTGCCCCACGAGCCGCCGACGACGATCACAGCATCAGCGGACCAGACGAGGATGGCGTTGCGCGCCTCACCCATGTTCGTGTAGAGGACTGCGGACAGACCTTCACATATATGGTCGGGATCAGTGTCGGGCCGCACACCGATCACCAGACCGCCAGCGGAGGACGCTCCTTCGGCTACTGCGGCCATCACGCCAGCTCCGCCGCCACACAGGACGGTTGCGCCCGCCTCCGCGAGAAGCCTGCCGATCTCCCATGCGTTCGTCGCATCTGCGGCGGCGGCATGTCGGGGACCGCATACCGCAACCTGTGTCGGGGGCATCTCACTCCTTGCTCGCCTGTTGTGCTGTGTTGCTCGTGAACAGGCTAATCCGGCTCGGGAGCTCCCGCGCGACCCGCGTTGTGGCAGAGATTGTGCGCAGTTCGTCGGCGGCCTTCACGACCCGCTCGACGATCGGGATGGTCCGCAGCTCCACCGGCAGCTCGAGAACTGTGCCGATACGGCCAGTCGCGGCATCCAAGTCACCGAGGCCGAGGTGTGCTCTGGCCGCGTCGAGTTCGGCCGCTGCGACGAATTCCGGTGGGCTGGTGTCGTCGAAGACTTCGAGCGCAGCTTCGGCGTGTTCGAGGGCGAGCCTGCTGTGGTGATGGCCGCCGAGAGCGAGATGGACCTCTGCGGCGTAGTACCGAGCCTTGCCGGGGTCGAACCACATCACGCCCGGCGCGTCGGTGGCAGCTGTCTGTACCCGAGTAATGGCGTCCATAGCAATGTTCAGAGCCTCCAAAGCCGCTCGCTCGTCGAGCAGAGCGGCTCGTGCACGTGCGAGCTGGCTGGCAAGGCGAAGCCGGGTGGATGGGTCGGTCATGTCGCCGAGCCCGTTTTCCGCGTACTGTGCGGCGCGGCGGTGGTCACCGGCCCAGTACGCGACGTTGGCTTGAACCCATCGGACGTAGGCGCGCAGATATTGATCTTCGGCGAAGTCGGCTGCGACCCAGGCGGTTCGGGCATGGGTATCTGCGTCGTAGGGGCGGCCGAGGTCGGCGCAGGCGTGCGCGAGCAGCGCACAGACCTGTCCGGCGATCAAATACAGGTCGCGGATGTAGCGGGGCCGTTGACGGGCCTCGAGCAACTCGAATACCTCGCGCCGCATCTGAGTCAGTCCCGGAATCAGCTCCAAGGGGGGCTTGGTCAGGTAGTCGGCGGCGAAGTGGCGGACGTCGACATGTAGCTGTTCAAGGACATTCTCGTCGACCCCACCAGCGCCGCGTTTGACCCAGCGTGCAGAGTCTTCCGTGGACATCTCTATCTCCTGATTCACCTGATCGAGCGTGGACAAAGCCGCTTGTGGTAGGCCCCCTCTGACGTCGGGAGGCGATACGAGGACCTCAAAAGCCAGTTTCCACACTCGTTGTGCCACACGCCGCGCGGCTGGGCGTGCATCTGGTACGTCTCCAGCCATCCAGCGACGCAACTGACGCTCGGACAGCGTCGCGTTCTCCTGGCTCTGCTTGGCCAGTTCGTTGAAGGCTGTGCACCATTCGGCATTGCTCCGGTCGCCAGCGCGGACCAGCGCTTCTAGCACGGTGCGGGGGGCTGCACTTTCCATCGCCGTTTCACCTCACGCTCTGCATCGAATCCACGGTATCCCTCCGATTCAGGGCGGTCGGTCTACGAAGCACGAAGTCCGGGAAAAGTCCGGGAAAAGTCCGGGTGCCGACATTGTTACGACCGGGGCTGTCACGTGAGGCTGATCACGGCACGCGCCGCCGGGTTGATCCGGTGTCCTCATCGCTCCCCGGCGGCGGGTGCACACCAGTACATCGAGCAGGGGAGGCGTTAGTGATTTCATCTGGACAGCTTGGGCATACACCGTTGTCTGCGTGTCATTTCTACCGGCAGGTATGCGATCTGCCCGCTGAGGTCCAGCCGCCGCATCTGGGGCGGATCACGATGCGGGCGGGGCGGGTGTGCGGGGTGATGATGCCCGCGTTTGTCGGCTCGAAAGTCAAAACGTGGATGCACCGGCACGGCCAGCAGGCCGGGCCGGTACTGACACACCCTCGCTCGCAGCACTGGACCTTTCTCACTGGCCCGGACCTGCCGGAGGACATTCGGTTGTACGCGGAGATGTCACGCTTCGGTGTGTCCATCCTGCGTTCTGGACAGATCGCGCTGCCCGGTCCCGGACAGCGCCCCGGATTGTTCCGGGCGTGGGTGCAACCACCCCGCGACCCCTACCGGCCACCGGGACGGCTCGTCATCGAAGCCATCCGGGGATGCGCCGCCAAGCACGCACGGCAGCGAGGGGCGGTGAGGGCGTATGCCTGACACCGCAACCGCCGCAGTGCCCTATGGGTGCGGTCCGGCGTGTGGGCCGTGGATCACTGTCGAACAATGCGGCCTGTTCACCTTCGACCAGCAGACCGGGGAGGTGCTGTCGGTCAAGTGCCCGTCGATGAACTGCTTCGGGCAGATGGTGAAGGTCGTTCTCGGTCGCATGGCCGACCACGACTCCCCGATGGACATCGCACTCGGAGGCCAGAAATGCCCGTGGATCGGTATCCGCGTCGTGTTCGACTCCACCCGATACCCCGACCTCGCCACCCGCCCCGCCTCGCCTCCGACCCAGCCGCCGCAGGCCGGTCGGTGACCGGGGACCAGGACGCCGAACGCTCCGCCGCCGAACTCGACGTCCTCGTCGACGTGATTGGCACCCTCATGACCGCCACCGCGGATGCGGTGCGGGACGGGATGAGCGCCACCACTCGTGTTCGTGTGATGGCGATGGTGATCTACGAACTGATCAGCAGCGCCCGCACCGCCGCCGGACCCCACACCGGCCGCTTGTACGCCGGGCCACTGCTCGATCCGATTATCGACAACATCCCTGCCGCCGAGGACATCACCTTTCTGGACCTGTTGATACCCGCAATCATCGGCCAGCACCTCAACAACACCTGAAGCACCCAGACCGCCCCGGCAACGATGCGCGACCCCTGGTCCCCCCTTTGCACCACAGGGGAAGCAGCCACGTGCCGGGGCACCCAAAAGGGGGAGGGCTGCGCGGATGGGTCTCCACATCGGTGTGCCCAACCGAACCCGCCCGCCAGCCTTCCCCCGACCTACTAGATCCATTGAGCAACAACGTTATTCACTCGGCTAGCCCCATCTCCGGAAGGTCCGGCTATGCACACTCCCGAAACGCCCCACCCGCCAGCAGCGCACACCGTGTTGCTGTCGCAGTGCACCGCAGCGGTATTCCGCGCCAGCACCCTCACTCTCATGTCGGTGACCTGCCCAGCACCGGAGTGCCGGGTGACGGTGCCGGTAACCGCAGGCGGCATGATCGGCTCTCATCTCGGCCTACACGGAGAATGCCCAGCCGTCGGACTCCGGGTGATCGATGACCGCGTATCCCCGAGACCGGTCGAACCAGGGTGGCATCCGGCGGGCGACACTCCATCACCCTCCGCCGTTTGCCCGGCTACGAGGGCGGAGGCGAAACTGTAGCCCGGAAACTCGATCCCAGACAGTCAGCAAGAGGGGAAGGCCCGGCCAGTGGACCACGAACAATTCGGTTTCGATATAGAGTTCGATGACAAAACCCAAGCATTCCTCGATTGGGTAGCGCCAGAACGCATGGAATCAGGGGTACGTGAATTTCTCGCGACCACGGCTCCGGATATAGCGGACGATGCGGCCTGGTGGAAGCCGCCGCTTTCGACCCGGATCATGGAAGCGGCGAAACAGTTGTTCGGTGAGCCCGGACTGACTGCCACTCCAAACCGCGAACTTGCGGACGGGTTTATCCGATTCCTGGGCGAATGCTATGTGCGACGTGGCGGCCTGCAATGGACGAACCGCCCCGAGTGGGGTCCACCCCTGTACACCGATTTCGGCCCGGCTGTGCAGGGCGACGATACCCGCAGCATGGTGGCGATAGCACAAGATCTAGCCGACAGTGACGGCCCAAGACTGATCGAATACAACATCGCCGAAGCTGTGCGCGAAACACGGAAATCGCGCACTACGCCCTGACTCGCTCAATGTAAACGGGGGTGGGCGCAGCCGTGCCCGACGAATACGATGCCGTCCGTAGAAGATTGACCAATTACGAAAAAGGGCTGTACTTCGAACTCGGCAGGGCGCACGAACTAGGGGAAACACCAGACAAGGGATGGACCCGCCAGTTCAGGGTCGAAACTGATCGAGGCGCGCGAATCTTGGATTCAGCCCGCACCCAAGGGAAGGGCGTCCAAGGTGTCGAACGCAAATCAGGTCGAATCAACGAGGCAGATGCTCGCCTCCAGCTACGAAAAGATCGGGATGGACTCAATTCCGGCCTGATTACTCGCTCCCGGTGGGAAACGGTGGCCGGTGAGAAGATTCCGGATAAAGTCCGCGAAGACCTGCGAGACATGGCCCGTGATTTCGGTGACAAATTCCAGCACGTGATCATTTCTCGCGCTGATGCACTACGCGCAATGCAACTCGGCCGGTCGCTGGTATCTCAGCAATTGGAGCTGATCCGGCCATACGAGTTGAACCGAGCCGACCGAGCGCGGGAACGTTTAGCGAAGCTGCGTGAGATAGTGCGGGCGCAGGAGCGCGCCGAGAAACTCCGGAAGATGCAACAGTTCCGAGAAGCTGCTGCGCGTGGCCGGGCGGATGCCACGCAGCAGGTCGAACGCGACCGGCAGGCCCGCGAGCAAGCCGAGCGAGCCAGGCAAGCAGGCCGAACGCCGGAAACCGAGCAGGCGCGGGTGGAACGGCAGGCAGCCGAACGGGTGGCACAGGAATTCCCACCACCCAGCCAGTACCCGCAACGGGAAGCCGCCGACGCTGGAGAACAAGCGGCCCGAGAAGCGGCCGACACCGCCAGAGCGGAACGGGAAGCAGCCGAGGCACGCACGGCAGCGAATGAACGTGAAGCCGCTGCCTTGCAGGCCCTGAACGCGGCGCGCAACGCGGCGTTCAGGGAGTTGGACGCGAAAGGGCGTCTGTCGGAGGTGGAAAGAGTTCTCTGGTTGGGGCAGGCGCAGCATCCACTAGCAGCGGTGAGACAGCCGCCTGGTTCTGCGCCGAGCGTTGAGCGTGGCGGCACCGGACACGGACAGGACCGCGCACGCGGGCTATCCCGCGAACAATAGCCATCCGCGCTCGCTCGGCTCACCTTGTGGTCGCCCCCTGGCGCAGTGCGTAACCGAGATGTCACCCCCAGCGCGTGGCACAGCCTCGACACCCGATGTGCCGGGGCTGGAGCGTAGGCGCAAGATGAGGTTCACCCCTGGTGGTGGACACCGAGTTAGCAGGATCGATGGTTGATGTCTATTCCTGCCTAGAATCGACGCTTTTTCAATCGGCGATCAGCCTCGTATACAAAGTACAATTGGCTCTCTTTGATATCATCACGTGACTTCACAGCTGCGCTAAGAGCCTTCACAAACGGGTACGCGCCTGCCGCCAAACCGGGAACCAGCGCTGCCAGCCCCGCAAAAATACTTCCTCCCGCTATAGTCACAGCGGCACCGGCAGCCGCAGCCATTGAATCCTTAGATGATGAAAACTCGTCCAGTATATGTCGTCGAAACTTCCCTTTCCTGGCCTGATGATGTAACTCGGACAATGCTGGATTAATCGCACTGTGCCAGTGTTTGTCGATAACTGCTTCGATCGTTTCGGGAGCTTCAACTGACACCTGAGATAATTCATCAGCAAGAGACAAGACGGCCTGTCTGAAATGAGGAAGGTACTCGATCAGACCCTGTCTAACATCCAGCACCTCAGACATTGGAGAATTTCTCAAGCTCGGGAGCATTGCAAGGTGTGACATCGCGACTTTCGCGGCCGATACTCGATCGCTGATCCGATAAATAATTTCAGATTGATCCGGTGCATTCGGAATAATGCGACGAGAACCAGGCTCAAACATGATCGCGCTACCAGCTTCGGAAGCCTTTTGCACGCGTTTCAGTGCGTGTTCTGCCAGTCGGTCATAATATTCCTGCGGGCCTTCCAAGTGCATCATAGCCAGATCAGGTACTCCGTCAAACCAGCCTTCAACCTTAAGAAGTCCTGACCTTTCCGCCTCTTCGGTCTCACTGGAAGTCAGAAGCGCTATCCGCTCAAGACTTTTCTCTTCGGCCTTGGTGCCGAACTGCTCGAATTGCGCGCCGAATTTTTTCTCAAACTCAACGATGTCATCCAATATTTCATGGTCCGGCTCACTAATTCTATCCAATAGCCTCTGCGCCTCTGAGGCGGTCGGAATATCGCCCGCGGCGAGGCCGAAGAATTGCATCTCAGCCGAACTGGGGGCAAGGCACATTTTTAGGAACGAAACATAGCGCGGCACTAGAAGATGTCTAGAGAATACGAGATTGCTTTGAGCCAAACTGATATATTCTATGCGAGCGCTAACCAAGGAAACCGTGTCGGAGAATAGAAGTGCTGGCTTAAGCAGGTCGACATCATACTGCGTGAATGCTCTCAGGTCTGCACGCCAAACGTCCTCACCGGGGTTCAACGCAACTCCCGGATCGCTAATTATAGTGAGATCGAACGTTCCCATTTCATCGACCTTTGCCTGTGTTAAATGTGTTGCGCTTTGCCTGGCTATGTGCACGGCGAAATTTGAGGCTGCCATCCTTTCTGGGGTTGCAGCAATGTCCGTACTCGGTGTCATATAATATAGCCGCCGTAACCAGCAAACGGCGCTTTCCCGCTCCCGTGACTCACAGTCGTGCTGCCGCGATCCTTCGGGGCTTGCCACGTGTCTACTTCGATCAAGCGGACACACGCAACACCGCCGACGATAGACCTGGAATCGACCCCAACGACTCGTTTGAAACGGGTGACCGATCGACCGGCCTTGCGACTCCTTCTGTTAGGGAGCGTTAACCGAGATGTGTCCCCGGCGAGCATCGCGACCTCCTCCCGGCGCAGACCGGGTGTCCGCCGCCGGCCCACCGCCGCCAGGCCGACGTCGTGCGGGGTGAGCCGTGCTCTGCGGGTGCGGAGGAAGTCACGGAGCTGGGCGCGCCGGTGCGGCGCCGCCGAAGTTTCGCCGGTCATAGGCACGGCAACAACCGGCGGAACGGATCAGTTCCCGAGATACACCGGGAATGCTTCGAGGTCGTTCTGGGTGAGCACGGGGAGGTTGCGGATCTCTTCGACCGGCACGGCGAAGCGCAGGCCGGGGAAGCGGGCGAACAAAGCGGGTAGCGCGATCCCGGCTTCCAGGCGGGCAAGGGCCGCGCCGGGGCAGATGTGCGGGCCGTATCCGAAAGCCAAATGGCGGTTGGCGGTCGCGCGGGAGGCGTCGAACTCGTCGGCGTCCGGGCCGTGCACGGCGAAATCCCGGCCGATCGCACGGTAGGACATGACCACGCCCTCGCCCTTCTCGATGACGGTGTCGCCGACGGCGATGTCCTCGGTGGCGAAACGCATCAGCAGGTGCGTTACCGGGCTGTCCCAGCGCAGGGTCTCCTCCACCGCGGCCTCCCAGGTGAGGTCACCGGCGCGGATGGCGCTCAATTGGTCCGGCCGCCCCAGCAGGGCGCGCACGGCGTTGAGGATGAGTCCGATGGTGGTCTCGTGCCCGGCGGCCACCAGTGCCTTCAGGTTGCCCACCACCTCTTCCTCGGTGAGCGGCTCGGTGCCGTCGCCGCCGACGATGAAAGCGCTGGTCAGGTCGTCGGCCGGGACGGCGGTCCTCTTGCGCACGAGGTCGGTGAAATAGAGGTCCAGCTCGTCGATCACCCGCAGTCGCTCCTCCTGCGGGGTCAGCAGGGAGAAGAACGCTTTGTACCGGTCGAGCAGCATCGGATGGTCGGCACGGTCCACGCCCATCAGCTCGCTGATGACCCGCATGGGCAGCGGATAGGCGAACACCGTCTTGAGGTCGGCCACCGCGCCCTCGCGACCGGCCTCGGCGAGATCGTCGAGCAGCTCGGCGGTCATCCGCTCGATCGTCGGCCGCAGCGCGTCGAGCCTGCGCTTGGTCAGCGCCTGGGTGGTCTTGATCCGCAGCCTGCGGTGCTCGGCGCCGTCGACGGTGAACATGGAGCGGCCCGCGTCGATCATGCCGATCAGCGGCCACTGCCTGGTCACCGCGCCGGACTGCCACAGCGACCACGCGTTGATGTCCTTGACCAGCCGGGTGTCGACGAGCAGCTGCCTGGCGAGCGTGTGCTGGGTGACGGTCCAGGCGGGCACGCCGAGCAGTTCGATCCGGGCGAGCGGGCCTCCGGCGCGTAGCCGGCGGGTCTCCGTGCCCAGGTCGCCGACCATCGGATCGATGACAAGGGTGGCTGCGTGCGGGCATTCGGTGCTCACGGGGTACCTCCGACGGCGCGAACGGGTGTGAAGCGGACTGGCAGGGATGTCATGCCGCGCAGGAAGGCCGACGGTCGCCGGACCAGATTCCGGGCGGGTACCGCCAGATCGAGGTCGGGCAGCCGGTCGAGCAGGACCTCGATGCCGGTGCGCGCGATGACCTCGGCGATCTCCTGCGCGGGGAAGGGGCAGCGGTATTCGCCGTAGCTGAACGCGAAATGCGCGCTGTTGCCGGTGTGCGCGGGCTCGGCGCCGTCGGAGACGTGCTGGCGCACATGCGGATCGGCATTGGCCGCGGCCAGGCCGAGCAACAGCATGTCCCCGGCGCGGATCACCTTGTCGCCCAGGCGCGTGTCGCGGGCGGCCCAGCGTCCGGCGAGGATCTGGGTCGGCGTGTCCTCCCACAGGACTTCGTTCATCGCCTGGCCAACGCTGTGGCGCCCGCCGCCGAGGGCGGCGGCGAACCGGTCGTCGGTGAGCATCAGCCGCACCGAGTTCCCGATCCAGTCGGCTGTGGGCAGATACCCCGCGGCGGTGATCGCCATCAGGTCGAGGACGTATTCCTGGTCGGTGAACGGACCGGGATGCGCGAGCATCCAGGACACCAGATCGGCGCCCCGCGCGGCCTTCTTGCTCGCCAGCAGGCGCTGCATGTGCTCGGCGAACTGCTGATGCGCGGCCTGCGCATCGGACCCGCCGTCCGCGAGGGTCTTCATCGTCCACGCCACCTGCGGTCCGTCCTCGTCCGGAAAACCGAGGATCCGCGCGAGCGCCAGCACCGGCAGCGGCTCGGCGAAATCGGCGACCAGTTCCGCTTCACCCCGGCCGCAGAACGCGTCGATCAAGCGGTCGGCCAAATCCTCACAGGCGCGGCGCAATCCGAAGGTGTCGACCGCCTCCAGCGCCGGCTCCACCATCGCCACGTGCCTGCGGTGCTCCGCGCCCGCGGTGAAATAGATCGATGGCATCGGCTGCCCGACCATCGGCAGCAGCGGCCAGTCCGGCGGGATGTTCGGCCACTGGTTCCATCGGCCGACATCGCGCGGGAACAGTTCGGGATCGCTGGTCACCTGGTGCACTTCCCGGTAGCCGATGACCAGCCACGCGGGGACGCCGCCGGGCAACTCGACGGCGACCACCGGACCGTGCTCGCGGCGCATCTCGTGATAGAGCTGGTGCGGATCGGTATGGAAACGCGGGCCGCTCAACGTCACCGGGGCGGCGTGAACGGGGCAGCTGTCGGTGGAACTCGGCGCGGGCGTGGTCATGACGCGGCCTCCGGAGTCGGGAGCAGGGGGCGCCGGGCCGCCGGGGGCGGGGCGAGGGAGTAGAGGTGCTCGACGAGGGTGATGAGGACGCCCTTGCCGGACTCGCGGGAGCGGGCGTCGCAGTCGATCACCGGCACGTGCGGATCCAGGTCGAGCGCGTCGCGCACCTCGTCGGGGCGGTGGCCGCCGCCGAAGTCGTTGCAGGCGACGACGAACGGTGTCTTCTGGTGTTCCAGCCGGTCGACGGCGTACCAGGAGTCGGCGATCCGGTGCGGGTCGACCAGCACGATCGCGCCGAGCGCCCCGGTGAACAGCCGGTCCCAGAGGAACCGGAACCGCTCCTGCCCCGGTGCGCCGAAGAGGTACAGCACGTGTTCGTGGTCGATGGTGATCCGGCCGAAGTCGAAGGCGACGGTCGTCGTCGACTTGCCCGGCGCGCCACTGGGATCGTCGATGCCCAGCCCCTCGTCGGTCATCATCGCCTCGGTGTCCAGCGGCCGGATCTCGCTGACCGCCCGGACCATCGTCGTCTTGCCCACGCCGAAACCTCCGACGATGACGATCTTCAGTCCCCGCGTGGTCGCACGATGCAGGGGCGCGTCCGCGCGGGCCGGGCGCGGGTCAGAGTTTGCGAAGTCCAACGAGCACCTTCTCCAGCGTCGTGGTGTCGGGCAGGGAGTGCCAGGGCGAGCCGGGCGGACCGGCCAGCGGCGGACGCACGGTGATCTTGCCCGCGTGCAGCAGGTCCGAGAGCAGGATGGTGGCGATGCCGACCGGAATCCGCAGCTCCGCGGCGATTTCCACGACGGCGGTCGGGGTGCGGCACAGATCGAGGATCGCCACGTGCTCGGACTGCATGCCCGCGGTCGGCGCGCATTCGCTGACCACCAGGGTGACCAGATCGAAGGTGTCGGAGTCCGGCATGCTGCGGCCACCGGTCAGCGTGTAGAGCCGATCGGGGTCGTCGTCGCGGCCTGGCCTGGTCACGACACGCCCGCTCCCGGGAAGCGCGGCGCGGCCGCCAAATACTCACCCAGCTGCTCCACCAGTTCGCGCATGTTGTGGCCGACCAGTCCCGCGTCCGCGTCCTCGGCGGCGACGACCGCGATGTGCGCGCCCAGCCCGGCTTCGACGATGAACAGGATGCCGCCGTAGAACTCCGTCATCGACTGGCGCACCCCGGCCCGGCCGTCGCCGAACTCCACCGACGCGCCGTGCGAGAGGCTCTGGATGCCCGCCGCGATGGCGGCGAGCTGGTCGGCCCCGTCCACGGTGAGTTCGGGCGTGTGGCAGATCTTCAACCCGTCGCTGGACAGCAGCAGGGCATGCCTGGTGCGCGGGGTGCGGGTGAGCAGCTGTTCCAACAACCAGCTCAGCCGAGCGGTCTCGGAGGTCGTCATAGTTCGTTCTCCACGGAGCCGGAAGGGGCGGGGGTAGGGGTGGCGGCACGGCCGGTCGCGGGCCCGCTCACCGCGCGCTGGAACGCGCCGAGCGAGTCGGGGCGTGCCGCAGGGGGAGTCGGCGCGGCGGGCTCCGGTGCGGCGAGCCCGCCGGGATGGACAGCGGCCAGCGTGCTGCCTCGGCGGCGCTTGGGCAGCGCGGGGCTCGCGCCGGCCGGAGCGTTCTCGGCGGTGGACGGCCGCGCCGAGGCGGATCGCACAGGCGCGGGATCGGCGTTCGTGTGCTCCGGCGGCGCGGTGTTGCGGGTGCGTGCGACGGGCAGCGTGCCGGTGACGGTGGACGCCTGCGGCCGCTCGGCGCGGGTGGTGAGATCCCGCGGGATGACCACGACCACGGCGGTGCCGCCGATGGCGGAGGGCCGGTAGGAGACGGTGAGCCCGTGCTTGCGCGCGAGGTTGCCCACCACGGCGAGGCCGAGCCGGGTCCCGGTCAGCGACGACAGGTCGACTCCGGCGCCGCGTGCGTCCGGACCGGTGGCCGCCACCGCCGCCTCGGCGCGGCGCAGCGCCGACTCGCTCATGACCAATCCGCTGTCCTCGATGGTGATGATGACGCCCGCCGGGACCTCGGCGGCGTAGACGTGCACCTCGGTGGTGGGCGGGGAGAAGTTGCAGGCGTTGTCGAGCAGCTCCGCCAGCGCGTGCATGACGCCTTCCGCGGCGTGGCCGGAGATCGCGATGTCGGCGACGGCGCGCAGCCGCACCCGTTGATAACCCGCGACGCGCCCCATCGCGCCGCGCAGAATCGATTCCATGGCAATCGGTTTGGCCCATCGGCGGCCGGATCGCGCGCCGCTGAGCACGGCGATGCTGTCGGCCAGCCTGCCCGCCTGGGCGGTGTGGTGATCCAGTTGCAGCAGATCGGCGAGCACGGTGGGATCGCCGTGCCGGTGCTCCATCTCGCGCAGCTCCGCGAGCATGCTGGTGGTCATCGCCTGCATGCGGCCCGCCGCGCCCGCGAACGCCGCCATGGCCGCGGCGCGGCGGTTCTCGCTGCTCTCGGCTCTGGCTTCGGATGCGGCGAGCGCCTCGGTCGCGGCGGTGACCTCGGCTTGCGCGCCCGAGGCGGCGAGCGCGCGCCCGTCGCGGGCGCGGCGGGCATCCCGTCGGGCGTGCCGGGCTTCCCCGCGGAAGTGGACCGCCGCCGTCACGGCGGCGCACAGGGCGACGGCCGCGGCGGTGGCGCCCGCGGCGAGTGAGATCCGGAATTCGACGGGTGCGTAGTACACCGCCGCCGCGACGACGGCCGCGGTCGCGATAACGCAGGCCGATAATGTCGCGTACGGCGGTTTCGGTCGGCGAACAGGGTCTTCGCCGGACTCATTCGCCGCCGCATTCAACAACTCTGACAAGTTCAGTACTTCCGCACTCGCGCTCACCGCCGGGAAATGGCATCGTTGCCCCCTTCTGCGTGCCCCATCCCCCAAATACGCAGACCGACAAGCATTTTCGAAACTTCGCGGCCCGAGCATAGCGGGAGGGGCGGTGCGGCGCCACTCGGATGGATTCCGGGAGGCACGCGGTAAGAGCGTGAATTCGCGCTGCCGTGCCGATGCTCGGATTGCGCTGGCGACGGCCGAAAAGCGCGCTGCGGCAGTGCGGTCAGTGCGGAATTGCCGAATTCTCGTTTGCCTGGAATTCACCGACGGCGGTCTGCGCTCCTGCGGGCAGCCGTAATACCGACGTGATATCGGAAATCAGATCATCGGCGCGCTCGGCGGCCGCATCGGCGAGTGGCGTACGGCGCGAGTGCGCCGAGGAAACTGCGGTGTGGCCGGCCCGCCGGGCTTGCCGAGCCGGGGGCCGAAACCGAGCCGCTGTCGTTCGATCAGAGTTGTGCGGTTTGCTCGCACGGAGGCAGGCCGTCGGCCTCGCGCAGTACTTCGGCGACGGACTCCAGGTACAGCAGCGTGCGCAGCGACACGCCGTTCACGGCCAGCCCGAGGCGGCGCAGAGCCGAATTGTCCAGGTGCGCGATCACTTCGGCGTCGTCGTCCCGATCGGGCCCGGGGTCGAAGACGAAGTAGTTGGGGTCGAGCCCGAACACATGGGCCAGTCCCGCGCGAGCCTGCTCGGGCAGCGTGGTGAGCTGTCCGCGCCGGACGCTCGCGAGGTAACCTGGCTCCAGGTCGTACCCGGCTGCGGTCACCCACATCTCGACCGTGTCGTCGGCGAGCGGGCGTCCGTGCGCGCGCTCCCACATCTCGAACGCTAGGTTCAGCCGGGCAGTGATATCGATGTCCACGACCGCCTCCACCTTCTGGGGACATTTGCCTCTTGACGGGTCAAACATTCACTCGACCGTAGCGTGGGAGCAGTCGATCGCCGTGATTTCACGGCAAATGTCCGGTTGCATAGGGGAGGGAACAGACTCGATCCCCGATTTACGGGGACTACGGCCTCGAGGAGATGGGTGTGCGACTGAGTTCCGAGGAGGCGCGCAAACGATTCGCGACCAGTCCGGTCGCGCGGTTGGCGACCATTTCGGCGCAGGCGCGCCCGCATTTGGTGCCCATCGTGTTCGTCGTGGCGGGCGAGGTGATCTACACCAGTGTGGACGCGAAGCCGAAGACGACCACCGCGCTGCGCAGGCTGGCGAATATCGCGGTGCACCCGGCGGTCACCGTGCTCGTCGACCGCTACGGTGACGACTGGACCCAGCTGTGGTGGGCCCGCGCCGACGGAGACGCCCGCGTCGCGGAGGGCGCCGAGGCGGAAGCGGCGATCCGCTTATTGACCGCGCGCTATCACCAGTACGAACGACAGCCGCCCCCGGGGCCGGTGATCGCCATCGATGTGGCGCGCTGGTCGGGATGGTCCGCGCGCTGAGTGGGCCGCGCCCGTTCGGGTAAAGTCCGATTCACCGCCTCCCGCTGCGAGGCGGTGAGCCGGACCGAATGTCGAGCCGATCGTGAGGATCGCATGCCCCCGAATTTCGCGCTGAAGACTATGAATACAGTGCATCGTGCCCTGCTGAAGGTCAGTTTCGGGAAGTTGGGCAACGAGTTCGGCGGCATGCCGTCGCTCGAACTCACCACTACCGGCCGCAAATCCGGTCGGCCGCATGCGGTGATGCTCACGGCGCCGGTCGTCGACGGCGACACCTACGTCGTCGTCGCCTCCCGTGGCGGCGACCCCGTGCACCCGGCGTGGTTCTTGAACTTGCGCGACAATCCGGACGTCGTCGTATCGGTGCGCAGCGGTCCGAAGGTGCCCATGACGGCTCGGGTGGCTACGGCCGAGGAACGGGCCGCGCTGTGGCCCCGCGTCACCTCCGCGGCGAAGAACTACGCCGACTATCAGACGAAGACCACGCGCGAGATTCCGCTGGTCCTGCTGACGCCGAAGAGGTGAGCCCGCCGCCGGGTGACGGTCGGTCCCGGTAGTCGCGCAGCACCAGGCCGAGGCATCCGGCCGCCGCCAGCGCGCCCGTGCCGAGCATCGCCGGATAGCCGAGGCCGTAGGTGTCGTGCAGGAACGACAGCAGTGCCGGAGTGCCGAAACCGAGGTAACTGGCCGAATAGAACACCGCGGTCAGCCCGGCGAGATCGTCGGGGCGGGCGATGCGCTCGATCTCTTGGAGCCCGGCCACCAGACCGATGCCGTAGCCGGCCCCGAGCGCCACGGCGGCGGCCAGAGTCGCCCACAGGGTCAGCAGGTCGGAAGCCGCCGCCGCGAGGATCATCCCGACCGTGACCGAGCTCAGCGCCACTACGGCCGCCCGCGCGGTGCCGGTCCGGTCGATCCGCCGCGCGACGGACTGGATCGCGAATCCGCAGCCCAGCGTGGTGACACACAGCACGGCGGAGAACGCGATCGGCGCCGCGCCGATTTGCGGTGCCATCAGCGCGGGCAGTACCGCGTACGCAGTCGCGCCGGAAGTGAACAGCCACAAGGCGACCGGAATCGCCACCATGCGGAAGCGGCGGTGCCCGGCCGTGGGAATCCGCAGGTCATCACGGAGCCGACGCGGATCGCGGCGGTACGGGACGGTTTCCGGCGCACGCCTGACCCACACGGCAGCGATCAGGCACAGGCCCACGTTGATCAGGTACGCCAAGGAGTTCGGCCACGGCGCCCATTGCGCGAGCACGCCGGCGCAGCAAGCGCCCACGGCGAAGCCGCCGGTGAGGCTCATCGCGGAGCGGCGCGCGCCCGTGCCCGCGGGCAGCCGCGGACCGTGGGGCGGTTGCGCCAGCTCTTTGAGCCAGCTGCCGCCGACCGCCATCGCCAGCCCGAGCGCGACGCCGCACAGCACCCGCCCCGCCGACAGCACCGGTACCGACCCCGACCCGAGCGCGAGCAGCAGCGATCCGGTCGCGGCGATCAGTGGCGCGGGCCGTAGCAGGGCGCGTCGGCCGTGGCGATCCGACAGCGGACCGCCGATCAGCAGCGCGGGCACGATGCCGAGCACGTAGTAGAACAGCAGCAGATCGACGGTCGTGGCTGCCAGGCCGTCGTTCTTGTACATCACCAGCAGTGGCGTGAATTCGTTTCCGCCCCAGGCGATCGCGAACATCGCGGCCGCGACGCCGCGCCACCGTCCGGCGACAAGCGATGCGCGGGGCGCTGTGCCGGTGAGTGTGGCCATCACCGGCCGCGGAGTTGCAGTTGGTGCACGCCGGACAGATGCTCGACCAGCGCGTCGGCGAACCCGTCGACGTCCGCCGCGGCGACCAGATCGGCCAGCCGCGCATGTTGCTCGATGATCCGGGTGATGTCGACCGGGCCGCGGCGCAGGGCGACGCTGTTCATCCGGCGCTGGCGCTCGCGCAGCGAGTCGTAGAACCCCGACAGCAGCGGATTGCCACCGGCCAGGACGTAGGTGCGGTGGAAGTCGGTGTCCGCCACGGCGAATCCGTCGAGGTCGCCCGCGGCGGCCAGGTCGCGCTGCCGTTCGATCGAAGAACGCAACGTCTCGATCAGCATGCCGGTGTCGTTCGCGGTAGCGCTGCGGACCGCCGCGGTCTCCACCACGTACCTGGCATGCGCCACATGCTCGGCCTCGTCGGGCGGGATCGGCACCACGAGCGCGCCGCGCTTGGGGTACAGCTTCATCCAGCCCTCGGTCTCCAGCCGCAGGAACGCTTCCCGCACCGGCGTGCGGGAGGTGCCCAGATCGGCGGCGATCTCGCCCTCGCTGATGAGCTCGCCCCCGGCCAGCGCGCCGGAGAGGATCCGCTCCTTCACCGCGCGATAGGCCTGCTCAGCCGATGAATACGTCTTAGACACAAGTTGTATCCTACAGATGGGTTTCGCGGCGGGTTTGCGGCGTGTGGGGACGAATGGCATTTCGCGGAGGCGGCACCGAACCGTGTGCCGATCACCGCGGGTATCCGGCAGCCCGCTCCGTCTCGGCACCGACGTCGTGCTGCGCCGACGCGCGACGTCACGAGGCGGCGACCTTACTCGCGGTAAGAGGGCACGCCGCCGCGAGGCGCTGGTGTGGCCGATGCCCGGCGGCGGTGCCGGCGTTCAGGCGATGATCAGCACGGAGCGCGCCCGTGCTGCCACCTCACCGAACCCGCCTGCCGTAGGTTCTCCGGGGGCGAGGGCTGCGGCCGGGCTACGAGGCGCCGAGCGAATCGGGTCTGTCATCCGGCAGATCGGACCCCCGGACGCGGATGCGGGCGCGCCTGCTCGAGCTGCGCGGCGATCGGGAGGATCGTCGTCTCGCCGTTGCTGGGGCCGACCAGCTGAACCGACAGTGGAAGCCCGTCGTCGCCGACACCGGCGGGCACGGAGGCGGCGGGGTGGCCGGTGACGTTCCAGATGGCGGTGTAGGCGACCATCGGCACGGAGGCGAGCTGAGCGCGCACCGTGTTCGCCCCGTCGAGCACCCCGAGCAGGGGTGGGCGGATCGCGATGGTGGGAGTCAGCAGCAGATCGCACTCGGTGAAAATGCGATCGGCCTTGCGCGCCACCGCCTCGCCGCGCCGGATCGCCCATTCGACGACCGGCCTGCGCGCCCAGGCGCCGAGCGTGAGGGTCTGCCTGGTGCGGTGTTCGAGCAGTTCCGGGTGATCGACCTCCGGCAATTCGGCGCGCACGCCGCCGAAGAACTGCGGATAGAAGGCGTGCGTGGAATCCGGGTAAGCGGGATCGATCTCCATCACGGTGTGGCCGAGTTCGGTGAGCAGCTTCGCGGTGTCGCGTACGGCGCGGACATGCTGCGGATCGAGTCCGACCAAGGGGATGGGTGATTTCGTGCTGTAGCCGATGCGCAGCGGCCGGGCCGGTCCGCGCGCCGCGGCCTCGAACGAGGTCACCGGTTCCGGCGCCCGGAACCGGTCGGTGGGGCTGCTGCCGCGGATGACGTCGTAGACGACGGCGGAGTCCAGCACACCTCGGGTCAGCGGCCCGGCGACCCCCAGTGCCCACCACAGATGCTCGTTCGGGGCGATCGGCACGCGCCCGCGTTGCGGTTTGAGGCCGAACAATCCGCAGCACGCCGCCGGGATCCGGATCGACCCGCCGCCGTCGCCGCCGAGCGCGACCGGCACCAGACCGGCCGCCACCGCGGCGGCGGACCCGCCGCTCGAACCCCCGGCCGAGCGGCGCGTGTCCCACGGGTTGTGGACCACGCCGAAGGTGCTGGACTCGGTGAACGGCCACTGCCCGAATTCCGGCATCGCGGTCTTGCCGACGATGATCGCTCCGGCCGCGCGCAGCCTGCGCACCGCTTCGGCGTCGGCCACGGCGGGCGTGGAGTTGGCTCTGGTACCGAAGGTGGTCACCACGCCGGCGACGTCGAATTCGTCCTTCACCGCGACCGGCACCCCGTGCAAGGGGCCGACCGTGGCGCCCGCGGCGCGCTCGCGATCCCGCTCGACGGCCTCGGCCCTGGCCTCGTCCCGCAGGACGTGGGTGAAGGCGCCGAGGTCGGCGGCGGCGTCGATACCGTCGAGCGTCGCCTCGACCAGCTGTTCCGCGGTGAGCGCGCGCTGCGCGAGCAGTTCGCGCTGTTCGAGCACCCCCGACGAGACGACCTCCTGGAGATCCATCCGCTACCGCTCCTTCCGGGCTCGCGCCGCGCGGCCGTCGCCGATGCCGACATTCCCGACTCATGCAGTCGAACGACCATTCTGCAATGGATATCGCCTGGTGAGCCCGTTCGGTTGCCTGGGCGTGTCAGGAGGTCGCCGGACCTTCCACCGCGGCGGGGCGGGTGCGCTCGAGTTCGGCGTGGTTGCGTGAGTAGGTGAAGTAGACGATCAGGCCGACGAAGAGCCAGATCACGAAACGCGCCCAGGTCTCCCAGGGCAGCGACCAGATCAGGTACACCGAGAACCCGATGCCGATCAGCGGCACGACCGGCATGAACGGCAGGCGGAACTCGCGCGGCTCGTCGGGGCGGGTGCGCCGCAGCACGATCACGGCGACGGACACCACGATGAACGCCATCAGGATGCCGATATTGGTCAGTTCGGCGACCACGGTGATGTCCAGCAACCCGGCCATCAGCGCCGATCCGATGCCGACGATCCAGGTCACCCGCGTGGGCACCTTCCGGACCGGATGGGTCTTGGCGAACCACTCCGGCAGCAGCCCGTCGCGGCTCATGGCGAACCAGACCCGGGTGACTCCGAGCATGAAGGTGAGCACCACGGTGACGATGCCGACGATGGCGCCGACCGCGATGATGTTCGCGACGCCCGGTTGCCCCACCGACTCGAAGGCGGTGGAGAATCCACTGGTCGGACTGATCTCGGTGTATTTCTGCATGCCGGTCAGCACCAGGGTGGCCAGCACGTAGAGCGCCATGGCGATGGCCAGCGAATAGATGATCGCCTTCGGCAGGTGCTTCTTGCCGTCGGTGGACTCCTCGGCGGCGGTGCTCATCGCGTCGTAGCCGAACACGGCGAAGAACACGGTGGCCGCGCCCGTCCACACCGCGCCGGTGCCGAACGGGAAGTAGGGGGTGTAGTTCGAGCTGTCGATATGGAACACGCCGAGCACGATGATCAGCACGACGAGGGCGACCTTGATGCCGACGGCGACGGTCTCGAACCGGCCGACGCTGCGGATGCCGCGCGAGAGCAGCCAGGCGGTGCCGAGGCAGAACAGCATGGCGAACACGTCGACGACATGCCCCTCGCCGGTGCCCGCGGCGCCCATCATCCAATCCGGCAGCGTGATGTCGACCTGCTCCAGCAGGAATTTGAAGTACCCGGACACGCCGATGGCCACCACCGCCGCGACCGCGACGTACTCCAGCAGCAGATCCCAGCCGATGAACCAGCCCGCGATCTCGCCGAGCGACACATACCCGTAGGTGTAGGCGGATCCGGCTTTGGGCACCATCCCGGCGAATTCGGCGTAGCACAGCGCGGCGGCGGCGCTCGCCACACCCGCGATGAGGAACGAGATCAACACCGAAGGTCCGGTGACCGAGTGCGCGACCGCGCCCGCCAAGGTGAAGATGCCCGCGCCGATGATGCCGCCGACACCGATCGCGGTGAGCTGCCACAGGCCCAGCGACCGTGACAGCTGCTCGTCCGCGGGAGCGCCTTCGTCCTCGACCGCACCGAGCGGCTTCCGGCGCGTCATCTGGGTGCGTAACCGCGCGAGGGACATATCGGTCCTTTCGTCCACTGCGTACGCGACGAGGCAAGGATCGCCTCTCGTGCTCACCTCAATACGACCACAGGGAGGGGGGATCGGTCGGCGGAAGAAAATAAAGTTCGCTCTCCCGCTCAGCGGTCGCGGCCGAAGGAACGCAAGAAGAAGGCGATGTTGGCCGGGCGCTCGGCCAACCTGCGCATGAAGTAGCCGTACCACTGGTCACCGTAGGGCACGTAGACGCGCAGCGAATGGCCCGCTCCGACCAGGCGTCGCTGTTCGGCGTCGCGGATGCCGTGCAGCATCTGGAACTCGAAATCGCCGGATTTCCGTCCGCTTTCGCGCACGTGGCCCAACGCCGCACCGATCAGCGCCGGGTCGTGCGTGGCCACCATCGGATAGCCCTTGCCCTCCATCAGGATCCGCAGGCAACGCAGGTAGGACTCGTCCACCGCGGAGCGGCTCTGGTAGGCCACCGCGGCGGGTTCGCGATAGGCGCCCTTGCACAACCGGATCCGTGCGCCCGGACCTGCGAAGGTCCGGCAGTCCTCCTCGGTGCGTTTGAGATAGGCCTGCAAGACCGTTCCGAGCCAGGGGAAGTCCAGCCGCAGCTCGCGCACGATCGCCAGTGTCGATTCGGTGGTGGTGTGGTCTTCTGCGTCCACGGTCACCCAGATCCCGGCCGCCTTCGCCGCCGTGCAGATCTCGTAGGCGTGCTCGCGCGCGATGGCGTACCCGTTCTGCGGAAGCCGCTGGCCGAGCGCGGAGAGCTTGAGCGACACCTCCAGCCGGGGCACCGGCGCCTCGTTCGCGGCCCGCAGGTCGGCCAGCGCCGACAGCAGCCGCAGGTAGTGCGCGACGGTTCCGCGGGCGCGGTCGAGATCGGTGGTGTCCTCGCCGAGGTAGTCGATGCTCACGAACCGGCCGGAGCCCAGCAGCGCCGAGGACGCGGCGACCGCGTCGCGCTCGGTCTCGCCCGCGACGAAACGGTCGACCATTTTCTTGGTGGCAGGCATGCGGGTGATCGCGCGCTCGACGCGCGGGGAACGAGAGGCCGCCAGCACGGCGGGCCGCAGCAGTCCGGAGAAGGCCATCACAGCTCCTGGTGCGGGTAGCGGTGGTCGGTCGCGGGGACGAAGGTTTCCTTGATCGTGCGAGCGGAGGTCCAGCGCAGCAGGTTCTGTGCCGAGCCTGCCTTGTCGTTGGTGCCGGACGCGCGCGACCCGCCGAACGGCTGCTGGCCGACAACCGCTCCGGTGGGTTTGTCGTTGATGTAGAAGTTGCCCGCCGCGAAGCGCAACCGGTCGAGCGCGGCGCCGATCGCCGCGCGATCCTGGGCGATGATCGCGCCGGTCAAGCCGTAGGGCGAACCCCGATCGATCCGGTCGAGCATGGACTCGAACGATCCGCGGACCGAATCGTCGTAGACGTGCACGGCCAGGATCGGGCCGAAGTACTCGGTGCGGAACGCCTCGTCGGCCGGGTCGTCGCCGAGCAGGACGGTCGGCTCGACGAAGTAGCCGACGCTGTCGTCGGCGTGGCCGCCCGTGGCGATGGTCAGGCCAGGGGTCGCCTTGGCGCGCGCCAGGGCGTCGGTGTTCCGGACGAAGGCGCGCCGATCGATGAGTGCTCCGCCGAAGTGGCCGAAGTCGGTCACGTCGCCGTAGCTGAGCGCGGCCACTCGGTCGATGAACTCGCGGCCCATCCGGTCCCACAGCGATCGCGGGAGAAATGCGCGTGAGGCGGCCGAGCACTTCTGGCCTTGGTAGTCGAACGCGCCGCGGATCAGGGCGGTGCTCAGCACGTCCGGATCGGCCGAGCTGTGCGCCACCACGAAGTCCTTGCCGCCGGTCTCGCCGACCAGGCGCGGATAGGAGTCGTAGCGGTCGAGATTCGCCGCGACGGTGCGCCAGAGGTGCCGGAAGGTCGCGGTGGACCCGGTGAAGTGGATACCCGCGAGCCGGTGATCGGCCAGCGCCACCTCCGACACCTCGGGCCCCGCGCCGTGCACCATATTGATCACCCCGGGCGGAAGTCCCGCCGCCTCCAGCAGCCGCATCGTCCAGTACGCGGCCACCGATTGGGTGACGGCAGGCTTCCACACCACTGTGTTGCCCATCAGCGCGGGCGCGGTGGGCAGGTTGCCCGCGATGGCGGAGAAGTTGAACGGCGTGATCGCGTAGACGAAGCCCTCGAGCGGCCGGTAGTCCACCCGATTCCACACCCCCGGCGCCGAGATCGGCTGGTCCGCCAGGATCCGGCTCGCGAAGTGCACGTTGAACCGCCAGAAGTCGACCAGTTCGCAGGGGGTGTCGATCTCGGCCTGGTAGGCCGTCTTGGACTGCCCCAACATCGTTGCGGCGGAGATCGTTTCGCGCCACGGTCCGGCCAGCAGGTCGGCGGCGCGCAGGAAGATCGCGGCGCGATCGGCGAAGGACAGCGCGCGCCAGCCCGGCGCCGCCGCGCTCGCCGCCGCGATGGCGTCGCGGACCTCGCCCGGCCCGGCCGTGGTGAGCGTGCCGAGGACGGCGGCGTGCCGGTGCGGCTGCACCACCGTGACGCGCTCACCCGAACCCCGGCGGTGCGCACCGCCGATGACATGGGCGACGTCGGTCGGGGCCGCGGCGAGTTCGGCCAGCTTCACCCGTAGGCGTTCGCGTTCGCCCGTGCCCGGCGCGAAGCTGCCCACCGGCTCGTTGACCGGCGGGGGCGGGGACACGACGGCATCCATGAGACCTCCTACTACCAGGTGAATTTCCGGCAATTGGAAGTCAACACCGGAAAACTGCCCGAAGAATGAGCCAACCAGACAAAGATGGGGCAAGTGCGTTGTCGAGTTGGCCGAAGGACGGGAACGTGGCGAGGGAAGGTGATCAGGTCGCCGCGGATATCGATCTCTTCGCGCTGGCGCAGATGATCGCGGACAACGCGGGCGGAATGGTGTCGATCGAGGACCCGCGGTCGCATGTGCTCGCGTACTCGGCCTCCGACGAGAACGCCGACGAATTGCGGGTGCGATCGATCCTCGGCCGCGAGGGCCGCGGGAGTATCTGACCCTGCTGCGGCGCTGGGGGGTGTTCGGTCGTCTGCGCGACACCGACGAGGTCGTCGACGTGCCCGCGCATGACGAGCTGAATATCAAGCGCCGATTGGTGATCGGCATCCGCCGTCCCACGGACGCGCACACGCGCGCTGCTCGGGTGCTCGGCGCGATCTGGCTGCAAGAGGGCGGCCGGCCGTTCAAGCCGGACGCGGCCGAGATCCTGCGCGGCGCGGCGGCCATCGCGGGACGCCTGATCTCCCGCAGTCTCGACGCACCCACCACCGAGGCGCTGCTGATCCGGCGGCTGTTCGGCGCGAGCGGGCCCGTGATCGACGCCGCGGCCGTGGTGAACGCGCTCGATCTGCCGACGACCGGCCCGGCGGCGGTGATCGGATTCGCGCTCATGGCGGGGGAGCGGGCGCCGGGCGTCGAGCCGGCTGCGGTGGGCGGCGTTCTGCGCCTACGCGCCTGCTCTTTCCGCGGTGACTCGGTGACCACCACGATCGGTGACCGCGTCTACGTACTGCTGCCCGGCTACCGTTCCGCTCAGGCGGTGACGGCTTGGACCCGGCAGTTGATCGAGCAGCTCGAAGCGAAGCGCGCGCTGTCGCTGCGGGCCGCGATCGCCTGTCCGGTGCCCGATCTCGGCCGGGTGGCCGACGCGCGCGCGGAGGTCGATCGGGTGCTGGCCCGCACCTTCGCGGCATCGGGAAGCCGGGTGACCACCCTCGCCGAGGCGCGGACCGCGGTGCTGCTCGGCGAGACCCTGGATCTGATCGGTGCACGGACGGAACTGCACGATCCGCGGCTGCGCGCGCTGTTCGACTACGACCGCAAGCATTCCGCGAGCCTGCGCGACAGTGTCGAGACCTATCTACGCGAACACGGCGACGTGCGCGACGCCGCCGCGGCACTGCGCGTACATCCGAACACGCTGCGCTACCGGCTTCGCCGGGTCGAGGACATTCTCGGCATGAACCTCGACGACCCGGCCGACCGCCTGCTGTTGCAGATCCAGCTCGCCCTGCATCGCCGCCCCGGCCCGCCCGAGGCCCGGAGTTGACGGCGGTGGCGCTGCCCCGGGCACGCTCGCCGAACGGGTACCGGCGCGGTGCCCGGCCGCGCTTCGGACCTGCGTAGACATGCCCCGGAAGGCGAACCGGCGGCTGACCGGCCCGCTGCGCGATACGCCTGCCGAAGGGGTCCGCGCGGCCTACAGTTGAGCGCGGGAACCCGGGTCACGGCCCCGGGGAGGCGTCCGGCTCGGATCGTGACGGACACCCTCCGGGTCCCCGTCACGGAGGACGAGATGACGACGCCACGTCAGACGCTCGAGGTGGGTTCGCGGTTCGGGCCGTATCGCCTGGATCGCCTGATCGGTCGTGGCGGGATGGGGGAAGTCTTCGAGGCCTACGACACCGTCAAGGACCGCGCCATCGCCTTGAAGGTGCTGCCCGAGCGGCTGCACGACGACCCGGTGTTCCGGGAACGGTTCCGGCGCGAATCGCACGTCGCGGCGCGGTTGCAGGAACCGCACATCATCCCGATCCACGACTACGGCGAGATCGACGGCAGGCTCTACATCGACATGCGCCTGGTCGGCGGCGACAGCCTGCGCGCGCTGCTGACCGAGCGGGCGCCGCTGGATCCGGAGCGGGCGGTCGCGATCGTCCGGCAGGTCGCCGCGGCGCTGGACGCCGCGCACGCCGACGGCTTGGTGCACCGGGACATCAAGCCGGACAACATCCTGCTCACCCCGGACGGCTTCGCCTACCTGGTGGACTTCGGGATCGCCCAGTCGGCCACCGGGGAGAGTCTCACCAGCGACGGCTCGGCGATCGGATCGTTCCACTACATGGCGCCGGAACGGTTCCACTCCCGCGTGGTCACACCCGCCGCCGACATCTATGCCCTGACCTGCGTGCTGTATGAATGCCTGACCGGTTCACGGCCGTACCCGAAGGACACCGACGCGCAGATCATCTCGGCGCACCTGTTCGAGCCGCCGCCGCGGCCGCACTCGTGCCGTCCGGGACTGCCCGCCCGGCTGGACGCGGTGGTCGCGCGCGGGATGGCGAAGGACCCGCAGGCGAGGTACGGCACGGCAGGTGAGCTGGGGGCGGCCGCGCAGGCGGCGGTGGCCGAAGCCCCCACGCAGGCGACTTCCGCGGCGGGTGACGCGGTGACCGATGCGGGGCCACCACCGGACCGGTCGGGCGCGACGGCCGTGCCAACGGAGCCGGGCGGCGACAACGGCGAGCGACCAGGCCGCCGCGGCGTACTCCGCGTGCTCGCCCTGCTGTGCGTCGTCCTGCTCGCCGCCACCCTCGGCTTCTTCGGCTGGGAGGCGACCCGGCCGAACACCGGCGCCGCCGTTCCCGACGCGAGCGCTCCGAACGGCCCGGACGTCGAATTGCTGTCGCTGGTGGGCCCGTCGGGCTACAAACGCGCCAACTGCGTGCACGAAGACCCCGACCCGCCCACCGCCGCCGTCGTCTTCTGCACCGCGAATCCGGCCGCGAGCGATCCCGCGGCGCGATTCCTGCGATTCCGCAACGTCGACCAATTGCGCGGTTACACCTCCGCATTGCTGGCGGGCCTGCAAGGGCGCAACTGCCCCGGCGACCCGCCGGGGACGGACGGACCGATGCTGCGTGACGGCGCGGAAGTCGGCCGCAAGTCGTGTTTCCTGAGCAAGGTGGACGATCCCACCGCGCCACGGCCCGCGCTGCTGGTCACGGACGAGCGGGCGCTGGCGGCCGCGGTGTACATCTGGGAGCCTGCCGAGCAGCAGTACCGCGACTATGTGGCCGCGCGCAATGGTTTCTCGTTCCGTGCCGCCGATCTAGCCCGTGATCCGGACTACTTCACCCAGGCCGATCGTGCGGTGCTGAACCATCTGGCCGGTGATTTCGGCCCGGCCAACTGCCGCCACTCCGACCCGCCGCCCGGTCCGGTGGACGCGGTGCTGGCCTGCGGCACCAAGATCGGATTCCCGTCCGCGGAGTTCTTCGGGTTCCCCGACCAGGAGTCCGCGATGTACCTGTACGAGGCGAACCGCGGGCAGTTCTCGGGACATGTGTGCGGTCGCGGCGACGTGGGCGACGACGTCTGGCGGCAGAACGGCAATGTCCTCGGCCGTTTCTTCTGCTATCCGAACACCGATCCCGCGCTCGGACCGAGCTGCCTGTTCCTGATTCACCAGAAGTTCGGCATCGCCGGGCATTTCTGCGCGTTGCGCGCCGATCACCCGGACCAGGGACCGAAGAGCGAAGCCGAGCTGACGGCGTGGTTCCACCGGTACTTCGACTAGCGCCTCGGCCGCCTGCATCGGTCCCGCCCCGGGCTGCGGCGAGCACGCCTCGTTCGCCAGTGGTGGCACGCCGCCGCCGGACACAGCTGGGCAGATCACGGCGCGCAGGCATCGATTCCAGTGCCCCGACGGAGTGCTGTGCCCGGCCGTCGTGTCGACGAGACAATGCTGGACAATAAGTACGGTCGACCGTATGGTTACTGCATGGACAGTGGCTGGATGATGGACCTGGCGAGGGAACTCGCCGTCGTCAAGAGCAGGCAGGACGTGCCCGCGGCGTTGCGGCTCATGCACGACGGGATGGTGCTGGAAGCGCCGGCGTTCGGGACGGTGGCGCGTGGGCTGGAGGCGAACGAATTCGCGCTGCGGGCCTTCTTCGCGTCGTTTCCGGACTATGACGTCGACTTGGGCGGACACGCGGCAGAGGGGGAGACGCTGGTCTGCTGGGGAACGGCGCGAATGACCCTGACGGGCAGCCGATTCGGGGTGGAGCCGAACGGCCGGCGGGCCGAACTGCCGGTGTTCCTCCGCTTCGCGTTCGCGGACGGGCTGATCGCGCAGGAGTACTTCCACTTCGATCTGTCGGAGCTGTGCGCCCAATCGGGCGTCTCCACCGCCGCGGTACGGCAGACGTTGTTCGGCGGGAGATGATCATGGACGCACGGGTCGAGGATGTGGCGGGGATCGAGACCAGGCAGCTGTTCGACGTCGTGGTGGATCTCGCGCCGCCGCTGAACATCGGGAAGGGCCGGGTGTTGTTCGGCGCGACCGGTGGGTCGTTCGAAGGTCAGAAGCTGCGTGGCGTGGTGCTGCCGGGCGGCGGCGACTGGGCGTTGTTCCGGCAGGACGGGAGCATGGTGCTCGATGTCCGGCTCACCTTGCGGACCGACGATGACGCCCTGGTCCAGCTGACCTACGGCGGGCGGTGGACCATACCCGAGGAGGTGCGCGATCGAATGGGTGATCCGGCCACGCGGCATCTGGTCGATCCCGGAAGCTACTACTTCCGCACGACGCCGGTATTCGAAACCGGTGCGCGAAACTATCTGTGGCTCAACGACATCGTCTGCGTCGGATCGGGGTATCCGGTCGAGGGCGGCATCGCCTACCGAGTCTTCGAGGTCGTCTGACGTCGAAACCTGCCGTCTCCTTCGACCCCGACCGCACGAACGTGTCGACGATCGATCAGCCCGAGCACGCGGCGGCGGGAGCCGCCGCATGCGGGCGTACGTCGCCGGGGTCAGCGCTGCCAGTTGCCGTGGGGGCCGGGCTGTTGCTGCCAGTGGGACTCGGGCGCGCCCAAGGCGGGCTGCTGAGGGTTGGGAGCGGGCTGCTGGGGCCACTGCGCGGCAGGGCCGCCTGCGGCAGGCTGCTGGTATTGGGCGGGGCCCATGGTCTCGGCGTTGGCGCGGGCGAGAAGATCGGGGACCTGCGGGCCCGCCACCGGTGAGGATGCGCCGCACCAGGTGCATTCCAGGTGGTGCTTGGTGCTGAGCGGGAAGAGCGGGATGAAGAAGAGCGTGAACTTGGTGACGAGTTTGCGCAGCGCGTGTGCGGCGGGATTGCCGCAGCGACCGCAGACCAAGGTGATCATGGCGAGCGTGTGAATACGCTTCTGCCAACCCCAGATCAGCATGTGAAACCCCCGGAAGTAGGAAACCTGATGTCGGTCACAGTAGTAGATCGGCGGGCGCGACTCCGGCCTCACCGCGCTTGTCTCCTGATGGCGAGCCATTCGAGCACGAAAAGAAGCGAATCTCGTTCCCTTGCGGCGACGGACCGGTGGACGTGCGGTTCTGCCGGGTGCGGCTCAGAACCGCAATTCGCGGACCGTGTCGAGATCGATGCCGTGCCGGGCGTAGATCTTGATCGTGTTCTCGCCGGTGAGATCGGCTTCGGTGTAGCCGAGCAACTCGGCGATCCGGATCACTTCGTCCTCGGTCGCGGCTTCGATCTCCAGGTACGGCGGGATCCGCGGCCAGGTGTCCACCTCGAGCTGCGCGCCGTCGAGCACGAAGCTGACACGCTTGTTCTCCTGATAGGACTTCGCGGTGTAGCCCAGCCTCTCGAGTAGCGCGTTGGTGGCGCTGAAGTCGTCGACGCCCACCTCGACTTCGTGGGTGCCGCCGATGGCGTCGCTGGTGATCTCCTTGACCGCGAGCGTGGTTCCTTTCCCGTTGTCACGCAACCGGATCCATTTCGATTCGTCCCCCGGCGTGATGTCGTAGACATAGCGGCGCATGAACCGTTCACCGAGTTTCCGCCCACCCGTGTCCACGATGTGCTGTTCGATGGTGTCGGGATCGATGTCGAGAATCTTGGCTTCGTGCTCGATGGGCACCGCTGGCTCCTGTCCGGGTCGGTCCACAAGCCATCGACGAACTGCGAGAGCAGTGGCCGAGGGCAGTTCTATGAGTCAGACGTCTTCATCTTGTCCAGTATTCTGGGTTGCCATTGGTAGAACCAACTGAATTTGTAGGACTCCCCCTGCGGGGACGAGGTCGCGGCATAGGTGAATCGACGGTCGGTCGTGCTGATCGGGACTTCGTCGACGAGTCGCTCGAAGCGCGGTTCGATCGGAACCGGGAGCGTTCTCGGGTCCGGCGTTATCACCGGGAAACAGAGGCGCTCGATCCGAGGCGATTCCCAGCTGATGGTGGCGTATATGTCGAATGCTTTCTCGGTGAGCGACAGGAATTGATCGCTCGGGTCCGGAAGTCCGGCTTCTCGGTGCAGCGACACGATGGCGCGGCGTTCGAAGAAATCGGCCGGCAGCCCGGGGAAATAGACGTTCATCGTCTTGTCGTGGTAGTCGATGCCGAGCAAGCCGACTTTGTCCTCCAAGCCGTGACGTGCGAACATGCGGGCGTGGTCGGCGAGACTGGGCGGCATGGACGGGAGTGCGGCAAGTTCCGATACCTTTTGCACGGCATCGGCAGGAAAGAACGGCCAGATCTTCTTGAAGCCGCCGACTACACCGATGTCGATTCCGTAGCTGTCGATGGGGCACTGTTTCCGGACCTGGTCCAGCAGAGAGCCGATCGGATGATCGGTCTCGGCAAGCAGTTCGTTGGACAGGGCGATGTCGTAAGGGTCGATGTCTCTCGGCAGCGTCAGAAAACGGTAGTCGAGGTCTCCCGAGCGGCGGGCGTCGGTGACCACTCTGAGGGAGATCACCGAACGCGTGAGCATCGTGCCGTATGCGGTCAGGGTGGGCCAGACATTGTCTCGCGCGCAGGGGACGTCCACTATCCGCGCGGATTTCTCGATGGCCGCGTAGAGATCGCCCAGCTCGGATTCGGTGGTGGTGAACATGCGTCCTTCCGGAGATGAGTGCTACGGAACATCGCGGTCTCGCCGATCCCGTTCGGCCGGAACGCAAGTCGTGTCCGGCTGAGTCGAATGCGGAACGCGGACAGCACTCTACGCTGCGGCGTAGCCGGGGATTTCCCGCCGAGGGGAGTACCGAGATCTGCGCCAGTAGCACGGGTCGGCCGGGCCGAGGGTTCGTTCCGCACCAGCGGCTTCGGTGACTTCTGCCCCGGTCGTGCGCGCACATCGACCCGGTCGCGGCGACTACGTCAGTGGGACTCGGCGACGTTCAGCAGCACTCGCAGTAGATCCTCCGGTGCGTCTCGCATCAGGTTGTGCCCACCGTCGAGCGCGTGGGTGGTCCACGCGTCGTCATCGCGCAATCGCTGATAGATCTCGGTGAACGGTGAGGGAGTTTCCCATCCCGCGGCGTAGACGTACTCCCTGCGCCGGATATGGCCGAGATCGCCGCTGAGCGCGAGCGGTTGGAGGACCGATGCGATCGGGTGGGGTGTGGCGCGCGGATCGAAGAAGGGGAGCGGGCGTACGGCGTCGCCGGTATCGACCACGTCGAGGTACCACTGCCGCTCCCGGTCCGAGACCAGCGTGAAACAGGAGTCCCCGGGGCCGGGTACCACGGCATCGATGTACACCAGTGAGCCGACCCGATCGGCGGCGCGATCGGCGGCGCCGGTGATCACCATGCCGCCGTAACTATGGCCGACCAGGACCGCGTCGGTGATGTTCTCGGCCGACAGCACCGCGGTGACATCCTGGATGTGGGTGTCGAGATTTACTCCGTGGCTCAGGTGGACGCGCTCGCCGACTCCGGTCGGAGTCAGCGGAAACACGCGATGGCCGTGCGCGCGCAACTGCTCGGTGAGCTGCTCGAAGCACCAGCCGCCGTGGCACATGCCGGGGATCAGGACGAACGTCGTCACTGTCGTTCTCTCTTTCATCTGGTGTGCGGAGCGATCCGGTGCCCGCGACCGCGGACGCGGGGTCCGCGCGAATCCCGGTGCCGCGATGCCGAGGGCGAGGCGCGCGGTTTGCCATACCGGGATCACGGGGGCAGTCACCCCGTAGATCGAACCGATCAGTACGACCTGGATGGTAGCAGGCGATCGAACTGATCGTTACCATCTAGGTATGCCTGTGGCCAAAGGTTCGACGATCGACCCGGCGCGCACTCGCGCCGCCATTCTCGAAGCGGCGCAACCGCTGCTGTACGAGCGGGGGCTCGACGGGGTCGGTGTGGCCGAACTGTGTGCACGGCTCGGAGTGTCCAAGGAGACGCTGTACCGGCACTTCGGCACCAAAGACGGGCTCGTGCGCGCGATGCTCGAGGCGCGCGGTGAAAAGGTGGGGGCATGGCTGGCGAGGGCGGTCGAATCGGCCGGTGGCGACCCCGCCGAACAGGTGGCCGCGATCTTCGACGCGATGAGCGAGTGGTACGCGGAACCGGGCTTCCGGGGTTGCGCGATGGTGAACGCGGCGGCCCAGCACTACGACGATGCGGTGCGGGCCATCACCGCACGGCACCTGCACCGCTATCTCGACCTCTTCACCGACATCGCCGCCCGCGCCGGAGCGCGGGATCCGGCTGTGCTGGGCCGTCAATTGCTGATGCTGGTGGAGGGCGCGACCGTCGTCGCGGCGATGCACGGTGCGGTGGGTGTCGGCGAGCAGGCTCGCGCCGCCGCGGCGGCGCTGCTCGCCGCGGCCGGGTGAGCCACCCTTCTACAACTGTAGGTCTACAACGTTGACATCTCGCCCGGAGCGGCGTGTACTGAGAGCACCTACAGATCTGAGGGATCGTCATGATCGTCATCATCGGGCTCGTCATCCTCGTCGCCGCCGTTCTCGTCGGCGTCGCGGGAGTCTTCGCCAACGGCGGCAGCAATCACGCGTTGACCGACAACTTCGCGATATTCGGCTATCACGTCACGGGTTCCACCGGGGTGCTGTTCCTCTACGGCATCGTCGTCGGTGGCATCGGAATCGCCGGGCTGGGCATGCTGCTGGCCGGCGCCCGGCGCACCGCCCGTCGCGGACGTGCCGCGCGCCGTGAACTCGCCGCGCGCCGCGATCTCGACGCCTCCCGCCGAGACACCCCCATCTATTCCAGCCCCACCGGCACCACCGATGCCGCACCCGATGCGCCGGGCACCTTTGCCGGCCACGGAACCGGTAACCAGCCCACACGCCGCCCGCGTGGCCTGGGCAAGTTGTTCGGACGCAGCCCGGCCGCCCGCTGAGGACCCCTAGCGGCCGATGCTCGGAAAGAAGCATTCATCATGACAACTCGAACGACCCTGCCCGGTACCGGGCGCGATCCCCCTGCGGCATCGGCTGCGCGGTTGGGACTACGGTCCGACGCCCCCGCGCCGGGCCATGTCGACGGCGCATGGTGGCCACGCGGCGACGACCTCGTCGCGGAGCTGCCGGATCTGCTCGCAACGCTGCGCCCGCGGCTCGGCCCCATCCATCGAGTGACCTACCATCTCGGCGAATGGCCGCACGCGCCACGAGGAATCGATGACGCCGGGCGGCGAGTCCGGCTCGACGGGTATCGGTTCAAGCAGGCGCACTCCTTGGATGTCCTCGGTGTCAGCGGGGCCCGGATCGCCTTGCTCGTCGTCCCGCCGAAGACCACCCGGGATGCCGCGCACGCGACCATCGACACCGCCGCACACGCCGCGATTCCTTCGACCGTCGACGAACTGCGAACGGTCACCGCACGAGCTCAGGTCGATCGCACCGAGAGGGAGGCCGCGGAGACCAGCTGGGACTCCGAAGGGGGAGCCGCGCTCGGCTGATCAACCCGGATGCTCGCGGCCCTTTTGCCCGAGTCGACGTCGGTCATGAATGACGCGGCCGTAGTCAAGGCCCGGCGGATGTGAGTGGGCAGGCTCGCCGCGCGGTGGCTGTCCGATCGACCATTTCGGTCTCGTGCGCGAGCGCAGACCGACCCCACCGATCGTTCTCGAGCCGTTGCGGCCGGGATGCTGTCGTCCGGAGACGATTCGTGCTATCGAGAACGGATGACGCCGACGCGTTCCTTCTACGATGTCGTGATCGTCGGCGGTGGCCACAACGGTTTGGTGGCCGCCGCATACCTGGCGCGGGCCGGGAGGTCGGTGGCGGTGCTCGAGCGGCAGCCGCACACCGGCGGCGCGGCGGTGTCCGAGCGGGTGTTCGCGGGCGTCGACGCGCGGCTTTCGCGGTACTCGTACCTGGTGAGCCTGCTGCCGCGATCGATCGTCCAAGACCTGGGCCTGCGGTTCGAGACGCGGCGGCGGGCGGTCTCGTCCTACACGCCGGTCGGGGAGGGGGGTCTGCTCGTCTCGTCCGAGCAGGCGCGGACGGCGGCTAGTTTCGCGCGGCTGACCGGCTCCGATCGGGAATTCGGTGCGTGGCAGCGGTTCTACGCGTCGACCAACCAGCTGGCCCGGCGGGTTTTCCCGACGCTGACCCGGCCGCTTCCCTCCAAGGAGGCGCTGCGGCACATCATCGACGACGCGCCCATCTGGGAGGCTCTGTTCGAGCGGCCGCTCGGCGAGACGATCGAGTCCACGTTCGACGACGACACCGTGCGCGGCGTGGTGCTCACCGACGCGCTGATCGGCACCTTCACCCACGCGCACGATCCGTCGCTGCGGCAGAATCGCTGCTTGCTCTATCACGTGATCGGCGGGGGAACCGGCGACTGGGATGTGCCGATCGGCGGCATGGGCGCGCTCACCGACGCACTGGCCGAGGCCGCGCGATCGGCGGGAGCGGAAATCGTCACCGGCTGTGCGGTGACGAGCCTCGAAACCGATGGCAGCGCAGCGGAAATCGTACACCCGGGCGGGAGAATCGGAGCGCGCCACGTCCTGGCGAACGTCGCGCCGTATACGCTCGCAGGATTGCTCGGTGAGCCCCTGCCGCCGAAACCCGAAGGCGCGCAGTTGAAGATGAATATGCTGCTGCGTCGTCTCCCGCGGTTGCGCGACGCCGAAACCGATCCCAGGGAGGCGTTCGCGGGGACTTTCCACATCGGGGAGTCGTACGCCCAGCTCGACCGAGCCTACGGTGAGGCCGCGATCGGCCGGATCCCGTCCGCGCCACCCGCCGAAATCTATTGCCACACACTGACGGATCCGACGATCCTGGGACCGGAACTGGCCGCGCAGGGCGCGCATACCCTCACGCTGTTCGGACTGCACGCTCGCGGAAAACTCTTCGCCGCCGACCACGCCGCAGCCAAAGACGAGATCGTGCGAGCGACTCTCGCGCAACTGGATTCGGTGCTCGCCGAGCCGATCGCGGACTGTTTGGCGACAGACGAGAACGGCGCACCCTGCCTCGAGGCGAAAACTCCGATCGAACTGGAGCGCGAGGTCGGCCTCCCCGGTGGACACATCTTCCACCGGGATCTGGCCTTCCCTTACCTCCCGGAGGACGCCGATCCCGCCGACCCCGCAGCCCGGTGGGGCGTGGCGACCGGCCACCGCAATGTATTCCTCTGCGGCGCGGGTGCCATCCGGGGTGGCGGGGTCAGCGGCATCCCTGGGCACAACGCGGCGATGGCCGTGCTCGACGCCGGTCAGGCAGGCTGACCCCGCAGCGCGACCTTGGCGGCGCGGCCCGGCGTCTCGGTGGCGACCGCTGCATCCGCCGCTTCCTCCAGCGGATAGGCGGCTTCGATATCCAGTCGCAGGACGCCGTCGGCCGCGAGGTCGATCAGCTCGCGCATGAGCCGCCCTCGGTGCTCGGCGCCGATCTCTTCGATCCGCTTGGCGCCCCAGAAGCCCTTGATCACCACCTGTTTGAAGATCAGCGCGCCCGGGTCGAGCGACAACGGCTGCCCCGAGAGCGCGCCGAAGGAGATCAGCTGCCCGCCGGGCGCGAGCAATGCCAACTCGGCGGCCGCGGCCCGGCCGCCCACCTGATCGACGGCCCGCAGGATCGGCGCGCCCGAGGTGGCCGCCTCCACCTGGTCGCGCCAGCCCTCGCTCTCGGTGTCGAGCACCGGCTCGTAGCCGAGTTCCCGCAGCGCCGCGACCGAGGCCGGGCCGCGCACGAGATTCAGCACGTTCAAACCGCGCTGCCGGGCGAAAACGTTCACGAGTCTGCCGACCGCGCCGTTGGCGGCATTGATCGTCAGCCAGTCGCCGGAGGACAGTTCGAGGTCCTCGATCAGCATCAGCGCGCTCAACGGCATGGCCAGCAGCTGGGACGCGGTCTCGTCGGAGACCGCGTCGGGCAACGGAATCACCTGCCGGGCCGGGACGACGAAATACTCGGCCCACACGTTCTGCGCGCCGGACACCGTCACTCGCTGCCCGACCGCCAGGCCGTCGACCTCGGGTCCCACCGCGTCGACCCGCGCGACCGCCTCGCTGCCGGGGATCGCGGGCAACTCGGGACGGTAGCCGTACACGCCGCGCACGATGGCCAGATCGTGATTGTGGATCGGCGACAGGATCAGCGCGAGCCGCACCTCACCCGGCCCCGGCTCGGGTACCGGGCGCTCCGCGGTGGCCAGCACGTCCTTCGGTTCGCCGAATCGTTCGATGACTACGGCACGCATAACCGCTCCTTCTCGATCAGTCGTCGGCAACCAGGACCTGGACGTCGATATTGCCGCGGGTCGCGTTGGAATACGGGCACACCTGATGGGCTTTGTCGGCGAGCGCCTGCGCGTCCTCGCGGGACAGATGGGGAAGCGAGACCTCCAGCGTAACGGCCAAGCCGAAGCCACCGGCGTCGTTCGGGCCGATACCGACCTTCGCGCCGACGGCGGAGTCGTCGACATTGGTCGAGGTCTGCTTGCCGACCAGGCGCAACGCCGAATGGAAACACGCCGCGTAGCCCGCCGCGAACAGCTGTTCGGGGTTGGTGCCCTCGCCGTTGCCGCCCATCTCCTTGGGAATCGACAGGTTCACGTCGAGCTTGCCGTCGGTGGTGCGCGCATGGCCGTCGCGACCGTCGCCGCTGGCCAGGGCCTCTGCGGTGTAGAGGATTCGCATGTCTACTCTCCTTCGTTCAACTGAGACTTCAGCGCCTCGGTCAGCCGGTGCAAAACGCCGCGCAACGCGATGACGTCGTCCATGGACAAACCACTGGCCTCGGCCATCTGGGCGGGGATGTCGCCCGCCTCGGCGCGCAGCGCGCGCCCGCGCTCGGTGAGCCGGATATCGACGCGGCGTTCATCGGCCGCCGACCGCCGCCGCTCGACCAAGCCGGCCGCCTCCAGTCGCTTGAGCAACGGCGAGAGCGTGCCGGAATCGAGGTCGAGCGCCTGGCAGACGTCTCCGACGCTGCGTTCGTCGCGTTCCCACAGCGCCAGCATCACCAGGTACTGCGGGTAGGTGAGCCCGAGCCGTTCCAGCTTCGGGCGATAGACCGCCGTCATCGCCCGGGACGCCGCGTAGAGCGGGAAGCAGAGCTGCTCGTCGAGGGTGAGGTGATCGGTCATGAGCAATAATGTAGTGGCCAATTTGGTTGTGTACAACATAAATGGGCGGTGGCACCCGTCACAGCACTGCGAAGGGCGGCGGTCTAGCGGGCCGGGAAGCGAAGGACGCGATCGTCGCCGCTCGCGGGGTCACCCCGGCCGTCGGTGTTGGAGGTGGTGAGCCACAGCGCTCCGTCCGGGGCGGCTTCCACGGTGCGCAACCGGCCGTACCGGTCGCGCAGTTCGGCCCGGGGCCCGCCCACGCGGCCGTCCTCGAGCGGCACGGTCCACAGCCGCTGCCCGCGTAGCGCCGCGACATACAGGATGTCGCCGGCGATGGCGATGCCCGAGGGCGAGGCTTCCGCGGTGGTCCAGGTCAGCAGCGGATCGGTGAAGCCGCGGTCGGCGCCGCCCCCGCCCTCGACGTCGGGCCAGCCGTAGTTGCGGCCGGGCTCGATCAGATTGATCTCGTCGAACCGGTTCTGCCCGAACTCCGCCGCGAACAGGCGACCGGCCCGATCCCACGCCAGTCCCTGCACGTTGCGGTGGCCGAGACTGTAGACCGGCGAGCCGGGATACGGATTACCCGGCGCCGGACGGCCTTCGGGAGTCACACGCAGGATCTTTCCGTTCAGGCTCGCCGGATCCTGTGAGCGTCCCGATTCCCCGGCGTCGCCGGTCCCGGCATACAGCATGCCGTCGGGCCCGAACGCGATCCGTCCGCCGTTGTGGTTACCGGCCTCGGCGATGCCGGTGACGATCGCCTCGGGCCGGCCGTCGAGCCGGAACCGGACGATCCGATTGTCCGTCTCGGAGGTGAAATAGGCGTAGACGTAACGGCTTTCGGTGTAGTCCGGCGCGACGGCGAGTCCGAGCAGACCGCCTTCGCCTCGTGCGGCGACGTCCGGCAGCCGGTAGACCTGCTCCGGCGCACGGCCTGCGGCGACTCGCACGATCCGTCCGGAGTCCCGCTCCGCGACCAGCGCGGCGCCGTCGGGCAGGAAGGCCAGGCCCCACGGGACCTCGATGCGCCTCGCGACTTCCTCGGCGGCATCGAGGTCGGGTCTTCCCGCCGGGTTGCTCGGTGCGATGGTGCCTGTCGTAGGCGCACCGCTCGGCGTGGTCGGGCTCTCGCCGCCGCAGGCGCCTATCGCCGCTACGGAAAAGAGCAAGGCGATCACCGCAAGCAAGCGCGGCGCGTGGATCGGGACCTCGCTACCGGGGGCGCACGCTCGGTCGGCACTCCCGCCGCCCGAAGGCGCCGGGAAGACGAGGAAGCGGCCCGATTCGAGTGCCATCAGCCGAGATACGTGCCGTACCAATCCAGGACGCGACGCCATGCCTCGGTCGCCGCCGTGGCGTTGTACCGCTGACCGGTGTCGTTGAAGAAGGCGTGGTCGGCGTCGGGTGCGGTGAAGATCTGATGCGGGGCGCCCGAACGGGCCAGTGCGGCCTCCGCGGCGGGCCGGGAGGCGTTCACGCGGGCGTCGGCCGCCGCGTAGACCCCGAGCACCGCGGCTTTCGACGCGGAGAGATCGCCGTTGTCCGGGAACGGTCCGTAGAAGGGTGTCGCTGCGGCGAGCGGCGACGGGCCGGAGGCCAGCAGTAGCCAGGTCAGGCCACCGCCGAAGCAGAAACCGGTGGCGCCGAGCTTCTTTCCCTCGACCCGGCGCTGGAGTTCGTCGAGCCCGGCGCGCAGGTCGGCGACGAGCTGTTCCTGCGGGATACGGCTCAGTTCGGCGGTCGCGGCGGCCGGATCGGTGAACGCGGCGGTGCCGCCTCGCGCGGACAGCAGGTCGACCGCGAGCGCGGAGTATCCGGCGCCCGCGAAACGTCCTGCCACCGAACGGATGTGATCGGTGAGGCCCTTGTTCTCGTGCACGACCAGCACCCCGCCCCGCGGCTGCGGCGCCGCCGCCCACGCGGCTTGCAGTGGCGTCGCGCCGGGTCCGGTGAAGGTGACAGCGGCGGTCGGGACGGCTGCGGCGGCGCCGGGTGGCGTCGACGGCGCCGTGGGGCTGGGCGTGGAATCGGTGATCGCGGTGTCGTTGCTCGCGCAGGCGGCCAGCAGGGCGGTTGCGGCGGTGACGCCGAGCCCGAGCAGGCCGAGCCTGCGCAGTGCCTCCCGCCGGGGGAGCAGGCCGTCGGCGTGATCGGCCGCGATCTCCTCGGCGATGTAGCGCTGCAACGGCGTCATGCGCCCCACGATAAGCCGGATCGTTGGCGGGTGCGCGGCGTTCACCGTCTGTTCGCCCACGACAAACCGGCCCGACCGCGCATCCCACGGCATTCGCCAGGAGATTGCTACCTTGTCGCTCAATCGGGCGATCGATGGTCGGTCCGCACACCGGTCGAGGGAGCGAGATGGCAGCGGGGCGTGACATGGGACGAACGATGAGCAGGGCGATCCGGATGGTGGCGACGGTCGCGGTACTGGCGGCCGCGGGATTCGGGTCGGGGCCCGCGGTCGCGGAGCCGTCCGCCGAGTCCCACACCGTGGGATGGACCGCGTTGCACGACGGTCCCCAGCCGTATGCCGACGTGCACATCGACTGGGACGTCCCGATCCGGATGAGCGACGGCGTCGTGCTGAAGGCCAACGTCTACCGGCCGGTGAAGCAGGGCGGCGAGGTGGAGCAGCAGCCGCTGCCGACCATCGTGAATCTGACCCCCTACACCAAGCTCATGACCAATCTGATCGACACGGCGCTCGCGGTGCCCGGCTTGCAGCCGCTGACCGTCCGGCTGGTCAACCGTGTGAATCTGGCCCGTACGCCGGTCAGCGGTTTCGGCGATCTGCTGCACGCGGTCGACGGCGGCACCGTGCAGACGGTCCTCGGACTCGATCGCAACCTGATCCGCGCCGGATACACCCAGGTCATCGCCGACGTGCGCGGAACCGGTTTCTCCCAGGGCGCATGGGACACCCTCGGCGAGCGGGAACAACTCGACACCCGCGAGGTGATCGACTGGGCGGCCGCGCAGCCGTGGTCGAACGGCCGGATCGGGATGAGCGGCGGTTCGTATTCGGGGATCAACCAGCTGCGCGCCGCCGAGGACGCCCCGGCGCCGTTGCAGGCGATCTTCCCCGTGGAACCCGGGAGCGACCTGATGCGTGACGTCGTCGCGCCGGGCGGCGGGGTGGGGACGACATTCCTGCCGATGTGGCTCAATACGGTCAACCAGCTGAAGCTGATTCCCGACGTGCAGTCGATGTTGAACGGCACCTTCGATTGGGGGTGGCTGCACGAACGGATGTCCGATCCGGCCAGCAACGTCGATCTGCTGGCCCAGGCGCTGCTCACGCCTTCGCTCGACCACGTGCCGCCCGCGCTGGCCGACGCGCTGGACGAGGACAGCTACTTCCGGCGCGGCATCGAGGGCCACCCGGAGCGCATCACGGTGCCCACCTTCGTCTACGGCGGCTGGCACGACATCTTCGCCAACAGCGCGACCAAGCTGTACAACGCCATCCCGCTCCCCGCGGGCAGGAAGCAATTGATCGTCGGCGACACCTATCACGCGAATCCCGGTGCGGGGACCGGCATTCCCGGAGCACCGCCGCGGCTGGACGTGTTGCAGCGGGTGTGGTTCGACAAGTGGTTGAAGGACGTCGACCACGGCTTGGGCGATTTCGGGCCGGTCACCGTGTGGGAACAGGGAGGCGGCTGGATCACCCTCGGGCAGTTCCCGCAGAAGGACCTCAACCATCGCCGCGTGTATCTCTCGGGCACGCCGAGCGGCACCACCGGGAAAGCGGTATACGACGGATCGCTGACGATGACAGTCCCCGACGAGCGACGGACATTGACGGTGGCGCCCGGCCTCGCCGCGGCGTGTTCCCGCGACACCGCACAGGGCTCGGCAGGCATGGCGGCGGTGGTGGACGTGTGCGCGAAGGACGCGCGCATCGCCGAGCGCAACGCGCTGACCTTCACCAGTGCGCCGATGACCGAGCGCACGGTCATCTCGGGGCCGGTGAACGTGCACCTCAACACCGTGCACGACGCCACCGACGGCTACTGGAGCGTCACGATGAACGATGTGGCGCCCGACGGATCCTCGAAGGTGCTGACCACCGGGCAGTTGACCGCCTCCCTGCGCGCCGTCGACGAGCAGAAGAGCAGCCGCACCTCGTCCGGCGATCTGACCGAACCGTTCAACCCGCTCACCCTCGACAGCGTGCAGCCGGTCGTTCCCGGTGAGCCCGTGGCGCTGGACATCGCGGTCATCCCCACCCAAGCGGTGCTGCAACCCGGTCACCGGCTGCGGATCGACGTCTTCGCGGGCAACTCGCCGAAGGCGCTGGCCTTCCGCCCCATGCTCAACAACACCGAACTGAAGCCCCAGCACCTCGAGTTGGATCCGTCGGCGCCGAGCTTCGTCATCGTGCCGACCAACCGTCCGCTGGGCTGAGCGCCGCGTGGGGTCGTCTCGCCGGGCGACCCCACGCGCCGGGGCTCACAATTGCGACTGCACCTGCGCGGAGATCAGCTCGAGATGCTCGAGATCGGTCAGATCGAGTACCTGCAAGTAGATGCGGCTGGTGCCGATCTCGGTGTACCGGCCGATCTTGTCCACCACCTCGGCGGGTGAGCCGGCCAGGCCGTTGGTCTTCAGCTCGTCCACCTCGCGTCCGATCGCGGCGGCCCGGCGCGCCACCTCGGCGTCGTTCGCGCCGACGCAGACCACCAGCGCGTTGGAGTAGACCAGGTCGTCGGCCGCGCGTCCGTAGGTCTCGGCGGCGGCGCGCACCCGGTCGAACTGCCGCGCGCTGTCCTCGAGCGAGGAGAACGGCATATTGAACTCGGCGGCGTACTGCGCGGCCAGCCGGGGGGTGCGGGTGGCGCCCTGGCCGCCGATCAGCACCGGAATCGGGTCCTGCACCGGTTTGGGCAGGGCGGGGGAATCGGTGAGCTGGTAGTGCTTGCCGTCGTAGCTGAACGTGTCGCCGGGTTTGGTCGCCCAGAGCCCGGTGATGACGGCCAGCTGCTCTTCCAGCCGGGCGAACTTGTCGGCGGGGAACGGGATGCCGTACGCGGCGTGCTCCTCGGCGAACCAGCCGCTGCCAAGACCGAATTCGACCCGGCCGCCGGACATCTGGTCCACCTGGGCGACCTGGATGGCAAGCGGGCCGGGCAGCCGGAAGGTGGCGGCGGTGACCAGGGTGCCCAGGCGGATCCGTTCGGTCTCCCTGGCCAGTCCGGCGAGGGTGATCCAGGCATCGGTGGGGCCGGGCAGGCCGTCGGCGCCGCCCATGCTCAGGTAGTGGTCGGAGCGGAAGAACGCGTCGAATCCCAAGTCCTCGGTGGCCTTGGCAACGGTGAGCAGCGTGTCGTAGCTCGCACCCTGCTGCGGCTCGGTGAAGATGCGTAGTTCCATATCGATGACCCTAGTCGGTCGGAGCATGGGCGAATCGCTCCGCTCGCGCCGTACGGACGACGGGGAAAGCATGGGGCGATGTGCCGGGAGCGGTGCGTCACCGGATCATCGAGATTCACCAGCGGCGGGGGTTCGGTGCTCGCCTGGCGTCAGCGATTCCGGCCGCGTGTAAGTCCGTGCGATGAGCGCGGCGCGTAATCGGTACAGCACATGCGGAACGGCTGTGTCCAGGCCGGTGAGGCGGCCGATGCGCTTGAGACGATGGTCCACGGTGTTCGGGTGCAGATACATCGTCCGGGAGGTCCGCCTGCGGTTGAAGTCGTTGCGGATGTGCTCGCGCAGGGTGTCGAACAGCTCGGGATGGCCCTCCAGCGGGTCGAGCAGCGCCGCCAGCCGATCGCGTCCCGGCCCCGGCCGGGTGAGTTGATATTCGAGGGCCAGATCCTCGAAACGGTACAGACCCGGCGGGTTCCGCAGGCGCCGGACCATGTCGAGCAGTTCGTGTGCCTGGTCGGCGGCGCCGGGGATCCGGTCGGGCTCGGCGGTCATGGCGGCGGCGGTGAGCGGGGCGGGTACCGCTGTGGCCAGCGCGGCGACCAAGGCGTCGAGATCGTTCGCGGCGACCAGCGACTCCGGTACCAGGATCGTCCCGCCGATCGCGCTGAGCACGGCGGGCACATGCCCGCCGCAGTGCACGGCGAGGCAGATCTGCATGCGCTGCCGGATGCTGTAACCGTCGCCGGGGCGTCGCCCGGGACGTTCCTCGGTGGGCTGGTCGACCGCCACGGCGAGCACGGTGTAGCGGTCGGCGACCGGAATGCCGTACTCACGGTAGACCTTCGCGGGGTGGTGTCCTCTGAGCAGTGCGACGGCGACGGCGTGCGGAGCGGTCTGCTCGGCGGCGGGCGCGACGGACAGGTAGGCGAGCGATACGGTCGTGGTGACCGCGTGCAGCGCGTCGAAGAGCCCGCGGATGTCGTCGTGGCGCACGGTCTGTGCGTCCCGCAGGTGGTCGTCGAGATAGAGGCGGAATCCCTCGTGGACGAGATGCTGGACGGTGTCCATCGGAACCCCCACCCCGGCCCACCGGGTGGCGGCCTCGAAGATGCGGACCGTGCGCGCCGGTCGCTCGGGATCGACGGACGCGACCAGATCGAGGCAGTGCGTGACGGTGGCGCGGATCTCCTCGCGCAGCAGGTTCCCGCGCTCCACGTGCCGCCGGGGAATGATGCCGAGCAGGTGCCGCACGATGTGCTCGGTGGCCGGGACGAACTCGGCGGACGCCGCGGCGGCGCTGCGTGGGGATGGCATGCCGCTACTCAGACTCCGCCTCCGCCGCGAGGCGCCCGTAGCTCGGGCGTGCGGTCGCGGTCCGGATGTCGGGCCAGGTCCGTGCATTGCGTCATCGCGAACATTCGTACTTCCCATCCGGTCCGCGCGGATTTCAAATCTTTTGACGCAGAACGAAATCGGCGGGCCGCAGTCTCGGTCCTCGAAATCTAGCCGCAGGCGGCGCGAATCGTCACTGCACGGGCCGACGAAGTGCTCGCCCGCTAGGTTGTTGCCGATGACAAGTCCGCGCGCACGACAGATCCTCCGCCATGGGGGAAGGAGGTTCGAGTGCACGATGTACCGGTGATCGTCGTGATGGGGGTGTCGGGTTCGGGAAAGACGACGGTGGGCTCGCGCCTGGCCGACGCGCTCGGGGTCGAGTACGCCGAAGGCGACGACTTCCACCCGCGCGCGAACGTCGCGAAGATGGCGGCGGGGGCGCCGTTGGACGATGCCGATCGCGCACCCTGGCTCGACGCCTTGGCCGCCTGGATGGCCGAGCGATCCGGACGGGGCGGCGTCGTCACGTGCTCGGCTCTCAAACGGATCTACCGCGACCGGCTGCGCGCCTCCGCCCCCGAGGCGTTCTTCCTGCATTTGAGCGTGCCGCGCGCCGAACTCGAGCGGCGCGTGACCGGACGTCGCGGGCATTTCATGCCGCCGCGCCTGCTCGATTCCCAGCTGGCCACCCTGGAGCCGCTCGGTCCCGACGAGGACGGCAGCACCATCGATGGGGCACGTCCGCCCGAGGAGGTGGTCCGGCAAGGCGTGGCAGCGTTGGGCAGGTGAGCCGTGCGTCGGGTTCGCCCGCTAGAGGCCGCCGAGATCCGACAAAACCTCGAAAGCGAGATCGAGGCCGCGCCACAACGTGTCGATCCCGGCGGTCACGACGGGTGTCGCGGCCGGATCCTGCATGGCCAATCCGTTCGAGAGAATGACGACGTTGGCGCCCGCGTCGGCCAGACGGAGCAAGGGGCCGGTCGCCACCCCGCGACCGACCACCAGGTCCAAACCCTCGCCGACGAAGTAGAAGCGCCACAGCGGGCCGAGGTCGCCGCCGTAGACCGCTTTGGTCGCGTCGACGATCAGCGCGCCGTGCTGGGCGATCGCGTCGACGATGCGGAAATAGTCGCCGGCGTTGGCGGCGGTGCTGCCGACCGCGGCGACGGAATAGGACAGGTCGACGCTCAGATGCGCGTTGTACCCGGCCATCGCCACGCGCGCGGGGGACAGCTCGCAGTGGCGGGTCAGGGCGAAATAGTGCGCCCAGTGCGGGTCGACGGGTGCGCCGGTGAATTCGGCGTGCACTGTGCGCAGGAAGCGCGACAGCAGTTCGAGACTGATCCGATGCGCCCATTCCGGGTCGTCGAACGACGCGGGGTCGCGCTGTAGCGGCAGGACGGCGGCCCGTTCGACCGCGTCGAGCCCGAGGGCGAACACCCCGCGCAGATCGCGGTGGGCGACCAGGATCTCCGTGATCCGCCGGTGCCGGTCGACGGCTTCCTCCAATCGCGGCAGCGCGGAACCGGTCAGCGTGCCGGTGTCGGACAGTTCCGCGATAGCGGCCGTCTCGGCAGGCGCCAGCGGTGTGCCGCAGGCCGTGGCCGCCGGTGCGGCGGAGGCGTTCGCCGGACCGAGCGAGATCGTGAGGATCAGCGCCGTCACGGCTGCGGTCAGTGCTGAAAAAAGCTGCCGCGCAGCAGTACTCGTCGTACGCGCAAGGATGTTCGGCATACTGGCTCCAGGGTCGTGAATCGCGATTCCGCGCCGGGACGGCCGAAGTGGATGAATTCGGCGATGCGGCACGCGGTAGGTGGCGCAGGGGCGGGGATCGAAGCCTATCCGAGCCGATCGCGTCGCGCAGCGCGGCGTCAGTGCGACGCGAAGCAGGAGCCGGAAGGCGCGCCCGGCAGGCAGATCTCGGCGATGGCGGAGACGAGCAGCCACGCGCCGATCAGCAGCGAACCCACGGCTATCGCGCCGAACACGAAAACCCACAGCAGGCCGGGCAGCCGGGTGAGCCTGGCGAGTTGATCGGCGTCGGAGTCGACCTCGTGATAGCGGGCGCGCTGCTGCCGGGAACGACCCCGCTGTAACTCGAGCACCGGCCGCGCCCCGGCGAACAGCAGGAACCAGGCGCCCAGATACGCGAAACCCGCTTGCAGCGTGTCGGTGCCGAACCAGGAGACGACGAAGACCGCCGCACCGAGTCCGAGCACGGTGATACCGCCGTAGACATTCCTGATCTTGATCAGGAGCGCGGCGAGCAGGACGATGGCGGTCCACAGCATCAGCGTGATCCGGCTGGCGCCCAGCAGGGCCGCGAACCCGAGACCGAGCAGCGGCGGCGCGGGGTAACCCGCCATCGTGGTGAGGATCATCCCGAGGCCGTAGGGTTTTCCACTCGACACCGTGAGTCCCGAGGTGTCCGAATGCAATCGGATGCTGTTGAGCTTGCGGCCGGTGAGCAGCGCGACCAGGGCGTGCCCGCCTTCGTGCGCGATGGTGACGATATTGCGGGTGAGCCGCCAGATCGGGGTGTAACCCACCAGCACGAGCGCCGCCACCGCGGCCGCCACCACCAGCCACCACGGCGGTTGCGCTTGCGTCGTCGTCAGACGATCGGCGATGGAGGCGCCGCGCTCGAAGAATTCCGCTCTGTCCACCGCCGCACCTTAACCGCCCACGGACGACCGCGCTCGTGGCAAGCGTTCCCGTTCGCGGCACGTGGCGACGGCGGCGTCCGCCTCTCAGCTCTTGCGCAGGACCCCTTCGATGTTGCCGAAAATGCCGGAGAGCCTGTAGGCCACCGAGCCGTCCGGTTGCAATCGGACCGTGGAGGTGGAGCCGTTGTCGAAGCAGGTGGGAGAGCCGCCGGAGAGTCGCGCGACAAAGGACAGCTCGGTCTCGGTGGCGCCGGTGAGGGTCTCCGCCCGCTCACAGCGCTCACCCTTCAGCTTGCCGGTGTTCGACGACTGCGCGACTTCTTCGCCGATCGTGCCGTCTCCGATGGTCAGAACGATGTCGAACGACGCGAGGACGTCACGAGCGACGCCTTTCCACTCGCCGAGAAATGCCTTCGGAACGCTGGTGGCGGAGGGACTGCTGCTGGTCGTCGGGGTCGTGACATCGGCCTGCGTGGCGGTAGCTGTGGAAGGTGTGCTGGCTGCTGGGGTGGTCTGTGCGATCGAATCGTTCGAATTGTCGTTCCGCAGCTGTGCGCCGACCACGAACGCCGCTACGGCGACGGCGATGCAGACGACGAGCGCGCCCGCGACGAGCAGGGCTCGGCCGGGGCGGCGCGGATGAGGTGGGGCGGCGGCCGCGCCGAATCGGGGCGAACTGTGGTGTGCGGGCGGGTAGGTGTGGTGTCCGGTGTACGTGGGAGACGCCTGCGGCGGGCCAGGATGCCGCAGGTGCGTGGGCGCCGATCGCCCGGGGTCGCTGTGCGGGTGCGCAGGTGAAACCGAATGGATCATGGTGTCGGCGGTGCGCGCGGGATGCGGGGGTGCGGGAAGGTCCGGGCGGTCGAACGGCCCGGAGTCCAGGTTCAGCAGTTCCACTGCGCGGTGGCTGACCTCCTCGAGCACCGGGGCGGGCAGCCAGCCGCCGCGCTCGGGGATGCCGAGAGCGGTGAGCTGGGTGAGCAACTGGTCCGGCGTAGGGCGGGCCGCGGCGTCCTTGGTCAGGCAGGCCGACACCAGCGGACGCAGTCGCTGTGGGACGTCGTCGAGCTGCGGCTCCTCGTACACCACCCGCCACAGCATCTGCACGGTGTCGCCGACGCCGAACGGCCCGTGGCCGGTCGCCGCGAACACCAGGATCCCGCCAAGGGCGAAGACGTCCGCGGGCGGGCCGACCGGGTCGCCGGTCACCTGCTCCGGGCACATGAATCCCGGAGAGCCGATGACCTTTCCGGTGGTGGTGAGCCGACTGTCTTCGACGGCGCGGGCGATGCCGAAGTCGATGACCTTGGGACCGTCGAGAGCCAGGAGGACATTGGACGGCTTGAGGTCGCGGTGCACCACCCCGGCGCCGTGGACCGCCGTCAATGCCTCGATCAGCCCGTGCGCCAGCACGAGCAGCGCGTGCTCGGTGAACGGCCCGTACCGGTCGACCGCGTCGGCCAGCGAGAACCCGGCCACATAACCGGTGGCCAGCCACGGCGGATCGGCGTCCACGTCGGCGTCGAGCACCGGCGCGGTGAACCGTCCGCCGACCCGCCGCGCCGCCGCGACCTCCCGCCGGAAGCGCGTGCGGAACTCCGCGTCGATCATGTCGGGGCGGATGACCTTGACCGCGACGGTGCGCCCGCCCGCGTTCCGTCCGAGGTAAACGCGGCCCATGCCACCGACGCCCAGGACGCCGAGCAGGCGATAGTCCCCGATCCTGGCCGGATCGTTCATGCCGAGCGGTTGCATCGCGCAGCTGGCTCCCTTCTCATGGCGTACGACCCTCCGAGAGGCTACTCACCGGGCGCCGCGTGTCCGCACAGCGCGCTGCCCTCGCTAACCGGCCATGCTGGGCTCGGGCGCGGGTTGGTCCCGCCGCGTCCGCCTGGCCAGCAGATATGCCGCGAGCGCCGCGGGAATGTTCATCAGAACGCCGTAGACCGCGCCGGGCACGGCCATGGTCTCGTTGTCGAGTACCGAAGCGGCGACGGCGATCGCGAGCGCCGCGTTGTGCACGCCGATCTCCATGGCCGAGGCGATGGCCTGATCGGTTTCCACTCGCGCGAGCCGGGGCACGAAGTAGCCGACGGCCAGGCTGATCACGGCGAAGGACAGGCAGATCGCGGACAGCTTTCCGATGTGCTCCGACAGCGTGTCCAGATTCGAGCCCACTCCGGCCGCGATCACCAGCGCGAGTACCACGACGGAAAGGATCTTGACCGCGCCGCGCATCCGGCGCGACCATTCCGGGAACCGCCGGTGCACCGCCATGCCGATCGCGACGGGCACGAGCACGATGGCGAAGACCTGAGCGAATTTGTCCGGCCGCAGCCCGACCGAGCCCTCACCGTCCAGGAACAAGGCGTAGGACAGCGCCACCACCACCGGCATGGTGAACACCGCGAGCACCGAATTGATCGCGGTGAGGGTGATGTTCAGCGCCACGTTGCCCCCGGCGATGTGACTGAACAGGTTCGCCGACGCTCCGCCCGGCGACGCGGCGAGCAGCAGCATGCCCGCGGCCAGCGCGCCGTCGAGTCCGAACAGGCGGATCAGGCCCAGGCACACCGCGGGCAGCAGGACCATCTGGCATACCAGCGCGATCACCGCCGCTTTCGGATAGCGCAGCACGCGCGCGAAATCGTCGGTCGTCAGCGTCAATCCGAGCCCGAACATCACCAGGGCCAGTGCCAGCGGCAGCAACACCGCGAAAATCGTTGCACCCATGGGGGTCTCCTCTCCGCCGAGCGGCCGGACCGGCCGATCCGGGGACCGACGTTATCGACTCGCGGCGAAGGTGGCCAGCCCCGGTCAGGCGGTGACCGTCACACCCCGGGCCGCCGACTCTCGTGCCTTCGTCAGCAGGCGCAGCGTCGTGACGGCGTCGCGCGGGTCGACGGGTACCGGCGCGCCGTCGATGAGCGCGGCGGCCATGGCGGAGTAGAACGCCGGGTATGCGCCGGGCGCGGTAGGCACCGGGACGAAATCGGGTTCCGCGCCGAGTACGCCCCAGCGGTCGGCATCGACTGTGCCCCAAGGCGAATCGTCGTCCGGGCGGCGTCCGGACCGCAGCGCGTCCTCCTGCGGGTCCAGCCCGTAGGTGACATACCCGGCTTCCGACCCGAGCACCCGGAAGCGCGGTCCGAGGTGCGGGGCGACGGCGCTCATCCACAGGTGGGAGCGGACACCGCCGGTGTGGGTCAGCGCGACGAACGCGTCGTCGTCGGTGGTGATCCCTTCGCGCCGCCGGTCCAGCTCGCAGTACACCGAAGCCACCGGGCCGAACAAGCTCACGGCTTGGTCCACCAGGTGGCTGCCGAGGTCGAGCAGGATGCCCGCGCCCTCCTCGTCCGTGCCGACCTCCCGCCAGCCGCCCTTCGGCACCGGACGCCACCGCTCGAACCGCGACTCGAACCGCCGCACCCGGCCCAGCTTCCCGGTCTCGACCAGCTCGCGCACCGTCCGGAAGTCGCCGTCCCAGCGCCGGTTCTGGAAGACCGACAGCGCCAGGCCGGAGCGTTCCGCGCGCGCGACGAGGTCCTCGGCGTCGTCTGCCGAGACCGCGAACGGCTTGTCGACCACCACCGGCAACCCGGCCTCGAGGGCTTGCCGGGTCAGCGGCGCGTGGGTGCGGTTGGGCGTCGCGATCACGACCAGATCTATGCCGCGCGGCGCGGCGAACAGCTCTTCGGCGTGCGACACCACGCGCACACCGGGGTGCTCGGTGCGCGCGCGTTCGGCCCGCTCGGCCGAGGAGGTGACCACCGCCGCGACCCGCATCCGCGGCTCCGCCGCGATCAGCGGAGCGTGGAAGACCGAACCGGCCAAGCCGTAGCCGAGAACGGCGACGTCGAGGATGCTCATGCCCCCGACGCTACCGCGCCCGCGACGGTGCCCGCCGCCACCACGTCCGCGCCGGCCCGTCGGGTGCGAGCACCTCCGAACCGCAGCTGTGTCGCACGGAAGCGAACCGCGCCGTCTGTCGTGCGCTCGCAAAGGATCAGCGGCTTCGATCCGTGCTCGGAGACACGAGGGTATCGCCCGCTCAGCGCTGCGCTACGGCGGAGTACTCCTGTTCGGGCCGCCCCGTGGTGCCGTAGCGCAGGCTCATGCGCACCGCGCCGCCGGCCACGAGCCCGGCCAGGTAGCGCTGGGCGGTCGCCCGGGAGACGCCGATGGCGCTCGCCACCTCGCCTGCGGACAGGGGCGTTTCCGCTGCGAGAATTGCTTGCAGCACAGCGTCTTTGGTGGGAGAGGACGCGGTTGCCGATGGGCTCGCGGTGGCCGCGGGCCGCAGTGCGTGCAGCGCGGCGGACACCCGGGCGTTGTCGATCTGCGGCGCCGCGAGGATGCGCCGGTACCGGGCATAGGCGGCCAGCCGGGCGGCCAGGTCGGTATGCGGAAACGGCTTGACGAGGTAGGCCAGCGCGCCCGCCGCGATGGCGGCCCGCACGGCCCCGCTCTCCGTCGAGGCGGTGAGCATCATCGCGTCGCAGCGGATCTCGCGGACGAAATCGATGCCGGATCCGTCCGGCAGATAGACGTCCACCAGCGCCAGGTCGATCGGGTCCGCCGCGACCAGTTCCCGCGCGGACGCGAGGGTGTTGGCGGTGCCGGCCACCGTGAAACCCGGTATGGACCGCACGATTCCGGCATGCAGGTTCGCCACCCGGAAGTCGTCGTCGACGACGAGGACGGTCAAGGTCGGCGCGGCCATGCCACCTCGCTTTCCACGAGCACACCGGGGACGCGGGCGATGAACTCCGCGCCGGTGAGCGGCGGCGGCCCGCCGCCGGGGCTCGACAGGCGCACGTCGCCGCCGTGGGCGCGGGCGATCTGGCGGATCAGGGCGAGGCCGACACCGCGCCCGCCGGGTACGCCGCGCTCGTCGCGGGTCGAGACCCCTTCGGTGAACAGCGTGTCCACCAAGCCGGGCGCGACGCCGTCGCCGGTGTCGGCGACGGTGATGTGCAAAGTCGAATCCTCCTGCACCAGTTCGACTTCCACCTGCCGCACCGCCCGGTCCCCGGCGCGGACTGCCTCCATGGCGTTGTCCAGCAGGTTGCCGAGCACGGTCGTCACGTCCACCGGATCGGTGAGACTGCCCTCGACCCAGGTGTTGGGGCCGAGTACGAGTTCGACGCCGTTCTCCCTGGCGTGCGCGGCCTTGGCGGCCAGGAATGCCTGCAGGTACGCGTCGTGGATGGCGTCGATGCCCGGTGTCGCCGGGCCGAGCGGGCCCGCACCGATCAGTTCGTCGACGGACCGCGCCGCCTCCCCGACCCGCCCGCCGTGCAGCAGGCCGCTGATCAGGTGCATCTTGTTGGAGAACTCGTGGCGCTGCGCGCGCAGCACCGTGCTCATCGACTGCACCGCGTCCAGTTGCCGGGTCAGCGATTCCACGTCGGTGCGGTCGCGCACGGTGAGCACCGCGCCGAGATCGCGCCCGTCCCGGACCACCCGGCGCGCGGAGACGATCACGATGTTCGCGCCGACCGTCGCCGAGGCGGGCTGCTCGTCGAGGTCGCGAAAAACTTCGAGCACGCGGGGCGTCAGCCCGAGCTCGTCCACCGGACGCCCGATGTCCGGCGCGACACCGAGCAGCCTGCGGGCCTCGTCGTTGACGAAGGTGGTGCGCCACGACGCGTCGACCGCGAGCACGCCGCCGCCGATACCGTGCAGCACCGCGGCTTGGCCGCGGACCAGTTCGGCCAGCTCGTCCGGTTCCAGCCCGAGCGTGAGCCCCCGCCACCGGCGGGCGAGCAGGATCGATCCGGCGATGCCGACCGCGAGCGCCACCGCGACCAGCGCGCCCGCGGTGCGCAGGTCGCCGAGCAGTTGATCGTGCACCGCGTCGGTGGCGATGCCGACGCTGACCGCGCCGACCACACGGTCGGAACCGGGAGCGAGTACCGGGACCTTCGCGCGCACCGAGTCGCCGAGCGTGCCGCGTTCCTCGGTGATCGACTCGCGGCCCGCGAGCGCCTCGGACGGATCGGTGCTGACGTGCTCGGCGAGCCGTCCGGCGTCCGGATGCGCGAGGCGGATGCCCGCGTCATCGGTGATCACGACGAACAGCGCACCGTTGCGCTGCGTCGCGTCCACCGCGAGCCGCTCGAGCGGGCCGGCGGCCAGCTCCCGGCGCACGGCGGGATCGTCGGCGACCGCCCCCGGGGCGTACCTCCCCACCTCGGCGCGCACCACCGGGTCGGCGGCGACGGTGCGCGCGACAGCCAGCGCGCGCTGGCCGTAGGCGTCGCGCAGCCGCTGGTCGCTGAGGTAGCCGAACACCGCGAACGCGACACCGAGGGTCAGCGCGACGACCAGGATCTGCGACAGCAGAACCTGGGTCCGCAATCGCACGGCCCGCGCGCCCTCAGTGGCCATGGGCGCAGCATAGGCGCGAATTACCGCGCACGGGAACGTGAGCAGAATGCGCAAAACCTGCGAATCCCGCGTTTGTGGCGCTTGTGCGCACAAGCTCGGGGGTGTGACCGGGGACACGTACGTTCGCACTACCCGATCTCGCAGGAGTAGGAAGCAATGACGCAATCACTCATCGAGCTGCGGAGCGCGACCAAGCGCTTCCCCGGCACCGGCGGTGGCATCCACACCGCCGTGCGCAATCTGAACCTCACGGTGCGGCCCGGCGAATTCGTCGCCGTCGTCGGCCCGACCGGATGCGGCAAGTCCACCACGTTGTCGCTGGTGTCCGGGCTGGAACCGGCCTCGGCCGGCCGGACGCTGGTGCGCGGTGAGGACGTCGACGGCATCCCGGACGGCATCGGCTACATGTTCCAGCAGGACGCGGTGCTGCCGTGGAAGAGCGTGCTGGACAACGTCGCGCTCGGCCCGCGCCTGCGCGGCGCGTCGAAAGCCGAGGCGCGCGCGAAGGCGTCGGGATGGGTGCGCAAGGTGGGCCTGGCCGGATTCGAGAGCTACTACCCCCACCAGCTGTCCGGCGGCATGCGCAAGCGCGTGGCGCTGGCGCAGACGCTGGTCAACGAGCCGGAGATCCTGCTGATGGACGAGCCGTTCAGCGCACTGGACGTGCAGACCCGCCAGCTCATGCAGGACGAACTGCTGCGGGTCTGGGCGGGCACCAACGCGGCGGTCATCTTCGTCACGCACGATCTGGAGGAGGCGATCGTGCTGGCCGACCGGGTGGTCGTGATGACCGCGAGCCCGGCCACCGTCTGTGGTGACTTCCCCGTCGGCTTGGCGCGGCCGCGCAGTGTCGAGGAAGTCCGGCTGACGACCGAGTTCCGCGACATCTACCAGGAGATCTGGCAGACGCTGCGCGATCAGGTCGAGGCCGCCCGCGCGAAGGGAGCCTCCCGTGTCGCATGACGTGCTGGCGCCCGACGCCGCCGCGCCGGTGGTGGAGAACGAGACCGAAGAGCAGATCCTGGCCAGGGTGCGCACCACCGCGCGGCGCGCACGGATCCGCACCTGGGGCCTGCGCGCCGCGCTGGTGGCGCTGTGGCTGGGCGCGTGGGAACTCACCGCCACGGTGTGGATCGATCCCTTCTTCTACTCCAAGCCCTCGCTGATCTGGGCGCGGTTGGTGGAATGGTTCACCGAGGGAACGCAATTCGGCTCGATCTGGCTGCAGATCTACACCACCGTGCAGGAAGCCGTGCTCGGTTTCGTGATCGGCACGGTGGCCGGCGTCGTGCTGGGCGTGCTGCTCGGCCGCAGCCGGTACTGGGCCGAAGTGCTCGCGCCGTTCATCAAGGCGCTCAACGCCGTTCCGCGCATCGTGCTGGCCTCGCTGTTCATCATCTGGTTCGGGCTCGGGCTGAGCTCCAAGGTGGCCACGGTGGTGGTGCTGGTGTTCTTCGCGGTGTTCTTCAACGCGTTCACCGGTGCGCGGGAGGTCGACGGCAACGTGATCAACAACGCCCGCATTCTCGGCGCCAGCCGCAGGCAAGTGCTGGTGTCGATCGTCCTGCCCAGCGCGACCACCTGGATCCTGTCCAGCCTGCACACCGCCTTCGGCTTCGCGCTGATCGGCGCGGTCGTGGGTGAATACGCCGGTGCCGGCAAGGGTTTGGGACTGTTGATCAGCAACGCGCAAGGCACATTCGACTCGGCGGGCATCTACGCGGGCATGATCGTCATCACGGTGATCGCGTTGATCGCCGAGTGGGGGATCGGCATGGCGGAGAACCGGTTGCTGAAGTGGCGGCCCTCGCAAGCGACCTCGAACCACGGGATCTGATCATGAGGTATCGCAAGCAGCTGGCGCTCGTGGCCGTCGCGATCGCGGCACTGCTGACCGTCACCGGATGCCGGGACTCCCGCACCATTCCGATGGCCGACGGGCGGCCGCAGATCACCATCATGGTGGGTGGCCTGGAGAAGGTGATCTATCTGCCCGCCATGCTCACCCAGCGACTCGGCTTCTTCGAGCGCAACGACATCGACGTGAGATTGCTCGGCGAACAGTCCGGCGCCACGGCCGAGACCGCGCTGCTCACCGGCGATGTGCAGGGGGTGGTCGGGTTCTACGACCACACCATCGACCTGCAGGCCAAGGACCAGTGCATCCGCTCGGTGGTGCAGATGTCCGATGTGCCGGGCGAGGTGGAGCTGGTGTCGAGGGCGGACGCGGACATCACCTCGGTCGCCGACCTGCGCGGCAAGAAACTGGGCGTGACCTCGCTCGGTTCCTCGACCGACTTCCTCACCCAGGCGCTCACCGGCCAGGAGGGCATGACGACCGCCGAGTACACCCGGGTGAAAGTCGGCGCGGGACAGACCTTCATCGCGGGCATGAACCACGACGGCATCGACGCGGGCATGACCACCGATCCCACCGTGGCGCAGATGGTGAACTCCGGGGAGGCGCGGATTCTGGTCGACATGCGCACCGAGGCGGGCACCCGGGCCGCGCTCGGTGGGCTGTACCCGGCGACGTCGCTGTACATGAACTGCGCCACGATCGACGCCCACCCGGACATCGTGCGCAAGCTCGCCGCCGCGTTCGTGCAGACGCTGCAATGGATCCGGACGCACACGCCCGAGGAGATCGCCGCGAAGATGCCGCCGCAGTACGCGAGTGCGGGCAAGGACCTCTACGTCCAGTCGATCCGCGACTCCATCGGCATGTTCAACGGCGACGGCCTGATGAAACCGGAGGGCGCGCAGAACGTGCTGGACATTCTCGGCAAGTACTCGAAGAACGTGCGCCCCGTGCGCGATCGCATCGACCTGTCGGAGACCTACACCACGCAGTTCGTGGAGGAGGCGTTGCGCGCGCCGCGCCAGTAGGCCGGTGACCACCGCCGAGCCGCCCGAAGCCCAGCTGCGCTCGGGCGGCTCGGCCGGTCAGTGCTCGAAGACGCTCACATCACCGGGTTCGGTTTCGAGCGCCCGCCGGTCGAACGCCAGCAGGGCGAGGAAGAACACGCCGCCCGTAACGACCAATCCGGCGACGATCACGACCGGAACGAAGGCGTCCGAGGGCGTCACCAGGACGAACAATGCGACAGCCGACCACACCAGCGCGCCGATGGCGACCGGCAACTCGAAGCGCCCGAGGTCGAACGCGCCTTTCCTGCGGTCCAACCGGCGGCGCACCGCCAGGTAGAGAACGACTGTCGAGGCGTAGATGAGTGCGGGCAGGATCGTCGACGCCGTGATCAGCTCCAATAGCGCGTCGCCCGGCAGGGCGATCATCAGGACCACACCGAGGAGAAAGATCAGGATCGTCGCCGGGACCGGCGTGTGGGTGCGAGGGTCGACCCGGCGCATCAGCCGGTGGGCGGGGAAGCGCGCGTCGCGGGACATCGCGAAAACCAGCCGCGAGCACGCGGCCAGCACCACCATCCCGGCGCCGAAGAACGCGAACGTGATCGCCGCCAGCAGCGTCCGCTCCATCACCGGACCGAGCTGATCGCGCATGATCGCCGCGACCGGCGAGCCGCTGGCACTGATGCGGGGGATGTCGTCGATCGCGACGGTGAGCGCGATCAGGAACAGCAGCCCCAGCACCCCGGCGGCCACCACCGATCCCACGATCGCGCGCGGGACGCTGCGATGCGGGTCCTCGGCCTCTTCGGCGAGGTTGGCCGCCGCGTCGAAGCCGACCAGCGTGCCCAGGCCCATGAGCATGGCGAGCATCAACCCGCCGCCGACGGTGAAGTAGTCGGGAGCGTTCTCGGTGACACCGCGGGAGGTGAGGTTGCCGGGGGCGCCTCTACCGGTGATCACCACCGCGACGACGAGCGCGATCGCCAGCACCACCACGAGCCCGAGTTCGAGCCCCACCGCGCTGGTGTTGATCATGCTGACCAGGCGCGTCGACGCGATGGCCAGCACCGCCTGGATGAACAGCACCACGAGCGTGATCAGCCGGGCGGTGTCCTCGTCCGGCTCGATGCCCGCGAGCGGCATGAAGGCCTGGCTCGCCAGCGCGTTGTCGACGGCCACCACGGCGATCGCCAGGTAGCAGAAGGTCACCCACCCGAACCACCAGCCGATCTTGGGGTTGGCCAGTCGCGATGCCCACTGGTAGGAGGAGCCGCTGAGCGGGATGCGCGCCGCGAACTGCGCGACCACCAACGCCACCAGAGCCTGCCCCACCGCCGCGACGATCCAGAGCCAGACACCCACCGGACCGGCGTTGCGCAACACGTCGTCGTAGGTCGCGAAGATGCCGACCGCCACCGAGATGAACGCGAACGAGATCGCGAACACCTGGAAGGAGCCGAGGGTCCGTTCCAGCTCCTGCCGGTAGCCGCCGGCCTCGACGGAATTCTCGTCGGCCTGCGAGTGCGCCGAAGCTCGCGCCACCTTCGCCACCTCACCTTCGATAGAAGTGGTGTACCGACCCGGAGGTCGATCGGGAAGGTCATCAGGTTCAGAGATTGTGGCGACCGGTCTGCCACCGATCATCCCTTCCCACCTGGGCGATGTCACTGCTCGTTCGCGGAGCTAAGTTCCGGAGCCGCTGCTGATCTTCTCAGCCGTGGAGACACCGCACCATAGACCGACATGAGAGTTGGTCCCACAAGCCGGTGTACGTCACGGCGGCCGAGGTGCGCGTGCATTATCTGATCGGATTCGTCGGGCTGGCGTGCTTCCTGCTGCTGGCATGGTTGCCCAGTACCGACCGCCGCGCCGCCGCCGGAAGGCTGCCGCGGATCGCGGTCCTGTTGCTCCTGCAGATCGCGCTAGGTTTCCTGTTGCTGAAAACGGGGATCGGGGGAACCGTGATCCGGGCGGTCAGCGACACTTTCGCCCATATCCTCGGCTACGCCGCACAGGGTACGGCGTTCGTGTTCGGCGACCTGCCCAGCGTCGGCGGCAGCGGGCCCGCGTTCCTCTTCGCGGTCCTGATGCCGATCGTGCTCGTCTCCGCGCTGATCGGCATCTTGCAGCACCTGCGGGTGCTGCCGTTCGTCATCAAGTACCTCGGTCTGCTGCTGGCGTGGGTGAGCGGCTTCGGCAAGATCGAATCGTTCAACGCGGTCGCCTCCGCCATCCTCGGTCAGTCCGAGGTGTTCATCTCGCTGCGCGCCATGCTCGACGACATCCCGTCGCAGCGGATGTACACCCTGGCGGCCTCGGCGATGTCGACGGTCTCGGCGGGCATCCTCGGCGCCTACATGCAGCTGATCGACCCGAAGTACGTGATCGCGGCCATCGTGCTGAACATGCTGGGCGCTTTCGTGGTGTGCTCGCTGATCAACCCCTACGTGGTCACCGCCGCCGACGACGCGCGGCTGCTCGGCGAGGAGATCTCCGACAGCCGTAAGGCGCAATCGTTCTTCGAGATGCTCACCGAATACATTTTGGTGGGTTTCAAGGTGGCTTTCACCGTCGCGGCCATGCTGATCGGATTCATCGCTCTGCTGGCCATGATCAACGGAATCTTCGCCGCCCTGTTCCACGGCACCACGTTCCAGGATCTGATGGGGCACATCTTCGCCCCCGCCGCCTGGCTGACCGGCATCCCGTGGGACGAGGCGGCGGCCGCGGGCCGATTCATGGGCACCAAGCTGGTGTCCAACGAGGTGGTCGCCATGCAGGAGCTGAACCGGCAACACGGGGGACTGTCCGACCGCACCGTCGCGATCGTGTCCACCTACCTGGTGTCGTTCGCGAACTTCTCCACCATCGCCATCGTCACCGGCGCGGTCCGCAGCCTCAGCGAGAAACAGGGCAGCGTCATCGCCCGCAACGGCCTCCGCCTGCTCTACGGCGCCACGTTGGTCAGCTTCCTGTCCGCCACCATCGTCGGGCTGCTGAGTTAGTATTGCAACGGAAGTCGGGATCGCGTCACTGGTGACGTTTTCCCTTCAGCGGCAACGACTTCGGTTCCGGCGAACCAGGCCGATCATTCCTTCGATCGATGAGCTCTATACCGGTGAATTCACCGAGCCGCGCGCTGGTCTCGCCCTCCGAAACCTGACGCACAATGTCTCGGAATTGCCATAAAACGTTTCCGGACCGGGGTGCGGTGTCCTCGATGGTGCGTGCGTAAACAGGGTCGAGCAATCGAATTTCATGCGCTTTGGGGAGATTCCAATACGGAATCATCGGCGAGAGATGGTGATCCAGGTGGTATCCCTCGTTGTGTATACCCAGGAAATGGTAGGAGATCGGCCCCAACGCGCGATGGCGAGTGGTGTGTAGATCTATGCTGTTATTTCCTACCAGGGGGAAATGTTCCAGCAATGCCATGTACCAGTTGATCAGTGGGAATACGAACAGCAGCGGGATGATCCAATACAGCAGGAATTGGGTTCCGTAACCGGTTGTCGAGCAGAGCAGGCCCAGCGTTGCCAGATAGCACACCACTGCCAACCCGGGGCGGACCTCGTCCCGGGTTCCGGAGAGTCTCAACTCCTTCACGATGGCCGACGTCTCCCGCCCCAGGAGCGGCATCACCATGTGACGCCACACGAACTCGGCGCCGGATTGCGGCTTGTACAAGCCCGCGGTGATATGTGCCCGGAAATCCGGATCTGTGCGCACATCGCCGAAGCTGCCGTGATGATCGCGCATGTGGCTCCGCCGGAACGCGTCGAACGGTTGCAGGATCACATACCCCGAGAACCATGTTCCCAAAAACCTGTTGACGCGCTCGTTTTCGGCCAGCGTCCCGTGCACGGCCTCATGAACCAGTGTCGCGAGCGCGCGCTGCCTGGTTGCGATGGCAGTCAGACCCACGGTGAGATAGACGAGCCACCATATCCACCCTGATAGCTGCTCGCACACGATGACAACAGCCGCGATCACCGCCCAGTCGCCGATCAACGCCAACGGCCCGTGCCAATTGTCCAGCTGCCGGAGTTTTTTGATCTCCTTGTTGATGTCGGGGGCGAACCTGTAGCGAGGTACTCGACCAGGAAGTGGAGCGATGCCATCGCTTTGTCGTTCTTCGGGCAACGCTGCATCCTTGCTGCGGCTTCCTGCCGCTGACGAATCCGCTGCCGATCGGTCGTACACGACCGGATCGGCGCGTGAGGTGAAAGGGTGCGGGAGTTCTCGATGCCGAGTCGCGTGACGGAGCCACATCGAGGGTCTGTCCTGTCGTCGGTGTAACTCGTCTCCATTCCTGGTGATTCGGTGACTGGCGGGTGGCGAACAAGCGTCGGTCGAAGGCGCCGTTGCCGGCTCGATTCAGGTGTCCGGTCCGGTAAGCACCTCCGGCTTCGCCGGGCCGCGTAGCCCTCGATCCTCCTGGCGCGCTTGCCAGTTCGAAATAGTCCTCCATCCTACCCTCGAGCGCGGGCTCCACCACCGGCTTCGTCATCCGTGCTCACAGCCCGCCCACGCCGACCGGGATCACTCGCGGCCACATGAGGAAACTTCGAGTGCGCGCGTAGCCCGCTCGATCCGTGATGTCCGGATCTGTGGGGGAGGCGTCCTTGTGGACTCGCCGCACCGGCTCGAGACTGGGTGCATGGAGGCGAGCGGTGACGTCGTGGTGGCGGTATCGGACGGAGTGCTGATGCTCGATGTCGCCGGACCGGTACAGGTGCTGCACTGGGCCGGGCGCCGCATCCGATTCGCCTCGCCCGACGGCGCTGCGGTCCGCACGGACGTCGGTGTGCCGCTCGGCGTCGACGGCGCGCTGAGCGAGCTGACCGGATCGGTGGACATCCTGCTGGTGCCCGGGTATCCGCCGGAGGACCGTGTGCCGACCGCGCTGGTGGAGGCGGTGCGCGCCGTCGGCGGCGCGGCGCGGCGGGTGGCCTCGGTGTGCACCGGCGCGTTCGTGCTGGCCGAGGCCGGATTGCTGGACGGGCGGCGCGCCACCACGCATTGGCTGGCGTGTTCGGCGCTGGCCCAGCGGTTTCCGCGCGTTCGAGTGGAAGCCGACGCCATCTATCTGCGCGACGGCCCGGTCATCACGTCCGCCGGAGTCACCGCGGGTATAGACATGGCTTTGGCGCTGGTGGAGGAGGAGCACGGCGCGGACCTCGCGCGCTCGCTGGCCAAATACCTCGTGGTGTTCCTGCACCGGCCCGGCGGCCAGTCGCAGTTCAGTGTGCGCACGAGTATTCCGACGCCACGCACCGACGGCCTGCGCCAGGTGGTCGACGCGGTGATCGCCGACCTGTGCGCCGATCACAGCCTAGCCGCCATGGCCGCCCGCGCCGCGCTGAGCGAACGCCATTTCAGCCGCCTGTTCCGGCAGGAGATCGGCATGACGCCGGGGCGTTACGTCAAGCAGGTGCGGCTGGAAGCCGCGCAAGCGCTGCTCGAATCCGGCGACGAGCCGATGACGACGGTCGCCCGCCGCAGCGGGTTCGGCTCCGAGGAGACGATGCGCCGCACCTTCCTCGAACTGCTCGGCACCTCGCCGAGCGACTACCGCAGGCGCTTCCGCGCGCCCGCGCGCTGATCGCACCGTTCACGAATCAGGAGTACGACCATGTCTCTGTCTCGTCGTGCCGCGCTGAGCGCGGGAATCGCCGCCGGCGCGTTCACCGTGGCGACGAAAGTGGCTTCGGCACAGGGATTTTCCCTGAGTAACCCGGCGACATCCGTGGCGGACGCCGCGAATCGGCTCATCGCCGCCGAACTCTCCCCGATGCTGCGCAACCACAGCGTGCGGGGTTTCCTCTTCGGGCGCGCGGTCGCCGAACGGCAAGGCTTGCGGCCCGGCGCCGACTACGACGAGGAAACCATGTATCTGATCTGCGCGCTGCACGACCTCGGTTGGCCGACAGCGCGGAGGGCGACCAGAAGTTCGAGATCGGCGGCGCCGATCGCGCCGCGCGATTCCTCGAGGACAACGGTGTCACCGACGCCAGGGTGGACACGATCTGGGACGCCATCGCCGCGCACACCTCGGGTTTCACCGACTCGCCGGTCTGGCGCCGCCGCAGGCCGCCGGAAACGTGGATCGCCGTGGACGGCATCGGCGTCGACGTGGGCGGTTCCCCCGCCGACCTGCCGTTCGGCTACGCCGACCTGGTGCACGGCGCCTATCCGCGGCTGGGCGGCAGCCGCGCGCTCGGCGCGGCGATCGAAGCCCAGGCGGTGGCGAACCCGCGGAAGGCGCCGCCCACAAGCCTCGCTCGTGCGATCCTGCAGCAGCGCCATCCCGAACTCCCTACGCTCACCTGGGACGCGATCGTGTCGATGAGCGGGTGGGGCGACTGACGATTCAGGCGTTGGCTTCCTCGGCCGCCCGCAGTTCGGCCTTCCATTCCCGGAAGCCTTCCTCGGTGCGGCCGCGGCGCCAATACCCGGAGATCGACGCCGCCCACTCGGCGGGAACGCCTCGATCCCTGCGGATGTAGCGCCGCAGATCCTTCATGACCGCCTCGGCCTCGCCGTGGATGAACACCTGAACCTGTCCGGGCGCCCACGACGCGGCACGGACGGTTTCGGCGAGCACTTCGCCAGGGGGCCGGACGCCGCGGTGCAGCCAGGTGAGCTCGATGCCGTCCGGCTTCTTCAGCGGGAGTTCGTCGTCGGGACCGGCGACCTCGACGAACGCCAGGCCGGTCGCTTCGGCGGGCATCGCCTCGAGCGCGGCGGCGATGGCGGGCAACGCCGCCTCGTCACCCGCCAGCAGATGCCAGTCGGCGTCCGGGCGCGGGGAGTAGGCGCCGCCCGGGCCGTACAGGTCGACGGTGTCGCCGGGTTCCACCGCGGCTGCCCACGGTCCCGCGAGGCCCTCCGCGCCGTGGTAGACGAAATCCACCGCGATTTCCCCGGCGACGCTGTCCACCGATCGGACGGTGTAGGTGCGCAACACCTCGTTCCCGTCCTGCGGGAAGATGAACTTCACATACGAGTCGGTGAACTCGCTGGGCCGGAACGCGGCGAAGCCGGGGCCGCCGAGGTGCACCCGGATCAGGTGCGGGGTCAGCCATTCCGTGCGTTGCACCGTGAGGGTGGTGCGGGGACGTGCCAAGGGAACCTCCGATAAATGTTATTAGGATTGCCTTACTTACCCTACTCGTGTTCGGCTCAGGGTGCGGCCAACCGCTGACGGCGCGCCGCGCGGGCGAAAGGATGATGCCCATGACGCAGTCCGTGCCGACACCGACCCACGCCGTGCAACAGCGCTACCGCGATCCTCGACCGGTCGAACCCGCGCCGTGGAATCAGGTCCTGCAAGTGCTGCACGAACATCGCTCGGTGCGCCGCTACCTGTCCGACCCCGTGCCCGATGCCACGCTGCGACTGCTGATCTCCGCGGCGCAGTCCGCGCCGACCTCGTCGAATCTCCAGGTCTGGAGCGTCATCGCGGTGCGCGACCCGCAGCGCAAGGCACGCTTGGCCGCGCTCGCGGGCGACCAGGCCCACATCGTGCAGGCACCGGTGCTGCTGGTCTGGACGGCCGACTTCGCCCGCCTGCGCCAGCTCGCCGAAGACCGGAGCGCGCCGCTGGAGGGCGCGGACTACCTCGAGTCGAGCTACGTCGGCTTCATCGACGCCGCGCTCGCGGCGCAGAACGCGGTCGTGGCGGCGGAATCGCTCGGACTCGGCACCGTCTACATCGGCGCGTTGCGCAACAAGCCGGAAGAAGTCGCCGCCGAACTGGGCCTGCCGCCGCAGGTCTTCGCCGTCTTCGGCTTGGTGGTCGGCCACCCCGACCCCGCCGAGGACGCGCGGGTGAAACCGCGTCTTCCGCAGGAAGCCGTGCTGCACCGGGAAACCTACGATCTGGCCGCGCAGCGGTCGCACGTAGCCGAGTACGAGACCCGAATCGCGGAATTCTATGCCGAGCAACAGCTCGCGCATTCCTGGACCGAGCGTGTGCTGGCCCGGCTGGCCTCGGCGGCGGCGCTCAACGGCAGGCACCGGCTGCGCGAATCGCTGAACAACCACGGCTTCCGGTTGCACTGACCCGCCTCAGGCCGCGACCTTCTCGGTGAGCAGTTCGAACGATCTGGCGCGGTCGTCGATGTCGTAGACCAGCGTGTTGATCATCAGCTCGTCGGCCCGCGTGCGCTCGAGCAGGTCCGCGAGCCGGCCGCGCACCGTCTCCGGCGAGCCGAGCACCTGCCCGGCCCGGCGCTGCCGGATGAACGCGCGCTCTTGCTCCGTCGGGCGGAACGCGGCCGCTTCCTCCGGCGTGGCCAGCGCCTGCGGCGTGCCGCGCACCAGGTTCAGGAAAGCCAGGTCGCGCGGACCGGCGAGGGCATCGGCGCGCTCGTCGGTGTCCGCGCAGATCACCGCGACCGCCACCATCGCGTACGGGCGCTCCAGGTGCTCCGACGGCCGGAAATGCTCGCGGTAGAGCGCGAGCGCGGGCTCGGTGTTGTCGGGGCTGATGTGGTGCGCGAAGGCGAACGGGAGTCCGAGCACCGCGGCGACCTGGGCGCTGTAACCGCTGGAACCCAGCAGCCAGATCTCCGGTTCCTCGCCGCGACCCGGCGTCGCGGCGATGCCGCCGGGATCGGCGCCGCGGAAGTAGCCCAGCAATGCGGCCAGTTCCTGGGGGAACGATTCCGCCGACAGTCCGTCCGCGGTCCGTCGCAGCGCGCGGGCGGTCGCCTGGTCGGTGCCGGGCGCGCGTCCGATGCCGAGGTCGATCCGCCCGGGATGCAGCGCGTGCAGGGTGCCGAACTGCTCGGCGACCACGAGCGGCGCGTGATTGGGCAGCATCACCCCGCCGGAGCCGACCCGGATGGTCGAGGTGGCGGCGGCCAGGTGGGCCAGCAGCACGCTCGGCGCCGAGCTGGCGATGCCGGGCATGTTGTGGTGTTCGGCGACCCAGAAGCGGTGGTAGCCCAAAGCTTCGGTGCGCCTGGCCAATTCGGTGGTCGCGTCCAGCCCCTCACGGACGGTGCGGCCGGACTGCACCGGCGCCAGATCCAGTACGGACAGCGGGACGTCGATCATGGGTCTCCTCCACAGTGGCGATCTCCACTGCCAACGCCGCCCGTCCCCGGTGTATTTCGCCCGGCCGCCTCAGCCGCGTGCGATCGCGCGGAACACCTCGATGGTCTCCTGCTCGTCCTGGGTGGTGCCGTGGTCGCTGAGCTTGACGATGACGGTGCCGCTGGGCGGGTCCACGTAGACGTACTGGCCGTACACGCCGACGGCGGTGAGGTCGGCGCCGTCCCCGCCGGTCGGGTGCCACCATTGCGCGCTGTAGGGCCAGACGCCCACCCGGTGCGGTGCCGGCGTGCGGATGCGGTCGATCCAGGCAGGCGGCACGATCTGCGCGTCGCCTGCCCGTCCGCCGTCCAGCACCAGCCGGCCGATCTTGGCGAAATCGCGGGCGGTCGCGTTCAGGCAGCAGAACGCTTTCTCCTGGCCTCCGGAGCGATCGAGGTTCCACAGCGCGTCGTCCTCGGCGCCGATCGGCCCCCAGATGTCGCGCTCCAGCAATTCGGCCGGCGGCATGCCTTCGACCCGCGCCAGCGCCATGCCCAGCAATTGGGTGTCCACGCTGCGGTACTCGCCCGCGCTGCCGGGAGGGAACCGCAGGCCGTGGTGGTCGCGGACGAATCCGGCCAGATCCTCGGTGAGGTACATCCGGGCGGTGCCCGTCAGCGGCAGATACTTGTTGTAGTTCTCCGATACGTCTACCCCGGAGGCCATGTCCAGCAGGTCGCGGATGGTGATGCTGTCGTACTCGCCGCCGGTGGTCAGCTCGGGCAGGATCCGCACCAAGCGGTCGTCCTCGGTGAGTTTCCCCGCCGCGACGGCTCGGCCGGTCAGCAGCGACACGATGGACTTCACCACCGACCACGAGGACTGCCGGGTGGTCGCGGTGAAGCCGTCGCGGTACCACTCGTGTGTCACAGCGCCGTCGCGCAGGACGAGGAATGAATTGGTGTGCGTGGTGCCGAGGAAATCGGCGATCGAGAGGTGCGAGCCCTTCCAGGGCACCTGGTCGGGCAGCGGCCGCGGTGCTTTCGGGAGGGGACGCGGGGCGGGGGAGGCGGCCACCGTCCGGCTCTCGAACAGCGCGCCCTGCGCCGACGGCGGGTCGGTCAGCAGACGCAGCAGTGTCGGCGGCGATGGGATGTGCAGGACGGTCGTCGTCGCGAACGACGCGCCGACCAGGACGGCGACGATCACGAACAGGACGACGACGGCGCGCAGCGCGAAGCGGCCGGGTCGCCCGCGCCGTGGCGATGCTTCGGTCATGACGAAAGCCCATCGGTAGGGGATCCGATGATGGCACGCCCGACGCCGCTCCGGTAGATCCGCACGGCCGTGGCGGTCGGCCCGGAGACGACGCGCGCGCCGGCCGGGCGGTAGCGTGACCCCCTGGGCCGGACCGTGCGATGATCCGACATCGTGTTCCGGCGTACCGGCAGGCGACCGGCGCCGCTGCCCAGCGAGGGAAGGACCGCAGTATGACAGCCTCCGACCGTCATCTTCAGGACGCGGGCCCCTTGGATCCGGCGGACGGCGGGGAGTCGGAGGGCTACGCGCGGGGCCTGAGCCCGCGCACCATTCAGATGATCGCCATCGGCGGCGCGATCGGCACGGGCCTGTTCTACGGCGCGGGCGGCGCGATCGAGCAGGCCGGTCCCGGTCTCATCCTGGCCTATCTGGCGGCGGGCCTGGCCATCTTCGTGATCATGCGGGCGCTCGGCGAATTGCTGACCTACCGGCCGATCTCGGGCAGTTTCGCCGAGTACGCGCACGAATTCCTCGGCCGCTTCGCCGGTTTCGTGACCGGCTGGTCGTACTGGGCGGTGTGGGTGGCCACCTGCATGGCCGAGATCACCGTGGCGGGCAAGTACGTGGAGTACTGGTTCGACATCGCGCCGTGGGTCACCGCACTGGTCGTGCTCGCGGTGATGTTCTGCGCCAACTTGATCTCGGTGCGGCTGTTCGGCGAGGGCGAGTTCTGGTTCTCCACCATCAAGGTGACCGCCATCGTCGGCATGATCCTGCTCGGCATCGGCGTGCTGCTGTTCGGTTTCGGTCACGCGCCCGACCCCACCGTCACCAATCTGTGGGCCGACGGGGGCGTGTTCCCCAACGGTCTCGGCCAGTCGCTGCTGGTGTTGCAGATCGTGCTGTTCGCCTACGTCGGCGTGGAATTGGTCGGCGTCACCGCAGGGGAGGCGCGCGAGCCCCGCAAGACGCTGCGCAAGGCGATCAACACGCTCCCCTTCCGGATCGGCCTGTTCTACGTCGGCGCGCTCATGGTGATCATGGCGGTTTCCAGTTGGCGCACCTTCCACGCGGGCAAGAGCCCGTTCGTGGAGGTCTTCGAGCAGATCGGCATCCCCGGTGCGGCGGGCATCGTCAACTTCGTGCTGCTCACCGCGGCATTGTCGTCGTGCAACTCGGGGATCTACTCGACCGGCCGGATGCTGCGCACCCTGTCGCTGCGCGGCGAGGCGCCCGCCGGGCTGAGCAAGCTGAGCGCGAACGCGGTGCCCTACGCCGGGATCATCGCGTCCGCCGCGGCGATGGTGATCGGCGTGGTGGTCAACATCATCTCCCCGGACAAGGCGTTCGCCTACATCACCTCGGTGTCGACCATCGGCATCATCTTCGTCTGGGGCGTCATCCTGGTCTGTCACCTGCTCTACCGGGCCAAGGTGGCCCGCGGTGAGTTGCCCGCGAGCGACTACCGGCTGCCCGCCGCGCCCTACACCTCCGTGCTGGCGCTGGCGTTCCTCGGGCTGGTGGTCGTGCTGCTGCTGTTCACCGACAGCGGGCGCACCGCGATCGTCGTCGGCGTGGTGTGGGCGGTGCTGGTGTCGGCCGGGTACCTCGCGCTGCGCAAGATCGGTAACTCCAGCACCGCGACCGACCCCGTGCACACCAGCTGACGGGCGGTCATCGCTAGGCGGCCGCGAAGAGCGCGACAGCGCCGACCGTCTCCACCATGCCGTAGAACCAGGTGGGGTAGAAGGCCGTCCGCTCATCGAGCACAGCGGACGCCACCCGGCCGAGGGCCATGCCCGCCAGCGCCGCGCCGACCGCGACCATGATCCCGCCGCGCAGCGATGCGAGGTCCAGGGCGGCCACCGCCAGCACGGCCGCCATCGCCAGCCCGAAACCGCCGTAGACGGCGCGCACTTCGTAGCGGGCGCCGGCTTCGGTGAGCCGGATGCCGAACGGCCGGATCAGCGCGGCGGGTGCGGCGAGTGCGTACGCGCCCATGCCGAGGAAGAACACGCCGACGATCCCGCATACGGTTTGTGCCACTGCGACCTCCAGAGTTCCGGTTCGGTTCGGGAAGCCCAGCTTGCGCCAGGGTCGGTGCCGGACGCTTCCGAAAACCCGCTGCCTAGAGTCGAGTCGTCCGCTTCATCTGTGCGCTCCTGGCCCGCGGGCCTGCTGCGGCATATGCCGATGAGGACGAGCGCTGGACGTCGGCGCGGTCCGCGCCTCCGTGGGCCGCCCGGCATGGGTGCCACCCGGTTGCCGCCCACCTGTCCGGAGCGACCGAAGCACCTCGCGCCACTGTGGCCGAGCGCGGTGCGGGACCGACGGTCAGCCGGTCACCGACCGCCGGGGCATCATCGCCGAAGCGATGAGCATGACGGCGGCCATCGCCGCGATCGTGACGAAGACCAGATGCACCGCCGAGGCCAGTGTGGCGGGCACCGGGTGGTCGGTGTGGCCGACCCGCGAGTTCACGATCGCACCGAACACGGCGACGCCCACCGCGCTGCCGAGCGAGCGCGCGAACATATTGGCCGAGGTGACCACGCCCCGTTCGGTCCATTCGGCGCTGGTCTGCGCCGCGATCAGGGTCGGGGTCGCGACCAGGCCCATGCCGGTGCCGATGACGAAGCACGACGCGGCGACCTGCCACAGCCCCGAGTGCTGGGTGATCAACAGCGTGCTCGCGGCACCGAGCGCCGCCAAGCCGCTGCCGATCAGGGCTGTCGCGCGGAAGCCGATGCGCAGGTACACCTTGCCCGCTTGGGACGCGGCCAGCGGCCAGCCGAGGGTGAGCGCGCCGACCGTCAGGCCCGCGACCAGCGCGCCGGTGCCGAGCACACCCTGGGTGAAGGTGGGCACGTAGGAGGTCGCTCCGATCAGGACGGCGCCGACCAGGACCGACACCAGGCTGCTGGCGACCACCACGCGGCGGGTGAACACCCACAGCGGCAGGATCGGATTGCGCGCCCTGCGTTCGACCAGCCCGAACAGCACGAGCAGGAGCGCGCCGCCCGCGAAGATCCCCACGCTGACCGGCGAAGACCATGCCCAGGCCTGGCCGCCCTCGAGCAGTCCGAGGATCAACGCGCCCGCACCGACGGTCAGCAGAGCCGCACCCAGGTAGTCGACGCTCTGCCTGCGTCGCGGCGCGGCCTCGGCGAAATTGCGCACCAGCATCCATCCGGCCAGCGCGCAGAGCGGAAGGTTGATCAGGAAGATCCAGCGCCAACTGACGTACTCGGCGAACAGGCCGCCCAGCAACGGGCCCGCCACACTCGACATGGCCCACACGCTGGCCAGATATCCCTGGACCTTGGCGCGCTCCGACAACGTGTACAAATCGCCCGCGATCGTCATCGTCATCGGCTGGATCGCTCCGGCGCCGATGCCCTGGACGGCGCGGAAGGCGATCAGCCCGAGCATGCTGGTCGCCACGCCGCACAGCAGCGAACCCAGTGCGAACATCGCGATCCCGAACAGGATCACGGGTTTACGCCCCACGGTGTCGGCGAGCTTGCCGTAGATCGGCACCGTCACCGCCTGCGCCAGCAGATAGATGGAGAACAACCAGGGGAACTGCGCGAAGCCGCCGAGGCTGTCGGTGATGGTGAGCACCGCCGTGGCGATAACCGTCGAGTCCAGCGCGACCAGCGCGGTCGCCAGCATCAGCGAGCCGAGGATGGCGCCGCGCTCGGATCGGAGCCCTACGGACGCCGTCACAGTCTCGGTCGCCACCGCGGCCCCTCTCGTTCGCCTGTCTAACCACCTCGAACGACCGTATCCGCCCTCCGGCTATTCCCGCATACGGATTTTTCGTGCTCGGAGCGGCCGGCCACCGCGGCGGCGGTCCGGCGATCAGCCCTGGCGAGGCACCGGCGCGACCGTAATCGTCGGTGGCCGGCGCCCCGGGTCACTGGGGCAGGTCCGCCCCGGTCGGGGGCGGCTGTGCCTCGAGGACGGCGAGTTCCTCGTCGGTGAGCAGTCGCGAGCGGATCAGGAAGCGCACCCCTTCGGGCGCTTCCAGGGAGAATCCGCTGCCACGGCCCGGCACCACGTCGACCGTGAGATGGGTGTGCCGCCAGTACTCGTACTGGTCGGCGCTCATCCAGAACGGGGTGTCCGCCGCCGGATACCCCAGCAGCACGTCCGACGCGCCGACCCGGAATTCGCCGCGCGGATAGCACATCGGTGCACTGCCGTCACAGCAGCCGCCGGACTGATGGAACATCACCGGGCCGTGCTGCTCGATCAGTCGGCGCAGCAGCGCTTCCGCCGATCCGGTGAACTCCACGCGGCCGGCCGGATCCGGCATCAGAAGAATCCGAGCTTGTCCGGCGAGTAGCTGACCAGCAGGTTCTTGGTCTGCTGGTAGTGGTCGAGCATCATGCGGTGGTTCTCGCGCCCGATGCCGGACTTCTTGTAGCCGCCGAAGGCGGCGTGCGCGGGGTAGGCGTGATAGCAGTTGGTCCACACCCGGCCCGCCTTGATCTGGCGGCCGAGGCGGTAGGCGGCGTTGATGTCGCGGGTCCACACTCCCGCGCCGAGTCCGTAGAGGGTGTCGTTGGCGATCTTCAGCGCCTCGTCGACGGAGTCGAACGTGGTCACCGACACGACCGGCCCGAAGATCTCCTCCTGGAAGATCCGCATGTCGTTGCGGCCGGAGAAGATCGTCGGCTCGACGTAGAAACCGCCGGGGAACTCGTCGACCTTGCGCGGGCCGCCGCCGGTGAGCACCTCGGCGCCCTCCTGGCGGCCGATGTCGATGTAGGACAGGATCTTCTCGAACTGGTCGTTGCTGGCCTGCGCGCCGATCATGGTGGCCTCGTCGAGCGGGTTGCCGCTGCGGATGGCTTTGGTGCGTTCGATGCACCGGGCGATGAACTCGTCGTAGATCGAGGAGTGGATCAGCGCGCGGGACGGGCAGGTGCACACCTCGCCCTGGTTGAGCGCGAACATCACGAAGCCCTCCACCGCCTTGTCGAGGAAGGCGTCGTCGGCGGCCATGATGTCGGGCAGGAAGATGTTGGGACTCTTTCCGCCCAGTTCGAGCGTGACCGGGATGATGTTCTCGCTGGCGTACTGCATGATCAGCCTGCCGGTGGTGGTCTCGCCGGTGAAGGCCACCTTGGCCACGCGCGGGCTGGCCGCCAGCGGCTTGCCCGCCTCGACGCCGAAACCATTGACCACGTTGAGGACTCCCGGCGGCAGCAGATCGGCGATCAGCTCCACGACCTTCAGGATCGAGGCCGGGGTCTGCTCGGCGGGCTTGAGCACCACGGCGTTTCCCGCGGCGAGGGCCGGCGCGAGCTTCCAGGTGGCCATGAGGATCGGGAAGTTCCAAGGGATGATCTGCCCGACGACGCCGAGAGGTTCGTGGAAGTGATAGGCGATGGTGTCGGCGTCGATCTCGCTGATGCCGCCTTCCTGGGCGCGGACAGCCCCGGCGAAGTAGCGGAAGTGATCGACCGCCAAGGGCAGGTCGGCGGCCAGCGTTTCCCGGACCGGCTTACCGTTCTCCCAGGTCTCGGCCACTGCCAGCGCCTCGAGGTTGTCCTCGATCCGGTCGGCGATCTTGTTGAGCAGGTTGGCTCGCTCGGTGGTCGACGTGGCGCCCCACGCGTCGGCCGCCTGGTGCGCGGCATCCAAGGCCAGTTCGATATCTGCGGCCGAGGACCGCGCCACCTCGCAGAAGGTCTGGCCGTCCACCGGCGAGGGATTCTCGAAGTAACGGCCCTCCACCGGGGCGGTCCACGCACCGCCGATGAAATTGTCGTAGCGCGTGGCGAATTCGACGACGCTGCCCTCGGTTCCCGGCTTCGCGTAGCTCATGGCGGGTGACTCCTCGCTGGTTGCGGACGTGATGCACACGGCGCGGCGGCCGTGATTCGGGTCACTATGAACCGCGAGGGTTGACGAAACGTTGAGGCGCGCGACCTCAGTCGCGCAGCGCGCCGTGCAGCCGGGCGGCCGCCAGCGCACGACGCCCGTCGCCCGCGGGAAGCAGGCGAAGCGCGCGTTCATGGATCTCGATGTCGTGCGGTGCGCGCTCGCCGTAACGCAGCGCGTGCTCGACGTTTCCGCTGGACAGCACCGCGGTGCGCACGCCGACCGCCAGGTACTCGCGCCACTGCACGATGCCGGGGGTGTCCGAGTCCGGCAGCAGCGGGCCGCGATACAGCTCGACCGCCGTGGCGGTGTCGCCCGCTTCGAGCGCGGCGAGCACGTCCACGGCGTCACAGGACAACGGGCTCACCAGGCGATAGACCCGGCTGGTGATGTCGCCGCCGGTGGCGCGCCGCAGGTAGGACATCTCGGATTTGAGCGTGCTGGCCCCGACCGGCCGGTCGCCGTACACCGCGAAGTGCAGACGTTCGTGGGTGAACCCGTCGGGTTCGAGTGCCAGCAGGGTCAGGATCTCCAGGTGCCTCGGGCGCAGCCGCACGGGGGCGCCGTCACGGATCAGGCGGGCGGTGCCGAGACAGGTCAGCCGGACCCCGGGCGTGGCCATGCGATGGTGCAGCTTGGTCTCGATGGCGGTGACCAGGGTACGGGCGGTGGACATGGCCAGCGGGTGCGCGCGATCCCAGGTGGTTGACAGGTCCAGCACGCCGAGCTGGCGACCGTCCGCGGCGCGGATCGGCGCGCAGTAGCAGACCCAGCCGTGCAGGGCGGCGACCAAGTGCTCGGCGGAGAACACGGTGTGCGGCCGAGCGGTGCGCAACGCCAGCGACAACGCGTTCGTGCCCATGTGCGCCTCGTCCCATCGACCGCCCGGCGCGAAGTTGACCTGTTCGGCGCGGCGGCGCATCACCGGACCGCCGTGCGACCACAGGATGGTGCCGGTCTCGTCGGTGATCGCCGCGACGTAGCCCGCGCCTTCGGTGATGTCGCGCAATTGGTCGGTCAGCTCGGATACCGGTGTGCGCAGAGGGGACTCGGCCCAGCGGGCGGCCACATCGGCGTCGGCGTGGGGCGCGTGCTCGCACGCCGGATCGACGGTGCGCAACGATCGCAGCCACGATTGCGCGACCTCGCTGCGCAGCGCGGAATCACCCTGCGGTGTCCCGGCGGGTATCCATCGGGACCACTCTTGTTCCAGTGCAGCGCGTCGCTGCGAGAGGGAACTGCGCTGTGCCATCTCCGCGGATCCTGTGTCTTCGCTCCGATCGTCTCCGTGCTCTCCCATCATGCCCCAGCGCACGGCCGGGCATTCCGTTTCGGCGCGACGTCCACGGGTCTGGACGAACGACGATCGGGCCGCCGCGTTCCCCTCGGCCGACCGGCGCGAAAGTGCGCGGACACCCAGGGAATCCCGGCGGCGCGACCGGCGATCGGTGTGCGGCCGTCTTCCCGCCGCACACCGACTCGGCCGATTACGGCGTGGAGAAACCGATCAGCGCACCGATGCCCGCTCCGATCGGAACAGTGACCAGCGCGCCGACTCCGCCGAGGAAGAAGCCGATCACGGCGCCGATGCCCGCGCCGATGAGGGCGCCGATACCGGCGTTGTACTGCTTGCGCGCGAGGGTGTCGTCCTCACCGATGAACTGGGTGAGGCGCTCGGTGGTCGCGGGCGCGTCGACCGGCGTCACCGTGAGGGTGCGACCGGCATCGGTGATCGTGGGCGCCAGCCCGTGCGCCGCGCCGGAGGCCTGGAACGCCAAGGGCATGGTCGCGACGACCTGTCCCGTCCCGTTGCGCAGTTCGACGGCGCCCGCGTCGGCCGTCAACGCGAAGGTGCCCGCGTCGAGGGTGGTGACCACCCCCGTGCCGTCGGCGGCGGGTGCCGAGGTGAAACCGATTCCCTGCTCGACGCCGTGCACGCTGACCTGTGCCGGTGCCGCGGGCTGTGCGTGCGCGACACCTGTCGCTATTCCGGTGGCTCCGACCGCCAGCAGGGCGGTTGCGGCGAATCTGTTGACTCTCATCAGTTTTTCCCCACATAGTCGTGTCGGCCACGAGTGCCGACGAATCCCCAAGATGCCGGTTCTCGGCCCCACCCATTCTGGCCGTAGGGCTTTCGCGAAGCAATCGTTCTGCGAATTTCACGAAAAATCGGTGACCTGCCCGCACCCGGTGCGCCACTGAATTACTTACGGGCGGCGCCTGTTTCGCTGTCCGATTCGGCCGAATTGCAGAATGTGTGCTGATTCGTCTGACGCGGTGCAAAATTCGCGCGGCGGACGCCGGTATCTCCGGAGAATTCAGATGTGGCAACCGGATCGGTACGAGTTCGTCGGCCGCGCGCTGCCGGGGTGCTGGGTTTACCGCGGCCCGGTTCGAGATCGGAGAGTGCACTTCGCCGCTCGGGCGGTCGCTCGGCGCGACGCCGTGATTCGAGGCCGCCGCGGGGTTGCGGCACTCGATCCGGCGATCGCGTCGGTAGGTGTGGCCACGGGGCTCGGGGAGCGATCTCGCCAAGTGCCGAATGATTCCGGGGCCGCGCCCATGCGGAGCCCGGCCGCGAACAAGGCGCCGGGTCGGCGGCGCGGAGCCGGAATCATCTGGCGTGCTGCGGGAGCGCTCCGCTCAGAACGCGCTACCGGTGCCGGGCAGCATCCAGGCGATGCCGGGCCAGATGCCGAACGGGCTGCCGTAGAACCCGAACGGGTTGCCCCCGTAGCCGTAACCGCCCCAGCCGCCGTAGCCGCCCCACCCGCCGTAACCGCCCCACCCGCCGTGGTGGCCCCAGCCGCCGTGGCGGTGCCAGCCACCGTGGATCTCCTGAGCCTGGCTCGCCTGCGCGACGGTCGGCTGCTGCGCCATCGCGGGCGCGGCGACCGCGGCGACGGGGGTCAGTGCGAGCGCGGCGACCATCGCCACGCGGACAACCGCTCGCCGGGCGCGTCCGGTCTCGACGTCGTGAATCATCGGTACTCCCTCACTTCGGTACGTCTTCGTCCGGTCGGTGACCGATTCGGAGGTCATCGACCCAATCTAACCAATGCGTATCGTACCGTTGAATAACGGCACATTCAATGTGGTGCGATCGTGCGAGAATTTCCTCCCAGCGGAGCGTCGCCGGTCGTGGCGGGTGGTCGCGCTGGGTACCGTCGGTGGCAGCGGACTACCCGAGAAGGAGTCGATAGATGGCTACCAGTGCCGATGTGCTCACCGACGCCTGCGAGCGGATCAAGGAGGTGGTGCACGAAGCGGTGGACGGGCTGGCGGACGACCACCTCGTCCGCCGGGTCGATCCGGGCGCCAACTCGATCGCGTGGCTGATCTGGCATCTCACCCGCGTGCAAGACGACCACCTCGCGGAAGTGGCCGGCACCGAGCAGGTCTGGACCGCGCAGGGCTGGTACGACCGCTTCGACCTGCCCATCGACGCGGGAGCGACCGGCTACGGTGACCGCCCCGCCGACGTGGCGGTCATCCGGGCGTCGGCCGAATCGCTCGCGGGCTACTACGACGCGGTGCACGAACAGACGCTGCGTTTCGTCCGGAAATTGAACGACAGCGATCTGGACCGCGTCGTCGACGTCCGGTGGGATCCGCCGGTGACGCTGGGTGTGCGGCTGGTCAGCGTGATCTCCGATGACCTACAGCATGCGGGCCAGGCGGCGTTTCTGCGCGGTGTGCTGGAACGGACGGAGTAACCGGCACCGGGAAGTCGTCGACCCGTGCGCGGCCCTCGTCGTGACGTAGGTTGATGCCGCGCAAGCCGAATGTTCGCAGAGAGTGCCGTCGTGGTCGTGAAGAGTGTTCTGGTCGGTGTCGTCGTGCTCGTTCTCGTGGGCGTCGTCGTGCTCACGGTCGTCGGCGCCCACTGGTATGTCTGGCGGCGGCTCGTGCGGGACACGACCGCGGCGGGGTCCCGCGCGCGGCGCGTCGGTACCGCCATCGTGCTGGCCGGGCCTTTGCTGCTGTTGGGCGCGACGGTGGCGGAGCTGGCGTCCGCTCCGTTCGCGGTGGTGCGGATCATCGCCTGGCCCGGCTATCTGTGGGGCGCGTTGTTCGTTTATCTGCTGCTGGCGCTGGCGGTCGGCGAGCCGATCCGGATTCTCGCGCTGCGCCGGTTCGATCGGGGCCAGGCGGTACCGGACCAGGAATCTCCTGCGGAGATCGACTCCGTCCCGAAGTTTCCCGTGGGGAGCGGTTCCGCACAGGCGTCTGCGGTGGGAAGCGATCCCGCGTCGAAGTCTCTCGTGGGGAGCGGTTCCGGACAGGCGTCTGCGGTGGGAAGCGATTTCGCGTCGAAGTCTCCTCCGGAAAACGGTTCTGCGCGGGAGTCATCGACGGAAGCCGGTTCCGCGCCGGAGTCCCTGCCGGACACGGCCGCTCCCGCCGAGTCCCCGAAGACCCGCCTACCGCGCCGGGTCTTCGTCTCGCGGGTGGTGAGCGGCGCCGCGGTCGCCGCCGCGGCGGCCACCGTCGGCATCGGCGCCTACGGCGTCCTGGACGGACCGAGCGTCAAGCGCGTCGCCGTGCCGCTGGCGAAGTTGCCGCGCCGAGCCGACGGGTTCCGCATCGCGGTGGTCAGCGACGTGCATCTCGGTCCGATCCTGGGGCGCGGCTTCGCCCAGCGAGTGGTGCGCAGTGTCAACGACACCCAGCCCGACCTCATCGCGGTCGTCGGCGACCTGGTGGACGGCAGCGTCGAGCATCTGCGATCGGCCGTCGAGCCGCTGGCCGGGCTGCGTGCCCGCCACGGCGCGTTCTTCGTGACCGGAAACCACGAGTACTTCTCCGGCGCCGAGCAATGGGTGGAGCACGTTCAGGAGCTCGGCATGCACCTGCTCGCGAACGCCCGCACCGAGCTGCCCGGGTTCGACCTGGCCGGGGTGAACGACGTACAGGGCGAACGCATCGGGCAGGGACCGGATTTCGGCAAGGCGCTCGGCGACCGCGACCGGGCGCGCACCGCGGTGCTGCTGGCGCATCAGCCCGTGCTGATCGAGGACGCGGTAGCGCACGGCGTCGATCTGCAGTTGTCCGGCCATACCCACGGCGGCCAGCTCTGGCCCGGCAATTACCTTGCCGGGCTGGCGAATCCGACCGTCGCCGGACTGGAGCGATACGGCGACACGCAGCTGTACGTCTCCCGGGGAGCCGGGGCGTGGGGCCCGCCGGTGCGAGTGGGCGCGCCGTCGGACATCACCGTCGTGGAACTCGTATCGCTTCAGGCTTGACCGCGCCTGTCGCCATCAGCCGAACAGGCCGCCGAGCACACCGCCGCTCTGGCCGGCCTCCTGTCCGCCGCCGGTGCCTCCGACGAAGCCGCCCGGCGGCAGCTCCGACGGCTGCACGATGACGAAACCGTGTCCGGAGAACGACAGCGTCATCCCCTCGCCGGTGCTGCGGCCCATCAGCCTGCCCAATCCGAACGAATCGTTGCGTTTGATGCCCGTCTGCAGGCTCGACGACCAGGCCACGGCCGCCTGCGGGTCGGCGTAGGTCGGCTGGTCGACGTTGAGTACCACCGGCGTGCCGTGGGTGGTGATGGCGATGCGGCCACGGCCGGTGAAGACGCAGTTGAACAACCCGGCGTTGCTGGCGAATCCGGCGGCGCCCTGCACCATCCGGATGTCGTAGCGCAGGGTGGAATCGAAGGCCAGCACGTTGGCGCCGTTGATGGTGAGCCCGTCGGTGCCGTCCAGATCGATGGTGTGCACGTCGGCGGCGCCGTTGGCGACGAACAGGTCGCCGCGCCCGGACACCTTCATCAGCGGAACGCCCTCGCCGGTCAGCCGCTGCTGGATCGCCCGGCCGATCCCGCCCGCACCGAGCGCCTGGAATTGCAGATCGCCCTGGTAGGCGACCATCGATCCGGCGCGAGCCATGACCTCGCCGTTGACGGCCACCTTGATCATCTTGCCGCCCTGCTTCTGGATGCCCGCGCCGGTGACTTCGGCGTGGCTGGGGGCGAACAGTTCGCTCTGCATCGGCAGCGCTCCTTGCTGAGGTGAGTGCATCGGTGGTGGCGGCACCGCGGCGGCCGGCGCGGAATAGGCCGGTGGCGCTGGGTAGGAAGGCGGTGGCGCGGGCTGGTACGCCGGTGGCGGTGGTTGATTCGCCGGTGGCGGGGGAGGTCGATAGGCGGGCGGGGGAGCGGGCGCCGGGGTCTGCGGGGCCGGTCGATTCGCCGGTGGGGGAGCCGCAGCGGGCGCCTGGGCCGGTTCGTCGTCGATGCTCACGCCGAAGGCCGTCGCGATTCCGGCCAGTCCGTTGTCGTAACCCTGCCCGACCGCGCGCACCTTCCACGCGCCGCCGCGACGGTAGATCTCCACACACACCACGGCGGTCTCGGTGCTCAGCCCGGTCATCGGGAAGGCGAGCGTGCCAGAGGGAGACGCGATGGTCGCGCGCAGCGACCCCGCGGACGCGAAGGTGGGCGGGCCGTTGCCGTCCAGGCTCGCGGTGACGACGACGCGATCCACATCGCCGGGCAGCGCGCTGGTCTGGATGTCCACCACATCGCCCGCGCCCTGGCCGTGCCGGTAGGTGACGCCGGGGGCGACCGGTTGATTGAAGAACACGAAATCGGCGTCGGAGCGCACCCGCCCCGCCGAGTTCAGCAACAGTGCCGAGACGTCGACGGGGGCCGAGCAGGTCACGGTCACCGTCAGCCGGTCGGCGGGCGCGGGGCGGTTCTCACCGCGGGCGAGGTCGGTCACGGCAGGCCGTCCGATCCGCGGCGGCGCCGTCGGGTTGACATGCGATTCACGGGCTCCAGTGTGTCGTGCGGGCGGAAAGCGCGCCACAGGCACACCGGGTCGCGTGTCGACCTGGCGCTTCGAGTCGGTGCGCTGGTCGGTCCATCGCCGTCATCGAGCACGTGGCGTTCGCCGATCGGAGGACCGATGTCGGCCGGAGGACGCGAGCCGGGACCGGGGCCACCCCGGCGGCGGAACACCGATGGTTGGGCCCGCCTCGGCCGACGTGCACGCGGTCGGGGCATTCACGCGCATCCGGCCTACGGCGGCGAATCCCCGGAACGCGGTGAGAGCCCGGCCGTGTCGACCGGGCTCTCGTCATGGATTCGGGTCAGAGGACTTCGGCGTACATGGTGCCGTCGAGGATGCCGAATTCGACCTGCCCCGGGAACAGGGGCAGGGCGCCGGTGGCGTGCTGGGTGTGGTTGAGCGCGATGGTCTCGGTGGCCCACCGGTGCAACGGCTCGGGTAGACGCAGGACCCGGTGGTCGGTGCAGCGAACGTACGGATAGGTGGTCTCGCCGGGCCGGGCGAGCGGGTTGTGAATATCGAGGGTGGCGATGTCCAGGACCAGGCCGGTGTGCTTGGCGGAGGCGACGGTCGGTGGCTGCAGTTCGATGTCGTCCATGACCGAAGACGGTAGCTCGAAGGATGCCCGATGCGGGTGATTCCACGCGAATGTCCCTGCGATTTCACGGGAAGCGGCGGGACGGCGAGGTTCATCTAATTGGGTGAACCCCACCGCTACCACCAGCGATCGCGGCAGGCTTGGGCATACCGATGCCGCGCCGGCTGTCCCGGAGCCACCGGGACTGTGCCGAGCCTAAGCGACGCTGAACGTTCGCGGGGCGTTTCCGGGGAATCGGCGGACGTTGCCGCCCGGCCCGGATCCGGTGGCGACCGGTCGGTAACCGGCGTCGGAATGTCCGATTCCCGGTGCTGCGGCTTACTATGCCTGCGGCGTCAAAGAAGCTGTGCGCGTTGCGTATCCGGCACGGCGGTGTGCTATTCGATTTTTCCTTCAGGAGGTTGGAAGACGTGCTCTACGTAGTCATCGCGGCCATTGTCGTCGCGTTGCTGGCCGTGTCGGCCGTGGCGATGGTGTGGGATCCGCGCCGTCGTACGGAGTCGGACGAGTTCGACTACGAGTACGGCATGGACGAGGACGGCGTCGCGCCGGGCGAATACGCCCGGTCGGGCAGTGTGGAATGGCCGCGCAAAGAGAGTGTCTGACCGGCGGTCAGGGCCGCCCGGCCAGGCGGTGACGTAGCTGATGCCCAGCCGAGTTCGGCTGGGCATCAGTTGTTTTCAGCGGACCCCGCGTCGCTCGGCGACGCCGGTCACCCCACCGTGAAGTCGCGCCACGAGGCGTGCAGTCCCTGTCCGCGCAGCGATGTGCTGTGTCCGTCTTCGATCGGATGCAAGGTGATGATGCCGAAACCGATCTGCACCGTCTCGGGCAGCTGCGGCGCGCGGGTGGTGTACACCGGGGCGTCGTCGACGTACCAGCCCGCGGTGCCCGCGGCCCGGTCGATCGTGACGCTGTAGCGGTGGAACTCTCCGGGTTTGATGTCGATCCCCGCCAGCGGCGCGTGCACCACGTGGGTGAACGCTTCTTCCGCTGGGACGACGCCCGGCACGAACAGCCGCTCGTGAATGGCGTAGGCGTGCTTGCTGGTCGCGATCAGGTCGAAGACCTGGGCGCTGCTCATATCGAGGACGTTGAATGCGGCGAAGCCGTCGCGGTAGTCCTCGCCGGTGGCGCCGATGTTCTCCGCCGCCATCTCCACGGTGAAAGTCCGTGGACCGCCGGTGAGATCGAACGTTTCGGTCGACACCAGCAGATGCTTCGGGTTGTCCAGGATCTGGACGTCGGCGTGGGATCGGGTGAAGGCGTCGATCCGAACCGACACCGCACCATCGCCGACCTCGGTACGGGCGGCCGGGTCGGCGTAGCGCCAGCTCTGGCCGGGCCCGAGCGGGACTTCCAGGTGACGCCACCGGTCCTCGCGAAGGTCCGGTCCGTTCAGGTCGTCGTAAGTCATTGCGGCAATTACCTTTCAGCCGTGTGGTCCGGCGGCGGCATCCGATAGGTCGTCCTCGGTCGCGCGGCGGCGCAGTGCGGTCACGACGCCGTTCGACGTTCCGGACTTGTAGCCGACGCCGCCCAGCAGCAGACGTTCCTCGGTCATCCGCGGGCGTATCGCGGGACCCATCGGCCACCAGTCGTCGAGTTCGACCAAGCCGGGCTCGATCAGTTCCAGATCACCGAAGTACGAGGCGATCTGCGCGCGGGTGCGGTACCAGCCGGAGCCCAAGCCCATTTCGGTGAAACGCCGTTGCAGCTCGATGGCCATCTCGTGCGCCTCGCCGCCGTCGTCGGGATCGTAGAAATGCGTGATCGCGACGTAGGAGCCTGCGGGCAGCGCGTCGATGTACTGACGCATGATCCCGGCCGGATCGAGGTCGTCGTCGACGTGATGCAGGATGCCGCACAGGATCAGCGCCAGCGGCCTGGTGAGATCGAGGTGCCTGGTGACGTCGGAGTGCGACAGCAAGGTCTTCGGCACGGTGAGATCCGCGGGCACGAAATGCGTGAACTCGTTGCGCTCGAGCAGGACGCGGCCGTGGATGTTGCACACCGGGTCGTTGTCGACGTACACCACACGCGCCTGGGGATTCTGCTGTTGGGCGATCTCATGGGTATTGCCGACGGTCGGCAGCCCCGCGCCGATGTCGAGGAACTGGTCGATGCCGACGGTCCCGGCCAGATAGCGCACCACGCGGTGCAGCCAGCGGCGATTCATGCGGGCCACATCGCTCTGCCGCGGCGCGACTTCGGCGACTTTGTCGCGCACGTAGCGGTCGACTTCGTAATTGTCCTTGCCACCGAGGGTGGCGTCGTAGACGCGGGCGATGCTCGCGCGTGTCGTGTCCACGCCTACCGGCGCGCGAACACCGGTCTGGGGAGCGTGCTCGGACATGGAGACCTCTCTGTAGTTTCCGTCGCCTGGCTCACCAGCCTAGGGTCCGCCGAATCGGCGGGCAATCCGTGCGGATACGTTCGGCGGGCGCTGATTTCGTGGATCGACGGTGGTCTCGCCGACCACGACCGAGCATACGAACCGGTCGATACTCATCGGCCGATCGCGGTGGTGACCGTTGGGGTTTCATGCCACCGAGGACGCGGGCCGGCTCGTCCTGGACGTCCTGCTCGGTGATCTGCACGTCGTTCGAAGACATATCGGGGTCCGTGGTGGGGGACGGGTTCAAGTCTTGCGGCCGACGCCGCCGAGGATGAGCCGTTCGTCGGGCCACGGCGTGCGCAGCGCGGGGCCGCCGGGCCACCATTCGTGCAGCTCCACCAATCCCGGTGGAACCATTTCCAGTCCGTCGAAGAACGCCTGGATCTCCGCGCGGGTGCGCCATCGGCCGGTGCCGAGACCCCCATCGTGCAATGCCCGCTCGGCCCGCCTGGCCAGGACGTGCAAATGCTCGTTCTCGTCGGCCGGATCGAAGAAGTGGCTGATCATCACGTAGGAGCCCGGTGCGAGACGATCGATATACCGCCGCATGATGCCCGCGGGGTCCTGGTCGTCGTCGACGTGGTGCAAAGTGCCGCACTGCATCAGCAACATCGGGCGGGACAGATCGAGGTAACGGTTGACCGCGAGGCTGTCGAACAGATCCGCGGGGTGGGTGAGGTCCGAGTCGAGGAAGTGGGTGCGTTCGTTGGCTTCGAGTACCTCCCGTCCCCGGACGACGCAGGCCGGGTCGTTGTCCACGTAGACCACCGCGACCGCGGCGTCGAGTTCCTGGGCGATCTCGTGGGTGTTCTTCTGCGTGGGCAGTCCGCTGCCCAGGTCGAGGATCTGATCGATGCCCGCCGACCGGGTGACGTAGCGGACCACCCGCTCGAGCCAGCGCCGATTCGCGGCGCCGACGTCGTCCTGGTGCGGCACCGCCCGCTTCAGGTGCTGATATACCTGCCGGTCGGATTCGTACCAGTCCGTCCCGCCGAGGGCGTAGTCGTACACGCGCGCGATGCTGGGCACCGCCGGGTCCACACCCGCTAGGCGGGGCGATCCCTCTGCCGACGTCATGGCGCTCCTCCTCCGCGTGGCCACCGTCGGGGGCGACTCTACGCATACCGCCGCGGGCTCGCTCGGATTTCTGGGCAAGATATTGCGTTGGCACTCTTGCGAATACCTGTTTGCGCCCCCGGCGTTCCGGGCACGCACTCGCGCCTGGACCGCCGTCCGGGAACGGACTAGTAGGATTTGCAGCCGACGTTCAGAGAGCTGTGATGGTGGAGGCACAACGCCCCGCGGTCTAACCCCCGATCGGCCGGAGGCATGCATGAGCAACGACGAGGATGCCGGTGACAACGCGGATCTCCCTGCCGCAGAACGTGGTCCGACCGTCCTGCGGATCGCGTTGGGCAGCCGGTTGCGACAGCTGCGCGAGGGTTGCGGAATCAGCAGGGAGGCCGCGGGCGACGCCATCCGCGGATCGCATGCCAAGATCAGCCGACTGGAACTGGGCCGGACCGGTTTCAAAGAACGTGACCTGCGCGACCTGCTGAGCCTCTACGGCGTTGTCGACCCCGCTGAACGCGAAACGTATCTCGAACTGGCTCGGCGGGCCAACGATCCGGGCTGGTGGCAGCACTACAGCGATCTGCTTCCCGCGTGGTTCGAGACCTACATCGGCCTCGAACAGGCCGCCACCACGATCCGCACCTACGAGGCGCAATTCGTGCCCGGACTGCTGCAAACCGCCGATTACGCGCGCGCGGTGATCCAACTGGGCAATACCGACGAGACCGAACGCCGCGTCGCCATTCGCATGCGCCGCCAGCAGATCCTCTATCGGGCGGCCGCCCCGACGCTCTGGGCGGTCATCGACGAGGCCGCGCTGCACAGGCCGGTCGGCGGGATGGAGGTTCTGCTCGAGCAGATCGAACATCTGGTCGGGATGGCCGACCGTCCCAGCATTCGGATACAAGTACTGCCGTACTCGGCGGGCGGGCACTCCGCCGCGGGTGGCCCGTTCAGCATCCTTCGATTCCCGGAACCCGAGCTGGCCGACATCGTCTACACCGAACAGCTCACCAGCTCGTTGTACTTCGACAAGCAGCGCGATGTCGAGCTGTACATGTCGGTCATGAACCGGATCAGCGTGGAGGCGCTGTCTCCGGCCGAGAGCATCGGTTTCCTCCGCGAGTTGCTCGGCGGCATGCGCTCGGGCGAATAGGACCCGATCGGCGCCGCCGAGCGGGCCGTACTCGCCGTGCGGCTTGCGCGGGGAGTTTGCTCAACGCATTGACCTGCTCCGCGCACGTGGTACTGCGCACTTTCGGAGCGGGGCCATCTCGGCCGTTTGAAAACCGGGCGGTCGGATCGATTCAGGGGCGGCGGGGTGAATCGTGCGGCACCCGAATCGAATCCTCGCGCCGGGGTGTGAATTCTGTTGTCGTCGGCCGTAACTCGTCGAAATGAGACATACGAAAGGTAACAGTTCGGCATCGCCGAACCCTGGACGATGCTCATCCGTTATCGATCGGCGTCTGTCCACCTCGATCTTCGAGCATTTCGAGACCGGTAGCGCCAATGCACATGCACGCGCGCATGTACGTACCGATGGAAGATCACCGATGCGACGCGGCCGCGGTGATGTGGCAGGATACCTGTCGAGGTCGGGGTCTGAGGATAGGCTCGGGCAGCGGCTGGTTCGGCCACGGCGACCCCAACGCGAGTTGGGGTCGCCGGCGGAGCCGTTACGAATCGCTCCGACGTCCGGATTGCCGGAAGTTCACGGGGTCAGCACGATTCGGATCGGATTGCCTTCCTTGTTCTCCAACGCCTGCACCGCTTTGTCCGCTTCGGCCGACGGGAGCAGGGCACTCACCGATTCGGCGAAGTCGATGCGATGGGCGCGGCGCAGGCGCACCAGTTCGAGCACATGATCGGGTTCGGAGCCGTAGTGTCCACGCAGCCGCTGTCGGCGGAAGCGCCCTGGAGTCGGTACCGGCACCTCCTCCGGGCGAAACCGCTGCCCGGCGGCGGCGCGCGGGAACAGCTGTCCAGCAAGCATGTCCTCAACTCCTTCTACGGCACTCGCCGGTGCGGTCAGGGCGTCCAGGTGATGCGGCCGCCCTCGAAGTCCTGGGCTTTGCCGTTCTCGAGGTCGTATTCGTCGCTGGTGGGATAGCCGTAGCGTCCGGCTTCGGCCGCCGCGGCCTCCCAGGACTCACGGATGGACCCCCAGACGACGTGGGTGCCGGTGCGCGGGGCCGAATAGATGGCTCCGCCGCCGAAGAAGTTGTAGCGGCCGTTGCCCGAGCGGGCGGGGGATTCGTCGGTGATGGGGAACCCCAACGGGCTGCTCTCCCAACCGTAGGTGCCCCATTTGTCGCGGATCGCGCCGCCGATCTGATGCGCGGCGGTGCCGAGGGACCAGTAGATGGACCCGTTCTGGAAGACGCTGTAGCTGCCCGGTTTCGAGGGTGTCGCCGCTTCCCGCGCCACGGGATAGCCGAGCGCTCCGCCTTCGTAACCGAGATTGCCCCATTTGTCGCGGATCGCCCCGCCGACTTGATGGGCTCCGGTGTCCGGGTGCCAGTAGATGGAGGAGCCGCGCTCGAACGCCTGGTAGCGGCCACCGCCGACGGCGGGCGAGTCGGGCGTGACCGGATCGCCGAAGAACGCGGGCCCACCGGCCTCGTCGTATTCGGCCTCGATCGCCCCGCCGACGTCGTAGGGGCCGATCGGGCGTGCCGCCGCATCTGTTCCGATGCCGGTGAGCAGGGTGGAGAGCGCGGCGGCGATGGCGAAAGCGCCGCGGGTGGTCGAGCGGTTCGGGCGACGGTGCCGTGCCAAAGTGAACTCCTGTGCATCTCGGGTGGGTGCGGGATGGAGCTGAAGGCTGTGGTCGGCGTAGCGAAGATCAAATTACCTCGCCGCGTCCCGATACGGAGGAATACGAGGTAGTCGACCGGCCTGGTGTCGTGCCGCCGATAGTTGCCGTGAGCGGCCCATCCGAGTCGTCCGGGGCTCCGAACAAACTGGCGGTGCTACCGTGCCCACGGTCGCGCCTTCTCGGATACGGCGCCGCCGGGGCAGGGTGCCTGCACCTCTGGCCCGGCGGCGTGTCCAGTCCGAACAGGTTTCCGGGCAAGGGGATCCGTTGCTGCAACGCAACGCGCGCGCCGCTTCCGCGGACACCGGGCGCTACTCTGCTCCCTCGCCAGTACTTGCCTGAGCCCGGATCACCGGGGGGCGATGCCGCGCGGCGTCCTCGGTTCGCCGCGCTGGGCTTCGGCGCACGGCTGCTCGGCCCCTTTTCGCCCGGGCGGGTGGTGGATACGGATCGCGGCGGTGCTTCTCGGTCTCACGCTGGGATCGCCGCGCGCCGGGGGAGAGCGATCAGAGCTGTGCCTTGATCTTCGCGGCGAACTCGTAGCCGACCTGCCATTCGCTTCCGGACGGGGCGAGGATGACGCGCGCGGCGCCCGCCTCGGCGTAGGCGGCCAGTTGCTCGGCGGCCTGGCCGGGATCGGTCGCCAAGGGGGGCGCCACGATCGTCACTTCGAGCGGTGGGCGGCCGTATTCCTCCGCGAGCGTCGTCAATTCGGCCGCGGCCGCGGCGACCCGAGGCGGCTCGAGTCCGATGGCGATCCAGCCTTCGGCGTAGGCCGCGGCGCGCCGTCGCGCCCGTTCTCCGTCGCCCGCGATCAGCACCGGCGGCATGGTTGCACCCGGTGCCAAGGTGACCTCGGTGCCATCCGGGAGTACCGCGGGCCGCCCGGCGACCAGATCGGGCAGGACACGCAACGCCTCGTCCGTGCGACGGCCGCGCTCGGCGAAAGGCGCGCCTGCCGCCCGCCATCCGGTATCCCCGTGCGCCGGGTTGCCGGTGCCGACGCCGAGGATCAACCGGTCGCCGGAGACGTACTGGAGCGCGGCGATCTGCTTCGCGGCCCACGCGACCGGCCGCAACGCGAGCAGCAGCACGCCGTAACCGATGCGGACGCGATCGGTCACGGCGGCGGCGGTGGCCAGCACCACGGTGCTGTCCAGGATCGGCGCGCCGGCCACGAGATGGTCGGTGGACCACACCGAGTCCAGGCCGATCTGCTCGGCGAGACGGGCGGCGGCGCGCACGTCGCCCAGGATGGGTCGCGCCGGATCGGGCGTCGAGGTGGGCAGGATCGTGCCGATTTCCAAGGTCATGGTCACGACGCTACGAAGCCGCGGCACTCGCGCCAATGTTCCGCCGGCTCGAGTCGATATCCCGGACGCTCATCCCGAAGCTGCGGCCGGAAGCAGTGCCTCGACCAGCGCGCGGGACCGGGCGGCCGGACCCGTCGCGCCGAACGCCTGTGTCGTGGCGTAGGCGCCTTCCATCACCAGCATCAGCTGATCGGCCAGCGCCTGCGGGTCGGCGACCGGCGCGGTCGCCGCGAGTTCGCCGACCAGCGCGCCGAACTGTGCCCGCACCCAGCTCTTCATCGCGACGGCGTGTTTGTGGCCGAGCACGTCGCGGTCCGGGAATTCGCCGAGCGCGATGAGAAACGGACAACCGCGACAGGATTCGGGGCGCACCTGCTCGGCCAGCGCCTCGAACAGCGCCAGGATGCGCTCGCGCGGGCCGTCCCCGCTCGCCGCCGTGGTGAACCACTCTCGATAATGGCGGTCCTCGCGCTCCAGGTACGCGGCGACCAGATCGTCCTTGGAACCGAACAGCCGGTACAGGGTGGGCGGCGCGACGTTCGCCTCGGCCGCGACGCGATCCACGCCGGTCGCCCGAATCCCTTGTTCGTAGAACAACTCCCGCGCGACGACCAGGATGTGCTCCCTGGTCTCCGCGGCGGTTCGACGTTTCGGTTCCACGGGAATAGAGTAGCCGCTGTCAGCGATGTTAGGGAACGTTACCTAACGACAATGCGGGAGTGCATCATGACTGATCCGAACGGAAAGACCGCCCTGGTGACCGGCGCCTCGCGGGGGATAGGCCGGGCCATCGCCGAGCGGCTGGCCGCCGACGGTGTCGAGGTGGCCGTGCATTACGGCACCAACAAGGAGGCGGCGGAGCAGACGGTGTCGGCGATCCGGAGCGCGGGCGGGCGGGCGTTCCCCGTTCGCGCCGAACTGGGTGTCGACGGCGACATCGACCAACTGTTCGGCGAACTCACCGCGGGGCTCGGCGACCGGCCGTTGGACATCCTGGTGAACAACGCCGCGATCATCGCCTACGAGGCCACCGTCGAGCAGGCCACGCCCGAGGACTTCGACCGGCTGTTCGCGGTCAACGTGCGGGCGCCGCTGTTCATCGTGCAGCGGGCGTTGCCGTTGCTACGCGACGGCGGGCGCATCGTCAACATCTCCTCCGGCGTCACCTGGTTCGCCACGCCGGAAGTCGTCTACGGGATGACCAAGGGCGCGCTCAACGTGTTCGGCCGCTCGCTGGCCAACACCCTCGGACCCCGCGGGATCACCGTGAACACGGTCTCGCCCGGCATCACCGACACCGATATGAACTCGTGGCTGCACACCAACGACGGCGCGATCGCGGGCGTCGCGGGCATGACCGCGTTGGAGCGCGTCGGCAGCGGCGCGGATATCGCCGACGCGGTGGCCTTCTTCGCCTCCGATGACGGGCGCTGGGTCACCGGCCAGACGCTGGAGGTGAACGGCGGCTTGTTCCTGGGGCCGAAAGCGCCGTCCTGGTGATCGCCGGACACGGTTGGGCGCCGACATCGGGCGCCCGCGCTTGCGGTTAGGGTGGGCGGATGGTCGAGTCGACGCGAATCGTGCTTGCCTCCCGGCCGGTGGGTGCGCCCACCCCGGAGAATTTCCGGACCGAGACCGCGGAGCTCCCCGCTCCGGCGGAGGGTGAAGTCCTGCTGCGCACCCGGTACCTGTCACTGGACCCGTACATGCGCGGCCGGATGAGTGCCGCCGAGTCGTATGCCGCGCCGGTGGAGATCGGCGCGGTGATGGTCGGCGCGACCGTGGCCGAAGTACTCGAATCGCGCGACCCGTCGATGGCGAAAGGCGATGTGGTGCTGGCCTATTCGGGCTGGCAAACCCACCATGTCGCCCCCGCGCGCGACGTCCGCAGGCTCGACCCGGCGAAGGCTCCGGTCTCGACCGCCCTCGGTGTGCTCGGCATGCCGGGATTCACCGCCTACGCGGGACTGCGCAAGATCGGCAAACCGCAGCCGGGTGAGACGCTCGTGGTCGCCGCGGCCACCGGTCCGGTGGGCTCGGCCGTCGGCCAGATCGCCAAGATCGGTGGCGCCCGCACGGTGGGCATCGCGGGTGGCCCGCGCAAGGTCGCCTACCTGAACGAACTCGGCTTCGACGTCGCGCTCGACCACCGCGCCCCCGATTTCGCCGAGCAGTTGGCGGCGGCGGTCCCCGACGGCATCGATGTGTATTTCGAGAACGTCGGCGGCGCGGTGGCCGACGCGGTCTATCCGCTGCTGAACACCTACGCGCGCGTGCCCGTCTGCGGGCTGATCGCCAACTACAACGCGGCAGGCGCGCCGGACGGCCCGGATCGGCTGCCCGCCTACTACGGCCGCATCCTGACCAAGAGCCTCACGGTGCGCGGATTCATCCAAACCGAATTCGTCCGCGAGCTGTACCCGGATTTCCTGCGTGAGATGGGTGAGTGGGTCGCCGAGGGGCGCGTGCGCTATCTCGAGGATGTCGTGACCGGCTTGGCCGCCGCTCCCGAGGCGTTCATCGGGATGCTGGAGGGCCGCAACTTCGGCAAGGTGGTCGTGCGGGTCGCCGACTGATCAGCGCGCCGCCGCGCCGCCGCCGATGCTGAGATAGACCAGCATCAGGATGAACAGGAACCAGCCCGCGCCCTGCCAGATGGGCCACGTCCGGCCGCGGCGCCACTGCACGTAGGTTTCGACGAACGCGCCGATGCCGCCGATCAGCAGAACCACCGCGGGCCCGAGTACCACGGCGACCTGGACGGTGCTGTCACACAACAGCCGGTCCGCGTCCGCGCACTCGCGCTGGGCGGCCCACAGCAGGCTCAGCAGGAAGACCAGCGCGGCGGTGGCGAGCACCGAGGCGACGTAGGTCGCCGCGCGGCGGAACCCGCGGGGATCGCGCCAGCGCTTCTCCACGTCGTCGACCATGTCCACCACCTCACCCGTCCGCGGCCGCCGGATACCTCCGACGTGATTGCCGCGCGGCGGCGGCTCAAACGCCGCTCAGGTTTTGCGCCCGACGCCCGCCCAGTACCAAGCGGACCGTACCCCGGCCGGAGCGGCATCCGTGTCCGGCCGCCAGGCGTCGACCGCAACGATGCCCGGCTCGACGAGTGCGGTTCCGGCGAAGAAGGATTCGACCTCGTCGCGGCCGCGCGGGCGGAAGGCGATGCCGGCCTGCTCGGCGGCGGCCGCGGCGCGCGCCATGGCCCGCGGGTCGAAATCACCGGTGGAATGGGTGAGCACCAGATAGCTGCCGGACGGCGCCGCCTCCAGCAGCCGGCCGACGATCCCGTGCGGATCGTCGCTGTCGCGGAAGAACATCATGATCGCGACCAGCAAGATCGCGATAGGCCGGTCCGGGTCGAAGGTGTCGGCCAGGACGGGCGCGTCCAGGACGGCGCTCGGATCGCGCAGATCGGCGTCGAGGAATTCGATCCTGCCCTGCGGTGTACTCGCCATCAGGGCCCGGGCGTGGGCGAGCACGAGCGGGTCGTTGTCGACGTAGACCACGCGTGCGGCCGGATCGATCCGCTGGGCCACCTCGTGCGTGTTGCCCGCGGTGGGCAGGCCGGTGCCGATGTCGAGGAATTGATCGATGCCGGCCTCGCCGGCCAGATGGCGCACCGCGCGGCCGAGGAACGCGCGATTGGCGCGGGCCATGTCGCGGATGGCCGGGATGTGCATGGCGATCGTGTCGCCGAGGGCGCGATCGGCGGGGTAGTTGTCCTTGCCGCCGAGCCAGTAGTCGTAGACCCGCGCCTCGTGGGCGAGGCTGGTATCGAGCTTGGGCGACGACCCGGCGCGCACCCGCGCGTGACCGTTCGTCATGCGACTCCTTCCCCAGGCGACGCCGGACCGTGCCCGGCGCGGCACCGCTGTCGTCTCCCGAACGACGAGCTCGCGCTATCGATTACGCGTCAACAATAGGGTGGCGCACCTGCGGCGGGCGGATTTTCGACCGGATCGTCCCATTTTCGCGAACCTAGGCGGCGGCGAACCTGGCCGCGATCTCCTGGGCGGTGACCTTCGCGAGCTCGACGAAGAACGGCACGCGCGCGGGGATCATCAGCGTCGTCGGCCCGCGCAGGCCGAGTGCGAACCGGCAGTGGCCCGCCGGATCGAGGATGGGCAGGCCGATGGTGCGGAAGCCGGGATCGAGTTCCTCGTCGTTGTAGGCGTATCCGCGCTCCCGCGCGGTGGTCAGTTCGGCGCGCAGCTCGCCGGGACCGGACACCGAGCGCTCGGTTCCCTCGTCGTAGGGAAGTTCGCGCAACTGCTCGTCGGTGGTTTCCGACCAGGCCAGCAGGGCCTTGCCGAGGGCGCTGGCGTGCAGAGGTAGCCGTACGCCCTGTAGTTCGTGCCCGTCGGTCTCCCGCCACCGGCTGGTGCCGAGCAGCACGGCGTGGATTCCGTGGCGGGTGGCGACCGAGCAACTGGCTCCGGTGGTGCCCGCGAGCTGTTCGAGATACGGCTCGGCGAGATAGATCCGGTGCTGGCGGTAGGCGATCTGCCCCCACTCCGCGAGGGCGCCGCCCATGCGATACCGGCTGGATTCGGTGCTCTTCTCCAGGAAGCCCGCCTGCACGAGCGTGGCCAGCAGCCGGTGCGTGGTGCTGACCGCGAGACCCTGCTGCCGCGCCACTTCCGAGACGCCGCGCTCCCGGCCGTCGCGGAAGCAGTCCAGGACCGAGAGGGCGCGGGCGACGGTCTGCACGCCGGAGGGTTCCACGGATCCGACGGTAACACAACACTGGGGATGAGAAGGTTTGTCCTTTCCGATATTTGGAAAGCTACAGCGAAGATGACGCAGACTTGGTCGCGATCGCTCCGCCAGAAGTCGACTCGCAGCAGTTCGGAACGAAAAAGCGTAGAGAGTTCGATATGTCAAGCTTTCCGATCCTCGGAAAGCATTACCTCGTGACCCGGGCGTCGCCGTCCCTACTCTGCGAGGGCATTGATCGACAATTCGGACAAGGAGTCCTCACGATGTGGCGGCAAGCCCTCATGCGCATCACGCTCGCGATCGTTCCCCTCGTCGCACTCGTCGCCGCGTGTGGTTCGGACACCGGCGGCGACACCGGCGCAGGCGCCTCCTTCGTGCTCAAAGTCGCCGACCCGGGGAACTCCGGCCCGCTGGCGGTCGGCAAGCGCGACGGCACCTTCGACGCGGCGCTGGCGCCGCTCGGCGCGAAGATCGAGTGGGTCACCATCACCCCCGGCTTCAGCTCCAACCTGAAATTGTTCAACACCAAGGAACTCGACGTCTCCGGTGCGGCGTTCAGCCCGGTCGTCGGCGCGCTGTCCAAGGACGTCGGCGTGCGGATCGTCGCCGTGCAGGATCCGGCGGGCAAGGACCAGAGCGGCATCATCGTGACTCCGGAGTCGGGCGTGCGTTCGGTCGCCGACCTGGTCGGCAGGCGCGTCGCGGTGAATCCCGCGGCCAAGGGCGAATACATCCTGCTCAAGGCGCTCGCGCAGGCGGGCGTCCCGGCCGACAAGGTGACGCGGGTTCCGTTGCAGCAGAAGGACGCCGCCTCGGCGTTCGCGACCGGCAAGGTGGACGGCTGGGCGTCGTTCCTGGTGCCCTACCAGGAGGCCAAGGCCAACGGCGGGGTCGAGATCGCTACGGAGAAGAGCATCGGCTCCAACGACAACACGGTCGTCGTGTTCCGCACCGAGGTGCTCGATCAGCGCCCCGACGTGGCGGCGAAATATCTCGACGTCCTGCAGGATCTCACGGCGAAGCAGCGGGCCAACCCGGCCGAATTCGAGAACGTCTTCGAGAAGACCGGCCCGCGCGCACTGTCGGGCGCGCGGCTCACCGACGCCTACCGGGTGGGCGGTGAGGCCACGGCGCCGCACCTGCCGAACGAGGCGGACGCCACCGCCTTGGCCGACGTGGTGAACACCTTCTTCGGCAACGGCGTGATCACCCGCAGGATCACCGCCGCCGACATCTTCTACGACCTGAAGTCCAAGCTGACGCCCGAGCAGTTGGCCGCGATCCAGGCGGGCAGCTGAGATGGCGGTGATCGCCGCGGCCGGGCCGGTGCCCACCGCGCTCGCCCCGCCCCGCAGCCGCGCCGGAAAGCGCAGGCCCACATGGCTTTCGCTGCCGTTGCGGTTCCTTCTCCCCGGGCTGATCGTCGCCGGCTGGTGGATAGGCTCCGCGACCGGAGCGCTCTCCGAGCGCGTGCTCGCGGGCCCGCCCGCGGTGTGGACGGCCTTCACCGAGTTGCTCGGCACCGGACAGCTGCTCGACTTCGCGCTGGCGTCGTTCGTGCGCGCCGCCTTCGGCGTCGGCATCGGCGTGGCCATCGGGCTGACGCTCGGCCTGGTGTCGGGGCTGTCGAGCCTCGGTGAGGAGCTGGTCGATTCGACGATGCAGATTCTGCGCGCGGTGCCGTTCCTCGCGCTGGTGCCGCTGTTCATCGCCTGGTTCGGCATCGATGAGCTGTACAAGGTGCTGCTCATCGCCGTCGCGACGGTGGCCCCGATGTACGCCTACACCTACCTCGGGGTGCGCAACGTCGATCGCAAGATGGTCGAGGCGGCCCGGAGTTTCGGGCTGACCGGCTGGCGGCTGGTGCTCGAGGTCGTTCTGCCCTCGGCCCTGCCCGGCGTGCTGATGGCGCTGCGGGTCTGCCTGTCGATCAGCATCACCGGTCTCATCGCGGCCGAGCAGGTCGGCACCAGGGAAGGCGTGGGCTACCTGGTCACCCTGGCGCAGGAGTACAACCGCACGGACTACATGGTGCTGTGCGTCGTGCTTTACGCGCTGCTCGGCTTGATCTTCGACGGGCTGGTGCGGTTGGCGGAGCGCTTCGCGATGCCCTGGCGCGGACAGGTGGCGATCCGATGACCGCCGTCACCGAGCCGGGAGCCGAGGTGACCACCGCGCCCGCGGTGGCCGAACCGGTCGCCGTCTCGATCACCGGCCTGCGCAAGTCGTTCGGCGACAAGACCGTGCTCGAGGGCGTCGACCTGACCATCCGGCGCGGCGAGTTCGTCGTCCTGCTCGGGCCCAGCGGCACCGGCAAGACCACGCTGCTGCGCCTGCTCACCGGACTCGAGGCGCCCGACGCGGGGGAGGTGCTCGTCCCGGGACGGCGCACCACCGTCTACCAGGAGCCGCGGCTGATCCCCTCGAAACGGGTGCTGGCGAACGTCATCGTCGGGCAGCGCCGTTCCCGGGGCAATCGCGAAGCCGGGCTGCGCGCCCTCGCCGAGGTCAACCTCGACGGCAAGGCCAGGCAGTGGCCCGCCACTCTCTCCGGTGGCGAGGCGCAACGCGCGGCGCTGGGCCGTGCGCTCGTGCGCGACCCCGAACTGCTGCTGCTCGACGAGCCTTTCGCGGCGCTGGACGCGCTGACCCGCCTGCAGATGCAGGACCTGGTCGGCGACCTGGTCGCCCGGCACCGGCCCGCGGTGCTCATGGTGACCCACGACGTCGACGAGGCGATCCGCCTGGCCGACCGCGTGCTGATCCTGGACAAGGGGCGCTTCGCCGTGGACGTCGGCATCGACGTGGCCCGCCCGCGCGACCGCGCCGACCCCGAAATCTTGCGTTATCAATCCCTTTTCCTCAGTCAGCTCGGCGTGGGTCGCACCACGCCCGCTCCAAGGAGTGCCTCATGACCGACACCCTCTGGTACACCCGCTGCCCAGTGCCCACCGCGAGCGGGCTCGCGCACAGCCTCGGCTGGCTCGGCGACGCCGCGGCGCGAGCCGGGCTGGAGTTCGGCGTCCTCCAGGACGCGGGTCCGGAGCTGGCCGGGCACCACTTCCTGCACGACCTGTCCGGGCTGATCCGGGAGGGCGGCAATGTTCCGGCCTTGGCGGCGCGCGCCCATGGCTCGCCGACCCGCTTGATCGGATTGACCTGGATCGACGAGGCGCAAGCCATTCTGGTCGGGCCGGAGTCCACCGTCGGCGGCGCCGCCGAGCTGGCCGGTCTGCGCGTCGGCATCCCGGCGTGGGCGCAGGACCAGGCGCGCAGCTTCCCCCGAGCGATGGCCCTGCACGGTTTCGCGAACGCCCTGCGGCTCGGCGGCCACACCCTCGCCGACGTGCGCCTGGTCGAGATCGGGGTGGAGCGGAACCCGCAGGTGCGCACGGAGATCCAGGCGAATCGCCGGGTGGTCACCTGGGGTGTGGCGGAGTTGCTGCGCGGCGAGGTGGACGCCATCTACGTCAAGGGCGCTCGCGCCCAGGAAGTCGCGCGCGAACACGGCCTGCGCGTCGCGGTGGACCTGGACGCCACCGAGGCGAAACGCTTCCGGGTGAACAACGGGACGCCACGCCCGATCACCGTGCACTCGGACCTGCTGGAAGCGCGTCCGGAAGTGGTCGTGGAATTCCTCGCGCAGAGCCTGCGCGCGGCCGACTGGGCCGCGGGCAACCTGCAAGGGGTCCGGGATGTGCTCCAGCGAGAAACACTGTCCGGCCCGGAGGGCGTCGTCGCGGCGTACGGCGCGAACTTCCACCGTGGCCTGCACCCCTCGCTCTCGGACGAACGGATCGAGCTGATCGGCGTGCAGAAGCAGTTCCTCTACGCGCACGGTTTCCTCGCCGCCGACTTCGACCTGGACTCCTGGGTCGCCTACGAGCCGCTGTCCCGGGCCCAGGAACTCGTCGCATCCGGGAAGGTCCCCGCATGACCGAGTTCCTGTGGCGCTTGCCCTCCCGGGGCGACGGTCGCCACACCCGTCCCGAACAGCGCAATCGCGGCGGATTCGGCGGCCCCGCGCCGGTGACGCCCGCGACCGACCTGCGCCCGGGACGCTTCGGTCCGTTCGACGACCTTGCGCAGATCATCGATGCCGCCGAACTGGCCGGGCTGGACGGGGTACTCGCGCCCTACGACCCCGACGGCGAGGAGTCGTGGATCGTGGCGGGCGGCGCGCTGCGCGCCACCCGGTACTCCCGCGTGGTGGTCGAATTCCAGCCCGCGTTCGGCACTCCGGTTTACGCGGCGAAGATCTCGGCCACCCTGCAACGTATTTCGGGCGGCCGACTGGCCTGGCAGCTGGCCGTGGACACCGATCCCGCCGACGCGCGGGCACGCGGCGATCGCGTCACCGGAGACGACCGCTACGTCAGGGCCGCGGAGTTCCTCACCGTCGCACGCGGCGTCTGGAACGAGACCGCGGTTCCCTCGGCGGGCTTCGCGGGCACCGGGTTCCACTACGCCGGAACGCATTACGACGTGATCGACGGCGGCTTCCGCGGCATCCTGTCGGGGCTGCCGTTCCCGACGGTCTACCTGACCGGCGATTGCGCCGCCGCGCTCGAGCTGTCGGCCGCGCACGGGGACGTGCACGTCTTCACCGAGACCGAGGCGGGTGTCGGCACCGCGATCGCCGCCTTGCGCGAGCGCGCTACGGCGGCGGGACGCACGGTGCGCGCCGGGCTGGAGCTGCCGGTCATCGCGCGGGAAACCGAGGACGAGGCATGGGCTCGCGCCGAACGTCTGTGGCGCGAGGTGCACCCGGACGGGCCGGACGCACGGGAACACGATCTGGGCGACGGCCGCTGGGCGGGGTTCGCCGGGCTCGGATACTCCGCGACCATCGGACTCGTCGGCAGTTACACGCAGGTCGCGCACCGTCTGTCGTCCTACACCGAGGCAGGCGTCGACAGCGTGGTGCTCGCCGGGCACCCGCACATCGAGGAACTGCATCGCGCGGGCGAGCACCTGTTGTTCCTCGCCGACCCGGTCGGCCGCACCTTGACCGAGCAGGAGGCAACCGCATGACCATCGACATCTACTGGCGCATCGGCATGGAGGGCGATCACGCGTCGCTGCGCACGCCGCGCCGCTACAACCGCGGCCACGCCAACGGTTACGGGCCGGGCAATATCGCACCCGCCATCCGCGGCGGCGAACTCGACGGCTACGGCTACATCGACCATATGGCGGCGGTGGCGAAGGCCTCCGAATCGGCCGGATTCCTCGGCGGCCTGCTGCCCTCGTTCCCGGTGACCGACGACCCGTGGGCGGTCGCGGCGGCACTGGCCGCGGAAACCACCACCTACCGTTTCATGGTCGCCTTCCAGCCCGGCTTCCTGCACCCGGTGCAGGCTGCGCGGATGTCGGCGAGCTTGCAGCGCGCGACCGGTGGCAGGCTCGTCTACAACATCATCAGCGGGGGCGGCGGGCCCGCCCAGCTGTGGTGGGGCGACAAGGTCTCGCACGACGATCGCTACGCCCGCACCAGCGAGTTCCTCGACGTGCTGCGTGGCGTGTGGGATGGCGATCCCTACGACCACGAGGGCCGGTTCTTCCGGGCCGAGGGCGCCGCCCTCGCGCCGGGCATCGCCGGACAGCCGTTTCCCGAGGTGTATTTCTCCGGATCCTCGGCCGCGGCGGTGCGGGCCGCGGGCACGCATGCCGACTACTACCTGTCCTGGCTGGAGCCGTTCGCCGATCTGCGCGCCAAGTTCGACGGCGTGCGCGCGCACGCCGGAACCATCGGACGCACACCGAAATTCGCCGTCCGCATCGACATCCTGGCCAGGCACACCGAGGAGGCGGCCTGGGCGGAGATCGAGAAGGGCTGGGCTTTCGTCGACCGCGGTGCGGCCGAGCGGGCCGCCAAGGGCGACTCGGTCGGCGCCGCCCGCATCCAGGGCTGGGTGCCGGAGACCATCACCGGATACCGCGACCTGGAAGTGCAGCCCAACGTCTGGTGCGGATTCAGCCTGATCCGCGGCGGTCCGGCATTCGGCCTGGTCGGCAGCTACGAGCAGGTGGCGCAGCGGCTCGACGAGCTGATCGCTCTCGGCGTCGACGCGTTCATCCTCGCGGGCAATCCCCACCTGGAGGAGGCCTATCGCGTCGGCGAAGAGGTGCTTCCACTGCTCGGCCGATCCCGGCTCACCGCGTCCACCGGCGCGGCCTCCCTTTCCCCCGCTCGATGATTCAGGAGAAACCATGACCACCACCGAGACCCGGCTGCCGGAGTCCGTCACCACCTTCGTCGCCGCCGCGGCCCGCGACGCCGAGAAGGCATTCCGGGTGTTCCGGGAGACCGGCACCGTTGCCGGCAACGGCACCGTCAATTTCGTGGAGCGCGTGCCCGGCGAGGAGATCGCCGTCGCCCTGAACGAACCGGGGCCGTGGGCCGAGGACCGTGCCGTCGCGCCGGTGGTCGCCACCTTCGACGGCGAGGTGCTGTCGGGGGCCGGCTCCGCCGGATTCGTCACCGGCTACGCGAAGGTGTTCCGCGCGCATCCGGAGATCACCTCCGTGGTGCACATCCACACCCCGTGGCTGGGCGGGTGGGCGCAGACCCATCGAACGCTGCCGATCCGCTACGCGGCCGCCCAGCGGCTCACCCTGTCCAGGGCCATTCCGCCGCACATCGACCGCAGCGTCGGCGCGGGCGATTTCATCCTGTCCAAGCTGGTCGAGGATCCCGATCTGGTCGCGATCTTCGAGGCCAACGGCGGAGCGAACGTCCTCGGCCGCTCGGGACTGCTGGAGCTGGCGAAGTTCGTCGTGCTGCTCGAGGAGGGCGCGCAGTACCAGGCGATCGCCGAAACCTTGGGCGGCTCGGTCGAATTCGATCGGTCCAACCTCGCGGTGCAGTGGAGCCGCACCGGCCTCGCCGACGAGGCCCGCCGCCGCGGCCTGATCTGACCGGCCCCATCCAGCGAACTCGAGGAACGATCATGACCATTCGTGTCGGCTACTTCCCGCACAACAATTCCCTGTTCGTCCTGCGCCACCGCGGCATCCTGGAGCATCTGCTGCCCGAGGTGGAATGGGTCGACCTGCGCGAGCTGCCGCGCCCGGCGCCGGTGGACCCGAGGACGGGACTGCCGTCGCTGCACTCCGATCATCTGTTCGACGGCGGCTACGACTTCATCGGCACCGGCTTCACGCCCCCGCTGACCGCGCTCGCCAACGGACGCGACATCGTCTACGTCGGCATTTCCGGACCCCGGGTGGAGAACGGCCGCTTGGTCACCGAAGCCGCTTCCGGCATCGAGACGGTGCTGGATCTGAAGGGCAAGCGGGTCGGAATCGCGCACGGTTCCTGGCAGACCACCCTCGCGCTGCTCGCGCTGGACCGCGCGGGCCTGGCGTGGAAGGACATCGAACCGGTGGACATCGACGTGCACGACGGCGGCGCGGCGCTGCTGCGTGGCGACCTGGACGCCTGGGTCGGCGCGTATCCGGGTCTCGCCGCGATCGAGGCGGCCGCCGACCTGCGCACGCTCGTGGACACCGAGTCGCTGTTCAGTCACCCCTCGCTGTGGTTCACCCGGCGGGACTTCGCCGAAGGCAACCGCGCGGCGCTGACGGCGATCATCACCGCCTTGCAGCAGTCGGACGCGTGGATCCGGGAGAACCCGCGCGCGGCCGCTCGGTATTTCGTGGACGACGTGGTGGCCCGTGGTGGGACCGCGAGCCTCGACGCGTGGGAAGCCGCTCTGCGCGGCAGGCCCTTCGGTGTCCAGCCCGTCTCCGAGGAATTCCTGGACGAACAGCAGCACGCGGCCGATCTGCTGGCCGCCAACGGCCTGCTGCCGAGCACGGTCCGGGTCCGGGACGCCGTGCTGCCGTGGATCGGCGAGACGGTCACCGCGAAATCCGGCGTAACGGTCTGATCGGACGAGAACGGCGGGCCGGGTGTCGGAGCGACCCCGGCCCGTTCGTCGTGTCCGAGGAAATGTCAGCGCGGCGAGATATTCGACCGCCCGCCGTGTCTTTCGGTGGAGCGCAGCTCGAACCAATAGGCTGCGACAACGGTGGCGTAACCGGCGACGACGGCCGTCGCGGTGACGATCAACAGCGTGATGAACAGTGGAATCAAGAAAGCGGTGTGCATTGTGCCCTCCCCGCGGTCACGGTGATCTCAGCGGAAGGTTCGGCGCCGCACTGCACCGACATCATGTCAGCCCCTGCACTCAGTGAAATCGTAGAGGTCGCAGCGTCGTCCGGCACGGCAGGAGGCTGTGAGTTGAATCATGCGGATGACGGTGTGTCGCGGGGAATACACCTTCGCCATACGATCTAATCGATCTTGTCACGAGTTTCCCGGCGAACCACCGGAAAACAGGACACGACCACGACACGGGACCGCCGGATCGGCGGCCGTGAGCGTCGCAGTGCCCGTGGCGCGCCGAATTCCTCGGTAGCGCAGCTCTTTCTCTCGAATCTGTCTCCGGCATCACCTCGGCATGCGAAAAGGAGCACGAACGTGAGCATGATTCTGGCCGCGCTGCACGACACCGTGATCGCGCAGCAGTTCGAAAATCCGACCGCGGAAGAGCCGCCGCTCGCGGACAAACTGATGCAGATGGGCCGCTATTTCACCTGGCTGGTCCAGCTGTCCGGGATCACGGCGATCACCTACGGCGGCGGCCGGTTCGCGTGGGAGAAATGGAACGGCGGCAGCCTCCAGTCGCCGAAGATGGTCGCCAGCGCGATGGCCGGGGGCGCGGTGGCCACCAGCGCGGGCACGATCATGAACTCGATCATCGGCTGACGCGGGCCGGGACTCGTGACGCGCCGGCCCGACGTCGACCGTCGGGCCGGCGTTCGCATTTCGGTGGCGAGGATCGTCGGACGTGTCATACACGGCGCCCGCTCCGCGGACGAGGCCGTCGGTGCCGCACTCGACCAGCCGGGGTGGTGGAACATGCGCATTGCGCGCGGCGCGAGCCGAGACGCCGTCGGTGCGGTAGAAAGCAACCGCGAACCGGGTCCGTCTCGAAGGTGACGGCCCGACCGTAGGCAAACCCGGAAGGCGGAGCCGGCCGTGACGTTCTCGACAGCGGCACCGGCCGCGCCCGGCGACGACGGCCGCACTGGAGAAAAGGAAACACCATGGGCACCATCGCAGTTCACGAGTTCATCGCACTCGACGGGGTATACGAGGATCCGTCTTGGACCTTCGAGTACGGGTTCGACCCGAAGATGGGGGAGACCCTCGGCGCGATCACCTCGGCATCCGAAGCGATACTGCTGGGCCGCACCACGTTCGAGATGTTCGCACCGGCCTGGTCGACCCGCACCGTCGAGGACGATCCGGGCGCGCCGTTCTTCAACGACACGACGAAGTACGTCGTCGGTGCGCGGGAGCCGCAGGCGGAATGGGCCAACAGCATTCGCCTCGGCGCGTACGACCCCGAGGTCATCCGCAACCTGAAGAACGAGGTCGACGGCAGCATCTACGTCAGCGGCAGCGGCACGCTGGTGCGGGCGCTGCTCGCGGACGGCCTGGTCGACGACCTGCACCTGTTCGTCTATCCGATCGCGCTCGGCAAGGGCAAGCGCCTGTGGGGCGACGGTGTCGACGCGACCAAACTGGCACTCGAAGAGCACGAGGTGTACGCCAACGGCGTCGTCCACCTCGGATACGGGCCCGCCGAGGCCTGATGAAACGCGGAAGGGCGGCCCTTGCGGGCCGCCCGGGCGATCCGGCTCGCCGCAGGGTGTGGCGAGCGGAGCCGGATGTCAGCGCCCTCCGGTGCAGTAACCCTCGGGGGTGTACTGGCACGGGCGCTCGTTGCGTCCCTGGTATCCACCGTGGTTGCTGCTGCGGGCGCGCTCACCCACCCCGGAACCGCGCTTGTCGGCCGGGTTGTGCGAATACCGATCCGCTGTGGTGGTCACCGAGGACTCGGGCGAAGCGACTGCCGCCGCTGTGATGACCGCCCCGCCGATCAGCGCCGAGGCCACCACTCGACGCACTGTCACGCGCTTGCTCGTGTTGTGCATAAGATTCATCCCGTCGATTAACGTGCCGTCATATAACGATACATTGATCGGTGGACCACCAGCGAGTCATTTCCCCATGGCTGGGAAGCTTTGCTCGCAGCTGTTGGCGATTTTCGGAGGTGACCAGGGGTGATGGCCATTGGTTAGGCGACTTGACCTGAGCATCGTGCCGTTCATCAGGTCTTCGGGTACTACTGCGCCTGTCGCGGGGCCGCCGAAGCTATGCGCATACGACGGAGGTTCTGTCGCGCTCTATTGATCGGTGCGAAGTCCGCCCGAGTCGCGAGGCTTACCGACGCGCAGGGTGATGCGCGGAACGCGCGCCACTGCCGACGGATCGGTGGGGTGGGACGGTCCGATCGCGCAACTTGCGCGGGAGGCCGGTCACGATCATGAACCGTCCATGCCGTGCGCCTGGCGCTTGTGCTGCCAGCGCTCCGGGTCGGCCTCCAGGGCGGCGCGGTCCCAATGGCCGAGGTCGGCGGCGGCGGCATACGTCGTGTCTAGGAACTCGAGCAGCGCCCGCTCCGGCGCTTCGGCCGTGCGCACCGCCTCGTACGGCAGGAGGAATTGGCGATAGTCCTGGCTGTAGAAGGCCTCTCGTGGACCGACCCGGTAGTCGGCGAACCCCTCGGGCTCCGGGTACGCGTAGGCGTAGAAGGCGCCTTCCGCGCCGCCGCCCGGCCAGAAGCCGCAACTGCTCAGTTCGTGCGAGTAGCCCTCGACCATGACCCAGTCGCCACAGTTGGGAGCGCCACCCGGATGCCGCGGAGCGACTCGGCCGGAGAATCTGGTGCACGCCAGATCCATCGCGCCCCAAAAGAAGTGCACCGGGCTCACTTTGCCGATGAAGCGGGAGCGGAACTGGTGCATGACGCGATCGGCGGCGAGCAATTGCCGCCAGAACAAGGTGGCGGCCGTGGCGTCGTAGGAGCGATGCTCGTAGTCCTCGGCGAACGGGATGGCGGGCTCGACCTCGTTCGGCTTGGCTTGGATTCGTACCGGAATGCCGAGTTCGTCGAGCGCGGTGACGATTTCGCCATAGAAAGTCGCTACCGGCTTCGGTTCGAGTGTGATATACCGGGTTCGGCCGTCACTGGACCGGATGTGCAGCCGATGGTCGAGGAAGTCGAATTCGATATCGAAACACCCTGTCGGGTGCGGCACGGCGGAGGTGGTCAGCCCCCTCGGGGTGAGGTAGAAGGTGACCTGCCACCAGTGGTTGACCAGCGGAGCCTGCGAGAGCCTGATCTTGCCGACGATCTGCGTCCACATGTGCAGCGTCTCGCGCGTGGGCGTCCAATCATCGACGCGCAACCTCGGCCACGGCCCAGGGGTGGTCTCGGAGCCTGTCACTGCCACACCTCCGTCTTTTCGGGATTCTCGGTGCCAGTGGCGTGCGCGGACGCCCGTGAAGGCGCGGCGCAGCGTTTCGATCGTCACCGTACCTGCTGGTAACGCACCGGGCAGCCCGACATGCGCTGCGATTGGCAACTGTCTGGCAACATTCGGGGTGTGTGACTCCGAGCTCGATGACTCGCAGTGAAGAGCGGCTCCGCGGCCGACGGCTGCGTCTCAAGGTCGGCGGGGCCAACTGTCGTGCGGTGACGGCATGCTCGCCACCGGCAGCGCGGCACCCTTTCCGGTTGCCCGGGCTCGCCGGCGGGAATTCGGATCCCACACCATAGCCGCGGCCGCACCGCCGAGAAGAATCACGACGATGGCGACGATCGCCACCCACAGCAGTACCACCGCTATTTCTCCAGTCATCCCCGTCCGCTCCATAGGGCACGTTATGCGAAGGCGGACAATTGATTTCGCAATTGCGAGCATTCTTCCCGGCCGGGGTGAACGGCGCGAATCGACGCGCGGATTCTGTGGTGTGGCAGCACCACTATCACCGAGGTTTGGGATACGTCTGGTAACGCATAATGTCGCGGACGGGAAGCTCGGGTGTTCATGCGCGAAAATGGGGATTTGGTCGAGGGGTCGGTGCGAGTGCCGCACGCGGGACGGAACTCGTTGTCCTGGGTGTGTATTCCTCAGAGCTCGAGCAGATCGGCGGTCTCCTCGCCGAGGAGGGGCCCGAGGGCCGTGCCACGATCGCCGGCCCCGGTGATCACCCAGACATGGCGGTCGACTCGTGCGCGGACGACCGGGACGCCGGGGTCGATGCTCTGGCTGTACACGCCTGCCCACCGCCGCACGACCGGCGGCAGTTCGCGGCCCAGTAGCTCCTCGGTCACGCACGTGAGGTGCTCGTACGGGGCCTCGTGCACGTCGAACGCGAACGGCTCGGTGTGCGCGTGGGTGTCGCCGATGGTCAACCCGCCGTGCAGGCGCTGCACGCACAGCAGTTGCATCCTGTGCTCGGCGGCGGTCGCTGTCTGCGACTGTTCGCGGTTCAGTGTGACGACCTCGGGGCCCGCGAAGCCGGGGTCGTAGCGGAACGTGTCGCCGTCGGCGACGGCAGTGGTGAGCGGCTCGCCCAGCGGGGCGGTCTGCATCATCTGCAGCCGGACCCGCCGCACGGGGAGCGCTCCGGCCAGTTCCCTGGTCAAGCCGGTGTGCGCGGCGCCGGGGCAGATGAGCGCCAGGTCGGCGTCGAAGACCCGCCCCTGGTCGTCGCGCGTCCGCGCGCCGGAACCGGTATCGGTGACATCCCGCGCTTCGACGCCGGAGTGGAAGGTGTAGCGCCCGGTCGCGGTGAGATAGGCGCGCAGGGCGGGCAGCACCTGCCATGGCTCGACGACCGCGTCGGTCGGACAATGCAGTGCGGCAAGGAATTTGCCGCGCAGAGCGGGATTGACGACGCGGACGCGCTCGGGGTCGAGTAATTCGAAACCGCGCGCTTCGGCCGCGGGACCGGTCGCCGCGGCCTCGGCGACCGCCAATTCCTCGGGGGTGCGCACCAGGGTGAGCGAGCCCGCGGGCCGGAATCCGACGCCGGGCACCCTCCCGCCGATTTCCTCCCACAGCAACCGCGAGCGCAGGGCGAGGTCCGGTTCCGCGGCCGACCGCCCCGACATCCGGACCAGGCCGAAGTCGCGCACGGTCGCCCCGCGCGGTTCGAGTTCTCGCTCGAGGTGCGCGACCTCGTGCCCACGGCGGACCGCGGCCATCGCGTGTGCGGTGCCGAGGATGCCGCCGCCGATGATCACCAATCGCATGACTCGAGGATGGCAAATGTCCGGACGGCTCGCCGGGCGAACTTGCTGTGACCTGCGGTTGTGGGCCACGCCACAACGGGAGGGAACCGGCCAGCTCCAGGCCTTTATGGTCGGTTGTTCAGCGCATTGCGGACCGCGTTCGAGTTGGCGCTCTGAGAGAGTGAGACTTAAGGTCTCTCATGTCCTCAGGGGGTGCGTGGGGTCGCTCTCATTATGACCCGGAAAGTGTTGTATGACAACGGAATTCGTGGTTCTCGAGCAAACCCGGCAGCATCTCGGCAGGGCCCGTGCGCAGCTGGGTAGCCCGCTCGGCGGGATGGTGGAGCATCGCTCCGAGGGGGCGCGGCTGTGGACCACCGATGGTCGCGAATTCCTCGATTGTGGCGGCTACGGCGTCTTCCTGCTCGGTGCCGGCAGTATCCTGCTGCCGTTGAAAGCCCTTGTGCTGAACACTCTTTCACTGGCCGCGACGTTCGGCGCACTGGTGTGGATCTTCCAGGAGGGGCATCTCGGTGGTCTCGGCACGACCTCCACCGGTTACACCGTCGCCACCGTCCCGGTGCTGTTGTTCTGCGTGGCCTTCGGTCTGTCGATGGACTACGAGGTGTTCCTGCTGTCTCGCTTCACCGAGGAATGGGAACGCTCCTCGCGCACCCGCGCCGACGTCGACACCGCCGTGGCCGTCGGCCTGGCCCGCTCCGGCCGGATCGTCCCGCCGCCATCCTATGGCCGTCGTGTTCGCCGGTATCGCGACCAGTGAGGTGTCGATCATGCGCGCCCTCGGGTTGGGCCTGGCCCTGGCCGTCGTCCTGGACGCCGCCTTGGTTCGCACCATCCTCGTGCCCGCGGCCATGCGGATAGCGGGCACCGCCAACCGGTGGCTTCCCCGCCCGCTGGCCCCGGTCGTCGCCCGCGCGAGGCTGCGAGAATGAAATCCGCTCCGCTGGACCGCGATTCCCTTCTCGGCCGCTATCTCGGCGACCGCCGCTTCGCCCTGACACTGCCCCGCGCGGTCGGGTTGCAGATCCTGCACCCGTCCGTCGCGGCGGCCATCGTCGCGCACGCGCCGAGCAGCTTGTGGGCGCACAAGAAGCGGACGGTGTCGCGGATGATATACCTCGCCTACACGCGGTGCGATCCGCATCCGGCGATCCTGTACGGGCACGGGCTGGTGCACGGGGTCGACAGCCGGGGCAAACGCTACAGCGGCCTGACCCCCGAGTTGTTCTTCTTCCAGCACGCCACCTATGTCGACACCCTCTTCACGGCCATCGAGACCTTCGACCGTCCGCTGAGTCCGGACGAGAAGAAGACGCTCTACGCCGAATGCTGCGAGTGGTACCGGCGCTACGGGATCTCCGCACGGCACATGCCACGGACCTGGGCGGACTTCGTCGACTACCTGAAATCCGTGTGCGCCACCGAACTCGCCGTCACCCCGGACAGCGACAAGCTCGCACCGGAACTGCTGCGGCCCGACGCCTGGGTGCCACGCACGCTGCCCGACTTCGCGGTACGGACGCTGCTGCACCACCGAACCCGCGAGCTGCTGCGGATCCCATTGCAGCCCACCGACCGCGCCGCGGCCGCCGCCTACGCGAACGTCGTGAAGACGGGTATGCGCGCGTTGACATCACGAGCCCGGCTGGTACCCGCGGCACGCGCCTGACATCCGCTCCCCGCGAGCGCGAGCGGCGCACTACTCGGTCGATCGCGCGGAGCAGGCAAGTGTTGTCACGGGCGTCGGTCGCGGAGCACTGCTCAGCGTTCGTGCGGCGCGGAGCGAGCGCAGGCGCCATGCGGACTATGGGGCCGTTCGTCGACGCCGACGTTCAGTTCGCCTCGAACGCGGTGGCGACGATCGGGCGCACCTGTTCCATGGTGGCCGTCCCGGATTCGCGTGCCACGGAGGTCATGTCGACGTCGGGGAGCCCGCAGGCGACCGCCCAGTGCCAGGGTTCGAGGTCACCGTCGACGTTGAGCGCGAAGCCGTGACTGGTGATCCCGCGGCTCTGGCGCATGCCGATGGAGACGATCTTGCGGCCGGTGTGCCTGGTCCACACACCCGTGAGCAGCTCGGAGCCGGGCGGGGTATCGCGGCGTTCCGCGGCAATGCCCAGCCGGCCGAGTGCCTCGATCAGGCGGAACTCGACCTCACGGATGTAATCGACCACTCCTTCGCCGGGATCGAGCCGGACGATGAGATAGCCGACCAGTTGACCGGGGCCGTGATAGGTGAGCTGGCCCCCGCGCGTGGTCTGCACGACCGGGATGTCATGGGCCGGGTCGGGCAGGTGGTCCTGCGGCGTTCTGCGTCCGATGGTGTAGACCGGCGGGTGGCTCAGCAGCCACAAGGTGTCCGGCCGCGCGCCGCTGTGGCGTTGGTCGATCAGTTCACCCATGCGCTCCATGGCCTTGTCGTAGTCGACGAGGTCGTCCTGGATCAACGTCAGCGGCCTGGATCGCATGCTCCGACGATAACGCTCTCCCGCGCAGGGGGAGTTCGCCGCCTTCGGATATCCAGCTCGGCGGCCCCGCACCGCAGCCTCCGTCACAGCGTCGGCGGCAGACCGAAGGGCCGGAACAACTCCTCGCCTAGGAAGACGGTGATGCGTTCGATGGCGGTCTCGGTCGTAGTGAGAACGTGGATGGAGTGCGCGCGGTGGGTCCCGTCCGCGTCGCGCAGGTAGTAGGCGACGGCGGGCTGGGTGTTGGCGGCGGTCGGCACGGCCCGCCAGGTGTCGCCGTCCTGGTTCGCCTTGTGTGCGAAGAAGGCGACCACGTGGGCGCGGCCGGCGAACCAGACCAGGGCGGGTGGCATCTCGAGCACCACGTCGTCGCGCAGGAGCTTGCCGAGTTCGTCCATATCGCCGTTGCCGAAGGCGGTGACGTAACGATCGATCATCGCGCGCTCACCGGGGCTCAGGGATTCGGACATCCGATCGATCATGGGGGCGGCCTTGTCGAGCTGGGCGCGGGCGCGTTGCAGCGCGCTGTTGATCGCGGCGGGGGAGGTGTCGAGCAGATCGGCGACCTCCGCGGCGGACCAGGCGAGCACGTCGCGCAGGAGGAGCACCGCGCGCTGGCGGGCGGGCAGGTATTGCAGCGCGGCGATGAAGGCGAGGCGGATGCCGCTGCGCGCGGCCACCACGGTCGCCGGGTCATCGGCCGAGTTGCCGAGCAGGGCGTCGGGAATCGGTTCCAGCCAGGAGATTTCGGGATGCCGGACCGGCCGGGGCCGGACGGTCGCGGCCGGTTCGGTCAGGTCGGTGGGCAAGGCCCGCCTGCCGCGCTGTTCGAGCGCGGTCAGGCAGGCGTTGGTGGCGATACGGTACAGCCACGTGCGCAGCGAAGCGCGCCGCTCGTCGAACCGGTCGGCGGCCCGCCAGGCCCGCAAGAGGGTTTCCTGCACCAGGTCCTCGGCGTCGTGGACGGACCCGAGCATGCGGTAGCAGTGTGCGAGCAGCTCCGGCCGGTAGGTCATGGTCTCGGCCGCGAAATCGGCGCCGATGGTCATCGTCGCAACCTACCGAGCCGCGACCGGCTGCGCGTCGGTAGGCGCGGCGACGGGCGCGCCGGCCGGTAGCAGCAGGCCGAGCGCGGCGCCGGTCAGCGCCAGCAGCGCCGCCGTGCCGATGGCGGCGGCGAATCCGGTGCTGAAGGCTCCCGCGGATCCGAGACCGCCGACCGAGGCGAAAACCGCCGCGGGTAGCGCGATTCCGAACGCGCCCCCGAGTTGACGCAAGGTGTTGAACGTGCCCGAGGCCGCGCCCACCGCCGACAGCGGCACCGAACGCAGCACGGCGCTCTGTGCCGCGGGAATGGCCATCGAGACGCCGACGCCGCTGAGCACGAAGGGCGCGATCATGGCCGGGTAGGACAGCTGCGGCCCGGCCATGATCGCGAGGCAGCCGTAGCCCGCGGCCTGCATGAGCAGTCCCGCGACCACGAGCGGTCGTTCACCGAAGCGGTTGACCTGCCTGCCCGCTACCGGCGCGACGAGGAACAGGGTGATCGTCCACGGCGCCAGCCGCACCCCCGCGCCGAGTGGACCGTGGTGCTGGACCGTCTGCAGGAACTGCGCGAAGAAGAACGCCCCGCTGAAAATGGAACCGAACAGCAGGAACCCCACCGCGTTGCCGATCGAGAAGCCGCGCGCGGCGAACAGCCGCATCGGGATCAGTGGCGCGGTGGCCCGCCGCTCCCAGCGCACCAACGCGACCAGCGCGACCGCCCCGAGCGCGAACGCCGCGAGGACTTCCGCGCTGCCCCAGCCCGATTCGTTGCCGCGCAGCAGACCCCACACCGATCCCAGCGCGGCGGCGCCGGCCAGCCCGATGCCCGGGTAGTCCAGTCCGCGTGCCTCGCCTCGGCTCTCCGGCAGCCGGGTCAGCATCAGCGGCACGAGCAGTGCGGCGATCGGCAGATTCAGCCAGAAGATCCACTGCCATGTCGCACCCTCCACCACCGCGCCGCCGACCAGGGGACCGCCGAGCGTAGCCAGTCCGGTCACCGCCGCGAACAACCCGAGCGCGCGGGTGCGCTGTTCGGGCGGGAAGGCAGCCGACAACAGTGCCATGCCCACCGGCATGACGGCCGCCGATCCCACGCCCTGCACCGCGCGGGCGGCGATCAGCCAGCCCAGGCTCGGCGCCAGCGCGCAGGCGGCCGACGCCGCCGAGAACAGCAGTACCCCGGCGACCAGCACGCGGCGCCGTCCGTATCGCTCGCCCAGCGCCGCACCCGCCATCAACAACACCGCGAAGCTCAGGGTGTAGGCGTTGACGGTCCACTCCAGTTCGGCGATCGAGGCGTGCAGGTCGATCTGGATCGCGTGCAGCGCGGTGGTGACGACCAGCGCGTCCAGCGAGATCAGTAGCGCGGCCACCGATGTCAGCGCGAGTACCCAGCGCTGTCCCGTGGTCATATTCATGGGCGAAATTCCTCCTCCGATGGGTTCGCCAGTACCTACCGGCGCCACGGCCGCGATTCATCGCGGGTGCGGAAATTCGCCGCGAATTCGGTGAGCGCGTGCCGAACGAATCGTCGGCACGACCGCTGTCGCGGACAGGAAGACGGCGGGGTCGTCCCGGTGGTCGGACCGTGTCCGGTGATCTTCAGCCCTGCAGCGGGGCCCGGCGGGCGCTACGCCGCCTGACGGAGTACGGACCTACCAGCATGTACAGACCGGAGAACAGGAGCAGGGCGAGCGGGAGCAGCGGCAGGTAGGACACCCAGATGATCGGCTGCTCCTGGGCCAATGCGACGAAGGTGGCGAGGACCGTCGCGACGAAGACTATGCCCGACCCACGGTGCAGTTGCCGGACCCGTGGTGCGGAAGCGCGGGGAGCCCCGGCCTGCGGGATGTTCGCGGCTCGGCCTCGTCTCGTAGCGGCGAACGACAACACGAAGATGCCGAGACCGGACAAGAGCAGCAAGGCGAGTGGTGCCAGCGGCACGTAGGACACCCAGACCGGACCCTTCAGCGCCAAGGCGACGACGGTGACCACGATCGTCACCGTGAAGACGATGGCAAGCCACCGGTGTGTCCGTCGAACCCGCTCGTTCCAAGTCATGCGTCCTCCTCTGCCTGCGATCCCTCCGCGTCCCGGCGATGCGCCGCGCGGACCTCCGTGCCGATGACGGTAGTTCCGGCTCGGTGACCAGCGCTTCTCGAATCCTGATCGTTCGCAGAACTTCTGTCGGTTGACCTCTGACGGGACGGGTATGCATGAGTCATGCATGATCAGCGTTTGGTGAATCTGCTGGGGGCGGCGGCGCTCGCGATCAACGATGTGCTGCTCGCCGAGGTGCACAGCACCGGTGCGGTGAGCGCCAGCGCCGCGAGCGCGCTGGTGACGCTCGCGCAATCGCCGGGTCTCGGCGTGACCGACCTGGGCAGACGAGTGGGCTTGAGTCAGTCCGCGACCACCCGCATGGTCGATGCGATGGAGGCCGCCGGACTGATCCGCCGCGCTCCCGGCGCGGGCCGGCTGGTCGGTGTGAGCCTGACGCCGTCCGGCAGCGAAACCGCGGGCCGGATCCTCGCCGCTCGCGCCCGGCGGCTGACCGCGCTGGTCTCCGACCTCGACGCCCACGAGCGAGAAGCGTTGACGGAGTTGCTGGTGAAGCTGCTCGCCCGGCTGTACGGGGAGATCGGCAGTGCGGATCTGTTGTGCCGGTTGTGTGACCGCGGCTGCTGCACTCGATCGGCGGTGTGTCCGGTGGGCCAGGCCGAGCGGGACCGGGAGGCCTGATCATGGGCACGCTGCTGGCACTGGTCTCCGCATCGAGTTACGGCCTGTCGGATTTCGTGGGTGGCGTGGCGTCCCGGCGCGTCGGGTTCGTGCGCGTCGCCTTGCTCGGGCAGCTCGGCGGGCTTGCCGTCACCCTCCTCGCCGGCCTCCTGGCTTCCCGCCTCGTGCCGCATCCGGCCGATCTCGGATGGGGAGCGCTGTCCGGCGTGGGTACCGGTATCGCGATGACATTCCTGTTCCGGGGCATCAGCCGCGGAGCGATGTCGGTGGTGGTACCGATCAGCGCCGTGGGTGGCGTCGCGTTGCCCGTCCTCGTCGGCACCGCCGTCCTCGGGGAACATCCGGCGCCCTCGGCGTGGGCCGGGATCGCGGTAGCCGTGCCGGCTCTCTGGCTCGTCGCGGGCGGCGCCACCGGTACCGCCGCGAATGCCCACGCCGCCGTCGGCGACGGACTGATCGCCAGCGCCGGGATCGGCGTGCAGTACCTCGCCTTGGCCCAGGCCACACCGGCCTCCGGTATCTGGCCGGTGACCGCGGGCCGGGCAGCGGCGGTCGTACTCGTCGCCCTGTCGGCGTGGAAGATCGCGTCCGGAGCCGGCGACGCGGCGACGGCCCGGCCACATCGGGCCGACCTCGCCGCCGTGTGCTCCGGCGTCCTCGCCGCCGCCGCACTGGTGTCCTACCTCTTCGCCACCCGGTCCGAGTACCTGGCCGTGGCAGTCGTGTTGTCTTCGCTCTACCCGATCGTCCCCGTGGTGTTGGGCGTGTCGGCGCTGAAGGAGCGATTGCGCCGGAGCCAGATCATCGGGCTGGCCGCCGCGTTGGTGGCGAGCACTGTCATCGCCACCTCCTGAGACGTCGTCGGTGCGCCTGCGCCCTCCGCTGCGCGGCGCCTGCCTTCGTGACCGATCCGATCACCACGGAAGGGTGCCTTCGGCGTCGAAGTAGCCCCCGGTGGGCCCGTCCGGACCCACCTGCGCCATCCGCACGATGATCTCCGCGCCGCGCTCCACGGTCTGGTGGCCGGTTCCGCCGTTCAGGTCGGTCTTGGTGAACCCGGGCTCCACCGCGTTGATCCGCATTTCCGGAAACGCCTTCGCGTACTGCACGGTGATGACGTTGACCGCGGTCTTCGACGCCGGATAGGCGATGCCCGGGTAGGCATACGCCGGGGTGCCCGGGGTGGTGACCCTGCTCAGCGAGGCCAGGCCGCTGCTGACATTGACCACGACCGGGGCCGTGGAACGCCGCAACAGCGGCAGGAACGCGTGCAGGACGCGCACCGTGCCGAACACGTTCGTCTCGAATGTCTGCCGCATCAATTCGGCGGTGAGGTCCGCCGCGCCGGTCACGGTGTCGGTGGCGCTCCATTCCGGTGCGATGCCGGCGTTGTTGACCAGTACGTCCAGGCCTCCGCCCGCCTCGATGGTCGCGACGGCGGCCGCGACGGACGCGTCGTCGGTGACGTCCAGACGCACCGGCCGCGCGCCCAACTGTTCGGCGGCCCGGCGCCCGCGCTCGGCGTCGCGGCTGCCGAGGTAGACGGTGTGGCCCGCCGCGAGGAGTCCGCGGGCGGACTCGAAACCGAGCCCCTTGTTCGCTCCGGTGATCAGTGTTGTCGTCATGATCACCGACGCTAAGAGCTGGAGCGCGCTCGAAGTCAAGCCGAGCCGCATGCCGACCTCGAACCTGACCCAGCCCTAGTGGTCGAGCTGGGACAGCGCGAAGGCGGTGAGGAAACCCGCCACCGTGATCAACCCGACCCACAGGTGGGCGTCCTCGAACGCCTCCGGAATCATGGTGTCGGTGATCATGGCCAGGATCGCGCCCGCGGCCAGGGCGGTGATCGCCGCGAGCACGGCGGGCGCGGCGTCGCCGAGCAATCCGTAACCCGCCATGGCGGACACGCCGCTGATCACCGCTATCCCGCCCCACAAGCCGAACACGTAACGCGGGTGGCGGTGGGCGCGGCGCATACCGGCCGCGCTGGACAGGCCCTCGGGGATATTGCTGATGAACACCGCGGCCACGGTGACGGCGCTGACGGCCTTGCCGCCGAGCAAGCTGGTCCCGATGACGATGGACTCGGGCACACCGTCCAATAGCGCGCCCAACGCGATGGCCGTGCCGGAGCCGGACTGTTCGGCTTCGCTGGGTTGCTGGTCTCCCGAACGCTTGCGGTGGCGAGCGCCACGGCGGGCCAGAGCGAGGTTGGCCAGGGTATAGATCACCGCACCGGACACGGCGCCGAACACGGTGGGCGGCAATCCGGCGCGTTCGTGCGCGTCGGCGATCAACTCGAACGACACCGCCGACAGCAGCACCCCGCTGCCGAACCCCATCACGCTCGCCACGATCTTCGTCGGGACGCGCGCCAAGAATCCCACCAGAGCCCCTATCAGCAGGGCGGATCCGGCCAGCAATCCCCACCCGCCCGCAGTCGACAACCCTGACACCCGACCGTCTCCTCACTGCTCGAACCCGCGGAAACCAGCGCGGATCATCGCTGACTTCTCGTCCGAGCTACCCGCACTGCCGGGGTCGGAAACGAGGCGCCGCCGGTGCGCGGCATTCTGTTCCCCCGAGGGGTCGAGCTGTTCTGTGCTTGACTTGCGATCGAACACCAATGGTCGGATGAGCTCCGGCGGACAACGGCGAGAGCAGGACGGTAGGCGGCCCGTGGTGATGGAAAGTGCTGTGTCGGCGCGCGGCAGTGAGTACGCGGTGTTGCTGCGCCGGGTGCGGGGCGCGGGACTGCTGAGCAGGCGGCGGCGGTATTACGTCTGGAAGAGTGCGCTCACAGCCGTGGCGTTCGCGGCCGGGTGGACGGCGTTCGTGGTGGTCGGCGACTCGTGGTGGCAGCTGGGCGTCGCCGCGTTCCTGGCCGCGGTGTTCGCCCAGATCGCCTTCCTCGGCCACGATGCCGGACACCGGCAGATCTTCGGTACGCGACGCGCCGACTACCTGTACGGCGTGCTCTTCGGCAACCTCGGTATCGGGGTGAGCATCGGCTGGTGGACCAGCAATCACAACCGGCACCACGCACACCCGAACACCGAGGGCGCCGACCCCGACGTCATGGGTGTGCTGGCGCATTCCGGCGATCGAGCACACGCGGCCCGGGGCCTGCGGCGGCTGATCTTCCGGAACCAGGCCTGGCTGTTCTTTCCGATGCTGCTGCTGGAGGGCTGGAGCCTGCACTACGCGAGCGCCCGTGCGGTGCTGCGATGGGACATCCCGCACCGCGCATGGGAGGGACTGTTGCTCGCCGCGCACGCCACCGGGTACCTCTGCGCGGTGTTCCTGGTCCTGTCCCCGGCCGAGGCCGTGATTTTCATCCTCGTGCACCAGGGCCTGTTCGGGCTCTACATGGGCTGCACCTTCGCGCCCAACCACAAGGGGATGGAAGTGCTGGCGGCCGACGACTCGAAGGACTTCCTGCGACGTCAAGTGCTCACCTCCCGCAACGTCCGCGGCAGCCTGCTCATCGATACGGCCTTGGGTGGCCTGAACTATCAGATCGAGCATCACCTGTTCCCGTCCATGCCCCGGCCCAACCTGCGTCGAGCCCAGCCGCTGGTCGCGGAGTTCTGCGCCGAGCGCGGGCTGCCCTATTGCCAGACCGGCCTCCTGGACTCCTATATCCACGCGCTGCGCCACCTGCACAGTGTCGGTCGACTCGCTCGGCCGCTCGCCCCTGTCGGTCCGATCGAGCCCTCGGCAGGCGCGGCGACCGATCGGGTCGGGTGAACCTCGCGCCGCACCGACGTTTTCGCCGTGGCGGTGGTGGTATGCCCAGCCCGTGACGACCTCGTCCGAATACGACAGCCGCCTGCGGAGTCTGGCCGCCGAGAAGTTCGGCTGGACACACCTGCACGACGAGCAGCTGCGGGCCATGGAGCAGGTCATGGCCGGTAAGGACGTGCTGGTCGTGCTGCCGACCGGTGCCGGTAAGTCGGCGATCTATCAGGTGCCCGCATTGCTGCTGGACGGTCCGACCGTGGTGGTGTCTCCGCTCATCGCGTTGCAGAACGATCAGATCGACAGCATCGAGGACAGCCGTGCTCCGGATGCCGTCGCGTTGAACTCCACCCAGAGCAAGAGCGAGCGCCGAGCGGCCTGGGACGCCCTGCGCCGTGGCGATGCCGGATACATCTTCCTCTCGCCGGAGCAACTGGCCAACGAAGACCTGGTCGACGACCTGGCCGCCCTGCGGGTTGCCCTGTTCGTGGTGGACGAGGCGCATTGCGTTTCGGCGTGGGGGCACGACTTCCGGCCGGACTACCTGCGGCTTGCTCCGGTGATCGATCGCCTCGGGCACCCCGGGGTGATCGCCTTGACGGCGACCGCCGCGCCGCCGGTGCGCCGCGATATCGTGTCGCGGCTGGGCATGCGCGACCCTGGCGAAGTCGTGGCCGGTTTCGATCGGCCGAACCTGCGCCTGGCTGTCGACCGATTCACCGACGACGCCGACAAGCGCGAGGCCGTGATCGCCCGCATCCGAACATTGACCTCCGACCCGGCGACGCGCCGCGGACTCGTGTACGTGGCCAGCCGCAAGGACAGCGAGTTCTATGCCGCGGAATCAGCGGCGGCCGGCATCCGGGTAGCGGCCTACCACGCGGGCATGAGGGCCGCTGATCGCGAGCAGGTGCATCAGGACTTCCTCACCGGCGCGATCGACGTGATCGTGGCCACCTCGGCCTTCGGCATGGGCATCGACAAGCCCGACGTACGCTTCGTCCTCCACGCGTCGGCTCCGGAGGCGCTGGACTCCTACTATCAGCAGATCGGCCGCGCCGGACGTGACGGCGAGGCCGCGGAGATCACGTTGTTCTACCGTCCCGAGGATCTGAGCCTGCAGAAGTTCCTCACCGCGACGACGGCCCCCGAGGACACCATCGCCGAAGTGGCACACGCTCTGTACCGGCACGATCATCCCGTCCGGCTGTCCCAGCTCGAAGTCGCCGCCGCCCCCGCTCGGCGCACTCGGGCGATCAACCTGCTCGAACAGGTCGGCGCGATCACCATCACCGAATCCGGCCTGCTCGAAGCGGATTCCGGGCGTACACCCGGCCAGGCGGTCGAGCAGGCGGCGGGGGCCGCGCGGGCCTACGAAGAACTGACCCGCTCGCGCATCGAGATGATGCGCGGCTACGCCGAGACGACAGGGTGCAGGCGACAGCATCTGCTCGGTTACTTCGGTGAGCAACTGCTCGACCCGTGCGGCAACTGCGACACCTGCGATGCCGGAACCGCCGCGCGGCGCACACCGGGCGCCGACGAGTTCCCGGTGCACAGTGCTGTGCGGCACCGTGATTGGGGCGCCGGGAGCATCATGTCCGCCGAAGCCGATCGCATCACCGTGCTGTTCGAGGAAGTCGGATACAAGACCCTGTTCCTGCCCGAAGTGCGTAAGCAGGACCTTCTCACCCGGGGCTGAGCGAGGTGGTGGGCGACCGCGGTCGCGGGGTGCGCGGACAGCTCAGCGGCCGAGCCGCCGACGGCGGGAACCCGAATTCATCCCTTTCACGGAAGGACCGCACCATGAACCTGGGACTGTCCACCACTTTGCACACCAGCTTCGACGACGCCGTCGCACGGACCCGGACCGCCCTGAGTGAGCAGGGATTCGGCGTCCTCACCGAGATCGACATCAGAGCCACCCTGAAAGCCAAACTCGACGAGAACATCGAGGACTACCTGATCCTCGGGGCCTGCAATCCATCCCTGGCCCACGAAGCGGTCGGTATCGACCGGCAGATCGGGCTCCTGCTGCCCTGCAACGTCGTCGTGCGCCGGAACCCCGACTCGGACGCCGAGATCCTCGTGGAAGCGATGAACCCGCAACTGTTGGTCGAGGTCACGAACGAACCGGCCCTGCAATCGGTAGCCACGCAAGCGGCCGTCAAGCTGCAGGCTGCCATCGACTCCCTGGATTGAACGCATTCCCTCGATCGTGATGTGCCCGGAGCGGACCGCACGGCTGGCGCCCGGCGACACGGTCCGGCTGGTGAACTCGAATCCCGCCCGCGCGGGGCGACCCGGTTCGGGTGGAACGAGGCGGTCAGCTCTGCGATCTGGCGATGAGCACAGGCACCGTGGCCCCGTGCAGTACCGCCTGGCTCACCGAACCGAGGGTCATTCCGGCGAAACCGCCGCGCCCGTGGCTGCCGACGACGATCAGCCGCGCGTTCGCGCCCACCTCGAGCAGTCGTCTGGCGGGGCGGTCTTCGGCCACCACTCGCCGCACCGGCACCTGCGGATAGCGCTCGCCGTACCCGGCCAGGCTCTCGGAGAGCAAATGCTCTCCCTCCTGCTGCATCTCGGCGCGCGAGTCGTAGCGGAAGAATTCCGACCAGGTGTGGACCGCGACCAGTTCGGCGCTACGGTGGGCGGCTTCCTCGAAGGCGATCTCGACGGCGCGCGCACTGCACGGCGAGCCGTCCACGCCCACGATCACCGGGCCGACCGCATGCTCGACATCGCCGGGGATCACGGCGACCGGGCATGCGGCGTGCCTGGCCAGCGCGGTGCTCACCGAACCGAGAATACTGCGGCTGAAGACGCCCAGCCCATGGGTGCCGACCACGAGCAGTCGCGCGTTCTCGGATCGGTCGCGTAAGAGCGGGATCGGTGGTGTTTCGGCCAATTCGGTGGTGATGTCGAGTTCGCCGAGCGGGGCGGCCGCCGTCGCGGCGGCTTCCCGCGCGGCCTCGAGTGCCGCGGTTGCCTGCGCGCGGTAACTGTCGAAGTCGATCTGCTCGAGTGCGACGCCCGGTCCGAAATCGGCCGGCGCGGGAATCGAGTCGATGATGTGCAGCGGTGCGTGGCGGTGGGCCGCGGCGAAGCGCACGGCGGCGAGCGCGGATTCCGACCCGTCGACGCCGACGAGGACGGGTGGATTCTCGGGGTCGGCAGACATGAGTTTCGCTTTCTGAACCTGGTGGGCGGCCATGACCGGGCAGTGGACATTTCGTGTACTCGAAGAATAGGTATCGGCGAGGTCGCCCACGCCTGGCGTTGGTCCCGGATGCGAAGGGCTTTCGGCAGCAGGCCCGGGCCGGAGAAGGCAGCGGTATCCGGCACTGCCGATCTACCGCAAGAACCGTGATCCAGGCGGATTCGCGAGCACCGTGCTGGGGTCGACCAGCAACGCGCTGCTGCACTCGGTGGAGGTGCCGATGATCGTCGTTCGTTCACGGTGAGGGGGCGGCCGACGTTCGGACGGGTGCGCAGGTGCGCGGTGTCTACGGCCGTCATCACCGAGCTCTTTCGGCACCGCTGGAACCCCCGGAGTTCCGTGGCGATGATCGCCGCGGCCGACGCCGACGGTCCCACCATCGTCTCCGCGCCGATCGACGGCCCTTTCGGTCGGACATTCACCTTCGCCGACCCCGACGGCTACCAGGTCACTCTCCACGACCGCGTCCGATGGGCCCGACGCCACCGGACGATGACGGACGGATCTATGTCATGTCCGCCGGCGTCGCCTCATCCGGCGCCGATTCGCACTGGTTCGGCCGCCGCGATGTCCCGGTGACAGCGCCGCGGAACCGGGTTACGCGTCGAGCACGCGTGGCCGGCGTTGCACTACCGGCGGCTCGGTGGACCACGGGAAATTGATCCACCGGTCGGTGCGCCGCCACACGTACTCGCTGTCGACCTTCGACCACGGCTTCTGGTAGATCACCGCGCAGCGCACCTCGGCGACTTTGCCGGAGCAGAAGTCGCGAACCAGTTTCAGGGTGGCTCCGGTGTCGGCGACGTCGTCGGCGACCAGCACCGTGGCGCCGGCCAGATCGACGGTCTGCGGCACCGGCGGCAGCATCACCGGCAGTTCCAGGCGCTGGTCGATACCGGTGTAGAACTCGACGTTCATCACGTGCAGGTTCTTCACGTCCAAGGCATAGCCGAGGGCGCCCGCCACGAACAGCCCGCCCCGGGCGATCGACAGGATCAGATCGGGCTCGAAGCCGTCCGCCGCGATGGCCGCGGCGAGTTCCCGGCTCGCGGAACCGAACGATTCCCAGGTCAGTACTTCGCGATCCGTCACAGGCTCTCCCTCTCGCTGGACGCGACGCAGTGAGCATACGAGGGCCGCCATGGTTTCCCGGCGGGTTGCTCGCCGCGGTGGGAAGCGGAAGGGGAAGATGGCCGGAAATCTCGATATCCCGTCCGTATCTCTCGTCCGGCCTGCGTGTTTGCCGCCATACGCTCGAGCGCATGGACAGCCACTACGACGTGCTCGTCATCGGTTCCGGCTTCGGCGGCAGCGTGGCCGCACTGCGAGCGACCGAGAAGGGATACCGGGTCGGCGTGCTCGAGGCGGGCAGGCGGTTCGCCGACGACGAGTACGCGAAGAACTCCTGGCATCTGCGCGAGTACCTGTGGGCGCCGAAACTCGGCTGTTACGGCATCCAGCGGATGACCTTGCTCAACGACACCTTCATCATGAGCGGAACGGGAGTCGGGGGCGGGTCGCTGGTGTACGCCAACACGCTGTACGAGCCGCCGGAAAAGTTCTACCGCGACAAACAGTGGGCGCACATCACCGATTGGCGCGACGAGCTGACGCCGTATTACGACCAGGCCAAACGCATGCTCGGCGTCACCCGGAATCCGGCGACCACACCTACCGACCGGATTCTGCGCGAAGTCGCGGAGGAGATGGGCATCGGCGACACCTATCGCCGCACACCGGTCGGAGTGTTGTTCGCGGACAACGATTCCCGTCCGGGCCAGCAGGTCGCCGACCCCTTCTTCGGCGGCGTCGGGCCGGCGCGCTCGACCTGCACGCACTGCGGTGAGTGCATGACCGGCTGCCGGCACGGCGCGAAGAACACCCTGGTGAAGAACTACCTCTACCTGGCCGAAAAGGCCGGGGCGACAGTGCATCCGCTCACCACCGTGACCGACGTGCGGCCACGGCCGGAGGGCGGTTACGAGGTGCGGACGGTGCGCACCGGGCGGTGGATGCGCAAGGAGAGGCAGACCTTCACCGCCGATCAGGTGATCTTCGCGGCCGCCGCGCTCGGCACCCAGAAGCTCTTGCACCGGTTGCGCGAGAACGGCAGTTTGCCGCATGTCTCGCCGCGGCTGGGCCATCTGGCCCGTACCAACTCCGAAGCGGTACTCGCGGCGCGCTCCCTGCGCAAGGACTCCGACTTCACCAAGGGCGTCGCGATCACCTCGTCCATCCACCCCAACGAGTACACCCACATCGAGCCGGTCCGCTACGGCAAGGACAGCAATGCGATGAGTTTGCTGACCACCGTGCTCGTGGACGGCCAGGAAGGCAGGGCCCGCTGGTGGCTGGGGGTGCGGGAACTCATCGCGCAGCGCCGTCACCTGCATCGGCTGCACAATCCCCGGCGCTGGTCGGAGCGCATCATCGGCGTGCTCGTCATGCAGAACGTCGACAACTCGATCGTGACCTACACCAAGCGCGGCTTGTTCGGCAGGCGGATGACGACCAAGCCGGGCGACGGCACCGCGCCGCCGACCTGGATTCCGGAGGGCCACGAGGTGACCAGGCGGATCGCCGAGAAGATCGGCGGCCTTCCGCAAGGCGCGTGGACCGAGCTGATGAACATTCCGATCACCGGCCACTTCATCGGCGGCTGCGCCATCGGCGACTCGCGCGAGACCGGCGTCGTCGACGCGTATCACCGGGTCTACGGCTATCCCGGCCTGCACATCACCGACGGGTCGACCATTTCGGCGAACCTGGGCGTGAATCCCTCGCTGACCATCACCGCCCAAGCCGAACGCGCCATGGCGCTGTGGCCGAACAAGGGCGAGGACGACCCGCGCCCGCCCCTCGGGACCGCCTACCGCAGGCTCGCCGCGATCGAACCGAAGAACCCGGTGGTCCCCGTCGCCGCGCCGGGCGCGCTGCGGCTGCCGATCACTCCGGTCCGATCGGCCGGAAATACGGTCGCGCGTGGTCGGATCCGGTGACAGGATCGGCGCTGTGCCCGTCCATGTCACCCTGGAACCGCTCGACGAGCGATGCCTCACCGATCTGCTGCGCGCGGCCGTGGCGGACGCGGAGCCGGGCGAGGTGATGCCGGTCGAGGAACCGGGTGACGGCTGGGATGCCGGCCGGACAGCGGCCTTCCTGGCGTTCCACCGAGGCCGGGCGCTGGCGAGTCCGCCGATCGAGTCGACCTACGGCATCCGAGTGGGCGGCGAGGTGGTAGGGGCGGCACGCCTGTGTCCGCTGCCGGACGAGCCGGGAGCCGCCGAGGCCGGAGTATGGATCGGCCGTACCCGCAGGGGAGCGGGCATCGGGACCGCGGTGCTCGGTGGACTGATCGAGCGGGCGAGAGCGGAGGGTTACGCGAAGCTCTTCGTGAGCACGACGGCGGACAACACGGCCGTGTTGCGCATGCTGGCCGCCCGCGGAATCGCGTACGCGGTGGACGACAACGCGGTGACCGCTTGGGTTAGCTGCGGTTGACCCGCCGCGCCGCACTCTGCCCCGGACCCATCGCGGCGGCGAATTCATTGCGGCCGCGTGGAGTACGTAGTCGACCGCGAGGACGCGTCGTCCACGGCCCGGCTCGCCGGGGACCGCCTCGTCCGCGATGCGGTCGCCGGCGGCGGTGACTCGGACACGAGCCACCAGGGGGCCGCGAACACGCGGGAGCGCAGTCGCGGCAAGATAACACCGTGCGCATCTTCCTGGCCGGGGCTACCGGCGTGATCGGCGTCCGCCTGCTTCCGCTGCTGCTCGCGGCGGGACACGAGGTGGCGGGTATGACCCGGTCGGCGGCGAAAGCCGACCGGGTGCGGGCGGCCGGCGCCGAGCCGGTGGTATGCGACGTCTATGACGTGGATGCTTTGACCGCCGCCGTGGTCGGGTTCGGCTCCGACATGGTGATGCATCAGCTCACCGACCTGCCGGACGACGTGGCGCTGCTGCCGGAGCGGGCCGAGGCCAACTCGCGCATCCGCACCGAGGGCACCCGCAACTTGATCGCCGCCGCGCGGGCGGCCGGTGCGAAACGCTTTCTCGCGCAGAGTATCGCGTGGGAGCTGCCGCCCGGGCGGGGCGCGGCGATCCAGGAGCACGAAGCCGCCGTGCTGGACTTCGACGGTGTGGTGGTGAAGTACGGCCAGTTCTACGGTCCGGGCACCTATTACGAGACCGAACTGCCCACGCACCCGCGCGTGCACGTCGACGACGCCGCGGAGCGCACGATTCCGCTGCTGGACGCCTCGAGCGGAGTGGTGATCGTCGCCGACGCGTCCTGACACCGGTCAGGAGGCGCAGGGGCCGGTGTCGACCGGCCGGTCGGATCGCCATGCGTGGTCGAGCCGATCGAGGACCTCCGGCAGGCTCGTGGCGAACCCGACGTTGCTGTTGTTCTCGTCGACACCGAATACGATGCCCAGCACGCGGCCGGCGCGGTCGACCAGCGGTCCGCCCGAATTGCCGTGCTGGATCGACCCGTCCACGGTGTAGATCTCGCGTTCGCCGAGACCGGTGCGGTAGATGTCGCGCACCTGACGCGCGGCCCGGCTGCGCACCCGGGTGGCGGACGCGGTGTAGGACCCGCCCCGCGGATAGCCGAGCGCGATGGCGTCGGCGCCGGGACCGGCGGGTTCGGGCGCAACGGTGAGGGCCGGGGCGGCGAGACCGGGGACGGCGAGCACCGCGATGTCCATGGTCGGATCGAACTGCACGACGTCGGCGGTGAGCGATCCGGTCGGGGCGTCGACGGAGACCTTGCTGGAGCCTGCGACGACGTGCGCGTTGGTCAGCACCCGCTCCGGCGCGATGACGAATCCGGAGCCGGATTGCCGCACACCGCAGATCGGTGCGAGGTCCTGGATCCGCAGCACGCTCGCCCGCAGTTCGGCGGGCATCGGACCGTCGATGATGCCGGGATCGGGCGGCGCGAGCGGGAGGCCGAGCCCGGCCTCCATGATCGGCCCGGTGAGCACCTCGGACAGCCCGGACAGCCAGAACGGCGCGACGTCGTCCACGGTCCGCACGGTGGTCGAATCACGCACCAAGGCGGCGGATTCCACCGGCGCGGCGAACAACCACACCACCAGCGGGACCGCGAGCACATGAACGAGGCAGCCGCAGAGGGCGTCGACGCGCCGCGTGAGGGGATCGGAAACCGTCGCGCGCGCGGCTTGTCCGGCCCGGTGCCCGGCGACCGCGCCGAAGGCGACCAACCCGACGATCACCATCAGCACCAGGAGGAGCCGCACGGCGCCCGGAGCGAGTTGACCGAGCACCGCCGCCGACAGCGCCGCGCCGAGGATCGCCCCCGCCAGTCCACCCGCGAAGCCGGGCAGCCCCACGATCGCGCCGCGGCGCCAGCCGAGCACCGCCGCGACCGCGAGGATGCCGAGAACGGCCAGATCCAGCCAGTTCGGCACGGTCAACGCCACACTCCCGTCGCTGCTGATGGACAACGGCGCGGACTCGTCGTCGGCCGCCCCGTCACCACCCGGCTATACCCTGGTTAGCGCGTCGGCAACGGTCGAGCCGCTAATTTAATCAGCGATTCGAGCTGCGGCAACCATGTTGCCCTATGCCGTGGGCTGGGTGGCCAGCGCCCGCCGGGCATACGCGCGCACGTCGGCGTCGGTGTCGTCGATCGCGGCGCGCAGCGCGTCGTGCGCGGCGGGCAGGTGCGGCCACACCGAGAGCGACAGCACCGCCGCCTTGCGGACGTCGAGATGCGGATCGTGCAGGGCGGCGGCCAGAATCGGCACCGCGAGGTCCGGGTCGGCGCCTGCGAGCCCGCGTGCCGCACCTTGACGGATCTGCCAGGCCGAATGGCGCAGCGCGGCGTCCAGTGCGGTGACGTCCGCGGGTTCGCCACCCAGCTCGGCGAACGCGGTGAGCGCCGCGGCACGCACCAGCGGGTCGTGGTCGTCGCCGAGGCGACGGATCACCTCGAGCCCGCCGTCGCCGATGGCGGCGAGGCCGTGGGCGACGGCGATCCGCACTTCCCGATTCTCGTCGGCGGCCAGGGTGGCGACGCCGTCGCGATCGTTCAGCGACACCAGCGCGCGGACCGCTTCGATGCGGACGCGATGATCCCCGTCCGCCAAGGCGGCGCGATACTGCGCGGCCTCGCCCGCCCGCAGCGCGCGCAGCAGATCGATCACGGTGGATCGCACGACGGGATCGGCCGAACCGAGCCGGTCGGCAAGCCCTTCCGCGGAGGGCAGCACTTCGACGAGTTCGCGCAGACTGGCCGCGGCAGCACGCCGGACCGAGGCCGCTTCGTCGTCCAAGGCCTCGCCGAGGGTGATCGAGAAGCCCTCCGGGGTGTGCTCGCTCAGCACCGAGATCGCCGCGGCCCGGACGCCCGCGTCGGGATCGGTCAGATAAGCCGACAATTGCTCCACGCTGGGCTCGTCGAGCGCGAGCAACGCGACGATCCGAGGTGACGGGGGAGCGGCGGGTTGCGCCGTCGCGGTGGCGGCCCGATCGTCGTCAGCGGCGACGCCGATATGCGGCGCACGGCCTGCGATCAGGTGCGGCTGGTGCACCGGCACCGCTTCGGCATCGGCCGAGGGCAGGTCGTCGAGCCCGGGCACGGGAACCAGGTACGGCGCCACCGGTCGCTTCAGGAAGGCCATGGTTCCGTCGGGGTTCTTGCGCAGGTTGAGGTGGTATCGCCATTCGACATCGTCGCGTTCGGGTAGGTCGGCGCGCTCGTGATAGAGGCCCCAACGGGATTCGGTCCTGGTCAGGGAGCTGCGGGCGGCCATATCGGCGCAGTCGCGGATGAAGGACACCTCCACCGCGCGCATCAGCTCGTGCGGGGTGCGCGCGCCGATGCTCTCGACCTCTCCGCGCATCCGGTCGAAGGTCTCCACCGCGATGCTCAGCTTGGCCGCGGTCTTGGGCGGCGCGACATAGTCGTTCACGAAACGCCTCAGCTTGTATTCGACCTGCGGTTGCGGCGGCCCGTCCGGCTGACGCAACGGCCGGTAGATCAGCTCGTGGGCCGCGGCCAGTTGGTCCTCGGGCAGGTCGGCGGGTGCGGCGACCTCGTCCAGGGTGGACGCGGCGTGCGCGCCGGCGAGATCGCCGTAGACGAACGCGCCGATCATGTAGTTGTGCGGCACGCACGCCAGATCGCCCGCCGCGTACAAGCCGGGCACCGTGGTGCGCGCGTGCTCGTCGACCCACACGCCGGAGGCGGAATGCCCGCTGCACAGGCCGATCTCGGAGATGTGCATCTCGATGTCGTGAGTGCGGTAGTCGTGACCGCGGTTGGCGTGGAAGGTGCCGCGGGTGGGGCGCTCGGTGGTGTGCAGGATGCCTTCGAGCGTGCTCAGCGTTTCGTCGGGCAGGTGCGACACCTTGAGATAGATGGGGCCGCGCGCGGATTCGATCTCCCGCTTGACCTCGGCCATCATCTGGCCCGACCAGTAATCGGAGTCGACGAAGCGTTCACCCTCGGCGTTGACCTGGTAGCCGCCGAACGGATTGGCGACGTAGGCGCAGGCCGGGCCGTTGTAGTCCTTGATCAGCGGGTTGATCTGGAAGCATTCGATGCCGCTGAGTTCGGCGCCCGCGTGGTAGGCCATCGAGTAGCCGTCGCCCGCGTTCGTCGGATTCTCGTAGGTGCCGTACAGGTATCCGCTGGAGGGCAGCCCGAGCCTGCCGCACGGCCCGGTGGCCAGGATCACCGCTTTCGCGGCGACGGCCACGAATTCGCCGGTGCGGGTGTGCAGGGCGGCGGCGCCGACGGCGCGCCCGCCCTCGGTGAGCACGCGCACCGGCATGAGCCGGTTCTCGATGCGGATCCGCTCGCGCATCTTGCGTTGGCGCAGGACGCGATACAGCGCTTTCTTGACGTCCTTGCCCTCGGGCATCGGCAGTACGTACGAGCCGGAGCGGTGCACCCGGCGCACCGCGTACTCGCCGTACTCGTCCTTCTCGAACTTCACGCCGTAGCGCTCCAGCCGCTGCACCATGGCGAAGCCGCGCGTGGCCGTCTGATAGATGGTGCGCTGGTCGACGATCCCGTCGTTGGCCCGGGTGATCTCGGCGACGTAGTCCTCCGGTTCGGCCTTGCCCGGGATGACGGCGTTGTTGACGCCGTCCATGCCCATGGCCAGCGCACCGGAGTGCCGCACGTGCGCCTTCTCCAGCAGCAGCACGTTCGCGCCCTGCTCGGCGGCGGTGAGCGCGGCCATCGTGCCCGCCGTGCCGCCCCCGATGACGAGCACGTCGCAGTCCAGCCGGATCTGTTCGGATAGCGGCGGAATGTTCACAGTCTCTCCAGGATCTCGGCCTTCGTCGCGGACCGGTCGATCGCCTCGCGTGGGCTGGGCACCGGCACCAGCGCCCGCAGCGTGCCGCCGCCGAGCACGGCGATGCGGTCGCCGAGCAGCAGGGCCTCGTCGAGGTCGTGGGTGACGAAGACGATGGTGGTGGGGTGGGCGCGCCAGGTCTGGATCAGCAGGCGCTGCATGGTTTCCCTGGTCTGGGTGTCCAGCGCGCCGAACGGCTCGTCCATCAGCACGGCGCGCGGCGCGGCGGCCAGGCTGCGCGCCAGCTGGACGCGCTGGCGCATGCCGCCGGACAGGTCGCGCGGCAGATAGTCGGCGTACCCGGTGAGCCCGACTTCGTCCACCCAGTGCAGGGCCGTGGCCCGGCGCTCGGCCCGGGGCGTGCCGCGCAGGCGCAGGGCCAGCTCGATGTTCTGCCGCACGGTGCGCCAGGGCAGCAGCGCGTCGTCCTGGAACACCAGGGCGCGGTCGGCCGCGGGGCCGCTCACGCGGCCGCCGTCGGCCAGGATGGTTCCACCTTCCGGGGCGCGCAGTCCGGCGATCGCGCGCAGCAAGGTCGACTTGCCGCAGCCGGATTTGCCGACCACGACCAGGATCTCGCCCGGCGCGATCGCCAAGTCGAGCCCGTCGAGTACCGGTTCGCCGCCGTAGGCGATCCGGACGCCGGTGAGGCTCAGGCGCATCCCGGTCGATGCCGGTGCGTCGATCACTGTGGTCATGCTTCGACCTCTCTGGGCAGCCAGCGGGTGATGCGGCGGCCGGCCAGCTCGACCAGCCCCGATGTCGCGAAACCGAGGACGCCGATGGTGATCATGCCGACGAACACCGCCGGATAGTCCACGATGGTGTAGGCCTGCCAGGTGCGGTAGCCGACGCCGAGCCGTCCGGAGATCATCTCCGCGGAGATGAGACAGATCCATGCCACGCCGACGCCGACCGACAGTCCGCTGAAGACGCCGGGCAGGATGCCGGGGAACACCACGCGCGCGAGCACGTCCAGCCGGGACGCGCCGAGGGTGCGCACCGCGTCCTCCCAGATCGTGGGCAGTGCGCGCACCGCGTGCCTGGTGCTGACCAGCACCGGGAACAGCGACGCGGTGAAGGTGATGAACACGATGCCGGATTCGTCGCTGGGGAACAGCAGGATCGCGACCGGGACCAGGGCGATGGCCGGGATCGGCCGGACCAGTTCGGCCAGCGGGCCGAAGGTGTCGGCGAGCAGCCGTGAGCGGCCGAGGCCGATGCCCGCGATCACGCCGACCACCGCGGCCAGCCCGAAGCCGGTGACGATCCGGATCAGCGACTGCGCGATGTCCAGGTAGTACTGGTCGGCGCGCAACTGGGTGCCGAATTCGGCGACGATCTCGGTGACGGTCGGCAACGTGTCGAAACGCAGACCCGCCCGCACGTTGTTGACCGTGAGCAGCTGCCACAGGCCGACCGCGGCGGCGACCGAGGCGACCCGCAGCAGGCGCGAGCGCCAGGCCGACCGCGACCCCGGGGCGGCGGCCGAGCGGGTCGCGGTGGCGTCGGTGGTGTTCGCGGTGGCCCGCACCGCGGGGGCGGCGAGTTCGCTGGTCATCCGCGTACTTCCGTGACGGCCTGGTCGTAGGTGATCGGAGCGGCGGACGGATGCGCCTGCCGGTACCGCTGCGCGGCGGCGGTGGTGGTGAAGGGCAGGTAGGAGGCGCCGTCGCGCAGCCAGATCGACTTGTCGGCGAACCAGCGCGTGCCGAGTTCGGTATCCGGGACGTAAGCGGCGCGGATCGTCTTGCCCTGCGCTTTCGCGGCCTGGACCGCGCGCAGCAGGCAGGTCGGGTCCGCGGCCGGTTGCGGCTTCGGTGCGCCGTCCAGCCACAATTCGCCGGCCAGCGCGGGGTTCTCCGCCGCCTTGCCGCAGACGGGATCGGCGCCGGTGACGCGGGTCGGGTTGGCGGTGGAAGCCAGTTCACCGTCATAGTCGGTGCGCCCGGTCTCCGCGAACGCCTTGCGCAGCGGCGCGTCGTCGACGAACCGGTCGATGTCCAGGTCGGCGAAATCGCCGATCGACTTCAGGTACGCCACATCGCCTTTGAGCGCCGAGATCAGGCTGGGCTTGAGCGTCGTGTCGAAACTCGTTCCGCCGGGGCCGTTGTAGAGGTACACCACCTCCTGGGGCAGCCCGGACCCGTCGGCGACGATCTTCGCGGCCTCGAACGGCTCGTCCCGCAGGAACTGGGTGGCGTCCAGCTGCGCGGCGAGGAACGCCTGGAGCACCTCCGGGTGATCGGCGGCGTAGGCGCGCCGGGCCACCACGCCGTGGAAAGTCGGCACGCCGAGTTCGGCGCCGTCGTAGAGCAGCTTGGCCTTGTTCTGGAACACGACCAGACCGGGCCACGCGACGAACTGCGACAGCGCGCCCACCTGACGGGACTCCAGGGCGGTCGCGCCGACCTGCGGCTGCTGGTTGAGCACCTCCACGCCCTTGACCGGGTCGATCCCGGCCCGCGACAGCGCTTGCACCAGGGTGCCGTGCCCGGCCGAACCCACGCTGGCCGAGATCTTCTGCCCGGCCAGGTCGCCGATGCCGGTGGCCGCCGAATCGTTCGGCACGACGACCATGTTCAGCGCGCCCTTGGGGTTGTACCCGGTCACCGACACCAGTTCGGTGCGCGAGCGCTCGCCTGCCTGGGTGCGGGAGCCGTTGATCAGCAACGGGTAGTCACCCATCGACCCGATGTCGATCTTCTCGGCCACCATTTGCGCGGTGATCGGCGCGCCGGTGTCGTAGTCCTGCCACTCGACCTGGTACTTGGCCCCGCCGTTGTCGGTGATCTTCTGTAGCCGCCGCTCGAGGTAGCCCTGCGCGCGCAGCAAGGTGCCCGCGGTGACAGTGTTGATGGTCTTCGACTGGTAGCCGACGACCAGCTTCACGGTGCCCGCGGGGGTGTCGTCGGTCTGCTCGAGCGAGCACCCGGTCAGCGCGAGCGCGGCGGCGAGCAGGATGGGGGCGAGTTTTGCTTTCATCGGTCTTCCAGATCAGCGGAGCAGGTAGGGCATGTTGACGGTGACGGCGCCGGTGGGGCAGCGGGCCGCGCAGGGACCGCAGTACCAGCACTCGTCCACGTGCATGAAGGCCTTGCCGTTGTCGGGGTTGATGGCCAGGGAGTCGAGCGGGCAGATCTCCACGCACAGCGTGCAGCCCTGGATACACAGCGACTCGTCGATGGTGACGGGGATGTCGGCGCGCTGGTTCACGAGTGCCATCTAGAGGACCTTCCATTCGGGGGTGCTGCGGGTCAGGCTGCCGCGCATGGTGATGCGGTCGCCGCGCATGCGGATGTACTCGAGGTCGACGGGGCGGCCGTCGTCGAGCCGGGTCAGGCGTTCCAGCATCAGCAGCGGCGCGCCGCCGGGGACGTCGAGGGTGGAGGCGGTGTGCGGGTCGGCGGGCACCGCTTCCAGGGCGAGGTCGGCCGAGCCGAGCGAGCGGCCGCTGATGCGTTCCAGCAGCACGAAGACGTCGGTGTGCTCGAGATCGTGGCCGAGCACCTCGGTGCCGATGTCGGGCACGAGGTAGGTGAGGTCCAGGCTCAACGGCAGATCCGCGAGGTAGCGCAGCCGCTCGAGATAGACCACCCGCTCGCCCGGCGCCAGACCGAGCCTGCGCGCGACAGCCGGCGGCGCGGCGACGTGCATCGCCGCGCGCACCTCGTTGCGCACGGTGCCGTGGCCTTTGAAGGTCTCCTGCAATCCGAGCAGGGCGTCGAGCCCGTGGTCGTACTTGCGGGTGGCCACGCGGGTGCCCACCTTGGGCGCCCGGTCGATCAAGCCCTCGTCCTTCAACAGCGCCAAGGCGTCGCGGACGGTATTGCGCGAGGCGCCGTACTCGGCGGCCAGGTCCTGTTCGCTCGGCAGCGCGCCGTCGAACGCGCCCGCGTGCAGTTGGTGGCGCAGGATGTCGGCCACCCGCCGCGCCTGATCGGCGCGCAAATGCCGCACCGGCGTGGGTTCCGCTGCCACCGTTTCCGCCTTTCCATCGCTGACCTGCACGAATAGCGACGATAATGCGGATGGGGCGGCGTTTTCGCCCGCGCCGCCGCCGGGAAAAATCAGGGGATGTTATTGCGCCGGGTGTCCCGCCGCCCGACCTGGCGATATGCCCGGCTGTCCGGGCATTACGCCACGTAGGGCGCCGACGGCCGAATTTCGATCACGGCGATTCGAACGCGGCGGCGACCAGGCTTCGGCGCACCGATCTATGGTCGTGGGCCGTAGGTATTGAGGAACAGCACCGGTTCCGCGCCGAAGTCGCCCGCGCCGTCCATCGCGAGCAGCGCCGCGAGCGCTTTGGCGGTGTAGACGGTCTCCAGGCGCAATCCGCTCGCTTCCGCGCGCTGTTCGGCGTCTTGGGCGGCGGGCGTGGTGTGGCCGTAGCCGGGACCGAGCCAGTCGGTCGTCATCATGATGTCCTCGGGCCGAAGTCCGGTCGGCGCGAAGCGCGCTCCGCGTGTACGGAGCAGGCGTTCGGTCCGTTCGGCGAGGCGGACGATGTGCTTCGCGTCGAGCGGAAGCGTGTCGTTGACGACGACCCCGACGACGCGCGTGCGCAGCCCGGCGAGCCGCAGGCCGAGCGCGAGGCCGGCCGCGGTGCCGCCGGATCCGACCGCGGTGACGAGATAACCGGGCTCGGGAAGCTCACCCGCGGCGACCTGGGCCGCGAGTTCGCACGCCGCTTCGACATAGCCCAGCGCGCCGACCGGTGACGACCCGCCCGCAGGGAGGAAGTACGGACGCCTGCCGCCACGGATCCGGCGCAGATACAGCCACGGCGCCGCGAGGATCGTGCGCGGTTTGCTGTGCGTGTAATACAAAGTGGCGCCGGAATTCTCCAGTCGCCGCAGTTGTGCGCGCACGTGGTCGTCGACCGGCTGGTCCAGCAGCGCGAGAGCGGTATCGATACCGTGGGCGCGCCCGTACAAGGCCGTGGCGAGGCCCCAGTTGGTTCCCGTGCCGCCGACCGTGAGGATAGTGCGCGCACCGCGCCGTCGTGCCTCGGGTAGCAGCCATTCCAGCTTGCGGACCTTGTTGCCGCCCCATCCGCCGTCGCCGTATCCGCTCTCGTCCTTGCACCACAACTCGGCGGCGGTGCCGAGGTCACAGCGGCGCACAGGCGTCGGAGCGGTGCCGAGCCGGAGGAACGGCAACGTGTCGGCCACCTCGGGAAAGCGCGCGTGCAGCAGCGCTCCGGTCACGGCGCGATGGCCTCGGGGATGCCCAGCAGCGCCGCCTGCACCTCGTGCAGCCGGTCCACGTCGCCGCGGATACCCGCGACGTTGTCGTTGTACAGGAACGCCTCGCCGAGCCGGACCAGTGCGTAAGCGAGCAGCGCCGGTTCCAGCGGCGGGTCGTAGCCGTCCTCCTCCGTGGCGCGGAGGATCAGTTCCTGGACGGTGCCCACGACCAGCGGCTGTACCGGCCCGTCGCTCGCGGTGAGGATGCGCAGCCCGGACAGCGGCTCGTTCTCGAAGTAGCGGCGGAACGGTTCGTTGTCGGTCATCCACCGGTTGACCCGGTACAGCACGTCCAGGATGCGCCGCGCTCCGGTGGAGCGGCGGCGGGCGTCCGCCCGGCTGAGCAGCGCCTCGAACTCCCCGGCCAGGACCGCACCGAGCACCCCGTCGCGAGAGCCGAACCAGCGGTAGACCGACGCGCGGCTGAGCCCGAGCTGTCCGGCGATCGCCTGGATGTCCACGCGGTCACCGGACAGGAACGCCCGGCGAGCGTGCTCGATGACCTGTTCCCTGGTCGCGGAGGCCGGTCGGCCGGGAGGGCGGGTGGTCCGCTGACTGGAATCGATCACCGCGGAATGATACATCTTCTAGAAAGTGTATCGAAACGGGCTGTGTTCAGAACCAGGCGTCGCGCATTTGCAGGGTGGTCGTGTCCAGGCTGGCGAGCAGATCCAGTGCCGGTGCGGTCTTGGGCAATTCGAAACGATAGAAGAACCGGGCCGCGTGCCGCTTGCCATCGTAGAAATCGCCTGCACGGTCCGCGGTGGCGAGGAACTGCTCGAGCCAGATCCAGGCCAGCACGGTGTGCCCGAAGGCTTCCAAGTACACCGAGCTGTTGGCCAGCGCGGCCTCGACATCGCCGGAGGCGAACAGCCCCGCGGTGACCTCGACCAGCCGCCGCCACGCCGAATCCAGTTGCGCGGCCAGTTCGGCCGCCTCGCCGCCCGCCGCGCGAGCGGCGGTGATGGTCGCATCGATCCGGGACCCGAGTGCGAGCAGGCTCGCGCCGCCCTGCTGGGTCACCTTGCGCCCGAGCAGATCCAGGCCCTGGATGCCGTGCGTGCCCTCGTGGATCGGGTTGAGCCGGTTGTCCCGATAGTGCTGCTCGACGTTGTATTCGCGGGTGTAGCCGTAGCCGCCGAGCACCTGGATGGCGAGGCTGTTGGCCTCCAGGCACCACTGCGAGGGCCAGCTCTTGGCGATCGGGGTCAGGATGTCCAGCAGTTGGGTGACCGCGCGGCGGTCGTCGTCGGACTCGGCGGTGCGCTGCTCGTCGACCAGCTGCGCGCAGTAGAGCACCAGCGCCAGCGCCCCTTCGGCGTACGCCTTCTGCGCCAGCAGCATTCGCTTCACGTCGGCGTGCTCGATGATCGGCCGCTGCGGCGCGGACGGGTCGGCGGGAAGCTTGGCCCGGCCCTGCGTGCGGGTGCGGGCGTAGTCCAGCGACTCGAGGTATCCGGTGTAGCCGAGCGCGGTGGCGACCAGGCCGACGCCGATGCGCGCCTCGTTCATCATGTGGAACATGTAGGTCAAGCCGCGATGCGGTTCCCCGACCAGGTAGCCGACCGCGCCCGGCGCGCCGCCCGGCGTCCAGCGGCCCTCGCCGAAATTGAGCACGGTGTTCACCGTGCCGCGGAAGCCCATCTTGTGATTGAGCCCGGCCAGGGCGACGTCGTTGCGTTCGCCGATCGCGCCGTCGTCGCCGACCAGGAAGCGAGGCACCACGAACAGCGAGATGCCCTTGGTGCCCGCGGGCCCACCGGGGATCTTGGCCAGCACCAGGTGCACGATGTTCTCGCCGAGTTCGTGGTCGCCGCCCGAGATCCACATCTTCGTGCCGAACAGGCGATAGCTGCCGTCGTCCTGCGGTTCGGCGCGGGTGACGATATCGGCCAGCGACGAGCCGGCCTGCGGCTCCGACAGGCACATGGTGCCGAAGAAGCGGCCCGCGAGCATGGGCTCGACGAACTTCTCGACGTGCTCCGGGCCGTGGGCGAGGAGCAGATTCGCATTGGCCACGGTGAGGAACGGGTAGCCGGCGGTGCCCGGGTTGGCCGCCTGGAACCAGGCGTAGCTCGCCTGCGCGACGGTCGCGGGCAGCTGTGCGCCACCGAGTTCGTAATCCATTGCCGCCGAAGGCAATCCGGCCTTGGCGAAGGCTTCCAGCGCCTGCCCGACCTCCGGGATGATGGTCACGCGCTCGCCGTCGAAAGTGGGTTCGTTGGCGTCGTTGAGCTTGTTGTGCGGCGCGAAGTATTTGGTCGCGAGCTGCTCGCTGAGGTCGAGCACGGCGTCGAAGGTCTCGCGCGAGTGCTCGGCGTACCGCTCGCGTTTGGTGAGCCGCTCGACGTCCAGCCACTCGTAGAGCAGGAAATCGAGATCGCGCCGGGACAGCAAGGTCGACCGCATCAGCCCGTCCTTTCGAGACATGTTCGACGTACTGTATCTTACGGGTCGGTGGTCCGGTATCCACGGCCATCGCACCGTTCGGCCGCTGAGGAGTATGCCTGGCCGGCGATCTGCGTTCCCGATCTATAGACGACGCCGGAGCGTGTAGCCGATCACGGTGGCCCCGGTGACGAGGACCGGAACGAGCAACAGTGCGCTCGCCAAGCCCGTCGATTCGGCGGCGAAGCCGATCGCCGGGGGCGCCAGAAGGATCCCTCCATAGCCGAGGGTGGTAGCGACCGCCACGCCACTCGCACCGCCGCTGGACCCGGCGGCTCCGATGGCGAGCGGAAAAAGGTTGGCCAGCCCGAGCCCGGCGAGGGCGAGGCCCGCGAGGGCGAGCCACGGCCAGGGTGTGATCGCGGCGATCGTTGTGCCGAAACACGCTGTCACGCCGCCGGTCAGCAGGACGCGTCCCGGCCCGGCGGCGGTGATGAGGGCGCCACCCGCCAACCGGCCCGCTGTCATGGCGCCCTGGACGATTCCGTACCCGGCCGCCGCGAGACCGTCGGTAGTCCCCAGGTCGGTGCGCAGATGCAGCGGCATCCAATTGTCCAGACCTCCTTGGGCGAAGGCCGCGCACAGCCCGATCACGCCGAACATCGCGACGAGCCCTGCGGAGCCGGCGCCCACCGGGCCGGACGGCGAGGGCTGGGCGCCGGGCACGGGATCGGCGGTCAGTGCCCACCCGGCCACGGAGGCGGCCACCATGCCCAGCGGGGCCACCGACAGCAGGTGCCCGACCGGCGAAAGGTTCGCCGCGAGGACCGCACCGACCCCGGCTCCGGCCAGGCTGCCGAGGCTGTTGGCCGCGTGCAGCGCCGGCATCAGGGGTCGGTCCAGCGCCGTGACCAGATCCACGGCCACCGTATTGACAGCGACGTCCAGCGCTCCGAAGGCCACCCCGAAGACGGTCAACGCCATCGCGAGCTGTGGCACGGACGTCGCCATGGGAGGCAGCACCACCGTGGCCGACAACATCCATCCGGCCGCAGGCGCCACCCGCGCGGCGCCCCAGCGACGGCAGATCGCGCCCCCTGCCGACATCGTCGCCACCGCGGCGACCGACATGGCCAGAAGCGCCACACCGAGTTCGCCGGGCGCGGCGTGCATGCGGTGCGCGACAGCGGGGATACGCACCGCCCATCCCGCGAAGACGAAACCCCCGAGAGCGAACAGGGCCGTCACCGCAGCCCTGGCGCGCCACAGCGGCATGAAGCCCGACCGCCGCGTAAGCATCGATCTGTTACCAGTCATAGATTTAGACGGTAAGCAATGTCGCTCTTACCGGTCAACGGTTAGACTGGTAAACATGTCGGGGACCAGCAGCGCGCCCGGAACCCTGGAGCAGGTCCGGGCCTTCCTGAATACCTGGCGGCTACCGCACGAGACGCGGACGCCCGCAGACGATCTCCCCGCGCTGATCACTCGGGCCGCGGACTGGCGCGCCGCCCTGCCGGACATTCCGCGACCCCATCCGCGCGACCTGGACGAGCTGCTCACGCTGCGCGCCGACCTTCGCGCGGCACTCGGTCGGACCGCTCCGGCCGGGCTGCGCGAGTGGTTCGAACGGCGCCCGGTGCAGGTGACCGTCGGCGATGAAGCGCAGCCCCTGTGCTACCGGCCCGGCGACGACTGCGCGGCAGCGGTCATCGTGGCGATGGTCGCCGCCGCACTCGCCGAGGGGCAGTGGGCTCGGCTGAAGTCGTGCCCCGACTGCCGCAACGTCTTCTACGATCACAGCCGCAACCGAAGCCGTACGTGGTGCTCGATGTACGCCGAGACACCCGACGGTCGCGCCTGCGGCAGCATCTCGAAAGTGCGCGCGTATCGGAAGCGTCAGCGCCCCGGCCGATAACGCGGTTGCGCTCGTCCAGCCACGTCCTTGCCGGGCGCATGGCGGTCGCTTTCCGTGCTGCGGCCCTGTTCCGCGGGTCACCTATCCACCGCGTCATTCGTGCGCCGCGTGCGAGCGGTATGGAACGCCTGGACGAGCAGCCGCACGCATCAAGGGCTTACCGCCCCGAACCTGTGTGGCCCGCGCGCCGGCACGAAACGTGGTGGGTCGCGTTCGTTACGCGGCGGTGCGGACGATGCCGATCCCGCGGCCCGCCTGTGGTCGGTCATCCGTCGGCGACGAGCAACCCGCGTTTCCGCGCCGTCGCGGCCGCTTCGGTGCGGCTGGACGCGCAGAGCTTGGCGAGGATCCGCGAGACGTGCACACCAGCGGTGTTGGCGCTGATGAAAAGCTCGGCCGCGATCTGACGGTTGCTCGCTCCCGTTGCCACCAGACGCAGCACATCGAGTTCCCGTGGGGTCAGGCCGGCGGTGTCCGCCCGTGAGGTCGTGGCAGGCCGGTTGCCGGATTGGGCGAGATCGATCCCGGCGCGGTCGGCCAGCTGCCTGGCTTGCTCGGCGAGTGGCACGGCCGCCAACTCGTCGGTCAGCGCTAGAACGGAACGCAGTGCGCCGCGTGCTGCCGCACGATCACCCGCCGCCAATTCCGCGTCGCCGGATTCGAGCAGGCTGCGCGCGAGCTCGTACGGTCGGCCCAGGGCTCGCCAAGACGAAACCGCCGTGACCCAATCGGCGGGACGGCCACTACCCAGGGCGTGGCAGGAATTCCGATATGCGGTGTCGACGGCGGACGTCACGGGCAACTTCGCCGTGACGGAGTCCAGAACCAGTGGGGCGCGGCGAGTTCGGGCGATCGCCTCGGCCAGCGCCCACGCCTCGTGATGGTGCGCGGCCAGGTCGTCCGCGCTCAATGTCGCGGCGCCGATCTCGGCGGCGCGCTGCGGGTTGCCCGCCGCGTGCGCGATCTCGGTCTGCACGGTGTGCAGTTGGATCTGGTATTGCCTGGCCCAGCGGCGGTCTCCGAGCAAGGGCTGTGCGGTCGCCGCGCTCGTCGCCGCGGCCTCCTCGTCGCCACGCGCCAGCATGATCCGCGCGTGACACAGCAGCAGCGCGGCGGTGCTCAACGGGGTCAGCTGCGCGGTGAGCGATTCGTCGATCAGCTCGAGCGCTTCGTTCCAGCGACCCAGCGCAGTGAGCGCCTGTGCCCATTTGACCAGCAGGATCGGTGCCGCCTCGGCGAATCGGTAGGTCTCGTGCGCGGCGCGCAGCCCCTGCTGGATCGCGGCGATGGCAGCCTCGTCGGCGCCCGCCGACACCAGCAGCGCCGATTCCCACAGCACCACCGTGAGCAAGGTGCCCGGATCATGCGCGGACTTCGCGATCGCATGCGCCTGTTCGAAGTGCGCCATGGCGGCCTCCGGACGGTCCGCGGTTGCCAGCCCGAGATACGCGTAGGCGCGCGCGGCCAGCGCCCTGGCGCGCCGGTCGTCGCGAAAGACGCTCGAACGCGGCCATGCGGACGCGGCATCCGCACCGGCGGCCTCCTCGGGCGCACATGGCGTAGCCATGACAGACGAGGTGTCGTCGGCGTTCGGCGCACTGCGTAACCCTTCGGCCACCTCGACAGCGGCGCGCGCGTCGTTCTCGGCCGCCGCCGCCGCGCCGCTGAACACCCGCGCCGCGGCGAGTTCGGCGAGCACTTCGCCGCGCAGCAGGGTCGGCCGGTCCGAAGGAAGATAAGCCAGCGCCGCGAGCAGGTCGCCTTCCCCGCCGCCGCTGCTCTGATTGCGCAGTCCGGCGCGGTAGTAGTGCAGCCGGGCCGCGCGCTCCGGGTCGGTCGCCGCATCGATGACGGTCAGCGCCTCGTCGGCCGCCGCGATCCCGCGCTCGACGACACCGCCCCGGTAACACGCGGCCACCACCGCTTCCACCACATCGATCCGGTCGGCGTCCACCCGGCTCGCCGCTTCGGGCACCCGCTCCCACGATTCGAGCACCTGGTCCAGATAGCGCACGCGGACACGATGCGCTCCAACGTTTTCCGCTTCGGTCGCGGCTTCCCAGGAGGCCTCGAGTGCCAGCGGCAGCTCTCCGGCGGCATACGCGTGGTAGGCCAGCTCGCCGGAGGGGCACTCGTCCGGTTCCTGCATGCGGAGCACGGCCAGTGCACGAGAAAGGCTGCTGTGCAGCCTTTTTCGCTCGGCTGGTAGGAGACCGTCGTAGACGGCGTCGCGGATGAGCACGTGGCGGAACTGATAGCCGGTGTCGGTGGGCACCAAGAGCTGCTGGTCGATCAGCTGATGCAAAGCCGCGGTGAGCGCGTCCTCGGCGAGATCGGAGGCGGCCGCCAGCGGGGCGTGCCGAACCGGTGACCCGGCCGCCGCCGCGAGCCGCAGTACCGACGCGGTTTGATCGGGCAGGTCGGACAGGTGGCCGAGCAACAGCTCCGAGAGCTCGGCGGGCGTATCCTCGGGTGCGGGACAGAGCGCCTCGACGAACAAGGGGATTCCCTTGCTGCGCTCGAAGATTCGCCCGATCGTTCCTGGTTCCGACTCCCGGCCGCGTAGCGCCGCCAGCTGTCTGCCCACCTCGTGCCTGGTCAGTGGCGCCGGAGAAAGCAGGCGGACACCGAGGTCGCGGCGCAGGCCCGCGACCAGCTTGCGCAACGGTCCGGAATCGGCGGGCCGGTAGGTGCCGACCAAGAACAGATCGCCTTCGGCGATGTTGGCCACCAGGAAGGCGAGCAATTCCAGGCCGGACTCGTCGGCCCAGTGCAGATCCTCCAGCACCACCACCAGCGGTCTGTTCATCGAGCACTGTTCCAGCACGGTCAGGATCTCGCCGAACAACCGGATCCGATCGGTGTCGATCTCCGCCGCGCCGGACCGCGCCGCCAGTTCCGGAAGCCAGCGCGCCAGCGCGGGTTTCGCCGGAAGCAGCGCCGCGAGCGCCTCCACACCCTGGTCGCGCAGCAGTGCGCGCATGACCGCGACGAACGGAGTGAACGCCACCCCCTTCGCGCCGAATTCCGGGCACCGCCCGGACAGCACCGCCGTGCGGGCCCCGAGCCGCGTCCCGAACTCCGCGACCAGCCGCGACTTGCCGATCCCCGCTTCGCCCCCGACCAGCACGGTATGCACCGTCGGCTCCCCATAGGCATCCTGCAATGCCGCGAGCTCAGCGGCCCGCCCCACGAAGGCGCCGCATACCGGAAGGCTGACCACGGCGCGATCATGCCCCGACGGCGAGGTCAGCGCCAATCGCGGAGCCGAGGCGGAGCGCGGTGGAGAGCTGGATCGGTACTTCGAGCCAGAGCGCCCACGACGGAAATAACGAATTCTCGTGATTCGGCGGGCCCCTCGTTACCCGAAGTATCAATGGCATGACGAACACCGAGATCCGCCCCTTCCGCATCGACATCCCGCAGGCCGACCTGGACGACCTTCGCTCGCGCGTGGCCCGCACCCGCTGGATCGACGATCTGCCCGGCATCGGCTGGGAGCGCGGTGTGCCGACCGCCTACCTGAAGGAACTGGCCGGGTACTGGGCCGAGAAGTTCGACTGGCGCGCCGCCGAGACGCAGTTGAACGCCTACCCGCAGTTCACCACCATCGTCTCCGGACAGAATGTGCACTTCCTGCATGTGCGCTCGGCCCGAGCGGACGCCACCCCGCTGCTGTTGCTGCACGGTTGGCCGAGTTCGGTGGCCGACTTCCGCGACATGATCGGCCCGCTCACCGACCCCGCCGCGCACGGCACCCCGGACGCGCCTGCCTTCCACCTGGTCATCCCGTCGCTGCCCGGCCACGGTTTCTCCGGCCCGATCACCGAGCCGGGCTGGAACGACGGCCGGATCGCGGCGGCGCTCGCCGAACTCATGGCCCGTCTCGGCTACGACCGCTACGGCGTGCAGGGCGGCGACCACGGCGCCTTCATCGCCCCGGCACTGGGGCGGATCGATACCGAGCATGTCCTCGGCGTGCACGTCAACGCGTTGGTGACTTTCCCGACCGGCGACCCCGCCGACATGGCCGCCCTCACCGACGCGGAGAAGGCGCGACTGGGCGCGATGAAGAAGTTCCAGGACGACGGCTCGGCCTACATGAACCTGAAGGGCTCCCGCCCGAACACCATCGCCCAGTTGCTCGCCGATTCCCCGACCGGCCAGCTCGGCTGGATCGTGGAGAAGTACCGCGAGTGGACCGACCGATCCCACGGCCTGCCCGAACAGGCCGTCGACCTCGATCGCCTGCTGACCACGGTGAGCATCTACTGGTTCACCGACACCGCCCGCAGCGTCGCGAACCTCTACTACGAGCGCTTCCACGACGCGACCATGTTCGCCCCGAAACCGAAGGGCACCGTGCCCACCGGCGTCGCGGTATTCAAGGACGGCGACTACGCCATCCGCCGCTTCGCCGAGCACACGCACAACATCATCCATTGGTCGGAGTTCTACTCCGGCGGGCATTTCCCCGCACTCGAGGTGCCGGAGCTGCTGATCGGCGACGTGCGCGAGTTCTTCCGGTCGCTGGGCTGATTCGATGGGGCAGAGGGGCAGGCAGTGGCGACCGCCTGCCCCTCGCCGTGGATCGCACTCCGCTGAATACGACTCGTCCACCGCCGGCTAGCGAATCTTCGCGCTATCTCTATTCACGGATCAAGACATCGAACGTCGGCGCGTTCGGCCAACCCGGTTTCGTCACGCCGACTCGAGACCATCCCCAGCGCAGGTACGCGCCGTAAGCGCGTTCATTCTCGGGCTCGACCAGGAGCGTCGCACGCCGTTCGGGTCGGCTGCTCAACAGCGTGTCGTGCAGGCTTCGCGCCAAGCCGCGACCGGTGTATTCGGCGCACACCATGATCTCCGACAGCGCGAATGTTCGGGTGCCATCCTCGGTGGTGAACGTGTCGATGCCGGCAAGCCCATCGTCTGGCTGAAAATTTCTCCACCACGCGGCATTCGGACGCAGCGTCCATCCCCACGTCTGCCCCGCGGGCGTCCCGCCGACATACGCCATGACCATCGCGAACACACTGCCGCCTGCGGGGTCGGTGTAGTTGTCGAATCGGTGCATGAACTGCTCAGGCGCATCGAACGGATCACCGGAGGCGATCGCGTCGACGTAAGACCGACGGTAGATGTCTTCGACCGTCGCTCGGAGTTCCCGCGCCTCTACAGCGTCGAGGTGTCGCCATTCGACATCCGGAAGGTTCACACCGTAATCCCTGTCTGTGACGTGAGCGAAGCGGTTCCGGAACTCCCGACGTCCAGCAAGCAGGTACGGCGAAAGGTATCCCTGCTCCTTGGAAAGGTTACCTGGTCGGGTGCGCGGTCGCTCGGCTCAACCGAACCTGATCAGCCGCGCTCGATTCCGCACCAAGCGGCAAATCCCCGCACACTCTCATTGCTCCGTGCGTCGTCGCGAGCGAGAACCCGAATCGTCTCGTGGACCATGGGGTGGTAGCGGGTCTGTGTCGGCGCGATCTCCTTGGCTTTACGCAAGGAGTTGAGAGCTTTGGTGCGGTCTCCATGGAGCAGGTATCCCCGGGCCAGGTCGATGTAGTGGTGTCCCGCGCGCTCACGTGGTGTCGAAGCGGGGAGACGCACGCGCTCGGCTCGCTTCACCGCCTCGGTGCCGTCCATCATCTCGACGGCCAGCCCGACCGACCAGATGTCGACGTTCGTGACGCCGAAGCACAGCCGGTAGTCGTCCCGATCGCCACCGATGCGGTGGGCGGTCTCCCGCGCTTCGGCGAGGTGTTCGTCGGCGACGTCCCGCCGTCCCGCGCGGGCTGCGGCGAGACCCGATTTCAGGTGGAGGTTGCCCCACATGCTGAGAACAGCGGGGTCGCCGCCGCCGATGTCGGATTCGATTGCCGCGCGACTGGATTCGAGGAAGCGCAGGGCAGTCGACCAGTCGGCCGTGCAGATCAGCTCGCCCGCGCGCTGATAATCACCCGCGAGCACGGCCAGTTGGTCGTCGGTTTGCGCGGCTGCCCATTCGTACCGCTCGACGCACAACGAGGAAAGGTCGATATAGCCGAGCTTGTACACGAGCTGTCCGGTCGCGGCGAACGTTTCGGCGAGAAGACCGAATATGCGCGTGCGCTCGGTTCCGGTCGCGCAGTGCCAAGCCACGCGGAGGTCGGCTAATAGGCCCGGCAGGAGCGTGCCGAGGTCACCGAGGTTGACCGAGTGCCGCAGTTTGGACGCCTTCGCGACGTCAGCGGCGAGTTCGCGCTCGGGCCGTGCGTTCATGGTGCCGTCCGGCTCGATCCTGTACGCGGCCAGTTCGCGTCGGATTCCGGCTACTCCGGCATGCACTTGCTGTTCGTCGCGAGTCTGGCGCGGATAGGGCTGCTCCAGCAGATCGGCCGGATTCACGCGCAGAGCACGTGCGCATGCCGCGACGAACGCCGGGGACGCGGGCGCGCGGCCGCGCTCCACTTTGCGGACCAGACTCGCCGAGAAGTTGGCTTCCCGCGCGAGTTTCTCCTGGCTCCAGCCCGCCAGCTTCCTGGCTACGCGTACTTTGTCGCCGACACCGGACTCCTGGGTCATCGTCATCACGCATTCCATTCCACAGACTTCTTCATCCCCAGGGTGGCAAAACTTTTGCCGCTTCGCTGTGTTGTCGTTCCGTCACAGTCTGTTCGGGCCCCGGCGCCGGGCGAGCACATCCCTCGTCAACAGCGCCGATCGCGTTGCCATCGTCCGGGGATCCCCGGCACCGGGTGCCACACCACATCGACGGAAGAGGGGCGGACATGGCGGAAATCGCGCTCGGCTACATCCGGCTGGATCAGTCCGGCAGTGATCACGCGGGTGAGGAGCGCGCGATTCGGGCGCTAGCCGAGCGGAGAGGCTATCCCGAGCCGGAAGTGCTGGTGGTGGAGCGGGATGCGCTGATGCCGACGCTGCTGCTCGTGCAGGCGATCCGCCGGGTGGGCGCATCGGTCGTCATCGCTCCGACTCGGGAGCACATCTGGACCGCCAGGCGCGGCCTCACGGAAGAAGTGACGCTGATTGTCGTCGCGCCCGAGCAGGTGTGGGAGCGGGGACATCGGTGGGCGCCGCTCGGCGCACCGGAGAACGGGGCGAGAGCTTGATGTCCGACCGGTCCGAGTTCGGCACGGCCCTGGTGGTGGGGACGGCGGTGGTCGTGGTGCTGCTGATGGTCTTCTTCGCGGCGAGCAGGTGGTGGCGAAGGCCGTTGCGTGGTCCGAGCGTCTATCACATCGCCGAACGTGTCGGCCATGAGCAATTGTGCCCTGCTGGGCTGGCCGCCGTTGGGCTGGCCTGCGGTAGAACCGAGAGACGGCCCGGAATTCGGCCCCGGCGACGCGCACGCCCTCATGCAGGTGCATCTCGAGTGCGACGCGGACGAGTGCTCGTGGAAATGCGCGGCGGTGGAGACCTTACGAGCCACTGGTCGCATGCGGCCGAGCAAGTAATCCGCGCCGGCCCAATCCGTTCCGCCGCACAGCAGCGAAGCGCTGCCTTAGGCCGTGTCTCACATGGCTGATTTCGCGAGTTTCTTGTACCAGGTAAGTGTCGCGGCGAGGCGAGGAACTGGTGGCCTTGCGGTCGTAGCGGATGTTTGAGGCGGCGGTAGCCGGTCAGCCAGGAAATCGCGCGCTCGATCATCCACCAGTGGCGGCCGAGGCGCTGGGAGGATTCGATGTCTTTGCGGGCAGGGCGGACACCGATTCCGCGGTTGCGCACCCCTTGCCGCAGTTCGGCGGTGTCGTATGCCTTGTCGGCGTGCAGCTTGCCGGGTTCGCGTCGGTGCGGCCCGCGCTGCGAGCGGGTGGCGTGGACCGCTTTGACCAGCGGCCGCAGCGCTTCGCCGTCGCTGGTGTTGGCGGCCGAGATACCCACCGACAGCGGAATTCCCGCGCGGTCGGACAGCACGTGGATCTTCGAGCCGGGCTTGCCGCGATCGACCGGGCACGGGCCGGTTGAAGGTCCCCTTTTCGCCCGGACACCCGCCGCGTCGGTCACCGCCCAGAACAGCACCCGATACGTCGTTGTGAGCGCGGATATCGTCGCCTGATCAACCTACGACCGGCTACTCCGCCGGGACAGCAGCGACTGCAGTACGACGAGCCCGCCGAGGACGAGTACGGTCACGCCGATCACGCGGAATCCGGTGTCCGCGCCCGAGACGAACGCCGTGACGACCTCGGTGGCGCGCTCGGGCGCGGTCGTGGCGAGGGCTTCGGCCACGGTGTGCGGGGAATGGTCGGCGCGGATGTCCGGTGGTAGCGCGGCGGCGAACCGTGCGGTGAGCACCGTGCCGATGACCGCGACCCCCAGGGCGCTGCCGAATTCCCGCGTGGTGGCTTGCAGTCCCGCTCCGACTCCGGCCTGCTCCGGCGGCAGCGAACCGGCGATGGCGCCGGACAGCGTCGGAAGTGCCAGCGCCACACCGACTCCGGTGATCACGAGCCAGGCCGCGTATGCGAGGTAGGGCGTCTGCGTGCCGCTCACGGAGAGCCCCAGCAGCCCACATCCGACGAACGTGAAGGCCAGTGCGATGGTCGCGTCGAGGCCGATGCGTCCCGACACGCGTGCGGCATGTCGTGCGCCGAGGATGATCGGGACGGTCAGCGGAACGATGCCCAGCCCGGTGCGCAGCACGCCGAACCCCTTGCCGTACTGCAAGAACGACGCGTTCACATAGAACAGCGCGAACATGCCGAAGAAGACCGCCGTCATCCCGAGGCAGGCGCTGCGCAGGCCGGGCACGCGGAACAACCGGGGATCCAGCAGCGGATGCTCGACCTTCATTTCCACGACCGTCCACGCGGTGAACAACAACGCGGCACAAGCGAACCCGGCGACGACAACCACGCTGTTCCACCCCGCCTCCGGCCCTTGGACGATGCCGAGCAGTAGCGCGACCGACGCACCGACGAGCAGCACCGCGCCGAGCGGATCGAGGCGGCGATCATGGCGCGCCGACACCGGCGCGATACGTCCCGCGATCGCGGCGAGAACCAGCGAGATCGGCACGGCGGCGGCGAACAACCACCGCCACGAGCCGCCCGACAGGATCGACCCGCCGCCGACGTTGCCGACGACTCCGCCGATGCCCGTCATCGAGGCCCACGTGGCGATCGTCGCGCCCTTGCGTTCGGCGGGTACCGCGTGCAGCAGGACCGACAGTGTGTTGGGCAGCACGGCGGCAGCGCCGACACCGGTGATCGCACGGCCCGCCAGAAGCAGAGCCACGGTGGGCGCCGTCGCCGAGATCAGCGCGCCCACCGCGAACAGCCCCAGGCCCGCGAGCAAAATTCCCTTGCGCCCGAAGCGGTCCCCGGCGGCCCCGCCCGGGATGACCAGGCAGGCGAAGACGATCACATAGGTGTCGACGATCCAGACCAGCGCGGACGCGGACGGATGCAGTGCGCTGGAGGCGAGCATCGGGACGGCGAGGTTGATCGCGGCGACCATCCCGACGACGAGGACTACGCAGGCGCACATGATCGCGAGCAGACCGCGCTGTGCGGCGGGACGGGACGGGTCTCGCGACAACGCAACGCGATCCCGGAGCATGACATCGAACGGCATGTGCCCGACGGTAGGGATCTCGATGAACTTCGTGCCACGCAACTTCGACAATAGATACTTGCGTAGGATGCAACTATGCCCGAGCAGCTGGATCTGAATCTCCTGCGGGTGTTCGACGCCCTGCTCCGGGAAGGCGGCGTCACGGCGGCTTCCGAGCGCTTGCATCTGTCCATCCCCGCGACCAGCCGGGCGCTGGGCCGGTTGCGACGGGCGATGAACGATCCGATCCTGGTGCGCGCCGGGCGTGGGATGGCTCCGACACCGTTCGCACTGCGCACCGCGCCGCGGGTGCGGTCACTGCTCGACGAAGCGGCCGCGTTGATCAGCGCCGATCGCGAGATCGCGATCGGCGAGCTGGAGCGCACTTTCACCATTCGCATCAATGACGGCGTCGCCGCGACCTTGGCGACGACGGCGGTCGATGCCACGGCCGCGCTCGCCCCCGGCGTGGTCCTCCGTTTCGTCACGGAGGGCAGCGAGAGCGTCGAGGCCCTGCGCGACGGTTCGGTCGATCTCGACATCGGCGTCGGTGACGCCGCGGCTCCCGACATCCGCACCGCCGTGCTGTACCGGGAACGAATGGTCGGCATCGTCCGCGCCGACAGTCCGCTGTGCAGGCGCCGTCGCCCGACGTTGCGGCAACTGTGCGGGCGTCCCCACGTCTCGGCCTCCCGCCGTGGGCGCGCTCGCGGACCGCTCGACGACGCGCTCGACGCGGCGGGCCTGCAACGCCACGTCGCCGCCGTCGTCCCGACCTTCGCTGTCGCCGCGCTCCTGGTCTCCTCGAGCCGTTACGTCGGACTGGTCCCGCAGCGCCTCGCCGAACAATACGGCCGGACTCTCGGCATTCGCTGGTTTCCCCTTGCCGCGGACCTGCCGGAAGTCGAAGTGCGCCTGCTCTGGCATGCCCGGCTCGACGCCGATCCGGCCCAGCGCTGGCTGCGCGACACCATTCGCGACGCGTTGTGCGAGCCCGGCGGCGGGAAATCGGCGGGGGCCGTTCGCACGCCCGAGTGACACCGTGTCGCCTCAGCAGGTGCGGCCAATGCACGACAGTCGAATCGACGCGAATGGAGAGCGTGCCAGGGGGATTCCAATCAATGCCGTCCGGTCGCGGCGGTGGTACTTTGAACGCCGAACCGGCCGGGCACGGGGGTTCTGTGACCACGATGGTCGATCAGGCGCGGCGCTCGGCATCGTTTTAGTACCGTTCGACGGACCGGTTGCCGACTGTCGGGGCGGTGGGGCGGGCAGCGGGGTGTGAGGTCTGATGAGTTCCGTATGGCGCGGGCGCATGAGACGCTCGGCGCGTGACACGGCGGGGTCCGCCGACAGCGCGCGGGACGGAAACTCTCGCTTCGTCCCGAGTCCCGCGCGGGTTCGCGAGGTCGAGCATCGCACCCGCCTGCTGCTCCAGCGCATGAAGGTGCGCGAATTGCTGACCATGCGCCAGCTGATCGAGCGCTATTGCGAATTCACCGGCGCGACGGTGCTTCTGCAGGAGAAGTTGCTGCCGGTCGACTGCTTCTTCGCGATCACGCTGAAGCTTTCGGCGCCGCCCGACACCTACGTCATCGCGTATCAGAAGGCGACACCCGCCTGGCATCAGGACCACGGGATCGGGCACGAGTTCGGGCACATCATCGCCGGGCACTACGAGACCGGGAACGTGCACCGCCATGCGGCGTTGTCTCCGGAGCGGGAATGGGAGGCGGAGTACACGGCGAACCTGCTCGCGCGGTGGGGGTACGAGGTGGGCAGGGTGCTCGATCGGCAGCGCGCGCTGCGGCCCTTACAGCGGACCGAAGACCTGTCACTGCCGTTGCAGGAGAGAATGGGCTGGCTGTGATCTACATACCGCACGGGTGGCTCATCGCGGCGTTCACCGCCGCCATGATCTGGAAGTCGAGTCAATACCGCCGCAACAAGGACGTCGCTCTTCTCGCGGTCGTGGGGGCCTTCTTCTTCCTGGCGTCGGGGTATGCCTTCGGCGAGTACGTCCAGAACCGTCCGGACCCGTGGTTGCTGAGCGCGATGGGTTACGAATTCGTCGGGACCGTCCTGTTGGTGGGAGCCAAGGCCTGCATCGTCGCGTTCTTCGTGCTGGCCTCCCGGCACACCGCCCAGACGAAGAAGATACTGGTCGCGCTCGGTATCCCGCTTGCCGCGTCGATCATCGTCATGGCCGTGTGCGTGGTGGTCGCGGGCCCCGGCGCGAAACCCTACGGATTCGCCGACCCCGCCGTGGTCGGCTTCCATCTCGGGGAGAAGGTGAGCACGTTGCCGATCGGGATGTTGATCGTTTTCTACTGCTTCGCCTATCTGCGTTTGCTCTCGGGGACGCCGGCCCACGGAATCGGGCTCGCCGCGATAGGCGCGGTGTCGATGCTCGCCGCCTCGGTGACTTTCACCGTCCAGCTCGGGTACTACGCGGAATCGGTACGGCCACCGCGAGCGCTCGTCGCGCTGGGGCGGTGGGAGGTCTATCTGGGGCAGTTCGTATTCCTTCTGGGTGTGTCCTGGTATGGCTTGGTGATGCGGATACGAGCGGTGGCCGTCGGCCTCGCAGCATTGCGTGACGTTCTGTTGCTGTGGCGGCTGTGGCGCTTCGCGGTCGGCGTGATCACCCGGTTTCTTCCGGAACGGCGGATGCCCGCCTTCCGCGTCCGGCAGCCCTTGGCGGCCGTCATGGAATGGCGGCAGGCGATGATGGTCGACATTCGTGATGCGCTGATGCTGCTCAGCCCCCAGATCGATCCGACGTCGACCGCCACCGTCTCCGGTTACGCGCGCGAACTCCAGCGCGTCGCCGCGGCCAATCGCGAGCGGCCGGTGCTGTACGGCGAACCGCACCGCGCGGCCGTGGACCAGGCTGATACGTTCGATGCCGACCGCAAACTGCTCGTGGCCTTGGCGGCCCGCCTGGGGGAGAACATGGTTCGGGTGCGTCGGCAATGGGCTCGGCCCACGGCGAAGGTGTGACCGGATGTTTCGAGCGGAGATCATCGGTTGCGGTGTCGGAGGGGCGTGCGCGGCCCTGGCGATGGCGAAAGTCGGGGCGCGGGTGCAGGTCCATGAGACCGCGGCGCGCACTGCCGAGGTGGGCGGGTGGGTCACCCTCGGCCCCGCCGCGTCGACCGCGCTCGATCAGATCGGCCTGGGTGAAAAGGTCAGAGCGGCCGGGTTCCCGGTCGTCGGCGTCAGCACCGTCGACACGCTCACCGGGCGAACGAACTCCTTCGCCCGGACCGAGCCCGGTCATCGCTGGCCCAGCACCCACATCTGGCGCAAGGATCTCCTGGCCTTGTTGCGAGAACGCTTGGACGAAGCGGACATCCCGTGCGAATACGGAACGCGGGTCGATCCCGGCTCGCGCACGGGTGATCTGCTGGTCGGCGCGGACGGTGCTCGTTCGGCCACGCGGCGCATGCTCGGTGATGCAAGAGAGCCCACCTACACCGGTCAATCGATCCGCTACGGTCATTGCCCGGTCGTGGTGCCCGGGCTCCCGACGCACGTCCTGCACTTCTGGTCGCACCCCGAAGGTGTAGCGGGCTATGTGGGGGACGACCGCGATGGATCGTTCTGGTTCAGCAGGCGCACCGTCGCGTCCGGCACGGCGGTCGACCCGGAGGTGTTCCTCGACGCGCTGCGGGCAACCCCGGTGGTGCGGGTGCTGGAGCGTTCCGAGGTGAGCGCTCCGATCGCACTGTACGAACTCGAACCCGAGGGGAGCTGGCACAACGCCGACACCGTCCTGATCGGCGATGCGGCGCATGCCGTTTCGCCTGCGGCGGGGCGTGGCGCGACCTCCGCCATCGAGGATGCGATCGTCCTGGCGAAGACCCTGCGCAGCGCGGACTCCATCGCCGCCGCGCTGGAGGCCTATACGGAAGTTCGCCGCCCGATCGCGCAGGCGACCTATCGGCCGGGCCCCGCTCCGAAAGTCTCGGCCGCGGATCTGCGACTCTGACCCGAGCGGCAGCCGATCACTCAACCCTCGGTTTTCTCGTCGTCCTCCGCAGCGGCCGGTCGGCGATAGAGTTCGTGCTGCTGGAGATCGCGCAGGATATTGCCGACTATGGCGCCGAACGTCGACCTGCCGAGTTCGTTCAAGGTGCCGAGTTCGGACAGGCGGAAACCGATCGCCTCCACGCCCGCCTCGGAGAGCTCCGCGGCCAGCCGCGATTCGACGTCGGCTTGCTGCGCGGCCGCGCCGTCGAGGAATTCCCGGACATCGACGCCCAGTGCCACGGAAATCCCTTCGACCGTGCGAAAACTGGGGTTGCGGACTCGTCCGAGCCGGATGTGCGAGACCTGGGCCGGGCTCAGTGGATAGCCGAGCGCGGTCGAGCGCTCGGCGATGTCTTTGTTGGAGTAGCTGCGTGAATCCCGCCGCTGGGCAGCGGCGATCACCCGATTCAGGTGCCGCGCGATGGGGCCGGCGTCCTCCGTCGGCTCCTCGCTGATCTCATCTCCCTCGCCGGACACGACCTGTGCCACCAACCTCCCGATTCGGCCCCGTCACCGTGCGACCATGGTATCCGCCGGTAAAGGATCAGAGCGCAGCGGCTAGTCGCTTAGCGCTTTACAATCGGATCCTATCGCTCTACGCTCGTATCCGAACCGATTATGAAGATGTCACCAGAAGCCGGCTTCGTGTATCGACTGTGGAGGGGATAGCCGATCCACGAAGCCGGTTACGACGAATCGGGGAAGCCGAAGGGCAGGCGGCCACTTGCCGCCTGCCCTTTCCGCGCATGCTCAGTCCATACGACTCAGCCGCGCGATGATCGTCGCGGCCATCGAGGCCGGGTCGCCGTGGTCGGGTCGCAGCACGATCTCGGCTTCGGTCGGCGCTTCGTAGGGGTCGTCGATGCCGGTGAAGCCGCGGATCTCGCCCGCGCGGGCTTTGGCGTACATGCCCTTGGGGTCGCGGGCTTCGCAGACCGCCAGTGGCGTGTCGACGAACACTTCCAGGAAGGGAATGCCCGCCGCGTCGTGGGCGGCGCGGACGCGGTCGCGGTCGGCGCGGTAGGGGCTGATCAGCGAAACCACCGCGACCACACCGGATTCGGCGAACAGTTTCGCCACTTCGCCGACGCGGCGGACGTTCTCCTCCCGGTCGGCCGTGCTGAAGCCGAGATCCGAGTTGAGGCCGTGGCGCAGGTTGTCGCCGTCCAGGAGGAACGCCGGGCGGCCCGCGGCGACCAACCTGCGCTCCAGTTCCACGGCGACGGTGGACTTTCCGGACCCGGACAAGCCGGTCAGCCACACCGTGAGGCCGCGGGTGGCGCGCTCGTCGCGTTCGACGGCCGTGGAGTGCCAGACCACTCGGGTGGAGGGCAGGCTCGGGCCGGTGATCATGCCCGCGGCGACGGTGTTGTTGGTGGTGTCGTCGACGAGGATGAAGCTGCCGGTGGCGCGGTTGCGGCGGTACGGATCGAACAGCAACGGTTGCCGGGTGCGCAGCTGGATACGGCCGATCTCGTTGAGCGACAACGATTCCGCGTGCTCGTCGCGATGCAGCGAGTTGACGTCCAGCCGGTAGTCCAGCGAGCGCACCTCGGCGGTCGCGGCGCGGGTGCTGTGCCGGATCGTGTAGGTAGCGCCGGGTGTCAGCTGGGCGTCCTCGGCGAACCAGCACACCATCGCGTCGACATCGCGACCCGCGGCCGGGCGGTTGTTCGGACGGCAGATCAGATCGCCGCGGGAGATATCCAGTTCGTCGGCGAGCTGGATGGTGACCGCCTGCGGCGGAAAGGCTTCCGCGACCGGCGCGCCGCCCGGCCCCCAGATCGCCTCGACCGTGGTGGTGAAACCGGACGGCAGCACCGCCACTTCGTCGCCGGGCTTGAAGACTCCGCCCGCCACGGTGCCCGCGTACCCGCGGAAATCCTGGGCGTGGCTGCGGGTGACGTACTGCACCGGGAAGCGCGCATCGATCAGGTTGCGGTCCGAGGCGATGTGCACCTCCTCCAGGTGGTGCAGCAGGGGAGTGCCCTCGTACCACGGCATGCTCGCGCCACGGTGCACGATGTTGTCGCCGTGCAGCGCCGACACCGGCACGAAGGTCAGGTCGGAGACGTCCAGTTTGGACGCGAATCGCGCGAACTCCTCGCGGATCTCCTCGAAACGTTCCTGCGACCAGTCCGCCAGGTCCATCTTGTTCACGCACAGCACCAGGTGCGGGATGCCGAGCAGACTGGCCAGGAACGCGTGCCTGCGGGTCTGCTCCACCACGCCCTTGCGGGCGTCGACCAGGATCAGCGCCAGGTCGGCGGTGGAAGCTCCGGTCACCATATTGCGGGTGTACTGCACGTGCCCCGGAGTGTCGGCGATGATGAATTTTCTTCTCGGCGTGGCGAAATAGCGATGCGCCACGTCGATCGTGATGCCCTGTTCGCGTTCGGCGCGCAGGCCGTCGGTGAGCAGAGCGAGGTTGGGATAGTCGTCGCCGCGGTCGCGGCTGGTGCGCTCCACCGCGGCGAGCTGATCGGTGAACAGCGTCTTGGAGTCGAACAGCAGCCTGCCGATCAGCGTGGACTTGCCGTCGTCGACGCTGCCCGCGGTGGCCAGGCGCAACAATGTGGTCGTCATCAGAAGTAGCCTTCGCGTTTGCGGTCTTCCATGCCTGCTTCGGAGATGCGGTCGTCGGCGCGGGTGGCGCCGCGCTCGGTGACCCGCGCCGCGGCGACCTCGGCGACCACCTCCGCGGGTGTGGCCGCGGTGGATTCGACGCAGCCGGTGCAGGTCGCGTCGCCGACGGTGCGGAACCGCACGGTGGACTCGTACGGCTCCTCGCCGTCGAGCAGTTCGAGAAAGCGGGTGTGCGCCAACAGCATTCCGTCGCGCTGCACCACCGGCCTGCGGTGCGCGTAATAGAGCGGGGGCAGCTCGATGCCTTCGGCGGCGATGTAACTCCAGATGTCCAGCTCGGTCCAGTTCGACAGCGGGAACACCCGGATGTGCTCTCCTGCGCGGTGCCTGCCGTTGTAAAGGTTCCACAGCTCGGGGCGCTGCCTGCGCGGATCCCACTGGCCGTACTCATCGCGGAAGCTGAACACCCGCTCCTTGGCGCGGGCCTTCTCCTCGTCGCGGCGCGCGCCGCCGAAGACCGCGTCGAACGCTCCTTCCTGGATCGAGCGCAGCAGTGTCGTCGTCTGCAATCGGTTGCGGGAGGCGCGCGGCCCGGTCTCCTCGACCACGCGCCCCGCGTCGATGTCGTCCTGCACTCGCCCGACCACCAGGCGCAGGCCCAGCCGCGCCACCGTCTGGTCGCGGTAGGCGATCACCTCGTCGAAATTGTGCCCGGTGTCGATATGCAGCACCGGAAACGGCAGCGGCGCCGGCCAGAAGGCCTTCGCCGCCAGGTGCAGCATCACCACCGAGTCCTTGCCGCCGGAGAACAGCAACACCGGGCGCTCGAATGTCGCTGCCACTTCACGGAATATGTGCGCCGACTCGGCCTCGAGCGCGTCCAGATGGGGCAGCTCGTAGGTGCTCGCCGTCGACTTCGCGTACTGGCTCACACCGCAAAACTAGAACACGTTTCGGTTATCGGTCAATGGTTTGTGGCCACCCGACTTCGCCGTCACCGCGTCGGCGGCCGCCACCAGCGCCGCGCCACGGCGAGCGATCTCGGCCCCGGTGATGGAGCGGCCGACGTACATCGTGAGCACCATGTTCTGCCTGCCGTCACCGTCGTAGGTCGGCGCGGCGAGCAGGCTCACCGCGTGTTCTTTGCGCGGCCGCAGATCCGAGCCGAGATACACCCGCTCGCCCAGGCTTGTCACCAGCTCGCCGACCAGTTCGCGCAGCTCGGGCGGCAGATCGCGGTCGGCGACGCCGGCCAGCAGCGAGTACAGCCGCCGCCCGGCCGTTGTCATGCTCTCCACCAGGAATCCGCGCTCGCGGCATTCGGCGACGACCTGGCGCAGTCGCTCCTCGTCCTGTCGCAGCGGTACCGCCGGGGGTTTGGCCAGCCAGGCGTCGAACGCCGCGTCGGTGTCCCAGAGCACGTACATCAGGCCGACCGGCGGCGCGAAATGGTAAGCCGCGCCCACCTTCACCAGGCCGGGTCCGGTGCTCTCCAGCACCATGATCTGCTCGCCGACCACCGCCGAGGCGGTGCAGGTGGTGTGGTAGCGCGCGGAGAGTTTCTCCAGCTCGACGCGGGCGAGCGCGGAAATCGCGAAACTGTCCTGCGCCACCCGGCCCGCGGCGATCAGCGCCGGCCCGAGCCCGTAGGTGACCGTGCCCGCATCGCGCACCAGGTAGCCGCCCGAGGTCAGCTCGGTGAGGATGCCCAGGCAGGTCGGCTTGGCCAGGTCGAGCTCGCGGGCGAGCTCGGAGAGCCCGAAGCGTTTCCCGCGCTGTTCGACGAAGAAATCCAGGACCTGAACCACCCGGGCGGTGGGTGCGGACCGTCGGCCGACCATTGACCACTCCTAGAACACGTTCTAATCTTGCCTCTATCGAAATGTACCAGAGTGGTACATATTTGGAACACCGGAGAGAGCCTCTTGCTGACACAGCCGTTCGCGGACGCCATCGCCGCCGCCGAGCAGATCATCACCGGAGCCGCGCACATCCGCACCGAACAGGACCTCGTCGAGGGCTACGACTATCTGGCGGGCAGCATCCGCGCGTCGTTGCAGATGGCCTGGGCCTACGAGCGGGACTTCCCGTTCTTCGTGATGTCCACCGGCCCCTACACCAAGATGGGCCTGGACAACCCCGACACCCTCTACTTTCACTCCTACCTGCGGCCGGACGCGGAATACGTGGTCACCGGCACCCGGGGCACCACGCGGGATCTGAGCTTCCAGGTGCTCAACGGCAACTATTCGCCGGTGGACGTGCCCGACAGTCTCACCGCCTTCGACGATCGCGAACTCGACATCCGGCCGGACGGGTCCTACGAGATCCGGTTCGGACCGGGCGAGGCGGGTCCCGGCTACGTGCACCTGGGCGCCGACGCGGCGATGCTCGTGGTTCGGGAAGTGCACAGCGATTGGGCGACCGAGAAGGCGGGCACGATCCGCATCCAGCGGGTGGACCGGATCGGCGAAGCGCCGCCGCCGCTGACCAAGGACGTGATGACCAAGCGGTACGGCGTGGCGGGCAAGATGCTGGTCTCGCGACTGAAGACCTTCCTCGCCTTCCCGGAGTGGTTCTATCTGAACCTGCCGGTCAACACGCTGACCGAGCCGAGGCAGACCCCGGGCGGGCTGAGCACGCAGTTCTCCTCGGTCGGTCACTACGACCTGGACGACGAGCAGGCCATGATCATCACGGTGCCGAAGTCGGACGCGCCCTACCAGGGCTTCCAGCTCGGCAGTATGTGGTACCTGTCGCTGGACTACATCAACCACCAGACCAGCCTCACCGCCGACCAGGCGCAGGTGGACCCGGACGGGATGATCCGGCTGGTGGTGAGCGAGCGCGACCCCGGCGTGGCGAACTGGATCGAGCGCACCGGGCACGCCAGGGGATACCTGCAGTTCCGCTGGCAGCGGTTGTCGCGGGAGATGAAACCCGACGACGGGCCGACCGTGGAACTGGTGCCGGTCGCCGACCTGCCCGCCCGCTTGCCGTTCTACGAGCAGGCGCGCGTCACGCCGGAGCAGTGGCGGGCCCGGATCGCGGCGCGTCAGGTCGCCGTCGCGGAGAGGATGCTCGGCTGATGTTGTTGCAGGACAAAGTGGTCGTCGTCTCCGGCGTGGGGCCGGGACTGGGGCGCGCGATCGCCGTGCAGAGCGCGAAAGCGGGCGCGGACGTCGTGCTCGCGTCCCGGACCGAGTCGCGGCTGACCGAGGTGGCCGAGGAGATCACCGAACTGGGCAGGCGCGCGGTGGTGGTGCCGACCGATATCAACGACGAGGCGGCGGCGGCCCATCTGGTGGAGGCCGCGCACAGCGCGTTCGGCAAGGTCGACACGCTGGTGAACAATGCCTTCGCGATCCCGCCCATCGTCGACCTCGCCGACGTCGACCTGGACCAGGTGCGCGCGGGCTTCGAGACGAACGTGCTCGCCGCGCTGCGCCTGACCAGGCTGTTCGTGCCCGCTCTCGCGGAGACCAAGGGGTCGGTCGTGATGATCAACTCGGCGGTGCTGCGCCACTCGCGGCGGACCTTCGGGCCCTACAAGATGGCCAAGGCCAGCCTGCTCGCGCTGGCCCAGAGCCTGGCCACCGAACTCGGGCCGAAGGGCATCCGGGTGAATTCCGTCGCGCCGGGCTACATCTGGGCCGACAACCTGAAGTGGTATTTCAACTATCTCGCGCAGCAGCGCGGGATCACTTCCGAGGAGGTCTACGCCGAGACCGCGAAGACCACCGACCTGCGCAAGCTGCCCGAACCCGACGAGATCGCCGACGCGGTCGTGTTCTTCGCCTCCGCCATGGCGCGCGCGATCACCGGCGCGTGCCTGGACGTCAACGCCGGCGAATACCACCACTAGGAGATGACCGTGATCGGTAGGGACGACGTCGGAACCGTCGACGATCTGCACGCCTCGGCGACGAAGGTGGTCGGGCTGGAGGATTTCGGCACCGACGACTACCGCGAGGGACTCGGGGTGCTGCTCGAGTCCTATGCCAGAGACGCCGAACTCACCCCCTTCGGCAACAAGGTCAACCGTGCCTTCCTGCGCGGCGCCTTGATCGCCCGGCTGCTCAGCGAGGCCGCCTGGAAGCAGCACCCGCAGCACGCCGACGTGGCGATCGAACGGCCGATCTTCGTGACCGGCCTGCCGCGGTCCGGAACGACGGCGGTGCACCGCCTGCTCAACGCCGACCCGGGCCACCAAGGCCTGGAGATGTGGCTGACCGAGATGCCGCAGCCGCGCCCGCCGCGGGAGACCTGGGCGAGCAATCCCGTGTACCAGCGTCTCGCGGCCGCCTACGACAAGCACCATGTGGAGCATCCGGAATTCATGGGCGTGCACCACATCTCGGCCGACCAGGTGGAGGAGTGCTGGCAGTTGCTGCGGCAGTCGGCCATGTCGGTGTCCTACGAATGCCTGGCCTACCTGCCCACCTATTCCGAGTGGTTGCGCGATCGTGATTGGACGCCCGCCTACCGCAGGCACCGGCGCAATCTCCAGCTGATCGGGCTGCCGGAGGCCGGCAAACGATGGGTGTTGAAGAACCCGAGCCACCTGTTCGCGCTGGACGCCATCTTCGAGGTCTATCCGGACGCACTGGTCATCCAGATGCATCGCGATCCGCGCACCATCATCGCGTCGGTGTGCAGCTTGAACGAGCAGGCGACGGCGGGCTGGTCGGAGAAGTTCCGGGGTCCGGTGGTCGGCGCGACGCAGCTGGATCTGTGGGCGCGCGGCGCGGAGCGGTTCCTCGTCGACCGCAAGCGCCACGACGCGGCGCAGTTCTGCGACGTCGACTACGACGCGTTCGTCGCCGACCCGATCGGCACCGTCGAGTCGATCTACCGGCATTTCGGGCTGCCGCTGACCGACGAGGCGCGCGCGGCGATGGCCTCGTTGCATTCGGAGAGCACGTCGGGCGCCGCTCGTCCGGCGCACCGCTACACCCTCGATGATTTCGGGCTCACTTCCGAGCAGGTGGACGCCCGGTTCGCCGCGTATCGGGAGGCGCATTTCCCGGGGCGGTGACCGCTCGGCCCCCGGCGTCGCCGTCACGACCCGCACGAGTGCGCGGTCGTGACGGCGAAGCGCCTACGGGCGCACGGCACCGCCGATCAGGTGCAGGCGCAGCCCTGCGAGTCGGCGCGCGGCGGCCGTTGGTCGTCGGGATTGTCCGGATCGGGGTCGCCGAACCACCGCGACGGCGTGTGCCTGCCGTATGTGTCGTGCCAGTCCCACCATTCGTAGGGCGGGGTCTGCGGGTAGCCCTCCGGTGAGTCCTCCCAGCGCTCCTGGCGTCCCAGCGCGGTCATGTCGAGGTAGCTCCACGTGGTGCCCAGCGCCTCGTCGCCGCGGTTGTTGATGAAGTAGGTGCGGAACACGCTGTCGCCGTCGTGGATGAACGCGTTCGTGCCGTGCCATTCGTCCACGCCGAAGTCGGCGTCGAAGTCGTCGGTGATGGTGTACCACGGCATCTCCCAGCCCATCCTGGCCCGCACGCGCTCGATGTCGGGCTGCGGCGCGCGGGAGGCGTACACGAGGGTCGTGTCCCGGGCGTTCAGGTGGGCCAGGTGGGGGAGATGATCGGCCATCATCGAGCAGCCGCGGCAGGCATGGTCGGGCCAGCCGCTCACGCCGGGCTCGAAGAAGGCGCGGTAGACGATCAGCTGACGCCTGCCCTGGAACAGGTCGAGCAGGCTCGCCTTGCCGTCGGGTCCTTCGAACGCGTACTCCTTGTCCACGGCCTGCCACGGCATCCGCCGCCGCGAGGCGGCCAGTGCGTCACGGGCGCGGGTCAACTCCTTCTCTTTCACCAGCAGCCGCTGCCACGCTGCCTCCCACTCCTGTGCCGAGACGATCGACGGTGTGTTCATCGTGATGGGCTCCCTTTCGATTGCGTCGTTCAAACCAGCGGTGATATGCCCGCGGCGGTGAGCGTGTTCGCGTGGTGGACCGGATGCGCGGCGGTCGCTATGTCGAGAACCGACTTGCCCACCTGCTCCGGGGTGAGGGCGGGTCCCATGGACCGCACGAACGTGTCGGCATCGACGCCTTGCCGTTCGGCGTAGGCTGCCACCGCCGCGGCTCCCAGGTCGGTGGCCGGTGTCAACTGCGGGAGAACGGACACGAACCTGATCCCCAGCTCTGCCCGTTCCGACTCGACGGCGGCATAGCTCGTGATGAGCCGGACGGTGGCCTTCGCCCCCGCGTAGCCGCCGCTCAGCGGCGACCCGTTGATCGCAGCCCCGCTGGAGATCGCGATCACCGAGCTACCCGGCGCCAGCGGCCGTCGCAGCGCTTCGCGAATCCAGTGGAACGCTTGGGCCACGTCGACGTTCCAGTTCTCGCTGAAGGTCTCCCACGTCTGATCCTGCACGGGACTCATGCGCGGAACGGCGCCCGCGCACAGGACCACCGTGCGCGGGCGGTACTCGTGGAGGAGCCGGCTCGTGGTCGCGGGATCGGCGGCGTCCGCGGCCACGGCGGTGAAGCGGCCGCCGAGTTCGTCGCGCACCGCATCGAGCTGCGCGCCGGTGCGGGCCACGCCGACGACATGCGCACCGGCATCCGCCAGCGCCCTGGCGATACCGCGGCCGAACCCACGGCCCGCTCCGGTCACGATCGACGTGGTGCCCCGGAGGTCGTCGGGTTTGATTGTTTCGTTCACGGTCGTCTCCGCTTTCGTCGGTGATGTACTCGAGGTCCTCACCAATTCGGATACGTGGAGCCGCCGCGATTCATCGGTGCGGCGCCGACCGATCGGTCTCCGGTCTAGGACGCGGCCCGCTCTCCCGGGGTGATCGGTGACGAGCCGACCGATGAATTTCGGCCGCCGGACGTATCAGTACCGGTAGGGGTGTCCATCCCCGCCACGTCGAGACCTAGGAGTACGACCGTGCCGGTCCAGGAGGATTTCATCGAGCAGGCGGCGCCGTTGCGCGCCGAACTGATCGCGCACTGCTATCGCATGCTCGGTTCGGTGCACGACGCCGAGGATCTCGTCCAGGAGACGTATTTACGCGGCTGGCGCGGCTATGCCGCGTTCGAGGAGCGGGCGGCGCTGCGCACGTGGTTGTACCGTATCGCGACGACCGCGTGCCTGCGCGCGCTGGAGAACCGTGCGCGGCGGGTGCTGCCGGCCGGTCTGGGCGCCGGCTCGGCCGACCCGGACGCGGGTCTCGACGGCGATGCCGGGACATATGAATGGATGCAACCACTGCCGGACGCGTTGACACCGGAAACGGCATTCGTCACCAGGGAAAGCATCCGGCTGGCCGTGGTGACGGCCATGCAGGAGTTGCCCGCGCGTCAGCGGGCCGTGCTGATCCTGCGCGACGTCGCACAGTTCAGTGCCGCCGAAGTAGCGGAGCTGCTCGAAACGACGCAGGCCGCGGTGAACAGCGCCCTGCAGCGGGCCAGGGCACGTCTCGCCGAGGTCGCCCCCACCGGTGACGACGCGACCGAACCGGAGGACGCCGAACGCCGCGAACTGCTCGACCGTTACTGCGCGGCCTTCGAGAACGCCGACCTCGCCGCACTCACCGAGCTACTGGCGGCCGACGTCCGGCTCGAAATGCCGCCGGTGCCACTGTGGTTCACCGGGCGCGAGGCGGTGACCCGGTTCCTGGCCAAGCGTGCCTTCGCCGGGCCCGGCGATCTCGTGCTGATCCCGACGGCCGCGAACGGGCAACCCGCTGTGGCGGAATACCGTCGCGGCGCGGGCGGCCTCCTGGAAGCACATTCGATCCACGTCATCACCACCGGCGCCGGTGGGGTCGCCGCGATCACCGTCTTTCTCGAACCAACGCTGTTCGCCGCTTTCGGCATGCCGCCGACCCGCCGCGCGGAGCGCTCGGGCAGCTGACCGGGCGACGAAGCCCGAGCCTCAGGGCTGGCCGGGCTTGAGCACGATGAAAAGCCCGTTCGCCTCCGCGCACAGCCGGTCGCCGTCGTGCAGGGTGGCCCGCACGTAGACCTTGCGGCCCTCCTGCCGTTCGGCCCAGGCGCGCACCTTCAGTTCGGTGTTCAGCGGAGTGATGGAGCGGTAGTCGACGGTGAGCGACGCCGTCCTGGTCACCGCGCCCGAATGCACGGCCGCCGCCATGCCGAGCAGGTCGTCGAAGGCGATGGCGATCTGGCCACCGTGGGCGGCGCTGTTGCCGCCGAGATGGAAGGTGCGGAAGGTGAGCCGCGCGTCGACGCCCTGCTGGGGGTGGACGTGGTCGATGAAGAACGGCGGCAGGGTGATGTTGCCGCGGGCGGGCAGGTCGAAGCGGGTCCAGTTGGGCGTCGACCACTCGTCCACCGCGGCGGCGTCGAGCTTGTCGTTCAGCTCCTTGAGGATGCCGATCGCCTCCACCGCCAGTTCGTCGGAGGGCGAGGCCAGCCGGACACGGTCCATCAGGCCGCGCACCTGCTCGATGAACTGCCCGTAGTGCGGCCCGCCGCGGGAGATGTCGTCCTTGGCGGCCTCGTGGGCGGCGATCAGCTCGGTCATCGGCCGGAACCCGCCCTCGTGGTGCTCCTTGCTCGGCAGCGAGTCGCCGGCCTGCGGTTCGTTCATAAGAACAAGTTATCGGTTGCCCGGGGAATGCTCGCCGGGCGGGTGCGGTGTCCGCCGCCGCGAGCCGTCACCGCCTAGGCTGGTGCGCGACCGGATATCGCCGCTATCCCGGTGGTACCGGCACGGTTCCCCGCGGCCGGAGACGCGATCCGGCCGCGCTCGATCTGTGACCGCTTCGGCTGGCGAAAGGCATTGTGCGCATGGGTATCACCGCGGTCGTGTTCGACATGGACGGCGTCCTGATCGACTCCGAGCCGGTCTGGGAGCTGGTGCGGCGCGGCTATGTCGCGGAGAAGGGCGGGCGGTGGCTGCCCGACACCCAGCAGCGGCTGATGGGGATGAGCACCGGTGAATGGTCGGCCTACCTGAGCGGTGAGCTGGGTGTGGGCGAGCCGCCGGAGACCGTCGCGCGGGAGGTCATCGAGCGGATGGCCGAGCGCTACGACGAGGGCGTGCCGGTGCTGCCGGGCGCGGTCGAGGCCGTGCAGCGGATCAGCGAGCACTGGCCGCTGGGGCTGGCCAGCTCCTCGCCACGCGCGCTCATCGACGCGGTGCTCGGCCGGACCGGTCTGATCGAGTACTTCTCCGTGACCTTCTCCACCGAGGAGGTCGACCGCGGCAAACCCGCGCCGGATGTGTACGTGACCGTCGCGACGTTCCTGCGTCAGCGGCCTGCCGACTGTGTGGCCGTGGAGGATTCGAGCAACGGCCTGCGCTCGGCCCATGCGGCGGGGATGCGGGTGATCGCGGCGCCACGCCCGGAATACCCGCCCGCCTCCGATGCGCTGGCCATGGCCGCCAAGGTGATCTCCGGCCTCGACGAACTGACTCCGGCGCTGATCACCGGCTGAGGCCGGCTGGTCAGGGGCGGTAGGAGGTCAGCAGGGTGCGGGCGGCTGCGGTCAGGTCGTCCTCGAGCCATGCGGGCAGGACTGCGGCGTGGGCGTGGCGGCGCAGCGCCGCGTAGGGGAGATCCACGACCGCTCGCGAGACCGCGTCGATCTCGCGTTCGCCGTCCCGGCCGAACACGCCGCCGGCGATGCGGCGCAGGTGCTCGATCAACGGCGCGTTCATGGCGGCCAGGGTGGTGCGGAACTCGGCATCCGGCCCGCCGTCGAGAAGATCTCTGGGGCGCAGCTCGAGCAGGAGCTTGGCGTCCTCGGGTAGTTCGCGCCCGAACCGCAGGGCGGCTCGCACCATCTCGACCCCCGCCTCCACCGGGTCCGGCTGGTCGGCGGCGGCGAGGGTGCCGTCCTGGAAGCGGCGCAGCGCCCGCAGCCACGCGGCGGCGAGCACGCCGTTGCGGTTGCCGAAGCGGTGATACAAGGTCCCGACCGGGGCTCCGCTGGCCTCGGCGATGGCCGACACGCTGGCCGCGCGAGGTCCCTCGGCGAGCACCAGGGTGCGGGCTGCGTCGAGGATCACGTCGGTGTCGTGCTTGCGGGGTGGCGCCATGTACTAGTACGGTCCTTCTATATGGAGCGTTTGTCCTATATAGATGAGCATGCCAGATCGGTCGACGCGAATCGCGACCGGGCGTGGAAAGCGGTGCTGAAAGTCGTGTGCCACGACCCGCACGAGCCGTCGCCGCCGACCGGGTTCGTTGTCGATTCCCTCGCGGAACCGCACCGTTTGGCGCTGCGCGGACAGCACTGGTTCTCGAAGTACGCGCTGATCTTCGAATTGGACGAGGAGGGACCGAGCCGGACCCGCGTCCGCGCCCGCAGTTACGGCGACTTTCCCGGTCTCCACGGCCGGATCTACCGTGCGCTGGTGGTAGGGACGGGCGGTCACCGCCTGGTGGTGCGTCAGATGTTGCGCCGGATCGCGGCGACGGCATGATCCCAGGGACGGTGTGGGGCGCCACCGAGGCCGAGCGCGAAGCGCCCTTGCCGTGCGACGACCGGCTACCCGACGGCTTCCAGGCCGACCGGGCGATCAGCGTCGACGCGCCGCCCGCGCTCGTCTACGCCTGGCTGTGCCAGCTGCGGATCGCTCCCTACAGCTACGACCTGCTGGACCATTTCGGCAGACGCAGCCCGCGCCTGCGTGACCCGGCGCTCACCGAACTGGCGGTGGGGCAGCGGTTCATGTCCCAGTTCGCACTCGTCTCCTTCGTCCCGGGCGAGCACATCACTCTGGTCGCGGGCAAGGTGTGCGTCACCTACGCGGTGCGTCCCGAAGGCGCGGGAACCCGGCTCCTGGTCCGGATCCGCTGTAGCGCACCGAAATTCGTCGCCGTGGCGCTCGCCCTCGGCGACCTGTTCATGATGCGCAAGCAACTGCTGACGCTGAAGGAACTCGCCGAAGCCGAACACCGCACCGCCTCGACGGCCTAGTTCTCGTTGCCCGCGCACTCCCCGCTCAGCGGTGGCGCGGGCCGATCGACCTGCTGATCTCCGCCCTGACGGTGGGCGCCGTGATGACGCTGGTCATCGCAACGCCGTCGCCACGATTCGCACCGCCGCAGTCATCGGCGCCTTCCGCCTACGCCGCTGCTCGGCGACGACCGTGGTCGCCGGGTCGGAGCTCGTCCACGCGGCGCCGAGCGGTGATAGCGTTCAGGGTAGGCGTTCGACCAGGTCGAACTTTCGTTGTTCGAAGCCCTTCGGCACGGTGTCGCGCACCGAGATCAGGGCGTGTGCCCAGGAGCCGAGGAGAGTGTGGTCGCCCACCGTGCGGCCGGGGTCCGGTGTGGGGTCGGCGGTGAGCAAAGGCAAGGGGTGGATGCGGTGCCGGGCCTCGTTCTCCAGCACTGTCGCTTTGTCCACGAAGATCCGCATGTCGTGATTGAGCAGGTACCGGCCGACCGCCCCGTGTTCCGGGGGTAGCAGGGCGGCGACCGAACCGACTGTGTGATAAAGATTTTCGATCTTCGACGACCGTGGCGCACTCCGTCCCGCCCAGGTGACCCTGGCCGGTTCGGCGAGTAGTCGCTCGATTCCTTGGACCAGGTGGTGGCCGATCCTCGCGTGTTCCATGAGCCTGGCGCCCAAGTCCACATAGCCGAGCACCCGGTGGTCGTCGGTGCGGAGTACCGCTCGATACAGCTGCCACACGTAGCCGTATTCCCTTCGGTGGTAGACGATTTCGTTGCATGCTCACACGCGATTGCGGTGTGGCGATTACAGCGGCGTTACCACCGTGGTGCGGCCGGACGGCCTCCTCTGGACGGGCGAGGTCTATGGGGCTAGCGCGACGGCCATGCGGTGGGTTTGCGTGCCGCCCGCGCGGTCCAGCGGCCGTCGTCGTGGCGGACTTCCACCGGGTGCGCGAACGCCGCGGTGACGTTCTCGGTAGTGATCGTCCGCACGGCCGGACCCGACGCGACGGCGTGACCGTCGGCGATGAGCAGTGCGTGGGTCGTCGTGCTGGGAAGTTCCTCCAGGTGGTGGGTGACCAGGATGGAGGCGACGTCGGGGTGTGTCCGGTCCAGGGTGTCGAGGGTGTCCAGGAGTTGTTCGCGGGCGGCGACATCCAGTCCGGTGGACGGTTCGTCGAAAAGCAGCAACCGCGGCTGTGCGATCAGCGCTCGGGCGATGAGCGTGCGGCCGCGCTCACCCTGGCTCAGCGTGGGCCAGAGCTCGTCCGCCTTTCCGGTCAGTCCGACCGTGTCGATCATCGTGTCGGCCCGGTCGCGCTGGTCGGCTGTCGGCGTCCAGCGCATGGGGGTGTCGATGGTCGCGGTCAAGCCGGTCAGCACGACCTCGCGGATGGTCAGCGCGGAGCGCAGCGGGTGGCGCGGGTTCACCTGACCGATGCCCCGGCGCAGCCGTTGAAGTTCGACGCGGCCGAGTTCCGCGCCGAGTATCCGCACCGACCCCGAGGTGGGGAAGGTGACCGCGCCGCAGAAGCCCAGCAGCGTGCTCTTGCCCGCGCCGTTCGGTCCCAGCAGGGCCCAGCGTTCGCCCGCGCGCACGGTCAGCGAGATCCCGTTGATGATCTTCTTGCCGTCGCGGCGGAAGGTCACATCGGTCAGTTCGAGCACCGGTTCGGTCACGTGAAAGCCTCTTTCAAGGTGGTCAGGTGGGCGCGGCTGTACTCCGCGGCGGCGGCGGGATCGCGGGCGGCGATCGCGTCGGCGAGCCGCTCGTGCGCGGCGTGATCGGCCGGCTCCGACGGCACCGGGCGGATCTTCGGCATGTCGATCATCGCCAGGCGCAGCCGCGGCAGGAAGCTGTCGAACAACTGGGTCAGCACGTCGTTGTGGGCGGCCACGAGCACCGCCCGGTGGAACGCCATATCGGCATCGACGTGCTCGGCCACCGGCTCGCCGTGCGCCTCGCGCGCGGCCAGCGTACGGCGAATGGCCCGCAGGTCGGCCGGGGTCCGCCGTTGGGCGGCCAGGGCGGCGGCCTCGGCCTCGATGGCGATGCGCGCTTCGATCACCGAGGCGATGGTGGCACGGCGCAGCACCGTGTCCCACTCCTCGGTCGCATGCAGAGCGGTCACGAAGACGCCCGCACCCTGGCGGCTGTCCAGCACGCCTTTCCCGGCGAGTTCGCGAATGGCCTCCCGCAGCGTCGAGCGGCCGACGCCGAGTTGTGCGGCCAGCGTGGTCTCACCGGGCAGGCGGTGACCCAGCGGCCATTCGCCCGCCTGGATGCGGGCGAGCAGCAGTTCGGCCGTCTGCGCGGCCAGCGGATGACGCCGTACCTGCGAGATCATCGTTACCTCTCTACTTGTCTGAGGAGTTGTGTACAGTCTAGCCATCATGCGCACCATGCTTCTGCTTAGCCGCCACGGCGGGGCCTGAACGACCGGCCGCCCGCCGTGGGGCTTCGTCGTGGCCGGTCACCTCTCGTCGTGACGGCCGCAACGGCCAGGAAGTAGACCCATGACCAGCGCTTTCCCCACCATCGATACCTCCTCGGGCGACATACCGGATCAGGCCCCGGCGTGGAATCGCCAGCGGCACTCCCGAATGCCCTCGCACCGCTACCGCGACATCTACCAGCGCGTAGAGGTCCCGCTCACCCGGCGGCAGTGGCCCGACGCGAGGATCACCCGAGCCCCGCTGTGGGTGCCCGTCGACCTGCGCGACGGCAACCAGGCACTCGCCGAGCCGATGGACCCGGCGCGCAAGCGGCGCTTCTTCGAGCTCCTGATCACCATGGGCTACAAGGAGATCGAGGTCGGCTACCCGTCGGCGTCGCAGACCGACTTCGACTTCGTCCGGCTCATCGCCGAGGACGACCTGGCGCCCGAGGACGTCACCATCGTCGTCTTCACCCCCGCCCGCCGCGATCTCATCGAGCGCACCGTCGCTTCGATCCGCGGCATCCCCAACGACGTGGTGATCCACCTGTACACCGCCACCGCTCCCGCTTGGCGTGACGTCGTGCTCGGCAAGGACCGTGCCGCGCTGCGCGAGCTGATCCTCGACGGCGGCCGCGCCGTGCTGGACTGCGCCGGGGACCTGCCGAACGTCCGGTTCGAATTCTCACCCGAGGTGTTCAACCTGACCGAGCCCGACTACGTGCTCGACATCTGCGACCGGATGACGACCCTGTGGGACGCTACCGCGCACAGGCCGGTCATCCTGAACCTGCCCGCCACCGTCGAGGTCGCCACCCCGAACGTCTACGCCGACCAGATCGAGTACATGCATCGCAATCTGGCCCGCCGCGACAGCGTCATCCTCTCGGTGCACCCGCACAACGATCGCGGTACCGGCGTGGCGTGCGCCGAGCTGGCGGTGCTCGCGGGCGCGCAACGCGTCGAGGGCTGCGTCTTCGGAAACGGCGAGCGCACCGGCAATGTCGACATCGCCACGCTGGCCCTGAACCTGCACGCGCAAGGCGTCGACCCGATGATCGACTTCTCCGACATCGACGAGATCCGGCGCACCGTCGAATACTGCACGCGCATGCCGATCCACGAACGCCACCCGTACGTCGGCGACCTGGTGCACACCGCGTTCTCCGGCACCCATCAGGACGCGATCAAGAAGGGAATGGCCGAGCATCGCGCCCGGGCCGCCGCGACGGGCATCGCGGAGCGCGCGCTGGACTGGCAAGTGCCCTATCTGCCCATCGATCCCGCCGACCTCGGACGCAGCTACGACGCGGTGATCCGGGTCAATTCGCAGTCCGGTAAGGGCGGCATCGCCTACCTGCTGCACACCGAGTACGGCATGGACCTGCCTCGGCGCCTGCAGATCGATTTCGCCCGGCGCGTCCAAGCGCTCGCCGACGACACCGGTGCCGAGGTCACCGCCGCCGAATTGCGCGATCTGTTCGAGGCGAGCTATCTCGACGACCCGGCGTGGCTGGGGTTGAAGGACTGGCGCAGCACCGTCGACGGCGCTGAGACGAGCACCGAGATCACGCTGACCGTCGACGGTGCCACCCACCGCACACGGCGTCCGGGCGACCCGCTCGCGGTGCTGACCGAGGCGCTGGCCGACGCCGGATGCCCGATCGAGGTACTGGGTCTGACCCAGCAGTCGATCGGCACGGACGACGCCGGATCCACCCTCGCCTACCTGGAGTACCGCAGCGGCGAACACACCGGATGGTCCTGCGGCCGAGCCGAATCCGCCGTGGCGGCGGGACTGGCCGCGCTCGTACGCGCCGCCGGACGCTCGGCACGACGATGATCGTCTGACACGGCTGGTCCGGCGCTGGTGAGCCGATCGAGGTGCTCGGCCGGTCCGGCACCTCGATCGGGTCCGGTGGCGCGATCCTGGTCCCGCGCTCGACCATATCCCCGCTTCGATCGGCCGAGCACCCGGATTTCTGTCGTCAGAACATGCCGTGCGGTATCTGGACGGGTTCGGGCACCGGTTGCATGACGTCCCAGTGCTCGACGATCTTCCCGTCGACCATCCGCCAGATGTCGACGACCGCCTGGTCGGGCTCCGTCTCGCCGGGCAGGATCATGCGGTAGTGCATGACCACGTACTCGTCGTCGGCGATCACCCGCGCGAGCTCCAGCGTCGCCCCGGCCACAGGTGCCTGTGCGATGAACTCGAGGAAAGCGTCCTTACCCGAGGGGTTTCCGGGGCTGTGCTCGAGGAAGTTGTCGTGCAGCAGCGTCCGCAGCGCGTCTATGTTGCCCGCCGTGAATTCCGCGAAGCCCCGCATGGCCAGTTCCTTGTTGCGCAGTGCCGTGTTGTCGTTCGTCATGCCGCCGAGATTGACAGCGGGTGAACCGGGGTGTCGATTACATGGCAGGTAATGGCGGGTATGACCCGGTCGTCGGGATACTGGGCCGGTGAACGGTGATCGACCGGTCGGCGAGCTGCTGCGGGAGTGGCGGCACCGGCGGAAGCTGAGCCAGCTCGATCTGGCCATCCAGGCGGACGTGTCCGCCCGGCACGTCAGCTTCGTCGAGACCGGCCGCACGATACCCAGCCGATCCATGGTGCTGCATCTGGCCGAACAGCTGGACATCCCGCTGCGCGAGCGCAATCGCGTGCTGATCGCCGCGGGCCACGCTCCCGAGTTCCGGCGCCGCGACTGGACCGACCCCGCGCTGCGGCGCGCCCGCGACGCCGTGCAGCGGGTCCTGCATTTACACGAACCGTATCCGGCGCTGGCGGTGGACCAGCGCTGGAATCTGGTGCAGGCCAACGACTGCGTGGGCGTGTTCTTCGACGACGTGGATCCGGATCTGCTCGAACCGCCGATCAACATGATGCGACTCGGTCTGCACCCCGGCGGCTTCGCGCCCCGGCTTCGCAACCTCGACCAGGTCCGGGCCTTCCTCCTGCCCCGGCTGGCCCGCCAGGTCATGGCGACCGGGGATCCCGGACTGGCCGCGCTATACGAGGAGTTGCGGTCCTATGGCTCCCCGGGCAGTGCGGACAGCGACCCGGCGGATATCACGTTGCCGATCCGGTTGTGTCACCGCGACGCGGAGCTGTCGTTCTTCAGCACGATCACGACCTTCGGCGCGGCCTTCGACATCACGCTCGACGAGGTCGCCGTCGAGGCGTACTTTCCCGCCGACGACGAAACCGCTTCCTACCTGCGCGGACTGGCCGCACCAGGCCGGTGAGCGCCGCGCTGCGATCAGCCGGGCGCGGTGAACCGCTCGGCGGGTTCGCCCCGCAGGTATCCGGCGGGCAGCTTGCGGCCGCACAACACGAGCAGCAGGTCCTGGGCGCGGCCCGACAGCACCGTGCCGGAGCCGTAGCGGAAGTCCAGATCGTCAGCGCGCAATTCGATGCCCCCGAGTTTGGCGCCGAACAGCTTGGCGGTCCTGGGTTCGATCGTGTCCAAGACCATGCGTATCCGGTCCTCGGGCACCCGGCGGTCCAGCCCCAGCGCCACGGTGATGTCCAGCCCGTGGATCACATCGTGGCTCAACGCGTTGGAAAGCCCGCCGCCCGGCGGCCGCCACGGGTGATCGACGTTGTCCCACAGCGATTTCAGCAGGTCCGCCGTGCTGAGCGTGGCGGCGTCCACCCGGGCGGTGCGGTCGGCCATGCGGTTGAAGTTGCCGAACGCCGCGAGCATCCCCAGCGTGAATCGCGCGCTCGACAGGCGATACGGCATGGTGATGTGCGCGACTACTTCGCGTACCCGCCAGCCGGCGCACAGGGTCGGCGCATCCCAGCTCGCGGCATCCAGCCCGGCCAAGAGTTCGGCGAGTTCCGTCCGTTCCGCCGTCACCGCCCTTCGCACCTGGGTCTCGGTCATTCGTCCACCTCTCTTCGACGAGGGTGATCCAACCCCTCACGCCGTCGAGGCGCCAGCCGGCGACGAAAATCGGCGGCCCGAGAACGGGGCACGCGAGGTTCCCGGATCGAGGCCAGACGCGTCCGGCGGACCGGTTTCGTGACGAAGACCGTGGTCAGCCGTAGAGGGCCCGGCGTGCCCGCCGGTACTCGGCGCGGATCTCTCGCCCGGTAGCGGCGTCGGCCGGTGCCGGAATCTCCGCGACCGAGCGCGCCGGCCAGGACGGCGGCCGGGATGCGCCGCTCAACGCCCATGCCGCTTGCCGGGCCGCGCCGAGCGCGACGTACTCGGCCGGTTCCGGGATCGTCACCATGACGCCGAAGACCTGCGCGGCGATCCGCGCGATCAGTCGTGAGCGCGCGCCGCCGCCGATGAGCAGCACGCGCCGCGGTGTCACCCCGATGCCGGTGAGATGGTCGAGCGCGTCGGCGAGATGGCACAGCACACCCTCGAAAGCGGCACGGGCCACCGTGGCGGGGCGCATGGCCTCCGGCCGTAAACCGTGCAGGCTGCCCGCGGCGTGCGGAAGGTTGGGTGTGCGTTCACCGGCGAGGTAGGGCAGCAGGACCACGCCGTCCGCGCCCGCGGGCGCCCGCGCGGCGAGTGATTCGAGTGTGGGCAGGTCCACGCCGAGCAGATCGGCCGTCGAGGTCAGCACGCGCGCGGCGTTGAGCGTGCAGACCAGCGGCAGGAATGCGCCGGTGGCGTCCGCGAAGCCCGCGACAGCGCCGCCGGCGTCGGCGGCGGGGCGGCCTGCGCGAGCGAAGACCGTCCCGCTGGTGCCGAGCGAGACCACCACGTCGCCTTCCGCGATACCCAACCCCAGCGCGGCCCCGGCGTTGTCGCCCGTTCCGGCGGCCACGAGTGCGCCCGACGGCGTCCGTCCGGCGGACTCGTCCGGGCCGAGGACCCGGGGCAGGGCCGGGCTGCGACCGCGCGAGGCCAGGGTGAGCAGATCCTCCCGATATCTTCCGGAGGCGGGTGACCAGTAGCCGGTGCCGGATGCGTCGCCCCGGTCGGTGGTCGGCTCGGGTATGCGTCCTCGTCCGCCGCCGCGCAGCCGCCAGGTCAAGTAGTCGTGGGGCAACAGGACATGCGCGGTGCGGTCGGCGAGTTCCGGCTCGTGGTCGGCCAGCCAGCGCAGCTTGGCGACGGTCAAGGCCGCCACCGGCACGCTGCCCACCGCATCGGCCCAAGCGTGCGGCCCGCCGAGGTCGGCGATCAATTCCTCCGCCGCGCCGGCGGAGCGAACGTCGTTCCACAGCAACGCGTCCCGCACCGGAACGCCTGCGGCGTCCAAGGCGACCAAGCCGTGCTGCTGCCCCGCGACGGCGATCGCGTCGACATGATCGAGCAGTCCCGCGCCCGCCGCGCGCAGCGCGTCCCACCAGGCGTCCGGGGCGACCTCGGTCCCCTCGGGATGCGGCGCCTGCCCACGCCCGAGAATCTCGCCGCTGTCCGCGTCGCAGACGACGACCTTGCACGACTGGGTGGAACTGTCGACTCCCGCGACCGTCGTCATCCGGCCTCGATCGTCTCGCGCACTCCCATACCGACCACCTTGCACCCGATCCGTCCCGCACCGGCGCATTTCGGGTATTCGGCCGCAGTATCGGGCAGACTGTCGCGGTGAGCATCGACCCCACCGACGTGCGCATCCGCACGGGAGACGGGACGCACCTGCCGGAACTGACCGAGGACGCGCTCGGCGAGCTGCTCGACGAACCGGCCGGGCCGGAACACGCCATCCTCGAGCTCAGCCGTGCCGACCAGCACGAGATCCGCGCCAAACTACTGCCCGACGGCGTTTACGAGCTGGAGCACCGGGCCGGTTCGGCGACGGAGTCCTTCCAGATGTACACCTCCGACCCGGTGCTGGTCCGCGATGTGCTGTGGTCTTGGCTGTCCGACGATCCGTGGTGGCACGACTCCGTCGCATGGTTCCCGATCGATCCGGCGATCGCGGAACTGCGCGCGGTGCAGGACGAACTCGCCGGGTTGCTCGACGGCCTGAGCGTGATGGACGATCTCACCGCGGGCATGGACGCGGCGCTGGCCCGCGCCGACGAACTCCTCGCGCTGGACTTCCCCTCGAATCCGGACGACCCCGATCAGGCCTGATACCACCAAGCGGTGGTCGCCACCTCGGCGTCCTCCAACGGAAGATAGGTCTGCGCGTCCTGCCATCCGAGGGCCTGCACGGTGACGCGCAGTTCGCGTTCGAAACAGATCGGATCGCGCACGTGCCAGCGGTACATGCCGAACCGCTGATCGGGTCGATAGATCTGCTCCGGCGGCAGCACCTGGTGCAGGCCGAGATACGGCGTGGAATACGTCCGATACATCCCGTCGAGGTCGAAGTTCCAGGCGCCGCCGAAATAGTCCTCGGTGCCCGTTCCGCAAATCGTGGGATGCTCGGCGTCCCCGTCGAGGAAGAATTTGACTTCGCCCTCGCCCCACCATCCCGGCGCGCCCGGGCGGATGGCGAGGTAGGTGCCGACGTAGCGGCCGGGCCCGGGCACCGTGTCGAGAATCGTGTGCACGGCCGGACTGCCCAAGCCGGTCGTTCGCGTCCATCGCGTGTGCAGATACCCCGCGTCGTCCGGCACGTCCTCTTCGGTGAAGGTCGCCTGGTAGTACACCGGAACCTCACGGCCGCAACGATTCTCCAGCGTGATGCGCGCTCGGTGCCGGAACGGCATGGGCCAGTAGCTGTTCAGGCCGCCCGCGGGCGCGACAACCACCATCTCCGAACTCAGCAGGGCCGTCTCGCCCCATCCGTTGCAGAAGAAGTCGCCGAGCGGCGCCTCGATCGCGGGCCGCGGTGCGTCGTCCCAGGTCATCCGCAGTGTCAGTTCGCGAAGTACGGAACGTTCGGTGGTCAGCCAAAAATGCCTGAACACGCCGGGGCCGGAAACGTCGGCCAGTGTGGCGCTCTCCCCGTGGGCGAGCGCGATCGAAGGCGAGATCTTCCATCCCGGGCCCAGCAGCCGCGCCGAGTGTGCTCCGGTGCCGTCGGTCGCCCGCGCGCCCGCGCCGGGCGCTCCCGTCGGGTTCTCGGCGCTGACCGACCGCGTTCGCGTGCCGTCCAGCCGCCACAGTTCTCCGCCCGGCGCGGTCACAGTCCCGGCCACCCGTATCGGGGCGCGGTCGGCGCGAGCCCGGCCCTGCGCGCGGAGCCCGGTCCGTCGGCCGCGGCCGGTTGCGCGGCGTCGGCTCGCTGGTCGAGTTCCCGGCGAACCCGATCCATGTCGAGCCACAGAATCTGCTGCACCAGATCTTCCGGTGCGTCCGGTTCCAGAGCGCCCGCCGCGGAGTAGACCAGCACACCGTCCCGGAACGCCGTCGACGTCGGATACCGGGTCACCCGCGCGGTGGCGGGCAAGGCCGCTTCCGCTTCGGTGTCGACCTTGCCGTGCACGATCTGCGGATGCCGCTGCGCGGACGACTCGTACAGCGGAGCGAAATGCCGACACGGCCCGCACCATCCGGCCCACCGATCCACGAGCACGGTGGAATGTGATGCGGCGACGGAGTCGAAATTGTCCTGGGTCAGAGTGATCGTGGGCATGAAATCCTCGTATCGTTCCGCGAACCGGCTCCGCATCGTCGCACTGGCGTTCAGGACGACGCACCCGCACGGCGCTGTTCGGCCGCGAGGAAATGCGCGATATTCGTCGTGCGATCGTAGAGATCCCGGTAGTGCCGGTAGTACTCCTCGTATTTCGCGACGCGTTCGGGACGTGGCAGCACGGTGTCGACGACCGGATTCCACGCGGAGGTGTCGACTCCGGCGGCCTCGGCGGCGAGCAGAGCGTCACCGAGGCTCGCGCCGACGGTCTCGGCGGGCAACTGCTGGGGCAGCCCGGTGACATCGGAGACGATCCGGGTCCACAGCCCGCCTTTGGTGCCACCGCCCACCGCGACCAGCCGCCCCGCCCGCCCGCCGGCTTCGGTCATGGCCTCGAGATTGTGCCGCACGCCGTAGGCGATGCCCTCCAGCACCGCGCGGTAGAGCTCGGCCCGACCGTGCCCGAGGGTGAGTCCCGCGACGATGCCACGCGCGTCCGGGTCGAACAGGGGAGTGCGCTCCCCGGCGAAATAGGGCAGCGCCAGCAGCCCTCTGCTGCCCGCGGGCACGTCCGCGGCCGCGACGACCAGGTCGGCGAACTCGCCGCCCACGAGTTTGCGCAGCCAGTCGGTGACCGCGCCGGAGGTGGCCATGCCCGCGGCGAGGGTATAGGTGTCCGGCCAGGTGCCGCAGGTGCCCCAGAGGCCGGGATGCGGACGCGGGTCGGTGAGCACCTGCACCAGGAACATCGTGGTGCCGTACATGATCATCGCGTCGCCCGGAGCGCGGACGCCGACGCTGGCCGCCTCGGCCCAGGCATCGATGGTCCCGGTGGTGACCGGCAGCCCGGCCGGAAGGCCCGTGGCGGCCGCCGCGTCCGCGCCCACCCGGCCCACGATCTCGGTGGGCCAGGCCAGCTCCGGCAGCGTCCAGCCCGGCACGATCCGATCGGCCCAGTCCGTCGCCCACGCGCGTTCGCGCAGGTCGTACAGCGGTACGCACTGACTGGCCGATTGGTGGTCCAGAACGTACCGGCCGGTGAGCCGGTACACCAGGAAAGAGCTCGCCATCAGCAGCAGCTCGGTGCGTGCGGCGGTGTCCGGCTCGTGCCGGGCCAGCCACCGCGCCTTCGGGCCGACGGCCTGGCTGGTCAGTGGCGATCCGGCGCGGTCGAGCACGGCCTGCGCGCCGAATTCCTCGTTCAGCTCGCTGATCTCGGCCCCGGCCCTGGTGTCGACACCGTAGAGGATGGCGGGGCGCAGCGGCCTGCCCCTGGCGTCGGCGGGCAGCAGGCACGGACCGATGCCGGATACCGCCAGACCGTCGAGCGTGGCGCCGTCGGCCGCCGCCACCAAGTCGCGGGCGAGTGCGACGAAGTCGGCCCACCACACCGTCTCCGCGTCGTGCTCGACCCATCCGGGGTGGGGCATGGAAACCTCGTGCGCCCGCTCGGCCCTGGCGAGAATCGTGCCGCGGGCATCGGTGAGCACGCCTTTGGAACTCGCGGTCCCGATGTCGATGCCGAGGAACATCGTCACCGCGTGAACTCGTCCACCGTGACGTCGAGCAACTCGCACGTCGCGCGGACGGCCGCCCGGTGGTCGCCGGGCACCGCGTGGATGTGGTTGGCGCCGAAGCGGTTCAGGAAGTCCTCGGCGCGCGCGTCCAGCCGGGCGAACGCGTGCGGCCACTCCCGGGTCGACTGCTTCATCAGCGCCTCGTTGGTCTGCTGGTCGTAGTGCTCGAACTCGCCGAGCATCAGCTGCATGCGGTAGGAGCCGTCGAGACGGGTGAGCCGCGCGAGGGTCATCCGGCCCGGGGCGGCCAGATGGTGCACCGAGGCGCCGCCGGCGGGAAAGAAGAAGACCTCCGGATACAGGTGTACCTTCCCCAGGTTCTCGACGGGATCGGCGCTGCGCGCGGCGAACCAGGTGGCGTGCTGGCCGGAATTGCAGAGGTCCCAGATATCGCGATCGGCGTGATAGTGCCGGACATCGGCGAACAGCACCGGGGTGCCCGCGATCCGCTTGAGCAGTTGCATGGTCAGCGCACCGTCCATGTCCGCCTCGGTGGCGCAGACGTGCGGTTCCTTCGGGCCGTTCCAGTCGTAGGGATCGTTGAGGAACGCCTCGGTGACGTCCATGGTGGCGAAATACTGGGTGAGTTCGGGCTGCCCCTTGATCCCCGAGAAGTCCAGCCGCCATTCGGCGATCAATTCGCGTACCGCCAGATAGGACCGGATCTGGCGTTCCAGGAGTTGCGGGGTGAGCTTCGCCCCGTCGTAGTGCACGCCCGCGGTGTGCCGCTCCAGCCACTCGCGTGCGGCCCGCGCCTCGCCCGCGTCGGCCAGTTCGGCGCGCCGCACGATCTCCCACTGATCGATTTCCTCGACATCGATGCCGAACTGCCGCTGCCACTGATCGGTATTGGCGACCGCGGTGTTCATGCCCATCGGCCGCCCGCCGAAGCGCCCGAATGTCGAACCGCGCAAGCCCGATACAGCGGCCGCGGCCCGCGCACGCACGCCGATGGCCTCGACGAGCTCGGGATCGGACGGATCACCCCACAGCCTGCTGTGCCTGCGCCCGATCTGATCCAGCGCGCCGCCCGCGGCGAGCATGCCAACCATCCCGGGCTGCACCGGGTCGATATTCGACAGCAGCAGCAGCGGCCCGGGGATGGCGCCCGCCGCGAGCATGGTGAAATGCGGGAACGCCCAGACGGCGTAGTGCAGGACGGTCAGATCGACGCCCGCCGCCGCGACGGTGCGCCCCACCGAAGTAGCCAGCGCGTTGTCGCTGATCGGCGCCGCGCCGCGGACCACATCGTGTCCGGCCGCCGCCAGCGCGGCCACCAGCCGATCCTCGGTGGAGGCGATGAAATCGGCGATGCCCGCATGCACATAGTCGCGACCATCGGAAACACTGATAACGCCGATACGGGCCATGCCGGTCCCTCCCGTAGGTGGGGTGATCGGAGAGTTCGACTCGATCAACAGATACCAGCCGCGACCGAGCCCGGAGACGCCTTTCGCCGAATTCGCGCTCGGCCCCGCGCTTCGGACCGCTTAGCGCGGAACCGTTTTGACCACGCGCGACTGCGGAAAGTCGAGCGGCGCCAGATGGACGCCGCCCCGGCCCCAGCCCGCACTGGTGATCCACCAGCGGCCGTCCGCGCCGATCACTTCGGCGGCGTGCGCCGCTATGTGGCCGACCTTGTCTCCGATGCGGAAGCGGAAAGGACTGTCACTGCGGAAGACGTCGGTGCCGACGTAATGCGGGCGCGGGCCGATGAACAGGTACCACCATCCGTCGTGCCGCAGGACGTAAGGCGATTCGGTGTTGCCCGCCTCGGTGCCTTTCGTCGGGTCCGTGTACGCGATGTGGCGCTCACCCCAGTGCACGAGGTCGGTACTGGTGCGATAGGCGACGACGTGGTGACCGCCCGTCGGGGCGCTGGTCGCGCAGTAGTACATCACCCATTGGTCGCCCACCCGCACCACCATCGGGTCGCGAGCGTCGTATCCGTCGCGGAACAGCGGGCCCGCGGGCGAGCGGGTCCATCGGAAGAGATCGCGCGACGTCGCCAGGTTCATCGCCGCGGCGGTGCGATCGGCTCCGCCCGCCGCGTAGAACATGTAGTACCGCTCGTGGGCGCCGACCACGTAAGGCGCCCACAGATGCGTTTCGCCGTAGTTCCGATCTACCAGCAACGCACGGTCGCGCGTGGTCCACGGCCCGTGCAGCCGGTCCGCGGTGGCGTGGGCGAACTCGGTCTCGTCGAACGGGTCGGCGGGCTCCGGGTGAGTGATGCCGAAGAGGTGCCAGCGCCCGGCGTCGTCGCGGACGATCGTGTGATCGTTGATGTACCAGTCTTCCGATTCGCCGACGCCCGGGTCGTAGATCCGCGCGAAAGCTCCCGCCCGGACCACCTCCCGCGTCGTCATAGGTTCATGATGCCGTCGCGATAGACGTCCCTGTGCGGTATCGGTCCGATGGAACTCGGCTGCTCGATGCTTCGGCAGCCGAGATCCGTGCGATGGCGCTATGCGTTTCCCGCGGGGCGGTCAGGCACGGACGCCGACGCTGCGCCGCAGGTACTCCGCGGTCAGCGACCGGTCGTCCGCCAGCAGGGCCGCCGGGGTCCCGGCGAAAACTATTTCGCCGCCGTGCTTTCCGCCGTCCGGTCCGAGATCGATCACCCAGTCGGCCCGGGCGACGACGTCGAGATCGTGTTCGATGACGATCACCGTGTTACCCGCGTCGACCAGCCGGTCGAGCAGTCCGACCAGCGTGTCGACGTCGGCCATGTGCAGTCCGGTGGTCGGCTCGTCCAGCACATAGATACCGGCTCCGGTGCGCCGCTGGAGATGATCGGCCAGCTTGATGCGCTGGCGCTCGCCGCCGGACAGCGACGTGAGCGCGCGGCCGAGGGTGAGATAGCCGAGACCGACGTCGAGCAGCGCCCGCAACGGCGTGTGCACGCGCCGGTCTCCGTCTTCGGCCCAGAACTCCAGCGCCTCCTCGGCCGGCATCTCCAGGATGTCGGCGATCGACGCTCCGCGAATCTCGTAGGCGAGCGCTTCCGGGCGATACCTGCGTCCGTGGCAGGCCCGGCACACCGTGGTGACCGGATCCATGTACGCCAGGTCGGTGAAGATCACTCCCGCGCCGTCGCATTCGCCGCAGGCGCCGTCGGAGTTGAAACTGAACAAGCCCGGTCGCACACCGTGCCGCTTGGCGAAGAGCTGACGCAGCGGGTCCATGATGCCGAGATAGGTGGCCGGGCTGGAGCGCCGGGAGGCGGCGATCGCCGCTTGGTCCACCGCGATGACCTGCGGATGCGCGGCGACGAACGCGCCGGAAACCAGCGTGCTCTTCCCGGAACCCGCCACGCCGGTCACGGCCGTGAGCACGCCCGTCGGAAACCGCGCGGTGAGGCTCTTCAGGTTGTAGGCGTCGGCATCTGTGACGGTCAGCCATCCCGTCGGCTCGCGGACGGCGTCCTTCACCCGCCGCGCCCGGCGCAATCCCGCACCGGTCGCCGTCGGCGCGGTCCGGAGCTGATCGACCGTGCCCTGGAACACGACCCGCCCGCCGCGCGAACCGGCCCCCGGCCCCATGTCGACCACATGGTCGGCGAGGTCGATGACGTCGGGGGAGTGCTCCACCACCAGAACGGTGTTCCCCTTGTCGCGCAGCCGGCTCAGCAGAGTGTTCAGCCGCCCCACGTCGCGTGGATGCATGCCGACGCTCGGCTCGTCGAAGATGTAGGTCATACCGGTGAGGCTGGAGCCCAGATGCCGGACCACCTTCAGGCGCTGCGCCTCGCCGCCGGAGAGGGTCGCGGTTTCCCGATCGAGCGACAGGTAGCCGAGCCCGACCTCCTCGATCCGGCGCAACCGCCCGATGGCCGCCCGCGCGATCGGTCGAGCCACCGGATCGTCCAGCCCCGCGAGCACCTCGATGAGATCGGTGATCTCCAGCCTGCCGTAGTCGGCGATGCCGAGGCCATCGATCCGGCTCGCCAGCGCGTCGGCGTTGAGCCGGGCGCCCCCGCAGTCCGGGCAGATCTTCTCGGTGACCACGGCGCGGGCGGCCGCGCGATTCCTGTCCGACAGCGCGGTGAGATCGCGCTTGATGTAGAGGCGGTCGAACCGCTCCAGCAGACCCTCGTAGGCGTTGTTCCCCGCGGATCCGTTCCGGTTCTTGCGCGGCACCCGGAACCCTTTGCCGTGCAGGAACAACTGCCACTCCTCCGGGGTGAAGTCCCGCAGTGGCTTGTCCGGGTCGAACAGTCCCGACTCGGCGTAGAGCTGCCATTGGAAGGTTCCGACCGCGAACGGACCGAAGGTGATGGCTCCCTCGTTCAGCGACTTGCCGGTATCGATGAGCTTGCCCAGATCCGGGCGCACCACATGGCCCAGACCGCCACACGCGGGGCACATGCCCAGCGGGTCGTTGAACGAATAGCGCGTCGCCTCGCCCGCGCTCGGCACGCTGTGCCGGGAGAACAGCACGCGGATGATCGACTGGATATCCGTCATGGTCCCCACGGTGGACCGGGAATTGCCGCCGATCGGCTTCTGATCGACGACGACGGCGGGCGCGAGATTGTCGATCGCGTCGGCCTCCGGCCGCTCGTATTTGGGCAGCCGGTTGCGAATGAACCAGGTGAAGGTCTCGTTGAGCTGCCGCTGCGATTCGACCGCCACGGTCCCGAAGACGATCGACGACTTCCCCGAACCGGAGACGCCGGTGAAGACCACGATCTTGCCCTTGGGGATCGTCAGCGACACGTCCCGGAGGTTGTTCACCCTGGCCCCGGCGATCCTGATGGTGTCTTGATGAGCATGCACGAGCCTCACGCTAGGAGCCGATGAGGTCAGGTTCTGTCCTCCTTCTCGGCCATACTGGAACCCGTGACCCAGACCGCCGCGCGCCTGCTCCAGCTGCTGTCGCTGCTGCAAACCCGTCGCGAATGGAGCGGGCCGGAACTGGCCGCGCGGCTCGGGGTCACCGTGCGGACGGTGCGCCGGGATGTGGAGCGCCTGCGCGAGCTGGAATATCCCGTGGTCGCCTGCCTCGGCGCGATAGGCGGATACCGCCTGGAAGCGGGCGCCGCGCTGCCGCCGCTGCTGCTCGACGACGAGGAGGCGGTCGCGATCACCCTCGGGCTGCGTGGCGCGGCGCAGGGCGCGATCGCGGGTATCGAGGAATCGGCTGCCCGCGCCCTGGTGAAACTGCAGCAGGTGCTGCCGTCGCGATTGCGCCGCCGGGTCGACGCGATAGACACCACCACCGTCTCGCTCGGCGGGCCCCCGGCCGGTCCGATGATCGATCCGGAGGTGCTCGTCGCCTTGGCCGCCGCCGCGCGCGACGGCGAACGGATCCGCTTCCGCTACCGGGACAAGGCAGACGCGGAAACCGGCCGCCTCACCGAACCGCACAGTCTGGTCTCCGCCGGTCGCCGCTGGTACCTGGTCGCGTGGGACGTCGATCGCGCGGATTGGCGCACCTTCCGGGTGGATCGGCTGACGTCTCCGCAGCCCACCGGAATACGGTGCGCGGCCCGGGCACTGCCCGCCGAAGACGCGGCGACCTTCGTCACCAGCCAATTGGCCCGCACCAGGCCGGTCCGCCGAGTGGTCCTGCGCGTGCACGCGGGCGCCGAGACCCTCGCCGACGCGTTCCGCGTGCGCGCGGAGGAGATCGAACCGCTGGATGCGCACACCTGCCTCCTGCGCACCTCGGCCGATTCCCTGGAGTGGACCGCACTGCGCATCGCGCACCTGGACCTGGACTTCGAGGTCGTCGAACCCGCCGAGATGAGAGATCTCCTCGCCGGCCTCGGCGCGAAATTGCTTCGTGCGGCTGCCATCCCGCAATGAGCCGCGGCACGCGGCGTCACCGCCCTCCGCGAAGCGGCGCTCGCGCTCGGCGACGCGAATCCGGTCGGACACCACGTCACCAATGTCCTCATCACCCACAACGACGCGGGCGTGGTCGTGGTGCGGTCCAAGGGAATCGGCATCAACGCCGACGGCGGTTGCGGGAGCGTGACATACGAAGACGTCGTGGTGCGGGAATCCGCCGGATGGCGGATCTCCTACCGCAAGGTCGTGCCGCGTCGAGCTCCATTGGGCGGTTGATCGGGGACAGCGGAACGGGCCACCGAAACGATCTTGTCGTGGCCTGAATCACATTTGTGTCATTCCACCGGGCGCACACCCGACGGCGCACCTCTGACCTGCGAAAAGACGCGCTGGACAGGCGATTTGACGTAGCGTTTTCCGCCGCGTAACTTTATCCAAGTCAGAGCGACACGGACACCGACCCGGAGCCGAGAAGCGAGGCGGAGACGCCGAGCGGATGGACCGGGAAACGAGGTAGGACGAGGAGCGCCTGGCCATCACATGGCTCGAACGGGAGCCCGATTTTGATCGGGTGAACGAATGGGCTAAGCTGGAAAAGTTGCCTCACAGAAGGTCCGGTTCAGGCCGGTTTGGATGTGTGTGCGTGTGTTCTTTGAGAACTCAATAGTGTGTCGATGAATGTCAGTGCCAAATGTTTTATTTGGTTCCGGCTCTTCACCCCCCGTGTG